>NZ_JACIEU010000025.1 GCF_014197035.1 Sphingobium scionense | reverse complement strand
CATCAAATCCGCAACTGCACTTCTATATGCAGCTGCCGCCGTCGTCCTCATCAGGCGCATCGCTCGTTACGCATGAGATTCAAGACAGGCTCTGAGACAATTTGTCGCCCCCGCTTTCACCCCGAAAGCGGGGGCGATGCTTTTCAAAGCGCTCTCAAGCGCCTAGACAGATCCCCATGCAACGCTTCGACGTCGTCATTCTTGGCGGGGGCCTGGTTGGCCTCACCCTGGGCATCGCTCTTTCGCGCCATGGCGTGCAATGCGCCGTGATCGATCCGGCAGACCCCGTGCAGGCCACGGCCGCCGGTTTCGACGGCCGTGTCTCGGCGATCAGCTCGACCAGCCATGCCATGCTTCAGGCGATCGGCGTCGGCGCTCATCTGGAAGGAAAGGGCTGCCCGATCGACCGCATCTGGGTCAGCGACGGGCTGGAGCCGGGCGCGCTCGACTTCGTGCCGGACGCGGATGATGGCGTGATGGGGACGATGTTCCCCAATCGCGACCTGCGTGTCGCGCTGGCGCAGACCGCCGCCGAGGCCGAAAACCTGACCCTTTTCCAGCCCGATCGCGCCGTCCATGTCGATCGCAATGCCGATGGCGTCACCCTGACGCTGCAGAACGGCGCGACGATCCACAGCGCATTGCTGGTCGCGGCGGAAGGGCGCAACAGCCCCACGCGCGAGGCGGCGGGCATCAACACCACCCGCTGGCAGTATAAGCATACCGCCATGGTCACAGCGATCGACCATGAAGTGCCGCACGCCAACACCGCCTATGAAATCTTCTATGTCGGCGGCCCGCTCGCGCTGCTGCCGATGCTGCCGGGCACCCGATCCGCCGTGGTCTGGACCGTGCCCACCGATCAGGCGCCGGCGATGCTCAAGCTGTCGGAACGCGCCTGGCTCGCCGAAATGCAGAAGCGCATCGGCGGCTTCCTGGGCGAGATCAGCCTGGCCGGTCCGCGCTCCTCCTATCCGCTCGGCTTCCACCATGCCGCGCGCATCACCGATACCCGCCTCGCGCTGGTCGGCGACAGCGCCCATGCCATCCACCCGATCGCCGGGCAGGGCCTCAATCTCGGTTTCCGCGACGTGGCGGCGCTGGTCGAGGTGCTGGTGGAAGGGATGCGCCTCGGCCTCGATCCGGGCGATGCGCAGCTGCTCGCCCGCTATCAGCGCTGGCGTGGGCTCGACACGATGATGACCAGCGTCGCGATGGATGGCCTGGTTCGCCTGTTCGACATTCCCGGCAAGCTGCCCTCGCTGGTCCGCCGCGCCGGCCTTGCCGCCGTGCAGCGCACCAGCCTGCTCAAGAACCGCTTCATGGCCGAAGCCCGCGGCCAGTCCGGCGCCCTCCCGCGCCTGCTCGCCGGCGAGTTGGTGTAAGGCCAATGTCCGTCACCCCAGCGAAGGCTGGGGTCCCGGGCGATCATGCGCTGGAAGGCACAAGATCCCAGCCTTCGCTGGGATGACGGGCTGATGGGCAGGCTGGCGGGACTTTACGTCGACGGATCACAGCATCCGCCGCAGCACCCCGTCCTTCAGCAGGAAATGATGGCGCAGCGCCGCCGCTATGTGGACGATGATCAGCGCGCTCCACAGCCAGGGGATCAACTCATGCGCCTCGTGCGATATGCCGAGGATCGCATCGCCCTTGGCCACGCTAAATTTCGGCACGTCGAACAGGAAGAACCAGTTCAAGGGGCGTTCGCCCGCCGACGACATGATCCAGCCGGATAGCGGCACGATCAGCATGAAGGCATAGAAGGCGATATGGGTGAGGTTGGCGGCCAGTTTCTCCCAGCCCGGCATCGCGGCCGGCAGCGCCGGTGGCTTGTGCCCCAGCCGCCACACGATGCGCAGGATCGTCAGCGCCAATACGGTCAGGCCGATCGACTTGTGGATCGGCATCACCTTCCATTCCTTGGGCAGGCTGTCATGGGCAAAGCCCAGCCACAGATTGACCAGGATCAGGATCGCGATGATCCAGTGCAACAGGCGGGCGACGGACGTGTAACGGGCCATGGGCTGCTCCTTTTACGGAAGTCTCGCCTGTTCGGTGCGCGCTCTACCCCGCCCGCACCGAACAGCTATGTCGAAAGGATACGCACGGGCGCGATAAGTTCCTTATCCGGCGCGTCTTTTCCTATCCCTGACGATTGGCGACCAGATTATCCACCACCGACGGGTCGGCAAGTGTACTAACGTCCCCCAGCGCCTGCGCCGACACCTCGCCCTCGGCGATCTTGCGCAATATGCGGCGCATGATCTTGCCCGAACGTGTCTTGGGCAGGCCGGGCGCGAACTGGATCGCGTCGGGCGTGGCGATCGGGCCGATCTCGGTCCGCACCCATTTCACCAGATCCTTGCGCAGGTCATCGCTCGGCTCTTCGTTCGCGTTCAGCGTGACATAGGCATAGATGCCCTGACCCTTGATGTCGTGCGGGAAGCCGACCACTGCGGCCTCGGCGACGCTTTCATGCAGCACCAGCGCGCTCTCCACCTCGGCCGTGCCCATACGGTGGCCCGACACGTTGATGACATCGTCCACCCGGCCGGTGATCCAGTAATAGCCGTCGGCGTCGCGCCGCGCGCCGTCGCCGGTGGTATATTTGCCGGGGAAGGTGGTGAAATAGGTCTGGAAGAAGCGATCATGGTCGCCCCACACCGTGCGCATCTGGCCCGGCCAGCTGCCCGCGATCACCAGATTGCCTTCGGCCGCCCCCTCCTGCACCGCGCCGTCACCGTCCAATATCTGGGGAATGACGCCGGGCATCGGCAGGGTCGCGCTGCCCGGCTTCAGGTCGGTGGCGCCAGGCATCGGCGCGATCATCGCGCCGCCGGTCTCGGTCTGCCACCAGGTGTCGATGATCGGGCAGCGATCCTCGCCGACGACATGATGATACCAGCGCCAGGCTTCGGGATTGATCGGCTCGCCGACCGTGCCCAGCACGCGCAGCGAAGCGCGGCTGGTCGACCGGACATGGTCGTCGCCCTCCTTCATCAGCGCGCGCAGCGCCGTGGGGGCGGTGAAGATGGTGTTGACCTGATGCTTGTCCACCACTTCCCAGATGCGCGCCGGCGTCGGCCAGTTGGGCACGCCTTCATACATCAGCGTCGTCGCGCCGTTCGCCAGCGGGCCATAGACGATATAGCTGTGGCCCGTGACCCAGCCGATGTCGGCCGCGCACCACCATATGTCGCCGGGCCGATAGTCGAAGCACAGCTCATGCGTCAGGCTCGCCCACAACAGATAGCCGCCGCTGGTATGCAGCACGCCCTTGGGCTTGCCGGTCGAGCCGGAGGTATAGAGGATGAACAGCGGGTCTTCGGCATTCATCGGCTCGGGCGGGCAGTCGGGCGACACTCGCGCCGCCGCCTCGTGCAGCCAGATGTCGCGGCCATCCTTCATCCGGATGTCGCCGCCGGTCGCCCGCACGACGACGACCTTGCGAACACAGGGCGCCTCGGCCAGCGCGGCGTCGACATTGGCCTTCAACGGCACGGTCTTGCCCGCGCGCCGCCCTTCGTCGGCGGTGATGACGATGGTCGAATCGCAATCGACCAGGCGGCCGGCCAGCGCCTCGGGCGAAAAGCCACCGAACACGACGCTGTGGATCGCGCCGATCCGCGCGCAGGCCAGCAAGGCAAAGGCCGCCTCGGGGATCATCGGCATATAGATGGTGATCCGGTCGCCCTTCCGCGCGCCGGCGTCCTTGAGCACATTGGCGAGACGGCAGACCTCCTCATGCACCTGCTTGTAGGTGTAGCGGCGCACCTGCGCCTCGGGGCTGTCCGGTTCCCAGATGATGGCGACCTGGTCGCCGCGTGTCGCCAGATGCCGGTCGATGCAGTTGGCGCTGACGTTCAGTGCGCCGTCGGCGAACCATTTGACGCCGAAATCCGCCTCGTTGAAGCTGCTTTCATCGGCCTTGGTCGGCGGCGTGATCCAGTCGAGCCGCCGCGCCCGTTCCAGCCAATAGGCATCGGCATCCTCGATCGAGCGTGCATAATCGGCCGCGCGGCCTTCCCGGTCCAACAAGGCCTCGGCGGCCCATTGGGAGGGAACCGGGAAGAAATCGTCAGACATCCAGCTATCCTTTCCTGTGCGCTAAATTCCATGCGCTTGCAGCAGGTTGTAGGAGGCGCGCAGCACGACTTAAAGGGGCGATGCGCGTTTCGCCGCGTTTCTGTACTTTTGCGCCTTTCCGATCGTGCGGCCCCGGCCTAACAGAAGATCATATGTGGCAACTTTTCCAATTTCCGCTCTGTCCCTTCTCCCGCAAGGTCCGTCTGCTGCTTGGTGAGAAGGGCATCGGCTATGATCTGGTGCGCGAATCTCCCTGGGAAATGCGGGATGAGTTTCTGGATCTCAATCCGGCTGGCACCACCCCGGTGGTGGTCGACCAGGAAAAGGGCATCACCCTGATCGACAGCCAGGCGATCTGCGAATATTTCGAGGAAACGGTAGAGAAATTCCCGCTCATCTCCGGCACGGCGGCGGGGCGTGCGGAGGTTCGCCGCCTGACCGCCTTCTTCGACCAGAATTTCTACGGCGATGTCGTCGGCCCGCTGCTGCATGAGCGGATGAAGAAGCGGCTGATCGAGCGTGTCTCGCCCGACGCCCGTGTCCTGCGCGAAGCGATGCGCCGCGCCAACGTCCATATGGACTATATGGACTATCTGCTCGACCATCGCAGCTGGATGGCCGGCGGCACGCTCAGCCTCGCCGATATCGCGGCGGCGGCGCATCTGTCGGTGGCGGATTATCTGGGCGGCATCGACTGGGCCGGACATGAGCCGGTCAAGCGCTGGTATGCCGGCTTCAAGTCACGCCCCTCCTTCCGCCCGCTATTGTCCGAACGGATGGAAGTCATCACCCCGCCGGCCCATTATGAAAAGCCGGATTTCTAAAGGGCGCGAGGCGGCCTAATCCGCCTCTGCCGCCAGATAGACGCGGTTGCGGCCATGTTCCTTGGCCAGGTAGAGCGCGCGGTCGGCGGCTTTCAGCGCGGCGCGGGGGTCTTCATAGGCCAGGACATTGGCGACGCCGGCAGAAAAGCTCACCCGCTCCATCCGTTCGCCATTGGTGCGGTTGACCAGGCTGCGCGTCGCCAGATCCTCGCGCACGGCATCCACCGCCTCGCAGGTTTCCGCCGCCGTCTTGCCGCGGAACAGCAGGACGAATTCCTCGCCGCCATGGCGGGCGACATGGCATCGGTCGTCGGAAATCTTGGCGAGCAGGCCGGCGACGAACTTCAGCACCCGGTCGCCGGTCTCATGGCCATGGGTGTCGTTGACCAGCTTGAAATGATCGATGTCGCAGAAGGCGACCGACAATTGCTCGTCGCCTTCCTTCGCCAGTGCGAGTTCCTCGCGCAGTACGCCTTCAAAGGCGCGGCGGTTGGGCAGGCCGGTCAGATGATCATGTTCGGCGGCGCGGCGTGCTGTCTCCAGGCTCGATTTCAGCGCCTGGGTCTGCTTCTGGTTCTCGCGCAGCTGGGTTTCGACCTGCCGGGTCTTCTCGACCATCGACCGGGTCAGGCCGACGAGGCGCGCCAGGATCGGCTCATTATCGCCGCCGACGGCCAGGCCCTTGGCCTGTTCCTGCAATGCGGCGCCATAATCCTTCGCGGAATTGCGCGATTCCGTCATCAGTCCGGTGAACTGGTCCAGATTTTCCTCGACCTTGTCGAGCATGGAGGCGAGCGCGTCGGGCGTTACCTCGTCCGCGCGCTGGCTCGCGGCCACCGATTCCATCCACGCATTGCTGATCTTGCCGCGCTCCATCAGCACCGCTTGCACCGCCTTTTCCACGCCGATATTGGCGCCGGTCAGATAGTCGAGCGCTACGCCGAAATTGAGCGGCGTCAGGTCCAGATCATGGGCGAAGAGAAATTCGCCAATCTCTTCATAGAGCCGGCGACGGCGATTGACCTCGCGGCTGGCGGCACTGCCCGCCCGTGCGCGCTGCTCGCTCGTCGCCTGCGGTTCGTCCGGCTTGCCGGACAGGCCCCTCGCCCAGCGGGAAAGGCGGTCGGTCAGCCCCTGATGCGAGCCGGTGGTGGATGTGGTTGCCCCAGTCATGTCCCCTAGAACGGACCTTGGAGAACAAGGTTAAGAGCCCGGTGGCGAATAAATGGAGCGCTGGGCAGGCCGTAATGGCCTTCATCGATAATGGAGGCTGGGCTTCCGACTATGGTTCCATTTCGTTGGCGCGTTGGCCTGCATTCAGCACGGCATTCGTGCGCGTCGGGCCTTGATATCATTACTGCTGATTTTGCGACTGGGCGCCTGTACGTCATAGATCGCGATCAGGCGCTCGCTCTTGCGCGTATGAAAGGGTTCGCGCACGACTTCTCGATAATTGGCTTCGCGCCCCATCCACGCAGTGAGTTTCTTGTAGGTCACCGGATCATGAATATGTCCTAGCGTTCGGGGCGAAGTGTCCCAGCGATAGGGTACCGAAACGACGACGATCTTGCCCAATTCTAGCAGGCGCCGGCCAAAGATGCTCGCGTCGGGAACATGTTCGAGCACTTGCAGGCAGGTTACGATATCGAAGCCTTCGCCAAAGTCCATTTCATGGATGTCGCCAACCATGCCTTCGACCGTCTCGGATCGGTAAGGGACCCGCATGTCGATAGAAACCTTGCGATCGATCCAATAGAACCATTCCAGATAGGGGCAGTTGCCGGTCCCTACATCGAGAAGCGTTTTGGCCTCTCGCCCTACTGTGCGGACGATATAATCCACATATCGATAGTAGAGCGAATCCTCCCGCCTGGCCCAATAATCGCCGCTCGCAAAATCCTCGGGCATTGTGCCTCTCCTGCTTGCTATTATCGATGAGCAGGAAAGCTGCGGCGATGTGTGGAGTCAACCAGGACTCGTTTATTCTATCACAGGCAGGCAATTTCACGTTGCGAAGATGCAGTCCATGGCAAGGCGGGGCACCGCACAGACGGCGGCGTGCTAAATATTCGCCGCAACCAGCCAGTCGCGGAAGATGCGCACCGATCGGGTCTGCAGCGCGCGCGGGCGGCAGACGAAATAATAGCGATAGGGGCTTTCGACGCGGATATTGGGGAATAGCCGGATCAGGCGCGGATCACCCGATTGTTCGAAATGGCTGGCATGCATGACCGCCACGCCCAGGCCCTGGGCTGCAGCCTCCAGCATCAACTGGCCCGAATCATAATTGTCGATCGCCAGCGGTTGCAGGTCGGGAATGCCGGCCACATCCTTCCACGCGTCGAAAGACATTGCCATGTCGCGATGGAGCAGGATCGTCTGCTGGGCCAGTTCGCTCGGAGAATGCAGGCTGTTCGGCCCCTCCGCCATCTCGCGGCGGCCGATCAGGTAGACCTGCTCATGGTCCAGTTCATAGGCATAGAGCGCCGGGTCGATATCCTTGCTCGCCAGCACGATCGCCGCATCCAGCCCTTCGCCCAGGCGCGCGACCGCATGGGGTGTCGTCTCGATGTCGATATGCAGTTGCGGATGCTGCTGGCGTAGCCGGCCCAGATGCGGGAACAGGCGCTGCGTCGCGAACAGCGGCATCACCGCCAGGCGCAGGCGCAGCTGGTTGCCGCCGCTCTGGATATTCTCCAGCGCCTGGCTGAGGGAATCCAGCGCCGGGGCGATGTCGTCCAGCAGCCGCTGTCCTTCCGAATTGATCTCCAGCGCCTGATGCTTGCGGTCGAAGAGCGGGCGGCCGATGAAGCGCTCCAGCGCCTGGACGCGCCGACTGAGCGCCGGGGTCGACAGGGCGAGTTCTTCGGCAGCCGCCTTGACCGAACCAAGGCGGGCAACCTGAACAAAGGCCTCCAGGGCCGTAAGAGGCGGCAATCTGCGCATAATCGTTAAATTCTATAAGCCGGTCCGCTGCGTCGCATCATCTGTCATTATCAAGCGGCGCGCTTCCCCGGTTCAAGCATCCTGACTGCAATGAGCAGGAAAATGCGCCAAATGGCAAGATGCAAAAAATGCAACTCCTCGATTCTTTTCGCACTTGCAAAAATACCCGCTGCAGCGCACATAGAAAAGGCCTTTCAGGCATCCTCTCCTAAAACTTTCAGGGCTGGCCTTCGGGCCGGCCCTTTTTTTGTTCCGGGCATAACGAAGCACGGCCCCTTTCCCTCACCCTCGGCGTTACCTATCTTCGTTTCGCAACCAAAAGGACGGGGATGACCATGGCCGATCAGGACAGCAGCGGACGCAGGATTCAGGTCGCCAATGCGCGGCCGGAGGACGCCGGGCGCGGTTTGGCGCGGCTTCCGCTGACGGTAATGGCCGAATTGCATCTGGCCGAAGGCGATGTCGTGGAGATTGTGGGCAAGCGTGCAACGCCGGCGCGGGTCGTTCGACCCTATAAGGAAGATGAGGGGCTGGACGTGCTGCGCCTCGATGGTCTGCAGCGCGCCAATGCCGGCGTCGGCTCGGGGGACTTTGTCCAACTCAACAAGATCGAGCCTCGTCCGGCACAGCGCGTGGTGTTCGCGCCTGCACAAAATAATCTCCGGCTGCAGGGTAATCCCGACGCGCTGAAGCGGGTTTTCTTTCAGCGGCCGCTGGTCGCGGGCGATGTCATCGCCACCGCCGGCCAGCAACAGGTGCCCCCCGGCGACATGCCGCCGCATTTGCGCCAGATGCTGGCGGCGCCGGCCTATGCGTTGCAGGAAATCCGCCTGATCGTCGTGTCCACCGTGCCCAAGGGCATCGTCCATATCGATGCCGATACCGAGGTGGAACTGCGCGCTGAATATGAGGAGCCGCGCGAATCCCGCCGCGCCGATGTCACCTATGACGATGTCGGCGGCATGGCGGAGACCATCGACCAACTGCGCGAGATGGTCGAATTGCCGCTGCGCTATCCCGAATTGTTCGAACGGCTGGGTGTCGATCCGCCCAAGGGGGTGATGCTGCACGGCCCGCCGGGCACCGGCAAGACCCGGCTCGCGCGCGCCGTCGCCAATGAATCGGAAGCCGAATTTTTCCTCATCAACGGTCCCGAGATCATGGGCTCTGCCTATGGCGAGTCGGAAAAGAAGCTGCGCGACATTTTCGAGGAAGCGGCCAAGGCTGCGCCGTCCATCCTCTTCATCGATGAGATCGACTCGATCGCGCCCAAGCGCGGCCAGGTCACCGGCGAGACGGAAAAACGCCTCGTCGCCCAGCTTCTCACCCTGATGGACGGTCTGGAGCCGCGGACCAATCTGGTCGTCATCGCCGCCACCAACCGGCCGGAGGCGATCGACGAAGCGCTGCGCCGGCCCGGCCGCTTCGACCGCGAGATCGTCGTCGGCGTGCCCGACGAGCGCGGCCGGCGCGAGATATTGGGTATCCATACCCGCGGCATGCCGCTGGGCGACCGGGTCGAACTCGCCGAACTGGCGCGCATGACCTATGGCTTTGTCGGTGCCGATCTTGCCGCGCTGACCCGCGAGGCCGCGATCGAGACGGTGCGTCGCCTGATGCCCCGTCTCAATCTGGAGGAGGGTACGATCCCGCCCGACGTGCTGGATGATCTGTCCGTCACGCGGGAGGATTTTCTTTCGGCGATCAAGCGGGTCCAGCCCTCGGCCATGCGCGAGGTGATGGTGCAGGCGCCCAATATCGGCTGGTCCGACATTGGCGGCCTCGACGATGCGCAGATGCGCCTCAAGGAAGGGGTGGAACTGCCGCTCAAGGATCCCGACGCCTTCCGGCGCCTGGGTATCCGCCCGGCCAAGGGCTTCCTTCTCTATGGCCCGCCCGGCACCGGCAAGACCTTGCTGGCCAAGGCGGTCGCGCGCGAAGCGCAGGCCAATTTCATCGCCACCAAGTCGAGCGACCTCCTGTCCAAATGGTATGGCGAGAGCGAGCAGCAGATCGCCCGCCTGTTCGCCCGCGCGCGACAGGTGGCGCCGACCGTCATCTTCATCGACGAACTGGACAGTCTGGTTCCCGCCCGTGGCGGTGGCCTGGGCGAACCGGCGGTGACGGAGCGGGTGGTCAACACCATCCTGGCCGAGATGGACGGGCTGGAGGAATTGCAGTCGGTGGTCGTCATCGGCGCCACCAACCGGCCGACGCTGGTCGATCCGGCGCTGCTGCGGCCCGGTCGCTTTGATGAACTCATCTATGTTCCGGTGCCCGATCAGGCAGGACGCCGGCGCATTCTGGCGATCCACACGAAGAAGATGCCGCTCGCTGGCGACGTCGATCTCGACTCCCTGGCCGAACGCACGGAACGTTTCACCGGCGCGGATCTGGAAGATCTTTCCCGCCGGGCCGGCCTGATCGCGCTGCGCCAGTCGCTGCGTATCGACGCCGTCACCATGGCCCATTTCGACGCGGCGCTGGAGGAGACACGCGCCTCGGTCACGCCGGAAATGGAACGGGAATATGAGCAGATTCAGGCCACGCTGAAGCAGAGCGCGATGCAGATCGATCCGATCGGCTTCGTGTCGCCTGGCATGCTGCGTGCGCGGGAACGCTGACGAGTGGGGCTGCGCGGCCGGCGGCGGGTGAACCCATCCGTTGGCCGCGCGTTCCATCCCCTGGCGCGCAAAGCCGCTTGCCAGCGGACATCAATTTTGCGAGGCCGATTCTGTTAGTCAGTCAGGCGGATTTTGATGGCCTCCATACCCTTCAAAGATAAGAAGAATAGCATTTCGACGCGCGGCCGACGCCGTTCCTTCCGCAGTCAGTGGGCCATGTTCTTCCGCCAGTTCATGAAGCATCCCGGCATGATCGGCTCGGTCATTCCTTCCTCGGCGCAGCTGGTCGCGCGCTCGCTGGATGGTGTCGACTGGGCGCGAACCCGTCTGTTCGTCGAATATGGTCCGGGCGTCGGCACCTTCACCCAGGCCATTCTCGATCGACTTCATCCCGACGCGATCTTGCTGGCAATCGACCTCAATCTCGATTTCGTCGCCTATCTGGAGGATGCGATCGACGATCCGCGCCTGCGTGTCGTCCATGGCTCGGCCGCCGACGTGCGTCGTTTCGTCAAGGAAGCGGGCTATCAGAAGGCCGACTATGTCCTTTCGGGCCTGCCTTTTTCCACCCTGCCGGCAGGCGTGGGTGAAACCATCTGCGAAGAGACGCGCGCCGTACTGCGTCCGGGCGGTAGCTTCATCATCTACCAATATTCGCGCTATGTCCGCCGCTTGATCGACCCGCTGTTCGGTCAGGTCAGCGACGAACTGGAATGGCGCAACATTCCGCCCTGCCGCCTGTTCCGCGCGGCCAAGGAAGAGGCGTTGGCCAAGGCTGCCTGATCTTTCCTGATCTGCATCAATATCTGGCAGAAATTACGTATTCTCGCCTGCTGCCCATTTGACTCCGCGCTGGACTTGAGCGACCCATTGCATGGGGACAAGGGGGTTATATGGCGTCTTACGCCGAAGGCAGCGATCCGTGGGCCGACCTCTTCTTGTCGGCTGCGCTGGAACCGCATCTCTGGGATGCGGCGCTGCGCGCCATGGCCCAGGCAACCGGTTCGCGCCATGGCCAATTGATCGGCTTCGGTCCAGGGGCGGCCGCCTTCAACTGGATCAGCGACGTTGAGCCGGACATTATCGAAAAGTCATCGATGATAGACGGTGCGGCGCCGGACCTCAATTTCCGGGTTGCGGCCGATCGGTTGCCGGGGCGCCCCGCGATCGTGCATGAAGCCCATTATGATATCGCGCGCCAGGCGCTGCGCGCGGACGATTATCTCGATCTGTGCAGCGATTATGACATTTTCCACGGTTGCCAGACGCGCCTGATTGCCGACGACAATATGATGATCGGCTTCGCGCTGTTGCGCAGCGGCAAGGACGGCCGCACCGATCAGGACCAGCGTGACCTGTTCGCCCATCTTGCCGGTCATGCCCGTGGCGCGGTGCGGCTGCAGCGCGCGATCGAGCAGCAGGGCTTCGCGCTGCTGGCCGGCACCTTCGAAACCATGGATCGTGCCTGCTGGCTGCTCGATGCTACCGGACGGGTAGGGGGCATGACGCCGCGCGCCGAAGCCCTGCTGTCCACTAGCCGGCTGCGGGTCGGCGATGGCTGGTTGCAGAGCGAGCGGAGCGACGAGACGCGTGCAATCCTGCGTTCCGTGCGGGCGGTGGTAGACGCGCCGGCGCGCGAGGTCGATCCGGTGGCGCTTGCCGATGCCGATGGCGGCGTCGGCATCATGCTGGAATTCTTCCCGCTGCCTGCCCGCCCCTGGTCGCTGCCCTTCGCG
Source organism: Sphingobium scionense (assembly GCF_014197035.1). Taxonomy (GTDB): domain Bacteria; phylum Pseudomonadota; class Alphaproteobacteria; order Sphingomonadales; family Sphingomonadaceae; genus Sphingobium; species Sphingobium scionense. Next base: position 56,714 of record NZ_JACIEU010000025.1, on the reverse strand, counting down.
CCGCATGCGATCATCGTGGCGCGGGTCGGCGCACCGACCGAACGCCATGTCCGACTGCTGATGCGGACCTTCCGCCTGACCCCGGCCGAAGCGGACATTGCCATCCATCTGGCTGCGGGCCTCACCCGTGCGGACATCGCCCAACGACGCGGGGTTTCCGCCGAGACGCTCAAAGCCCAACTGCGCTCCATCTATGACAAGACTGGCTGCAGCCGGGAATCGCAGCTGGTCCGTATCGTCGGGATGATGAGCAGCTGAACGGCATAATTTATTACGATAAATTCGTAATTTACCCCTATCGGGGTATGCGCCGACGCCGCCGAATGGCTAGGTGATTCGGCAAGGCAGGATCATCCTGTCCGTCGACGGCCGATCCATATGCGACCCATGGGTCGGCCGCCGGCATCTCTCCCCCCGCCATCTCATGCTTCGTCAGGGTTCCGTCCTGCGACATTTTCGTGCTAAGCCGCTGCCGGATTTGAAGCGAGATTACCAATGAACGACCTGACGCAGACCCCCGAAATGCTGATCGCGCAGATGGGCGCGCGCGCGCGCCGCGCTGCCGCCCTGCTCGCGCCAGCCGGGGACGCGCAAAAGACCGATGCGCTGCGGCGCGCGGCACAGGCCTTGCGCGATCAGGCGCCTGCGATCCTCGCCGCCAATGCGCGCGACATGGACAATGGCATCGACAACGGCCTGTCCGCCGCGCTGCTCGACCGGCTGCGGCTGGATGCCGACCGGATCGCCGCGATGGCCGATGGGGTAGATCAGGTCGCCCTGCTCGAAAACCCGCTCGGCAGCGTGATCGATTCCAGCGTCCGTCCCAACGGCCTGGAGCTGAGCCGCGTGCGGGTGCCGCTGGGTGTCATCGGCATCATCTATGAAAGCCGACCCAACGTCACGGCGGACGCCGCCGCCCTCTGCCTGCGCGCCGGCAATGCCGTGATCCTGCGCGGCGGCAGCGAGGCGAAGGAAAGCAACCGCGCCATCCACACCGCAATGGCGGAGGGGATCGCCGCTGCCGGCCTGCCCGCCGACGCGGTGCAGCTCGTCCCCACCACCGATCGGGCCGTGGTCGGCGCGCTGCTGCGCGCATCGGATTTCGTCGACCTGATCGTGCCGCGCGGCGGCAAGAGCCTGGTCGCGCGGGTGCAGGAAGAGGCGCGGGTGCCCGTCCTCGCCCATCTCGACGGCATCAATCACAGCTATGTCGATGGCGTGGCCGATTCCGCCATGGCGGAAAGCCTGGTCCTCAATGCCAAGCTGCGCCGGACCGGCGTCTGCGGCTCGACCGAAACGGTGCTGATCGACCGCGCCTATGGCCATGCCCCCGCGCTGGTGAAGGCGCTGCTCGACGCCAAGTGCGAAGTGCGCGGCGATGACGCGGTGCAGGCGATGGACGATCGCGTCATCGCCGCGGCGGACGAGGATTGGGACACCGAATATCTCGACGCCATCGTCTCGATCCGGCTGGTCGATGGCGTGGAAGAGGCGATCGCCCATATCGCCGCCCATGCCAGCCATCATACCGACGCGATCATCACCGAGGATGCGGTGGTCGCCGAACGCTTCCTCAACGCGGTCGACAGCGCGATCGTGATGTGGAACGCCTCGACCCAGTTCGCCGATGGCGGCGAGTTCGGTTTGGGCGCGGAAATCGGCATCTCGACCGGCCGCCTCCACGCCCGCGGCCCGGTCGCGCTCGAAGGGCTTACCACCTATAAATGGATCGTGCGCGGTCGCGGCCAGGCCCGACCCTAAGGCGCTTTTCGGGGTGAAGGGGGAAACCTACCCCTTCACCACCCTATCGATCGCCTTCAACTGCTTCAGCATCGGCCCGACCCAGTCGAGCTTCAGCATTACCGGCCCGTCCGAGGGCGCATTGTCCGGATCTTCATGCGCCTCGGCGAAGATCGCCGCCACGCCGGCCGCCACCGCGCTGCGCGCGAGCAGCGGCGCATAGTCGCGCTGTCCGCCCGACGCCGAACCCAGCCCGCCGGGCTGCTGCACCGAATGGGTGGCGTCGAACACCACCGGATAGCCGGTTTCCGCCATCACCGGCAGCGCGCGCATGTCACTCACCAGCGTGTTGTAGCCGAAACTCGCCCCGCGCTCGGTCAGCAGGATGCGCTCATTGCCGGTCGACGCGACCTTCTGCGCCACTGCCGCCATGTCCCAGGGCGCCAGGAACTGGCCCTTCTTGACGTTGATCACCGCGCCGGTCTTCCCCGCCGCAATCAGCAGGTCGGTCTGGCGACAGAGAAAGGCGGGGATCTGCAGGATATCCACCGCCTGGGCCGCCGCATCCACCTGTTCGGGGCCGTGAATGTCGGTCAGCACCGGGCAGCCCAGCTTCGCCTTCACTTCGGCCAGGATCGCCAGCCCCGCATCGATGCCGACGCCGCGCTTGCCCGATACCGACGTGCGGTTCGCCTTGTCGAAGCTGCTCTTGAAGATGAAGGGCACGCCCGCATCCGTCGCCGACTTGGCCAGCGCATCGGCCATGAACAGCGCATGATCGCGGCTTTCGATCTGGCAGGGGCCGGAAATCAGGACGAAGGGCAGGTCGTTGCCGAAGGTGACCGGGCCGACCTTCACATGCTTGGGATCGCTCATGCCGCTCACTTGGGCGCCTTTGCGAAGCGGCGCAACAATTGTCCGCGCCACAGCCCCTTGCCGGGATGATAATTCCAGCAGAACCAGCCAAAGGTCAGGCAGGCGAGCAGCGAGGGCAGCGCCATCGGATCGCCATTGGCCTTCATATGGCGATAGAAGGTCATGTCGGCGCGCCAGCGGTCGCGCTCGCTGCCGCCGCCATTGATGCCGTACATATTGTCATGCTTCCTGCAACCGACATTCCGGTTGTATTTGCGATGGTCTATGAAATAGCAGTAGTCGCGTTCGGGCGTGGTCATGTCCCGATTAGGACCGGGGCAGTGCAGAAATTCAAGCGTAAAGTCTTTTACCTGGGTGGTTTCGACCCGCGCGGCGTCCGTTTCTATCACCAGCTCTATCGCGATCAGGCGGCCCGCTACACCGCGCTGACCGGCGAAGCGGTGGAGGTCAGCGCGCGCCGCGCCGGCCCCGCCAACAGCGCGATCTGGACTGTCACCAACGCCAGCGCCGAGGTCGAGACCGACTATGAATATCTCCGCTGGGAAGACCTGATCGGGAAGGTCTGGATCCGCCATCCCTTCACCCTCGCCTGGCGCGCTGCCCGCGCCTATGCCGGCCATGCCCGGCTGATGCAGTTCGGCCGGATGCGCAAATTGCGGCGCGGCCCGGTCATCACCATCCTCTATCCGCCGATCCTGGCGCTGCTGATTCCGCTGTTGCTGGCGCTGGTCCCGGGGCTGCTGCTGTCGCTGCTGCTGCCCTTCTGGATCGCCGCGCTGGTCGGCATCGGCGTCAGCGCCGTCTTCTCCGGCCGCATCCTCGACAAGCTGGTCGTGCCCTGGCTGCTGCGCTTCATGACCTATCATGGCGCGCTCGCCGCCGACGGGCCGGGCGACGAGCTCAATGCCCGGCTCGACCAGTTCGCCGCCCGCATCGCGGCGGAGATGGACGGCGACTGGGACGAGATCCAGCTCCTCACCCACAGCGCCGGCACGATCCTGGGCATGAGCCTGCTGCGCCGCATCCTCGCGCTGCGCGGTGGCGCGTTGCCCGATCATTTCGTCATGGTCGGCATGGGGCAGGTGGTGCCGGTCATCGGCCTGCGCCGCGACGCGCGCTGGTATCATGCCGACCTCAAGGCCCTGTCCGACCAGCCTTTCCGCTATGTCGACATCAGCTCGCCGCCCGACGGCGCGGCCTATTACAACGTCAATCCGCTGCGCCTTGTCGCCGATCAATTTGCCGCGCGGGTGGACATGCTATCGCCGCGTTTCCATCTCTTCTACTTGGCCGAAAATTATCACGGGGGCTGGTCCAACAAATATGAGGCGCATTTCGATTATCTCAGGGTCGGCGACCGCCTGTCGCCGCTGGATTTCGTGAGCCTGACCGCCGGCCGCCGCACCGTGGACGAGGCTGTCGCCGCCTTCCGGACGATCCCATGAGCGCGCCCTTCACGCCCCCCTATCCCGAGCCGCCCAGGTCGAAGCGCGGCCTCGTCAAACGCTTTCTGCGTGGCTGGCACAGCTGGATCCATGTGCTGTTCGACAAGAGCTACACGATGAAGATGGGCGAGATCCGCATGCCGGGTCAGACCATGTATATCGCCAACGAACTGCCGTTGGTCGATCGCATCCTCAAGGGCGGCACCGCCTTTCCCAAGCATAGCGAACTGGTCCGCAATCTTGATCCGCTGATCGGCAATTCGGTCTTCTCCGCCAATGGCGAGGATTGGGAGAGACAGCGGGCGATGGTCAATCCCGCCTTCGCCCATACCGCGCTCAATCGCTCCATGCCGCTGATGGTTGCCGCCGCCGACGATCTGCTCGCCCGGCTCGACGCCGCCGATCGGTCAAAGCCGGTCGATATCGACCCGATGATGACTCATGTCGCGGCCGACATCATCTTCCGCACCCTCTTCTCGCAGACGCTGGACGAGGAACGCTCCAACATCATCCACACCGCCTTCGGCCGGTTCCAGCGGCTCGCCCATTCGGCCTCGATGCTGCGCCTCTACGGCATTCCCGCCGGCTGGTTCGAGAAGCGCTCGAAAGGCCCGGCCCGCGCCATCCATGACGTGTTCCGCCCGATCGTCGAGGCCCGCTACGAGGGCTATCATGGCCGGGGCGAGGCGCCCCATCGCGACATTCTCCAGTCGCTGATCGAGGTGCAGGACGCGCAGACCGGGGCCCATTTCACCTGCGACCAGGTGATGGAACAGGTCTCGACCATCTTCCTCGCCGGGCATGAAACCTCGGCCAGCACCATGACCTGGGCGCTCTACATGCTCGCCGAATGTGCCCATATCCAGGATCGGGTGCGCGCCGAAGTGGCCGGCATCGCCGGCGACGCAGTGCTGACCGCGCCGATGCTCAAGGATATGAGCCATGTCCGCAACATCTTCCGCGAAACGCTGCGCCTCTATCCGCCGGTCGCCTTCTTCCCGCGCGAAGTCACCTGCCCGATGGAGATGCGCGACAAGCAGTTGGAAGAAGGATCGATGCTGGTCGTCGCGCCCTGGCTGACCCAGCGCAACAAGGATAATTGGGCCTGCCCGCACGCCTTCGATCCCGACCGGTTCGATGATCCGGCCAATGCCGACATGGTGAAACAGGCCTGGTTCCCCTTCGGCCGCGGCCCGCGCGTCTGCGTGGGCGCCGGCTTTGCCCAGCAGGAGGTGATGACCGTGATCGCCTCGGTCATCCGCCGCTACCGCCTCACCATGCCCGCCGGCTTCAAGCCCGAACCCATCAGCCGCCTGACCATCCGCCCCAGGACCGGCATGAAATTGCTGTTCGAGCGGATTTAGGAAACGTATCGCTGACTGATCCTCCCCTGCAAGGGGAGGGGGACCATTTGCATCGCAAATGGTGGAGGGGTGTCACGCTCTCGATAGGGGGATACCCCTCCGTCAGCGCTGCGCGCTGCCACCTCCCCTTGCAGGGGAGGATGGATTTTAGCTGCGCCCTATCGGCCCTGCGCCGCCGGCAGTTCCACCTGCACCTGCGTCGGGATCGGCGCCGCCATGATCGCGATTCCCGCAACGATCCCGAGCACGCCCCAGACCCAGCGTTTCGCGCGCAGGTCCATGACGCCGCGCGCCAGGCAGTAAAGGCCGGCCAGGACCAGGATGATGGCGGCGATCATGCGACTTCCTCTTTTGCCTGTTCGTCCTCGGGCACGACATCGACGGCGACGCTGATGCTCTGGCCCGATCCGCCGACGAACAGCCCGTCCATCGGCGCGACATCGGCATAGTCGCGGCCCATGGCGATGAACAGATGATCCTCGCCGGTGATGACGCCATTGGTGGGGTCAAAGCCGATCCACCCACGCGTCGGCCCGCACCACAGCATCACCCAGGCATGCATGGCGTCGGCGCCGACCAGCCGAGGCATGCCCGGCGGCGGATAGGTGCGCAGATAGCCGCTGACATAGGCGGTGGGCAGGCCAGCGAGGCGCAGCGCCACCACCATCACATGAGCGAAGTCCTGGCACACGCCATGGCGCGCGGCAAAGGCGTCCGCCACCGGCGTGCCGGCATCGGTGGCGCTGGGATCATAGGCGAAGTCCGCCTTGATCCGCTGCGCCAGTTCCCATGCAGCCGCGACGATCGGCCGGTCGGGTGCCAGCATGTCGCCCGCCCAACTGCCGATCGCGTCCAGCATCGGCGCGCGGGGCGAGGCATAGAGGAATTGCGCGGGCGCAGAGGCGCTGATGTCGCGATCGGCCAGCGCCGCGCGCGCCACCCTGGCGATGCTGGGGTCGTCCGCCTGGGGCAGGATCGGCACGCCGCCCGCCACCCCGGCGCGGAACCGGCTCTCGATCGTCAATTGCCGCAATGGCTGGTCGATCACCAGCCGCTCGACATGCACCGGCCAGGCGCCCGGCCGCGCCTCGATCGACAGCGGCGCGGGATCGACGCTCAAGGCATAGTCGGCGGTCCATTGCCCGGCCCAGGCCATCGGCCGCAACCGCACATTGAAGCGGGCGACCCGCACCGGCGCGCCATAGCGCAATATGCTTCTGTGACGGACATGGTAGATCATGACAGCAGCTCCGCGCCCTCGACCTTTTCCGTCTTGCGGACCTGCAGGAAATAGCGCTGGCCGATCGCGTCGGACAAGGCGAGCAGCCGGCTTTCGATATCGGTCAGCGCCGCCATGGTCAGCATGTCGCCGGTCAGCGGCGCCAGCGTCGCCGCCAGCGCGCCGGCCAGTCGCTGCGGTTCCTCCGGCATCCCATCGCCGCGCAGTGTCGGCAGGGCAGCGACATGCTCGGCGATGCGCTGCGACTGATAGGCGATCGACCGGGGATTCTGCGGCTCCAGCGCCACCAGATCGCGCACCGGCGGCAGCGACGGGCCGGTCAAATAGCGGTTGCGATAGCTGATCTGGCTGTCATGCAGGTCGAGCAGGACGGTCAGGTCGTCGGCCGATGCCCAATCGCTGCCCAGCAGCAGCGTCAGCCGGCATCCGGTGATCGCCCGCTCGATCCGTCGTCCCATGTCATGGAAGCGCCACCCTTCGGTGCGCGCCATATTCTCCGCCGCCAGCCCCGACAGCGCCGAAATCCGTTCGATCATGCGCGATGCCGCGTCCAGCAGCGTCTCGGTCACCGCCCCGTCGAACGCCGGCAGGGGCAGGCGCACCAGCCGCCAGAAATCGGTCGCCAGCCGGTCGCGCAGCCCCTCGCCGATATTGGCGACCACGCCCATCAGCGCGCGCACGCTGCCCGGCTGGCGCGCATCGCCCAGCGCCTGCGCGCATAGCGCGCCGACCGGCTGCGCCGCGTTTCCGGTGGCGCCCCACAGGGCAAGCTGCCCCGCAAGCCGCGCCATGGTCGGCGAATCCGACGATGGCCCCATATCGACCTCGATCGATTCGCCCACCACCGCGCGGATCACCCGCAACGTCATCTCGGTCCGCTCGATATAGCGACCCAGCCAATAGAGATTGTCGGCCGCCTTGGTCGGCAACAGCCCGCCGATCCGCCGGATCGCCGGCGCGCCGCCATCGCCCAACAGCGTATCGGGCGGCACCGGCTGGCTGTCGATCACGCACATGTCGGCCGACATGTCGCCTTCGCCCATCAAAGCGGCACGAATATCGCCATGGGCGGCCAGCCGCGCGAACGCGCCCGGCATGATCCGCCATTGGCCGAGGCCGTCCCGTGCCACGAACACGCGCAGGGTGAAGGGCAGGGGAGTCAGTCGTCCGCCGACGATCGCCGGGGTGGTGGACAGCTTCACCACTTCCTGCCCGACATAGTCCATCGGCCGCCGCGCCATCGCCTCCAGCAAGGTCGCGCGCTGGTCCGCGTCCAGCGTCGATCCCTGCACCGACCGCGCCGGGCCAAGCCCCGCCGCATCCCGGTCGAACGCCGATGCCACCAGCAATTCGTCCAGATGGCCGGTCACATGGCCGCGTTCGCGTTCCTGCCCGCACCACCAGGTGGCGATATTGGGCAGCAGCAATTCGGTGCCCAGCAGGGCCTTGGCCAGTTGCGGCAGGAAGGCGGCAAAGGCGCGCGCCTCGATGACGCCCGCGCCCGGCCAGTTACTGACCATCAGCCCGCCGCGCGCGCAGGCATCATACAGGTCGGGCACACCGATCCGCGATTCCCCGTCGAACGCCAGCGGATCGAGGAAGCGGCTGTCCATCCAGCGCCACAGCCCGTCGATCCGCTTCAGCCCCTCGATCGTGCGCACGAACAGGCGCCCGTCGCTGACGATCAGGTCATCGCCCTCGACCAGCATCAGGCCCAGATAACGGGCCAGATGCGCCTGTTCGGCATAGCTCTGGTTGAACCGGCCCGGCGTCAGCAGGCCGATGCGCGGATCGGCGCGCTGGCAATCGACCGCCAGGCCTCGGCGCAGGTCGGCGAAGAAGGGCGCCAGCCGCCTTGTGTTCATCGCGCCCAGCAGGTCGCCGGTCGCCCGTGACAGCGCCAGCCTGTTTTCCAGCGCATAGCCGACGCCGACAGGGGTCCGGACCCGGTCGGCCAGCACCCGCCATTCGCCATCCGGCCCGCGCCCCAGATCGGCGGCATAGAAATGGAGATAATGGCCGCGCGGTGGCGCCGCCCCGGTCATCACCCGCCAATAATGCGGGCTGCCGGTCACTACGGCGGCGGGCAGCTTGCCCTCGCGCACCAGGCTCTGGGTGCTGTAGATGTCGCTGATCACCCGCTCCAGCAGCTCGGCCCGCTGCATCAGCCCCTGTTCGATCCGGGTCCATTCGCCCGCGCCGATCAGCATCGGGATCGGGCTCAGCGGCCAGGGCCGCTCCTGCTCGTCACCGGTCAGGCGGAACGCCAGGCCCAGATCCTGCGCTTGCCGCTCGACATTGCCGGCCAGCGTCGCGGGATCACCCTGTCCCTGTTCCGACAGGCGATCCAGCATCGCCCGCCAGCGTGGCGCCATCTCCGCCGGCGCCCCGGCGAACAGGTCGCCGCCCGACGCGCGCGCCAGATAGTCGCCGGCCCAGCCGGACGCTTCGAGACCCGGCAGGACAGGCGAGTCGGTCATCGTCTAATATTCGGGATGCCTGAACCGAAGGTCCAGCGTCATCGGAAATTCGCTTGGGCTTTCGGCCGGCGGCATGTCGACGGGGCCGGGCGTATGGCCATGATCCTGGAACCGCGCCTTGCGCCGCGCCTCCGCCTCATAGCTGTTGATCGGCACATCGTCATAATTGCGCCCGCCCGGATGGGCGACATGATAGACGCAGCCACCCAGCGACCGCCCGCTCCAGCTGTCGAATATGTCGAAGGTCAACGGCGCATTGGCGGGCAGATTGGGGTGCAGGCAATTGGCCGGCGCCCACGCCTTGTAACGCACGCCGCCCACCGCCTCGCCCGGCACGCCGGTCGGCGTCATCGGCACCCGCCGACCGTTGCAGCTGACGATATGGCGCCCGGCGACCAGGTCCGACACGCGCACCTGCAACCGCTCGGTCGAACTGTCGACATAGCGCACCGTGCCGCCGATCGCGCCGGTCTCGCCCAGCACATTCCACGGCTCCAGCGCATGGCTGATTTCCAGCCCGACGCCGCCGGCCTCCACGCTGCCATGCACCGGGAAGCGGAACTGGCGCTGCGCCTCGAACCAGTTGGGGTCGAAGTCATAGCCCGCCTGGCGCAGGTCGTTCAGCACCTCCAGGAAATCGGCCCAGACGAAATGACCCAGGAAGAAACGGTCGTGCAGCGCCGTGCCCCAGCGTACCAGATTGCCCTGCTGCGGCTCGCGCCAGAACCAGGCGGTCAGCGCGCGCAGCAGCAATTGCTGGGCAAGGCTCATCTGCGGGTCTGGCGGCATCTCGAACCCGCGAAACTCGACGAGGCCCAGGCGCCCGGTCGGCCCGTCGGGCGAGAACAGCTTGTCGATGCAGATTTCGGTGCGATGGGTGTTGCCGGTCACGTCGACCAGCAGGTTGCGGAACAGCCGGTCGACCAGCCAGGGCGGCGGCAGCTTGTCCGCGCCGTCGCGCACCGGATTGGGCACCTGCGCCAGCGCGATCTCCAACTCATACAGGCTGTCGTGCCGCGCCTCGTCGATGCGCGGCGCCTGGCTGGTCGGGCCGATGAACAGGCCGGAAAACAGATAGGAGAGCGACGGGTGCCGCTGCCAGTAGAGGACGAAGCTCTTCAAGAGGTCCGGCCGGCGGATGAACGGGCTGTCGTTCACGCTCGCCCCGCCCAGTACCAGATGATTGCCGCCGCCGGTGCCGACCGACCGGCCATCGACCATGAACTTGTCGGCGGTCATCTTCACTTCGCGGGCATCCTCATAGACGCCCTGGGTAATCGCCACCGTCTCGGCCCAGCTTTTCGCCGGCTGGATATTCACCTCGACCACGCCGGGATCGGGCGTCACCTTCAGCACGTTGACGCGCGGGTCGGACGGCGGGGCATAGCCCTCGATCCGCACCGGGATGCGCGTCGCCTCGGCCACCTTCTCGACCTGCGCAATCAACTCCAGATAATCGTCCAGCGTCTTCACCGGGGGCACGAAGACGGACAGGAAATTGCCGCGCGGCTCGACCGTGACGGCGGTGCGCACGGCCCCTTCGATGAAGACCTGTTCCTGCCGGTCCTGATGCTCGGCGGCGGCGATTTCGGACCGCTCGAACCGTTCCGCCGGCGCGCTGGTTTCGGCTGCCGCCTCGGCACGATAATCGGCCAGCGGCGCGCGCGGCTCGCTCGTATCCTGTGGGTGGATATAGGGGAAATCGGACGGCGGCACATAGGGCAGGGTGCCCAGCGGCAGGCGATAGCCCAGCGCCGAATCCCCCGGCACCGCGAACAGCGCCTTGCGCCGCACCTTCCATACCTCGCTCTGCCAGCGCGGCGCACTCGCCTGCGTCTGCCAGCGCTGGATCGGCAGCACATAGCCGACCGTCTTGCTAAGGCCGCCCTCGAACGCGCGCACCATCCGGCTGCGCTCCTCGGGATTGTCGAACTTGGGGTCGCCCGGCTCGGTATTGGCGGGCAATTCCGCCTCCTTCACCGACCAGGCCAGCGCATCCTCGAACACCGGCTGGACGAAATCCGTCTCGACCCCCAGCCCGTCCGCCATGGCGGTCAGGAAGCGGCCGGCATCCTCGGCGCTGATGGTCTTGTCGCCTGCCTCCGGCTCGCCCGCGATCAGCCCGGCATCGCGCCAGATCGGCACGCCGTCCGCCCGCCAATAGATCGAATAGCCCCAGCGCGGCAGGCTTTCGCCCGGATACCATTTGCCCTGGCCATGATGCAGCAGCGCGCCGGGCGCGAAGCGATCGCGCAGCCGCCGGATCAGCCGGTCGGCATAGCCCGCCTTGGTTGGCCCGACTGCGTCGCCATTCCACTCACCCGCCTGCGGGTCGTCGACCGCGACGAAGGTCGGCTCGCCGCCGGTGGTCAGTCGCACATCCTGCGCGATCAGGTCCGCGTCCACCTGTTCGCCCAGCGCCATCAGCGATGCCCAGCGCCCCTCGGTAAAGGGCTTGGTGATCCGCACCGCCTCGGCAATGCGGCTGACATTCATGGCGAAGGTGAAATCGACCTCGGCCGGTTCGGCCATGCCGCTGATCGGGGCTGCGGACCGATGATGGGGCGTGGCGCAGAGCGGGATATGCCCCTCGCCCGCGAACATGCCACTGGTCGCGTCGAGCGCGATCCAGCCGGCGCCGGGCACATAGGCTTCGGCCCAGGCATGCAGGTCGACCACATCCTGGGTAACGCCCTTCGGCCCTTCGATCGGCTCGACATCCGCGACAAGTTGAATCGAATAGCCCGACACGAAGCGCGCGGCAAAGCCCAGCCGGCGCAGCAGTTGCACCAGCAGCCAGGCCGAATCGCGGCACGATCCGGTGCCGATGTCCAGCGTCTCCTCGGGCGACTGCACCCCCGTTTCCATGCGGATGACATAGCCGATACGCTGCTGCAGCTTGCTGTTCACATCGACCAGGAAGTCGATCGTCCGCCCCTCGAACGACGCATGCTGCGCGACCAGCGCCTCGAACGATGGCCCCTGCGCCTCGACATCATAATAGGCCGCCAGATCGGTCTCCAGCTGCTCGTCATAGCTGAAGGGGTAATTTTCCGCATAGGGTTCGACGAAGAAGTCGAACGGGTTGATGATGTCGAGATCGGCCAGCAGGTCGACCTCGATACTGAAATGATCGACCGGGTCGGGAAAGACGATCCGCGCCAGCCAGTTGCCGTGCGGGTCCTGCTGCCAGTTGAGGAAATGGTTCGCCGGCTCGATCTTCAGCGCATAATTGGGCACCTTGGTGCGACTGTGCGGCGCGGGCCGCAATCTTATCACTTGCGGGCCCAGACGGATCGGGCGGCTATAGCGATAGGCGGTCAGGTGGTGCAGCGCGGCCTTGAGCATGATGCGATCAGAAACCACGCTCTGCTGCAATGCAATGCGAAACTGTCGCTTCGCCAAAGATTCTCGCAATTTCCGTTCGCGTCAGCGCCTCAACGCACCACCGTCATCCCCTATTTCCCCTCCAGCCTTTGGCTGAAATAGACCATCTGCATCGCCTGCAACCGCGCGCCCTGTTCGATATCGGCGTCGCCCGAATGGCCGCCGGCGGTATCTTCGTAAAACAGATAGGGCAGGCCATAGTCCTTCAGCCGCGCGGCGAACTTGCGCGCATGCTGCGGTCCGACCCGGTCGTCCTTGGTCGTGGTCCAGATATAGGGCGTGGGATAGGCCACCCCCTTGCGGATATTGGCATAGGGCGAGATTGTTTCGAGAAACGCCTTTTCCTCCGGCACCGACACGCTGCCATATTCATCGACCCAGGACGCGCCGGCCGCGATCTGCTCGTATCGGATCATGTCGAGCAGCGGCACCTGGATCACCACCCCGTTCCAGAGATCGGGATGCTGGTTGAACTCCACCCCCATCAGCAGCCCGCCATTGGACCCGCCATAGATGCCGAACTTCTGCGGGCTCGACAGCTTGCGCGCGAAGATGTCCTGCGCCACCGCCGCGAAATCATCATAGATGATCTGGCGCCTGGTCTTGAGGCCCGCCTCATGCCAGGCCGGGCCGAACTCGCCGCCGCCGCGGATATTGGCCAGCACGAAACTATTGCCCCGCTCCAGCCACAGCTTGCCGGTGATCGCGGCATAGCTGGGCGTCATCGGCACCTCGAAGCCGCCATAGGCGGTCATGATCGTCGGCGTGCTGCCGTCGGGCGTCATCCCCTTCTTGTGGACGATGAAATAGGGAATCTTGGTCCCGTCGCTCGACCTGGCTTCGAATTGCTCGACCACCAAACCCGCCGCATCGAAGCGCGCCGGCATCGCCTTCACCTGCACCGGTTTCGGGTCGGCCGCGTCCATCGCCCATAATGTCGTCGGCGCCAGGAAGCCCGCGACGCTCAGATAGACCTGGTCGCTCTTGTCGGACGCGGCGACCGTGCTGATCGTCGCATTGTCGGGCAGGTCGACCGGCTGCGCGCTCCAGCCCTTTGCCCCGCGCGCATAGACCCGCACCCGCCCGCGCACATTGTCGTTGAGGCTCAGCACGACCCGGCTGCGCGTCGCCACCACCCCGTCGATCGACTGGCGCGGCGTCGGCGCGAACACTATCTCGGGCGTCAGCACGCTGCCAGCCTGCAACGCTTTCAGCGCCACGCTCGCCAGCGCCCCCGCCGGCACGGTCACGCCGCCGCTTTCCCACGCCTCGCTGGTCTGGATCAGCACCTGCCCGTCGACCATGCCCTGCAACTGGCTCCTAGCCGGCAGCGCCAGCCGCTTCGTCCCCTGCGCCGTCAGCAGCCAGGTCTCGTTGCCGAAGAAGGTGACGCCGCGAAACAGGAAGGCCGCCCGATTGCCCTGCCCATCGCTCAGCAGGATGGGCATCGACATGAGTTGGTCGCTCGCCGCGCCGCGAAACACTTCCTGTGCGTCGTCCAGTTTCTGCCCGCGCTTCAGCGTCTTGATGACGAAGGGATAGCCCGACTTGGTCAGGCTATCCGCGCCCCAGTCGCGGGACAGCAGCAACGTATCCTTGTCCAGCCATTCGGCATTCTGCTTGGCATTGGGAATGTCGAACCCGCCCGGCACGAACCTGCCGTCGACCAGGTCGAACTCGCGCAGCCGCACCGCATCCTCGCCGCCGTCCGACAGCGCCAGCAGCGCGATCCGCTCCTCGGGGTCAAGGATGGTCGCGCCCTTCCACACCCATTTCTTCCCTTCCGCCCTAGACAGCGCATCCAGGTCCAGCACGGTCGTCCAGTTGGGCGTGGCCGACGCATAGTCACCTTCGCTGGTATAACGCCACACGCCCTGCGGATGGTCGGCATCGCGCCAGAAATTATAGATGCGGCCATGGATCAGCATCGGCATCGCGATCCGGTCCTTGGCCGATGCGATCGCCAGCGCGTCCCGGTAATAGCCGGCATAGCGCGGATCGCCCTGCAGCGTGGCGACGGTCGCCTTGTTCTCCGCCTCCACCCACTGCATCGCGCGCGGCCCGGTCCAGTCCTCCAGCCAGACGAACGGATCGTCCGCCAGTTCAGAAGCGGGGGAGGGCGCAGCAGCGCCGGTCAGCAGGGCAGCAGAAACCATCGTCAAAAACCTCTTCATTGCGCCCCCCTCATTGTCCTCAATCCCGCGCGAGCTGTCCCTTCAGATAGCGTCGTCGCAACACCGCCCCCGCCACCAGCAAGGGCAGCGACGCGGCACAGGCGACCAGCCCCAGCAGCATCGGCGACCAGCCCATCAGGCTGTGAACGCCAAAGGCCGACGGCAGGATCAGCAGCAGCGCGCCCAGGGTGAGCAGCCACAATCCCCAGCGCCGCGGCCGCACCGCCACCATCCGCATCTCGTGCCGCAACGCCTTGCGCCGCGTCTTTTCGGAATCAGGATGGGATTGGGTGCTGTTCTGCACGATCGGCCTCTTGCTGGATCAGCTTCCAATTATGATCTCCATCGCCCCGGCGCAAGGCAAGCGGGTCGCGAAGGGCTTCCCCTGTCGCCACGCTTGCGCTATCCATTGCCCATATCCCCGGGGGACCGTCCGCAGACGGTTGAGAGGTGGCTTTGTGGCCGCGACCCGCTGAACCTGATCCAGTTGACACTGGCGTAGGGAGGGAAGCGCGTCGTGCCACTCGTCCCGTGACACCGCCCGCACTCTCTTTCCGCCTGAAGGAGAGAGAAGATATGGCAGACGTCCCCGCCCGCACCGAAATGCGCGTCACTACCGGCCCGATCCGGGGTTCCAGGAAAATCCATGTCGGCCCGCGCAGGGTCGCCATGCGCGAAATTCATCTGGAGCCGGGCAGCGGCGAGCCGCCGGTCCGCGTCTACGACACCTCCGGCCCCTATACCGATCCGGATGCCCATATCGACATCATGGCTGGCCTCCAGCAGCTGCGTCGTGACTGGATCCGCGAGCGCGGCGATGTCGAGGACTATGACGCGCGGGAGACCAAGCCGGAAGATAATGGCCTGAAAGGCCCCGATCGCTCGGGCGGCGTCCAGCCTTTCCCCAATGTCGTGCAGCGCCCATTGCGCGCTAAGCCCGGCATGAACGTCTCCCAGATGCATTATGCTCGCCGCGGCATCATCACGCCCGAAATGGAATATGTCGCCGAGCGCGAAAATCTCGGCCGCGCCCGCCTCGCCGAATATGTCCGTGACGGCGAAAGCTGGGGCGCATCGATCCCCGACTATGTGACGCCCGAATTCGTCCGCGATGAAGTCGCGCGCGGCCGCGCCATCATCCCCAGCAACATCAACCACCCGGAATCCGAGCCGATGGCGATCGGCCGCAACTTCCTGGTGAAGATCAACGCCAATATCGGCAATTCGGCGGTCGCCTCCGACGTCGCCTCCGAAGTCGACAAGCTGGTCTGGTCGATTCGCTGGGGTGCGGACACGGTGATGGACCTCTCCACCGGCCGCAACATCCACGACACGCGCGAATGGATCATCCGCAACTCGCCGGTGCCGATCGGCACCGTCCCCATCTATCAAGCGCTCGAAAAGGTCGGCGGCATCGCCGAGGATCTGACCTGGGATATCTTCCGCGATACCCTCATCGAACAGGCCGAACAGGGCGTCGACTATTTCACCATCCATGCGGGCGTGCGCCTCGCCTACATCCCGATGGCGGCCAGGCGCGTCACCGGCATCGTCTCGCGCGGCGGATCGATCATGGCGAAATGGTGCCTTGCGCACCACAAGGAGAGCTTCCTCTACGATCATTTCGACGAGATCACGGAGATCATGAAGGCCTATGACATCGCCTATTCGCTAGGCGACGGCCTGCGCCCCGGCTCCATCGCCGACGCCAATGACGAAGCGCAATTCTCCGAACTCTATACGCTGGGCGAACTGACCCACCGCGCCTGGAAACAGGATGTGCAGGTGATGATCGAAGGGCCGGGCCATGTGCCCATGCACAAGATCAAGGAGAATATGGAAAAGCAGCTCCAGGTCTGCGGCGAAGCGCCCTTCTACACACTGGGGCCGCTCACCACCGACATCGCGCCGGGCTATGACCATATCACCTCCGGGATCGGTGCGGCGCAGATCGGCTGGTATGGCACGGCGATGCTCTGCTACGTCACGCCCAAGGAGCATCTGGGCCTGCCCGACCGTGATGACGTGAAGGTCGGCGTCGTCACCTACAAGCTCGCCGCCCACGCCGCCGACCTCGCCAAGGGGCATCCGGCGGCCAAGGTCCGCGACGACGCGCTCAGCCGCGCCCGCTTCGAATTCCGCTGGCGCGACCAGTTCAACCTGTCCTTGGACCCCGACACGGCCGAACAATATCATGACCAGACCCTGCCGGCCGAAGGCGCCAAGAGCGCCCATTTCTGCTCGATGTGCGGCCCCAAATTCTGCTCGATGAAGATCACGCAGGAAGTGAGGGATTTCGCGGCAAAGAAGAACCAGCCCGCCGACGGCTTCCTCGCGGCGGGCCTCACCGGCGCGGAAGTGGCGGAAGCCAGCAAGGCCGCCGCCTTGAAAGGCATGGAAGAGATGAGCAAACTCTTCAAGGAAACCGGCAGCGAACTCTATATGGGCGCCGGTGGCAGGGAGCATGATTGATGTCGAATTGGGCGCAGCGTTTCTGGGATAGGCTGCGCCCGACTGCGCCTAGTCGCTCATCATCCGAACAGTTGCATCAGGGGCGTTGGCGCTGTGTCAATTGTGACCGGGAACATAGCTGGCCCTTCGATCTTGCCGCAAATGCCCCTGACCCTTGGCCGCATGCCACTGATTATGAGGCTAACGGTGCGCTCAGGATGGACGGGGATTTCCTGTCGGAGGATTTTTGCGTTCTGAACGGAGAGCATTTCTTCGTTCGGGCCGTGATGACCATTCCCGTTCATGGCATGGCCGATGATTTCGGCTTTGGCTGCTGGTCGACCCTGTCCCGGCAAAATTTCGAGAAATATGTGGACGCCTTCGATTCGCCGCGCCCCTCGCAGGAGGAATTATGGAGCGGTTGGCTCTGCAATCGAATGGCAGACTTTGTCGAGGATGATCCGTTGGGCGTATGGGTTCAACTTCGCCCCGGCAGGCAGCGCCCGCTTCTCTGGGCCATGGATAACGATCATCCTCTGGCTCTTGCCCAGGAAAACGGGATCAGTGCGGATCAGCTCATGACAATATTTCGGCACTATGGCCATGGGCCGGAGGTATGATCCTGATCCTGATCCTGATGCGGATGGCATGTCCCGTGTACGTGCTGGTTCCTGCTTTCTTCAGATGCCCTCTCAATAATGATACCGGCAACTCAGCACTTCCAGCGCCTGCGTGTCGCCTGATCCGCTGACCCGATAGACCAGCCGATGCTCGCCGGTGATGCGCCTTGACCACCAGCCGGCCAGATTCTGCCGCAATGGCTCCGGCTTGCCCGTGCCGCGAAACGGATCGCGGCGGCATTCCTCGATCAGCGCGTTGATCCGCGCCAACACCTTGGGATCATCCGCTGCCCAGGCGACATAGTCGCGCCAGGCCTGGCCCCCGAAGACGATCTTCACGGCGCGATCAGCTCATGCTCCTCGCCGAGCCCGGCATCCAGTTGCCCGATGCCCTCCAGCAGATGCTGGGCATTGGCGGGCGATGCCAACAGGTGCAGCGTCTCCTGCATGCCTTCCCATTCGCTTTGCGAAATCATCACCACGCCTTCGCCCTTGGGCCGCACGATCTGGATCGGCGCCTTGTCGGCAACGACACGGTCGAGCACGGCCTTGAGATTGGCGCGGGTTTCGGAAACGCTGAGGGTCTGCATGAAAGTTGTGTACCAAATTATGTACAAAATTGCAAGATATCCACCATCTCGCCCCCTGACACTCCGGCGCCAATATCCCCTGTCCTACACGGCGATCCTCTGATCTACCCTGGGGAATGACACAGAACCTCCCCGCTCGCCCGCCCGCGCAGCCCGCGCCGGCGATCTTCACCCCCGCCCGCTGGACCCCGGTCCGGCAGCGGACCTTCCTGACCGCCCTCTATCAGAGCGGCAGCGTGGCCCAGGCCGCGCGCATGGTCGGCATGTCGCCCTCCAGCGCGCATCGCCTGCGCCGCCGGCTGGCCGGCACCGCCTTCGACCGGGACTGGAGCAACGCACTGGCGCTGCATGCCCAGGCGATGGCCGACCCGATCGCCACCCAGCTTCGCCCCCAGGCTTCGACGCGTCGTTGAGGCAAATCGGTGCAGAACAGGTGCGTGACTGTCGCGTCACCGGGGCATCATGGGCGCGTTATGCGTCGCTCCGGTGGCGCATTATGATGCACGACAGGCGCTTGGGTGACGCGCAACCGGTGCAAAAGCGGCGCAAATCCCCCGAAAAGGTCGATAACGCTGTGAACTTCGGGCGTGACCCTGAGCCTTTCGCCAAGATCTGCCTTGCAGGATCGCCGAAAATATGAGAACAAATAATGAACATGATTCATCCTCAGGGGAGGAAGTCCATGGTTCATCGTCTCACGTTGCTCTTGCCGCTGCTGCTCGCCGCGATCTTCGTCGGCGTGCCGGGTCCGGCATCCGCCAAACCGGATTTTGCCCATGTTACCTCGCGCGATCAGGCGGAGGCACTGGTGGCGACCGGGGCGCTGGTGCGCATCTATCTCTTCCCGATCCGTCTGGGCGGGCCGAAGCGCAAGGCGAATATCAGCTATGTTCCGCCGGAGGCCGGCGCGGCGCTCGACCAGATTACCGGCACGCTGCAGCGCTTCACCCGTGAAGGACTGGTCGACCGGCTGGAGATCATACCCGAATATCGCGGCACCAGTTTCGTGCCGGCGCGCATCAACATGCATGCCACCCATAGCGGGCAGGAGGGCGGTTTCCACCCGAGCATCGAGATATGGTGACGGTCGGCGCGCAGCAGGCGCCGCCGGTTCAGGCCTCCAGCATGCGCAGGGTGCGGCGCTTTTTCCAGTCCAGCACCACCTGGATGCGCATGCTCCAGCTGCCGTCCCAATCGACCGCCAGGTCATGGGCATCGAGCTGCGCGACGATCCGTCGACCAATCTCCAGCGCCGCCGCTTCGCCCGCCGCGCAGGCGCCATAGTTGAGATACAGTCCTTCGCCCTCGACCGCCGCTTCGGTGTCCTGCATGTGGAAAAAGGCATAGCCCTCGGCCGGGCGGCCTTCACATATCGCTTCCTCGATCTCGTCCCATATCTCGATCGCGCCGCAATTGCCGCAACAGGTGAAATTCTGCCGCGCGATCACGCCCTCGGCCTCCAGCGCGGCAAAGGCCGCGTCCAGCCGGTCACAATCGGTCATGTCGGGCCAGGCCTTTTCGGCGGCACGATGCTCGGCCAGCGCCTGGCGCAGCGCTGCCGAAGCCTCGCGGCGCAGCGTCGGGCCGGGCAGTTCCTCCTCGAACGCGTCATGCGCGGCGGTCAGGACCGCATCATCGTCGTGAAAGCCGCCAGCGACATCGCGCCACACCTGGTCGCGCAGCGCCGCGAGCGGATCATAGGGGGGAAGGGCTGCTTCTTGCTCGGGGGCGTTGGTCTTGCCGAAGATTCGATTCCACAATGCGCCGAACATGCGTTTGCCTGCCTCCCGCGATGCACTTTACTCCGCCCCAACATGGCGTGGCTTCGGGCAAAGGAAAAGGGGGCAATTGACCCATGAATCGCGACAGCTTCACGGTCCGCCGCAGCGATGCCCCCAAATGGCCTGCCGATCCTTATGGCGCGGGTTCCAGCACCACGTCCCAATGATCCTCGGTCACCGCCATGCGCCTGGCTTCCTCGGCATCGAACGCCGCCTTGTCGGGGAACATCCGCGCCTTTGCCGCGGCCATCGCGGCCTTATAGGCTTCGCCCGCGCCCACGCCGTCGGCGCCATGTTTGTAGACGATGGTGGTGCGCACATCCCATCGCGTGCCGCCGCCCATATGGGTGAAGGGCATCTCGACCGTCACTTGCGTAATATAGCCCTGCCGCATCATCTCGCGCAGCAACGCCTCATGCTGCTTGTGATAGGCGGTCAGGAACTGGCCCATTCCGCCCCATTTGACGCGATAATAATTTTCGACTTTCAGCGGACCGTCGGCGGGCGCTGCCGTCTGGGCGGTGGCCGGCGCAGCGGCCAGGCTGGCGAGCAGGATCAGGGCAGGGGGCAAACGCATCGGGCAGGGGGCCTTTCGCAAGGGGGGGGGCATCTGCCCCTCCAGACGGATCAGCCGGCGTTTTCCGCGCCCGCCGCGCAATCGCGCTTGCTCCCCGTCGCGTCCCACCCCACCATGGGTTCATTCTCCTCCAGCAAAGGACCGCCGATGACCCGCCACCGCCTCTGGACCGTCCTGACCCTGCCGGTCATCCTGTCTGCGGCGCTGGCCGCCTGCAGCAGCGAAAAGAGCAGCCCGGCCGACAATGCCGCCGACAATGCGGTCAACTCTGTCGAAAATGCCATGGCCCATGCCAACACGACCGATGCTGCCGCGCCCGCGGCGGACGCCTTTGGCAAATATGTCGGCAAATATCCCTTCGACAAGGTCGGCGCGCATAGCTGGAACGACGATCCCGCCGTAGTCGCGGCGGTGAAGGCGGCGGTTGCGGACAAGGCGGTGCGCACATGGGTGCTGGAGGATGGCGGCCCGTCCTCGCCGATCGCCACCGTCGATGGCAAGGTCGCGGCCTGGTCCTGCGAAACCCATAATTGCGGCCCGCACCAATGGCTCACCCTGGTCGATCCCGCCAGCGGCACCGCCGAAATCTGCTATTATGACGAATCCGTCGATGCCCAGTCGACCCGCTGGTTCAAGGCCGGCCAGGAAGAAAAGCGCCCGGGCCAATGCCCTGATGTGTCGAACTAGGCACCTTGCCTAGCGCCCGACCTCCCCCACCGGCAGGACGGTGGTGAATTTGGTCACCGACAGGGCGAAGTGGGAGGAGGCGCCGCCGACCGAGGGGTGTTTGAGCAGGTTGCGCATCAGGAAATGCTCGTAATCGGCGACGTCGGAGGCCACGACCCGCATCAGATAATCCCATTCGCCCGACATGAGGTAGCATTCCATGATCTGGGGATGCGCCTCGACAAAGGCGTGGAAGGCGTCGACGCTTTCGCTGGTGTGGCTCTTCATCCGCACGCTGCACAATATGTTGACGGCATGGCCGAGCTTCTCGGCATCGGCGAGGCGCACCGCGCCCTTGAGCACGCCCATTTCCTCCAGCGCCCTGATCCGCCGCCAGCAGGACGGGGCGGTGCTGCCGACCCGTTCGGCCAGGTCCGCATTGCTGAGCGAGGCGTCGCGCTGAAGCTCTGCGACGATGCGGCGGTCGAGTGCATCGAGATTGACGGATTTGTTCATGATATCGCCGATCGGTGAATTGGCTTTCCAAAATTCTTTGTAAATCCTGCCCGATTGAAAGGCAATTACGCCCGGTCTGTGAGAGATTGGCGTGATGGTAGAGGAGCTTGAGCCACCCGCAGGCGCTGCGGCCGACTGGACGATCTCGCAGGCGTGGGGCCGCTACAGCGCGGCTGAACATGCGATGTGGGACACGCTCTTCGCGCGCCAGTCCGCCATGCTGCCCGACCGGGTGGTGCCCGAGTTCATGGCCGGGCTCGACATATTGCGCATCAACCGCCCCGGCATCCCCAATTTCGAGGAACTGTCCGATCGGCTGATGCGGGCGACCGGCTGGCAGGTGGTCGCCGTGCCGGGGCTGGTGCCGGATCGGGTCTTCTTCGAGCATCTGGCCAATCGCCGCTTCGTCGCCGGCCGCTTCATCCGCACCCCCGACCAGATCGACTATCTGCAGGAGCCGGACATTTTCCACGATGTCTTCGGCCATGTGCCGCTGCTCGCCAACCCGGTCTTTGCCGACTATATGCAGGCCTATGGCCAGGGGGGCCTGCGCGCCGCCGATCTGGGCGCGATCGAGCGGCTGGCCCGGCTCTACTGGTACACGGTCGAGTTCGGCCTCATCCGCCGACCCGAGGGGCTGCGCCTCTATGGCGCGGGCATCGTCTCCTCCTATGGCGAATCCGTCTTCGCGCTCGACGATCCCTCGCCCCATCGCCTCGGCTTCGACCTCAGGCGGCTGATGCGCACCCGCTATCGCATCGACGATTATCAGCAGAGCTATTTCGTCATCGACAGTTTCGAGGATCTGCTGCGCCAGACGGTCGAGACCGACTTCGCCCCGCTCTATGCGCAATTGGCGGGGCAGCCTGATTTTGCGACCGACGCGATCGCCGACACCGACATCATCTACACACAGGGCACCCAGGCCTATGCCCGTGCCCGCGCTCCCGAGGTTATATGACAGACACGACCCTTCTTGCCCCGGCGCCCGGCCGGTCCCTGTTCGGTGCGCTCGATCGCCAGGCGCCCGACGCGCTGCTGGGACTGATCGCGCAGTATCGCGCCGATCCGCGCGCCGACAAGATTGACCTGGGCGTCGGCGTCTATCGCGACGAAGCGGGCGCGACCCCGGTGATGCGCGCGGTGAAGGCGGCCGAAGCGGTGCTGCTGGCCGAGCAGGGCAGCAAATCCTATCTGGGGCCGGAGGGCGACACGGGCTTTGTCGATCTGCTCGCCGGCATCGTCTTTGGTCCGCTGGCGGGGGCCGATCGGATCGCCGGGGTGCAGACGCCCGGCGGCACCGGCGCGCTGCGGCTGGGCGCCGACCTGATTGCCCGCGCCCGGCCCGGCGCCACCGTGTGGATCGGCGATCCGACCTGGCCCAATCATGCGCCGATCTTTCGCGAGGCCGGGCTGACGTTGGCCTCACACCGTTTCCTGGACGGCACGGGCGCGGTCGATTTCGACGCGATGCTGGCCGATCTGGCCGCCGCGCAAGCCGGCGACGTGCTGCTGCTCCATGGCTGCTGCCATAATCCGACCGGCGTCGATTTCAGCGCCGAACAATGGGCGGCGATCGCCGATCTGTGCGCGGCGCGCGGCCTGATCCCGTTCATCGACCTCGCCTATCAGGGGTTGGGCGACGGGCTGGAGGCGGACGCCGCCGCCACGCGGCAGATGCTGGCCACGGTGCCCGATGCGCTGGTCGCCTATAGCTGCGACAAGAATTTCGGCCTCTATCGCGAGCGGGTGGGCGCGCTGTGGGTGCAGGGGGCGAATGTGGCGCTGACTACGCTCGCCTTTTCCAACATCGTCGCGCTGGCGCGTGGCATCTGGTCGATGCCGCCCGATCATGGCGCGGCGATCGTCCGCACCATCCTGGAACGCCCGGCGATGCGCGCCGAATGGATGGCTGAGCTGGACCAGATGCGCACCCGCATCAATGCGCTGCGTGCCGCGCTGGTGGCGGCCCATCCGCAGCTTGTCGCCATTGCCGGCCAGCGCGGCATGTTCGCGATGCTGCCGGTCAGTGCCGCCGCCGTCGCCGCGATGCGCGCCGACCATGGCATCTACATGGCCGGCAATGGCCGCATCAACATCGCCGGGCTGCGGCTCGACGCCATCCCCGCCTTTGTCGCCGGCCTTTCGCCGCATCTGCCTTCTGCCTGAGGACCCTGTCATGACCATCGATCCCGCTAACCCGCTGGGCCTCAACGGCTTCGAGTTCGTCGAATTCACCTCGCCCGAGCCCGAGAAGATGGCCGCCCAGTTCGAGCAGTTGGGCTTCACCGCGACCCACCGGCACCCGACCAAGAATATCACCCGCTACAAGCAGGGGCGGATCAACCTGATGCTGAACCGCGACGATGCCGGGCGCGTTGCCGCCTTTCGCGGCGAACATGGCCCCTCGGCCAGCGCCATGGCCTTTCGCGTTGCCGATCCCGACGCCGCGCTGCGCTGGGCGCTTGACCATGGCGGCAAGCCGACGGACGAAAATGACACCGTGATCCAGGGGATTGGCGGTTCCTATCTCTATTTCATGGCCGATGATGGCGATCCCTATGCCGACTGGGCGGAATTTCCCGGCTGGCAGGAGGCGGAGGCGCGCAACAATGTCGGCCTCGACCTGCTCGACCATCTGACTCACAATGTGAAGCGCGGCCAAATGCGGGTGTGGAGCGAATTCTACCGCACCCTCTTCGGCTTCGAGGAGCAGAAATATTTCGATATCAAGGGCAAGGCGACCGGTCTGTTCAGCCAGGCAATGATCGCCCCGGACAAGGCGATCCGCATTCCCCTGAACGAGAGCCAGGACGACAAGAGCCAGATCGAGGAGTTCATCCGCGACTATAATGGCGAGGGCATCCAGCATATCGCGCTCACCACCGCCAATATCTATGACACGGTCGAGCGGCTGCGCGCGCGCGGGGTGCGGCTGCAGGACACGATCGAGACCTATTATGAGCTGGTCGACCAGCGCGTGCCGGGCCATGGCGAGGATCTGGAACGACTGAAGCGCAACCGCATTCTGATCGACGGCAATGTCGGCGAGGAGGGCATTTTGCTGCAGATCTTTACCGAGACGATGTTCGGCCCGATCTTCTTCGAGATCATCCAGCGCAAGGGCAACGAAGGCTTTGGCAATGGCAATTTCCAGGCGCTCTATGAATCGATCGAGCTGGACCAGATCCGTCGCGGCGTGATCACCGTCGATGAATGATGTGCTGCCCCCGATGATGAGCGGCTTCGGCAATCATTTTTCGACCGAGGCGGTGGCCGGAGCGCTGCCGGTGGGGCGCAATTCGCCCCAGCGCGTGCCCTATGGCCTTTATGCCGAGCAGCTGTCGGGCACCGCCTTTACCGCGCCGCGCGCGGAGAACCGGCGCAGCTGGCTCTATCGCATGCGGCCGGCGGCGTCGCATCCGCCGTTCGTGCCCTATGATGCTGCAACTTTGCTGCGCAGTGCGCCGTTCGACGACGTGCCGCCATCGCCCAACCGGCTGCGCTGGAACCCGCTACCCTTGCCTACGGGCGATATCGATTTCATCGATGGCCTCACCAGCTATGCCGGCAATGGCGATGTCGCGGCGGGCCAGGGCTGCGCCGTGCATCTCTATGCCGCGACCGCCTCGATGATCGACCGCGCCTTCGTCTGTGTCGATGGCGAAATGCTGATCGTGCCGCAGCAGGGCACGCTGCGCATCGTCACCGAACTGGGTGTGATCGACGTTGCGCCGTTGCAGATCGCGCTGATCCCGCGCGGCGTGCGCTTCCGGGTCGAACTGACCGAGGGCGCGGCGCGTGGCTATGTCTGCGAAAATTACGGCGCGCCCTTCCGCCTGCCCGATCTCGGCCCGATCGGCGCCAATGGCCTCGCCAACCCCCGCGATTTCGAGGCGCCGGTCGCGGCATTCGAGGATGTCGAGCGGCCCTATACGCTGGTACAGAAATTCATGGGACGGCTGTGGATAACTATGCTGGATCACAGCCCGTTCGATGTCGTTGCCTGGCACGGCAATCTGGCGCCGCTGCGCTATGACCTCACCCGGTTCAACACGATCAACACGGTCAGTTTCGACCACCCCGACCCGTCGATCTTCACGGTGCTGACATCGCCGAGCGAGACGCCCGGCACCGCCAATATCGATTTCGTCATCTTCCCGCCGCGCTGGATGGTGGCGGAGGACACATTCCGGCCGCCCTGGTTCCACCGCAATGTGATGAGCGAGCTGATGGGCCTGATCCAGGGCGAATATGATGCCAAGGCGGGCGGCTTCGCGCCCGGCGGCGCGTCGCTGCACAATGGCATGGCCGGCCATGGCCCCGACCGGGCGAGCTATGACAAGGCGATCGCCGCCGACCTCGCGCCCCAGCGCATCGCCGACACCATGGCCTTCATGTTCGAAAGCCGGATGGTGCTGCGCCCGACGCGCTGGGCGATGGAAAGCCCGCTGCTGCAACCCGATTATGATGATTGCTGGTCCGGCTTTCGCAAGGCCCAGCTTCCCCCGATGAACGAGACCCCATGAGCTATTGGCACACCGACGAAACCCATGATCCCGCCCGCACCAGCTGGGTTGCGAGCGCGCAGGATCATGGCGACTTCCCGATCCAGAATCTGCCTTATGGGCTGTTTTCGCCCGCGGACGAGGCGCCGCGCGCCGGTGTCGCGATCGGCGACGCGATATTGGACCTGGCCGCCTGTGTCGGCGCCGGGCTGATCGATTGCGCGCCGCTGCTGGAAGGCCAGCTCAATGCGCTGATGGCGCTGCCGGTGGCGGAGCGCATCGCCCTGCGCCGCCGGATCAGCGCGCTGCTGTCTGACCCGGCCCATCGTCCGGCGGTCGAGCCGCTGCTGCACCGGGCGGCGGACTGCACGCTGCACCTGCCGGCGCGGATCGGCGATTATAGCGACTTCTATGTCGGCATCCATCACGCCAACAATATCGGCCGCCAGTTCCGGCCCGACAATCCGCTGCTGCCCAATTATAAATATGTGCCGATCGGCTATCATGGCCGGGCGTCCTCGATCCGCCCGTCCGGCGATCCGCTGGTCCGGCCGCGTGGTCAGCGCAAGCCGCCCGACGCCGAGGTGCCGCTGGTCGGCCCGACCGCCCGGCTCGACTATGAGCTGGAACTGGGCGTGTGGATCGGCGCCGGCAATGATCTGGGCAGCCCGATCCCCATCGGCGAGGCGGCCGATCATGTCGCCGGCTTCTGCCTGCTCAACGACTGGTCGGCGCGCGATTTCCAGGCGTGGGAATATCAGCCGCTGGGGCCATTTCTGGCCAAGAATTTCCATTCGACCATCTCGCCCTGGGTGGTGACGCCCGAGGCGATGGCCCCGTTCCGCATCGCCCAGCCGGCCCGGCCGGATGGGGATCCCGCGCCGCTGCCTTACCTCAGCGATGCCGACGATCAGGCTTATGGCGCGTTGGCGCTGACCTTGGAGGTGTATCTCTCCACCCAGGCGATGCGCGACGCGGAGCTGTCGCCGATGCGGCTCAGCCAGGGGCCGGCGAGCAACATGTACTGGACCGTCAGCCAGATCGTCACCCATCATGCCTCCAATGGCTGCAACCTGATGCCGGGCGACCTGCTGGGCAGTGGCACCATCTCGGCCCCGACCCGTGACGGCTATGGCAGCCTGATGGAGATCAGCAGCGGCGGGCGCGAGCCGATCAGCCTGCCATCGGGCGAGACGCGCTGCTTCCTGGAAGATGGCGACGAGGTGACCCTGCGCGCCACGGCGTCGGCCCCCGGCAATGTGTCGATCGGCTTTGGCGAATGCCGCGCGACGGTCGTGCCGGCGCGATGAGCGACCTCACCCTTCACGGCTATTGGCGATCGAGCGCGAGCTATCGCGTGCGCATTGCGCTGGCCCTGAAGGGCGTCGACTATGCGCAGGTCGCCCATGACCTGCGCAGCGGCGCGCAGCGCGCGCCCGACTATCGGGCGCTCGCGCCACTGGGGCTGGTGCCCGCACTGGTCGCGGGCGCCACCGTGCTGACGCAGAGCAGCGCGATCCTGGAATGGATCGAGGCGCGCTGGCCCCAGCCGCCCTTGCTGCCCGCCGATCCCGGCGATGCGGCGATCGTTCGCGCCATGGCCGCCATCATCGCCTGCGACATTCATCCGCTCGGCAATCTGCGCGTGTTGCAGGCGCTGCGGCACGATTTTGGCGCCGATGAGGATCAGGTCCGCGCCTGGATCGTCCGCTGGACCGGCGAGGGACTGGCCGCGCTCGAAATGCTGATCGCGCGCCATGGCGGCACCCATGCCTTCGGGGACAGCCCCAGCTTCGCCGACTGCCATATCGTGCCCCAGCTCTACAATGCCCGGCGCTTCGGCGTCGACCTGACACCCTTTCCGCGGCTGTGCGCCGTGGACGCGGCGGCATGCGCGCTCCCCGCCTTTGCCGCCGCGCACCCCGATCGCCAGCCCGACGCCGACGCATGAGCGACAGTGACACGCGCCTGTTCGCGACGCCAGCGGGCGTGCGCCTCTGCCCGATCGACCAGATCGCCGACGGCAAGGCGCGCAATTTCGTGCTGCAGATGCGCGCCGGTCGCTTCCATGGCTTTGCCGTGCGGGATGGCGATCATGTCGCCGGCTTTGTCGACCAATGCCCCCATGCCGGCCTGCCGCTGGCGCAGCAGTTGGACGATTATCTGACCCCGGATGGCAGTCATATCCGCTGTAGCTGGCACGGCGCGCTGTTCCGCCGCGACGATGGAGTCTGTGTCGGCGGACCCTGTGTCGGCCAGCGCGTTGCGCCCTGGCCGCTCGCCATCGCCGATGGCTGGATTGTCACCGCTGCCCAAAGCGACTAGGAACCGGCCCAGGGACGGCGCTTCGCATCGTCCCGACATGATCGCGCCGGTGCCCCCACGGGGGCTTAAAATGGGAAGGCGGTGCGGATGCCATGGCATCCAAGTCCGCAGCTGTCCCTGCAACTGTGAGCGGCGAGCGTGATGAACAAAGCTGTCCCCGCTGCGGGATCAGCAGCCACTGGGCCGGACGCTAAATCCTGCGAGGCCTGGGAAGGCCGTTCCTCCCGCTATGACCCGCAAGCCAGGAGACCTGCCGGCGTTTAGGTCGCTCTTGCTTTGGTCCAGGGGATGGCCGGGGCACGGTGTTCCGTCTGAGCGACAGGTTGGCGGCTGGAGCCGCGCGGTCACGCATCTGCGGGCGAACAAGCGCCCGTCCGCGATGCGGGCCGGCCGTGCGTGCGCGCCCGGTTCGCTCCCGCCCCGGTTGCTCCGGCGCGCGAGTATTTGTCATGGCCAACACTGCATCTGCCAAGATTCCGACCACCGTCATCACCGGCTTCCTGGGCGCGGGCAAGACCACGCTGATCCGCCATCTGCTCGAAAATGCGCAGGGGCGCCGCCTCGCCCTCATCATCAACGAATTTGGCGATGTCGGCGTCGACGGCGAGCTGGTGAAGGGTTGCAACGACGCTGCATGCCCGGAAGAGGATATCGTCGAGCTGGCCAATGGCTGCATCTGCTGCACCGTGGCCGACGATTTCCTGCCGACCATGACCGCCCTGCTCGACCGGCCGAGCCCGCCCGACCATATCATCATCGAGACGTCGGGGCTGGCTTTGCCCAAGCCGCTGGTCAAGGCCTTCCAATGGCCCGACATCCGCACCCGCGCCACGGTGGACGGGGTCGTCGCGCTGATCGACGCCGATGCGGTCGCCGCCGGTCGCTTCGCCACCGACGAGGCGGCGCTGGCCGCGGCGCGCGCCGCCGACCCCAATCTGGATCATGACAGCCCGCTGGAGGAATTGTTCGAGGATCAGCTCGCCTGCGCCGACATGGTGGTGCTGAACAAGAGCGACCTGGTCGATGCCGACACGCTGGCCGCGGTCGAGGCGCAGGTCGATGCCGAAACGCGGCCCGGCGTGAAGATCGTCCGCGCCGCCCATGGCGCGGTCGACATCGGCGCGCTGCTGGGCATCGTCGCGGCGGCGGAGGATGATCTCGACGCCCGCCCCTCACACCATGAGGCGGAGGGCGAAGATCATGACCATGATGATTTTGACAGCTTCGTCGTCAATGGCGATGCGGTTGCCGATCCCGATACGCTGGTGCAGGCGCTGTCCGCGCTGATCGCCGCCCATGACGTGCTGCGCGTCAAGGGCATGGTCGCGGTCGCGGGCAAGCCGATGCGGCTGGTGGTGCAGGCGGTCGGCCCGCGCATCCAGCATTTCTTCGACCGCCCCTGGCAGGGGCAAGAAGCGCGCCGCACCCAGCTGGTGGTGATCGGCCAGAAGGGGCTGGACCGCGCCGCGATCGAGGCCGACATCCAGGCCGTGCTCGGCTGATGCATCTCCTGTCCGCCACGCCGGGAACGATCAGCGACGGCGAGGAAGCGATCGATCTCGACCAGCCGCCCGGCGACATTGTCATCCTGACCGTGGCGGACAGCGATCTCGCCTGTTTCGCCGCCGCTGCCGCGCGCCTGCCCGATGATGCGCCGAGTGTGCGGCTGGCCAATCTGCTGCAGCTCAAGCATCCCTATTCGGTCGATCTCTATGTCGAGAAGGTGATCGCCAAGGCGCGCTTCGTCTGCGTCATCCTGCTCGGCGGCAAGAGCTACTGGCCCTATGGCGTGGACGAGATTGCGCAGGTCGCGCGCGAACGGGGCATCGCCTTCGCCGCGATCGCCGACGGGCGCGAGGGCGACCCGGCGCTGGATCTGGCCTCCACCGTGCCGGCAGCGATGCGCGAGCAGTTGCGCGACTATCTGCGCCAGGGCGGCACCGCCAATGCGCTGTCCTTCCTGCGCTGCGCCGCCCGGCTGACCGGTGCGGATGCGGGCGAACCCGACCATCCGCTGCCGATCGCCGACGCGGGCATCTATCTGCCCGGCCATGACCGGCCGGGCGTGGCCGAACTGCGCGCGACCTGGATCCCGGGGCGGCCGGTGGCGCTGCTGATCTTCTATCGCGCTTTGGTGGTGGCCGGCACGCTGAGCGCGGTCGATGCGATGGTGGTGGCCTTGCAGGCGCGCGGCTTCAATGTCGCCGCCGTGCATGTCCGCGCGCTGCGCGAGCCGTTCGTGCGCGACTGGCTCGGCGGGCTGCTGGCCGACATCGCGCCCGATATCATCGTCAATGCGACCAGCTTCGCCGCTTCCTCTTCGTCCGAGCCGCGCGTGCCGGGCATATTGGAACAGGCCGACTGCCCGATCCTGCAGACCGCCTTTGCCGGGGTCGAGGAGGGCAGCTGGCGCGGGTCCGCCCGTGGCCTTGGCCCGCGGGATCTGGCGATGAATGTCGCCCTGCCCGAAGTGGACGGCCGCCTCTTCACCCGCGCCGTCGCCTTCAAGGCGGCCGAGCGGTTCGACGCGCGGACCCAGTGCGGTATCGTCGTGCCGCGCGTGGCACCCGACCGGGTCGCCTTCGTCGCCGATCTGGCGCGCAACTGGGCGGCGTTGCGCCGCACCGCGCCGACCGAGCGTCGGGTCGCGCTGGTGCTCGCCAATTATCCCAATCGCGACGGCCGGATCGGCAATGGCGTGGGTCTCGATACGCCGGCCAGCGCCGCCGCGATCCTGTGCCGACTGGGCGAAGCCGGCTATGCGATCGGCGCCGCCCCGCGCGAGGGCGCCGCGCTGATGCGGCTGATGACCGGCGGCGTCACCAATGACCGGGCGTCGATCGACCGGCCGGGCGAGGTCAGCCTGTCGCTCGATGTCTATCGCGCCGCCCTTGCCGCTCTGCCCGACAGCGCGCGTGAGGCCATGGTCGGTCGCTGGGGACCGCCCGAGGCCGATCCCTTCGTGCGGGACGGCGCCTTTCGCCTCGCCGTCCATCGCTTCGGCCATGTCGCGATCGCGGTGCAGCCGGCGCGCGGCTATAATATCGATCCCAAGAGCAGCTATCATGACCCCGCGCTGCCGCCGCCGCACGCCTATCTCGCCTTCCATGTCTGGCTGGCGCAGGATTTCGGCGCGCAGGCGCTGGTCCATGTCGGCAAGCATGGCAATCTGGAATGGCTGCCGGGCAAGGCGGTGTCGCTTTCGGCCGATTGCTTCCCCGAAATCTGCGCGGGACCGGTGCCGCAACTCTATCCCTTCATCGTCAATGATCCGGGCGAGGGGACGCAGGCCAAGCGCCGCATCGGCGCCGTCATTATCGACCATCTGACCCCGCCGCTGACGCGGGCGGAAAGCTATGGGCCGCTCAAGCAGCTCGAAGCGCTGGTGGACGAATATTATCTTGCCGCCGGCATGGACCCGCGCCGGCTCGACCGGCTGCGCCGCGATATCATCGACCTCGCCCGCAGCCAGGGGTTGGACAAGGATGCGGGGGCCGCCGGCGATGATGACGACGCGCTCGCCGCGATCGACAATTATCTGTGCGAACTGAAGGAATTGCAGATCCGCGACGGGCTGCATGTCTTTACCGCCTCGCCGCAGGGGCGACTGCGGCGCGATCTGCTGATCGCGCTGGCGCGGACGCCGCGTGGCCTCGATCATCCGGGGCAGGCATCATTGCTGCGGGCGCTGGCCGATGATCTGGGGCTGGGTTTCGATCCGCTCGATTGCGTGCTGGGTGCGCCGTGGGATGGACCGCATCCGGCGGCGATGACGGACTTATCCACAGATGCCTGGCGTACCCATGGCGACATGGTCGAGCGGCTGGAACTGTTGGCGGCGGCTCTGGTCGATGGCGCGGCGCCGGTCGGCCCGGCCAGCGCCGCCGTGCTGGCGGCGATCGCCGATGATCTGGCGCCGCGCGTCGATGCCTGTGGCCCGCGCGAGGCGGCGGCCCTGCTGGCGGGACTCGACGGCCGGTTCGTGCTGCCCGGACCATCGGGCGCGCCGACGCGCGGCCGGCCCGATGTGCTGCCGACCGGGCGCAATTTCTTTTCGGTCGATACCCGCGCGGTGCCGACCGCCGTCGCTTGGGACTTGGGCCAGCGATCGGCGCAATTGCTGGTCGACGATTATCTCCAGCGCGAGGGCGACTATCCCCGCGCCATCGCCTTGTCCGCCTGGGGCACGGCGAACATGCGCACCGGCGGCGACGATATTGCCCAGGCGCTGGCGCTGATGGGGGTGCGGCCGCGCTGGGAATGGAGTTCGGGGCGGGTCGTCGGCTTCGAGATGATGACGCTCGCCGAGCTGGGCCGGCCGCGCGTCGACGTGACATTGCGCGTCTCCGGCTTTTTCCGCGACGCCTTCCCCGAACAGATCGACCTGATCGACAGCGCCGCCCGCGCGGTGATGGCGCTCGACGAGCCGGACGAGGATAATCCCGCCGCTGCCCGGCATCGCGCCGAACAGGCGGCGCTGGTGGCGGATGGTGCCGATGCGGCGGAGGCCGCGCGCCGCGCCGGTGCCCGTGTGTTCGGATCGAAGCCCGGCGCCTATGGCGCGGGGTTGCAGGCGATGATCGACGAGAAGATCTGGCACAGCCGCGCCGATCTGGCGCAAGTCTATCTCGACTGGGGCGGCTATGCCTATGGCGCGGGGGTGGAGGGCGACAGCGAACGCGCCTTGTTCGCCACCCGCCTGGGCCAGGCCGATGCGGTCGTCCAGAATCAGGATAATCGCGAGCATGACCTGCTCGACAGCGATGATTATTATCAGTTCGAAGGCGGCATCGCCGCCGCCATCGAATATCTGAAGGGCACAAGGCCGCTCAGCTATCACAATGACCATAGCCGCCCGGAGCGGCCGGTGATCCGCACGCTGGAGGATGAGATCGGCCGCATCGTCCGCGCCCGCGTCACCAACCCCAAATGGATCGCCGGGGTCATGCGCCATGGCTACAAGGGCGCGTTCGAGATCGCCGCCTCGGTCGACTATCTCTTCGCCTTCGCCGCCACCACCCATGCGGTGCGCGACCATCAATTCGACGCCGTCCACGCCGCCTTCATCGAGGATGAGGCGGTGCGCGCCTTCATGGCCGACGCCAATCCCGCCGCCCTGCGCGAGACCGCCGCGCGGCTGGCCGAGGCGCTGGAGCGCGGCCTGTGGAAACCCAGATCGAACAGCGCGGGCATGCTGCTCGCCCAGCTTGCAGGAGAGTGACGATGGCCGAACGCACCGACGAACAGCATGCGGAAAAGATGAAGAAGAAGCAGGCCGCCCATGACAAGATCATGGCGACCAAGACCCAGGAGAAGGGCCTGCTGATCGTCCATACCGGCAAGGGCAAGGGCAAGACCACGGCGGCGCTGGGCATGGTCGTGCGCATGATCGGCCATGGCAAGAAGGTCGGCGTAGTCCAGTTCGTGAAGGGCGCGATGACCACCGGCGAGAAGGCGGTGTTCGACGCCTTCCCTGACAGAATCGAGTTCAAGCCGATGGGCGAGGGCTTCACCTGGAACACGCAGGATCGCAGCCGCGACATCGCGCTGGCGCGCGAGGCGTGGGACGAGGTGAAGCGCATGGTCGCCGATCCCGACTATGCGATGGTGCTGGCCGATGAACTCAATATCGTGCTGCGCTATGACTATCTGCCGCTGGACGAGGTGCTGGCGGTGCTGACCGCCAAGGACGAGATGAAGCATGTCGTCGTCACCGGCCGCAACGCGCCCGAGGCGCTGATCGAGGCCGCCGACCTGGTGACCGAGATGACGATGATCAAGCATCCCTTCCGCAGCGGGGTGAAGGCGCAGGCCGGCATCGAATATTGATGCAGGCCTTCGCCCCCGATTTCTGCGCGACCCTGACCGACCTGCTGACCTGGCGCCGCGACGCGCGCCATTTCCGCACCGATCCGCTGGATGAGTCGATGGTGCTGGAGCTGCTGACGCTGGCGCAGCTGGCGCCGTCGGTCGGCAACAGCCAGCCCTGGCGCTTTGTCCGGGTGCGCACGCCCGCGCTGCGCGCGGCGCTGGCCGATCATGTCGATGCCGAGCGGGAACGGGCCACCGTGCAGATCACCGACGCCACCCGGCATGATGCCTATCGCGCGCTGAAGCTGCACGGGCTGCGCGAGGCGCCGGAGATCATCGCCGTCTTCTGCGACGATACGACACAGGCCGGCGCGGGGCTGGGCGCGGCGACCATGCCGCAGACCCGGCTCTATTCGGTGGTGCTGGCGATCCATACGCTGTGGCTGGCCGCACGGGCGCGCGGGCTGGCGCTCGGCTGGGTATCGATCCTCGATCCGGCCTTTGTCGCGCGGACGCTGGCGGTGCCTGACGACTGGGCCTTCGTCGCGCTGCTGTGCCTGGGCCATCCCGAAGCGGTCGCCGACACGCCCGAACTGGACCGGCTGGGCTGGCAGGCGCGGCTCGATCCGCTGGCCCAGATCAGCGCGTGCTGACCCGCTATTGCGGAGCGACCTCGAACATGTCCTCGATCCCCGGTTCCTGCGGCATGTCGTCGCGCTCGGTCGCCTGGCGGGTCCACATGGTGGCGTAGAGGCCGTCGGCGCGGACCAGATCGGCATGGCGGCCGCGCTCGACGATGCGGCCGGCGTCCAGCACGATGATCTCGTCGGCATCGACCACGGTCGACAGGCGATGGGCCACCACCAATGTCGTGCGCTTGCGGCTGATGTCGCGCAGCACGGTCTGGATCTCGGTCTCGGTGCGGCTGTCGAGCGCGCTGGTCGCCTCGTCCAGCACCAGCACCGGCGGGTCTTTCAGCAGGGTGCGGGCGATGGCGACGCGCTGCTTCTCGCCGCCCGACAGCTTGAGGCCGCGCTCGCCGACGCGGGTGTCATAGCCCTGTGGCAGGCTCAGGATGAAGTCGTGGATCGATGCCGCCTTGGCCGCCGCCTCGATCTCTTCCTGGCGCGCGCCCTCGCGGCCATAGCCGATATTATAGCCGACCGTATCGTTGAACAGCACCATGTCCTGCGGCACGATGCCGATCGCGGCGCGCAGCGATGCCTGCGTCACGGCGGCGATATCCTGCCCGTCGATCGACACGGTGCCGCCCTGGATATCGTAGAAGCGGAACAGAATGCGGGCGATGGTCGATTTGCCCGCGCCCGATGGGCCGACGATGGCGAGCGTCTTGCCCGCCGGCACCGCGAAGCTGACGCCATGGAGGATCTCGCGTTCGGGATCATAGCCGAAGCGGACGCTGTCGAAGCGAACCGCGCCGCCCGCCACCTGCAGCGCCGGGGCGCCGGGAACGTCGGCAACTTCAGTCTGGGTGTCGATCAGCTTGTACATCGCCTCCATGTCGATCAGGCCCTGGCGGATGGTGCGATAGACCATGCCGAGCAGGTCGAGCGGGCGGAACAGCTGCGACAACAGCGTGTTCACCAGCACCACGTCGCCGGTAGAAAATTGCCCCCGGCTCCAGCCCCAGACGGTATAGGCCATCGCCCCGCCCATCATCAGGTTGGTGATGAGCGACTGGCCGATATTGAGCCAGGCGAGGCTGTTTTCCGACTTCACCGCCGCCTTGGCATAACGGCGCATGGCGGTGCCGTAGCGCCGCGCCTCGCGCTCCTCCGCACCGAAATATTTCACCGTCTCGAAATTGAGCAGGCTGTCGACGGCATGGGCGACCGCGCTGGTGTCCATGTCGACCATGTCGCGGCGCAGCTGGTTGCGCCATTCGGTGACGAGCCGGGTGAACCAGATATAGAGGGCGACCATGGCCAGCGTCGCGGCGACCAGGCCGGGGCCGAACTTGACCAGGAAGATGGCGCAGACGGCGAGCAGTTCCAGCACCGTCGGCGCGATATTGAACAGCAGGAAATAAAGCATCGTGTCGATGCTTTTCGTGCCGCGCTCGACGATCTTGGTTACGGCGCCGGTGCGGCGGTCGAGATGGAAGCGCAGCGACAGGCGGTGGAGATGGACGAAGACATCGTCGGCCAGGCGCCGGCCCGCTTCCTGCCCGACCTTCTCGAAAATGGCGTTGCGCAGATTGTCGAACAGCACGCCGCCAAAGCGCGCGCCGGCATAGGCGACGACCAGCGCCATGGCGAGGCCGGCGGCCGGTTCCAGCCCCGGCGCCATCCGGTCGATCGCGCCCTTGTAGGCGAAGGGCATGGCGAGGGTGATGACCTTGGCCAGCGCGACCAGCACCAGCGCCACCGCGACCCGGCGCCGCAAGGCCGGCGCATCGGCCGGCCAGAGATAGGGGATGAAGCGCCGCAGCGTGGCCCAGGCGGGCGGAAGGGGCGTGGAATCGGGCGTGGCTGGGGGCATTTGTTGCTATTTAGCGCATGACCGGCGGCAATCCAGTGGCACGGGCATTTGGCCGGCCACGCAAAAGCGTCCCTTGTTGGAGATGATCCGCTTAACTTCGCACATTTCCCGCACATTCTGACATTTTCTTGCGCCCCGCCGATCCTATCGAAAAGTCGGGGGCTGGGTGGCAAGGATAGCAGGACGGCCTGCTGTAGGACAGCATCTTGCCCCGATGCGGCGGCCATGGCAGGCTTCGCCTCCGTCATCCTTCCCCGACAAGGAGCACGGCATGGAACCTTTCAGTGTAGCATTGGCCCCCGAACGGTTGTGGCAGGCGATCAATCCCCTGACCTGGACGCAGAGCGGCGGTCAGGTGGGGCTCATCAATATCGCGCTCGGCCAGACGGCGCGCCCGGACATTGAGCGCACGGTGCTGAACGAGGTCGGCAGCTATGGCCGGCAGATCGGCCGGATCGGCGACGCGCTGGAAGTGCTGATCCGCCATTTCGAGATGAAGGATCTGCCGCAGGCGGAGCGCGATGCGTTGACGATTTTGATGGGCCAGCTGGCCGAGATACGCAAGGTCAAGGCGCGCGAACGGGAGGGGTGAAGTGCTGTCGCGTCGTTGCACGGATCGCCCACAACTACATTTGTCGTCGTCGCAATGTTGTTCGTCGATCCGCTGGTGCGACGCGCTGAAAATGCGGCCAGCAGCAGCGGAGCAGGACCGGGCCTGACTCAGGCAAGAGCGGCTGTCCGGTCCGCACAGGCACAGCAGGGGGAGCGTGCAACTGTCGGCATAAGACAGCGGCGCGAAGAGGGGAATGCAGATCAAGATTCATGCAACAGCCGTCGCCATCGGGGCGGCGCTGGCGTCATCACCGGTTCGCGCGCAGGATGTGACCGCGTCCGGCGACGAAACGCAGCCGACCATCGTCGAAAATCCGGCCGCCAACCGACCGGCTGAACGCGCCGTCTATACGCCGGCCGATTTCCAGCGCTTTGCCCCGCGCAATGCCTGGGACATGTTGCTGCGGGTGCCGGGCTTCGCGATCAAGGAAAGCCAGGAACGGCGCGGCCTGGGTCAGGCGACCAGCAATGTGCTGTTCAACGGCGCGCGCCCATCCAACAAGTCGGACGATCTGGAAACCCAGCTCACCCGTATTCCGGCCGCCAATGTCGAGCGCATCGAGATTGTCGATGGCGCCAGCCTGGATATACCGGGGCTGAGCGGCCAGGTGGCCAATCTGACCTACAAGGCTGGCCGCACGACGGGCCAGTTCGAGTGGCGGCCGGTGATGCGGGCGCATTTTGCTGACGAACTTTATACGCGGGGCAATGTTTCGGTCAGCGGCAGCACGGGGGCGCTGCAATATGAGGTGGCGCTGAACAATGACGAGGCGCGGCGCAGTGCCGCCGGTGGCCAGACGGTGATCCGCGGGCGCAACGGCGATGCGATCGAACTGCGTGACGATGTGTGGACGTCGAACCATGATGCGCCGAAGATTTCGGGGCAGTTCACCTGGGACGGGCCGGGCAGTTCGGTCGCCCATTTCGGCGCGAGCTATCAGCAGATCTGGCATCATTATCGGGAACGCAGCGAACGGACCGGTTCGCCGGTCTATCCCGATCGTCTGCGCCGGATCAGCGAGGATAATGACAGCTGGAATTATCAGTTCAGCGGCGATTTCGAATTCGCCGCCGGACCCGGCCGCCTGAAGCTGATCGGCCTCGAACGGCGCAGCCATGAACCCTATTCCTCGGAAGTGATCGACACGCCGCTGGATGGCCGCGCCGCGAGCGGGGATCGCTATGCGCAGGTCGGCACGCTGGAGGAAACGATCGCGCGCGGCGAATATAGCTGGAAGATGCTGGGCGGCGACTGGCAGCTGGCGGCAGAGGCGGCCTATAATTCGCTCGACAATATCGCCTCGCTCGGCACGTTCGATCCGACCGAGGGCGGCTTCACGTCGCAGCCTTTCCCCGAGGCGAGCGGCGGGGTGAAGGAGGATCGTTATGAAGCCATATTGAGCTTCGGGCGCCCGCTGGCAAAGTCGCTGTCGGTGCAGGTCGCACTGGGTGCCGAACATTCCCGGATCGCCCAGACCGGCCCGGCCGGGATCACCCGCGTGTTCGACCGGCCCAAGGGATCGATCTCGCTGGCATGGAAGCCGACCAAAAGCTTCGACCTGTCGGCCAAGCTGGAACGGCGCGTGCTGCAGCTCGATTTCTATGATTTTCTGGCGCGTGCCTTCCTGGACGACAATAACCAGAATGCCAGCAATGCCGACCTGCGGCCGCAGCAGGATTGGTCATGGACCGCCGAGATGAACAAGCGGCTGGGCCGATGGGGCTCGACCAAGGTGGAGTTCATCTATCGCGATGTGCAGGACCGGGTCGATATCATCCCCGTCGGCGCGACCGGCGAAGCGGTGGGCAATATCGACAAGGCATGGGCCTGGGCGATCGTGTCCACCAATACGCTCAACCTCGATCCGATCGGCTGGAAGGGGGCGCGGCTCGATACCTCGATCGTCTACCAGACGTCGGGGCTGAAAGATCCCTTCACCGGGCAGACGCGCAACTGGAGCGAGTTTGTCGACTGGGAATTTGAAGGCGATTTCCGCTATGACGTGCCCGCCACCAGTTGGGCGACGGGCGTGTCCGCATCCTATATGCACCAGCAGGCAGGCTATCGCCGCAACCAGGTCGACCGCATCTGGGAGGGGCCGGTCTTCGCCTCGGCCTTTATCGAGAACAAGAATGTGATGGGGCTGACCATGCGCTTCACGGTCGGCAACATGCTGAACGCCCGTTCGCGCCGGGAGCGCACCATCTATGAAGGCGTGCGGGGGGCGTCGCCGATCCTGTCGACGGAAAGCCGCGACCGCCTGATCGGGCCGACCTTCACCTATATGGTCAAGGGGACATTCTGATCGCGTCGGCTTGAACCGGACTGGAGCGTGAAGCCGGCCCGCCGGGGCGGGTCTGGATGGCCTGTGGCGGCGCGCTTTCCTATTTGCCCGGCTTCTCGTCCCGGCGCCTGTCCGGTGCGCAACCGGCGCGTGGGTGTCGCGTCAGGGGCGCGTGGCGGGGGCGATCGGCGCGCGGCACGCGGACCCATCCTCTGTTGGAGGGGAGGCGTTCCAGGTGCATGACCGGCGCGTCGCAGGCGCAAAGCCGGTGCAAAAGGCCCCGAAAGCCCGTTTACACTGTGAACTTCGGGAGGGGCGCCTTCTATCGGCCCTGGCGTAGGATCGCCGGCGCTTCCCGCCAGGTGCCCGGCGCGATGTCGTCGATCGTCCAGTCGCCGATGCGCCAGCGGACCAGGCGCAGGGTCGGCAGGCCGACCGCCGCGGTCATGCGGCGGACCTGGCGATTGCGCCCTTCGCGGATGGTGAGGCGCAGCCAGCAATCGGGCACGCTCTTGCGGAACCGCACTGGCGGGTCGCGCGGCCAGAGCGCGGGATCGTCGATCCGCTCGACCTCCGCCGGCAGGGTCATGCCGTCCTTCAGCTGCACGCCGCGCCGCAGCGCCGCCAGCGGCGCATCGTCCGGGTCGCCCTCCACCTGGACCAGATAGGTTTTGGGCGTCTTGAAGCGCGGATCGGCAATGCGCGCCTGCAGCCGGCCATCATCGGTCAGCAGCAGCAGCCCCTCGCTGTCGAGGTCGAGCCGACCGGCGGGATAGACGCCGGGCTGGTCGACATAGTCGGCCAGGGTCGGACGCGGCGGGCCGGTGCGCTCGTCGCTGAACTGGCACAGCACGCCATAGGGCTTGTTGAGGAGGATCAGTCGTCCCATGCGTCGTCCTCCTCATCATCCTCAAACGCGATGCTGCCCTGATTGTGGAGCAGCACCAGCAGGGCGATCACGGCATCGTCGTCGGCCAGCGCTGGGTCGATCTCCAGCGCCTCGTCCGCGCACAATTGCTGCGCCAGCGCCGCGCAGGCGCCGGTGCAGTCATGCGACGCGCCATCGACGAACAGCCATATGGCGTCTTCCGCCCGGACGAAGGCGAAGCGGCTGGCCGGATTGCGGCGCAGGGGTGCGCCCTCCGCCACCAGCGCCTGCATCGCGGCCGGGTCGATCGCCGCTTCGGGCGACCAGTCGATCTCGGGATATTTGCGGGTGCTGCTATATTCGCCGAACCAGCGGGCGAAGCCGGCGGGATCGCCCAATTGCTCCAGCACCATCGCCTGCAACCGGGCCAGCGCGGCCGGCACGATCTCGCCGGGATTGGCCTGGCGCGCCAGAGCGGGGTCGGCATAGCGGTCATCCTCGCCCAGACCTTCGAGCAGCCGGTCGGTCCAGCCCTCGATCAGTTCGCTGCGCGCCGGCGCACGGAAACCGACCGAATAGGTCATGCAGTCGTCGCCCACCGCGACCCCGTCATGGGCGATGCCGGGCGGAACATAGAGGATGTCGCCGGGCTCCAGCACCCATTCGTCGGTCGCGTCGAAGGTGGCGAGCAGGCGCAGGTCGGCATGCGGGCGCAGCGGGCTGGTATCGTCGCACGCCTGGCCGATGCGCCAGCGGCGGCGGCCCGCGCCCTGGATCAGGAAGACGTCATATTGGTCGAAATGCGGGCCGACGCCGCCGCCGTCGCTGGCATAGCTGACCATGACATCGTCGATCCGCCAGTCGGGGATGAAGCGGAACGGGGCGATCAGTGTCGCGACATCGGGCACCTGATGATCGACCGCCTGCACCAGCAGGGTCCAGGGGCTGGCGCCGAGCGAGGCGAAGCGATCCTCGGCCAGCGGCCCCTGCTCCATTGTCCAGTCGCCGTCCACCTGCACCACCAGCCGCGACTCGACGCCTTCCTCGCAGGCCAGGCCTGCCAGTTCCTCGGGTGCCAGCGGATTGCTCCATTGCGCCCAGGGATTGCGGATCAGCAGCGGCTTTTGCTGCCAATAGTCGCGCAGGAACAGGTCTATATCGAAATCATGCAGATGCATCGGGGTCTCGCCGGGAAGGGGCGGCGCGCGGGGCGCGCCTGCCATCGGCGCGAACCCTTGCCCCTATGCCCTGCCAATGTCAAAGCGGATGGGACCGGATCGGCAGGAGGGGCGGGCATGGCCAGGCTGTTGGGCGCGATATTGGCGGGCGGACGCGCGACCCGCTTCGGCAGCGACAAGGCGGCGGCGCTGCTCGACGGTCGGCGGCTGATCGACCATGCGATCGACGCGCTCTCTCCCCATGTCGCGGCGATCGCGATCTGTGGCCGGATTGAAGACGGACAACTCTGTCTGCCCGACCGGCCGGGGCCGGACATGGGGCCGCTGGGCGGCCTCAACGCCGCGCTGCATCATGCCCAGGCCCATGGCTTTGCCGGGGTGCTGAGCACGGGATGCGACATGCCCTTCTATCCCGCCGACCTGCCCGCGTTGCTGATCGGCGAGCGGGCGGCGATCCTCGACGGGCAGCAACTGCTCGGCTGGTGGCCGGCCGCGCTGGCGCCCGAACTGGACGCGCATCTGGCGGAGGACAATAACCGGTCGATCAGGGGCTGGCTGGCGCGGATTGGTGCGCGCACCGTGACGCTGCCGGGGCTGGTCCTGCCCAATATCAACCGGCCCGATGATCTGGCCGCGATCCGGCGCGATCGAGGGTAGCGCTCCCATTTTTTGCGGCGGGGTGCGAAAAACACTTGTCCCCCTGCGCCATCCTGCCATTGTCCAGCGGGTCGGATGCGGGGAACGGGGATTCCCATGCACCGGACAGGGGCAAGGAGGGGTGCATGGATCTGGTCCATGTTGGCGCGGCGTTGGCGGTGCAGATAGTCGTCATTCTTGGCGCCTGTCGCCTGTCCGGCTGGCTGGTCGGCCGGTTCCTGCGCCAGCCACGGGTGATCGGCGACATGATCGCGGGCATCCTGCTCGGTCCCTCGCTGCTCGGCTGGCTGGCGCCGCAGGCCCAGGCGCTGCTCTTCCCGATCGAGACCCGGCCGCTGCTGCAATTTGTCGCGCAGGCCGGCATCGGCCTCTACATGTTCCTGGTCGGCCTCGGCTTTCGCCGCGCGCATTTCCATCTTCAGGCGGGCAGCGCCATTGCGGTATCGCTGTGCGGCATCATCGCGCCCTTCCTGGTCGCGGTGGCGCTGACCCCCTGGCTGTCGGGGATGGGGTTGTTCGGGCCGACGGTCACGCCGTTCGAGGCGACCCTGTTCGTCGGCGTCGCCATTTCCATTACCGCCTTTCCCGTGCTGGCGCGGATCATCCGCGAACGAGGGCTGGGCGGCACGCCGCTCGCCGCGCTGACACTGTCGGCCGGGGCGATCGACGATGCGATCGCCTGGTCGATCCTGGCGATCCTGCTCGCCTGCATCGGCGCCGACGGGATGATCGCGGTCCGGGCGCTGGGCGGCGGCGGGCTGTTCGCGATCGTCATGCTGTTCCTGGGCAGCCGGCTGCTGGCGCCGCTGGCGCGTTGGGCGGAGCGGGAAGGGCGGGTCACGCCGGCCATGCTGCTGATCGTGCTGCTGCTGTTCGGCGGTTGCGCCTGGGCGATGGACATGGCCGGGCTGCATGCGGTGTTCGGCGGCTTCCTGCTGGGGGTGGCGATGCCGCGCGGCATCCTGTCGCAGGGGCTGGCCCGCAGGCTGGAGCCGATGACCATCGGCCTGCTGGTGCCGATCTTCTTTACCGTTTCCGGCCTCAATACGCAGTTGACGATGGTGAGCAACCTGTCGCTGGCGCTGGTCGCGCTGGCGATCCTGGCGGCATCGATCCTGGCCAAGGGGGGCGCCTGCTGGGCGGCGGCGCGGCTGACCGGGCAGGACAATGTCACTGCGCTCGCCGTCGGCGCGCTGATGAATGCGCGCGGACTGATGGAATTGCTGGTCATCAATATCGGCCTGCAGCGCGGCATCATCGGGCCGGAACTGTTCGCGATGCTGGCGCTGATGACGATCGTGACGACGATGATGACGGTTCCGGCGATCGACCGGCTGGCGCGCCGGAAGGGGCTGGGTGGCCCGATTGCCGAAGGGCCGGACGATGACCCAGCCGCGCGCCCCGTCGCCACGCCCGGTGCTGCCTGACCGATGCGGCGCCACATCCTGTTTTCCCTTCCGCTGGAATGACCGACATGCATGCAGATTTTCCGACGTCCGACCGGGTGGTGAAGCGGGTTGTCGTCGCCGGCGGCGGTACTGCCGGCTGGGTGACGGCGACCGCGCTGGTCCGCCATCTGGGGCCGCTGATCGACATCACACTGGTCGAATCCGACGCGATCGGCACCATCGGCGTGGGCGAATCCACCGTGCCGACCTTCCGCGGTTTCCACCAGTTGATGAAGATCCGCGAAGACCGCTTCATGGCCGAGGCGCAGGCGACGGTGAAGCTGGGCATCGAGTTCAAGAATTGGGGGCAGGTCGGCGACCGCTATATCCATCCGTTCGGTACGATCGGGCTGCAATGGAGCTGGATGGCCGATTTCCACCATTTCTGGCTACATGCCAAGGCGCAGGGCTTTGGCGGTGAACTGGGTGACTATTGCCTGGAATGGGTCGCGGGCGAGGCCAATCGCATGTCGCTCAGCAGCTCGGTCGCGCCCAGCTATGCCTATCATATCGACGCGGCGCGCTATGCCCGCTTCCTGCGCAGCCTGGCCGAGCCGGCGGGGGTGAAGCGGGTCGAAGGCAAGATCC
This sequence comes from Sphingobium scionense, assembly GCF_014197035.1. Lineage (GTDB taxonomy): Bacteria > Pseudomonadota > Alphaproteobacteria > Sphingomonadales > Sphingomonadaceae > Sphingobium > Sphingobium scionense. The sequence goes on along the minus strand of NZ_JACIEU010000025.1, from coordinate 12,025 downwards.
GTAATGTCGAACTGGCGCCAGAGAGCGGCCATATCGCGGCGCTGGTGCTGGAATCGGGCACGCGGATCGAGGGTGACCTGTTCATCGATTGCACCGGCTTTCGATCGCTGTTGCTGGGCGAGGCGCTGGGCGTCGGCTTCGAGGATTGGGGCCATTGGATCCGCACCGACCGCGCGGTCGCGGTCCAGTCCACCTCCGATGGTCCAGCCCAGCCCTATACCTCGGCGATTGCGCATGAGGCGGGCTGGCGCTGGCGCATTCCGCTGCAACATCGTGACGGCAACGGCTTCGTCTTCGCCAGCGATTTCATGTCCGACGATGAGGCGCATGCCCGCCTGCTGGCGGAGATTGAGGGGGAGCCGATCGTCGACCCGTGGCTGGTGCGGTTCAAGACCGGCACGCGGACCAGGGCCTGGCACAAGAACTGCGTTGGCCTGGGGCTGGCCGGCGGCTTCATCGAACCGCTCGAATCGACCAGCATCCACCTGATGATGGCGGCGGTGACGCGGCTGATCGAGGATTTCCCCTTCCACGGGTTCGACGACGCGCTGCTCGACCATTTCAACCGCAAGTCACGGCTGGAATTCGAGAATATCCGCGACTTCATCATCCTTCATTATCATGTGACCCAGCGCGACGATTCCCCCTTCTGGGATCATTGCCGGACGATGGAGATACCCGACAGCCTGAAGGAAAGGCTGGCGCTGTGGCAGGACAATGGTCGCGCCTATCAATTGGGGCATGAGCTGTTCCGCGTCGACAGCTGGTCGTCGGTGCTGCTGGGGCAAGGCATGCACCCGCGCGGCTATCATCATGTCGCGGCGATGATGCCCGAACCGCAGCTGCGCGAGGAACTGGCGCGCATGCGCAAGGACATTGCCGGGGTCGTGGCGGAGATGCCCAGCCACCGGGAATTTCTGCGGCAATATTGTCGGGCAGAATTGGCTTAGTCAAAAAATGCTCATTGGTAGAATATTTTTTGCAATGCACAATAAAACCTAAAAAACTATTATTTTCAGTTAAATATAAATCTGTAAATCAAACCCTTAGGGACTTTAACCGATCATAGCATCTTAATTGACAACGCTGGCCATTAGGCTAGCATGAACGTCCAATAAGGCTCGATGTGGGCGAGCTGTAAAAAAGGGAGGATTCTGAAATGGGTTTACCATATTCCAGATTCATGCGCTGCGCGTCTCTGATAGCGCTAACGTATAGCGTTACACCAACGATGGCGCAGGCGCAGGACGCCGCCGTACAGAATGCCGAAGCCGACATCATCGTCACCGGCGTGCGCGCCAGCCTTGATCGCGCGATCGACATCAAGCGCAATTCGAGCGGCGTCGTCGATGCCATTTCGGCCGAAGATATCGGCAAGTTCCCAGACACGAACCTGGCGGAATCGCTGCAACGTATCACCGGCGTGTCGATCGACCGCGTCAATGGCGAAGGATCGCAGGTCACGGTTCGCGGCTTTGGCGGTGGCTTCAACCTGGTGACGCTGAACGGGCGGGCACTCCCCTCGGCCAATGTCACCACCGTCGGCGGCGACTCCAATGCCGACTATTCGTCGGGCACCAGCCGCTCCTTCGACTTCGGCAACCTGGCGTCGGAAGGCGTCAGCACGCTGGAAGTCTACAAGACCGGTCGCGCCGCGATCCCGTCTGGCGGCATCGGTGCATCGATCAACGTCATCACCCGCAAGCCGCTCGACGCGCGCGAGGCGGGCTTCAGCGGCACGATCGGCGTCAAGGCGCTCTATGACACCAGCGTCGAGAAGAGCCTGAGCGATCCGGCCAAGATCACGCCCGAAGCATCGGGCCTGTTGAGCTGGCGCGACGAGAATGAAGTGTTCGGCGTGTCGATCTTCGGCAGCTATCAGAAGCGCAATTTCTCGAGTCGCGGCGCGACGGTCAATGGCTGGAACATCCGCCGCTACAGCCAGTTTGCCGATCCGGCCAATGGCTTTGTCAACGCCAATACCCAGATCAAAAACGCGCCGACCGACCCGAATACCCTGGTGTCGGTGCCCAATGACAGCAGCTATTTTTATTCGCAGGGTTCGCGTGAGCGCATCAACGGATCGGCGGTCGTGCAATTCCGTCCGACCGAGACGCTGACGTTCACCGCCGATGCCTTGTTTGCGCAGAATAAGCAGAGCGAACAGCGGGCGAGCCAGGGCAACTGGTTCAACCGTCCGTTCGCGCAGGTGGAGTTCGACGGCAATCCCGTCATTGCGACCACCACATTTCTGCAGGAAAATATTGCGGGCGTTAAGGACGCGGCCTTCGAACAGGCATATCGCGGGGTACGCAACCGGCTCCAGGATTATGGCCTGAACGCGAAGTGGGAGATTAACGACCGCGTCACCCTGTCGATCGACGGCCATACCGGCCTGGCGCAGAGCTCCCCGAACAATCCCAATGGCGTCAGTTCGACGCTGGTCGGCCTAGGCGCGCCCGTCGTTGCGTCGCAGTCGGCGGATTTCAGCGGTGTCATTCCCGTCCAGTCGATTGTCATCAATGATGCGGTGCCGGGCCGTGGCCCCAATGGGAACGGCCAGCTCGATCTTGGCGACCTCGGATCGCAGATGGGGCGCACGGTATCGTCTTCGCAACGCCAGCGGCTCAACGAAATCCGGGCCGATCTCGGCTGGGAACTGGATGATCTGGGTAGCCGGTTCGATGTCGGTGGCAATTATCGCACGTCCAAGATGCGGCAGGCCCGCACCCAGACGCAGCAGACACTGGGTGACTGGGGCATCGGTAATGTCGGTGACATTGAAAGCCAGGCGCCCGGCGTCCTGCAGACCTATTGCCTCGTCTGCAAATTCGACAATTTCGATGCCAAGGGCCAAGGGGCGACACTGGTCGCGTTCCAGGGCAATGCTGTCGACCTGTATAATGCGCTGTCGCCCTATTATACGGCGCGCGGGAACGCGGTGGGCATCACCAACCGGGAAGATAATCGCGTCAAAGAAGACATCTGGTCTGCTTATGGCCAGTTGACGTGGAAGGGCGAACTGGCCGGCCGCAATGCCACCCTGGTCGTAGGCGCACGCTATGAACGCACGAAGGTCAAGTCGACGTCTCTGATCGCCATACCCAACGGCATCACCTGGACGGCAGACAATGACTTCGTCGTGTCCGTCTCCGACCAGGTGGAACCCATCTCCGACAGCGGCAGTTACAACAACTTCCTGCCGGCAATGGATTTCCAGATCGAGCTGGCGAAGAATTTCATCGGTCGCTTCTCGTTCAGCAAGACCATCGCCCGGCCCGATTATGGCAATCTGTTCGTCGCCACGTCGGTCGGCACGCCGCCGCGTCCGATCGCGCTCGGCGGCGTCGCCAGCGGGTCGACTGGCAATGCCCGTCTGGCGCCGCTGATTTCCGACAATCTCGATCTGTCGTTCGAATGGTATTACAAGCCGTCGAGCTACATCTCGGCGGGCGTGTTCGAAAAGCGGGTGCAGAATTTCGTCGGCACCGGTCAGACGACCCGCAACCTGTTCGGGCTGCGCGACGTCAGTTCGGGTGCGGCGGGATCGCGTTCCGGCACCGCCTTGGCGGAATTGCAGCGGCTTCGCTACGATCCAACCGACGTCAACCTGTTCACCATGACGGCATTGTTGCAGGAGGCCGGCGGCAATATCCAGGCGGCGTCGCAACAATTCCAGGCGAATGTCGTCAATGGCGCGCTGGACCAGGATTTTGCAGATCAGGTTTTGCGCCGAGTGGATTTGGTCGCCGACGCCAATGACCCGCTCTATGATTTCGAGGTTACGCAGCCGATCAACAACCGGCAGGGCAAGATCTGGGGCTTCGAACTCGCGGCCCAGCATTTCTTCGGCAATACCGGTTTCGGTGTGTCGGCGGCCTATACGCTGGTCCGGGGTGACGTGGGCATCGATGTCGGCGCCGATCCGAGTGAGGACCAGTTCGCGCTGGTCGGCCTGTCGGATACCGCCAACGCCACGCTGATCTATGACAAGAACGGCCTGTCGGCCCGTCTCGCCTATAACTGGCGCGACAAGTTCCTGCAGTCGTCCAACCGTGGCGGCGGTGATCGCAATCCGGTGTTCGTGCGCCCGTTCGGCCAGCTCGATCTCAACATCAGCTGGGATGTGTCGGAACAGTTTGCCGTCTCGTTCGAGGCGATCAACCTGACCGAGAGCGACATCCGCACCTATGGCCGCGACAAGAGCAACCTGTGGTACGCGCAGGAGCTGGATCGTCGCTTCCTGTTGGGTGGGCGCTTCCGCTTCTAAGGGGGTGAGCCGGGGCCGTCCTGCCGGGCGGCCCCGACTTTCAGCATTGCGTCGGGCAGAATTGCATCTGGGCGGGTCTCGCAAAGGGCTTTTCCTGCGCCGCTGACGCCCTACTATGGCCGCCCGTTCATGCGGCACGCCGGATATTCCATGACCAGCACGATGATACTCGATCCCATCACCCATGCCGCGCTTCGGGTCGCACCGGGCAATGGCGCCGCTTTCGGGGATGCCGTCAACCAGACCCTGATCTTCCCGACCGAGATCGACGCAATCCAGCGGGAATATCCGATCCTGATCCAGCGCGATGGCCAGGGCGCCTGGCAGCTCACCGCGCTGCTGGGGTTCGATCGCGACGAAAATCTGTTTCTCGACGCCGGAGGCTGGACCGCACGCTATGTGCCCGCCGTCCATCGGCGCGGCCCTTTCCTGATCGGCATGCAGCAGCGCGACGGTGAGGATCATCCGGTGATCCATGTCGACCTGAACGATCCGCGCGTCGGCGCGGCAGGCGAAGCGCTGTTCCTGCCCCATGGCGGCAACGCGCCCTATCTGGATCATGTCGCCGATGCGCTGCGCACCATTCATGAAGGCCATGGCCTGAGCGCGCCGATGTTCGCCGCGTTCGAGCAGGCCGGGCTGCTGGCACCGGTCGCGCTGGAGATCGCGATCGATGACGGTCAGCGCTATGACATTGCCGGGCGCTTCACCATCGATGCCGATCGGCTGGAGGCGCTGGATGGTCCGACGCTGCAGGCGCTGCATCAGGCGGGCCTGTTGCAACTGGCCTATGCGATCCGCTCCTCGCTCGCCAATATCGAGGATCTGATCGTGCGCAAGCGGGCGCGGCAGGCGGCGTGACGCTGCGCCAGACCCGGCGGATTGCCGCCAGCGACCTGACGCCTGGCTGGCTCGACGATCTGATGGCGGCGCAGAGGCCGGTCGTGATCGGTGGGCTGGTCCATGGCTGGCCGCTGGTCGCTGCCGGGCGGTTATCGGCGCAGGCGGCGATGGAACGCCTGCTGGCCGATTATGGCGGCGCGCCGGTCACCGGCTATGTCGGGGCACGGGATGCCGGGGGCCGCTTCTTCTACAATGCGGAACTGACCGGCTTCAATTTCGATCGCGGGCAGGCGCCGCTGCCCCATTATCTCGATAGGATTCGGGCCGATGCGCGCGGCGAGGGGCCGGCCATCTATATCGGATCGACCGATGTCGACCGCTATTTCCCCGGTCTGCGCGCCGACCATGACCTGCCCGGCCTGTTCGGTGCGGCGGTGCCGACCGTCAGCCTGTGGATCGGCAACCGCACGGTCGCCGCGACCCATTATGACAGCTCGCACAATCTGGCCTGTTGCCTGGTCGGGCGGCGACGATTCACTTTGTTTCCGCCCGATCAGGTGGGCAATCTCTATCCCGGCCCGCTGTCGCCGACGCCCGGCGGCCAGGTGGTCAGCATGGTCGATCCGGCTGCGCCCGACCTGGCGCGCTATCCGCGCTTTGCGCAAGCGCTGGCAGCCGGCGAGGTGGCCGAACTGGAGCCGGGCGACGCGCTCTTCTACCCGGCGCTGTGGTGGCATCAGGTCGAGGCGCGTGACGGCTTCAACATCATGATGAACTATTGGTGGGACAGCGTTCCCGATTTCATCGACACGCCGATGGCGACGCTGCTGCACGGGCTGCTCAGCATCCGTGAGCGACCGACAGCCGAACGCGAGGCCTGGCGCGCGCTGTTCGACCATTATCTGTTCGGACCGACGGAGGAGGCGCGCGACCATCTGCCCGATCATGCGCAGGGACCATTGGCGCCGCTGACCCCGCTGGAGGCGAGACGCCTGCGGGCGATGGTGATGCAGCGCCTCAACCGCTGAGGCGGCGGTGCCATTCCATCGTTGCACGCGATTTATGATAACGCTATCAATAGCGCAAATCGTAAGGAGAGGATGATATGACGATCAAGCGCGGGGCGTGGCTGCACGCATGGCCGCTGACCTTGGGACTGGCGCTTGCCGCCTGCCAGCAGGCGCCGGAACAGAAGGCCGATCAGAACACTGAACAGGCGGCCGCCAATGCCGCGAGCGGCAAGCGCGATGCGTCCGAATATCTGTCCCAGCCGCTGGTCAGCGACATCTACACCGCCGATCCGTCCGCCCATGTGTGGAACGGCAAGATCTATGTCTATCCCAGCCATGACATTGACGGGCCGACGCCCGAGGATGACCTGGGCAGCCATTTCGAAATGCGCGACTATCATGTCCTGTCGATGGACAAGATCGGCGGGCCGGTGACGGTCGGGCCGGTGGCGCTGGACGTGAAGGATGTGCCCTGGGCCGACAAGCAGATGTGGGCGCCCGACGCGGCCTACAAGAATGGCACCTATTATCTCTACTTCCCGGCCAAGGACAAGGAAGGCGCCTTCCGCATCGGTGTGGCGACCTCGAAGGATCCGATGGGGCCGTTCAAGGCGCAGCCGCAGCCGATCAAGGGCAGCTATTCGATCGATCCGGCCGTCTTCACCGATGCCGACGGGCAGAGCTATATCTATTTCGGCGGCATCTGGGGCGGTCAGTTGCAGCGCAACATCGGCGGGAAATATGATGCCAGCGGGTCGAAGACCGACCTGAAACAGAATGACAAGCCGGCGATCGCGCCGCGCGTCGCCAGGCTGAACGGCGACATGCTGGAATTTGCCGAAACGCCGCGTGAGATCCAGATCCTGGACGACAAGGGCAAGCCGCTGCTGGGCGGCGACCATGACCGCCGCTTCTTCGAGGCGTCATGGATGCACAAGCATGATGGCAAATATTATTTCAGCTATTCGACCGGCGACACCCATTATCTGGTCTATGCCGTCGGCGATTCCCCCTATGGCCCCTTCACCTACAAGGGCCGCATCCTGGAGCCGGTCGAAGGCTGGACCACCCATCATTCGATCATCGAGTGGGGCGGCAAGTCCTGGCTCTTCTACGCCGACAGCCAGTTGTCGGGGCAGACCCGCCTGCGCAACGTCAAGGTGACGGAGCTGCGCTACAATGCCGATGGCAGCATCCAGACGATCAACCCGCTGTTGCCCAAGAAGCACGCCGCGCACTGATGACAAAGGGGAGCGCGGTGGACCCGCTGTGCTTCCCTTCCTCTTCCATTGGATGGGAGAGCGGCTTTCGAGTCAAAAGGCAGGAATGATATGCGGGGCATGATGCCCTGCTTCTGCCTGGATGTTTCGTGGACATTGCCCTCTTTGAGAGACAGTCGCGCATCCATGATGCGCTTTTCTGTTCTTCGCTAGGAAGAATTCTGGAGCGGGCGAAGGGATTCGAACCCTCGACCCCAACCTTGGCAAGGTTGTGCTCTACCCCTGAGCTACGCCCGCTCTTGGCGGCCGGGAGAGTGTGTCCCTCTCGGCGGGTGGCGGCGAACTAGCAGTGGTTTCCAAAGTCGGCAAGGGCTGATTTGCAGAAAAATGAAAAACTTTTCGGAAGGGGAGAAAATCCCCCGTTTTCCGGGGGTTTTGGCCATGTCGATAAAATCATGCGGTGCGCGGCCTGGTTTGATGCTGCGGATATGCGGGAAACGATTCGTCGAATCATGTCCCGCTTGACCTACCCCTGCGATCTGTCACTCTTCTCCGGTCCGGCATTTCTGCGTCATGCGGGGATCGATTGCCGTCGCCCTTCGTATGACATGCGGATCAGGAGGAGGGTCATCCATGACGTCCGATGGTTTTACGCGTCGCCACATTCTGCAGGGCAGCGCCGCGGCGACCGCTGTGGTGCCCGGCCTGACACAGGCTGCCCCCCCCGCCCGATCCGTATCGGCACAGGAGGGCAGTCGCATGATGGCACTCGATATGAAGGTGAACGGGCGCGACGTGCATCTGCAACTCGATCCGCGCACCACCTTGCTGGACGCGCTGCGCGAGCATCTGCACCTGACAGGCACCAAGAAGGGCTGTGACCATGGTCAGTGCGGCGCCTGCACCGTGATCGTCGAGGGGCGGCGCATCAACAGCTGCCTGACCCTGGCGGTGATGCACGAGGGCGAGACGGTGACGACGATCGAGGGGCTGGGCACGCCCGAGCGGCTGCACCCGATGCAGCGCGCCTTCATTGTCCATGACGGTTATCAGTGCGGCTATTGTACGCCTGGACAGATATGTTCGGCGGTCGCCGTGCTGGAGGAGATCGAGGCCGGCGTGCCGAGCCATGTGACGCAGGACCTGGATCATGTCGGCTGGTCCGACGCGGAGGCGCGCGAGCGGATGAGCGGCAATATCTGTCGCTGCGCCGCCTATCCCAACATCATCGCTGCGATGCGCGACGTCGCGGGGGAGGATAAGGCATGAAGGCCTTCACCTATGAGCGCGCGCGCAGCGTGGAAGCGGCGGTCAAGGCGGCTGCATCGGTCCAGAGCGCCCGCTTCATCGCCGGCGGGACCAATTTGCTGGATCTCATGAAGCTGCAGATCGAGACGCCGGCGCATCTGATCGACGTCAATCATCTGGGGCTGGATAAAATCGAGCCGACGCAGGAGGGCGGGCTACGGATCGGCGCGCTGGTGCGCAATACCGATCTTGCCGCTGACCAGCGCGTGCGACGCGACTATGCGGTGCTCAGCCGAGCGCTGGTGGCGGGCGCATCGGGCCAGTTGCGCAACAAGGCGACGACCGGCGGCAATCTGCTGCAGCGGACCCGCTGTCCCTATTTCTACGACACGCGCATGCCCTGCAACAAAAGGCGGCCGGGCAGCGGTTGTGGCGCTATGCAGGGGATGAGCCGAAGCCTGGCGATCGTCGGGGTCAGCGACGCCTGCATCGCCCAGAACCCCAGCGACATGGCGGTGGCGCTGCGCTTGCTGGATGCACAGGTGGAGACGATGGCACAGGGTGGCGCAAAGCGTACCATCCCGCTCGCTGATTTCCATCGCCTGCCCGGCGATACGCCCCAGGTCGACAATGCGCTGCAGCCCGGCGAGATGATCCTGTCGGTAACGCTGCCCAAACCGATCGGCGGCATCCATGTCTATCGCAAGGTGCGCGATCGTGCTTCCTATGCCTTCGCACTGGTGTCGGTGGCGGCGGTGTTCGGCCAGAACGGGCAGGCGCGCTTCGCCTTTGGCGGGGTCGCGCCCAAACCCTGGCGGACGGACGGCGCCGACGCGGCCGCATCGCAAGGGGCGAAGGCCGTTGCGGAAGCTGCTTTGGCAGGCGCCCGCACTACCCCGCATAATGACTTCAAGAAGGCGTTGCTGCGTCAGACGCTGGCGTCGCTCTATCGTCAGCAGGAGGCACAGGCATGAAGTTCGACACGCCAGCCGGCCCAAACCCGATCGACCGCGGCCGCGTGGTCGGTATCCCGCACGACCGGATCGACGGCGCCGCCAAGGTCACCGGCACGGCACCCTATGCCTATGAACGGCACGATGTCGCGCCGAACGCCGCCTATGGCTGGATCGTCGGCAGCGCGATCGCCAAGGGGCAGATACGGTCGATGGATCTGCGCACGGCCGAGGCGGCGCCGGGCGTGCTGGGCATCGTCACCCATGCCAATGCCGGCGCGCTGGGCAAAGGCCAGTTCAACACCGCCCATCTGCTTGGCGGCCCGGCGATCCAGCATTATGAGCAGGCGCTGGCGCTGGTGATTGCCGACACGCTGGAAAATGCGCGCGACGCGGCGAAGCTGGTGCGGATCGATTATGCACCCGAACAGGGCCGGTTCGACCTGAAGGCGGAACGGCTGCACGGCACCATGCCCCCCGCCAGCTTCGGGTCGCCGGCCGACACCAGGGTCGGCGATTTCGATGGTGCCTTTGCCCGGGCGGCGGTGAAGATCGACCAGAGCTACAGCACGCCCGACCATAGCCATGCGATGATGGAGCCACACGCCACCACGGCGGCCTGGAATGGCGACAAGCTGACCCTGTGGACCGCCAACCAGATGATCGCCTGGAGCGTGGGCGAGATGGCAAAGACGCTGGGCATCCCCAAGGAGAATATCCGGCTGGTTGCCCCCTATATTGGCGGAGGGTTCGGCGCGAAGCTGTTCCTGCGCGCGGATGCACTGCTGGCGGCGCTGGGCGCGAAGCAGATCGGGCGACCGGTCAAGGTCGCGATCGCCCGGCCCCAAATTCCCAACAACACCACCCATCGCCCGGCGACGATCCAGCGCATCCGGCTAGGGGCGGGCAAGGATGGTGTGATCGATGCGATCGCACATGAGGTCTGGTCGGGCGACCTGCCCGGTGGCGGTCCGGAAACGGCGGCACAGCAGACCCGCCTCCTCTATCGCGGCGCAAACCGGATCACCGCCCATCGGCTGGCGGTACTCGATCTGCCGGAAGGCAACGCCATGCGCGCGCCGGGCGAGGCGGTCGGCATGCTGGCGCTGGAAGTGGCGATGGATGAACTGGCCGAGGCCTGCGGGCTGGACCCGGTCGAATTGCGCATTCGCAACGATGTCCAGTTCGATCCCGAAGCGGGGCCACAGCGCCCCTTTTCCAGCCGCAAGCTGGTGGAATGCCTGCGCGCCGGGGCGCAGCAGTTCGGCTGGACCAAGCGTAATCCCAAGCCCGGGCAGGTGCGCGACGGGCGCTGGTTGGTGGGCATGGGCATGGCCGCCGCCTTCCGCAACAATATCACGACGGATTCGGGCGCACGTATCGGCATCGACGGGCAGGGACGGGTGACGGTCGAGACCGATATGACCGATATTGGTACCGGCACCTACACGATCATGGCACAGACGGCCGCAGAGGTGCTGGGCGTCGAGGTGGATGCGGTGACGGTGCGACTGGGAGACAGCCGCTTTCCGGCTTCGGCCGGGTCGGGCGGCCAATGGGGTGCCAACAGCTCGACCGCGGGCGTTTATGCCGCTGCCATGGCGATGCGGGCGAAGCTGGCGGACAAGGCCGGCTATCCGATCGATGATGCGCGGTTCGAGGATGGGCTGGTTAAGATGGGCAACCAGTCGCAACCTTTGGGCGCGCTGGCTGGACGCGACGGGCTGTGGGTCGAGGACAGGATCGAGTTTGGTGATCTTGCCAAGCGTTATGCCCAGGCGACCTTCGGTGCCCATTTCTGCGAGGTCGGGGTCGATATCGACACGGCCGAGGTGCGCATCCGCCGGATGGGCGGCGCCTTTGCCGCCGGTCGTATCCTCAATCCCAAATCGGCGCGCAACCAGGTGATCGGGGCGATGACGATGGGCGCGGGCGCGGCGCTGATGGAGGCGCTCGACGTGGACACCCGCTTCGGCTTCTTCGTCAATCATGACATGGCCGAGTATCTGGTGCCGGTGCATGCCGATATTCCCGAGCAGGATGTGCTGTTCATCGAGGAACTGGACGACAAAAGCTCGCCGATGAAGGCCAAGGGCGTCGGCGAGCTGGGTATATGCGGCGCTGGCGCCGCAGTGGCGAATGCGGTCTACAATGCGACCGGAATCCGGTTGCGCGACTATCCGCTGACGATCGACAAGCTGTTGCATGCGGGCATGCCGGTGGTCGCGGCTTGACAGTGAAGGGGCGCACTTCCTAGTCCCCGATGCAAAATCGGACCAAGGGGACGCGCTTCATGAAAATCCTGCCGTTGATACTATGCGCCTTGCCCGGCGTCGCCGCTGCCCAGACACCCGATGTGACGGCGGACCAGGCCGCGTCGATCATCGTGACCGGCACGGGCCTCGCCCTGCCGCCGGGGACGCCGGCCTATGGGTCTGTGGTGATCGACCGGGATCGGCTGGCGGATGCGGCGTCGGGTCG
>NZ_JACIEU010000024.1:48697-71518 GCF_014197035.1 Sphingobium scionense | reverse complement strand
CATCAAATCCGCAACTGCACTTCTATATGCAGCTGCCGCCGTCGTCCTCATCAGGCGCATCGCTCGTTACGCATGAGATTCAAGACAGGCTCTGAAAAATTTCAGTTTGTTCCTGTTGTTCATCGAGACTCTTCCTATCCGGAAGATGATCCTAATCATTCAGTAAATATCGACATCATCGATAAGACGTCTGGCCAAAAAGTACGGCAGATGCACTTGTTTGGGGACTGTGACATAGAAACTTGGGGCGTTGGTAATGTCGCTATAACGAAATGACACGTTGGTGGAGTTGTCGCAGTTCAATTAGTCGTTCGCTTAAGCGATCCCAATGTCTGCAAACAGGCCCTCCGTATTTCACCCATCAAGCCCTAAGGCCGTTTTCCGCCCGGCTGGCTGCGCTGGGCTTCGGTCAGGCTCTGGAGGGCGCGGCCTTGCATGTCGATTTCGCGCTGCTCTGAATAGCTGAGGCCATCGCGGGCGCTGCGATCGGCCTGGGCGTCGGCGCGGTCGGCCTCGCGGCGAAGCGCGCGCGCCTGTTTCTTGCTGAGCGTGCCGCTCTTGCGACCGTCCCGTATATCCTGACGCGCGCGATCCAGTTCATAATCGCCTGCGGGCCGCGGTTCGACCCGGACATTGACCGGGCCGGGGGTGGGGGTCGGTTCTGTCTTCGGCGCGATTTGCGCGGGCAGCGCGGCCGGCAGGGCGAGGGCGGTCAGAAACAGGCTGGGCAGGGCAAGGGTTATGCGCATGGCGTTGCTCCTACAGGACGGGGCAAGGTCAGCCCGAAGTGCTGAACCCGCGCTGAACCTTCAGCCGATGATGTGCGGTACGAAGCGCGCGGCATTGCCGGTGATCGGCCCATCCTCGCGAATGCCCATGCCGGCCGGGTCGCCATCCACCACCCAACTGCCCAGCACCGGCCGCCGGTCGCCTGCACCGGGCAGGGTATAGAGCCGCTGGTAGACGTAGCCTTCCTCGCCATAGTCGCCGCCGCTCTGCGCGACGGTTTCGCCATTGCGGACGATGCGGATATTGGCGCCTTCGCGGGAGAGCAAGGGCTTGACCACATGGTCGCCGGTCATGGCCACGCGGCTGGCCTCCAGCAGATTGGGGTGGCCGGGGAACAGATCCCACAGGATCGGCAGGATCGCCTTGTTGCTCCAGATCATCTTCCAGATCGGCTCGATCCAGAGCGTCGTATCGAGACTTTCGATCACCTCCCGGCCGAAGGGTTCGTGGACGATCCATTCCCAGGGATAGAGATGATAGAGCGCGTCGATCGGCCGATAGTCGAGGTCGACGAAGCGGCGGCGGGCGCTGTCCCAGCCAAGATCGGTCGCCAGGATGCGTTGCGTGTCGATCCCCGCTTCCCGCGCCGTGTCCGCCATATAGGCAACCGTCACCGCATCCTCGCCCATATTGCCGTCGACATAGGTGAGGTGCAGCATGGACGTGCCACGCGGTGGGGCGATGGCGCGCCATCTGGCGACCAGCCGCTCATGCAGGCTGTTATACTGGTCGGCGTGCGGGAAGACCGCTTCCTTCCAGTCCCACTGGATGACGGATGCCTCCAGCAGGCTGGTCGGCGTGTCGCAATTGAATTCGAACAGCTTGGGCGGCCCCGCCCCGTCATAGCCAAGGTCGAACCGGCCATAGTTGAGCGCGGCCGGCTCCCCGTCCCAGCTTTGCCGGATCGGTTCGTGGCAGAAATCGGGGATGCCGAAGTCGCCGAGCAGATCATGGTCCAGAACATGCTGGCCGGCGGCGATGAACAGGCGGTAGAGTTCGGCCGTCGCCGTCTCGATCGTTTCGACCTGCGCCGGGGTGAAGCGCCAGGCGGCGCTTTCGTCCCAATAGGGGCGATCGTTCGCGCCGTGCCAGACGAGGCCGAGCGATTCCACCCGCGCCTGCCAGGCCGGGCGCGGCGTGCAGTCTATCCGTTCCATCAGGACAGGCCGGTGCGGCCGGACAGGCCCAGGCCGCCGCGCGTCACCGTGGCGGGCGATGCCTCGCCATAATTCCGGCCGAAGCTGGGGGCGATGGAGCCGCCGCCGAGCGGTTGGCCGACCCGTGCGACCGTGCTGCCCCGATTGAGATAATACCAGAGGAATGCGCCACTCGCGATGCCGCCGCCGGCATGGGAGCGACAATTGCTGTCATCCACCCGGCGCCCTTCCGCGTCGCGGCAGACGCGCACATCGGCATTGGCGGTGTCAGGTTCGCGCGCGCAACCGGAGACGAGCAGCGCGGCCGCCACGGCGGAGGTGATCGGCAGGACGCGCCGGTCGAATGTCTGAGTCATGCCGACAGTATAGACGGCAAGATGAAAGGCTGGCGACAGGCTTTTGTCCGTCGCCAGCCTTTGCCTTCACTTGCCCGCGCGGTCCTTGTCCCGGATGGCGCGGAATTCGTCGCCATCGACCCAGTTGGGCCAGTCGCTGGTGTTGGCCAGCGCGCGGCCGACGTCATAATAGAGCTTCAGGTCGGCGGCGACGCCGGTCCAGTCCCAGTTGGGATCATATTCGTCCTTGGGACCGTGATAGCGATGCTCGGTATAATCCTCGGCCGCGGCCATGCCGGCGGCGGTGCCGCCCTTCACCAGATCCTCGCCACCCTCGAAATAGAGCATCGGCAGGCCATGCTTGGCGAAGCTGAAATGGTCGGAGCGGTAATAATAGCCCTTTTCCGGGGTCGGTTCGAGCGTGGCGACGCGCCCCTGTGCGTCCAGTGCCCGGTCAAGATAGGCGTCGAGTTGCGACTTGCCCTTGCCGATGACGACGACATTCCTGGCGAGACCCGCGACGCTGAGCGCATCCATGTTGACGCCGCCGACGGTCTTGCTGAACGGGAAGACCGGGTTGCTGCCATAATAGGCCGAACCCAGCAGGCCCGATTCCTCGCCGGTGACGGCCAGGAACACCTGGCTGCGGTCGGACGGGCCGGCCTTCACATTGGCCTGGGCCAGCGCGACCAGCGCGGCGGTGCCGGTGGCATTGTCGACCGCACCGTTGCAGATATCGTCGCCGTCGGGCGCCGCCTGGCAATGGCCCAGATGATCCCAATGGGCGCTGTAGAGCACATATTCGTCGGGGCGGGTCTTGCCCGGCAGCAGCGCGACGACATTCTTCGACGCATGCTTGCGCAGGTCATTGTCGAACGAGACATTGGCCTTGATCGCGCCCAGCGGCACGGCCTTGAAGCCCTTCTGCTTGGCGGCGGCCATCTGCTGGTCGAGGTTGAGGCCGGCGTCGGCGAACAGGGCGGCGGCCTTGTCCTTCTGGATCCAGCCGATCGCCGCCGACTGGTCGGCATTGCCGCCCGGATTGTCGGCGACATGCTGCGACCCGGTCCAGCTCGACTGGACGACGTTCCAGCCATAGGCGGCCGGCTCGGTGTCGTGGATGATGATCGCGGCGGCGGCACCCTGGCGCGCGGCTTCCTCGAACTTATAGGTCCAGCGGCCATAATAGGTCATGGCGCGGCCGTTGAACGGACCGGTCAGGCCCGGCGTCTGATAATCCGGGTCATTGACCAGGATCAGCACCGTCTTGCCCTTCACGTCGAGGCCCGCATAGTCGTTCCAGCCCTTTTCCGGGGCGTTGATGCCATAGCCGACGAACACGACCGGGCTGTCCTTGACCTCGATCCTGGGCTGGGTGGTGCGATAGGTGCCGATCACCATTTCCGGGCCATAGGCGGCGGTGATCGGGGCCTTGCCGCCGGTGAAGCTGAGCGCCGAAACATTCTTGGCGGTGATCTCGACCAGTGGCACGTCCTGGAACCAGCTGCCCTTGTTGCCGGGCTTGAGGCCCAGTTTCTCGAACTCCGCGGTCAGCAGCGCCAGCGTCTTTTCCTCGCCCACGGTGCCGGGCGCACGGCCTTCATAGGCGTCGGACGAAAGCTCCTTCACCAGCCGCTTCATCGTGTCGATCGAGGGGGCGGCGTCGCTCTTGGCAGCCGGGGCGGCCAGCGCGACGGCGGGCGTCAGAGCAGGAGCGGAAAGGGCGAGAACGGCGGCGATCGCCGCGACGGAGCTGCGCATGGAGGGAACCCTTGTCTTTATGGAATGCGCCTGATGCCACCGCCACGGGCCGAGGGCAAGAAATGCCGATTGTCACAATTGTCGTAGTTGGTTAGCAATCGGGCCGGGGAATTTTGGGGGAGTATTTTTACATTATGAATTGCGTTGCAAACACGGTGCGTCTCGGCGCGCTGATGGGTTTCTGTTCCTTGTCGACGATCGCCCAGGCCGAGCCGGATGTGCTGGCCAAGGCCTTTGGCGCGCGCGAGACGGTGATTTCCGCCAGCCTGTCGCCCGATGGGCAAAAGATCGCGCTGGTCACGGCTGGCGCAGGGCGAACGACCCGCACCTATGTGCTCAATGCGCAGGAAGGTGCGGAACCCAAGGTGGTCGCCGGCGCCAGCGGCAAGCCGGAATATCTGTATCGCTGCAACTGGGCTTCGAACGATCGGCTGGCCTGCACCATCGGCGGCGAAAGCCGGGTCGGCGACGATGTCTATGGCTTCAGCAGCGTCTTCGCGGTCGATGCAGCCGGCGGCAATGTTCGCCCGCTCAGCAAGCGGCATGGGGAAAATGCCCTGGGCTTCGACCTGCGCGGCGGCGAGATCATCGACCTGACGGCAGGCGAGGAAGGATCGGTGCTGATGACCCGATCCTATGTCCCTGAAGCGAAGGTTGGCAGCCTGATCGATCAGAAGCTGCAAGGGCTTGGCGTCGATCGTGTGGATACCCGTACCGGTGGATCCAAACGCATCGAACAGCCCCAGACGCTGGCGGTCGAATATATCTCGGACGGTCGCGGCACTGTTCGCGTCATGGGCCTTCAGGAAAATAAGGGCTCAGGCTATGCCAAGGGCACGATCCGCTATCTCTACCGTCCCCTGGGCAAGGGGGAATGGAGCGACCTTGCAACCTATAATTTCAGCGATCGCACCGGCTTCAATCCCTATGCGGTCGATGCCGAGAAGAATATCGTCTATGGTTTCGAACGGATCGATGGCCGATCGGCGCTGGTCAGCATCGAACTGGATTCGGGGTTGAAGAAGTCGGTCGTCTATGCCCATCCGACGGTGGACGTGAACCGCCTTGTCCAAGTCGGTCGGGAACGGCGCGTCGTGGGTGTCGGCTATAGCGAGGACGATTACCGGGTCGTCTATTTCGACGAGCAGGTGAAGGCGCTGGTCGCGTCGCTGGGCAAGGCGCTGGGCGGCAAGGCCGTCTATATTGGCGACATGAGCCAGGATCGGCAGCGCATTCTGGTCTGGGCCGGTAGCGATACCGATCCCGGACAATATTATCTGTTCGATCGCACCGCCAAGAAATTGTCGCCGGTGATGCCCGACCGCCCGGAACTGGCGGGACAGGCCCTGGCACAGATGAAGTCGATTTCCTACAAGGCGTCGGACGGCACCGTCATCCCCGCCTATCTGACCCTGCCGCCGGGCAAGGATAGCGCAAGGGGACTCCCGGCGATCGTGATGCCGCATGGCGGGCCGGAAGCACGTGACGAATGGGGCTTTGACTGGCTCTCGCAATATTATGCCGCGCGCGGCTTTGCCGTGATCCAGCCGCAGTTTCGAGGGTCGGCGGGCTTTGGCGAACAATGGTTCATGCGCAACGGCTATCGTTCCTGGCAGACGGCGATCGGCGATATCGTCGATGCGGGGCGCTGGCTGGTGGCGGAGGGCGGCGCCGATCCCACGAAACTCACCATATTGGGCTGGTCCTATGGCGGCTATGCGGCGCTGCAGGCGCAGGCGATCGATCCCAAATTGTTCAAAGCGGTGGTGGCGATCGCACCTGTCACCGATTTCGCCGATCGTATTCGACGGTCGCAATATAATGCGGATTATCTGCTGCAGCAGAAGCGCATGGGCACCGGCAGCGACGCAGCGGACGCATCGCCGATCAACCATGCCGCTGAATTCCGTGCGCCGGTGTTGATGTTCCACGGCACCGACGATGGCAATGTCGACATCAGCCAGGCGCGTGCGATGCAGTCCAAGTTGGAGGGCGCGGGCAAGCGCAGCCGGTTGGTCGTCTATGACGGCCTGACCCACGGTCTGAACGACAGCGACGCACGGGCAGACATGCTTCAGCAGAGCGCCGATTTCCTGCTGCAGGCGGGGAAATAGGAAAAGGAAAGGGGAGGCTTCGGGCCTCCCCTTTTTTGTCCTGCGTCCAGGTGAGGTAATGGCCAAAGAAAAAGGCCAAAAGAAAAGGGCGGTCCCTTGCGGGGCCGCCCTTCTCCAAATTCTGTCCGGAAGGACCGATTAGCGCGAATAGAATTCGACGACCAGGTTCGGTTCCATCTTCACCGGGTAGGGCACTTCGTCCAGCGTCGGAACGCGGATGTAGGTGACCTTGGTGGCGCCGTCGGGGGCGACATAGTCGGGGATGTCACGCTCGGGCAGGCTCTGCGCTTCCAGAACCAGCGCCATTTCCTGCGCCTTCTTGCCCAGGGTGATTTCGTCGCCCGGCTTCACCAGACGCGAGGCGATGTTGCACTTCACGCCGTTCACATAGATGTGGCCGTGCGAAACGATCTGGCGAGCCGAGAAGATGGTCGGCGCGAACTTGGCGCGATACACGACGGCGTCCAGGCGGCGCTCCAGCAGGCCGATCAGGTTCTGGCCGGTGTCGCCCTTCATGCGGCTGGCTTCGAAATAGTTCTTCTTGAACTGCTTTTCGGTGATGTCGCCGTAATAGCCCTTCAGCTTCTGCTTGGCGCGGAGCTGGATGCCGTAATCCGACATCTTGCCCTTGCGGCGCTGGCCGTGCTGACCGGGGCCATATTCGCGCTTGTTGACCGGGCTCTTCGGGCGACCCCAGATGTTCTCGCCCATACGACGGTCGAGCTTGTACTTGGCGCTAGAGCGCTTCGACATACCTAATTCCTTACAACTGCATACTACGTTATCCGCCCTCCAGATCCGATGGACCGAGGTCCGCGTACAGCGGAGGGCGAAGGCTTCCCGGTCATCGCCTGTTTCCATATTTCAGGGACAGGGCCGCCGCTTCACCGGGATGCGGGGCCAATCGCGAAGGCGCGCCTATGGAGAAGGTGGGGTATTATGTCAAGCCCGGACATCTGTCGCGACTGGGGCCTCGACAGGCCGGGGGGCGGGCCTTAATCCGGCGGCCATGAAGCCCGAAGACTATACCAGCATGATCGAGGTGCGCGCCGGTGTCGACGCCCTCGACCGCCAGCTCGTCGCCCTGCTCGACCAGCGTTTCGCCCATATGCGCGCCGCCGCCCGGATCAAGCCGGATCGCAGCGCCGTGCGGGACGAGGCGCGCAAGCGCCAGGTGATCGACAATGTACGCGCCGAGGCCGAGCGGCTGGGCGCCCCCGGCGATGTGATCGCGGACCTGTGGGAGCAACTGGTCGAAGCCTCGATCGCCTATGAAATGGCGGAGTATGACCGCACGCGGGGTTAACGCTCGCGCGGCCGGTTGAGGTGGGACAGCACGCCGCGCAGCGTGCGCACCTCCAGATGGTTCCAGCCCGGCTTGGTCAGCAGGTTGCGCAGCGTCAGCTTGGTCGCGGGCGCGCGGTCGGGCGGGAAGAAATAGCCGACCTTCTCCAGCAGCGTGTTGAGCTGCAGGATCATGCCTTCCAGCTCCTCCTGCGGCGCGGGTTCGCCCAGCTCGGTCACGGTCGGCTGCGCCAGATTGGCCTGCTTTGACCATTCATAGGCGCACAGGATCACCGCCTGGGCAAGGTTCAGCGAGCCGAATTCCGGGTTGATCGGCACGGTCAGGATCTTGCGCGCCAGTGCGACATCCTCCGTCTCCAGCCCCGAGCGTTCCGGCCCGAACACATAGGCGCAGCGGCCCTGTGCGGCATGGATTTCCTGTGCCGCTTCCTCGGGCGTGACCACCGGCTTGGTGACGCCACGCTTGCGCACGGTGGTGGCATAGACATGGGCGCAGTCGGCGACCGCATCGGCCAGCGTCTCATAGACCTGCGCCTTGTCGAGGATGAAGTCCGCGCCCGCCGCCGCCGGGCCGGCATCGGGATTGGGCCAGCCATCGCGCGGGGAAACGAGCCGCATCTCGGTCAGCCCGAAATTCAGCATCGCCCGCGCCGCCTTGCCGATATTCTCGCCCAATTGCGGACGGACCAGGACGATTACGGGGGGGAGGGGGGAGGTGTCAGTCATAATTCCGTTCGTCCTGAGTAGGGGCTGAGCCACCTCCGCTTCCGTTCGGTTCGAGCCAGGGTCGAGCGAAGTCGAGACCCGTGGTCGAGAACGCGCAGCATCCGAGACCGCTTTCCAATCTCCCCTTATCAGGGCTTCCTTCTTCTTGCGGGACCAGTCCTTGATCTGATGTTCACGCTCCAGGGCGTCAATCCGATCGGGGAATGTCTCGCTGAAAACCAATTCGACCGGACGTCGGTCGTGCGTGTAGCCGGCAATGGTGCCGCTTTGATGCTGGGCTATCCTGCGCTCCAGGTCATCGGTGTGACCGGTATAATAGCTCCCGTCGGAGCAGCGCAGGATATAGACCCAGAAACTCATTGCGCGCGCGGTTCTCGACAGGCTCGAACCGAACGGACCTTGGGTGTCCGGCGGGCGAGAGTGATTTTACTCACTCCCGACCTCCTTCACCGTGCTCGCGAAATCCTCGAAGTCGCGGGCGTCGGTGAAGTCCTTGTAGACGCTGGCGAAGCGGATATAGGCGACGCTGTCGAGGCGCTTGAGCCCTTCCATCACCATCTCGCCGATCGATCGCGCCGGGATCTCGCTTTCGCCGCTGGTTTCCAGCTGGCGCTGAATGCCCGAAATCAGCTTCTCGATCCGGCTGGGGTCGATCGGCCGCTTGCGGCAGGCGATGCCGATGGAGCGGGCCAGCTTGTCGCGCTCGAACGCTTCCTTGCGGCCCTCGCTTTTCACCACCCAGATGTCGCGCAACTGGATGCGTTCGAAGGTGGTGAAGCGCGCGCCGCAGGCTTCGCACTGCCGGCGACGGCGAATGGCATTGCCATCCTCCGTCGGCCGGCTGTCCTTTACCTGGCTGTCCTCATGGGCGCAGAAGGGGCAGCGCAAGCGGGCTTACCCCTGATAGATGGGGAAGCGGGCGCAAAGCGCGGCGACACGCTCGCGGACGCTGGCTTCGACGGCGGCATCGCCATGTTCGCCATTGTCACGCAGACCTTCCAGCACGTCGGCGATCATGTCACTGATATCCTGGAACTCGGCGACGCCGAAGCCGCGGGTGGTGCCGGCCGGCGAACCGACGCGGATGCCGCTGGTCTTGGTCGGCGGCAGCGGGTCGCCCGGCACGCCATTCTTGTTGCAGGTGATGAAGCTGCGTTCCAGCGCCTCGTCCGCATCCTTGCCCGAAATACCATAGGGGCGCAGGTCGATGAGGGCGAGGTGGGTGTCGGTGCCGCCCGAGACCACGGCCAGGCCGCGCTGCTCCAGCTTGCCGGCCAGCGCCTTGGCATTGGTGACGATCGCCTGCGCATAGGTCTTGAATTCGGGCTGCAACGCTTCGCCGAAGGCGACAGCCTTGGCGGCGATGACATGCATCAGCGGGCCGCCCTGCAGGCCGGGGAAGATCGCCGAATTGATCTTCTTCGCGATCGCCTCGTCGTCGGTCATGATCATGCCGCCACGCGGACCACGCAGCGTCTTGTGCGTGGTGGTGGTCACGACATGGGCATGGCCGAAGGGCGAGGGATGGGCGCCACCGGCGACGAGGCCGGCGAAGTGGGCCATGTCGACCATCAGCAGCGCGCCGACCTTGTCGGCGATCGCGCGGAAGCGGGCGAAGTCGATCTGGCGCGGATAGGCGCTGCCGCCGGCGATGATCAGCTTGGGCTGGCACTCGATCGCCTGGGCCTCGACCGCGTCATAGTCGATGACATGGGTGTCTTCGCGCACGCCATATTGCACGGCGTTGAACCACTTGCCCGACATGCTGGGCTTGGAACCGTGGGTCAGGTGACCGCCGGCGTCGAGCGACAGGCCCATGATGGTTTCGCCGGGCTTGACCAGCGCCAGCATCACGCCGCCATTGGCCTGTGCGCCCGAATGGGGCTGGACGTTGGCGAACTGGCAGCCGAACAGTTGCTTCGCGCGGTCGATGGCGAGCTGTTCCACCACGTCCGACGGGGCGCAGCCCTGATAATAGCGCTTGCCCGGATAGCCTTCGGCATATTTGTTGGTGAAGACGCTGCCCTGCGCTTCGAGCACGGCCTGCGACACGATATTTTCCGACGCGATCAGTTCGATCTGGGTCTGCTCGCGCTTCAGTTCCTGGGCAACGCCGGCGAACACGGCCGGATCGGCAGCGGCCAGGCCTGCGGTGAAATAGCCTTCGGGACGAATGTCCGACAGGTTGGGCTGGGTGAGGGTTTCGGTGCTCATCTCAAGTCCTTTCAGAGCGCGGGCTGGGACAGTTTCTCGACGCGGCCGGCATGGCGGCCTCCGCCGAACTCGGTGGTGAGGAAGGCGGTGACGCAGGCCTTGGCCATGTCGATGCCGGTCAGGCGCGCACCCATGGCCAGAACATTGGCGTCATTATGCTCGCGCGACAGCGCGGCCGACAGCGGTTCGCCGACGAGGGCGCAGCGACAGGCCGGGTTGCGGTTGACGGCGATCGAGATGCCGATGCCCGAGCCGCAGAGCGCGATGCCGCGTTCCGCTTCGCCCGATGCGACGGCGGTCGCGAGCTTGTAACCAAAATCGGGATAATCGACGCGATCGGCGGTGGCCGGGCCGAGGTCGGCGACCTCATGGCCCTCGTCGCGCAACCATTGCGCAAGTTCGGCCTTCAGGTCGACGGCGGCATGATCGGAAGCGATGGCGATTTTCATGGGTGCGTTCCCCTGCGGCTTGGGGTGATTCGTTTCTGCGCGCCTCATAGGGGCATGGGCCGCCAATTGCCACAGTCCAGCTAGGCGCCTATGGACTGGCCCATGGCGGGCATGATCCTTTCGATATTGATGCTGGCGGGTATCCTGCTGACCGGCGGGGGAATTTACGCGATCGTGAAGCGCGGCGACCGCAAGCGCGGGGTGCTGATGATCGTCGCGGGGCTGGTGATGTTCGGCAATGTCGCGATCAGCGCGATACCGATGCCGCCGCCGCAGCAGGCGCGCTGAACGGTGGGCAGCAAGAAGGGCGCAACCTTGCGGTCGCGCCCTGTGCTTGTTTCGGGTGGCCGGATCAGGCGGCGTCGCGATCCTTGTTGATGTCGACCAGATGGCCGCCATTCACGGCGATCTTCTTGGGCTTCATCGCTTCGGGCACTTCGCGCACCAGTTCGATCACCAGCAGGCCGTCGGCCAGGTCCGCCTTTTCGACGCGGACGAAATCGGCCAGTTCGAAGCGGCGTTCGAAGCTGCGATTGGCGATGCCGACATGCAGGAACTTGGAACGGTCGGCGTTGGTCTCATCCTTGCGGCCGATCACCTGGAGCAGATTCTGCTGGGCGGTGATGTCGATTTCCTCGGGACGGAAGCCGGCGACGGCCAGGGTCACGCGATAGCGGTCCTCGGCCAGGCGTTCGATGTTGAAGGGCGGGTAATTGTCGCCCTGCGCCAGACGGGCGTTATTTTCGATCAGGTCGAACAGACGATCGAAGCCGACGGTCGAGCGGCGATAGGGGGTAAGGTCGAAACCACGCATGCTCATAATCTCCAACAGAGCAAAATGATCCTGGCGGACCCGGTCTTCGGCGTCCGGCCTATGCTTGCGCCCGACCCCATGTGGCGGCCGGACGAGATTGATATGGTTGGCTCTTTGCGTTGTTCAAGAGGGGGCTGGGGCGAAGCATCGCGCGGCCTGTCCTACAGCGCCCGCGGGCGATAGACTGGCGAGAAGAGGGCGCGGAAAATGGACGGGAACGTAACAAAATTTCCGTCTTGAATCCGAAAATGCCAAGATGTGCGGCAAATATACGAAGTTGAACGGGGCGGGCGCCCAAGAGTCGCCGAACAAAAAAGTGCCCGGGCCGCTTTCGCGATCCGGGCACTTAATGGACGATTGCTCGTCTCCCCCTTGGCCTGCCTCTACCGACTTCTCAGCCCCCTAAGCTTGAAGTGGGAAGCAGTATCCCTGAACCACGGCCTTTTGCCTGTGCCTCGGGAGCCTTGCTATGACTGGCGCAGCCTGCTGTCACGGGCAAAATCCGGCCGCTGTGATTTTCTGTATCGGCCTGTGTCCCGTGTGCAACAATTCCGCAATCCTTGCCGTTAAGGCTCAGCCTGCTAGACCGGCCGCATCACCACCAGAAGGGCCATTCGCGCCACCATGATTCTATCCCGCTACGAACGCATGATCGCCAAGCGCTATTTGCTGCCGGGCAAGGGGGAAGGCTTCATCTTCCTCGTTGCCGGCATCAGCCTGGCCGCGGTCATGCTCGGAGTCGCCGCGCTCATCATCGTCATGAGCGTCATGAACGGGTTCCGTGCGGAGCTGTTCGACAAGATTGTCGGCCTCAACGGCCATGCCGTGGTGCAGGGCTATGGCGGGCGCCTGCCCGACTGGCGCGATGTGCTGAAGGAAGCCAAGGCGACGCCGGGCGTCACCAGCGCGACCCCGCTGATCGAACAGCCACTGCTCGGCCTTTATCAGGGCCGGGTCGAGGGCGTGCTGGTGCGTGGCATGACCGTGCCCGACATTCGCAGCAACACGACGCTCAAGGGCAAGGTCGTCGCCGGCGATCTCAATGCGCTGACGGCCAATAGCGAGAAGGTCGGCATCGGTGTCCGCCTGGCGGAAAATCTGGGCATCCAGGTCGGCGACCATATCAGCATCATGAACCCGGCTGGCCGCGCGACCCCGTTCGGCACGATGCCGCGCCAGATATCCTATCAGGTGGCGGCGATCTTCGAGGTCGGCGTCTATGATTATGACAAGGCCTTCGTGGTCATGCCGATCGAGGATGCGCAGACGCTGTTGCTGCTGGGCGATGTCGTCAGCATGATCGAGGTCGAGACGGTCAATGCCGACAGGGTCGGCCAGATATTGGAACCGCTGGCCGCCAAGGTCGCGGGTCGCGCCGTGGTGCAGGACTGGCGCCAGATGAACGCCAGCCTGTTCGAGGCACTGGCGGTCGAGCGGGTGGCGATGTTCGTCGTGCTGTCGATCATCGTGCTGGTGGCGGTGTTCAACATCCTGTCCTCGCTCATCATGCTGGTGCGTGCCAAGACGCGCGACATCGCGATCCTGCGCACCATGGGGGCGAGCCGGGGCGGACTGGTCAAGATCTTCATGACGGTAGGCGTCACCATCGGGACGCTCGGCATGGCGGCAGGCATGGTGCTGGGCTTCACCTTCCTCTTCTTCCGCCAGAGCGTGGTGAATGTGATCCAGTTCGTGACGGGGCAGAATCTGTGGGATCCCTCGATCCGCTTCCTGACCGAATTGCCGTCCAAGCCCGATCCGGTCGAGATCGTCATCATCTGTCTGATGGCGCTGGTCTTCAGCTTCCTCGCCACCCTTTATCCGGCCTTCAAGGCTGCCAATACCGATCCTGTCCAGGTGCTGCGCTATGAATGATGTCCTCAAGGTCAGCGGCCTTTCCCGCAGCTTCACCCAGGGCGGCGTCACCATCGACGTGCTGCGCGGCGTCGACCTGACGGTCGGGCCGGGCGAGATCGTGGCGCTGCTGGGACCGTCAGGCTCAGGCAAGTCGACGCTGTTGCAGGCGGTCGGCCTGCTGGAAGGCGGCTTCGACGGATCGATCCGCATTGCCGGCGAGGAAGCGGCGAAGCTCGACAATGACGGGCGGACCCGCCTGCGCCGCGATGCGCTGGGCTTCGTCTATCAGTTCCACCACCTGTTGCCCGATTTCAACGCGACCGAGAATGTCGTGCTGCCGCAGGTGATCCGCGACGCGACCATGGCGGCGGCGCGGACCCGCGCGGAATCGCTGCTGACGGCGTTGGGGCTGGGCCATCGGCTCGACCATCGGCCGAGCCAGTTGTCGGGCGGCGAGCAGCAGCGCGTGGCGGTCGCCCGCGCACTCGCCAATCGCCCGGCGCTGGTGCTGGCGGACGAGCCGACCGGCAATCTGGACGAGCGCACCGCCGACGTGGTGCTGGCCGAATTCCTGCGCCTGGTGCGGGGCGAAGGATCGGCGGCGCTGGTCGCCACCCATAATGAGCGGCTGGCGCAGAAGATGGACCGGGTCGTCCGCCTGCACGAAGGGCGGTTGGAAGAGGCGTCAGGCCGGTAACAGCCCTTCGCGCGGGGTCGCGACCATGATCTGGTCGCGGCCATCGCCCTTGGCGCGCAGCAGCGCCGCGTCGGCGGTCGTGACCAGCCGGGTGGCAGGACCATGGTCGGGGCAGGCGGCGAGGCCGAACGAGGCGGTGATCGGCCCCAGTTCCTGACCGCGATGTTCGACCCGCAGGTCGCGGATGCGCTGCTGGATCTGGGACGAACGGGCCAGCGCCTGCTCCAGCGTGAAGCCGGGCATCAGCAGCACGAATTCCTCGCCGCCCAGGCGGAAGGCGAAGCCCTGTTCGCGCAGCGAGTCGCCCAGCACGGCGCCGACCGCGCGCAGCACCGCGTCGCCGGCATCATGGCCATAGCTGTCGTTGAACCGCTTGAAATGGTCGATGTCGACCATCAGGCAGGCGAGCGGGGCATGGTTGCGCTCCGCCTCGTCCACCAGTGCTTCGAACATGGCGTCGAAATGGCGGCGGTTGGGCAGGCCGGTCAGTGCGTCGGCCATCGCCATTTCGCGCAGTGCATCGCGCAGGCGCAGATTGGCGAGCGCCAGGCCGATATTCTCGGCCAGCATCTCCAGATATTTTTCGGCCCGGTCGAGATGTTCGGCATCCATGTCGCGGGTCTGTTCGAAATAGAGCAGGCCGATGCTTTCGCCCTGCGCCGCCAGCGGGATGCAGATGGTCGGGACGGCGGTTTCGCCCTCCAGATGCTCGCAGGCAATGTCGACCATCTCGCCGCGCGGCTTGTGGACCTGGCCGCGCCGCAGCGCCCAGCAGGCCGAAGCGGGGAAATCGCTGCGCGACTGTCTGGGATCGAGCCAGTCGCAGGCTTGCAGCATCATGTTGCGACGGATGTCATGGATATAGAGGCGGCCGGGAAAATCGGGCGTGATTTCCGGGGTGAAGCGACGCACGACTTCGACCAGGTCGGCGGTGCTGTCGCAGCCCTGCAATCGCTGGGTCATGCGCGACAGGAGGTCGCGCATGGTGCGGTCGACGTCGCGCTCCTGCTCCAGTCGCTGCCGTTCCAGGCCATTTTCGCGGAAAATGCGGATTGCCTGCGCCATGTCGCCAATCTCGTCCACCTGCGGGAAATCGGGCGGCACCGCCGCGAAATCCTGCGCGGCGAGGCGGGTGACGACATCGCTCAGCCGCACCACCGGATGGAGGATGCGCTGCTTCAGCACGAAATAGAGGACGCACAGGAACAGCAACGCGGTAACGCCCAGCATGATTTCCGACATGGTCCGCCACTGGCGTGCGGTATCGGTCGCACCCTGCACCGCCGTGTCGGTGCGATGGTCCAGCATATATTGGAAGCGGCCGACCTGGGCGGCCACCCGGTCGAGTTCACGGCCATATTCGTCGCCGAACAATATGGTGCGGGCGGTCTTGTCGTCACCGGCCTGCGCCGCCTTGATCGCGACCTCCTGTTCTTCGGCCAGGGCGTCCGACCACTGGATCGCCTGACGCAGGGCGTTCAATTCATTCTCGTTGGCGCCCGCATCCTTGAGATGGCGGATGCGATCCTCGACCGATCGCAGCGCTTCCTTTTCACGGCGATAGACGACCAGATGGCTGGGATCGCCGGAAATGACATAGCCGCGCGCCTGTTCGGTCAGGCGATAGACATCCTCCTCCAGCGTGGAGGTCAATTGGTCGAAGGTGGCGCGCTGGGTGACGGCGGCGCGTTCGCGCTGCTCGGCCCCGGAGGCGAACAGCATCGTCGTGCCCGATGCCAGGGTCAGCAGGACGGTGGCCCCATAGGCCCAGTTGGTGATCGTGGATAAACGCATGGTGGCGCCTAACCTAGGCCCGATAACTTGGCAATTCGTTACGCCGGCGACCTGGTGACATTGCCTATTTTGCGGCGAGCGCGGTCCTTGGCAAGCGACAAGTGGTGATCTTGTCCACAGCTTTTCGTAGGCCGGGACTGGCGCGCGGGCGCGGGCGTCGTTAGATTGCCGCGATGTCTCATTCCGCCTTCGTACCGCTGCGCATCTTTTCGTCCTTCACCATGCTCGAAGGGGCGATCGACCCCAAGAAGATCGCCAAGCAGGCCAAGGCCCTGGGGTTTCCGGCGGCGGCGATCACCGACCGCAACGGCCTTTATGGATCGATGGCCTTTTCCGATGGTTGCAAGGGCGAGGGCGTGCAGCCGATCGTCGGCGCCATGCTGGGCGTGGCGCGGCCGGGCCGGCCGTCCAACGCGCCGGCGGTGCATGACTGGATCGCCCTCTATGCGCAGGATGCCGGCGGCTATGACAATATCTGTGCGCTCGTGTCGATGGCGCACCTCGACCGGCCGCTGGAGGAAGTGCCGCATGTCACGCTCGACATGCTGGAGGGGCGGACCGACGGCGTGATCGCGCTGACCGCCGGCGGGGAGGGAGCGATCGCCCGCCTGTTTGCCGAGGATCAGCCCGACGCCGCGCTCGCCTATGCCGACCGCTTGCAGGCGCTGTTCCCCGATCGCCTCTATGTCGAGATATGCCGCCGGCTGGACCCGGTCGAGGGCAAGGCGGAGCCGCAGCTGCTCGACCTGGCCTATGACCGCAATCTGCCGCTGGTCGCGACCAACCCGACCTGCTTTGCCGAACCGGAATTTCACGCGGCGCACGACGTGATGCTGTGCATCGCCGACAGCGCCTATGTCGAGACGCCCGATCGCCGCACCAGTTCGCCCGACGCGTGGATGAAGCCGGCGGCGGAGATGAAGCGCCTGTTCGAGGATCTGCCCGAGGCGCTGGCCAATACGCTGGTCGTGGCCCAGCGCTGCGCGGTGATGGCGCCCAAGCGCAAGCCGATCCTGCCCAGCCTGGCCGGCGATATAGAGGGCGAGGGCATCATGCTGCGGGATCAGGCGGCGGCCGGTCTCGATGCGCGTCTGGAGAAGCTGGGCATCACCAGCGCGGAAGGGCGCCAGCCCTATCTCGACCGGCTGAAGTTCGAGACCGACATCATCATCCAGATGGGCTTTCCCGGCTATTTCCTGATCGTCGCCGACTTCATCAAATGGGCCAAGGACCATGACATTCCGGTGGGGCCGGGCCGTGGTTCGGGTGCCGGATCGCTGGTCGCCTGGGCGCTGACCATCACCGATCTCGACCCGTTGCAACTGGGCCTGCTGTTCGAGCGCTTCCTGAACCCGGAACGCGTGTCCATGCCCGACTTCGACATCGACTTCTGCGAAACCCGGCGCGGCGAGGTGATCCGCTATGTCCAGCAGAAATATGGCAGCGACCATGTGGCCCAGATCATCACCTTCGGTAAATTGAAGGCCCGCGCCGTGCTGAAGGACACCGGCCGCGTGCTGCAGATGAGCTATGGCCAGGTCGACCGCCTCGCCAAGCTGGTGCCCAACCATCCGACCGATCCCTGGACCCTGGAGCGATCGCTGAACGGCGTCGCCGAGTTCAAGGCGGAATATGACAATGACAATCAGGTCAAGCGCCTGATCGACTATGCGATGAAGCTGGAGGGCTTCCCGCGTCACAGCTCCACCCACGCGGCCGGCGTGGTGATCGGCGACCGGCCGTTGAGCCAGCTGGTGCCGCTTTATCGCGATCCGCGATCCGACATGCCGGTGACCCAGTTCGACATGAAGTTCGTCGAGGGCGCGGGGCTGGTGAAGTTCGACTTTCTCGGCCTCAAGACGCTGTCGGTGCTGCAAAAGGCGGTGCAGCTGCTCAAGGGGCGCGGCGTCACGGTCGATCTCGACACGCTCTCCTGGGACGATGCCAAGGTCTATGAACTGCTCCAGCGTGGCGACACGGTCGGCGTGTTCCAGCTGGAATCCGAAGGCATGCGCAAGACGCTGGCGGCCGTGCGTCCGACCAATTTCGGCGACATCATCGCGCTGGTGTCGCTCTATCGTCCCGGCCCGATGGACAATATCCCGATGTTCGGGCGCCGCAAGAACGGCCAGGAAGAGATTGAATATCCGCACATCCTGCTGAAGCCGATCCTCGAAGAAACCTATGGCATCTTCGTCTATCAGGAACAGGTGATGCAGGCCGCGCAGATCCTGGCCGGCTACAGCCTTGGCGACGCCGACCTTCTGCGCCGCGCCATGGGCAAGAAGGTGAAGGCGGAGATGGACGCGCAGCGATCGCGCTTCGTCGAGGGTTGCGCCAGGAGCGACATCAAGCCGGCCAAGGCCAACGAGCTGTTCGACTTGATCGACAAGTTCGCCGGCTACGGCTTCAACAAGTCGCACGCCGCCGCCTATGCCCTGCTCGCCTATCAGACCGCCTGGCTGAAGGCCCATTATCCGGCGGAATTCTATGCCGGGTCGATGGCGTTCGATATCCATCTGACCGAAAAGCTGACCGTGTTCGTCGATGATATGCGGCGCATGGGCATGACCTGCCTGCCGCCCGACCTGAACCAGAGCGAGGCCGACTTCACCGTCGAGGCAGTGCCGTATGAGGGCGACGATCCGCGCCTGGGCTTTGCCGTGCGCTATGCGCTGGGTGGCCTGAAAGGCGTGGGTGAGAAGGCGATGGAACTACTGGTCGCCGAGCGCGCAGCCGGCGGGCCGTTCAAGACCCTGGACGATCTGGCCGACCGGATCGAACCGCGCCTGCTCAACCGGCGCCAGCTCGAAAGCCTGGCGGCGGCCGGCGCGTTCGACACCATCCATGCCGACCGGGCCGGGGTGCATGCCGCCGCCGAGACGATCCTGAGCGTCGCGGCGAGCGCGGCGCAGGCGCGCGAAAGCGGGCAGGGTGGCCTGTTCGGCGATGTCGAGACGGCGCATGAAGACGTCCGCATCCCGCCGCATCAGGCCTGGACCGTATCGGACCGGATGGCGCAGGAAAAGGAGGCGTTCGGCTTCTATTTCTCGGCCCATCCGGTCGACCGCTTCCGCCATCTGGCCGATGCGCGGGGCGCGAAAAGCTATGGTGAAATCTGTTCGCAGCCAATGGGCATGCCCAATGCCGAAGGGCGGGTGATGGGCATCATGGCGGCAATGGTCGAGGATGTGCGCTGGCGCGAGACGCGGCGCGGCGCGCGCTATGCCAACGCTACCTTCTCCGACCAGAGCGGCCAGTTCCAGGCGAGCTGTTTCGACGAGGATGCGTGCAAGCAGATCGAGGAACTGGCGCGCGAGGGCGATTGCGCGCTGCTGCATGTCGAGCTGGATCGCCTGCCGGGCGAGGAAACGCCACGCGTCACCGTGCGCCGGATGGAGCCGTTCCGCGAGATCGCCAACGTGTCGCGCATGGAACTGGTGCTGGATATCGAGAAGGTCGAGGCCGTGGCCAGGCTGGCGGCGATCCTTTCGGGGAGCCGGGGCGGACGGTGCGAGGTGTTCGTCCGCGCGCCGGTCGGCAACGGCAAGGCGGCCCGCGTCTTCCTGGGCGACGATTTCACGCTGGGCGCCGATCAGGTCGACGCGATCAGCGGCATTGCCGGGCTGACCGTCCATAATCTGGCGCGGATGGAGGCGAAGTCGGACGGCTATCGCACCCGCAACCGCCGATCGGCCATGCGGCTGGTCGGCTGATCCCGCCCGTTTTCCAGTCTGAGGAGAAATCCGTGTCCGAAGCGACCCTGGCTCTGGTCCATGCCTATTATGACGCCTTCAACCGGCAGGATGCCGAAGGGATGCTGGCGCTGCTGGCCGACGATGTGCGGCACGAGCCGAGCCAGGGCGTGGCCCGCATCGGCAAGGCGGCGTTCGCCGATTTCCTCGCCCATATGAACCGTTGCTATGCCGAGACGGTGATCGATCCGATCGTGCTGGCCAATGCGGAAGGGACGCGGGCGGCGGCGGAGTTCATGCTGGACGGCCGCTATCTGGTGACGGACGAGGGGCTGCCGCCGGCCGCTGGCCAGACCTATCATCTGCGCGTCGGCGCCTTCTTCGACATCGTGGACGGCCGCATTGCGCGCATTTCCAACCATTATAATCTGGCCGACTGGATCGCGCAGGTCGAGGCGGGCTAAGAGTCCATTTGAAAAATGCGCGAAAGAACGCATTTTTGATACGGCACCGGCCCACGCCCCCACCCGACCACCCAGATATGCTACCCTGATGGGGGTCGGGTGAGGGTGTGGGCCGGTGCGGATGCGCCAGAGGCGCATTCCAAACAAGATTAAGCCTGCCGCCTGTCCTGTCGCCATCCCATACTGAGGTATCCTTGACCCAGATCCGCGTTGCCGCCGCCCAATATCCGATCGAGCAGGTGCAGAGCTTTGCCGCCTGGCAGGAAAAGCTGACTCGCTGGGTCGAGGAGGCGGCCGCGCTGGGCGCGACCCTGGCGATCTTCCCCGAATATGCGGCGATGGAGCTGGCCGGGATCGATCCAGAGCGGGCGGCGGACCTTGCCGCCTCGCTCGACCTGGTGATGCAGTTTGGCGAGGCCTATGACCGCGTCCATGCCGAGCTTGCGGCGCGGCTGGACATCATGATCCTGGCGGGGAGCCGGCCGGTGCGGGAAAGCGACGGGCGGATCGTCAATCGCGCCCGGCTGTTCTGCCCCGACGGCACCACCGGCCATCAGGACAAGATCATGATGACCCGGTTCGAGCGCGAGCGCTGGGGCATCAGCGGCGGCGACAGCATCAACCTCATCCACACGCCGATCGGCCCGGTCGGGATCTCGATCTGCTACGATGTCGAGTTTCCGATGATCGCGCGGGCGCAGGCGGAGGCTGGTGCCAAGCTGATCCTGACGCCGTCGGCCACCGACACGATGCAGGGCTATTGGCGGGTGCGGATCGGCGCGCAGGCGCGGGCGATGGAAAATCAATGCTTCGTCGTCCAGTCGCCCAGCGTCGGCATGGCCCCCTGGCTGCCCTGCATGGACGAGAATTTCGGCGCCGCCGGTGCCTTCGGCCCGCCCGACGGCATGATGCCCGACGATGGCGTGATCGCGCTGGGGCAGGCGAATAGCCCGGCCTGGGTGGTGGCGGACATCGACATGGCCATGGTCGACCAGTTGCGCGCGGACGGCACGGTGCTGCCGTTCCGCCACTGGCCCGAACAGCATGTGCCCTTCCACATCATCCAGAATGGCGCGGGGTCGGACGTGATCGCGCAGATGGCCAGCGATGCCGCGCGCGACGATGCGCCGGCCGCGCCGCAAATCGAAGATCAGGAGATTGCAGAATGACCGAGCCGTCGATCATCGTCGACCGCGTGACCAGCGACGCAGAGGGGCTGGAGGCGCTGGCGACGCTGCGCATCCGCATCTTCCGCGAGTGGCCCTATCTCTATGAGGGCGATGCCGCGCATGAGGAGGAATATCTGCGCGCTTTCCTGGCGAGCGACCGGGCGACTTTGGTGCGGGCGCGGATCGGCGAGGAGCCGGTCGGCATCGCCACCGCGTCGCCGCTGGCGGGGCAGCCCGACAGCCTGGTCGCGCCGCTGGTGGCGGCCGGCATCGATGTCGCGCGCAGCTTCTATTTCGGCGAGTCCGTGCTGCTGCCGGCCTATCATGGCCGCGGCATCGGCCATCTCTTCTTCGACGCGCGCGAGGCGGCAGCGCGCGACGCTGGCGCTGATTTTGCGATCTTCTGCGGCGTGGTGCGCCAAGAGGACGACCCGCGCCGCCCGGCCGATGCCCGCGACCTTGCCCCCTTCTGGCGCAAGCGCGGTTATGCGCCGATCGAGGGGGCGCTGTGCGAGATGAGCTGGAAGGAAATTGGCGGCAGCGAAAAGGTCAGCCACCCGATGCAATTCTGGATGCGGGCGCTGTAAGGGGCGGGGCCGGGTCTTTGGCCGGGCCAGCCGTGCCGTTATAGCGTTGCACTATGCGACTGGTCTGGCAGGATCGGCGCTCCACCACCAGAAAAGCAGGAGTGGGTGCATGATCATCTATGGCGCGCGGCCGTCGCCCTTTGTGCGCAAGGTCATTGTCTTTGCAGCGGAAAAGGGGATCGACGTGGAGGTGCGGCCGGCCGGGTTCGGCAAGGGCGGCGCGGAGTTCGAGCGGGCGTCCCCCTTCGGCAAGATCCCGGCACTGGTCGACGGCGATTTCGCGATCAGCGATTCGACCGCGATCATAACCTATATGGATGCGCTGCGCCCCGATCCGAACCTGATCCCGACCGAGCCGAAGGCGCGGGCGCGGACGATATGGTATGAGGAATTTGCCGACACCATCGCCCAGCCGGTGGGCGTCGACATCTTCTTCAACCGGGTGGTCGGCAAGCTGCTCGACATGCCGCACGACCCGGCCCGTGCCGACCGGGCGGAGGCGGAGAAGATGCCGGGCATCTATGACTATCTGGAAGCGACATTGCCGGAAAGCGGCTGGCTGGTGGAGGATCGCTTCACCCTGGCCGACATTGCCGTCGCCTGTCCGCTGATCAATGTCTGCTATTGCAGCAACGGGTTGAAGGACGGGCGCTGGCCCAGGGTGAAGGCCTGGCTCGATCGGCTGCGGGCGCGGCCGAGCCTTGCCGGGGCGATGGCGCAGGAGGCGCGGATGCTGGGCAAGGTGGAATAACCCATATGGAACATTCTTCTTGACATCGTCACGCTGATCGGGCAGAGAAGAAGAAAGTCGATCATTGCGAGTCGCCGGCATCGGTCGGTGGTGGCGATGGGGCGGCTGGGCTTTGCGAACCCGGGTCTTCGAGGGCGGCTTTC
>NZ_JACIEU010000024.1:0-48600 GCF_014197035.1 Sphingobium scionense | reverse complement strand
TTCGGGCTGGGCTTTCGGGCTGGGCTTTCGGGCTGGGCTTTCGGGCTGGGCTTTCGGGCTGGGCTTTCGGGCTGGGCTTTCGGGCTGGGCTTTCGGGCTGGGCTTTCGGGACTGATGTTTGAGGGCTTGGGCTTTCGGGAAGCCGGCGCCTCGATGGGGTGCTGACGGATATTGCCATCAGGTGAGGCGAAAGGGGCTGGTCCGGTTGGGCCGGCCCCTTTTGCGTTGGGCGTGCCGGCGAGGTGGCGCCGGGGCTGCTGCCCATGGCGGCGTGCGGGCGCGGGACGGGTCGATGGTTCGGGACAATCTGGGGAGAGGGCGATGGGCGCGCGAAAGGGGGCGGCCAGGCGGCCGGCGCGGGTGGTGCAGCGGCAGGCGGCGGGCGACGGGGTGCGGACGCAGGTGCGCAAGGCGCGGCGGGACGCGTGGAGCAAGGCGGTGCGCGCCCGTTTCCTGGCGGAACTGGCCGAAACCTGCAATGTCAGCGAGGCAGCGCGGACCGTGGGGAAGAGCCGGCAGGCGGCCTATGGCCTGAAACAGCGCGACGCGGAGTTTGCGCGCGGCTGGGACGCGGCGATCGAGCAGGGCTATGGCGAGATCGAGGCGATGCTGATCCGGCTGGCGCTGCAGGGCTGCGAGAGCGAGGAAATCATCGCGGATGGCGAGGGGGCGGTGAAGACCCGCAAGGTCAAGCGCGCGCCCAATCCGTCGCTGGGGCTGCAATTGCTGAAGCTGCATGCCGCCCAGGTCGCCGCGCGCCGGGCGGCGCGGGGCGATGTGGCCGGGCCGGGTAGCGCCGAGGCGATCGCCAGCGTCGAGCGGGTGCTGGCGGAAGTGCGCCGGCGACGCGCGGCTGCGGGGACGTGAGGGGATGGGCTATCCAGGCCTTCATTTTGGCGTGTGGAAAACGCGGAGGACGAGGAGGGGCGGTTAGGAAACGGTCCTCTATCTCGTCATGCCAGCGAAGGCTGGCATCTCAGGCCCGCGCACGCGAGGTAGACGGATAGCGCGAGACGGCTCGCCTCCTTCTGCCAGCGTCTGAGACCCCGGTTTTCGTTGGGGTGACGGAGTTGGGTGGGGAGCGGACGCCCCAATCCCACACCGTCATCCCCGCGAAGGCGGGGAGCCATCTCCTCAGCGTTGCACCTGACGCAAGGTCAGGAGATGGGTTCCCGCCTTCGCGGGAATGACGAAAAGGGGTGGGAAGTTGACTGGCGGCTTTCAGGAAACTTCGTCATGCCAGCGAACGCTGGCATCTCAGGCAGGCGCACGCGGCATAAACGGATAGCGCTAGACGGCTGGCCTCCTTCTGATACCGCCTGAGACCCCAGCCTTCGCTGGGGTGACGGAGTTGGGTGGATTGCAGAAAGTCTGCTTTTCGGACAATTCGCCTCAAAGCCGACTGGCTGGATCACTTCACCGTTTATCAGACGATGCGCCAGCCAAGCATTTTTCTCCTCCGACGAACCCATTGCGTGGCGGTTCGAACACGATCCGTTCCAATGCAGCACTTGGTCTGCGAGTATTCACGCCGGGTCCAGATACGTCCGTCGAGCCGGGTGCTGCGTCTCGGAAGGTCCACATATAGCTAGTCGCTTCGCGCTTTCGCCTGAGATGACCTTCGGCAAAGTGGCGCACCACCTTGCCTCCCAATGTGGCATATTGGCTTTCATGTATGGTGAAATCGCCATCGCGAGTTGTAAACGATAACTCCGCATCAATGGCGCTTCGTTTGATGAGCGCGGCGCTCTCACCTTCCCGCAGAAGAACAGAAAAAGCGGCTCCACAGACAGTTCCCGGACCTTGGTAGTCGGTTCTGCCGCTATAGCTCAGGCTAGTGGATGGTAGGGCCGCTTGCATCAAGAAAGCGAAAACGGAAAGCATCAGCGGTCCTCCGAGGGAGTTGCTTTCCAGTCATCGAAACTTCCAAAAATCTCCGCAACGGGCCAGCGGGGATCGGTTTCGATGTGTCTGGTCAGATGGATTTGAGCAAATCGTCCATCCTCAAGTTGAAAGAGAAAATCGTCTCGTCGCCAGCGCCGCCCAAGGGCCTTCCAGCGAGCATTGAAAAGGATGTGGCCGGGGGCAAGTTCACGACGCAGTTCCTCTTCCGCCCACGCAGCATCTTTAGCCGATGCGGTTTCCCAATCTCCGTCCCATTCAAATTCGTCCTGCATCGCTAATGGATAAGCGCCTTTTGGCTATGTCGGCAACTGGAGAGCGCTTTTTCGGGAACGAACGGCAACAAATGGTCGATCCACGCTTATCGCACTTTGCCATCTGGTAGGGGCTGCGACCGATCATGGACATTCAGCTTGCTGAGGTCCTCAACCACAAATCGATGGCAATCTTTGTCGATGAAAAGGTTGCCGCAATCGCAGCCAACATTTCCTCGCGGCGCAGAAGGTATGGAACTGCCGCATGTCATGCAAAGATAGGTTATGTGCGGGCCGCGAGGGACGTCTGCTGTAGAACGAAACATCAGCAGACTTTACCTTTGGCAAGAGATGTCCGCAATCGGGATCGGCGCGAGCCTATCTTAATGGCAAAAAATGGTCGCTTCCAGACCATCCTCCCCTGCAAGGGGAGTTCAAGGGAGACCCGTGTCTCCCTTGAACTGGCCGAAGGCCAGACGGAGGGGGCTCTCGATAGCGTGATACCCCTCCACCACTTCGTGGTCCCCCTCCCCTTGCAGGGGAGGAATTTACAGCAGCGATTGGTCGCTTCGCGCCGGGCAGCTATCCCGCTCAGGAACGGGCCAACCGCTATCGGGGCAGTCGGGCGCCGGACAGCTTGGCGAACGGCGACCGAGGGTGGATTCCTGCCATTCCCCTCCCGCAAGCGGGAGGGGCAGCGAGACTTGCGCGCGCAGCGCGTTAGTCGCAGCGGGGTGGGATTTCGCAACGTTCAGCCCATCCCCTTGATGGGAGCCACGCGCCTCCCATCAACCCCTCCCGCCTGCGGGAGGGGGAACATGTCTGGAATTGGTCGCAACCCGTCGATCCCTGTTGGCGTCATCCTGACTTTCGTCAGGATGACGAAGATGGGAATGGCCGCTCCTGGTGGCGGCCCGCCCTTCGTGCGGCGGGCTTTTGCTGGCGCGCGGTTCTTCTGATAGGATCGGCGCGAGGCTTTGGAGATCGGGCGATGCTGGTTGTAACGATCCTGTTGGCGGCGGTGGGGGCGATGATCGTGCTGTCGGCGCGCGCCGATCGGCGGTTCCGCGCGATCGACCGGTTGCCGATGCAATGGACGCTGACCGGGGCGGTGAGTTGGCATGCGCCGCGGGCCGTTGCGCTGGCCTTCACGCCGGTGCTGGGGACGATCCTCATCATGGTGATCGGCGCGATGGCTTTGTGGGTGCCGCCGCGCGCCGGGCAGGAGGGGCTGGTGTTGCCGGTGCTGCTGGCGATCGCGGCGGGCATGGTGGCGATCCATGCGCTGCATATCTGGATGATCGGGCGCTGGGCGAAGGCGCGGCACTGAACCGGCATTGGGGCTGAGGAGGCGAGGATGCGGCGTGTGACCCGGAACAGGATGGCGTTGCTGCTGCTGGCGCCGATGCTGATGCCCGCTGGTGCGATCGCCGCGCCGCCGACAAGCTGGGCGAAGGCGGGCGTGTCGCTGGCCGACTATGCCGGCGATGCAGGGGCATGCGCCGACGCGACGCGGGACAGGACGGTGACGGTGCGGCCGGAGACGGCGCAGGCGCTGGATGCGCTGAGTTCGGTCGACCTGGCGATGATCCTGCGGACCTATGGGGGCGGGGGCGATGCCAGCGCGCAGATGGCGGCGGCGAATATCGGCATGCATCATGACGCGGCCAATGTGGCGCGGCGGACGGCGAATTTCGGCGCGAAATATCAGGCGATGACGCGCAGCGACGTGCGCGCGCAATTGCAGGCGGCGCTGGACCAGTGCCTGGTCGAGCGCGGCTATGTGCGGATCATGCTGACGCAGGATCAGGTGCGCGGTCTGGCGAAGCTGAGCCGCGGGACCGCCGAGCGCACCGCCTATCTGCATGCGATCGACAGCGATCCGGCGGTGATCGCGGTGCAGCGGGTGATCGAGGAATAGAGGCCGTCGGGAATGTCGAACAATCGACATTATCGTGCGATGGCCAGTAGACGATGGATGATTTTTCGATGCTGACGAGAATTTCTTCTTAATATTTCCTACACTGACTGCCTATAACCGCCTCTGTAGGGTGAAATTCTGTGGGGGGTTTCGGTGTTCGGCAATATTGTCGTTCGCGTGCGCAACGTGCGTGCGGGACATTCCGGCGATTTTCGGCATTCATGGCCGGTCATGCTGCTGGCAATGCTGATGGCGATCCTGCTGGCGGCCGCGGCGACGGTGCAGTCATTCCGCGTCGACATCGTCGATCTGGCGCCACTCTATATCGCAATCATGATATTCTTGGGTTGTGGGCTTCATCTTCTTCGCCGCATGCCATCGCGCGATGGCGCCGCGGCAGAGCGCGCGCGGGGCGGGCAGCGGCTGGGGCATATGCTGGTGATCACCGGCCTGTTCTACTTCATGGCGGCGACCGCTGCACTGGGCTGTGCGGCCCTGGCGCGAACGGCCCTGCCCTATGCGGATGGGGTGCTGGCCGCGGCGGACCGCGCGCTATATTTCGACTGGTTGGCGATGATGGCGTGGTTTCAGGCCAGTCCGCGGATCGCGACATTATTGATACACGCCTATGCCGCGATCAACTGGCAACCGCAACTGGCGATAGTGCTGCTATGTGGGCTGGGGCATCCAGCGCTGGCCTATCGGTTCATGACCGCCTGGGGCATATGCCTGTTGCTGACCATATTGGCATTCCCCTTCTTTCCGGCGGTGGCCGCATTCCATTATTATGATGTCGATCCGGCGCAGATGCCGGGTGCGACCGCCTGGGCATCCTGGCATTTGGAGACGTTGATGGAGGGGCTGCGGTCCGGGGCCAGGGCGACGCTGGATGGCGACGCGCTGACGGGGATCATCACCATGCCCAGTTTCCATGCGGCATCGGCGATCCTGCTGATATTTGCCTTCTGGCCCTTCACCTGGCTGCGCTGGCCGTTCCTGGTGCTGAACATGGTGATGTTCGCATCGGCGGTGCCGGTCGGCGGTCATTATCTGGTGGATACGCTGGGCGGCCTCTTGCTGGCGCTGATCGCCATTGCGGCGGCGATCGCCGTGCATGGCCGGGGCGCGGATATCCGTCTCGATTGGAAGGCGATCAGGCGACCGATCCGGCGACGGGAAGCGGGGCTGGCGTCCATCTGACGGTGGGGGGGTGGCTGTCGATGTCGGGCGATCAGATGATTTTACCTGGCGGGAAAAGCCTCTAAGACACTGCTCCCATGAAGAAACTGATCCTGCTCGCCGCCGCTTCGGCTTTTGCAACCCCCTTGCTGGCGGCGCCGGCCGCGCCCGCCGCGCCAGATGCGGCGCGGTTGAAGGCGAGCGTGGAGAGGCTGGTGAGCTTCGGCACGCGCCATACGCTGTCGAGCGCGACCGACCCCAGGCGCGGGATCGGCGCGGCGCGGGCCTGGGGCAAGGCCGAGTTCGAGCGGATCGGCAAGGGCTGTGGCGGCTGTCTGAGCGTCGAGACGGTGGCGGATCGCTTCACCGGGCCGCGCGCGCCCGATGGCGTCGAGGTGGTCGATGTGCTGGCGATCCAGAAGGGTAGCGGCGATCCGAACGAAGTCGTGATCGTCGCGGGCCATATCGACAGCCGTGTGACCGACGTGATGAACATTACGAGCGATGCGCCGGGCGCCAATGACAATGCGTCGGGCACGGCGCTGGTGATCGAGGCGGCGCGGGTTCTGGCCGGGCAGAAGTTCAACGGCACGATCGTCTATGCGCTGCTGTCGGGCGAGGAACAGGGGCTGTGGGGCGGCAAGCTGCTTGCCAGCACGGCCAAGGCGCGCGGCTGGCATGTGCGGGCGATGCTGAACAATGATATTGTCGGCAATACGGTGGGGCAGAATGGCCAGGTGGTCGCGGACCGCGTGCGGGTGTTTTCCGAAGGCATTCGCGCGGGGGACGACGCCAAGGCGAATATGACGCGCCGGGCGATCGGCGGCGAGGATGACGGCCCGTCGCGGGCGCTGGCCAAGGCGATCGACGGCATTGCGCAGGCGGACCCCAGGATCGGGCTGGAGGTGCTGGCGGTGCGGCGGTTCGACCGGTTCGGGCGCGGCGGCGACCATTCGCCCTTCCTGGACCTGGGCTTTCCGGCGGTGCGCTTTTCGGTGGGGATCGAGAATTATGACCGGCAGCATCAGGACCTGCGCACCGAAAATGGCCGGGTCTATGGCGACACGGTCGACGGCATGGACTTTCCCTATCTGGCGAAGGTGACGGCGCTCAATGTCGCGACCCTGCGGCGGCTGGCCGATGCGCCAGCGGCGCCGGTGACGGTGTCGCTGGATGGCGCGCTGTCGATGGACACGCGGGTGTTCTGGGACGCGGTGCCGGGTGCGACGGCTTACAAGGTGTATTGGCGGCGCGCGGACAAGCAGGACTGGAGCGACAGCCGGGTCGTGACTGGCGGCACGCAGACGGTGCTGAAGGATATCGTGGTCGACGATCATTTCATCGGCGTCGCGGCGGTGGCCAAGGACGGGGCCGAGAGCCTGGTGACGTTCGGCGGGATGGCGCCGCGCAAATAAGCGGGGCGGCTTCGTCCCCGGAAAGGGGGCGGTGATGCAGATGGCCGATTGCGACTGGGTCGAGCAGGCGGCGGCCTGGCCCGAACTGGCGCGCTGGCTGAGCGTCGAGGCGGCCGAGCGGCTGGGGCAGGACTGGCATTTCCTGGCGCGGCCCGCGCAACTGGCCCCGGCGGGCGACTGGCGCATCTGGCTGATGATGGCGGGGCGCGGTTTCGGCAAGACGCGGGCCGGGGCGGAATGGGTGCGCGCCATTGCCGAGCGCGATCCCGAGGCGCGGATCGCGCTGGTCGGCGCGACTTTGGGCGAGGCGCGCAGCGTGATGGTGGAGGGGGCGAGCGGGGTGCTGGCGGTGGCGCCCTGGTGGGCCAGGCCGGCCTATGCCCCGGCGCTGCGCACGCTGACCTGGCCCAATGGCGCGCAGGCGCGATTGTTCGGCGCGGCCGAGCCCGAAAGCCTGCGCGGGCCGCAGTTCAGCCATGGCTGGGCCGACGAGATCGGCAAATG
Source organism: Sphingobium scionense (assembly GCF_014197035.1). Classification (GTDB taxonomy): domain Bacteria; phylum Pseudomonadota; class Alphaproteobacteria; order Sphingomonadales; family Sphingomonadaceae; genus Sphingobium; species Sphingobium scionense. The sequence goes on along the minus strand of NZ_JACIEU010000024.1, from coordinate 41,425 downwards.
GCCGGGTGGGCAGGCGGCCTGGGACAATATGATGATGGCGATGCGGCTGGGGCGTGATCCGCGCGTGGTGGCGACGACGACGCCGCGCCCGGTGCCGCTGGTGCGGGCGCTGGTGGCAAGGGATGGCGCGGATGTGGTGCTGACGCGGGGGCGGACGGCGGACAATGCAGCGCATCTGGCGGCGGGCTTCGTCGACGATGTGACGCGCCTTTATGGCGGCACGCGGCTGGGGCGGCAGGAACTGGACGGCGAACTGATCGAGGAGGCGGAAGGGGCGCTGTGGACCCGCGCGGGGCTGGAGGCGTGCCGGGTGCGGCATGTGCCGGGCGCGCTGGTGCGGGTGGTGGTGGCGGTCGATCCGCCGGCAACGGCCGGCGGCGATGCGTGCGGCATCGTCGTGGTCGGGCTGGGCGGAGACGGGCGCGGCTATGTGATCGCGGACGCGAGCGTGGCGGGTTGCTCGCCCGAAGGCTGGGCGCGGGCGGTGGCGCAGGCGGCGCAGGGCCATGGCGCCGACCGGGTGGTGGCCGAGGCCAATAATGGTGGCGACATGGTGGCGAGCGTGCTGCGTGCGGCGCAGGAGACGTTGCCGCTGCGGCTGGTCCATGCCAGCCGGGGCAAGGCGGCGCGGGCCGAGCCGGTGGCGGCGCTCTATGAGGCCGGGCGGGTGGCGCATCGCGGGGCTTTCCCCGAGCTGGAGGACCAGATGTGCGGGCTGCTGGCGGGGGGAACCTATGTCGGGCCGGGGCGCTCGCCCGATCGGGCGGATGCGCTGGTCTGGGGGCTGAGCGAGCTGATGCTGGGGGCCAGGGGCGAGGCGCGGGTCAGGGGGCTTTGAGGGGGGGGCGGTGGGTGCGCGTGCGATTGATTTTCGCGCGGAGACGCGGAGGCGCGGAGAGGGGGGGCTTTCAGTCGCCCCCTATTTCGTCATGCCAGCGAACCCTGAGCCACCTTTGTCGTAACAACGGGTTCAGACTGGGCATCTTCCTTTGCAAAATCGAGGATGCCCATCAAGGCACCATGAAGCGTGGCATGGATTTCGCCGCGTTTCTCGCCGGGATGCAGTACGATCCGGTGGATGAGCGAACGAATGGCGTCAGAGGCGTCGAGCCGGGTTTCCGGGTCTTCCAGCGCTTGGATGAAGCGTTCCATCTCCCGCTTGTAGATTTCAGCGACGCCGGGATGAACGTCAGGAACAGCCTGGGGGGCGAGCGCCATGCGGGCGGCGATTTCACTCTTCTGCCGTTCAAGCTCCGCCATGCGGGCCTTCATCGTGGGCTGATAGAGCCCATCCTCGATAGCGGTCATGATTCCGGCAATGGCGCGCTCGATCTTGTCCAGTGAGCGGCGATCGACTTCAATCTGCACCCGCTGCTCGCGATTATGGCGGTTGATATATTCGGCATAGGCGGCAACGGCCGCCTGGACCTTTTCCGGTGACACCAGCCGTTCACGCAGACCCGCAAGCGCCCGCTCTTCCAGCGCATCGCGGCGAATGGTGCGGCTGTTGGCGCAGGTATGGCGGCGATGATGGTTCATACAGCCAAAGCGGCCATTGACCGCCAGGCCAACCTTGCCTCCGCACAGGCCGCATTCGACAAGGCCCGATAGCAGGGTGACCGGGCGCCGCGCCTGATGCATCCGGCTCGCCTGCGCCGCATGAACGCCGTCGATCATCGGCTTATATTGCTCGCCAAGCACGTCCTGCCGATGCTTTACCGCCTGCCAAACATCATCGCTGATGATGCGGAGCTGAGGCGCTTCGGCTCGAACCCATTCGGACTCCGGATTGGGACGACGCACGGTCCGGCCGGTGTGCGGGTCCTTGACGGACTGCTTATGGTTCCAGACCCGGACGCCGACATACATCTCGTTGTTGAGGATGCCGATGCCGAGGCTCCGCTTGCCGCGTATGGTGGTGTCGCTCCAAGGGCGGCCCGATGGACCGGGAACGCCATCTGCGTTCAGATCACGAGCGATAGCGCGGGGACTCTTTCCCGCCGCGAATTCGCGGAAGATGCGCTCGACAATGGGAACCTCTGACGGTTCGATCCGGCATTCGCCGCGTACCAACTCGCCTTCGGAGGAAAGCCGCCGCACCGTGCGATAACCATAGCCTACCGGTCCTGCCGAAAAGCCCTTCTCTACACGCCCGCGCTGTCCGCGATGGGTCTTCTTCGCGAGGTCTTTCAGGAACAGGGCGTTCATCGTGCCCTTGAGGCCGACATGCAGTTCGGAAATCTCGCCTTCGGCGAGCGTGACGAGCGGCACGCGGGCGAACTGGAGATGCTTGAAAAGCGTCGCCACATCCGCTTGATCGCGTGACACTCGGTCCAGCGCTTCGGCAAGGACAATATCGATCTTGCCCGCCTGCGCATCCTGCACCAGCGCTTGGATACCGGGGCGCAGGATCATGCTGGCGCCGGAGATCGCGGCATCTTCATAGACGCCTGCGACATGCCAGCCCTCGCGCGCTGCGCGCTCGCGGCAGACGCGAAGCTGATCCTCGATCGATGCCGCGCTTTGCTGATCCGAGGAATAGCGAGCGTACAGGGCAACGCGATTCATCAGGCTTTCCCTTCGGTCCATGGGTTGAACAGGCGGATACCAGTCGCCTCGAAGTCGGAAATATTGCGGGTCACGAGTGTGAGTTCGTGCTGCTGCGCATGGGCGGCGATGAAAGCATCCATCGCTCCCATGGGGCGGCCCGCGCCTTGTGCTCGATTGACAATACGGCCCCACAGATCCGCCGTTACGCTGTCGATGGAGAGCAGTCTTTCCTCAAATCGCGGCGCCAGTTGTTCGGTCAGCCAGATGTCGAGGCCCGACTGTCGTGCCCCCTTGTCCATGCGCTCAATGCCGTGGCGCAGTTCTGCCAGCGATACCACGCTCAGGAACAGCTCTTCCTCATCCACCGACGCCAGCCAATCCATCACGCCGGGATCAGGACGCGGCTTTGCTCCCTCCGAGATGATGTTGGTATCGAGCAGGAAACTCATAGATCAATCTCGCGAACACCATCCTTGAGGCGATCGACCTCAAGACCCGATCCGCGCAACGGCGAGGTCAGCAGGAAGTCGGCGAAGCTGCCGCGATGCTGGCGACGTTGAACCCGTTCCCATAGTTCGGCATCGACCACGACGACGGCGCTTTTGCCGTGACGCGTAATCGCCTGGGGCTCGCGCCGCGCCTTCTCGATTACCTCGCTCAGGCGCGCCTTGGCCTGTGCTACCGTCCAGCTATCCGGATGCGTTTCGACTGCCATAACCACATCTCCATTTATCATGGTCATAATAGCTAAAACCTTCGAAAAGTCAAGGTTCCGGCGGCCGTAGTGGTGGTCCCGGATCATTGTCATTGGCCGCTTTGCGTGCCCGGATATGCTGGCGCGCGATATGCCGACCGATGGCTTGCGCGATGTGCGATAGCGCGGCTTCAACACTCATCCCGGACAGGTCGGATTCCGGTTCATTGTCGTTGGCGGGGCGCAAGCGATTGGGAGCCGCAGTATCGTCACCCTTTTCCATGGCCCGCCTTTCCCTGAGAGGACGGGTTGTCGTTGTCGGCTCTATAGCCAGCGGGATTAGCGATCCAGCGCTCGATGGCGGACTCATGCCAGCCCGCGCCATGGACGCTGATCTTGAGCTGCGCAGGAAAGGTGCCGTCCGCTATCTTCCGGTAGATGGTCGAGCGGGAAAGCCCGGTGCGGGCACGGACGGTATCGAGACGGATAATACGTTCTGCATTCGACATTGGGGAGGCTTTCAAATCATGCGTTGGCGATGCCCCCTAAAGCCCAGAATGGCGCAGTTTCCGCGCAAGACAAGATGCGCGTCACCGACCTCACTGTAGGCCGGATGCCAATCATAGGGCTATGGAGGGACGTAGAGGGACATCGGCGATCATAGCGGGACTTGGCGGGAACTTGCCCGCTTCGTTTCCGCATGCGTTTTTCTCAGGCATTGTTGCCTGATTGCCACGCTTTTAACGCTCGCCGATCCGCCTCAGACCATTTGAGCTATGATGTATTTGGCATATCACCGGTCCTTCCCCGGTGGCCTGCCCGCCAAGACAGAAGATTGTGCGAATCGCACGCCTTGCGCAAGAGGCTATCACGCCGAATGCGGTGGCACGGCTGTCTCGCCGGTTCGCCGGCGTCAAACTCATGAACGCGAAGCTGAAGGAGGCTGAGAGATACGGCGTATGTCCGGACGATTCCACATCATCACGGGCGGACCAGGTTCCGGCAAAACCACTCTGATCCAATTTCTGTCCACCCAAGGCTTTCACTGCATGCCGGAGACGGGGCGGGCGATCATCAGAGATGAGGTCGCCAATGACGGGAGCGCTTTGCCGTGGGCCGATCGCGCTGCGTTTGCTGCCAAGATGTTTACCCGGGAATTACATGCCTACAAGGAGGCTGGCGCTCTTCAGGGACAGGTGATTTTCGACCGGGGCCTTCCCGATATCGTGGGCTATCTTCAGCTTTGCGGCCTCGACGTTCCGGTCGCTCTGATGCATGCCGCAGAAGTTCTGCGCTACGCCGAGCGCGTCTTCATCGCGCCTCACTGGCCTGCAATTTACGAAAAGGATACCGAACGGCAGCAGAGCGAAGATGAAGCGAAGGCAACATTCGAGGCCATGGTGCATGCCTACACGTCGCTAGGCTATCAGCTTGTCCATTTGCCGCTTGTATCCGTCGAGAAGCGCGCAGCCTTCATCCAGTCTCGGATCGACGCATAACCGGCTGCCTGAAGCAACCTCTATCGATCCATTGTTCCCGGTCGTCGGGATTGGACTCCTTGGCTCGCATGATTCGACGGTAAGCATGGGCGTCCCAGCACCGGGGCGCTGGCCACGCTCTATTCCGCTGCGCTCCACCGAGCCAGCGCTATGCGCCGTCTCGGCACCTTCCGGCGTAACGATCGCTGACGCGGGAAGTGGCTGCGCCACTCGCATGCAGACATCGCGCCTGGGCGCGATGGCGTGAACCGGCTCCGGCAAGCGGTGTGGTCGTCACTTCCCTCCAGGCGCGTCGCGGCGGCCCGCAACCCGGCTGCGCCGGGTCTTCCTCTTCGTTCCAGCCCTTACGGGTGCAGTCCGCCTCTGTCGCCGCGCCTGCCGGTGCGCTCTTGCCGCCCACCCCGCATTCCGGGGCCGGGATGATGCGAAGAGGAGTAAAGACCATGGAACTCAAGCACGTCGATATCGCCCGCCTTTCGATTTCGCCTGCCAACATGCGCGGGGAAAGAAAGGGCGTGACCTGATGCGCCGGACCCGTGGTCTTTTGCTTGGCGGCAATCCCGCACCGAAGGCGATCAGCCCGACGCCTTCGTCAATTTCATCTTCGGCAGAGGCTTGAAAACCGCTCTCCAAAGCGCGGACTGGGCGGCGTTTGCCAAGGGCTACAATGGCACCGCCTACAGCGAGAACAAGTATGACGAGAAGCTGGCTAAGGCATATGCCAAGCGGAGTGAGGTGGCATGATCGAGATCGCCGCCATCCTGCGTCGCTACTGGCCCGCGATCGGCGCCACACTGGCGATTGCCCTGCTCGGCATGGGTGCGACCGTTCAGACATTCCGCCTCCAGTCTGCCGTCGCAGAGCTGGAGACGGAAAGGCTGGGGAGAGCCAGCGACCGCAAGGATTATCAACGCGCCCAGGCTGAGGCAACCGCCGATGCCCTGTCGGCGAAGATGATGAAGGAAGCCGAAGATGCTGTCAGGGCCGATGAAGCCGATGCGCGCTATGCTGTTCTGTCTGCTCGCTACAGCGCTGCCGTCCTGCGCTACCAGGCCGCTCAGCGTTCGGGCGGCAGAACCGATCTGCCCGGCGCCTCCGAAGCCGCCCAAGGCGTTGACGGATCCGGTGGAGGTGCCATCATTCTTGCAGGGAACATTCTGATCCCGCAGGCTGATGCGCTGATTTGTGCGGAGAACACTGCGCGGCTTGAGGCAGCGAGGGCTTCGGCATTGTCGATCGAAGAAAAGTGAACCCGACGCAGCTGTATTTCGGGGGGAAATAAGGGTGCACGCCGGGCTCAGTTCTCAGGTAGCAGCGCCGCAGTGGCGGCGCTAGACCCATCACGAGAAGGTGTTCCTGGCGCGCCCCGCGATGACGTTGAACCTCGCCCGGAACGGCGCCAAAATAGTCGTGATGAAGAAGACGTTCAAGGGTAACCCCGTCTGCCTCAGGCGGGTCGCTACGCGTTGAACTGCAGACGGGGTATCCAACGGGCCGGGCAGTCTAAAACCGAATCGCGGGACGCTCTGCGGTAGAACAGGTCCGAAGCGCGATGTCGAGACTGCCTTTATGCTCGCGCGGGTGCCCCTGACGCGTATCTGGCCGCGATGCCTTGAAACAGCGCCAGGGACGGTCCCTATATATTCGGGCAGTTGAAGCAGTCAAACCGGCGGATTGATGTCCGACCAGTACGACGGAGCAACTACCGGGAATTTTCCGGCGGGGAGGCCGCCAAAAGCCAGGCACCAACCTTGGGCGCCTTCCGTATTGTCCCAAGCTGCGACAGAGGTGCCCAGTTGGTTCCAAAGCAGAAGTCGCCGACCATCCTTCCTGTCTTCCGGTAGGAGCTCCATCGGCTGCCATGGTATGAGGGAGACGGATATCATGGTCACCTCGTTTTTCTGTGTGTCACCGCCAAAAGGGCATCGCAATTCAAAAAAAGCCCGCCCCGATAGCAGGGCGAGCCAGGCGGAGATGGCAAGCGGGTCACCGCTTGCTAAACCAACGTATCGCAACCGATGCTTTGACGCCAGATGCAACATGGAGACGAGGCCCGGCCAAGCCCTGCGAGCCGGGACTTTATTGCTGCAGCCGTGAACAGCGATGCGCGAGGCGACCCCGGCGCGGCTGTTGCAAGCACACATTCGGGAGGTTTGAATGGCGCCGAGGTCAGCCCCTCTTACACAGTCCGCACAATGGCTAAAAGGGTGTCCCTGACAGGCGCCGCGGCGGCAAGCTCCATCAGGGACCACATATAGGTAGGGATTCGCTCGCTGGATGACAACGAGAAATGCGGCGCCTTGACACGTGTCGCGCCAACGTTAGACCGCGCCAGGAGCAGGAATTGGATAGCGAGTGTGCCATGGAAAGCCAAACGACGCCCGCCCCGCCATACAGTGTTTGAAATAAATATTCTCGATTTGACGCTACGGTGGGGTACGTTCTTCGTCGCCTGTCGGTTTGTTCATGCAACAATGTTGTCCGACGGACCGTTCCTTAATTCAGATCATAGTTGGGGAACGTTTATGCAGACGCACGAAAGCCGTTCGTTTCAAGCGACCTTCGGGTCTCACTATCTCGCTCTCTACCATGTTGGCGAACGTAACAGATGCCCTGGATGTAGGGGCGAACAGTGGCTTGTGGGACGCATGATGGCGGAATGCTGCCAATGTGGTTCAGCCTTACCGCTTGAGCAGTTCAGCACGTACAGCGCCACCCCGCGCATCGAATGCCGCGATCATCAGGATCATGGTTTGCCGGAGTATCTGCGCCCGGTGGCCTAGGCCCGAGCAGTTACTGGTGATCGGTATGGGGTGATCCTGACCGGCCAACCGATTGCAAATACCGGTCAGGATCCGCTTAAGTATAAGCGCCGCCGATGTCGGCCGCAAGGTGGATGCCCGAGCGACCGATGCCCAAAGGCCCTATGCCATAACGGCGTAGGGTAGTGACGCCGCCTCGGAGCACACGGCAAATGGCGGCAGGTCGTCCGCATATCCTTCGCGCATAGCGGCTGCAAGGTAAGTCGTTTTGATGCTGAGACGAACAGGCTCGATCTGCACTCTATATTTGCTAAAACAAACTCCTGTCCGAATTCCCTGTATATCCATCCTCGGACAGAGGGCGGCACCTTAGGTCATAGCTGGGGGCCGCCCAATTGTGCTGTAAAATGCTTCCACGGCTGAAACACGGGTTCGATTCCCCGTAGGGTCACCAAAACTCTCCCCCAGAGGGTTTCAGGAAGTGCCGGGAACGGCGTATTTCTGCGGTTTTTCGTGGTATAGGTATCCCATACGGAGCGGTCCTGGACCACCGGATACCAGCATGTTGATGGTATGTTTGATGGTAGCGCGGCCCTCCCCCAAAAGGAGATACCATCATGGCGCTTACTGCCGCTGCGATCAAAAACGCCAAGGGCAAAGCCAAGCCCTATAAACTCACCGATAGCGATGGCCTGTTCCTCTATGTGACGCCCAATGGCGGTCGCTATTGGCGGATGAACTATCGCCACATGGGCAAGCAGAAGACGTTGGCCTTCGGGGTCTATCCCGACACCGGCCTTGCCGACACCGGCCTTGCCGACGCCCGGGAGCAGCGCGACGCCGCCCGCAAGGTGCTAGCGAAGGGCGACGACCCCGCCGAGAAGATCAGGCTGGATCGCATTGCCGCTACCGTGGCCGCGTCCAACAGCTTCAAGGCCGTATCCGAAGAATGGCTGGTGAAGGTTGAACGCGAAGGCCGCTCCGCTGTCACGATGAAAAAGCTGCGCTGGCTCCTGGCTTTCATAAATGCATCGTTGGGCAAGCGCCCTGTCACCGCCATCACCGCGCAGGAGGTCTTGATCATGCTCCGTAAGATGGAAGGCAAGGGCCGCTATGAGACAGCCAAGCGCCTGCGCAGCACATGCAGCCAGATATTCCGCTACGCCATCGCCACGGCTCGCGCGGAGCGCGACGTGGCCGCCGACTTGCGCGGCGCCCTGATCGCGCCTCAGCCCGTCCACAGGGCCGCGATCACCAACGCCGACAATGCGGGAGGACTGCTACGGGCCATCGAGGCGTTCGAGGGCTTCGCCAACACTAAGGCGGCGCTGCGTTTGCTCCCGCATGTGTTCGTCCGTCCGGGCGAACTCCGCTATGCTGAATGGGCGGACTTTGATTTCGACAAGGCGCTATGGACCGTCCCGGCGCACAAGACCAAGATGCGCCGCGCGCACACCATCCCCCTCTCCCGGCAGGCGCTGGCGATCCTCGAAACCATCGAGCATGATGCGGACTATAGCAGGTTCCTGTTCCCGTCGCTCCGCTCGGTGGATCGGCCCATGTCGGAGAACACCATCAACGCCGCCCTGCGCCGCATGGGCTTTGTGCAAGATGAAATGACCGGCCACGGCTTCCGGGCGATGGCGGCGACGCTGCTCAATGAAATGGGACTATGGCATGCCGACGCGATCGAACGCCAGCTTGCCCATTGCGGCAGCAACGCCGTGCGCCGCGCCTATACGCGTGGCGAATATTGGGATGAGCGCGTGCGGATGATGCAGCACTGGTCCGACCATCTCGATGTCCTGCGCGACGGCCAGAAGATCGTCACTGGCAAATTCGGCAAAGCGAAAAGCCAAGCGGCCTGATCGCAGCCACCAAATGTCGCCGTGCCCTCGCCAAAAAGAGATAAGGGCACGGCGGCAGGATCAAACGCCCAACTCTTCCCGATAGCTTACCGGATCGGCAATCCAGCGGTTGACGGCGGACTCCCGCCAACCAGCGCCGTGGACGCTGATCTTCACCTGCCGTGGGAAAGTGCCTTCGCCCATCTTGCGATAGAGCGTCGTGCGGGAAAGCCCGGTGCGGGCCAGAACGGTTTTCATTCGGATGATACGATCGCTATTGTTCATGGGGCAGTCTCTTCAAATCAGGATGTTGCACGCGCCCCCGGCCACGAGCAATGAATGCCTTGCCGTCCTGGACAAGAGCGTTCCGGGCGCACAAGCAGCCAAGCTCGGAGGTTATAGTGGACGCTGGCGGCAATCGGCGGTCAGCGGCGGAAGACGGCGGAATTTGGCGCAGGCTCTTCACTGACGAGGATCAGCGCACATTTTTTCCCAGCCTGTACCAAAATCTCATGCGCAGCCTTCGCAACCGCCCCGGTCCGGGGGACAGCCAGAAGGCGCTAGGCCGAGTCGATCATGGGATGCTCCTTTGAAAGGACCACCTTCGCAGCGTGATGAAGCAGGAACTCATGGTCACTCGCGGCCTGTCCCCTGTCAAGAAGGCCGAAGCGGTATCGACTTATCCCATCGGCGTTGCACTATAACGCTTTGTGTTATATATCGCAGAAGAAGCAGGAGAACCGCCATCGCCCGCATTTTCAAGAATGGATGGTTCGAGCGCTTCGCGCGGAAGGAGCGGATTGCCGATGCATCGCTTCGTGAGGCGGTGCAGCGCGCGGAAAGTGGCCTTGTGGATGCCGACCTTGGCGGCGGCGTCATCAAGCAGCGGGGCGCGCGCACCGGACAGGGCAAGTCAGGCGGCTATCGCACGCTGATCCTGTTCAAACAGGGTGACAGGGCGATATTCGCTTTCGGGTTCGCAAAGAGTGCGCAGGCGAACATATCGAAAGCCGACCTGGCCTTGCTGCGTAATGCAGCGACCGAGGCGCTGGAATGGAGCGCAGAGGAACTGGACCGGCTGGTGGTGTCGGGAACGCTATTGGAGATAGACGATGGGAACGACGGTGAAGGATAAGAGCTATCCTAGCGAGATCGCGGGCGCGATTCATGAGATGATGAGCGACGCCCATGACGCGGGCGTGGTATCGCGTGCGACGCTGCGTACCTTTGACGAGGCGTGCCTTTCTCCCGCCCCCGCAATGGCAGGCGATGAAATTCGGGCGATCCGCGAGCGCGAGCATGTCTCGCAGCCGGTGTTTGCCGCGTATCTCAATGTCTCGCGCAATCTCGTGTCCGATTGGGAGCGCGGCGTGAAGCGGCCCGGTGGCCCTGCCCTGCGCCTGCTGTCGATCATCCAGCGCAAGGGATTGCAGGCGGTCGCGTAGCCCCTCGTGCCGGATTCACCTGATTGTCGGTTGCGATCTTGTCTGTGCAGAATAATCCCGCAACGAGCTGGCTAGTGTGGAAGGTGAATTGAGTCGACGTTGAGTTCCGGCAAGGCTGGGGATGGCTGGTCCTTGCCGCGCTGACGATTTCGACCATTGGCGACGAAATCACGCTGCTGACGCTAATGTTCCGTACCGCCGAGAATGCGTCCGCCTATGCGGTGCCTATGCTGCTGATCGCGGAGTTGCTGCCCGGTCTCATCGCCGCGCCCTATGCGGGCCGCCTGATCGACCGCCGGGACGCGGCTTGCATTCTAGTCATGGCATCGGCTCTGCAAGCTGGCGTGATTACGCTCATCGCCCACTATCCCATGTTTACCCTCGTAGGGGCAGCACTGTTGAGCGTGCTGTTCACGATCAGCAGTGCTGCGACATTCGCGCTGATTCCGGTGCTGGCGAATGGGTTGGGAATGACGCTCGCGCGCGCCAATTCCCTTCTGGAAATAGTCCGCAGCCTTGGGATGCTCGCTGGTCCTGTCGCTGGCGGCGTGCTGGTGGGCTGGATCGGATCAGGCAATGCTCTTTTGGCCGATGCCGTCAGTTTTGCTCTTCTGGCGCTTGTCGTGATGGCGAGCGGCCTAAGCCGCAAGCGCAGCCGGGCGATCAGGAAGAACAAACCCTGTTCGCGGACTATCTACCGCTGCTCCGCAATCGACGCTTGATGGTGGTGACGGGCGCGCTCAGTCTTGAAGTGTTCGCGACCGCCATTGCTGACGTTGCTTTCGTCTTCCTCGTCATGGTGACGCTGGGAAGCGGGCCGACTGCCTTCGGCGTGTTGACGGCGCTATGGGCAGGCGGGATGCTGATCGGCGCTGCTCTGGCCGAACGGGCCATCGGCCATAGGATTGGCCTGGCCGCGTTCGGCACGGCCGCTGTCATGGGCGCGACGATGCTGTTGATCGGCCTCGCACCGATTGGATTTGCGATCGTCGCTGTCGCCTTCATCCTGGGCGGCGGGGCGAACAGTATCCACAATGTCGCTGTCCGCACCCTGCTTCAATCGGAATGCTCGCCCGCCGATCATGGCAAGGTCGCAGCGATCTATGGTGCGGTGACGCGTACCGCCGTCATCGGTGGCTATGTCGCCGGTGCTTCTTCGTGTCAAACTATGCGCCATCCGCGTATCTCGTCGGCGGCCTGCTAGGCGTCGGTGCGGGCCTAATCGGGTGGCGGATGTTCAATGGGCGATGGAGTGCCGCATCCGCCAACGCATAGAAGTACTGGGATTGACCTGATTTCTGTGCATCACCGAAATGACGGCCTAAGCCGATGAAATGGCGGCTTCCGGCATACAAGTCGGCTTAGCCGGCAAGGCCACGCGCCAAAGACAGGGTGGGCCTTCGCTCCCCCGAGCCAGCGCGACACATCGTCTTCCTCCGAGAGTTTGGCAGCTTGCACTGTGCACATGATACGTCGCCAGTTGCCCGGCGAGCTTGTTTTTGTTAGCCAAAGTCGTCGACTCCCGAGGTGGCGTCCGACTCTGCGGCCTCGGCGCGAGTCGAAATTACCATGCGGATTTGGCTCAAGGCGCTTGAAACACAGTCGCCGCCGTGCGCGCCACATCCCGCGGTCAAACGGATGAAATCCACTTCGATGAGCGGCAACAAAGATGAGTAGCGTTGATGAAATCGGTCTCGGCCCTGCCCGCTCGGCATCGGCGGCCGATCATTCACGTGTTCGGCCGGGTGGGACGCACGATGCCGCAGCACATCTCGCCGCGATCGTGGAATCCTCGGATGACGCCATTCTGACGAAGGATCTCGACGGGATCGTCACCAGTTGGAACGAGGCAGCGGAGCGCCTGTTCGGCTATTCCGCGCCCGAGATCATCGGAAAGTCGATTACGCTTCTTCTGCCCTACGATCGACAGGACGAGGAAGCGCCGATCCTGGCCCGCCTGCGCCGCGGCGAGCGCGTACGGCACTACGAAACCGTGAGGCGGCGCAAAGACGGAAGTCTGGTGGATATCTCGCTCAGCGTCTCGCCGCTCCGCGACCCCGCCGGCACGGTCATTGGCGCCTCCACGATCGCGCGGGACATCTCGGAGCGCAAACAGGCCGAGGAGCAGCAACGGCTGCTGCTTCACGAGATGGACCATCGCATCAGGAACCTGTTCACGCTTTCCGCCAGCCTCATCCGCATGAGCTCGAGTGAGGTCAGCAGCGCGGAGGAACTGGCCACCATAGTGCAGGAGCGATTGGGGGCATTGGCGCGAGCGCATGCACTTACGATATCGAAAACCCCTCGCGCCGGCGCCGGCGATTCCGTAGGACTGCATGCCCTGCTCGAGACCATCGTCGCGCCTTATCAGACCGGGGGCGATGACCCCCGCATACGGATCGTCGGCGGCGACCTCGACCTTGCCGGAGCGGCTGTTACGGCACTCGCATTGATCTTCTATGAGCTTGCCACGAACGCCGCCAAACATGGGGCGCTGTCATCGCCATCGGGGGCCGTCACGATCGAAGCCATCGTCGAAGATGATACCGTGTCGCTGATTTGGGACGAACGCGGAGCGTTGGTCGAGGAAGTGCCGAAAAAGGAGGGGTTCGGAAGCAAGCTCGAGCGACTGGCCACCGGACAGCTCGGCGGCGATATCGAGCGCGAATGGCAGCCGGACGGTGTGCGGATCGTTGTGACAATAGCGCGCGAGCGCCTGGGCACGTCAGCCCTTATCTAAGTTAGTCCTTATCTAAGTTCCGTCGGCCCGGGCAGACGCGCACCTGAGATGCGCTCGATCACCTCGCGCGCGATGCGTGACGGCACCGCCAAGCCGATGCCGACATTGCCGCCGGCCGGAGCGATGATCGCGCTGTTCACGCCGATCGCCTCGCCGCGCATGTTGATGAGCGGGCCGCCAGAATTGCCGGGATTGATCGGGGCGTCGGTCTGGACATAGCGCGGACCTCCTTCGGACGGCGCGCGTAATGCGCTGACGATTCCCGCGGTGACGGTCTGGCCCACCTCGAACGGATTGCCGATCGCCACGACATAGTCGCCCACCTGCGTGCTTTCGGAATCGCCCAGCGGGATCTGCTTCAATCCGCGCGCGGGGATTCGCAGCACGGCGATGTCGGTGCGCGGATCGCTGCCGAGAAACTCGGCCTCGACCTGACGATCGCCGAGACGGACCGCGATGGCATGGGCATTTTCGACGACATGATGATTGGTGACCACCAGGCCTCGGGCGGCATCGACGACGAATCCCGAGCCTGCCGAGATGCGCGGTGCCAGCGCCTCGTCGGGGACACCGAGGAAGAGCCTGTAATAGGGATCGCGCAGCAACGGGTTCTGCGCATAAGGCGACGCCTGCAGCACCGCGATGTTGACCACGGCCGGCGCGACGCGCTCGACCAGCGGCGCTACCGTGAGCCGATTGAGCGGAACGGCATCGACCGAAATCGGTGCTCTCACCGCGGCGATAGGCGCTTTACCTTCGGCATCGAGCCAAGCCACGGCCAAGCCGCCGGCGACGCCGGACGCGAGCCCGGTTGCCGCCAGCAGTACGAGCCAGCTGCGTGGCAGACGCAAGCGCGGTCCGCCTGTGCTCACAGCCGATCTTCTTTCGACTCCGGCGGCTTGGCGGCTGGCGCACCCTGCCGCCGACTCAGCCGCACTCCGAAGCCAATCAACACGACGCCCGCGACGACTGCGTAGATCGCGATCACCCAGGCGACCGACAGGATCGTGGCGAGAGGGTTCACTGCGAGTGCTACCGGCACAGCGAGGCCCAGTATGATGGAGAGCGCGCCGGACAGGCCGAGCAGCCACTCGCCCTCGATCTCCTTGCGCAGGCGGACCGCCGGCGCGATCTCCAGCACACCCGCCAGAATGGCCCAGGCGCTCAGCATGCCAAGCGTCACCAAGGCATAGCTGACCGTCGCGGCGAAGGGCATCAGCACGAACAGAGCGGCGACCGCGATGCCGATCACGCCGCGCAGGACGAGCGCCCACCACCGCTCCTCCCTGGCGGTAGCGCCCCTCACGCCGGCGATGGTGGAGAGCAGGCCGTCGGCGCCGGCATAGGCGGCGAAGACCATGGTGAAGGCGAACAGCGCGCTCACCGGAAACAGGATCGCAACGACGCCCAGGAGCAGGGCGAGGACGCCGCGGACCGCAAACCAGCCCCAGTTGCGACCGAGCAGCGAAGCGCCGGCGCGGGCGTCGCTGCCCGCACCGGTATGGAGAATTGTCGCCGACATGTTCGTCATGGATCGACCTCCTCCGTCATTCCTCGCGCTGCCCGAACAGGCCCAGCAGCAGCTGGAACAGGTTGATGAGGTTGAGGTAGAGCGACAGCGCGCCCATCACCGCCAGCTTGTCGGCGCGTTCACTGCCCGCATAGGCCAGGTACTCGCTCTTCAGCCGCTGGGTGTCCCAGGCGGTGAGGCCGGTGAACACCAGCACGCCGGCGATCGAGAAGACGAGCTGGAGCGTCGAGGAACCAACGACCAGGTTGACCAGACTGGCGATGACGACGCCGATGAGGCCGACCATCAGGAAGGTCGACCAGCGCGACAGGTCGATGCGGGTGGTGTAGCCCCACAGGCTCATGCCCGCGAACACCGCCGCCGCGCTCGCAAAGGCCAGTGCGATGCTGGTGTCGGTGAAGACGAGGAAGATGCTCGCCATCGACACGCCCATTACACCCGCAAAGGCGTAGAAGGCCATCCGGGCCTGTGCGATCGTCATCCGCTCCACGCGGAACGAGAAGAACAGCACGAAGGCGAGCGGCGCGAAGATCGCCGCCCATTTGAGCGGCGTGCCGAAGATCGGCTGATAGAGGCCGGGCGTGCTCGCGACCAGCAGCGCGACGAGCGCCGTGATGCCAAGGCCCAGCGCCATGTTGCGATAGACGCCGAGCATGTGCCGGCGCAGGCCCCCGTCGTAGACGGCTGCGCCTGTCACAGGCGCCGACGAAGGCGGGTATGTAAAAGGTGTTTTCATGCCTCACTCCATTGTATCCAAGTTGATGAGGCACTCGGGGCTTCGGCGTGAAGCCTGCGATCCTGCACCGAGCGCACTCGATGCGGTCCGACATCACGGAGGCTGGAACAGCCGCCGTCAGAGGGGCCCGGTCCGCAGGCCTAATCTTGTTTTTGTCACGGCCATTTCAAGGGGGCTTTCGAGGTGCATCAGTCTTCGAAAAGCGGATTGGTCGGCGAGCTGGCACCGCGAATTTTTTCTCTTGAAACCTGTTTGCGGCTTACTAGGTCTTTGTCGCCGGACGCCGAACCGGGTCCGGTGGGACACATGAGAGCGTCGGCTCTTTCCGGCGCATCTCATGCCCAAATTGCTCAAACGGAGGATTTGGAAATGAGAACCAACTTCGACTTCGCGCCCTACAGGCGCTCCACGGTCGGCTTCGACCGCCTCTTCAACCTGCTCGAGGCAGGCGCGCGCGAGGACGACGGCTATCCGTCCTTCGACATCCTCAAGGACGGCGAGGACAGCTACAGCATCACGCTTGCGGTCGCCGGATTCCGCCCCGAGGACATCGAGGTGGTGGCGCAGCAGAACCTGCTCACCGTCACCGGCAAGCGCGCCGATGACGAGGGCCAGGGCGAATATCTGCATCGCGGCATCGCCGCCCGCGCGTTCGAGCGGCGCTTCCAGCTCGCCGACTTCGTCGAAGCGGGCGAGGCCAGCTTCGAGAACGGCTTGCTCAGCATCGCGCTCAAGCGCGTGGTGCCCGAGGCGATGAAGCCGCGCCGGATCGAGATCGCTGGCGGGAAGGTTGCCCAGGATCGGATCGAAGCGCCCAGGGATAAGGCCCGCAAAGCGGCCTGATCCCGGATCAAAAGGTTTG
Organism: Sphingobium scionense; assembly: GCF_014197035.1. GTDB lineage: Bacteria > Pseudomonadota > Alphaproteobacteria > Sphingomonadales > Sphingomonadaceae > Sphingobium > Sphingobium scionense. Next base: position 24,759 of record NZ_JACIEU010000024.1, on the reverse strand, counting down.
CCGGCGCCGCCCCCCAGCGGGCCGGCAGGCCTTGCCCCTTCCAGCCAGAAAAGGAGATGACCATCATGGCTTTTCGTGATCTCATTCCCTGGAGCCGGCAGGAAAACCGGCTCCCCGTCCCGGTCAGCGCCGAGCGCGACCGTGACGACAATACCCATCCGCTCCTCTCGCTTCACCGCGAGGTGAACCGGCTGTTCGACGATGTCTTCCGCGGCTTCGGCGTGCCGTCGCTCGGCGGCTTCGACCGCGGTCTTTCCTGGCCGAACCTCGAGCTCGCCGAGACCGATGAGGAAATCCGGGTCACAGCCGAACTTCCCGGCCTCGACGAAAAGGACGTCGAAATCACCGTCGAGGAAGGCGTGCTGACGCTGCGCGGCGAGAAGAAGTCCCAGGTCGAGGACAAGGGGCGCGGCTATACCGAGCGCAGCTATGGCCGCTTCGAGCGGCGCATCGGCCTGCCGAAGGGCGTCGATCGTGACAAGGCCGACGCCAGCTTCAAGAACGGCGTACTGACTGTCACCCTGCCGAAAACGGAGGCGGCGAACGAGAATATCCGCCGCATCCCAGTCATTGGCAAGGCGGCATGACGGGCAGGCCCGGGACCTCGGTCCCGGGCCGAGCCTCCAACCGGTTGCGACTTGGCGCGAGGCGAGGGCGCTCGCCGCCAATGACAATCGCAGATCTGGCCCTAGCCATGCGAGCGCCTTGCCGTGCGATGCCCTCGCAATCATCGAGCCGGTGCCGATGCGGGTCAACCAGGCCGGTCGCGCGCGGGAAGGCACATGGCGGCTGCGCTTCGCGGAGCGCTGGCGCCCGCGCATCGATCCGCTGACCGGATGGACCGGCGGTGGCGATCCGCTCGCGCAGATCGAGCTTCGCTTTCCCGACCGCGAAGCGGCCGAGCGCTATTGTCGGCGCGAAAATGTGCCGTTCGAGGTTCGTGGAGCGCCGCAATCGGGTCGATCCAGCCAGCCTCGCCTCACCGGTCAAGCGCCGCCGCCGTTGTGCTGTTGGCCCACGGGCCCGCACGCGCGATGCTGCGGCCAGTATCCGGCCGCACTTAAAAACGCCCAGGGCTCGGGAATGGCGGGGGGCGGCGTGATGGCATCTCCACATTCAGCATGATCAGAGGAGACGATAGATGCGAAAAATTCGTGCAGCCGTCCTGGCCGGGGTGGCGGCGGTCGCCGCCATCGGCACCGCGCTGGCGGCGAGCCACAACAGTCATGTGATGAAGGTCGGCCTGCCGGACGGCACGGTCGCCCGGATAGAATATCAGGGGGATGTCGCGCCGAAAGTGACGGTCGCGCCGGCCTCCAGCCTGGCACCGATCGCATGGCTCGATCCGTTGGAGGCGGCCCCATTCGCCCTGTTCGATCGGATCGCGGCCGACATGGACCGGCAGAGCGAGATGATGATGCGTCAGGTGCACGCGTTGCCGCTCCTGGCAATGGCCGATGACGGGAAGATCGACCTGACGGCGCTGCGCAGCCTGCCTCCGGGAACCGTTAGCTACAGCTTCGTCTCGACGACCAATGGGGGAAGCGCCTGCAGCCGAAGCGTTCAGGTCACCTCGCTTGGCTCGGGGGAGCAACCCAAGGTCGTGTCGAACAGTTCCGGTGACTGCCGCGAAGCGCCGTCGGCAACGATCGCCCATCCGAACCGAACCGACGCGCTGCGCCGAACATGATGCAGTCTGCTGGCGGCCAACGCGGCGGGTTGTTCAAAGTCGTCTGAATCATAAGGGAGCGGAGCTGGCGCCGCTCCCTTTACCAGTCTCCAGTTGCTTAGCTCATGCACATATCAGCCGGTATCCTCTCCAGCTTCATCACCCTGCTCGTCACAATCGGTCCGATCGAGACGGCGGTAGTCTTCGCCGGCCTGACGGCTGGAATTCACCGCAGCGAGCGGATCAGCCTTGCCACGCGCTCCGTCTCGATCGCTGCCGGTGTGCTGCTGCTGTTCGCTGTGGCGGGCGGCGTCGTTCTTTCGCTCCTGCATATCTCGCTGCCGGCATTCCGCGTGGCGGGCGGCGTGCTCCTGTTTCTCCAGGCCTTGACACTCACCTTTTCCAGCCCAGGACTCTCGTCGATCAGCGAAGGCGAGCGCCGGGAAGCCGAAGGGCCTGGCGACATCGCGGTCTTTCCGCTGGCGTTTCCCTTAATTGCGGGTCCGGGCAGCCTTTCGGCCGCCGTGCTGGTCATGGGCCGCACCGAGGGCTTGATCGAGGGGAGCGGCGTGCTCGCGATGATCGTCGCCTGCATAGTGCTGACCTGGCTGGCGATGCTCGCCGCCGACCGCCTCGTCCACTTACTCGGTAGCACCGGCGCCGACGTTGTGGGCCGGATCTCCGGCGTGCTTCTCGCCGGACTTGCCGTCCAGTTCATCTTCGATGGCCTCGCGGCCGCGCCATTCCTCGCCGGCTGAATCCAGCCGCTACGCGGCCTCGTCGAGCACCCGAATCACCCGGTCGAGCATGGCGGCGTTGGAAGCGGCCTTGGGCAGTTCGCGGCGGGCGAAGCGCTGAAGCGGCGCAAGGTCCCGTCGCGGCAACCGCAGCGTGATAGGGCTTTGCGCCAGCACATCGCGTGAAATGCGCTGGGCTGCCTTGCCCGAGCGCAGGAAATGATCAAGGAGCCGCTTGCGATCGGCAAAGCTCCAGTCCAGCGCTTCCAGCTCGTCGGGCGGCACCGACAGCAGCGCGAGCGCGAATTCCATGATGTCGTCGAAGGCGAGGACGAGGCGGACCGCCCGTCCGCCTCGCCTGCGCCAGCGCTAGCCAAGACCGCGCGTCATGGGAGGGGGATGATGCCATCGACCGCGCGCCATTCGGTGGGTCCGATAAGCCGGCCATGGGCGATCCGGACCGAATGGAGTGCGGCCTCGATCTCACGCCGCCAATGGTCGAGAAAATCGAACAGCACGGGGAAATCAGGTGCCAGATCATACTCCTGCCAAGTGAACAGCTGGAGAAGCGACGGCGCATCGGGCCGGTAATAATGGATCTCGGCTGTGGTGAGACCATAGCCCTCCAGCTGCGCGATGAAGCCCCGGTCGCTCATTGTAGTGATCGCCCGTCGGTCTGCGGCGGTTCATCGAGGGATCGCATGGCAGCGAAGACCTCGTCGATCGGCACGGCGCGCCTCGCGCCGGGCGGCTTCCGCAGCGCTGGCTGGTCCTTCACCGCCGCGCGATCGGACGCCCAGGAGGCGAGAATGGCGCGTTTGACTTCCGGCTCCAGGTTCGGGTGGTGCGCAACGTCGAAGGGGTGCAGGAAACGGGAAAATGGCTGCGACATGGCCGTGGCTCCTTTCCTTGTGTCGCTCCTTTCTCATGCGTGGGCAGCGCCACACGCCGCTCGAGATTTTGGGGCTGATCGGAGTTGCGTCAAGAGGGAAGACGTTCGGCATGTTGCTGAAAAGGCATGTTGCTGAAAAGGGCTGTATTGGCACTCTAGGAAGATGAGTGCCAAAAATTCATTCGCCCTCTTGAACCCGAAAATCTCTTTTCCTAGTTCACGCGAACCTGTCGTCCAGAGAGCCGGCAGGTACATCACAACCCGTTTTGCATCTGGAGGTTTTGCCATGCATTTCCGCCCCTTGCACGACCGTGTGGTCGTCCGCCGCATCGAAGCCGAGGAGAAGACCTCGGGCGGCATCATCATTCCCGACACCGCCAAGGAAAAGCCGCAGGAAGGCGAGGTCGTCGCCGTCGGCCCCGGCGCGCGCGACGACAGCGGCCAGTTGGTGGAGTTGTCCGTCAAGGCCGGCGACCGCATCCTGTTCGGCAAATGGTCGGGCACCGAGGTCAAGATCGACGGCGAGGATCTGCTCATCATGAAGGAGAGCGACATCCTTGGCGTGATCGACAATGTCGTGCCTCTCAAGCAGGCGGCCTGATCGACCGCCCTTATCCCTCGAACATTCAGGAAGGACATAGAAAGGAGTAGCAGCGATGGCTGCCAAGGAAGTGAAGTTCGCGTCGGACGCACGCGACCGCATGCTGCGCGGCGTCGATACGCTGGCCAATGCCGTGAAGGTGACGCTGGGTCCGAAGGGCCGCAATGTCGTCATTGAAAAGTCGTTCGGAGCACCCCGCATCACCAAGGACGGCGTCACCGTCGCCAAGGAAATCGAGCTTGCCGACAAGTTCGAGAATATGGGCGCGCAGATGCTGCGCGAAGTCGCCAATAAGCAGAACGACAAGGCGGGTGACGGCACCACCACCGCCACCGTGCTCGCCCAGGCGATCGTGCGCGAGGGCTCGAAGGCTGTCGCCGCCGGCATGAACCCGATGGACGTCAAGCGCGGCATCGATCTCGCGGTCAACGCGGTCGTCAAGGATCTCGAGAGCCACGCCAAAAAGGTCGGCGCCAACAGCGAAATCGCGCAGGTTGCGACCATCTCCGCCAATGGCGACGAGGAAGTCGGTCGTATCCTCGCCGAGGCAATGGAGAAGGTCGGCAACGAAGGCGTGATCACGGTCGAGGAAGCGAAGAGCCTCGAAACAGAGCTCGAAACGGTCGAGGGCATGCAGTTCGACCGCGGCTATCTCTCGCCCTATTTCATCACCAATGCCGAGAAGCTCAAGGTCGAGCTCGACGATCCCTACATCCTGATCCACGAGAAGAAGCTTTCGAACCTGCAGGCGCTCGTGCCGCTGCTCGAGAAGGTCGTGCAGTCGGGGCGGCCGCTGCTGATCATCGCCGAGGATGTCGAGGGCGAGGCGCTCGCGACGCTCGTCGTCAACAAGCTGCGCGGCGGGCTCAAGATCGCCGCGGTCAAGGCGCCGGGCTTCGGAGATCGCCGGAAGGCGATGCTGGAGGATATCGCGATCCTGACCGGCGGCAACGTTGTCTCCGAGGATCTCGGTATCAAGCTCGAGACTGTCACGGTGGACATGCTCGGCCGGGCCAAGAAGGTGGTGATCGACAAGGACAACACAACCGTTATCGACGGCGTGGGGCAGAAGTCCGATATCGACAGCCGCGTCTCGCAGCTCCGCCAGCAGATCGAGACTACTACCAGCGACTACGACCGGGAAAAGCTTCAGGAACGCGTGGCCAAGCTCGCCGGCGGCGTCGCTGTGATCCGCGTCGGCGGCGCGACCGAGGTCGAGGTCAAGGAGAAGAAGGACCGTGTCGATGACGCGCTCCATGCGACGCGGGCCGCGGTCGAGGAAGGCATCCTGCCGGGCGGCGGCATCGCGTTGCTTCGCGCGATCAAGGCGCTCGATGGCCTCAAGGCCGCCAACGACGACCAGCAGTCCGGCATCGACATCATCCGCCGGGCGCTGCGCGCACCGGCGCGGCAGATTGCCGAGAATGCCGGTGAGGATGGCGCCTATATCGTCGGCAAGTTGCTGGAGAGCTCTGATTATAACTGGGGCTTCAATGCCGCAACCGCCGAGTATCAGGACCTGGTCCAGGCGGGCGTGATCGATCCGGCAAAGGTAGTGCGCACGGCGCTGCAGGACGCCGCCTCTGTCGCTTCGCTGCTCATCACGACCGAGGCGCTCGTCGCCGAGCTACCAAAAGAGGATAAGTCCGCGCCGATGCCGGCGATGGACTACTGACCCTAATCGGGGCCGGCGCTCGAGCCGGCCCCGACTTTCCGTTGCAATCGGCAGGCAGGGGCTCGTCGATCTCCCCTGCCGGGCCGGCATCCAGGGAGAACCAGACTATGAAGATCGCACAGATTGCACCGCTTGCCGAAAGCGTCCCTCCAAAACTCTATGGCGGCACCGAACGTATCGTATCCTATCTGACCGAAGAACTGGTGCGGGAGGGACACGATGTCACGCTCTTCGCAAGTGGGGATTCCCAGACCAGTGCGCGGCTCGTGCCGGCTTGCGAAACGGCCCTGCGGCTAGACCCGGGGGTGAAGGATCCTCTTCCCCATCATATGGTCCTGCTCGAGGAAGTCCGCCGCCGCGCCGACGAATTCGACGTGCTTCACTTCCATATTGACCTCTTGCACGCTCCAATGGTGGCCGATTTTGCCGGGCGCACAGTGACGACATTGCACGGGCGGCTCGATCTTCCTGATCTGCAGCCCTTTTACCGCGCATTCCCTGACCTGCCGCTGGTTTCCATTTCCAATGACCAGCGGCGCCCCATGCCGCCGGTCAATTGGGTGCGCACGGTTCATCATGGGCTTCCCAGCAACCTGTTGCCGGCCACGATCAAACCCAAAGGCGACTATCTCGCTTTCCTCGGGCGCATCTCGCCCGAGAAGCGACCCGACCGTGCTATCTCAATCGCAACCGCCGCGGGCATGAAGCTGAAGATCGCCGCAAAAGTCGACCAGGCAGATCTCGAATATTGGGAAAAAGTGATAGAGCCGATGATCCGGGTGTCGCCCAACGTCGAATTCATCGGGGAAATCAACGAGCGACAGAAGGCCGAGTTTCTGGGAAATGCGCGCGCCCTGCTGTTTCCGATCGACTGGCCCGAACCCTTCGGCCTTGTGATGATCGAGGCGATGGCATGCGCGACGCCGGTAATCGCTTTTCGCTGCGGCTCGGTCCCCGAAGTCATCGATCACGGCGTCTCTGGCTTCATCGTCGATACGCTTGAGGAGGCGGTGACGGCGGTATCGCATCTCGACGGCCTTGATCGCCAGCGCGTGCGCGAGACGTTCGAACGCCGCTTCTCTGCGGGCCGCATGGCCGCCGACTATCTCGATCTGTACCGCAATCTGCCCGGCTCCCGAATGCAGGCCGCACGCTATCGGCGGCTACTGGGGGAGAGCGCGGACCTGCAGGTCGTCGCCTGAGGAGGCCTGTCATGCACGCGATTGTCGAAAGGCGGCCAAGCCTACAGCCGCAATCTGACACCATATCCCGGGCGCCAGCTCAATTCTTTGTGCCCGCAACCGCCTCGTTGCATGAAAGAAGGCCTCGTACGCTCAAGCACGGAGATACATTCGCGCTTTTCGATCATAGCGGCGATGCAATCGGTGGCCCAGGTAGTCCCGAAGGCCTATATCATCGCGATACACGCCATCTTTCGCATTTTTATTTGACCATGGAGGATGGCGCGCGGCCGATTCTTCTCAGTTCGGCCCTGCGCGACGACAATGCCACCCTGACATGCGATCTTACAAATCCGGATTTTGCCGGATCAGATGGCCGTCATGGGCTAAAGCATGACCTGATCCATATCCGCCGCACGCGCTTTCTATGGGATGCTAGCCTGTTCGAAAGGCTGACCATTTGCAACTATGACGACAAGGCTCATTCCATCAGCCTGAGGCTGGAGTTTGGCGCCGATTTCCTGGATCTGTTCGAGGTCAGGGGAACGAGCCGAGACGCCCGTGGCCATCTGCGCGCGCCGCAGATCGGCCGGGACCAGGTCGTTCTTGCCTATGAAGGGCTTGATGGCATGGTCCGGGAGACGTCCCTCCGCTTTGCGCCGCTGCCGCAGGAACTGGCTGCTGCCCACGCTGTCTTCACCCTGACGCTCGCGCCGCAGGAACGGCAGACACTGCTGATCCGAATTCGCTGCGGACAAGTGGAGCAAAACCTGGATCTGCGGCAGGACTTCGCCCAGTCGATGCGTCAGGCCCGGCGAGCCTTGCAACGTTCCTCCGGCCGCGCAGCATCACTGGTTTCCTCCAACGAGACCGTCAATGAGACGCTGCGTCGCTGCGTAGCTGACACATATATGCTGGTGACGGATACCGAGCATGGACCGTTTCCCTATGCCGGGATTCCCTGGTTCAGCACAGTGTTCGGCCGGGATTCGATCATCACCGCAATGGAGATGCTGTGGCTCGATCCGGGAATAGCGCGCGGTGTGCTCTCTTTTCTGGCCGCGCATCAGGCGACTGCATTCGATCCCGATGCCGATGCGGAGCCCGGCAAGATCCTGCACGAGGTTCGCCGCGGCGAGATGGCCATATTAGGTGAGGTGCCCTTTCGTCATTATTATGGCAGCATCGATTCCACACCCTTGTTCATCATGCTCGCCGGACAATATCTCGAGCGGACCGGCGACCTTGGCTTCATCCGTTCGATCTGGCCTCAAATCGAAGCTGCGCTTGGCTGGATCGACAACCACGGCGATCGGGACGGCGATGGCTATGTCGAATATGGCCGATATACCGATCAGGGACTTGCCAATCAGGGCTGGAAAGACAGTTACGACTCCGTCTTTCATGCGGACGGAAGCCTCGCCCGAGGACCGGTTGCCCTCGCTGAGGTGCAGGCCTATGTCTATGGCGCCTGGATGGCGGCGGCGACAATCCTCGATAGCTTCGCTGACAGCGACAAGGCGGCAATGTTCCGCGAGAAGGCATCGGCGCTTCAGGAACGCTTCGACCGCGCCTTCTTTGACGAGGCGCTTGGCACCTACGTTCTGGCTCTGGACGGAGACAAGCGACCGTGCCGGGTTCGCTCTTCCAACGCGGGTCAGGTCCTGTTTACGGGACTGGCCAGGCAGGAACGCGTCCCGCGCCTGATCGAGGCTCTAATGTCGCCTTCTTCCTTTTCCGGATGGGGCATTCGCACCATCCCCACGACGGAGGCGCGCTATAATCCGATGAGCTATCATAACGGCTCGGTCTGGCCGCATGACAACGCCCTGATCGCGGCCGGCTTCGCTCGTTATGGCTTCCGGGCGGAGGCTGCCCTGATTTTCGAGGGGCTGATGGCTGCTTCGACCTATGTCGACCTGCGGCGGTTACCCGAACTGTTTTGCGGTTTCCCGCGCCGTCCGGCTCAGGGACCGACATTATATCCCGTGGCATGCGTCCCCCAGGCCTGGGCAGCCGCAGCGCCATTGTTCCTGCTTCAATCCTGTCTAGGCTTGAGTTTTGATCCCCAGGCCGAGCGGATATTGTTCGCCGAACCCACATTGCCGGGGAATCTCGATGAGTTGCTCATTCGCCACATCCAAGTAGGCAATGGCCAAGCAGATGTCGTGCTGCGCCGCTCCGGTCGCAAAGTCATGGTCGATGTGCCCGACCGGATCGGCAACGTGCGCGTCTTGTCGTTGACGTAAGGGCAGGAGCGACACCGTGCTGCCCAACGCCGTGTCGCTCCGTCCGAGTGACAAAAATCACATCAATTTCGGTCACGAACCGCAGATTTCTGCGGCTATCCCGCAAATCAAGATGCTGCGAGGATTGGTAAGCGCCAGAAGTGTCCGAAAATCACCGCCGGCTTGGCGAAGTGACCGACAACCGCGCATTGAAGGTTTTCCGTCAGGTCGAAGACGGCTTGCCAGATTTTGCCTCACGCTCACCTTCCAACCGCTCGACCTCCTTCTCCACAAGGTTGCGGATGAACTGTGCGCGCCGATTAGGGCCGATAAGATCGTCTATTCGCTCTGCCAATCCATCAGGCAGGCGAACAACGGTTGTTTTCACTCCAAGCGGCGGTCTTCCCATGGAAGTCTCGTAACCGGCCATGACGCCCATTCAATCGCAAGTTCAATAAGGGATATCGGTTATTGATAAATAGCCCCTCCTAGCTTATTAAGCGATATCGGATAGTCCTTTGGGCCGCGCCATGCGGTCTGACGGACGCGGCCGATGGAGGTGTGGCAATGGCAAAGCTCGAATATCCTTCCAGCGAATCGAATAGCGGAACATCGCGCCGCGCCCTGCTACGGGGTCTTGCGGTTGCGCCGGTCGTCGCGTCGACGATTGCTTCGCCCTGGAGCGATGCGCTGGCGGCGCTTCATCGGCGCTATGAGGATGAACCCGCAAAGCTTGTACGCACGAAAGAGGGTCGGAGCATCAGCCGCTTCCGGTATCACAACGCCGAGCGGCGCTGGATGCTGACGGACATAGTAGCCTTCCCCGGAAGCCGATTCACGAACCCGGCCCTGCATTTCGCGGGCTTCGTCTGTCAGCAAGCGCTATGCGCCTATCTGCTCGACGTGGGCTTTGCCGATGAATGGAACGCCCAGCACATTAGGCAGGACATCGCCAAGGCGCTAGCCTACGCCAATGCGTGCGGCTTCGGCCATGACTGCCCGGACATGGCGCGGCTGGCCGTGGTTCTCTCGCCTTACTGGAAGTGGGGCTATCACTATGACGAGTGGGAGGAAGACCGGCCCCAGACGGGTGGCTTCATCCCAGCCACGATCACGCCTCTTGTGCGCGCCTTGGTGGATTGCGTCCATGACGTGACCGGCCACCCACGCCCGAAGGGTTGCCAGCGCGGCCCACAGGAGGCGCGGTCATGATGCTGCGCACCGACGCCGATCATCTGCCCGCGCCGATCCGCGACGAGCTTCTCCATATCACCACGATCCTGTTCGAGACGTTCGAGGAAACGACCAAGGGTCGATGTTCCGAACATTTCCGGGCTGGCCCCGTCCTTGCCTTGATCCTGCACGGTCCCCATGCAGAAAAGGATTGGGCCGAGGTCGCGCCGGGGGAAGCGTTTCGCCTGCTCGCGATCGTCAACTATTCCCGCCTCGCCCGCAGCGACCGCGCCTGGCGGCTGGCGCGCGACCGGCTTCGCCGCGCATGGGAGCACGGCGAGATTGCCCATCCGGTACGGCTATCCGTGGAAAGCCTTGAGCGGATCAACGGCGCTCTGACCGAGGGCAATCCCTATTTCGTCACCATCGCCGAGCGGGGCATCGCGCTCTACCAGATGGAAGGCTTGCGGCTGCAAGAGCCGCGCCGCCTTCCGGTGCGGGAGCGGGCTATCCAGGGTGTCGCGGAGTTCATCCGCTGGCATCAGCGTGGAGCGGGTTTTCTGGCGGGAGCGGCTTTCTATCGAAATCGGGGCGATGCGCCGATGGCGGCGCTGATGCTGCATCAGGCGTGCGAACATTTCTATCTATGCGTGTTGCGCTCAATCAGCCTGCACGCGCCGCGCACCCATGCGCTGGACGAACTGCGCGAGGCGGCAGAGGCGCTGGACCCACGCCTGTGTTCGGCATGGCCGCGAGACAGCCGGTTCGAGCGGCGCACGTTCGGCTGCATCCGCCGCGCCTATGTCGAGGCGCGCTATGGGCGATCCTACCGCATTTCGGGCGAGAAACTAGCGTGGGCATTCGCGCGGGTGGAGATACTGGCGGACCGAGCGGCGTGCGCCGTCGCGGATCATTTTGCGTCGCTTGCCGCAAGGCTGCCAGCGCCGATGCTTCCACCACCAGCAGAGCCGACGAAGGCGATAGCCCTTTCCCAGCCTACCTACCGTACGAACATGCTGCAACGGACATGGCGGATCGTGCGACGTGCTGCCCCATCATGGGGCCGGTGGAATCCGCTCATTCCGGTTCGCCGTTTCTGGCGCTCGGACGGATTCAAACGCTGGATTGACCATCTGCCCTTGGCGATGGTCGGCCTGTGCCTCTTCATGGCGGGCGCGGAGGCAACGCTATGGCGGATGAAGTCCGCGCAGGCCGTCCGTTCCAAACCCGCAGACCTGTCCGCCGTGCTGGAATTTGACGTGCGCGCGGACACCGTGCTTGGCGCGGTCATGGACGTTGCGCAGAGGGCTGGCTACCGGGTCAAGGCTAACGATGACATTTGGGCGGTGCGATGGACCGGAGCCTATCGCGCCAAGGCGACCACCTTCGACGCGCTGGCGGATATTCTCTATGGCTCCGGTCTGTGCCCCGCGATCCGGGAGGGCATCATCACCGTGCGCTACTGCGACAAGAGCCGCCCGCCCATCGTGGCGACGGTGGAGTATCAGGCAGAACCGGACGGCAGTGTGCGCTTGTCGGTTCCGCGTTAATGCTTGCCCTTACCGCGCCGAACGGTCAGTTGATCTAGCGCGTTACCGTCCGATCAATCAGCCATAGGTGAAACAGGTGCGCGGCGATGAAGCATGCGCCCATCAGTGACAATACCGCGATCCCGATTATCGCGTCACCTTCGGAGGGCGGCGCAGTCACCAGCAGGATAGCCGCAGGGCTTATGCAAATGACCGCCAGAATAGGCGTAAAGGCCAAAGCCCAGCGACGCGGCGCAGACCAGTTCACCTCGCCCTTGAAGGACCATTGCATCGGCAAACGGTCCTCATCGCCATAGCGTATATTCGCTCTGTATGAGATGGCGGCAAGAGTCAGAATTGTCACAGCCGTCAGGATCAGTCCGAGCATCATCACCTCCTGCCGGTTGCATAGCCGATGTAACACAAAAATGCCAGCAGCAGGGGCGATTACAGCGTCCCCGTTTTACCCGTGTCAGCCTGCATCATGGTGCCGAATCGTAGCCCCGGCGTCCGCCTCGAATGCGCGTTTACCCTTGCGCTGCCAGAGAGCGAGGGCGCTGGGGCGATCATCACCGCGCAGTCTCTCCGCCACGGTGAGAAACGCACCGTAAAGTGTCGCGCGATCATCATCCGTCAGTTCGACCAGCCCCGCCTTGATGACGAGGCCGCCCAGTTCGATGAGGTGCCGTGTGCGGGTCCGGCGGGCAATGGCCCAGTCCCGCATGTCGGTGCGCGCCATTCGCGCCTCAAGTCGGTGCCGCGCCGCCGTCGAGCGGGAGAGTGCCGCTTTGCTAGCCAGCAGGTCCGTCCGCAGGCTTGCCGCCTTTGCCGAGAAAGAAAGCCGCGCCCGCCTTGCGCCAGCCCTCCTTGGTCGCGGCGTCCCTCGCCTTGATGGCATGGAGCAACGCCCCGGCGAGTATGTCGGCGTCGAGCGTATCGGCACCCGTCGCCGTCACCAGTTCGCCGAGTTGCTTCACACGCCGTTCCTTGAGCGCCTTGGCCTTGTCGGACAGCGCCTTGAGTTCCGAATCGAAGTTCTTGGGTTTGCGCATTGCAAAGTCTCCATTGAGTGATGACGTAGCGATGATAAGATGAACCCGCGCGCCGCGCAGTAGAGTCACCGGGACAGCCTGACACCGCCTAGTCCCGTCCGAGAAATTTTCGAGAAGGGCGCGCTTATACGTCGTGCCGACGTGCGCTTGAGATAGTAAATGGATGATCGTTATGGCGATCTTCCATTTTTCCGTTCAGGTCATTGGCCGTGCGCAAGGGCGCAGCGCCGTCGCGGCGGCGGCCTATCGTGCGGCGGAACGCCTGCACGACGTTCGCCTCGACCGCGACCATGACTTCACGAACAAGGCGGGCGTCGTCCATTCGGAAATCCTCCTGCCCGAAGGTGCCCCCGAACGCTTCTTAGATCGCGCGACCCTCTGGAACGAGGTCGAGGCAACCGAGAAGCGCAAGGATGCGCAGCTAGCGCGCGAAGTCGAGTTCGCCATCCCGCGCGAGATGAACCAAGCGCAGGGCATCGCGCTCGCGCAGGATTTCGTGCGCGCCGAGTTTGTCGATCGCGGCATGATCGCGGATTTGAATGTGCATTGGGACATCGGCGCGGACAAGCAGGCGAAGCCACACGCCCACGTCATGCTCACGATGAGGGAAATCGGGCGCGAAGGGAGCGAAGACGAGTTCGGCGCGAAGGTCCGCGACTGGAACCGCACCGAGTTAGTGGAGCAGTGGCGCGAGCGCTGGGCCGATCATGTCAACACCCGTCTTGCCGAACTCGACATCGACGCGCGGATCGATCACCGCAGCCTTGAAGCGCAGGGCATCGACCTTGAGCCGCAAGATAAGATCGGCCCCGCCGCGCAGCGCATGGGGACACGCGGTCTTGAGTCCGAGCGGATCGAAGATCACCGTGCCGTGGCCCAGCGCAACGGCGAGCGGATCATCGCTGATCCTTCCGTGGCGCTGAATGCGATCACCCATCATCAGGCGACATTCACCACACGCGACCTTGCGATGTTTGTCCACAGGCACAGCGACGGCAAGGACCAATATGACCGGGCGATGAGCGCCGTTCGCGCCTCGCCCGATCTTGTCGCCCTGGGCAAGGACGGGCGCGGCGATGATCGCTTTACGTCGCGCGACATGATCGACACCGAGCAGCGGGTGCAGCGCGCGTCCGAATTGATGGCGGAGCGCGAACGGCATCGCGCAGACGAGAAGGCGCGCGAGGCGGCATTGGTCAGCGCGGAAGAGCGCGGATTGTTGCTGTCCGGCGAGCAGCGCGGGGCGTTCGAGCATGTGACCGGCGATCAGGATTTGAGCATCGTCGTGGGCTATGCCGGAACCGGCAAGAGCGCGATGCTGGGCGTGGCGCGGGAGGCGTGGGAGCGGTCAGGGTTCGAGGTGCGCGGCGTGGCGCTGTCTGGCATCGCGGCGGAGGGACTGGAGAACGGTTCCGGCATCGCCTCGCGCACCATTGCCAGCATGGAATATGGCTGGGCCAACGGGCGCGATCTTCTCACCGCCCGCGATGTGCTGGTGATCGACGAGGCGGGCATGGTCGGCACGCGCCAGATGGAGCGCGTCCTGTCCCATGCCGAAGCGGCGGGGGCAAAGGTGGTACTGGTCGGTGACGCCGAGCAGTTGCAGGCGATCGAGGCGGGCGCGGCGTTCCGCGCGATCCATGAACGGCATGGCGGCGTCGAGATCACCGAAATCCGCCGCCAGTATGAGGACTGGCAAAAGGACGCAACCCGCCATCTGGCGACCGGCAGGACCGGCGAAGCGATCCGGGCCTATGCCGATCACGGCATGGTCCACGCGGCCGACACACGCGAACAGGCGCGCGCGGACTTGATCGATCGTTGGGACGAAGCACGGCAGACCGAACCCGGCAAGGCGCGGATGATCTTCACCCACACCAATGACGAGGTGCGCACGCTCAACGAGATGGCGCGCGATCGGCGGCGCGACGCGGGCGAGCTGGGCGACGATGCGCGCGTGAAAACCGCGAACGGCGACCGGGATTTCGCATCCGGGGATCGCGTCATGTTTCGGCGCAACGAACGCAGCCTTGAGGTCAAGAACGGCACGCTCGGAACCATCGAGCGCGTCAGTGAGCAGAGCATGACCGTGCGGACCGATGACGGGCGTTCCGTCGCTTTCGATCTCAAGGACTATCGCGACCTTGACCATGGCTATGCCGCCACGATCCACAAGACGCAGGCGGTCAGCGTCGATCGCACACACGCGCTCGCCACGCCGGGGATGGACAGGCACGGAACCTATGTCGTCCTCACCCGCCATCGGGAAGGCGTGGACTTTCACTATGGGCGGGATGATTTCAAGGATGATTCCCGCCTTGTCCGCACCCTGTCCCGCGAGCGGGCCAAGGACATGGCGAGCGATTACGAGCGGCGCGATCCGGCTAAGGAATTTGCCGAGCGACGCGGTTTCAGCTTTGGCGAGCGCGTCGCGGAAATCGTCAGGCCGATCGCGGAGAAGGCGCGCGGGATCTTCGACGGCTTGCGCCTCTCGCTGCCCGGTCAGGATCGTGCGGTTCTGCCCACACCTGCACCAGAGCGCGGCATATTTGATGGCCTCGATCTTGGCCGCTTCGCTTCCGCGCCTGTCCACGATCCCGCGCGCCAGCAGCAGCGCGAGCATGACCCGCAGCCTTTGCGCGCAGGCGGCTTGCGCGGCGCGGTCGAGCGCTACGCCAAGGCGATGGACGCGATCCGGCAGACCCGCGCGCAGGGCATCGACCCCATGCCCCACCAGCGCGAGGCACTGGATAAGGCACGCGACGCGCTCGACGCGATCCGGCCCGAAGGCTCCACCGATTTGAACAGCGCGTTCCGCAATGGCCCCGAACTAATCCGCGAGGCAGCGGAGGGGCGCGGCCATGAGGCCTTGCGCGCAATGCAGGCGGAGGCGGCGATCCGCATCGATCCTTACAGCCGAGCCGACAGGTTCGTGGAGGGCTGGCAGCAGTTGCAGCGCCAGCATCAGGAGCTTGTGCGCGACGGCAATTTCCGGGCCGCGAAAACCACAGCGCAGCACATGGCCGACATGGCGAAAAGCCTTGAGCGCGACGCCCAGCTTGAATCGGTGCTTGGGCTGCGCAGCCGGGAGCTTGGCCTTGAGATCGGTCAGGACATGGGCCGCAGCATCGGCCGCGACCTCGCCGCCTCCATCCCCTTCGATCATGGCCGCGACATGAGCCGCGGCATGGAACGCTAGAACAAGGAGAACAGCATATGGACGACCAATCCCTGTTGAACGGGCCGGAACCCCAGCCGCCGACCGGCACGGCGGCGGAGGCGTTCGCGCACCTGGCGGCGCGCGTGGAGGCCATGGAGCAACGTATAGACGGACGTCTGGCCGTATTCGCCCGCGCCCTTGAGCATATCGCCGTCGAGAAGCAGAGCATCGAGGTTCCCGACTACAATCCCACGCTCGCCAGGATCAACGCCGCCTTGGCCGACATTGCCAAGCACATGAAGCCGCTTTCGCAGTCCGAAGCGCTTAACATGACCCCCGAGAGCATGGCGGAACGGATGATGTCGTCAGCGGAAGCGGCGCGGGAAACGGACAAGGCGTCCATCAAACAGGGGCAGGCGCTGCTGCGCGAGGCCCATGCCGACCAAATGCGGGCAATCGGTGCGATCCGCACCAAGGTTCAGCAGCGCTGGCACATGGGCTATACCGGACTGGGCACGGCACTGGCCGTCTCGCTTCTATGGCTATTCTATCCGGGATGGGCGGCCAGCCTTGCACCCAGTGGCTGGCACTGGCCTGAACGGGTCGCAGCGCGCACGATGGGGGAGCCGTCGCTATGGGAAGCGGGCATCCGTCTGATGCGCGCGGGGAACCCGGACGGCTGGCAGACGATCGTTGACGCCGCCGACATGGCGCGTGAGAATCGCGATGTCATAGCCGCGTGCGAGAGGGCGGCCCAAAAGGCCAAGGAGCCGGTGCGCTGCACGATCAGGATAGGGCGTCAGCCATCTTGAGCGGAGCGCTTACCGATAGGCCGCGACCCCGACCGGCCGCCACGGCGCTATATGGGGACTGCGCGGCCGATCAGCTTCGCTATGCGCTGAGGGGGATGGAAGCACCACATTTCCAGGATTTTCGTGCATCCGGGCAAATCGACAGGTCTTCGTGCAGCCCTCTCGTGACGAGGCTGGAACTGTGACGACCTAACCGTGGCGGTGATTCATGTGATCATACGTAAGGAACGTGCGCGCTCGGCGCCTTGACCCCGGCCTGACACTTCCCGATCATGAAACGGCTAACAGGAGCATGTCGAATGATCCGTCTTGCGGTTACGTGTTCTCTACTTCTTGCTACCCCTGCAGCAGGACTGGCGGCAACGGTCGTTCCCAATACCGCACCGAATGCGGTTGAGCCCATCAAGCGCACGATGCACATTCGATTCCCAAAAAGCGTTGCAATGATTCCGATCATGCGGGTGAAGGGAGCTATCCTTCTGCCAGCCACAATTGCAGGCAAGCAGGTCAACTTGCTATTCGACAACGGCGCTGATGCGAGCTTGATTGATACCACTTTGGCTCAAAACAATGGGATGGAACTCACCGAAAGCCGAATGGGGTTGCAAACCGGCTTATCGGTGATGCCGACAAAGCTGACGCGGGCTTCGATCACAATCGGCGATGCTCTGACCGTTGAAGGACAGTTTGTGGCTGCAGACCTGGGAGCAATATCGCGAGCGCTAGGTACGCCAGTGGCTGGCCTTCTGGGTGCTGAAGCCCTCAAAGCCTTCATTGTCATAGTCAACCCGTCGAAAGGATGGATTGCACTGGGCCTACCGGGAAGCGTCGAGGTGAAGAGCTTTATAAAAACCGATGGCAAACCGGTTGATGCCCAGGGTGCAAAAGCGCTTCTCCCCAAACTTGCACCAAAGGCTATTCCTTTCGAGGCTGGCTTTGTCATCAAGGCCACGATCAATGGAAAGCCGGTCAATCTCAAGATCGACTATGGCAGTACTGGTACGGTCGTTCTCCGTGACTCTGTATGGCAGCAGGTAATTCCTCCGGCATCCCGGACTGGCAGGGCGACCAATTCGACACGGGCGGATGGCTTGAATATCGGCGGCGAGATCGGCACGGGCGATTTCGAGATCGCGGGAATGGTGGTGCCGAACATGCCTATTGCTAGCAGAGCGGGCTATGACCGCATCAGACACGATGGATTCCTGGGGTTGTCCGTCTTGGGGGCGACGACGACTGTTCTCGACATGCCAAAGCAGAGGTTGGTTCTGTTTCCTCCCGATGCAGACGTCAGCGTATCGGCGTCCGCGAGGCCTTCCGTGGAAAGCACCATTCCGGATGCAGGCGCACCAACACCGGAACGCTGATGCATTGTGCGATAGTCGCAGAAATCAGATGATTGCCGCCGTCCGCCAAGAACTTTGATGATCGCGTTACGATCCCGGTTGCCATCCACTGTCTCCCAGGATCGCTTTAGGGTCTTCAAGGTCAAGCAAATTCCTGAGCGCAACACGTTTGTCAGTGGCTTTATCGTAATAGGCTTTCGCGATCCTGTATCCCACCCAATACCCCAAATCTCCGGGCTTTTCGGGTGTCCCCACGCCGCTATAAAGCCAGTCTGAAATATCGGTATTGTCAGCCTCAGCCAGGAAACGCTGCCCGATGTCGTTGGAATGGCCTTCCGTCCATGTTTGCAGA
This sequence comes from Sphingobium scionense, assembly GCF_014197035.1. Classification (GTDB taxonomy): domain Bacteria; phylum Pseudomonadota; class Alphaproteobacteria; order Sphingomonadales; family Sphingomonadaceae; genus Sphingobium; species Sphingobium scionense. The sequence goes on along the minus strand of NZ_JACIEU010000024.1, from coordinate 6,352 downwards.
TGAATGTTGCTCACTTGTCCCGATATCAATTCGGCTACCAGTTCAGCGACCCCTTCGATGAGCGATTGCTTGAGAACGGTAGTGTTGTCACTATCCTCCTCAAGCGCAACTGACTGCTCAACGTGGCCATATTCATGGGCGATTAGGTGGTACAGCCTGTCTGCCAGGTCAGGTTGCAGCCAGGACGAGCGGCAAGCTACTTCCAGCCCGATCAGGACGCCTGACTTCCCGGTCGTCCCCCCGCTGTTATTCCGGCCTACAAGAATGGTGACGGGAGGGAATGTCGCCTGAGGGTCGAGGTCCGCAAGCCGCTGAAATGCGCCTTGAAGTTTCACCTTAACGGCAGGCAGGGCTTCCATACAGGATCGGGCTTGCCTGTATGTCGATCCGTTGTTGCCGACTTCCTTGGCAAGGGCTTCGCCTGAGATAATGCGGTAAGGAACAAACTGGCGGACGCCGTCTGTTCCCTCATCGATGTATTCCCGCTGAAGCAAATCGGCGGAAGGCTTGCCGTTGGCAGCATCATAGATCCTGTAGAAAGTCGCAACATCCGACGTGCGAACCTCGACGGTCCGCTGGATATCCGCAGGCGCCGCAGCAGTGGTCATCATCAATACGGCGCCGATCACCGATTTCCCGCACATTTTCGATTCCTCTGGTTCATGCCTGTAAGTCAGAAGCTTTGTGATCCGTCATTGAAAGATTGCTGATCCAGTCGAGATAAGCACGATAGATGGAGAGTATCGGCTTATCACGCGCCGCCCGTCAAAGGGCCGGGGGCGTCAGGCTGGCGCTGGATTGCGCTGATCACGGGATCGCTTTGATCATCTACCTCAACCCGTTCGAGGGCGATTTGCGGATGATATGCTTCACGGGGAAGGCCGTTGACCGTGAAAAGCTGCTCCGTCCCAAGGTCCACTTTAGCAGACGAGCCTTCTATCGTTTCATTGCTCAACGCGCCAAGGAGGTGAGCAAGATCGCTGCCTATCGTCGTCGCGCCGATCGCATCGAAGCCGATCATCAATCCTTCACCCATGCTACCGGTCCAGCGCCCGCCCGCCACATACACCTTGCCGGGATAGCGCGCGCCGAATGGCTCGACGAATTCGATGAATTTACGTGCCGGTCCGAGGACGCGGGTTTCATACGGAATTACGTGCATTTGATACGGTCTATCATGGTCGATGAAATGCCCCATGATGCCCCGTGCTACGCTCGTGTTGCCGCCACTTGGAGTGTTTCGAAGGTCAATCAGCAGGGTTTTCGTATCCGTGAGCGAAGCCAGGGCGTTCGCGAACTCAGCAATCAGCTTTTGCTCACCAAGCGAATTGTTGATCCGGATGATGCCAAGCTCGCCCCGGCGCTCGACTTCCAAAAGCTGTCCGTCGGCAATGCGGTTCGCTTGGTCGGACGTGGCGGCCAGCGCGATGAGCGCTGCTTGTCGCCGTCCAGAACATCCAGCTTTCGTGGTCTCCGCCGATGGCCCGCAAGAGCAACATTGAAAGCGAAGCCAATTTGCGCAGGGCTTAGTTCCGAGAAAGCGCGGCCTGTTATTTCCTCAATGGCAATGCGAGGCGGCTGGTCATCGATCCGTAGTAACATCATGCCGGATCGAACGCCTTTGGTTGTTGCGTCACCGCCGCCCCGCACCTCATCTATTCGAAAGGATGCTCCATCGTAGATGCCGAAGAGATCGGACGAGGTTGGGATGATTGCCCAGTCATCAGCGTCGAATGGTCCGACGATGAAATGCGGATCGGCAAAGTTGTGGGATATCAGCTGAAGCGTGTCGATGAATTCTTTGTCGGAGCATGCCGCCTTGGCCTTTTCCGCGAAAGTGGCAAGGATTGCATCTCCATCGATTCCCGGTCGATTAAAATAGCCGTAATTCTCATGCAGCAATTTTTCGAAGGACAGCCATGCTGCTGATGCATCGAATGACGGCGGCGCAACATCTGTCGATTGCGCGTTGGCCTCCGAGGTCAGTAGCAGCGTCAGCACAGCTATCAGGCGATAAATTCCCATTTCGCCGTCATTCAACAGAATGGGTCACGTCGCAAGGACAAGCAGCGCTGGCCGCTGAAAAGGCCCAGTTACGTCCCCGTTCCGAACCATGCCACGGGAGCCCACTCAAAACGTGGGATGGAATGTGGCTATTTACCGACGGTTCTTGGAGCTTCCTTGTTAAAGAACACAATGCCCCCTCTAATTAGTAGCGCGGGAGATCGTCCGGCCTGGAAGAAAGTGACCCTACCCATATAGATCGCTGAATGTCTTGCGCGCGGACTCGTCATTCCTAAGTCGCAAAGCTGCCTGGCAACAACGCGCCCAATGCCGCCATCCAAACCGGCGAATAGCGAGCCCCAGAGCCGCCATTCGTTTGCGCGGAAGAGCGACATTCTCTGACGGCCTGAGAGATGCGCCGGTGATCAGTTCGAGCACCTATGCATCGCCGTATCCGGCACGCCTGCGCATTTGCTGCTCTTGGCACTGGTCGCGGTGACAAGCCAGAAAAACTCTGCTATTATCTCGCGGTAACGACAGAAATTTCTCTCCCTCGCAAACGGGGGGCGAGGCGTGCATCTGGAGACTGATATGTCGCGACATATGCACCTGATGCCTATTCTTGGGCTGTTAGCTTGGAGCCAGTGCGCCTCTGCTAAGCCGGAAGCCGTCGAGTCTTGGGCAAAATCGGGCGTTTCTTTGCAGCAATTCGTTGCCGACTCGCGCGAATGTGCGGACACATCGAAAGAAACGCCTGTTTATATCGAGGCCGAAACCCTCAAGGTACTGGATGCGCTTAGCTCTGCACAATTAATTTCCGTCGTTCAGCAGTTGTCTGGCCCCGAAACCAGCGCACTTAAGGTGGTCGAAGATATTTCAGTGACCAATAGCGAAAATGACATAGCTAGACGTAGCGCAAATTTCGGAGGGAAGTTTGTCGCCATGACATCTTCCGATGTAAGAGGGCAGTTACAAAAATCTCTTGATCAATGCTTAATTGATCGGGGGTATATTCGTATTCAGCTTACTGAAAAGCAAGCAAAAGAATTAAAGCGGTTTAAACGAAATACGCCAGAAAGAACGGTGTATCTTCATTCTATTGATTCTGATCAAGCAGTCGTGAAAAATCAAGCGGTAACGAATTTTCGTAAATAATTCTATCGAATTAAACAGGGAAGTTTTATGAAAAAGCTAGTTTATGCGCTTCTACTCCCCCTCATCAGTGGCTCTATGTTAGAGCGGTTTCCACACGATCTGACTCGTCAGGGATTCCCTTCGCGGCGCCGTTGTGATTCAGCCTTCCTGCTGGTGGCAGGAGGCCAGCATGGATGGCACGAACGCTATCACAGGATCTTCGGGACCGAGTTGTCGCAGCGATTGATGGTGGGCTGAGTTGCCATGCGGCAGCGGCCCGCTTCGGGGTCAGCGTGTCGAGCGCGATCCGCTGGCGACGGCTTGCGTTGGAGCATGGCCGGGCCGTTGCCAAGCCGCGCGGCGGTGACCGGCATTCAGGTAAGATCGAAGCGCACGGCGGCTTCATTCGGGAACTGATCGCAGAGCAGGGCGACATGACCTTGGTCGAGGTTCAGGCGCGGCTGATCGAGCGTGGGGCCCTGGTCGGTATCGGCACGGTGCATCGCTTCTTCGTGCGTCACGGGATCACGCGCAAAAAAAGACCGGTCACGCGATCGAGCAGGACCGTCCCGACGTCCTGAGGCAACGGCAGCATTGGTTCGACGGCCAGATCGACCTCGAACCCGAACGCCTCGTCTTCATCGACGAGACGTGGACCGCCACCAACATGACCCGCAGCCATGGCCGCTGCCGGAAGGGCGAGCGGCTGCGGATGGGCTTCCCGCACGGCCACCGCAAGACCACCACGCTGGTCGCGGGCCTGCGCATGGATGGCATGGTCGCGCCGATGGTGCTGGACGGGCCGATCAACGGCGACTGGTTCGAAGCCTATGTCGCCCAGGTGCTGGTGCCCGAACTGCGTCCCGGCGACGTGGTCATCATGGACAACCTCTCGAGCCACAAACGGGCCGCCGTGAAGGAAAGGATCGAAGCTGCCGGCGCGACCCTGCGCTTCCTCCCGCCATACAGCCCGGACTTCAATCCAATCGAAAAGGCCTTCTCCCGGCTCAAGGCCATGCTCCGCAAGGCAGGAGAGCGCACCGTCAGCGGCCTGTGGGACCTGATCGGCAGGCTCGTCGATATCTTCAAGCCCGACGAATGTGCAAACTACTTCAAATCATGCGGCTATGAACCGGAATGAATGGAAACCGCTCTAGAGCGGTTTCCACACGATCTGACTCGTCAGGGATTCCCTTCGCGGCGCCGTTGTGATTCAGCCTTCCTGCTGGTGGCAGGAGGCCAGCATGGATGGCACGAACGCTATCACAGGATCTTCGGGACCGAGTTGTCGCAGCGATTGATGGTGGGCTGAGTTGCCATGCGGCAGCGGCCCGCTTCGGGGTCAGCGTGTCGAGCGCGATCCGCTGGCGACGGCTTGCGTTGGAGCATGGCCGGGCCGTTGCCAAGCCGCGCGGCGGTGACCGGCATTCAGGTAAGATCGAAGCGCACGGCGGCTTCATTCGGGAACTGATCGCAGAGCAGGGCGACATGACCTTGGTCGAGGTTCAGGCGCGGCTGATCGAGCGTGGGGCCCTGGTCGGTATCGGCACGGTGCATCGCTTCTTCGTGCGTCACGGGATCACGCGCAAAAAAAGACCGGTCACGCGATCGAGCAGGACCGTCCCGACGTCCTGAGGCAACGGCAGCATTGGTTCGACGGCCAGATCGACCTCGAACCCGAACGCCTCGTCTTCATCGACGAGACGTGGACCGCCACCAACATGACCCGCAGCCATGGCCGCTGCCGGAAGGGCGAGCGGCTGCGGATGGGCTTCCCGCACGGCCACCGCAAGACCACCACGCTGGTCGCGGGCCTGCGCATGGATGGCATGGTCGCGCCGATGGTGCTGGACGGGCCGATCAACGGCGACTGGTTCGAAGCCTATGTCGCCCAGGTGCTGGTGCCCGAACTGCGTCCCGGCGACGTGGTCATCATGGACAACCTCTCGAGCCACAAACGGGCCGCCGTGAAGGAAAGGATCGAAGCTGCCGGCGCGACCCTGCGCTTCCTCCCGCCATACAGCCCGGACTTCAATCCAATCGAAAAGGCCTTCTCCCGGCTCAAGGCCATGCTCCGCAAGGCAGGAGAGCGCACCGTCAGCGGCCTGTGGGACCTGATCGGCAGGCTCGTCGATATCTTCAAGCCCGACGAATGTGCAAACTACTTCAAATCATGCGGCTATGAACCGGAATGAATGGAAACCGCTCTAGGCGCCGGCGCAGTCCACTTGAGAGCTCAGGAGGCCCGCTTAGAGCCGGCGCAGTTGCTCATTCCGCCCGGAAAGGAAGCGGAGCTAATTAAAAGCCTTTCCAAGAAAACTCAAGGCGAATGCAATAACAATCCTGATTTGCTGAGTTGCACTCAGGGATGCAGCCAGCAATACAATATTTCGGTAACATACTGCAATGCAAATCCGCAAACAAATACAGTTTGCATTGCGAATGCTGTCCATAATTTAAACATCTGCGCAGCCACCTGTACTAGAAATTACTGTACGTAGTTCTGGAGAACTACAATATCAATATTAATGATTTTGAAGTAAAAAATTTCTTTTTGGATATATTTTCTGCATTGGACTTCATTAATTATTTCACATGAAGGCTTCCTGCCTCTAGTCGGGACGCCAATCGAGATAGATTCGCCGTCGGGCTTGTTCGAAACACCATGGAAACGACGAGACGGCGGCACCGAAAGGTTGCCGCCCTTTTTGTTCGCCGCTCGTCGTTCCCATCCTTCCACCCGCGACCGATCGCCAGTTCTGAAAAAGCACCGTCAGCTATAGCACGCTGGTTAGCTGAAACCCGACCTGCCTCAATCGGCCATAGCCATTCCTTCATTTCATATTTCTGTCCGAAGAAAGTTACGACATAGGTGTTCCTGCGAAGGCTGGCATCTCAGGCAGGCGAATGCCGCGTAAACAGATAGCGCGAGACGGGCTGACCTCCTTCTACGCTCGCCTGAGACCCCAGCCTTCGCTGGGGTGACGGAATTGGGTGGTGGGTTCAACGGGTGGCGGCAACACAGGCTTGGAAACGCTCTGCGGGTGTTTGGTATTCGAGCGTTTTCCTGGGTCGTTCGTTGAGTTGCCGGGCAACGGCGCTCAGCTGGGCCTGGCTGCATAACGACAGATCTGTTCCTCTGGGGAAATATTGCCGCAGCAGGCGATTGGTGTTTTCGTTGGAGCCGCGCTGCCAGGGCGATTGCGGATCGCAG
>NZ_JACIEU010000023.1:43172-76523 GCF_014197035.1 Sphingobium scionense | reverse complement strand
CCCAATGATGCGCCCTTTTAGCTATCGCAAGGAATCATCGCGTTTTATCAATGCATTATTATTAATGATACACTTGCTCACGGGACAGAACAGCGTTTCTTCGGCCACCTGCTCACCAGCATGAAGACGCCGACCCTGATCCGCTCGATCGATCAGGACCTGGTCGATGGCCACACCGCTGTAATCCAGATCGTCTCCACCGGCGAGGCGCTGATGCAACGCCGGCTGGCGGAGATCCCGACCGAGGAATGGAACGACGTCCGCGTTGACATCACGCCGAGGGAATATGTCCTCGATTACCTCGCCCATTCCTTCCCGGTGCAGCTCTACGAGCCGTTCACCGATAGCGAGGGCAACCTGTCGTCGCGGCCGGTCTATCGCGATGGCCAGCCCGTCGAAAGCCGCGAGGCCGTCGCACGCCGGGATCGCCTGATCGAGACGCTGGCCAGCCTGCCGCCCGTCCCCGGCGCGCTCGACCAGATCGTGCAGCGCTTCGGCACCGACATCGTAGCGGAAGTCACCGGCCGGTCGCGGAGGATCGTCCGCAGGGGCGAGCGCCTTGCGGTGGAGAACCGCGCCGCCTCCGCCAATCTCGCTGAAACTTCCGCCTTCATGGACGACCTGAAGCGCATCCTAATCTTCTCGGATGCGGGCGGCACCGGCCGCAGCTATCACGCCGACCTATCGGCGCGGAACCAGCGGCTGCGCGTCCACTATCTACTCGAACCGGGCTGGAAGGCAGATGCCGCGATCCAAGGGCTCGGCCGCACCAATCGCACCAACCAGGCGCAACCTCCGCTATTCCGACCAATCGCCACTAATGTGAAGGCGGAGAAGCGCTTCCTGTCGACGATCGCCCGCCGGCTCGACACGCTGGGGGCGATCACGCGCGGCCAGCGCCAGACCGGAGGCCAGGGCCTGTTCCGGCCCGAGGACAATCTGGAATCGCACTATGCGCGCGACGCGCTCCGCCAGCTTTACCTGCTGCTGGTCCGCGGCAAGGTCGATGGCTGCTCGCTGCAGATGTTCGAGAACGCCACCGGCCTGAAGCTGATGGACGACAACGGCATCAAGGATGAGTTGCCGCCGATCACTACCTTCCTCAACCGGTTGCTGGCGCTCACTATCGAATTGCAAGGCATCCTGTTTACGGCCTTTGAGCAACTCCTCAACGCCAAGATCGAGGGCGCCATCACCAGCGGCGTCTATGACCTCGGGCTGGAGACGCTTCAGGCCGAAAGCTTCATCGTCGCCGACCGCCGGACCATCCATATCCACCCGGGCACCAGCGCCGAGACGCAGTTGCTCACCGTCACCCGGCGCGAGCGGAACCGTCCGACCTCGCTCGACGGCGCGTTCGATTTTCTCGCCGCGCCGGGCGCGAAGCTGCTGGTCAATGGCCGCTCTGGCCGCGCGGCCGTGCAGCTCCCGGCACCATCCATCATGCTCGATGACGGCGAGATCGAGCGTCGCGTCGCGCTGATCCGTCCGATGGAACAGCATCACGCCACCCTGCGCATGATGAACGAGAGCCATTGGGAGGAAGCGGATCGGAATAGCTTCGCGGCCGCCTGGAACGCCGAACTCGCCGAGGTGCCGGAATTCTCGGACAGCATCATCCACATCGTCGCCGGCCTGCTGCTGCCGATCTGGAAACGGCTGCCGAACGAGTCCACGCGGGTCTATCGGCTCCAGACCGACGCGGGCGAACGCATCATCGGCCGCCGCGTCTCGCCGGCGTGGGTCGCGGGCGCATTGGCGACGGGGGCGAGCACGTTGACCCCTGACGACGCTTTCACTGCGCTGATGGGTGGCCGCACCATTCTCGACATCGCCGAGTGCATGCAGCTTCGCCGCGTCCGCGTCATGGGCGCCAACCGCATCGAACTGTCGGGCTTCACCGACGCGATGCGCGACCGCCTGCGGGCCTATGGCCTGTTCAGCGAGATCATCTCGTGGAAGCTGCGCTTCTTCGTCCCGACCGACGCTGCCGGCCCCGCGATTCTCGGCAAGGTGCTCGAGCGCTTCCCTGTCGAGCGCGTCGGCGAGCGGGAGGCGGCATGATGGCCCGTCACGACGCCTCCGAACTGGCGCAGCGTCTCGGCCGCCAGGCCGAAACAGTGTGCCGCCATTACCTTTCCACCGGACATCGCGAGGGCCGCTATTGGCTGGTCGGCGATGTCCGCAACACGCCCGGCCGCTCGATGTTCGTCCGGCTGAAGGGTGGCGACACCGGCAAGGGCGCGGCCGGCAAATGGACCGATGCCGCCACGGGCGAGCATGGCGATCTGCTCGATGTCATCCGTGAGAGCTGCGGCCTGATCGACTTCAAGGACGTCGCCGATGAGGCGCGTACCTTCCTGTCGATGCCACAACCCGAAGCGGACCGTCCGCATGCTGGCGAGCGCAAAGCATCGGCTCCGACCGGATCGCCGGAAGCGGCGCGGCGGCTTGTCGGAATGTCCCAGCCGATTTTGGGCACTGTCGTAGAAGCGTATCTGCGGGAACGTGCGATTACGGCTTTGCACGGAACCGGATCACTGCGGTTCCACCCGCGTTGCTATTATCGCCCTGACGAGCATTCCCCGACCGAGACCTGGCCGGCAATGATCGCCTCCGTCACCGATCTGGCTGGCCGGATCACCGGCGCGCACCGTACCTGGCTTGCTCCGGACGGTTCGGACAAAGCGCCGATCGATACCCCGAGGCGCGCGATGGGCGACCTTCTCGGGCACGCGGTCCGCTTTGGTGTACCGGGCGACGTGATGGCGGCGGGCGAAGGCATCGAGACGGTGCTATCGCTGCGATGCGTGTTGCCTGACATGGCCGTGGCAGCGGCGCTCTCCGCAGCACACCTCTCCGCCATCCAGTTCCCCGAGACACTCCGCCGACTCTACATCGCGCGCGACAACGATCCGGCCGGCGACGGTGCGATGACGACGCTCATCGAACGGGCCAACACCGCCGGGATCGAGGCGATTGTCGTGTCTCCGAGGCTGGGCGACTTCAACGAGGATCTGCGCACACTGGGACTGGAGAGCCTGCGGGCAGCGGCGCGGGTGCAGATCGCACCACAGGACGTCGCGCGCTTCATGGCACTGGCGGCATAGCCGGGAGGGAATGCTGGTCACGGCAATGCCGTCGCCGGCATCGCTCGGATGCTCCTAGGTGTCGGGGAGAGCCGCAACCCGGCCTTCGAGAGGGCGATCGGCCAGCAAACGGCCCGGACCAACAACGTCGGCGCCCGACTATTTTCCGGCGGCCCTTCGGGCCTTTCCATCGCGAAGCAAAATAGCCGGCCTTCGCCGTCCTCCGCTGTGCTCCGGCCCTCTCGCTCCGCTCCGGGTGCAGGTCCGGTCCGCCTGCCGGCTTTCGTCGCCAGAAGGCCGCGAGGGTCGCGGTCACACCGACGAAGGAGCATCCCGATGAGCGAGCACGACGACAGCTACGAGCCGCATCACGAATCATCCCCCACCGACCACGTCCTGTCCGAACTTCAGCTTTATGGCTACCGACCCTTTGCGGACGAACCCGACGGGAGGCCGCTACCCGAGGGCAACCAAGTCGCCGGCGCCATTGCCGATATCTTCGACGCCCTGATCATCACCCTGGAAGACACCCGCCTCGAGCCCGACCTCGACGATCTTCTCTGGTCGACTGTCAACGTCTTCCACCGCGCCACCGACCGGATCGAGCGCGAGCTGGACGACAACGAGCAGGCGCAGCGCCGCGGGCAACGCGAACAGGACGGCTCCGAAGTGAAGGCGGTCGAGCTGGAGCGCCTGACGGCCGAAGGGCAGACGATGATCGAGCGTCGCAACGCCTTCGAGTTGATGCGCGATCAGGCCGCCGAGCATTACGAACGGCATACCGGATCACCCTGGCGTCCCCGCAGCGGATCGATGGTCAACCACCGCAACCTGACCTCGGCGATGATCGACAGCCGCGACTTCCTTGCCGCAAAGAAGCGCGCCGACAACGAGGTGCTGCTGCCGGCCGGCCCAAAGATCGCGATCACCGGCGGGCTCGACTTCAACGATCACCGACTGATCTGGGCGAAGCTCGATCAGGTCCACGCCAAGCATCCCGATATGGTGCTGATCCACGGCAAATCGCCGAAGGGCGCCGAAAAGATCGCCTCCCGCTGGGCCGACCATCGCAAGGTGCCGCAGGTTGGGTTCGCTCCAGACTGGACGAAACACGCCAAGGCCGCGCCGTTCAAGCGCAACGATCAGATGCTCGACGTTCTGCCGATCGGGGTCATGCACTTCCCGGGCACCGGCATTCAGGACAACCTCGCCGACAAGGCGAAGAAGCTCGGCATCCCGGTCTGGAAATTCGGCACGGGTGGCGCGTGAGCGCCATCCACTATCCCAGCATCTCGGGCCGGAATTGGGATCGCCGGCTGATGACTTTGCCGGACACCATGAACACACCGTCGCCGATATAATGCAGCGTCTCGGGATGCTTCGGCGACGACGCGACATGCGCCCTCACCACCTCGAAAATGAAGAAATTGTACTTCTCGACCAGCGCATCGTCGTGCAACCGGCATTCGAAGCTCGCATGGCACTCGCCAATCAGCGGCGCATCGACCTCGTCGGCGTCTTCGGCCGTCAGCTTGAAATGGGCGAACTTGTCGATTTCGCTTCCAGACGTATTGCCAATCCCGACCACGGTGTCGGTCAATGCGGTCGTCGGCAGGTTGATGACGCATCCGCCGCTGTTGCGGATCATCTTGAAGCTGTGATTGCCGCCAGAGATCATCAGGCCGACGAGTGACGGCGAGAACTCCAGGATCGTCTGCCAGCCGAGCGTCATGATGTTGGTCTTGCCCTCCCACTTCGAGGACACCAGCACGATCGGGCCTGTCTCCAGATAGCGGCGCACCTGACCGACGGGGAAATCGCTCTTCTTCGGGATTTTCGTCATGCGGCAGCCTCGCAGGCAGTTACTCCTTCCGCATCATAGCGCCCGATGTCGACGGCATCACGACCGGCGGGACGCTTGGCGGACCCGGCAGATGCATCGAAGTCCAATCGTCTGGCGGCTCCTCTGACCGACGGAAAACCACCCCTGCATCCATTCGCTGATCCTTGGTCCAGCCAAGGGCCTGACGCCATCAACCCGTAAAGGGTCGGCTATGCGAGCATGCCGCCGCTTGCTTCGCCGACGCGGTGATTGCGGCCCTCGGCCGGACACATCGGGCGCCTGTCACGCGGGGGATGGTCCCCCGCCTCCAAGACAGGAGCCGGTACAATGTCCCTCAACGACGCACATGCCTACGCCTTCAGCCTCGCCACGACCCTCATGGTCGCGATCATCATCTTCAAGGCAGGCGACGGCACCCATTCTGTCACGCCCATCACCGAGTTCGACGGCGACGCCGAGATCGTAGCGGAGATCGATCCCTTCGCCCCCTGATCGGGGGCGTCGCCAGTCGAGGATGCGGAAATCGAACCGATTTCCGCTCCCGTCGACGGACATCGTCGGCTATACTTCAGATCGCGCCGTGGTGGTGGTGGAAGGCGCGACCGTCAGACCTTTATCTCACGGAGACCATCGCCATGATCTTCATCGGTATCCTCGCCAGCATCGCCGCGATCGGCGGCCTGTGCTGGCTATTGTTCACACTGGCTGTCTTCGCGCTGCCGTTCTTCGCGGGCGTTAGCGCCGGGACATGGGCCTATCAGACCGGCGCCGGCTGGCTCGGCGCGATCATCGTCGGCCTCATCGCCGCCGCACTGACGCTCGGCCTTGGGCAGTTCCTGCTCGCCTTCATCCGTCCTCTCTGGATACGCCTCGCGCTCGCGCTCGCTTTCGTCGCGCCCGCAGCGCTCGCCGGCTACCACGCGACGCATGGCATCGTGAAACACACCATGCCCTCCGACACCTGGCAGGTCATCTTCTCCGTCATCGGCGCAATCGCCGTTGGCATCACGGCGCTCATCCGGGTGACAGCGATGGCCGCGCCCGGGCCAACCGGGCAGACCGTCGCGCGCGCCTGACGTCGTCGCCCGCGGCGGCAGGACAGTAGCTGATGTCGCACGTCTCGCTCGCGCTCCTCGTCGGCAGAGTGCGCTTGCAATGACGTTGATCGGGTCGACGGCTAGCCCAAGCTGACGCGTCATCCCCTCGGTGCCGGCGCTGGTAGCGACGCCGTGACGGCATTGCCGATGGTGGCGGTGCCGAGAGAGTGCGCTCTCGTCCGCGCGTGGGGAAGTCGGCGGACATTCGGTCTGACGGAGCCAGGTGAAATCGCGATGTCTCGACGTGACTACGGTCATGTCGGTCGAGGATGGTCGCCACGTCCTCCTGTGATGCGTCTCTGTCAGATCGACCGCTCCAAAACGGCCTCTTCATTGGGCTGATCTGGCCGAAGGTCGGCTGCGCCTCGATCGCCTACGCCGCAACAGCGGCGTCGAAACTTTCTTCCCCTGCCGGCAGCGCCGTCATTCCTCGCGAGCCAAGAAAGCCCCTCCTTTGCTGTCAGGCCCCTGCGGGGTGCGCCGTCAATCGCCTCCGGCCTGTCGATCGCCATCGAGGCCGCAATGGTGCGGGTTCGGAACAGAGTTCAAGGAGAACTACCATGGCGACCATCGGCACCTTCAAGAAGACCGGCAACAACGAGTTCACCGGCGAAATCGTCACTCTCAGCGTCCAGACCAAAAACGTCCGCATCGTCCCCGATGCCCGCGCCACCGGCGAGAACTCCCCCAGCCATCGCGTCTTCGTCGGCCGCGCCGAGATCGGCGCCGCCTGGTCCAAGACCTCCAACGAGGGCCGCGCCTACCTGGGCCTGAAGCTCGACGACCCGAGCTTCAACGCCCCGATCTACGCCAACCTCTTCGACGATGAGGACGGCGAAGGCTTCAGCCTCATCTGGTCCCGCCCGAACCGCCGCAACGGCGACTGAGGTCAACGCGATCCCCCGCCCGGTCAGTCCGGGCGGGGGATCGCTTTGTGGGCGACCGAATCAGTTTGAGTTCCAGCGATTGTAAGCCTGCCCGTAAAGGCAGTATCGGCTAGCATCGGCCACCTAGAACGACTATTATAGTCGTAGTTCTAGCGTGTTGGTTTGTGTTGGTGGGAGGTGATCATGCATGATCACCGCCCGACAATCGCGGGCCGCACGCGCGTTGCTCGGATGGAGCCAGGAGACGCTCGCTGACAAGGCCCAGGTATCGCTGACCGCGCTGAAACGCCTCGAATCCGCGAGCGGCCTTGAGGTGTATGAAACTACGCGCGATCAGGTCCGGCGGGCGCTTGAAGGCCATGGCATCCTCCTCCTGACCACCGACCAGGGCGAAGGGGTGATGGTGGTCCGTGGGAAAATCGACAAGCGATAGCGCTTCATTGGAGAGCAACACGCTTTGGTCGGACCGTTGCTTTCAACGGCACGGATTCTGCCGCAGTGGGACCAGCATACGGTTAACAAATAGCTCCGGAATGGATAAGAATGATTCCAGAGGACGGTTGTGATCAAGACAGACTTTTTAAACGAGCCGCCGGACAGCGCGGTGCTCACGCCCTATGATCGTGAGCACATGAAGCTCTACCTCCGCCTGCTCGACGCAGCCACGGACGGCGCCGACTGGCGCGAGGCGGTCGAGATTCTCTTCGGCCTCGATCCCAAATACGACCCCGAGCGCGCCCAACATGTCCATGACACCCATCTCGCTCGTGCTCGTTGGATGACCACACACGGCTACCGCGAGCTTGTGCGCGAAGGTTACCGTCACTGAGCGGTGGTGATGCCGCAGCGGCAACACCTGTTGCCGGCTCAAGGACTTCCTTCTTGTTGCTCAACTGGGAATCGTATCCGCCTCAAAACGCACGAATAATGCGAGCTAGGAGGATTTCGATGTCATCCGACGCATCCCGGTGGCGATCGTCATCAGAGTACGAGTACGTCGACCATCTCGCCGCTCCAGACGTCGGCTGGGAATGGCTGAGGCGAAACGAGGATTATCAACGCGACTACGCCGAACTCAGCAGCGCGTCGAGAGATTCACCGTCCGTGACCAAGGGAGCCGGCCGGCGCTGGGGGTTACGATTTCCTTGTCGCCCCTGCTCTGAAGTCCACCGAGGCGCAAGTGTTCTGGCTTCCGGAGGAAGATACGGGATCGGTGATACTGACACCGGCGCCGGCGTCCATCGCTGCGGATAGCACGCTCCTCTCGCCACCGACACGGTCTGCGGACCTGCCGACCGAACACAGCCTTCACTTCCTGCACGATCTGAGAAACGGCCAGCGACTGCACCTGGCGCTTCCCGGCGACGGATCGGCCGAGCAGCCGCTCGTAGCGGTGATCCCACTTGGCATGGAGGGGTTCGACCGCATGGAAGCCGTTGCTCGGCTGCTGGCCTCCCTTCACGGCCGCGCCATTCCACCCGACACGCGCCTCACGCGTCAGCAACTGGCCCGCGCGCGGCGCATGCTGCAAGCAATTGACGGATATGGCGCCGGAGCGACCCAGCAGGAGATCGCCGAGGTCATCCTCCGCATCGGCAAACTCACCCGTGACGAATGGCAAGCCGCTTCCGCCCGCCACGCCGTCGCGGGCCTCCTCGGGGATGCCCGCGCCATGATCTCGGGCGGCTATCGCAAACTGCTTCGTCATCGCCGCCGATCCTAGCCGGATCGCACGCGTCTCCTTGGTGTGGGGATTTAGTACCTCCCAAAATCCCGCTGCAACTCGCCGGTTTCCCTTCGCCATCGTGGCCTTCGTCAGCCGCTAAACGCCAGCGGCCCCCACGGACACCACGGAGGCCCGATCATGACACCCAATCTCAGCGCATTGCCGCCGCGCTTTCTACGCACCAAGGAAGCCGCGCACTTCTTGGGCTTGTCTGCCCGCACTTTGGAGAAGCACCGCACTTACGGGACCGGCCCCTCCTATCGCAAGCTCGGCGGCCGTGTCGTCTACGCGGTCGATGATCTGCAGGCCTGGACCGAACGCGGTGCGGTCACCTCGACCTCCGATCCGCGCGGCACGCTGCTTCCCGCCAAGCGCCAAGAGACCGTGCCGCCCGCGCACGCCAGCCGCCACGCGCGCTGACCGCTTCGGGCTCCCTCTCAATGTCGGCGCGACATCGCCCAGTCTCGGAGCGCGGGCAGCTCGATCTGTTCCACGCGCTCCCCGGCGATTTCGCACCGCGCGACGCGCAGGATCTCATGGCTTATCCGTTCTTCTCCCTCTCCAAATCCCATCGCACCGCGCCGATCGACTTCGTCGCCGGCGACGTCTCGATCCGCGTCGAGGCGGTGCCTGATCATGGCATGGCTACCATCTGGGACGCCGACATCCTGATCTGGGCGGCGAGCCAGATCGTCGAGGCACGCGACGCCGGCTTACGCACCTCGCGCCTGATGGCAGCGACGCCCTATGAGATTTTGAACTTCATCGGCCGCGGTGTCGGCCTGCGTGATTACCAGCGGCTGAAGGCCGCCCTGGATCGGCTTCAGTCGACCACCATCGCCACTTCGATCCGCCAGCCGGCGGAAGGTCGCCGGCATCGCTTTTCCTGGATCAACGAATGGCAGGAGCGTACCGACCGCAACGGCAGACCGGCCGGTATCGAGCTGATCGTTCCCGACTGGTTCTATCGCGCCGTTCTCGATGACGCGCTCGTGCTGACAATCGACCGGGCGTATTTCGATCTCACTGGCGGGCTCGACCGCTGGCTCTATCGCCTGGTGCGCAAACACGGCGGCAAGCAGCGCGCCGGCTGGCGCTTTGACTTCCGACACCTCCACCAGAAATCCGGGAGCCTCTCCCCGTTCAAACGCTTCGCCTTCGAGTTGCGCGACATCATCCGCCGCCAGCCGTTGCCGGGCTACACGCTATTCATCGAGGCCGAGGTCGGCGGTCGCGTGCTGCTCGCCTTCGAGCCCTCGGCGCCCTGTGGACAAGTTGTGGATAGCCTCGTGCTATCGGGAACCCGCACTATCGTGCCATCGGGAACCGCAGGCTCGTGCTATCGGGAACCCAAACCGGGCATAAGCCACGGAAAACAAAATCGAAATCACGCCCTTAACTTAGAGTCTAACCAAGAATCTAACTTTAGAAGACGCGCGCGCGATGTGGAAAACATCGGCGACCGTCCCGAAAACGGGCTGCGCCCGCCTCTCGATCCAGCGTCGGGAGAGCCGGAATGATCGTCGCGCTTCTCAATCAGAAGGGCGGCGTCGGCAAGACGACGCTGGCCCTACATCTCGCCGGCGAATGGGCGGCCAGGGGAAAGCGCGTCACGCTGATAGACGCGGACCCGCAAGGCTCGGCGCTCGACTGGTCGCAGCAGCGCGCTCGCGAGGCGCTTCCAAGGCTCTTCGGCGTCGTCGGTCTGGCGCGCGACACGCTGCATCGCGAGGCCCCGGAGCTGGCGCGCGATGTCGATCACGTCGTCATCGACGGGCCGCCGCGTGTCGCCGGGCTGATGCGCTCGGCGCTGCTCGCCGCCGACCTGGTGCTGATCCCGGTTCAGCCCTCGCCGTTCGACGGCTGGGCCTCCGCCGAGATGCTCTCGCTGCTCGGCGAGGCGCGCATCTATCGCCCGCAGCTCGCCGCCCGCTTCGTGCTGAACCGCTGCGGCGCGCGCACCGTCATTGCCCGCGCGACGGCCGAGACCCTTGCCGACCACGACCCGCCGGTGCTCGGCGCCACCATCGGCCAGCGTGTGGCCTTCGCGGACGCGGCGCAATCCGGCCGGCTGGTTTCCGAAGTGAACGAAGACAGCCCCGCCGCTCGCGAAATCGCCGCGCTCTGCGCCGAGATCGAAAGGATCGCGCCATGACCGAGCGATCCCCGAAGCGCAGTTTCGCCACGCGCCCCGCCGATCCCGAAAGCTGGATCAAGGCGTCGGATGCGCCCTCGGCGCGCGGGGCGGCCGATGGCGGTTACACCGCCCGGCTGACCATCGACGTCGCACCGGACTTGCGCGGGCGCATCAAGATCGCCGCCTTCCAGCGCGGCGTCACCGTCGCCGACATGCTGCGCGAGCTGCTCGCGCGCGAATTTCCCAACACCGAAGGAGACCCGTCATGACCAGCACCGCGGCCCCGCGCGCGCGCGCGGGCGCTGCACCGGCCAGCCCGCCGCCCTCCACGACACTGGTCGAGCTGACCTGGATCGAGAAGAAGGTCGAGAACTGGATCCGGTTCGGCCACGACACCTACGAACGGATCCTCGATCGCCGCCGCCGTGTCATGGGCTTTGCGCCGAACAGCGTCTTCGCCTTCGTCCGCTGGGCGGCGAACGAGTTCGGCACGATCATCTCGCGCATCGACATCGTGCGCGCTGTTGGCGCCGGCGAGCCGTTTCAGACGCTGCCCTTTGTTCGGCCTGGCGGCGACATCCTGCTGAAGATCGAAGGCTGGCCGAAGGTCGAGCGCGTGCTGCAGGCGATTGACGCCATCGAGGCTATCGGCGTCGATCCGGTCGATGTGTCGCCCGATCACTGGCGCCACATCCACAACCGCCTGACCGCCAGCGAGGAGCCACGCGCCTACAGTGCCGAGCAGCATCGGGCCTTCCTGCTGCGCCGGAGGGCCGAGCCATGAGCCGCTTCGGCTACGCCATGGCGACGTATTTCGCGGCGATGGGTGTAGCCATCGCGGCCTTCCTTCCGTTGCCGCTGAAACTCGTCTGGAACGCCTCGGCGAGTGTCCCGATCGGGCTCTACGCGATCGATTCCGACGAACTGCCCGAGGTCACCGACCTCGTCGCCGTCGATGCGCCTGAACCACTCGCGACCTTCCTGGCCGAGCGCGGTTACCTGCCGCGTGGCGTGCCTTTGATGAAGCGCGTCGCCGGCGTTGCCGGGCAACGTGTCTGTCGCACAGGCCGCACGATTTCGGTCGATGGCGTCGACATGGCCGAAGCGCTTGATCGCGACCGATTGGGCCGCGTCCTGCCGAGCTGGCAAGGCTGCCGCCTCATCGCCGTGGGCGAGATCTTCCTCATGAACTGGCAGGTCCGCGACAGCCTCGACGGTCGCTACTTCGGCCCCGTCTCGACCGACACAATGATCGGTCGGGCGGCGCCTCTCTACACCGATGAAGAGGGCAACGGCCGCTTCGAATGGCGCGCGCCAACGCGGTGACGCGCGCGTCCATCCCGTCCTTCCACCGCACAGCAAAGGAGCCTTTCCATGTCCCAGATCGGAGAATTCACCCGCACGAAATCGGGCTATTCGGGCCGTATCCGCACCCTCTCGCTCGACATTGAGCTGACGGTCGTTCCCGCCGAACCGTCCGACGCGGAGAACGCGCCCGACTATCGTATCCACCTCCGCGACGAGGACGGACCGGAGGTCGGCGCCGGTTGGAAGCGCACCGGCGAACGCGCCGGTGACTACGTCTCGTTGCAGCTCGACGATCCCGTCTTCGTGCAGCCTATCCGCGCCAACCTGTTCCAGTCCGGCGACGACAAGACCGCCTGGGGCCTGCACTGGAACCGCCCGCCCAAGCGCGGCGATCGGGATTGAGCCGATGCGCCGGCTGTCCCCATCCGCGCGTCACATCACCGCTGCCGGGCGTCATCGCGCCGCCCGGCATGCAGGCGCCCTTCTCCTTTCCGGCCTGTTTCTCATCGGCGCACCATCGGCCTTCACCCGGGCGCAGAGCGCGCCGGTCGAACGCGCCGGTCCGGCCGGTCCCTACGCGGCTCACATCGCGGAAGCGGCACAGCACTTCGGCATCCCGGCGACCTGGATCAGGGCGGTCATGCGCGTCGAGAGCGCGAATGAGGTGCGGGCCGTCTCGCCGAAGGGCGCGATGGGCCTGATGCAAATCATGCCCGACACCTGGGCGGGTCTGCGCGCTCGGTATTCGCTCGGACCCGATCCCTTCAATCCGCGCGACAACATCCTGGCGGGCGCGGCGTATCTGCGCGAAATGCACGATCGGTACGGTTCACCCGGCTTTCTCGCCGCCTACAATGCGGGACCCGGCCGATATGAGGAATATCTCGCCGGCCGCCCCTTGCCGGCGGAGACGCGCGCCTATGTCGCCGCACTCCTCCCTATCTTCGGCGGCGGTGAACTGACCGCGCCTGCGACCGTCGTTGCCGCCGCCGATCCGCAAGCCTGGACTCGCGCGCCGCTGTTCGTCGCGCAATCCGAGCGCACATCGGCGGCCGATCCTGTGCAGCGCGATGGCAATCGGGACGATGCGCCGGCAGTACCGACCGCGCGCGATGTCTCCGCCATCGTCCCGCAGTCTGCGGGCCTGTTCGTCGTCCACAATCGTGCGGGAGAGCCGCGATGACGGCATTCGCACTCTGGCGCGTCGTAGCGGGCTTCCGGTCAGGTTGGGCGGGAGGATGGGGGTCGCAGGGAAACACGACCAACAGACGGCGAGATAAAAGCGCATGCCCGAAACGCTGTAAGCCTCTGAGGAGGCTTGCGTTTTGGCGTGCATGGCGGTCGGTCGCGGGCATGAGGACCGGTTTTTGTGAAGGATTTCAAGGCTTCCGTATGCACGGGCCTGAATTGCCGCTGTCCGGAGGCTCACTATGAGCGAGGGCGACAGCGATTTTCGCGTCCGGCCTGGCCGCATCAAAGCCACGCGCGCACCCAAGGCGAAGAGCTTCCTCAACCAGGTGCTGCGGGCCGCGAAGAAGGCGGGCCATACCGGTGCGCCCGCGTTAGGCAGACGCGCGTCTGGCTATGGCCGCTCGACCTTCGGCCGGGGACGCGGCAGTTTCAGCCCCAGCCGCCTGTTCAGCTCAACGCGCCGCGTCGTCGTCAAGGCGCGCGTCGTGCGCCACCAAGGCCGGTCCTTCCGCTCCGCGCCGCTGTCCGCGCATCTGTCCTACCTCAAGCGCGAGGGTGTCAGCCGGGATGGCGAAAAGGGCGTTATGTTCGACGCCGGCTCCGATCGCGCCGACGATCTCGCGTTTGCTGACCGGTGCAAGGACGACCGCCACCATTTCCGCTTCATCGTCTCGCCGGAGGACGCCGGCGAGATGACCGACCTCAGGGCCTTCACTCGCGACCTCGCGCAACAGATGGAAGCCGATCTGGGGACGCGGCTGGACTGGGTCGCCGTCGATCACTGGAACACCGACAATCCACACGTCCATCTGCTCGTGCGCGGTGTAGATGAGACCGGCGCCGATCTCGTGATCTCACGCGAATACATCAGCCGGGGCCTGCGCTCGCGCGCCGAGGATCTGGTGTCGATCGAGCTTGGCCCGAAGCCCGAGCACGAAATCCGCAACGCCCTTGAGAAGGAAGTCACGGCCGATCGGTGGACGCGCCTTGACGTCGAAATCCGCGGCCAGGCCGACGACGTCGGCGCCATCGACTTTCGCTCCGCGTCAGACGGCCCAGCGGATTCCGAGACCCGCCGCCTAATGATCGGCCGCCTCCAGCATCTCGAGAAGATGGGGCTCGCCACGTCGACCGGTCCTGGCGAATGGATGGTCGGGCTGGAAGCCGAACGCCACCTTCGCGATCTCGGCATGCGCGGCGACATCATCAAGACCATGCACCGTGCCTTCACCGAGCGCGGCCAGGATCGCGGCGTCGCCGACTATGTGATCGACGGCGGCTCCGGCTCCCCGATCATCGGGCGTCTGGTCGACAAGGGTCTTCATGACGAGCTGACCGGCGAAGCCTATGCCGTGATCGACGGCACCGACGGCCGGGCCCACCATGTCCGATTCCGTGGCATCGAAACCTTCGAGCACGCACCGTCCGTCGGCGGCATCGTCGAGGTCCGACGCTTCGGCGGGCCGGAGGACCAGCGGCCGACGCTGGTGCTGGCCACCCGTTCCGATCTCGATCTGCGCACCCAGGTCACCGCGCCGGGCGCCACCTGGCTCGACCATCGTCTGGTCGAGCGCGAACAGATGCCGCTCTCTCTTGCCGGGTTCGGCCGCGAGGCGCGCGACGCCATGCAGGCCCGCGCCGAACATCTCGCTGACGAAGGGCTCGGCCGCCGCCAGGGTCAGCGCATTATCCTCCAGCGCGATCTGCTGAGCACGCTGCGCCAGCGCGAACTGGACGCCGTGGGTGAGAAGCTGTCGGCCGAGACAGGGATGCCGAATGTAAAAGCCGCGGCCGGCGAGCATGTCTCGGGGATCTATCGCCAGCGCCTGACGCTCTCCTCGGGACGCTTCGCCATGATCGACAACGGGCTCGGCTTCCAGCTCGTGCCCTGGTCGCGCGAGATCGAACGCAAACTCGGCCAGCACGTCGCCGGCGTCGCCCGCGATGGCGGCGGCATCGAGTGGAGCCTCGGGCGCAAGCGCGACCTCGGCCTTTAGCCACGAACAAGAAGAAGAAAGGAGCAACGCCGATGTCCGCGACCAAAATCCTCTGGGGCCAGATCACCATCGTCTTCCTGATCGTGCTGATCACGACTTGGGGCGCGACGCAGTACGTCGCCTGGCAGCTCGGCTTTCAGGCGCAGCTCGGAGCGCCATGGTTCAGGCTCTTAGGGGTGCCGGTCTATTTCCCGCCGGCCTTCTTCGCGTGGTGGTTCTCCTACGACGCCTATGCGCCGGAGATATTCACCAACGGAGCCTTCATCGCCGCTTCGGGCGGTTTCATCTCGATCGCGGTCGCGACTCTCATGTCGGTCTGGCGGGCGCGGGAAGCCAAGAATGTCGAGACCTACGGCTCGGCGCGCTGGGCCGAGAAGGGAGAGGTGAAGGCGGCTGGCCTGCTCGGCCCGGATGGCGTGGTGCTCGGCAAGCTGGAGCGCGACTATCTCCGACATGACGGACCTGAGCATGTGCTGTGCTTTGCGCCGACGCGCTCCGGCAAGGGCGTCGGCTTGGTCGTGCCGTCGCTGCTGACCTGGCCGGGTTCAGCCATCGTCCATGACATCAAGGGCGAGAACTGGCAGCTCACCGCGGGCTTCCGGGCGAAGCATGGCCGTGTGCTGCTGTTCGATCCAACCAATCCGAAATCCGCCGCCTACAATCCACTGCTCGAGGTGCGCCGCGGCGATTGGGAAGTCCGTGACGTCCAGAACGTCGCCGACGTGCTGGTCGATCCGGAGGGTTCGCTCGACAAACGCAATCACTGGGAGAAGACCAGCCACTCGCTGTTGGTCGGCGCGATCCTGCACGTCCTCTACGCCGAGGCGGACAAGACGCTCGCTGGCGTCGCTGGTTTCCTCTCCGATCCGAAGCGGCCGATCGAGACGACGCTGAAGGCGATGATGACGACACCGCACCTCGGCGAGGCTGGAGCGCATCCGGTTATCGCGTCTACGGCGCGGGAGCTGCTGAACAAATCCGACAACGAGCGGTCCGGCGTACTCTCCACCGCCATGTCGTTTCTCGGCCTCTATCGCGATCCCGTCGTCGCCCAGGTGACGCGGCGCTGCGACTGGCGCATCGCCGACCTGATCGCCGATCCGCGTCCGGCGACGCTCTACCTTGTGGTGCCGCCATCCGATATCTCGCGGACCAAGCCGCTCATCCGCCTCGTGCTGAACCAGATCGGCCGGCGCCTGACCGAGGACCTGCACGCCAAGGAGCGCAAGCATCGCGTGCTGATGATGCTCGACGAGTTTCCAGCGCTCGGCCGCCTCGACTTCTTCGAGTCCGCGCTAGCCTTCATGGCAGGCTACGGACTTAAAGCTTTTCTGATCGCGCAGAGCCTGAACCAGATCGAGAAGGCCTATGGCGCAAACAACTCGATTCTCGACAACTGCCATGTCCGGGTCAGCTTCGCCACCAACGACGAACGCACCGCGAAGCGCGTCTCCGATGCGCTCGGCACCGCGACCGAGATGAAGGCGATGAAGAACTATGCCGGTCACCGGCTGTCGCCCTGGCTCGGACACCTTATGGTGTCGCGCTCCGAAACCGCCCGCCCGCTGATGACCCCCGGCGAGGTGATGCAACTTCCGCCTACCGAGGAGATTGTGATGATCGCTGGGACAGCGCCAATCCGCGCACAAAAGGCGCGCTATTATGAGGACGCCCGCTTCAAGGAGCGCGTGCTGTCGCCGCCCGATCCGCAGGCGTCCGGGCGCACATCGCGCGCCGACGGCTGGTCGGCGCTCTCCCCACAGAAACCCGACGCAGCGCTGATGGCCAAGATGGAGAAGGCGGAGGGCGACCCGGCCAATAGCGGTCTGCGCCGCGAACCCGAGCTTCCCGACCATGTCGCCATCGTCAAGGAGACGACCGACCAGCAGCCTTCGGAGGAATTCGCGGTTCTGTTGGACGACGAGCCGGAAGATGTCGCCCGCCAGCGTCAGGCGCTACGCCGCCAGATGACGGGCGTGGCGCGTCAGGTCTCGCTCGATCCCAATGACGGCATGGACCTGTAGGAGGCGGCAATGCGGGATCGCCTGAACCTCACCTTGCCCGTCGAGATGATCACCCGGATCAGCGAGCTGTCGGAGCGCAAGAAAATCTCGCGATCGGCCATCGTCGAGGCGGCTGTGGCGTCGTTCCTGTCGCCTGACGCCGCCGATCGACGCGAAGCCGCCTTCACCCGCCGGATGGATCGGCTCTCGCGCCAGGCCCAACGGATCGAGCGCGACCTCGGTGTAACGGCGGAGACGCTGGCGCTGTTCGTCCGCTTCTGGCTGACGATCACGCCGCCATTGCCCGGCGACGCGCAGGCCGCCGCACAGATCAAGGGTCGTGAGCGCTTCGAAGGCTTCGTTGAGACGCTCGGTAAAAGGCTTCAGAAGGGTCAGAGCTTTCTGCGCGAAATCCCGGACGATATTGCCGGTAGGCTCCGCGACGATCACGACGAGTCGCTGCAAGAGGACCGATAGTGTCCGCTTGTGGTCGATCAAGTCGGGGCCGATTCCGCCGTTCTCCTGTATTTGCACGCTAGGCTACTACGACGGTCTAATCTTGTTGAACCCGTCTGATTTCTGGCCCTCTTAATCATCCCCGATCCAGGGCCGCGTCGAGCGCGCCCGCAAAAGGACGGGGACGACGTGGCGGCAACTCACCAGAAATCCGAGGCGATCACGCGGGGTGCGCGCATGTTGCGCACCGCCCTCGGCCCCGCCATCGCCCGGTTCCTGGAAGATCCCGCGATCGTCGAGGTGATGCTCAACCCCGACGGGCGGCTCTGGATCGACCGTCTGTCCGAAGGCCTGGCCGATACGGGGGAGCGACTGTCGCCCGCCGATGGCGAGCGCATCATCCGCCTCGTCGCGCACCATGTCGGCGCCGAGGTTCATCCCGGTAGCCCGCGCGTCTCGGCCGAGCTGCCCGAGACAGGAGAACGGTTCGAAGGCCTGCTGCCGCCCGTCGTCGCGGCCCCGGCCTTCGCCATCCGCAAGCCCGCTGTCGCAGTGTTCACCCTGGACGATTATGCCGCCGCCGGCATCATGACGGGCGCGCAAGCCGAGGCGCTGCGCGATGCCGTGGCGTCCCGGCAAAACATCCTCGTCGCCGGTGGCACGTCAACCGGCAAAACGACCCTCACCAACGCGCTGCTGGCCGAAGTCGCTAAGACAGACGATCGCGTCGTCTTGATCGAGGATACGCGCGAGCTGCAATGCGCCGCGCCCAATCTCGTTGCTCTGCGCACCAAGGACGGCGTCGTCTCGCTCTCCGATCTGGTGCGCTCCAGCCTGCGGCTCCGCCCCGACCGGATTCCGATCGGCGAGGTTCGCGGCGCTGAAGCCCTCGACCTGCTGAAAGCCTGGGGCACCGGCCATCCGGGCGGCATCGGCACCATCCACGCCGGCACCGCGATCGGCGCAGTGCGCCGCCTCGAGCAGCTCATTCAGGAAGCCGTCGTCACCGTGCCGCGCGCACTGATCGCCGAGACCATTGATCTCGTCGCCGTGCTGTCCGGCCGCGGCGCCCAACGACGTCTTGCCGAACTCGCCCGTGTCGATGGGCTCGGCCCAGACGGCGATTACGCCATCACCCTCGCAGCATCCGAACCATCGGGAGATCCAGCATGATCCGTCATTCGCTCCGCATGCGCCGCCACATCGCGACAGCGGCCTCCGTCACCTTCCTTTCGATCGCGCTGGCGCCCGCCGCCCACGCGTCGGGCTCGTCCATGCCGTGGGAGCAGCCGCTTCAGCAAATCCTCCAGTCGATCGAGGGCCCGGTCGCCAAGATCATCGCGGTGATGATCATCATCATCACCGGCCTGACGCTCGCCTTCGGCGACACGTCTGGCGGCGCCCGCAAGCTGATCCAGATCGTCTTCGGCCTGTCGATCGCGTTTGCGGCCAGCTCGTTCTTCCTGTCGTTCTTCTCGTTCGGTGGCGGGGCGCTCGTCTGATGGCCGGCATGGTCGACCCCTCGGTCGAAGTGCCCGGCTTCTCCGTGCCCGTACACCGGGCGCTGACCGAGCATATCCTGCTCGGCGGCGCCCCGCGCTCGATCGCCATCCTCAACGGCACGCTGGCCGCAGCCCTCGGCCTCGGCCTTCGCCTCTGGCTGGTCGGCCTTGGCCTTTGGGCTATCGGCCACTTCGCCGCCGTTTGGGCGGCCAAGCGCGATCCCCAATTCGTCGACGTCGTGCGCCGCCATTTGCGCATCCCCGGCCATCTGGCGGTCTGAGGAGGCGTACCGATGTTGAACCTTGCCGAATATCGCAATCGCAACTCCCGGCTCGCCGACTTCCTCCCCTGGGTCGCCCTGGTCGGCGAAGGCGTGGTGCTCAACAAGGACGGCTCGTTCCAGCGCACCGCCCGCTTCCGCGGCCCCGACATGGATTCCGCCGTGCCGGCCGAACTGGTCGCCGTCGCCGGCCGGCTCAACAACGCCTTCCGGCGCCTCGGCTCCGGCTGGTCGATCTTCGTCGAGGCACAGCGCCATACCGCCGCGACCTATCCCTCAAGCATGTTTCCGGATTCAGCTTCCGGTCTGCTGGATGCCGAGAGGAAGGCCGATTTCGAGGAAGCGGGCACGCATTTCGAATCCAGCTACTTCCTCACCATCCTCTATCTGCCGCTGGCCGAGGACGCCGCGCGCACCGAAGCCTGGCTCTATGAGGGACGAGAGCAATCGGGCGTCGATGCCCATGAGATCCTGCGCGGCTTCATCGACCGCACCGATCGCGTGCTGCAGCTCGTCGAAGGCTTCATGCCGGAATGCGTCTGGCTCGATGACGGCGAGACGCTGACCTACCTGCATTCCTGCGTCTCGACCAAACGCCACCGCGTCCGCGTTCCCGAGACGCCGATGTATCTCGATGCCCTGATTGCCGACCAGACGCTCACCGGCGGTCTGGAGCCGAGACTGGGAACGGCGCATCTGCGCGTGCTCACCATCGTCGGCTTTCCCACCGCGACGACGCCCGGATTGCTCGACGATCTCAATCGGCTCGCCTTTCCCTATCGCTGGTCGACGCGCGCCATCCTGCTCGACAAGACCGATGCGACCAAGCTGCTGACGAAGATCCGGCGGCAATGGTTCGCCAAGCGCAAGTCGATCGCCGCCATCCTGAAGGAGGTGATGACCAACGAGGCGTCCGCGCTCGTGGATACGGATGCCGCCAACAAGGCGGCGGATGCCGACCTCGCCCTGCAGGAACTCGGCGCCGACTATGCCGGCCAGGCCTATGTGACGGCGACCGTCACGGTCTGGGACGAGGATCCGCGCATCGCCGCCGAGAAGCTGCGGCTGGTCGAGAAGATCGTCCAGGGCCGCGATTTCACGGCGATGCCGGAGACGATCAACGCGGTGGACGCCTGGCTCGGCTCACTGCCCGGCCACGTCTACGCCAATGTCCGGCAACCGCCGATCTCGACGCTCAATCTCGCCCACATGATCCCGCTGTCGGCGGTGTGGGCGGGGCCGGAACGGGATGAGCACTTCGGGTCGCCCCCCTTGCTCTATGGCAAGACCGAGGGAAGCACCCCGTTCCGGTTTTCCCTTCATGTCGGCGATGTCGGTCACACGCTTGTCGTCGGACCGACCGGCGCCGGTAAGTCGGTGCTGCTGGCGCTGATGGCGCTGCAATTTCGCCGCTACGCCGGCGCCCAGGTCTTCGCGTTCGATTTCGGCGGCTCGATCCGCGCGGCTGCGCTGGCGATGCGCGGCGATTGGCACGATCTCGGCGGTGGCCTCACCGAGGGGTCGGATTCCTCCGTCTCGCTCCAGCCGCTCGCCAGCATCCACGAGGCGCAGGAGCGCGCCTGGGCGGCGGACTGGGTCGTCGCGATCCTGATGCGCGAGGGCGTACCGATCACGCCCGACGTCAAGGAGCATCTGTGGTCGGCGCTGACGTCGCTTGCCTCCGCGCCCATCAGCGAACGCACCATCACCGGCCTCGCAGTCCTCCTGCAATCGAACGACCTGAAACAGGCGCTACGGCCCTATTGCGTCGGCGGGCCCTATGGCCGGCTGCTCGACGCCGAGGCCGAGCATCTGGGTGAAGCGTCGGTCCAGGCGTTCGAGACTGAGGGCCTGATCGGCACCGGCGCCGCGCCCGCGGTCCTCGCCTATCTGTTCCACCGCATCGAGGACCGGCTCGACGGCAGGCCGACACTGCTGATTGTCGATGAAGGCTGGCTGGCGCTCGACGACGAAGGCTTCGCCGGTCAGCTCCGCGAGTGGCTGAAGACGCTGCGCAAGAAGAACGCCAGCGTCATCTTCGCCACACAATCGCTGTCGGACATCGACAATTCCGCCATCGCGCCCGCGATCATCGAGAGCTGCCAGACCCGTCTGCTGCTGCCCAACGAGCGCGCGATCGAGCCGCAGATCACCGCGATTTATCGCCGCTTCGGTCTCAACGGTCGCCAGATCGAGATCCTCGCGCGGGCCACGCCGAAGCGCGACTACTACTGCCAGTCACGACGCGGCAACCGGCTGTTCGAGTTGGGCCTGTCCGACGTCGCGCTGGCGCTCTGCGCCGCGTCGTCGAAACAGCATCAGGCGCTGATCGCCGAGGTGTTCGCCCGGTCGGGCCGTGACGGCTTCCTGCACGAATGGCTCGCCGAATGCTCGCTCGGCTGGGCGGCGGACCTCATCGCCGACCTCACCAACGTCATCCCCCAGACCGTCATTCCCACCAGCCAGGAGGTATCGTCATGACCCGTTTTCGCTCCCGCTCGCGCGCCGCCCGGCTCGCTCTGTCCATCCTGGCGGCGCCGCTGGCGCTTACGCCGATATTCGCACCTCCGGCTGCGGCGCAATGGATCGTCTACGACCCGTCGAACTACGCTCAGAACGTGCTGACGGCGGCACGATCGCTAGAGCAGATCAACAACCAGATCACCTCGCTCCAGAACCAGGCGACGTCGCTCATCAACCAGGCCCGCAATCTCGCGAGCCTGCCGTTCTCTTCGCTCCAGCAGCTTCAACAGTCCGTGCAGCGGACCCAGCAACTCCTGCAGCAGGCGCAGCGCATCGCCTACGACGTCCAGAACATCGACCAGGCGTTCCGTACCACCTACGGCAACGCATCAATGTCGGCCTCGGACCAGCAGCTCGTCGCCGACGCGAGGACCCGCTGGCAGAACACCGTCGGCGGACTGCAGGACGCGATGCGCGTGCAGGCCGGCGTCGTCGGCAACATCGACACCAATCGCACGCAGATGTCGGCGTTGGTCGGACAAAGCCAGGGCGCGACTGGCGCGCTGCAGGCGACGCAGGCAGGCAACCAGCTCCTCGCCCTCCAGGCGCAGCAGCTAGCCGATCTCACTGCCGTCGTCGCCGCGAACGGCCGCGCCCAGGCGATGCAATCCGCCGAACAGGCCGCCGCGGCTGAACAGGGCCGCGAGCAGCGTCGCCGCTTCCTCATGCCGGGCACGAGCTACCAACCCGGCAACGCCCGGATGTTTCCGAACGGCAACTGAGGGCTGACCGATGGACGCAAAGATGCTCGCACGGCTCGGCGCTGTCCTCTTCGTCGCGGTCGCCGTCACGGCGACCGCGATCGAGCTGACTCGGAAGGAAGAGGAGCCGATGTTCCGGAGCCTCGGCCGAGCCGAGAACACCTCGGCCGACCCGCTCCGAGAGGAGCTTCTGCGCTGTCAGCTCCTAGGCGAGGCCGGACCACGCGATGCGGCCTGCCTTCGCGCATGGGCCGAGAACCGCCAGCGTTTCCTCGCTCCCGGTGCTCGTCCCGCCGAGCGTCTGCCTGACGCTTCGCCGGCTCCGAGGTCGAGCGGAAACATCTCCGCAACCACGCCGGCCGAAGCCGATCCGGTTCGCAAGAAAACTGCCCCGGCGACCGCGCCCGAAGCTGGCGAGGCCCGATAACATCATGGGCGGCACAGGCGTCATCGACCATTTCCTCGAGGTCTTCACTCGCTACATCGACTCGGGTTTCGGTCTGCTCGGTGGCGAGGTGGCCTTCATCGCCACCACGCTAATCGTCATCGACGTGACGCTTGCCGCCCTGTTCTGGAGCTGGGGCGCCGACGACGACATTCTCGCCCGCCTGGTCAAGAAAACTCTGTTCGTCGGCGTCTTCGCCTACCTCATCGGCAACTGGAACAACCTCGCCAGGATCATCTTCGAGAGCTTCGCCGGCCTCGGCCTGAAGGCGTCCGGCACGGGCTTTACGACGGCCGATCTTCTGCGCCCCGGCAAGGTGGCGCAGACCGGCCTCGATGCCGGCCGGCCGCTGCTGGAATCGATCTCCGGCCTGATGGGCTACTGGTCGTTCTTCGAGAATTTCATCCAGATCGCCTGCATGTTCCTGGCCTGGGCGCTGGTGCTGCTCGCCTTCTTTATTCTCGCGATTCAGCTCTTCGTCACGCTGATCGAGTTCAAGCTGACAACGCTCGCCGGCTTCGTCCTCATTCCCTTCGGCCTGTTCGGCAAATCCGCCTTCATGGCGGAGCGTGTCCTCGGCAATGTGATCTCGAGCGGCATCAAAGTGCTGGTGCTGGCCGTCATCATCGGCATCGGCTCGACGCTGTTTTCAGAATTCACCGCAGGCTTTGGCGGCGCGACACCGACGATCGATCAGGCCATGGCGATCGTGCTCGCGGCGCTGAGCCTCCTCGGTCTCGGCATCTTTGGGCCCGGCATCGCCAATGGCCTCGTCTCCGGCGGCCCGCAGCTTGGCGCAGGCGCCGCCGTGGGCACCGGCCTCGCCGCTGGCGGCATGGTCGCAGCCGGCGCCGCCACAGTGGGAGCCGTCGCTTCCGGAGGCGCGGCAGCGATCGGCGGTGCTGCCGCGGCGGCGCGCGGCGGAGCCGCGATCGCAGGCGGCGCATCCACCGCCTACAGCCTCGGCGCCACCGGCCAGTCCGGCGCGGCGGGCGTTGCTTCCGGTCTCGGCGGCGTTGCCCGCGCGGGCGCGTCCGCTGCCGCCTCGCCGTTGAAACGCGCCGCGTCGCGCGCGGCCGACAGCATGAAGTCGAGCTTCTCGGCCGGCGCTCAGTCCGCCTTCGAGGCCACGGGCGGAACATCGACCGCAGGCACGGTTGGCGGCGACAGCGAGGCCGCCAGCGGCGCCACCACCGGCCAGAGCGCCTCCCGTCAGGGACCGCCTGACTGGGCCAAGCGCATGAAGCGCTCTCAGAACCTCACCCATGGCGTCCAGGCCGCCGCGCATGCCGTTCGCTCTGGCGACAGCCACGGCGGCGGCTCTTCCATCAACCTTTCCGAAAGCGACCGCTGAATGAGCCTCTTCAAACGACCAGCAACCCACTATGGCAAATCCCCCGAACCCGAGACGCCCTATCAGCGTGCCGGCCAGATCTGGGACGAACGCATCGGCTCGGCGCGCGTGCAGGCGAAGAACTGGCGGCTGATGGCGTTCGGCTCGCTGATCCTCTCCGCTGGCTTCGCTTCGGCGCTTGTCTGGCAGTCGGCGCGCGGGACGATCGTACCCTGGGTGGTTCAAGTCGATCGGCTCGGCCAGGCGCAGGCCATCGCGCCCGCCACTGCCGACTATCAGCCGACCGATCCGCAAATGGCCTGGCATCTGGCGCGCTTCATCGAGCAGGTCCGCTCGATCCCGGCAGACGCCATCATCGTGCGCCAGAACTGGCTGCGGGCTTACGAGTTCACCACCTCCGCCGGCGCGATGGCGCTCAACGATTATGCCCGCGCCAACGACCCCTTCACCAAGGTCGGCAAGCAGCAAATCTCGGTCGACGTCTCGTCGGTCATCCGCGCGTCCCCTACGAGTTTCCGAGTCGCCTGGGTCGAGCGCCGCTATCAGGACGGCGCCCTCGCCGAGACATCGCGCTGGACCGCCATCCTCACCATCGTCGTGCAGCCGCCGCGCACCGCCGAAAAACTCCGGGCGAACCCGCTCGGAATCTACGTCAACGCCATCAACTGGTCACGGGAGCTGGGACAATGAAGTCGTCTTTCCGTAAAGCCGGAGACCCGGCTTCACACACATACGTATCGCCGGTTTTGCGCAAAGCCGCGCTGCCGATCATTCTCCTCGCGACGACCGCGCTCGCCGGCTGCGCCACCACGCAGAAGCCACCCGAGATCAGCTATGACGACGCAGCGCCCGCTGTGCAGGCGGCCGACCCACCGGCGCCCGTCACCGTGGTCGAGCTGCCCCGGCCGCTGCCGCTCCCAGGTCAGCTGAAGCCGGTCGAGACGACGCGGAGCGCACCGGAGGCGAGCGATCCGGCCGCGCGCGTCAATCAGGCCAACGCCGCCGCCCGCGTGCAGCCGGTTCGCAACGGCTTCATCAACTCGATGCAGGTCTATCCGTTTACGCAAGGCGCGCTGTATCAGGTCTACACCGCCGTCGGGCAGATCACCGACATCGCGCTCCAGCCCGGCGAGCAGCTTGTCGGCTCCGGCCCGGTGGCGGCCGGTGACACCGTGCGCTGGATCATCGGCGACACCGAAAGCGGATCGGGCGCGACGCGACAGATCCATATCCTGGTGAAACCCACGCGCGCCGAGCTGATGACCAACCTGGTCATCAACACCAATCTGCGCACCTACCACATGGAGCTGCGCTCGACCAACCGTACCTATATGGCATCGGTCTCCTGGCAATATCCCCACGATCAGCTCATTGCGCTCCGCCGCCAGAACACTGAGTCCCAGGCCGCCCAGCCCGTCGCCACCGGCATCGACCTGTCCCGTGTCAATTTTCGCTATGAGATCGACGGCGACCGCGCGCCGTGGCGACCGCTCCGCGCCTTCGACGATGGTCGCCAGGTCTTCATCGAGTTTCCGCGCGGCATCGGACAGGGCGAGATGCCGCCGCTCTTCGTCGTCGGGCCGGAGGGCAATACTTCCGAGCTCGTGAACTACCGGGTCCGCGGCAACCACATGATCGTCGATCGCCTGTTCGCCGCCGCCGAGCTGCGCTTCGGCGCGGGCGATCGCCAGAAGCGCGTGCGCATCACCCGCACCGACGGGAGGCCGGCATCGTGAGCGAGAGCGATCCCCGGAAGGAGGAAGGGACTGAACCGGAGAACGTCGAGCAGCCCTTGGCCGGTGAGCCGGCGCCACCGATGCGGCTACGCGCCGAGGCGCCGCGGGTCACGCGATTGTCGAGGAAGGTGCTGGCTGGCCTCGGTCTCGTCGCCAGCGTCGGAATCGGCGGCGCACTGATCTACGCCCTCCAGACCCGCGACGGCGGCCACCCGAACGAGGAACTATATTCGACCGACAATCGGGCGACTGCCGATGGCCTTGCCGGCTTGCCGCGTGATTATACGGGGCCGGTGCTGGGGCCTCCGCTGCCCGGCGACCTCGGCCGTCCCATCCTTGACGCGCAGAATCGGGGTCAACCAGTCCCGGTTCCTGGCATGTCGACACCCACCCCCGGCCTCAGCGCCGAGGAACAGCGCCGGCTTCAGGAGGTGGAAGCGGCACGGACGGCGCGGCTGTTCGCCTCGACCGAGACAAGAGTAACGTCCACGCCGACAGCGACGTCACCAAGCGGAACACCGCTCCCAAATGCCCAATTGCCTCTGCCCGATCTAACAAGCCTCGGCCTTGCGCCGCAGCCGGCCACGCCGACCGCGCAGGATCGCCAACTCGCTTTCCTTAACGCTGCTGCCGATCGGCGGACTGTCTCCCCGGACCGCGTCATGGCGCCGGCATCGCCCAACATCCTTCAGGGCGGCGCGGTGATCTCGGCCGCGCTGATTACCGGCATCCGCTCTGATCTGCCCGGCCAGATCACCGCCCAGGTGACCGAGAACGTCTATGACAGCCCAACCGGCCGCATACTGCTCGTGCCGCAGGGCACCCGATTGATCGGCCAGTATGATAACGGCGTCGGGTTTGGACAGCGCCGCGTGCTGCTTGTCTGGAACCGGCTCATCATGCCGAACGGCCGCTCGATCGTGCTCGAGCGTCAGCCGGGTGCCGATTCTGAGGGCTATGCCGGCCTTGAGGATGGTGTCGACTATCACTGGGGCGAACTGTTCAAGGCCGCCGCGCTCTCCACTATCCTCAGCGTTGGCGCCGAGGCAGGATCGTCTGGCCAGGACAGCGACATCGTGCGAGCGCTGCGTCAAGGCGCATCAGACAGCGTCAGTCAGACCGGTCGGCAGATCGTTAGCCGCCAGCTCAACATTGCGCCGACACTCACTATCCGACCCGGATACCCGGTCCGCGTGATCGTCACCCGCGATCTGGTGCTCGAACCCTACGGAGGCTGACATGGCGAAGTTGAAACTCGGCCCGATCACCGATGACAAGCCGGTCAAGGTCTCGCTCGAACTGCCGGCCACGGTTCACCGCGATCTCGTGGCCTATGCCCAGGTACTCGCCCGCGAGACCGGAAGATCCATGGGCGATCCGGTGAAGCTGATTTCACCGATGATCGAGCGATTCATGGCGACCGACCGAGGATTCACGAAGGCGCGACGTGACGGTGAACGCGGGCGCCCGCCCGCTAGCTCAGGCTCGACGTCGCAGAATTAGCGATCAGTCCCGGCACTGCGACGGCGTTCGATCGTCGCGACATTGTTCTGGCCAGGCTCAGCAACCGCCGTAGAGCCGGATTATCATTGTGCGGCGACCAGATCGCGCAGAACGGCAGAATCTCTTCGCTCAGTGGGCGGTAGACGACGCCGGGAAAGCGCGCCGCGATAGTCGCTTCGCTGGTCAGCGTGAGGCCCTGACCCATGGCGACGAGATTCATGAGGTTGTCTCGACCGACACGGTAGCGTTCGACGTTGGGGTGGTGCCCAAGGTCAGCGAGGTGCTTCACCAGGTAGTCGTGGATCTCCGGACCCGGATCAGTCTCACTGACGATGAAGTGTCGGTCTCGCAGGCTCGTCCAAGAAATCTCGCGATTCCGAGACAGGCCGTCATCGTTTGGCAATGCTACGAAGACGCGCTCATTCCAAAGATGCGCCAGATCGCACCCGTCCGCGATCGGCTCACCAGTCAGGAAGGCGACATCCAGGTGATGTCGTTGGATCGCGGCGATGTGGCCGGAGGGCCCGCCTTCAATCAGATCGGGGCGGATGGTTGGGTTCGCCGCAGCATAGGCTCGGAGGAGATCGGCGAGAAAGCCGGATGCAAGCGACGAGAATATTCCGATGCGCACGGTGCCCGCTTCGCCGCGCCCAAACGAACCAACATCCATAGCCGCATGACCGATCTGAGTGATGGCCTTGCGAGCGCGGACGAGAAATCTCTGGCCGGCTTGCGTGAGGTGCACACCGCCATGGTGCCGAATGAATAGAGCCGCTCCGAGTTCATCTTCCAGATCGCGAATACGCCGGCTGATGGCGGACTCATGAATCTCAAGCGCCTTCGCTGCGCGTCGAAAGCTCCCGCGCTCTGCAGCTGCAATAAAGTAGCGAAGATGGCGCAGCTCGATTGTCAGAGAACCACCTTCCTCGACTTAGAAGGTGCTCGCGACTCTTCCTCCGACACTTGGTCGGGCACTGTCAAAACTGGACCAAAGATCGCGCGGCCGACTTCCAGGGCCTCTTCCATCACCAACATGACGCCGTGCCGGGGTGACGACTGCTGATCAAGCCAACGCCGCAATTGCTCTTCCGAACAGAAGAAGGCGATCGACGGGCAACAAGAGTTTGCCGCCGCACCTCCTTCATAGGCAAAGTCGTACCAGACTACGGCGCCAGCCGGCGACACGTTGCGCAAGGTACGACCCTCATCGCCTGTCGTCACCCGGACACTGCCACCGCTTAGCCGGCAGCGGGACTCGACCGTGACGTCGCTGCGATACATTCTGCCGACCCCGAGCGCGTCGATGGCGCAGAGGCTGTTCAAGGTGTGGCTCTTCAGTGCGACGTGGTGACCTGTCTGTGTCTCCGTGAAAGGGTAGGCATAGCGGATCGCGTCCGTGCCGGGTTCAAGGCCCAAAAGATCGCGCAATTGCAGCTTGTGCAGAACGACGCGCACGCGTTCCTCTGAGATGTCAGAGCAGGCGGCGATCTCGTTAGCGCGAGGCGACCGACCGTTCTTGGCGTAAAGGTCGAGGGCCATCCGCCACACCAGATCCTCATTCGGTTCGAGCGCCTGCGACCACTTGTCCAAAAGTCCCGCCCGCGCCGCCATGCGCCCGCTGAGCGCATGCCGTGCGGCCGGCGTGGTAACGGCCGACCAGTCCGGGCGGCATACGCCCGGCCTGATCTCGACACTGAACTCTTCCGATGTTGTCGCGTCGATCGCCATCACATCTTCCTCGACTGATCGTTTGGCCGATCGTCAGCCCGCGCAGCAGGACAGCTTCTTGACATCCCGGTCAAATGTCTGCGCCGCAAGCTTGAGCCCTTCGACTGTGGTCAAATACGGGAAGATCGTCTCCGCGAGGTCATCGATTGTCAGACCGCCACGAATCGCCATCGTCGCCGTCTGGATACTGTCCGCGCCTTCAGGCGCAAGGATGTGTGCCCCAAGCAGCTTGCGTGTGTCGCCGTCCGCCACAAGCTTGATCAGGCCGCGTGTATCCCGGGCCGCGAGCGCGCGGGGCACGTTGTCGAGCGAAAGCACGGAAGTGCGGACATTGTACCCGGCGGCGCGCGCCTGCGCTTCCGTGAGGCCGACGCTTCCCACCTGCGGATCGGTAAAGACTACCGCGGGCATCGCCGAGTTGTCGTAGCGGAGGCTGTCGCCGTTGAGCGCGTTCTTTGCCGCGAGCTTCGCGCCATAGGCCGCCATGTAGACGAACTGGTCCTTGCCCGTCACATCGCCGGCCGCGTAAACGCCAGCTTTGGAAGTGCGCATCCGGTCATCGACCACGATCGCGCCCACCGGCGTCAGGGCGATCCCTGCTTCCGGAAGGCCAAGGCTTTCGGTGTTCGGGGCGCGACCCGTCGCAACCAGAACCCGCTCGGCCGCGAGCGTTTCTGTGTGTCCTTCCCGAACCACCGTGAGCGCGACGCCCTCCTCGGTCCGACGGATCGACTCGTAGGTCAGACCGCCGACGACCTTGATACCCTCGTCGGCGAGATAACCGGCGAGGGCCGCCCCGATCTCAGGCTCTGCTTCCGGCAGGAGGCGGCTGCGGAAGACTAGCGTCACCTCGACCCCCACTCGAGCGAAGGTTTGCGCTAGCTCAACGCCGATGTAGCCGCCGCCGAGCACAATCATCGAGCGTGGCAGTGCGGTCAGCTCCAGCGCCGTGGTGCTATCGAGGATTGAGATGTCCGTTATGCCCGGGATCGCCGGCAACGCCGGCCGGGTCCCGGTGGCGATGATGATACGTTCCGCCGCGAAACGCTTGCCACCGGCTTCGACGCCACCATCGACGAGGCGGGCGCGGCCTTCATGATATGCGACGCTGTTGTAAGATGGCAGGAGATCGGCGTACTTCGCCTGACGCAGACCCGCGACCAGTGCATCCTTTTGGGCGACCTGCGCACCCCAGTCTGCCACCCGAGCCTCTGCGGCGATACCGGCGAACCTGGGTGCGGCGTTGGCGTGGTGCACCGCTTCTGCGGCCCGGATAAGGGCCTTCGACGGGACGCAGCCGACATTGACGCACGTCCCTCCGATCGTGCCGTGGCCGATCAACGCAACTTGCGCCCCTTGTTCGGCCGCCGTAATCGCGGCCGAGAACCCGGCCGAGCCGGCGCCGACGACAATGAGGTCGTAGCGGCCGTTCCCGTTCTTTGCGCTCGGAGCGCAGCAATCACTCATGACTTGAACTTTCCTGTGTTCTTATCCGTCTCACAGCAGTCGATGACGGCCGGGGTGGATACTTTGCGTCGGTAGAGCCCGATCCCGACCAGCCCGAGCGAGGCGACCAGAACCGGGATCAGGACATAATCGACCTTGGTCGCCAGCGCTGAGAGCCCGATCGCTCCCAGCGCAATCCCAAGGATTGGGGTCGCGCAGCAGAGCGCCGCCACGACCGCTCCGATGACGCCCGTTCGAAAGAGGGCGCGATTATTCATTGCGGTCACGTCAGCGCGCGAGAGCCGCGGTCTTCACGCCCGTCACGGTCGAAGGATAGCCTGCATTCGTGGTCGCCTGGGCCAGTGCCTCGGCAGTGACCTTCTCATCGTCGAAGGTCACGGTCGCCGTGGCCCGACCGTCCCGCTCCACGACCACGACCTGGCTGACACCGGGGATGCGCGAGAGCGTTCTTTTTACGATTGGTGCACAGGTCACGCAGCTCACATTCTCAACCGCAAGCGTGGCGGTCCGAGGCGCGGCGTAAGCGCCTCCGGCGAGAGTCAAGGCGGCGACGGTCACTGCGGTGCGAATCAAGGTCTTCATGGTCACAAGTCTCCTGGTTTGAAAGGTTGCATCAGAGGTCGAGAAGGAACGGCGCAGCGTAAGGGAACGCCATCGCTGCGAAGACGAGCACGGTGGCAGCCCACAGCCCGATTTTGGCA
This sequence comes from Sphingobium scionense, assembly GCF_014197035.1. GTDB lineage: Bacteria > Pseudomonadota > Alphaproteobacteria > Sphingomonadales > Sphingomonadaceae > Sphingobium > Sphingobium scionense. Next base: position 44,848 of record NZ_JACIEU010000023.1, on the reverse strand, counting down.
ATCCGGCTCGCGCCCGGGCGAGCACAAGAACTACCTTCCACGCAGTCCACCTTCGGCTGGCGGTAGACGCGCCAGAAGCCCACAGCGAGAAAGACAAGCGCTGCAGCCACAAAGACGGGCTGGTAAGGCGCAAGCGCAGTCAGGTTTCCGATCCACGCCCCGCTCACGCCAATGCTGAACAGAACAAGCGGCAGTATGCAGCAGGACGATGCGCCAAGGGCGGCCAGGATCCCGCCCGCCATCAACAGTTTCTGCCCGCCCTGCGACGTCCCCGCTTCGGGTTTGCCGGTCAGCCGCGCCGGGGCCGTTCGAACATACTCACTCATTCCTTGTCTCCTCGATCTTTTCAAGATAGGGTCTGTAGCACCTACAGGTTCAAGTGCTATTTCAGAGCGAGGTCTGCGGCCTCGCACTGAAGGCGCCGCCGACAGGCGCCCTACCACCATAAGTTCGCAAGTGCGGCTCGATCGGTTACATGGAATATTGATTTTCAGCGGGAGCTGAAGGCGCTTTCTAAGCGGAAGCAGAACCCGCAGCATGGCTTTGATCTCGGGAAGCGAAAGTCGCCTTTGCCTGCATTGCTCGCCGCGAGGCAGGATCGCGGGGCAGCCCTGCAACCGCAGTTCCCAAGGGACAGGCCGAGCCGCTGCGCTGGACAACCACCAAAGACCCGATCGACTCGGGCAACACGCGCGGGATGGCGCAGGCCCGAGACGGGCAAGACCCTCGCCCCCGCCGGTCGATGCTCACGCCGGCATAGTGGGCCAGACGAGATTACGTGTAGGGGACCATTTGACACCCGCTTTGATTGCCTTGCGGGGCCACCCGGGTAGATTTCGCAGAGGGCAATCCGCACCTACGAAGCGAATACCGGGCTGTAGAATCGTTATCCAATCACGATTTTCTCGATGGAATGGTCTGCAGCATATGTCGATTAAGCTCTTGGCCCAAGCGGAAGGCATCTTGGACGCTTACGATCTCCACGCCTTGATGCTTGGAGGCCCAATCTTTCGCCGTCACGACCGATGCAAAGAAATGGACGTGGCAACAGAATGACTGACGAATGTCCGCTGTTTCCTGCGGCAGGACCAACGACACTGCGGCGTCGGTCGGTGCGATATCCCGGATTTCGTTCGGCGAAACCGTGAGTGAAACTGGTGCTCCGGTTGCAGCGCAATGCGACGACACGCGCGCCGTCTGGCCAATGAGGGCCGGAAACATCAGAGTGTCCAGTGCGCACCAGGCGTATAGACGGCGGCCATCAATCTCGAAGATATGCGAAGTCTCGCGCAAGGTGAGGCCATAACCAACGATATTCCCATCACTATCGTACTCGGTACTGGTGGCCCGTTCGAGCACGGCATTCACTTGCTGAGCAGGCCAGTCGAGAGACATGGCAAGTGTCGTTTGCGAAACCGGACGCCCCTTGGCCAGCTCACGCAGCAGCACGACGAACAGCTGCCCGAACCCTTCGGGCTGATTAGCTGGCGCCAGACTTTCAGCAATTTCGGTGATGTAGCGTGTATGTTTCATAGCTATTTCCTTGGGATGCACAGCGCGAAAGCTGCTTTGCTTCTCTGTTTGACACCCGCTTTGATTGCCTTGCGGGGCCACCCGGGTAGATTTCGCAGAGGGCAATCCGCACCTACGAAGCGAATACCGGGCTGTAGAATCGT
>NZ_JACIEU010000023.1:0-43073 GCF_014197035.1 Sphingobium scionense | reverse complement strand
TGGCGCCAGACTTTCAGCAATTTCGGTGATGTAGCGTGTATGTTTCATAGCTATTTCCTTGGGATGCACAGCGCGAAAGCTGCTTTGCTTCTCTGAGGGTGAACCGGCGGCAGGTGCGATCTGGACCAGAATGCTCGCGCGTGGTCCAACACGAGCTAAGCGTCTTATTTTTCACCGGGCGCGGGGCGCTCTCCCTTCGCAAGCGCCTCGTCGAATGCTGACACTCCAGCTGTGCCGAGCTGTGCTCGCGCTATGTCTCGAAGTTGCTCATCGCGGGGCTTTTGATCGCCTGTGCGGGGCGCATCGGAACTGCGGATGAAACGTGCCTTGAGGATGTCGGCGAAGCTCACCGTCAGCAACCGTGTCTTGTCTTCGGAGAGCGCCACCTTCGCCTCGATTCGGTGCACGAGCCGGGCGGCGATGATATCGGCCTCCTCGATGCTGAGGGCGTCCACCTGAGCCCCTCGATACCAAGGAGCGTCCGACCGGAAGCTGGCCAGCTCCGTTGTCCGTGCTTCGCCTTGGAGCTCTGTCGCGACATCCTTCTCGAATATTTCCCGCAGGAGCGTGCGAACGGTTTTCGTGCGCGCCTCGCGGTTCCGGTCTGATCCCACCACGGCGAGCACGGTCCCGGCCCGGTTTATCCAGGCCTCAGCAATTCCCGTATTTTGCTCGAGTTCGAGGAGAACCGGTTTGGCGAGCCCGCCGCATGCGATCTCCGGAGCCGCGGGGCACTGCCAGGGGACTTGGAACAAGCTTATAGTCTCGGGTTGAACCCTCGACCTGCCCTCGTCGGCAAAGCTGGCCGTCGTCCACAGGACGCTAACCACCGCACAGGCCAAGGCGATGAAGGTTTTTCTCATCTATTGTTCCTTTCTCTCGAAGGTTCCATTGGAACTTCCACCGACGTCATTTTTTGCCGACATGCTGTAACGGTTGCGAGCGAGGTCTTCGGCTCGCGCTGCAGGCGCCCTACGAACATAAGTTCGCAAGCGCGGCTCGATCGGTTACATCGAATGTGATTGGGTCGCGCGAACTTGAGCGTGAGATCTTGAGCCACCGACCGCCAGCGACGAAGCCGCCGCTCGAGCATGGCGCGATGCCACCGCGCAGCAGGATGGCGCTGCCCAACGGTGGTCCGCCTGAGCAAGACAGGCGACTCTCTGCGGCCCGCCTCACTCAGTGAATTTCGAACACGTCCCATGGCGCTAGCCGGACACTGGGGTGACCTCGATAAAGCCCTGGTTAGGGCTGGCTATCGCCCCCCGTTGTGTCTCAAGTAGCTTGCGCAGAAAAGCGGGGCACTGATGGTAACAAAACACCGAATGCTGCACGCCCAAAATATACGGCGTGTCCAGAAAGAATGGCACTTCGGCGAGGAAGTAGCGGGCGCCCATCTCAATCGCTGTGGGCGTCAAGGGGCCCTTTCGATCTGGGTGCTTCTCAAGCACCCATGCTGCACTCTCAAGACAACCTTCTCGGAACTCGGGATCGGAGGCGAAGAGGTCTTGATAACGAGCGTGCCCGGCTGAATAGTTGTTATGTTCATCGAGAACGCGACCGTTCAGCAATATGGTGCTGAGCTCGTCTTCTGCTTCTACGGTCGAAAGCGCGCGAGCGATCTTGTTCTCGAGGTAATTCGCTTGTCGTCGCGCCTTCTTCTCTGCGCGTGCGGGAGAATACCCTAGCGCCTCGAGCGTGAGCGCAGCGGGTCTGTCAGGCACATAGAAGTGAAAGGCTGTAAAGTTTCGGCGCGCCCACCGGGCAAGCTCAGAAATTCGCATCTCTGAGAAGTAGCTGTTGAAGGGGCTGATGCCGATGACAGCATGGGTTCGGCTGTCAAACAGCTCGGAACAACGCAAAGTTACGGGATTGGCGAGCATGCAAATTCCAAAAGGCTAGAAGCACGCCCAACTGGCGCCCTACGAACATAAGTTCGCAAGCGCGGCTCGATCGGTTACATCGAATGTCGGTTTCGAGCGGAAGGTGCAGGCGATTTCTCCGCGGGGACAGAAACCTCGCGATGAACTACCAGCGCAGAAGCCGTTGTCCGAGCATGCCGCCGATCAAGCCGCACATCAGGATGGCGCTGCTGTACCAGCAAGCGACGAAGGGCAGAGAATCGTCGCCGCAAGCGAGGGCATAGGCGCTAGCGCTGACGCCGCCGGCTAGCAGCCCTGCGAGTGCGCCCGTGCGCCAGAGTTCTGTGGGCGCGCCCCAGCGCAGCGCCAGCACCATCAAGGCGTAGGGCACCGCGGCCATAACCGGGATGATCACCAGGCACTTCGGCCACGCATGACCAGCAATCAAAGCTGCCCATTGTGCGCCGGGTGTTACGTAAAGGTCCAGCGCCGCCAGCAACACGATTCCGACGAAAGGTAGCGCCGCCACAAGGTTCGACGACCGTCGTGCTTGCCCCGGCCTGGCGAACCGGAGCAGCAACAGGAAGGCGGTGGCCGCCACTCCGGCCGCAAATACAAGCTTCAGCATGAGAAAGCCAAGAGCGTGGGGTTCTCGAAGGTCGGGCCGCAGGCCGAGAGTCAGGCAGATCGCGGCGACAGCCGCTAGGCTTCCCGCTGCGAATGCGAGGCCTAAGGCGCGTGAGGCGCGACGATAGTCAACGGGTTTGAGATCGACCGTCAACCGGTTGATCAGATCAGCGGTCTTCACGCCACAACCTCCCGCCGATGGCAACAGTCATCGCCTTGAGTCCCCGATGGATGCGGACTTTCGCGGCCGCCTCAGTAATGCCTTCACGAGCGGCGGCTTCGGCGACGCTTCGTCCGTCGAGTTTGACGTCGCGAATGACACGCTGGCTATGTTGGGGGATGGTCGCAAGCAGTTTTTCCATATCGATTCCGGACTCCACCGCCATATGGTCGAACCCGTCCAACATTGCCTCGGCCGCGTCGAGCGGCCCCTCGGCATGAGCCATCTTGCTCCGGCGGAGATGGTCGATAAGCTTGTAGCGTGCGATCGCGTACAGCCATGGCGTGAAGGGCTCGGAGGGATCATAGGTATCTCGTCGGGTGTGCACCGCCAATAGCACTTCCTGGACGACGTCCTCAGCATCGGCGACGTTCCGTCCCATTTGGGTCAGCTTCCTCCTCATATAGGCGCGAAGCAGCGAACTCAGCTGTTCCAGGAGAGTTCGGTAAGCCGTCGCATCTCCGAGCTGGGCTTGTTCCATCATCAGCCTGAGGGCGCCTTCCTGACGTTTCATCCCCGGCTCAGGAGCGCACTGCTTACAATGCCTAAAGTAAGACCGAAGCCCGCGTGTCCGACGGCTTCCCAGATGAAATTCGCAACGGTGTGGGACCCCATTGCGAAGACCATGCCGGGATAAATCACCAGCACGAGGTAGGGTGTCGCCCATTTCCATCCCCGTCCGCCAAACAGCATCAGGAACGAGAGGCTGAACATGATCCCGCTCCAATAATGCCAAGCGTAGCCCAGGGCGACGGTCGCTCCTCGGCTAAGAGAGGAAACCCGCTCATGCTCTGCGGTGGGCCCCGCCCCTGGTTGATGGTCCTCGTGCAGGGCTGCCGAGCCGTGTGGATCAGTCGGGCTCGAAGCAGGCGGCGCGGCTTGCTCGCGCATGGGACCGGTCCCGTGTTCGTCGGCATGCATGGACCCATGGCCCCCGGGCGCAACTTGCCCTGTGAGGCGTCGCCCAAAGTCGAGCGCCTCGTCCATGGCGATGACGCCGGCGCTCATCCCCGCCACCCTGCTGGCGTCGTAGGTGGCGGTTGCCATATAGCCCGCCAGAAGAGCCACGATGACTGTCCGGATGAAGCGTTGGTAACCGGTCCGTCTGGCCAGTGCGACGGAGGCGATGGTGAGCAGGATCGAAGCCAGCCAGAAGATGGGTCCGATGGTCGACATCGGCACCCCCCATTTCAGGTCAAGGATCAAGGGAAGAGGCCCGATCACGCACGCCGCAAGCGCCAGGATGCGCGGCAGCCAGAAGTCCCTGGACGTTCGCCCCTGTCGAAAGCCATCGAAAATCGAGCCGTCGAAATTGGCAGTAGCGGCGGCCATATTCAAATCTCCCCTGTGATCAGCGGTCGGGCCGCGCCGCGCGGCTGAAACACGCCGTCGCCTTGGGTTTGAGTGGCATTGAGCCCGGCTAAAACTTCACGACGCCGTCGGGGGGAGGCCGCGCGCAAGCTTCTTCGACTCAAGCCCGCTGAGCTTCCAGCAGACCAAGGAAGAAGTGGTAGTCGAGGAACCCGGCCGTTCCTGCCACTGACAGCGGCGTGTAGGGCGCGAGCGCCGTCAGGTTGGCGATCCATGGCCCCGCTCCGATGCCGAGGCTGAAGATGATCTGCGGTCCGATACCGCAGGACGAGGTGGCCACCGCACCGAGGAATACCGCCGACGGCAACCAAGCGCCGCCGCTCCACAGCGACGTGTTGCGACGCGTGCAAATCCGCGGTGACAGGCGTTGTCGCCGCCGGTGCGGGGTGCGATGCATTCACCAAGTCAGACCTTACTCCCGTTGCCGAAATTCGATTCGAATCGTATGATACGGGCTGTAGTCACTACAGGTTCAAGAAGGAAATTCGATGAGCGGTCACGCAGCAGTAAAAAGCCTCCAGAGGGGAGAGCTTGCCGAACGGACGGGCTGCAATATCGAGACCGTGCGCTACTACGAAAAGATCGGCCTCTTGCCGGAGCCGCCGCGCACCTCGGGTGGCCATCGTGCCTACAGCTCGACGCACGAACGGCGCCTTCGCTTCGTTATGCGAGCTCGCGAACTTGGCTTTTCCCTGGAAGAGATCCGTGAGCTTCTGCGGTTGGCCGAAGAGCGCGACCGACCATGCGCCGAAGCTAGCACCGTAGCAGCCACCCACCTTCAGGACGTGAGGACGAAGATCGCCGATTTGAAGCGCATGGAGGGCGTGCTCAAAAACGTCGTCGTTCAATGCGGAGACGGCACGCAGCCGGAATGCCCGCTCATCGAGACCTTGTTCCGCGAACCTACGGCCAGATCGGCAAAGCCACGCACGAAATCAGCGAGAAGTCCGGGTGACTAAGCACGCACAGCAGCAGTGCGGTGGCGACAGAGAGAGAGAGAGAGAGAGAGAGATGGCAAACCAATACGACCTTGTAATCATAGGAACCGGCACAGCGGCCATGGTCGCCGCAATGCGCGTGCGCGCCGCCGGTTGGAGCGTGGCGGTCATCGACTACCGGCCTTTCGGGGGCACCTGCGCACTGCGGGGCTGCGACCCGAAAAAGATGCTTGTCGGCGGCGCCTCGGCTCTCGACCATGTCCGGCGCATGAGTGGCAATGGCGTTGCCGGCGACGTCCATATCGACTGGCCAGAATTGATTGCCTTCAAGCGCACCTTCACCGACCCGGTCCCCGAAAAGCACGAACACCGCTACGAAGAAAAGGGCATTCATACCTATCACGGCCATGCACGCTTCGCAGGTCGGAACAGTCTGACGGTGGACAGCGAGAGTCTTGAAGCCCGTCACGTTTTGATCGCTGCGGGCGCCGAGCCGATAAAGCTGCACATTCCGGGTGAAGAGTATTTCGCTACCAATGAGGACTTCCTGGCCATGGAGCGACTGCCAGAACGGATCGTGCTGGTCGGTGGTGGCTATATAGCGTCGGAATTTTCCCACATCGCGGCCCGCGCGGGCGCGCAAGTGACTATCCTTCAACGTGGCGAGCGGATGCTTACGCACTTTGAGCCTGACCTTGTCGGCTGGCTCATGGACAAATTCGGCGAGATCGGGGTCGATGTGCGCCTGCGGACCACAGTACAGGCAATCGAGAAGAAGGGTGCGGGCTTTGTGGTTCGCGCCTCGTCAGAAAGCGGCGACACGACGTTTGAAGCCGACCTTGTTGTGCATGCGGCCGGTCGGGCGCCCGCGCTCGACGCGCTTGATCTTGAAACCGGCGGCATCGCGACGGAGAACGGCCGGCTCAAACTGAATGAGCACCTCCAGAGCGTCTCTAACCCGGCCGTGTACGCCGCCGGCGATGCGGCACAGAAGGGCCCGCCGCTCACTCCGGTCTCAAGCCATGACGGCAAGGTGGTCGCCGCTAACCTTCTGGAGGGCAATCGGCATACACCCGACTATCGCGGTGTGCCGAGCGTGGCCTTCACGGTCCCGCCGATCGCTGCTGTCGGACTGAGCGAGGACGAAGCACGTCAGCAGGGCCTGAAATTCCAGACCAAGTCCCAGAAGGCGTCCGACTGGTTTACTGCCCGCCAGGCCGCAGAGAAGACCTATGGCTTCAAGGTGATGGTGGAGGACGACACCGGGCGTATCCTAGGCGCACATCTCGTCGGACCACATGCCGATGAAGTGATTAATCTGTTTGCCCTGGCGATCCGCCACGACCTAACGGCCGACAATTTGAAGACGACGATGTTCGCGTATCCCACCGGCGCCTCGGATATCGGCTACATGCTCTGAATGCCTTTGCGTCTTCTGTAATCATCGAGGACGGACGCATCTGGCTCTATTACTCGTTGAAGGACGCCGAACTGGCACGCGCAGAGCTTCGACGTAGCTAATCGCTTCGTCGGCGATGCGCCAACCCAGGAGCGCGGGCGCAGACATGGTGAAGCTAGTCGACCAGCCAATCGGATGAAAATTCGGTATTGACCCTGTACTTAGTACAGGGTGTAGCAGTTCTAATGTGACGATCGTCAATGTGAACTAACGAGCAGCGCAGCACAGATGGCTTGGCAGCGCCACTAGCGCGGAAAGTGAGGTTTCATGAACGAAAAGCCAGCAGCCGGGCTTATGACGGCGATTGTCGTCGCGCCACTGGTCGCGCTTTGCTGCCTTGGGCCGCTTTTTATTGGCTCGGCAGTAGGTGGTGTCGTGGGCTGGCTTAGCGGACAGGGTCTTGCATTGACCGCCGTGCTGGCATTCTTGGCCGCAGCCATCGGCTACGCCGTGATGCGTTGGCGCAGGGCTTCATCCAATCGAGTGGATGCCGGCCCGACTTGCGCATGCGATGTATCTGAAGCGCGGCAGGACGTCGAGCTTGATATCGTCAAGCCTGCGAACGAACGGCGGACCCGTTAATCGCAACGATTCGGGCGGTCCGGAGCGCACGGTGCGATCGCTCAGGCCGGACGATCATCCATAGAACTGGTACGTGCCAATCAAGGAATGCCAATGCCACTGGAAGATCAGCGACCTGACCCATTAAGAGCGGACCCTGCGGAGATGATCGAAGAATGCTCGGCCTTGTTGCCAGGGTTCAATGAGGTCGGGCTCATTCCCGCTGTCGCGACAGACGTCGCGAGTGGAGTGGTGCTGATGCTGGCGTGGATGAATGCGGAGGCGTTGAACAAGACGATCGAGACCGGCCAGGCCTGGTACTGGAGCCGGTCCCGCCAGCGTCTCTGGCATAAGGGCGCGACAAGCGGGCAGATCCAACAGGTCGAAAAACTGCGCATCGACTGTGATCAGGACACGGTCTGGCTCAAGGTGCGCGTCGCGGGCGACGGCGGCTGTTGTCACACCGGCCGAACCAGTTGTTTCTATCGCCGAATCGTGACCGGGTCGGAGGGTCCGACGCTCCAACGGCTATCCCACGCTCGGCCATTGTCGCGCTGAAAGGCCGCCTCAGAAAATGAGGCAATAAGCTGTACATGCCCGTTGAGAACATGTTTGTGCACAGGGGCTTCAGCAAATCCTGCTTTCTGTGATCCACGCACCTGTGCGGCATCTAGTACCTCGTCACAGAGATTATGATGTTCGACCAATCGCAAGAATCGGGTGTTGCGAGCTCCCGCAACCACTCTCCTCAGCACTCCAAACCTGCGCTCCTGCACGAGATGTGATGGTCGAGGGCGTGCAGCCGCTAAGACAGCGTCCAGATCCTGCGGCTGGTCGAGCAGGCCGGCGATGAGGCGCGCGGGGCGCGCGGCGTGCCGGCCGGCACGATCCGGATCTCCTGCACGGCACATCAGCCGGCTGATCTTCGCCTTTCAGGGCCGCTACCCCAACATCGGAGGCGACCTCAGCCTGACCGACGAGCGCGTCGACCTGGCCCGAGAGGGCGTCGACATCGCGCACCACCGATCTCTTTCAGGGATGCGCATGAGAATCTAGGCGGCCATAACCAAAGCCGAACTTAGGGACTCAGATTTTGCCGAATGAGAAGGTGGTGCGGGTGGCCGGGGTCGAACCGGCACTCCTCTCGGAACTGGATTTTAAAGGGAGTCGTGTCTTCCCCTTCGCCCGCATCTGCCCGCAGTGACCTCGAAAAATCGCCTCATTCACCGACGTGGCAACACCTATGCCGCGCCTGACCTCTGCTGTGGTCACTTGGCAAAGAGCGCAACCCCGCCGATGTGGCGTCGCCTGTATCCATTTTCCCGACACTCACCTGAAAGCGCTTTTGCGGAGGAAAATTGCGCAGCATTGATGTCAGTGCAGAAGCGTGAGCGCCCGGGCCTGGGTGATGAAAGTGGTGATCCGAAGGGACGCTCTTCGGACACATCGCCTACACGCGATCGTCAACCTAGAATCGGCGACACGACCCTAGTCGTTGCGGCGGATGGAGGCAGAAATGGCAGAAAGCAAATTCCTTACTCCAGAAGAGGTGGCTGAGCGCTACCGCGGTGGCATTTCCGTTGGGACCCTCCGAAATTGGCGCGCCATGCGTCTTGGTCCGTCGTTCGTCAAAGTTGGTAAGGCGGTGCTCTATCCCATCGACGAGCTTGATGAATGGGACGATAAGAATAAAGTGCAGTGCCGTGCTTCCAAACGACTCGCCGAACACTCCGGTGATCAGGCGTGATTATCATGATCGGGCACGAACAACCGATCCCAATGCGCGGCACCATCATTTCCCAACTTCCAGAATAATGGCACAAAATCAGCAACTTGGAAAGCCCGCTGGCGTGGTCCATAACCACCCGTCAGGCGACCCATCGCCCAGCAAGCAGGATATCGAAATCACCCGCCAGATCGTCGAGGCCGGCAAGCGGCTGGGCATCGGCGTCCATGACCATATCATCATCGGCGCGCAGGGGCATAGCAGCCTTCGTGCCCAGGGATTGCTATAGGATCAGGCGCGCTCGATCAGTTCGGACGGCCAGCCGATCCGCACCAGCAATCCATCCGGCCCATTGATCCCGACCTCGTACAGCCCCCATTCGCGATGGCGCAAAACGCCGCCCGGCCGGATGACCAGATCATCGACCCGCGCCGCAATCGCAGCCACATCAGGCGTGCGGAGATAGACGCCAAAGGGATTATGCGCCGGCACATCCCAGGGCGGTGCGCCAGCCTGGGTCAGATGCACCTCGCATCCCCATCCTTCCATGATGTGATAATGGTGATCGCCACCGACCCGCATGAAGCCCAGCCTTTCCCAGAAGGCCAGGGCGATTGCAACGTCATTGCTGGGCACGATGGCGAAGGCCCCTACGCTCGGATTTTCGGACATAAAACACGCCTTTCGATTCCACGCCTGCCGCTATGCAACAAAAAAGCCCCCGTCAGGCGTCAGCATGACAGGAGCTCTTCTGGATCGTTGCTGCCGGACTCAGCCGCTAAAGCCGAAATTCAGGAATTCGGGAACCGGACCATTCCAGCCATCGTCCGGGCCATCGTCCTGCTCCTGCCGGCGCGACTGCGGTGCAGGGCGCGCTGCCGGTGCATCCCGGCGGTCGTCGCGTCGATCATCGCGCTTTTCCTTGCGCCGATCATCCTTGCGCTCAGGCTTGCGGCGCGTTTCACGGCCGCCTTCGCGGTCATCGTCACGTTCCTCCCGCTCGGCCTTCCGCGGCTCTTCCTTCGCGCGCGGAGCCGGGGCAGCGGCCGTCGGCGTCTCGACATAGTCGATCTTGGTGCCGATCAGCTTCTGGATGTTATCGATCGCCTCGGCGTCCTCGGCCGCAACGAATGTATAAGCGACACCCTTGGCCCCCGCGCGACCGGTCCGACCGATGCGGTGGACATAGTCATCGGGATGCCAGGGCGCATCGAAGTTGAAGACGTGGCTGACACCCTTGATGTCCAGGCCACGTGCGGCCACGTCCGACGCGACCAGGATATTGACGGTACCGTCACGGAACCGCTCCAGTTCAGCGATGCGCGATGCCTGGTCGATGTCGCCATGAATTTCGCCCGACTTGAAACCGTAGCGCTGCAGACTCTTGTTGAGTTCGCGCACGGTCGTCTTGCGGTTGCAGAAGATCACCGCGCTCTGGACCTCTTCGGCCTCCAGCATTGCGCGCAGCGCCTCGCGCTTCTTGCGCGAATCAACCTTCACCAGTCGCTGGGTGATGTTGGTCGACGCCGTTGCCGGGCGCGCCACTTCGATCGACTTGGGATTGTCGAGGAAACGGTCTGCCAGCTTCTTGATGACCGGCGGCATCGTTGCAGAGAACAACAAAGTCTGCCGTTGCGCGGGCAGCTTGGTGCAGATTTCCTCGATATCCGGGATGAAGCCCATGTCGAGCATGCGGTCGGCTTCGTCTATGACCAGCATGCTGCAACCGTTGAGCAATATCTTGCCGCGCTGGAACAGGTCCATCAACCGACCCGGCGTCGCGATCAGCACGTCGACGCCCTTTTCCAGCGCCTTGATCTGGTCGCCCATCTGCACGCCGCCGATCAGCAGCGCCATGGAGAGCTTGTGATATTTGCCGTATTTTTCGAAATTCTCGGCAACCTGCGCGGCGAGTTCGCGGGTCGGTTCCAGGATCAGGCTGCGCGGCATCAGTGCACGCGCCCGACCATGGGCCAGAATGTCGATCATCGGCAGCACGAAGCTCGCCGTCTTGCCCGTGCCCGTCTGAGCGATGCCGATGATGTCCTTCATCATCAACACCGGCGGGATCGCCTGCGCCTGGATCGGCGTGGGCGTGTCGTAACCGGCCTCGGTTACGGCCTTGAGCAATTCGTCGGAAAGGCCGAGATCGGCAAAAGTCATTCAAATGTCCGGGACAGGAGGTGCTCTGGTCGCCGCAAAGACGAGACAGAAATCGCGCGCGCCTTGCGGAAATATCAGCACCTTGTCAAGGAAATCGCGCAAATTCGCCCATTGGGCATATGCTTTTTTGCGTGCTCAATCTTCAGGTTCGGCTTCCACCAGCCGCTTGAAGCTGTCGATCGCGCAGCTTGCGCCGCTGCGGGCCTGCAGCTCGTCCCGGCCTGAACAGAGCGACCCATCCTCGTCCGGTTCGACATAGAAGCCCGAGTAAAAGCTGGCGGAGTCGCACCCCCGCTCCAGCCTGGCCCGATAACGATGCCTGTCCGCCAGGACCAGATCGATACCATTTGATACCACGATGCTGGCCCCGCGAATCGACCGCAACGCCACGCAGCGTGGCCCCTTCTTCTCTTCCCAGCGCTCGTCATTCTTGGGCACGACTCGCGTCGGCGCACGCCCCTTGGCCATCGGAACACGAATGATCACGCGCTGCTCGATCGTCAACTGCGCCCATTGCACCGGGTCGGCAGCAGGCGCTGCAAGCAGCATCAGGATGGTATGAACCAAGCGGAACCCCTTTTGGGAGTGGCAAGCTATCGGCCAACGGTTGAACCGTCGATGAATTCCGAGGCATAGCATGTCCCATGACAGAACAAGCCACAATCGAGCAGGATGCCATCCAACGCTTTGCCGCCATACTCGGTCCCAAGGGGATCATGACCGATCCCGACGATATCTCACCGTGGGTGAGCGACTGGCGCGGGCGCTATCATGGCGCCGCGCGCGCGATCCTGTCGCCCGCCACAACGCGCGAAGTGGCCGACTGCGTCGCGCTGGCGGCGGAACTGCGCATTGCACTCGTACCACAGGGCGGCAACACCTCGATGGTCGGCGGGGCGACCCCACCGGCCGACGGATCAGCGTTGATCCTTTCACTCCGCCGCATGAACCAGATCCGCAGCCTGTCGACCGACGACAATCTGGCGGTGTGCGAGGCAGGCGTCATCCTCGCCAACCTGCATGATGCCGCCGAAGCGGCCGGTCGCCGCTTTCCGCTAAGCCTGGGCGCCAAGGGATCGGCAACGATCGGCGGCCTGGTCTCGACCAATGCCGGCGGCACCCAGGTGCTGCGTCACGGCACGATGCGCGCACTCGTCGAAGGCATAGAGGCTGTGCTGCCCGACGGCAGCATCTTCGACGGACTCGACGCACTCAAAAAGGATAATCGCGGCTATGATATCAAACAGTTGCTGATCGGAGCGGAGGGTACGCTGGGCGTCATTACCGCAGCTACCCTTCGGCTCGTTCCGGCCATCGCCGCTCGCGCGGTCGGCTGGATCGGTGTTCAGACGCCGGCCGACGCCCTCGCCCTGCTGCGCCTGGTCGAAAGCGAACTTGGCGACAGCGTCGAGGGGTTCGAGGTGATTGCCGACGATGGCCTGGGTCATGTCCTGTCCCATATCCCCGGCACGCGCTCCCCGATCGAGACCCGCACCCCCTGGCATGTGCTGGTCGAGGTCGACCATGGCGACATGCGCGAACCCGGTCCAACCGAGCGGCTGGAAGGGGCACTCGGCCTGGCGCTGGAGCGCGGTATCGCGATCGACGCCGCCATCGCCGCCAGCGAGGCGCAGGCAGACGCCTTCTGGCGCATCCGCGAATCCTTGTCGGAATCGGAAAAGGCGCAGGGACCAGCCCTGCAATATGATATCAGCGTGCCAGTTCCGCGCATGCCGGCCTTCATGACGGAGGCAGCAGCGGCGGCGGAAGTCGCCTTCCCCGGCACCTCCGCCTCCTCCTTCGGCCATCTGGGCGACGGCAATGTCCATTTCCACGTCCGCGCGCCCAGGGGCACCAGCGACGGACCGGCCTGGATCACCGCACAGGGCCAGGCGATCAACGCCTTCGTCCATGACGCCGTGGTCGCCGCCGGCGGTTCGATCTCGGCCGAACATGGCATCGGCCAGATGAAGCGCGCCGAACTCGGCCGACTTGCCAGTCCCGCGCGCATCCACGCGTTGCGCGCGATCAAGGCGGCCTTCGACCCCGACGGCATCATGAACCCCGACAAGCTCATCCCCCGCCCCGACGAGGGTTGAGCGCAACCCATCCACAAAGCGATTGCCTAGCGGGATAGCTCCGATTATCCCGTCAGGCCCATATTCGGATCAGCGACGCAAGCCTTGCGCGCTCTCTAACAGGACGGAACAACATCATGGCCAGCGCGCCCGCGAACAGCCTCCCCATCTTCTATAACGACCTGATCCCGCTCAGCACCGTCGATCATGCGGATTATCGCACCCAGCCGGTCGACGCCGCCCCGTTCCTGGTGACCCAGCATGCCGTGCCGCTGACGATCGACGAATTCGTCTCGGCCCAGCGCTTCGTACCGATCATCTTCTCGGCCGGCCAGGATTCGGTTCCGCTCGCGCTGATGGGCCTCAATGAAGGCGTTAACGTCTTCGTCGACGACGAAGGCAAGCTGCGCGGCCCCGCCTATGTTCCGGCCTATGTCCGTCGCTATCCCTGGATGCTGGCCAAGCTGCGCCCCGACAGCGATGAACTCTCGCTCTGCTTCGATCCGACCAGCAAGGCGATCGGTACCGAAGGCGACGGCCCGGTCCTGTTCGAAAATGGCCAGCCGACCGACGTGACCAAGGGCATCCTGAAATTCTGCGAGGATTTCGAGCAGGCTGCCGCCCGCACCGGCCAGTTCATGAAGGATCTGGCCGAAATGGACCTGCTGATGGACGGCGAAGTCGCGATCCAGACGCCCAACAACGAACAGCCCTTCGTCTATCGCGGTTTCCGCATGGTGAACGAGGAAAAGCTGCGCGACCTGCGCGGCGACCAGCTGCGCAAGATCAACCAGAACGGCCTGCTGCCGCTGATCCATGCGCATCTCTTCTCGCTGCAGCTGATGCGCGAGATCTTCGAAGGCCAGGTCAGCCAGGGCAAGGGTCCGATCACCGTGCCGGCCGCGCTGGCGTCGGCAGACGCCTGAAAGAAAGATTAACTCCGTTAATCGCAAATATATCGGCACAGGGCGGGGCTTGCTCTTGAAAGCAGCCTCGCCCTGTTCTATTTCTGTTGCATGCGATGCACCTGCCCCCCTTTCGGGTGTGTCGTATAGGGCGCCTCCCCTTGGAGGCGTCTCCTCCCTGAACCTGGCCACCCCGTGCATCGCATGGGGTGGTTTTTTATGGGCTATAGCCCGCGCAACATCCCCGGCAGAAACTTTTCGCCACTTTCGCTTGACGCCATCGCCGCCCCTGCCTAAAGGCTCGCCCCTGCCTGTCGCCGATGCGACATTTGGCCCCTTCGTCTAGCGGTTAGGACGCGGCCCTCTCACGGCTGAAACACGGGTTCGATTCCCGTAGGGGTCACCAGTCAAGCGCTTTAACGCCTTGAGACTGTGTGAAGAATCGAAAGTTTCTGAAGATCGATCCCACGTTAGAACCCACATTTTGGGTCGAACGTGATGAGATCGCATGAAGCAGGCTGAAGCGATTCTCTCGGCTACGTGCCTCTTAACCTCTCAACCAGAGCATTGCGAAAACTTATCCATGCGCCGAGCTCTACTGGCTCAGAGGGATAGTTTTGGCTAGCATCCTTTCATGCCGTCCAATGCCCTCATGACAGCCACGTCCTGGTTCCAGAATTTGCTTCTCGGCCCCATGGCTACGATCGTGGCAATCATGGCGGTGGCCGTGTTTGGCGTTGCATAGCTTTGCAACGTCAATGCCGACGAACGCCTCTCGTAGCTCATCCATGACACCATCTCCGCGATAGCGAGGGCTCAGCACCTGCGCCGCCCTCGCCAACACAGTGTAAGCGCAGAGTCGCCCTCAGTCGCGCAGCGGACATACGGTCTTACCCTTTAGGTGCAGTAGTGACCCCAGGACCTGCGGCACACCGTCTCACTCACCGCAATGGCGGTTCAATGATACACCCCTGCGCAACAGGGGCCGGGATCAGATACTCACGGGCCTATGAGACGCTCAACTCACTGAACAGGCACATGCCTATTCGCTATCATTGATCTGAATTGCGTCGTCTACTTTGTTGCCATAGTCCAATCTAATGGCGCGCCCCACAACCTTTTCGGATGACGGATCATAAACGTCGATCCGCACAATCTTAATGTTCTTCCAGGTCGTCACTGAGGGCTCTTTGAGAATATACCCCAGAATCTCCATTCTTGGAGCGAATGAATGTGCAGCTTCGTTGCCAAATGCTTGGTCAACTAGCGCAACCTCATCCGACCTTGGAAACTCGAAAGACCAATCAAATATTTTCAAATCCTAATTGGTAAACCTCTTGTCGTAGAATACCACATTGCCATTAGGCCCAATTCTCACACAAGAATAGTTATGGCAGAGGGCCATATTCTGCATATTCGGATTGTCATTTGCTCGGCTGCGACGCCAAAAAGATTCGGCTTGACACAACTTCTCAAACCCTATGCACCGACTCCTTCCATTTGGTGTAATGGTTGAGGGTTGCGCCAAACACTCATGGCCAAGCCTGATGCATCCCTCAACACGGGGATAGTCTCCATCCAAGTAACGTCTGGGATCAATAGGCGTATAAGGCCCATTCCCAGACATAGCGATTTTTTGAGCCGCTACGGCGATTGGCTCGCCCTGATTTTCATCATTTTGCGGCAACAGGCCATCCAACCACGGGCATGTCAGATCAATATACACTGCGCTTGGCGGCTATGAACATCAAGGGTATCAACGCGACTATTGAGAAGGCTATGAGAAACGCAAGCGACGGTTTGTAAGCCAGCGGCCAAGCATCTTCAAATAAAGGAGAAAGGCATAACAGCAAAGCAGTTATGCTTATCACACTGACGTGAAACAACCACCGGGTAACATTGCTATATGAGGTGTCCAACCTCCTCGCTATATACACCTCTGATACTAACACGAACAATGCAGATAGCGTGATCGATATGATCGACAATACGCCTGGCCTGCCTGGAAGAGCATTATAAGTTAGCGCCGCAGAGACAATCACTACGATCAACAGTCGAAAGTATGCGCCAAGGGCGCTCGCATTTAGTCGCATGGATCACTAAGCCCCGCTGCTCCAAGAGCCGTATCTGCTACTTGCCCTCCAACAATCGACGTCACAGGCCCCGCTCCCGCTCGATCAATCAGCGCGCCCGCTGTCATCGAAGCAGCAATGGACGAGGTGCGAGAGACGTCAGGATAGTTGCGAGCCAAGTATACATTGGAACCGAGCGACAATGCACCCCCGACACCAGCAGCAACCCGTCCAGCCACTTTCGCAGCAGGGTGAGGAATGAAGTTTGCTACGGCACCGGCAGCGGTTAGAGCCTTACCAGCGGTGTCTGCACCCTTGGCTACCTTGAAATCGGTGTTCGAACAGTAGTCCGGTTTCGGGATTTTACAGAGGAACGGGGCCGTGCATTGCTTGTATCCGTCGAGCAATGGGCCACTTTGCGGCAAAGGTTCAGGATAGTTCGCGGTCAGCGGCACGAAATGATCGCAATCTGTCCCAGGCACCTAAGCCGACTAGAACGAGGCTAATGATAGCCGAAATGGGGAACATCCGACTGCCATTGGTAAGCAAGATGATCGATAAACCGATAGCAGCAAAGCCGAGTGTCACCAATATGATAGATAGGAAGCGCTTGTGCTTTCTATACACAACAGCGGCCTGTTCCATATCCATATCTCGGTGGAACAGCTTTCCTTCCAATATGTGGACAATCTGCTTATCGCCCTTCGCCAATATTAGCAGCCCAATGCCGACCATGGCGACGATCAGTATAATTTCCCTCATCATGGCCTGCATACCACGCCCTCAACTAAGCCGCCTGCTGTCTTCTGGGTGGCCAAATCTCCAACTTCCTTGATGGCGGGATTATTCAAATAGGAAGAGCGGAACTGGCCTGCGGAGTTCCTCAGCAATCCCGTAGGACCACGGACAGCCTTCAGTCCGTTCTGGAGAGTTCTACCGCCAGGGATAAGGCGAGCACCCAGACTGGCGCCTTGAGCAGCTAGCGGCTGCCAGTTGCCATTCGCATAGGCGTCATACCCGTTGACTGCGCCGATGCCTGCTTCCGCAATATATCCGAGCGCCTTGGTTCCTAGCGCTAACGGCCCTGTTACTCCGCCAGCAGCCAAGCCCACAGTAGCAACATCAAGTCCTGTCGCAAAAGTTTCCAGCACTGCCCTAGCTGAACCGACACCGGTATCCAGCGGAGCGTCGCAAGGATTCTTTTGCGGCAACACAGCACCCCGACGCGCAACGTCGTAGCGCGGGCGGTTTTCCCCAGACGCGACCGTGGGTTGCGAGCCGATCCGCCTGACGCGGCGGCGCGCCCAGGGTTGCAGACCCCCAGAGGCGGTTTTCCGGCCCGGAGAGGGCAGCGCCATGAGGCGCGGTTGCACATCGAGTCCGCTGCGGATTGTCATGGATGCAGCCTAGCGGGATGCCGTGTGACTGGCCAGCACAGAAGGGCTGCGATGCTACGCATCGAGCCAGTAATCAGGATACACACCTCACGCACGGGTGCATGACGCTTTTCTGCCGTTTTCCGAGAGTGCGATCCGCACCCTCATGGGATGCGTGGGAGTCGGATCGGCGGTTTTCCGCCATTGCGCGAGGGTACGGATCGCACTCTCATCCATTCGGTTCTCGGCCATCCCCGGATGGCCTGCGCTTCCTCATTCATCGTCAGCCTCGGCATCGAGCGCGGCAAGCAGGGTTT
This sequence comes from Sphingobium scionense, assembly GCF_014197035.1. Taxonomy (GTDB): domain Bacteria; phylum Pseudomonadota; class Alphaproteobacteria; order Sphingomonadales; family Sphingomonadaceae; genus Sphingobium; species Sphingobium scionense. The sequence continues at coordinate 25,398 of NZ_JACIEU010000023.1, read as the reverse complement.
CACGGCCGTCGCCAGCACCGTCGCCGCCGTCATGCTGACGGCGCGCGGCGGCGATCGGCCGCCCCGGATGGGTGGCGCTGTGGATCTGCTTCAACATGCGGATGCTGACCTGGGTGTAGATCTGCGTGGTGGACAGTTCGGCATGGCCCAGCATGGCCTGGATGAACCGGATGTCGGCCCCGTTCTCCAGCATGAGCGTTGCCATCGTATGGCGGAACAGATGGCACGACCCGCTCTTGCCGATGGCGGCCGCGTTCACATAGTCGCGCACGAGCTGGGTCATGCGGTTGGGCACGAACGCCTCGCCCAGCGTGGTGAGGAACAGCGTGCCGTCATCGACCCCGCACGCGAACGTGTGGCGCACGTCGTCGCGATATTTGCCGATCCAGGCCAGGGCACGCTCGCCGATCGGGATCATGCGGTCCTTCCTGCCCTTGCCCTGGCGCACCATCAGCGTGCCCCTGTCGGCGTCGATGTCGGCCAGGTGCAGCCCGATCAGCTCCATGCGCCGGATGCCGGTGGAGTAGAAGGTCTCCAGCATGGCGCGGTCGCGGATGCCGATCGGGGTGGCGAGGTCGGGCATGGCCAGCACCGTCTCCACCTCGCGGATGTTCAGCACATGGCGGGGCAGGCGCTTTTCCATGCGCGGCAGCTCCAGGTCCGACGCCGGGTTGTAGAGGATGTGATTGCCCCGCGCGAGCCACTTGAACAGCGCGCGGATCGGCGTGGTCCGCACATGCTGGCTGCGCACCGATAGCGGTTCGCCATTGGCCTTGCGGTAGAGGAACAGGTGACGCTGGTATCGCTCCAGTATCGGTTTGCTGATCTCCTGCGGGCGGGTGAGGCCACGTTCATGCGCCCAGCCTATGAACAGGCGCAGCGCGTCCTCCCGGTTCTCCACCGTGCGCTCTGAGTAGGCCTTCTCCCGCTGCCATTGGCTGAACCGAAGCATGTGATGATACAGGCTGTCAGGATCGCGCGTATCGCCCACCGGCGGCTTCGCTCTGGTCTGGCCCTTGCGCGGCATGGCGATGCCGGATCAGGCCGACGCGGCGAGCGGATGCGGGTATGATGCGCCGCTGCCGTTGAGGGGCGTGATGTGCGTTTCGGGGGGAACGGACACGCCATCGCCGGAACGCCTTGCGGGGCGCGGGCTTGCCGCCATTTCGCCCCTGCGACCACCCGCCGACCGCACCCCGTCCACGCCCCGACCGGGGACCGACCGCGTTTCCCTGCCCCCCGACCGGGGAGCATCATAACCACGCGCGGCACCCTCGTTGGGGGCATGGAGTCCGGGGCCGGACAGCCCCATCAGGAACCGCTCACCCGTTTCCCCTTCGCCGTCATAGAGCAGCTCATAATCATGGCCCTGGCCCACCTTCATGCGGTGGACCAGCACATATTCCAGCTCGGCAAGGCGGCCGAGATGGACCTTGAGCTGGGTGTCGCCCCAGCCCGTGACCTCCCGTATCTGGCGGCGCGTGAACCGCAGATCGGCACGCCGCATGGCAAGCCGTTCGCACTCGGCCGCCACCCAGCGATGGATGCGGGAGAGCAGCGCGCGGGTCTGCGGCGGCAGCTCGTCCAGTGTGCGCCCCAGCACCTCATGGGCAAGGGCATTGGCGCGCGCGATGTCACCCTCCGTCACCTCGATATAGCGAAGCTGACGCCCGCGGTGATCGACCGTCCGCACAGGCCGCTGATACTGGTGCAGCAGCGCGATGGCGCGGATCAGGGTGAGGTATTTCATATGGTCGCGCCGGGTGCGGGTCTTGTCATCGAGGAACGTCAGCGTGTCGGCGAACGGGTTCACCACCGCCACGCTCTCCAGCAGCGTCTGCGCGTTGCGATGAAGCGCCAGCACGGCCGTGCGGTCCTCGTCGGCCAGCAGCCCTTCGAGGGTCTGGCGGCGGCGCTGCAAGGCATGGATGGCGCGGGTCTGCTCGCGGCTTTCATCGACCGTCAGCACCAGGCAGCGGTTCATCAGCTCCTCGTCTATGTCGATCGCCGTGGTGGTCAGGAACAGCATCACCGGACCCTCGACCCTATATTGCTGCGTCACCAGGTTGCCGGTCGATGCATCCTTGCCGGTGCTGGCGATCGTCACCTCGCCATCGGACTGGAGCAGCTTGAGCGCATAGCTGGCGGTCGATGCCCCTTCCTCCTCGGCGATGGCGAGGATGCGATGCTTGAGGTTGGTCTCGCCCATGTAGAACAGGCTCTGCCCGGTCATGGCGCTGTAGCGCACCTGGGCATCCCCCGGCATCATCGCCAGCACCGCGTCCATCATCGCGCTCTTGCCCGCCGCGCTACTGGACTGGATGATGACCGCGAGCGGCCGATCGAGCAGCCGCGACACGCAGGCCAGATAGCCGGTCTGGATATTGACCGCTTCGCCCACCACGCCGCACAGGGCGAAGTCGGTGAGGATGCGCTCCATCAGGTCCGGCGCGGTCAAGAGCGCCATCGCCTCCGCCCGCTCGGCCGCGCTCATGCCGGGGCGGTCCTCCGGGGCGAGCGCGGTCGCGATCTCGGCTTCCTGCGCTTCCTCCAGTTTCAGGAGAACGCGGCCAAGGTCGTGTTTCAACACATCCTCGGATTCGCCCAGCTCAAGACCGGCGGCGCGCACGAACGCGGCACGGGCCTTGGCGGCATAGAGGTCCAGCGTGTCCACATGGAACCGGCCCTCCGGGTCGGCGGGGCGGTGGACCAGCAGATTGACCTTGAGGCTCTCCGGGTTCAGCGGCTTCTTCCAGCCTCGCACCCGATAACGGCGGTCGCCCAGCAGCAGGGCGATCTCGCCGTCGCCGCGCATCTCGGCCGCGTCGGCGATGGGCGCTTCCGGCAGCGGTGTGGCGATCGACGGCTCCGGCAACGGTGCGGGTTCCGGTTCGGGCGCGATGCTAGCGGCAAGGTCGGGTTCAGCGGCTGAGACAGGGGGTGGGGATGGCTCCGCCCGATCCTCCACGCCAGCGCCCAGGGCGGCGGCAAGCTCATCGTGCGCGCTGGTGATGGCGGGAGCTCGCCCATTGCCCAGCCATTCCGCCTTGCGGATCAGCAGGCCCAGCGAGCGCGAGGCGGGCGTGACACTGAGCGCATAGGCATTGGCGTCCGTCCCCCTGGGGAACAGGATGCGGAACACCGCGATGCCCGCCGCCATCAGCCGCTCGGCCACGACGGCAGCGCCCTTGTCGCCCGCCTCGTCGCGGTCGAACGCGATCAGCACGCGCTCCACCCCCGCAGCCCGGAACGCGGCCAGATGATCGTCGGTAAAGCCCCCCGTGCCATAGGCGGCGGTCACGTTGCGGAACCCGGCTACCCAGAAGGTCATCGCGTCGATCAGTGCCTCGGCCAGGATCACCTCGCCGCCGGACCCCATGATGCCGTCCAGATTCCACACGCCGCGATGGGGGCCGGGAAGGTAGAGGTGCATCGGCGTGCCCGCCCGCAGATTGTTCCTGATCTTGCGGCCATAGACCTCGGTGACGACGCCCTGCGCGTCGATCACCGGCACCACAATGCTGCCGGTCAGATGCTCGTGGCCACTTGCCCGGTAGATGCCGATCCGTTCGAGACGGCCCCGTATGTCCGCGCCCGCCTTGCGGTTCTTCTCCGGCAAGCGCAGTCCCAGCGTGCGGTCGGCATAGCCCAGGCGGAACCGCTCGATCAGCTCCGGGTGCGACAGGCCACGCGCCGCCAGATAGGCCAGGGCTTCGGGCGACTGTTTGAGCGTCTCGTGATAATAGCCGATCACCTGATCCAGCAGCGCCGCATCGTCGGCGTCCATACTGACCGGAGGCGCGAGGCGGCGCACGGTCGCCCGCACCGGCGATGACGATGGCGGCTCCAGCGCCGCCCCGTCGCGCAGCAGCTCGACCGCATGGCGGAAGCTCACGCCCTCGCGTTTCATCACCCAGTCGATCGGACCGCCCGATGCCTGGCAGCCGAAGCAGTGGAACAGGTTCTTGCCCACGCTCACCGACAGCGACGGCGTGCCGTCCTCATGGAACGGGCAGCAGCCCAGCAGCTCGTCCTTGCCGCGCCGCGCCAGCTTCACGCCCGTCGACCCGATCAGCCGCACAAGGCTCACCTCGGCCTTCAGCCGCTCGATCTCGCTATCCGCGATTCGTGCCATAAAAACCGACTCCCGCCAAAACCCTGTCAAGCGTAAAATGCACTAACAACTCGACAGTTGTTATGTCATTATGGCATAGAGTCAAGGCCGTTCGCAAAAACCGGGGTTAGACATGAGACAGCGCACCAACAGACAACTGGCCCTCGATCTCACCATGTCTCCCGATGAACGCCATTTTTTCGAGCAGCTCGGCAAGCGTATTGCCCAGACCCGCCAGGCCGCATCCCTGACCCAGCAGCAGGTCGCCGACAGCATCGGCATCCCGCAGCCGCAATACGCCTCCTACGAGGTCGGCCGTCGCCGCGTGCCGGTGTCCATGCTCCCCAGGCTCGCCCGCATCTTCAAGACCACGATCGACGCGCTGATCGGCGACGACGCCAGCGCCGCGCTGGCCGCGCCCGCCGAGCGCCGCACCCGGCGCGGCCCGCCATCCCGGATCGAACAGCAGCTCGACGCCATCGCCAAGCTGCCCAAGGCAAGCCAGAAGGCCGTCAGCCAGGTGCTTGACGCCATGCTCGCCCAGCACGCGACCGTGACGGGTCAGGAGGTTGCTGCCCCCTGATTCTTCATCGGCCGCTGACTGGCGGCATGGCGGCGACAGAGCGCATCAGGGGACGGCATCCATACCGCGCCCCACGATGGAGGCGTTTTGCAGCTCTGTCATACGCGTCAGACAGATAATGACAGGGGATTACAAAGGCTTGGTTGCCACCAACCCGCGCTTGTCCTACGCGTCAGACAAAATACGACGCCGGTGTCTGACGCGTAGGACAGACATATCCCATTGATAATACGTGACTTTCAGGCCGCAGCACCCGTGCGTACGGTGCATTACACTTCCTGCGCCAACGGCGTGCGTCCAACACCCGCGCGAGCATGCGAGTGCGACCCCGCGCCAGCAATGAGGGCGGCCTCCAAAGGGCGCGCGAGATTCATGGCGCCCGCATTCCACCAACAGGATCAACGGCTTGATACGAGCATGGCGCCATCGGTCTCCCGATAGCGCCATCCTGTCCCGTCAAAAAACGATGTGCAGACAACAGCTTAACCCCACAAGGGGAGCTAATCCTTTAATCTTGCGTTCGCCCGCATGTGGCCTACGGAGCCGAACTGCCGCTCACTTGGTCAACTTGGTAGCCCACTCTTTGAAAGCGCGCATCCCGAACACCGGCCAAAGCAACGCTGACACACCCCAGATCACCATGAACATTATGATGGCAAATCTATTGTTTAACTCGGAACCAAAGAACGCCATTATTATACAGCATGTCAGAAATACTCCGAATGCCATTATGAAGTAGATCAGCATATTCTTCATGGTGCGCAAGACCTTATATCGGGGATAACCGCATCCAGACCTTTGGATATGGCTTCGGACGCAAAATCCTTGATCGGCCCTGACGGAAGTAGAGAGGTGGACAAGCGGGTAAGCCCCTCAACAGTGGCTGGCTTACCCGATCCACTCACAGCGGAAATGACGCCGCCCCCCGCAGTTATCAGGCCACCGACGCCCGTCAACTCTGCGCCCTTCTCCATGGCTATGAACCCCAACATGCCGGTTCTAAGCCCACCCACGAAGTTTCCGCGTCCAATCTGACCCATCCCTGCCAGGAAAAGCCCGCCCCCCGCAGTTGTAGCCGTCAACCCAAGGTTGGTAGCAAGAGAGCCGACCTTTCCGACATTGTCACCAAGCCATTGACCTGCTTTCTGGGCACCGCTGCAAGGCTCCATCTTTTGCGGCAACACAGCACCCCGACGCGCAACGTCGTAGCGCGGGCGGTTTTCCCCAGACGCGACCGTGGGTTGCGAGCCGATCCGCCTGACGCGGCGGCGCGCCCAGGGTTGCAGACCCCCAGAGGCGGTTTTCCGGCCCGGAGAGGGCAGCGCCATGAGGCGCGGTTGCACATCGAGTCCGCTGCGGATTGTCATGGATGCAGCCTAGCGGGATGCCGTGTGACTGGCCAGCACAGAAGGGCTGCGATGCTACGCATCGAGCCAGTAATCAGGATACACACCTCACGCACGGGTGCATGACGCTTTTCTGCCGTTTTCCGAGAGTGCGATCCGCACCCTCATGGGATGCGTGGGAGTCGGATCGGCGGTTTTCCGCCATTGCGCGAGGGTACGGATCGCACTCTCATCCATTCGGTTCTCGGCCATCCCCGGATGGCCTGCGCTTCCTCATTCATCGTCAGCCTCGGCATCGAGCGCGGCAAGCAGGGTTTCACGGCCGTCGCCAGCACCGTCGCCGCCGTCATGCTGACGGCGCGCGGCGGCGATCGGCCGCCCCGGATGGGTGGCGCTGTGGATCTGCTTCAACATGCGGATGCTGACCTGGGTGTAGATCTGCGTGGTGGACAGTTCGGCATGGCCCAGCATGGCCTGGATGAACCGGATGTCGGCCCCGTTCTCCAGCATGAGCGTTGCCATCGTATGGCGGAACAGATGGCACGACCCGCTCTTGCCGATGGCGGCCGCGTTCACATAGTCGCGCACGAGCTGGGTCATGCGGTTGGGCACGAACGCCTCGCCCAGCGTGGTGAGGAACAGCGTGCCGTCATCGACCCCGCACGCGAACGTGTGGCGCACGTCGTCGCGATATTTGCCGATCCAGGCCAGGGCACGCTCGCCGATCGGGATCATGCGGTCCTTCCTGCCCTTGCCCTGGCGCACCATCAGCGTGCCCCTGTCGGCGTCGATGTCGGCCAGGTGCAGCCCGATCAGCTCCATGCGCCGGATGCCGGTGGAGTAGAAGGTCTCCAGCATGGCGCGGTCGCGGATGCCGATCGGGGTGGCGAGGTCGGGCATGGCCAGCACCGTCTCCACCTCGCGGATGTTCAGCACATGGCGGGGCAGGCGCTTTTCCATGCGCGGCAGCTCCAGGTCCGACGCCGGGTTGTAGAGGATGTGATTGCCCCGCGCGAGCCACTTGAACAGCGCGCGGATCGGCGTGGTCCGCACATGCTGGCTGCGCACCGATAGCGGTTCGCCATTGGCCTTGCGGTAGAGGAACAGGTGACGCTGGTATCGCTCCAGTATCGGTTTGCTGATCTCCTGCGGGCGGGTGAGGCCACGTTCATGCGCCCAGCCTATGAACAGGCGCAGCGCGTCCTCCCGGTTCTCCACCGTGCGCTCTGAGTAGGCCTTCTCCCGCTGCCATTGGCTGAACCGAAGCATGTGATGATACAGGCTGTCAGGATCGCGCGTATCGCCCACCGGCGGCTTCGCTCTGGTCTGGCCCTTGCGCGGCATGGCGATGCCGGATCAGGCCGACGCGGCGAGCGGATGCGGGTATGATGCGCCGCTGCCGTTGAGGGGCGTGATGTGCGTTTCGGGGGGAACGGACACGCCATCGCCGGAACGCCTTGCGGGGCGCGGGCTTGCCGCCATTTCGCCCCTGCGACCACCCGCCGACCGCACCCCGTCCACGCCCCGACCGGGGACCGACCGCGTTTCCCTGCCCCCCGACCGGGGAGCATCATAACCACGCGCGGCACCCTCGTTGGGGGCATGGAGTCCGGGGCCGGACAGCCCCATCAGGAACCGCTCACCCGTTTCCCCTTCGCCGTCATAGAGCAGCTCATAATCATGGCCCTGGCCCACCTTCATGCGGTGGACCAGCACATATTCCAGCTCGGCAAGGCGGCCGAGATGGACCTTGAGCTGGGTGTCGCCCCAGCCCGTGACCTCCCGTATCTGGCGGCGCGTGAACCGCAGATCGGCACGCCGCATGGCAAGCCGTTCGCACTCGGCCGCCACCCAGCGATGGATGCGGGAGAGCAGCGCGCGGGTCTGCGGCGGCAGCTCGTCCAGTGTGCGCCCCAGCACCTCATGGGCAAGGGCATTGGCGCGCGCGATGTCACCCTCCGTCACCTCGATATAGCGAAGCTGACGCCCGCGGTGATCGACCGTCCGCACAGGCCGCTGATACTGGTGCAGCAGCGCGATGGCGCGGATCAGGGTGAGGTATTTCATATGGTCGCGCCGGGTGCGGGTCTTGTCATCGAGGAACGTCAGCGTGTCGGCGAACGGGTTCACCACCGCCACGCTCTCCAGCAGCGTCTGCGCGTTGCGATGAAGCGCCAGCACGGCCGTGCGGTCCTCGTCGGCCAGCAGCCCTTCGAGGGTCTGGCGGCGGCGCTGCAAGGCATGGATGGCGCGGGTCTGCTCGCGGCTTTCATCGACCGTCAGCACCAGGCAGCGGTTCATCAGCTCCTCGTCTATGTCGATCGCCGTGGTGGTCAGGAACAGCATCACCGGACCCTCGACCCTATATTGCTGCGTCACCAGGTTGCCGGTCGATGCATCCTTGCCGGTGCTGGCGATCGTCACCTCGCCATCGGACTGGAGCAGCTTGAGCGCATAGCTGGCGGTCGATGCCCCTTCCTCCTCGGCGATGGCGAGGATGCGATGCTTGAGGTTGGTCTCGCCCATGTAGAACAGGCTCTGCCCGGTCATGGCGCTGTAGCGCACCTGGGCATCCCCCGGCATCATCGCCAGCACCGCGTCCATCATCGCGCTCTTGCCCGCCGCGCTACTGGACTGGATGATGACCGCGAGCGGCCGATCGAGCAGCCGCGACACGCAGGCCAGATAGCCGGTCTGGATATTGACCGCTTCGCCCACCACGCCGCACAGGGCGAAGTCGGTGAGGATGCGCTCCATCAGGTCCGGCGCGGTCAAGAGCGCCATCGCCTCCGCCCGCTCGGCCGCGCTCATGCCGGGGCGGTCCTCCGGGGCGAGCGCGGTCGCGATCTCGGCTTCCTGCGCTTCCTCCAGTTTCAGGAGAACGCGGCCAAGGTCGTGTTTCAACACATCCTCGGATTCGCCCAGCTCAAGACCGGCGGCGCGCACGAACGCGGCACGGGCCTTGGCGGCATAGAGGTCCAGCGTGTCCACATGGAACCGGCCCTCCGGGTCGGCGGGGCGGTGGACCAGCAGATTGACCTTGAGGCTCTCCGGGTTCAGCGGCTTCTTCCAGCCTCGCACCCGATAACGGCGGTCGCCCAGCAGCAGGGCGATCTCGCCGTCGCCGCGCATCTCGGCCGCGTCGGCGATGGGCGCTTCCGGCAGCGGTGTGGCGATCGACGGCTCCGGCAACGGTGCGGGTTCCGGTTCGGGCGCGATGCTAGCGGCAAGGTCGGGTTCAGCGGCTGAGACAGGGGGTGGGGATGGCTCCGCCCGATCCTCCACGCCAGCGCCCAGGGCGGCGGCAAGCTCATCGTGCGCGCTGGTGATGGCGGGAGCTCGCCCATTGCCCAGCCATTCCGCCTTGCGGATCAGCAGGCCCAGCGAGCGCGAGGCGGGCGTGACACTGAGCGCATAGGCATTGGCGTCCGTCCCCCTGGGGAACAGGATGCGGAACACCGCGATGCCCGCCGCCATCAGCCGCTCGGCCACGACGGCAGCGCCCTTGTCGCCCGCCTCGTCGCGGTCGAACGCGATCAGCACGCGCTCCACCCCCGCAGCCCGGAACGCGGCCAGATGATCGTCGGTAAAGCCCCCCGTGCCATAGGCGGCGGTCACGTTGCGGAACCCGGCTACCCAGAAGGTCATCGCGTCGATCAGTGCCTCGGCCAGGATCACCTCGCCGCCGGACCCCATGATGCCGTCCAGATTCCACACGCCGCGATGGGGGCCGGGAAGGTAGAGGTGCATCGGCGTGCCCGCCCGCAGATTGTTCCTGATCTTGCGGCCATAGACCTCGGTGACGACGCCCTGCGCGTCGATCACCGGCACCACAATGCTGCCGGTCAGATGCTCGTGGCCACTTGCCCGGTAGATGCCGATCCGTTCGAGACGGCCCCGTATGTCCGCGCCCGCCTTGCGGTTCTTCTCCGGCAAGCGCAGTCCCAGCGTGCGGTCGGCATAGCCCAGGCGGAACCGCTCGATCAGCTCCGGGTGCGACAGGCCACGCGCCGCCAGATAGGCCAGGGCTTCGGGCGACTGTTTGAGCGTCTCGTGATAATAGCCGATCACCTGATCCAGCAGCGCCGCATCGTCGGCGTCCATACTGACCGGAGGCGCGAGGCGGCGCACGGTCGCCCGCACCGGCGATGACGATGGCGGCTCCAGCGCCGCCCCGTCGCGCAGCAGCTCGACCGCATGGCGGAAGCTCACGCCCTCGCGTTTCATCACCCAGTCGATCGGACCGCCCGATGCCTGGCAGCCGAAGCAGTGGAACAGGTTCTTGCCCACGCTCACCGACAGCGACGGCGTGCCGTCCTCATGGAACGGGCAGCAGCCCAGCAGCTCGTCCTTGCCGCGCCGCGCCAGCTTCACGCCCGTCGACCCGATCAGCCGCACAAGGCTCACCTCGGCCTTCAGCCGCTCGATCTCGCTATCCGCGATTCGTGCCATAAAAACCGACTCCCGCCAAAACCCTGTCAAGCGTAAAATGCACTAACAACTCGACAGTTGTTATGTCATTATGGCATAGAGTCAAGGCCGTTCGCAAAAACCGGGGTTAGACATGAGACAGCGCACCAACAGACAACTGGCCCTCGATCTCACCATGTCTCCCGATGAACGCCATTTTTTCGAGCAGCTCGGCAAGCGTATTGCCCAGACCCGCCAGGCCGCATCCCTGACCCAGCAGCAGGTCGCCGACAGCATCGGCATCCCGCAGCCGCAATACGCCTCCTACGAGGTCGGCCGTCGCCGCGTGCCGGTGTCCATGCTCCCCAGGCTCGCCCGCATCTTCAAGACCACGATCGACGCGCTGATCGGCGACGACGCCAGCGCCGCGCTGGCCGCGCCCGCCGAGCGCCGCACCCGGCGCGGCCCGCCATCCCGGATCGAACAGCAGCTCGACGCCATCGCCAAGCTGCCCAAGGCAAGCCAGAAGGCCGTCAGCCAGGTGCTTGACGCCATGCTCGCCCAGCACGCGACCGTGACGGGTCAGGAGGTTGCTGCCCCCTGATTCTTCATCGGCCGCTGACTGGCGGCATGGCGGCGACAGAGCGCATCAGGGGACGGCATCCATACCGCGCCCCACGATGGAGGCGTTTTGCAGCTCTGTCATACGCGTCAGACAGATAATGACAGGGGATTACAAAGGCTTGGTTGCCACCAACCCGCGCTTGTCCTACGCGTCAGACAAAATACGACGCCGGTGTCTGACGCGTAGGACAGACATATCCCATTGATAATACGTGACTTTCAGGCCGCAGCACCCGTGCGTACGGTGCATTACACTTCCTGCGCCAACGGCGTGCGTCCAACACCCGCGCGAGCATGCGAGTGCGACCCCGCGCCAGCAATGAGGGCGGCCTCCAAAGGGCGCGCGAGATTCATGGCGCCCGCATTCCACCAACAGGATCAACGGCTTGATACGAGCATGGCGCCATCGGTCTCCCGATAGCGCCATCCTGTCCCGTCAAAAAACGATGTGCAGACAACAGCTTAACCCCACAAGGGGAGCTAATCCTTTAATCTTGCGTTCGCCCGCATGTGGCCTACGGAGCCGAACTGCCGCTCACTTGGTCAACTTGGTAGCCCACTCTTTGAAAGCGCGCATCCCGAACACCGGCCAAAGCAACGCTGACACACCCCAGATCACCATGAACATTATGATGGCAAATCTATTGTTTAACTCGGAACCAAAGAACGCCATTATTATACAGCATGTCAGAAATACTCCGAATGCCATTATGAAGTAGATCAGCATATTCTTCATGGTGCGCAAGACCTTATATCGGGGATAACCGCATCCAGACCTTTGGATATGGCTTCGGACGCAAAATCCTTGATCGGCCCTGACGGAAGTAGAGAGGTGGACAAGCGGGTAAGCCCCTCAACAGTGGCTGGCTTACCCGATCCACTCACAGCGGAAATGACGCCGCCCCCCGCAGTTATCAGGCCACCGACGCCCGTCAACTCTGCGCCCTTCTCCATGGCTATGAACCCCAACATGCCGGTTCTAAGCCCACCCACGAAGTTTCCGCGTCCAATCTGACCCATCCCTGCCAGGAAAAGCCCGCCCCCCGCAGTTGTAGCCGTCAACCCAAGGTTGGTAGCAAGAGAGCCGACCTTTCCGACATTGTCACCAAGCCATTGACCTGCTTTCTGGGCACCGCTGCAAGGCTCCATCTTTTGCGGCGTTTCACCAAAAATAGGACCTTTCGCCAGATTTGCAGGAGGGCGCCGCAAGTTGCGAAGAATGGCGGTCAATGCAGCTCCGCCACCAAAATCCTGCTGGCCCGGCGATGGGCCATAATATCCTCCGTAATTACCATTACTGTTCGACCCACCATTGGAACCCGGAATCTCAACGGTGGTATCGACACAATATGGATCATTCGCTGGGCATCCCTGCAAACCAAGTGGATCGGCCCAGTTCAGCGGATCGTTTGCGACATAGGCATAGAGGTTCATACTGTCTGCATATCCGATAGGATCGGTCTGCATGAACCGTCCAAGCCGAGCATCATACATCCGCGCTTTATAGTAATATAAATTGAGGTCCGAAAACCAGATTTGACCGGTATACTGGAATGCACCAACATTACTCGTCTGCGGGTTACCCCATTCGTCATAACGGTTGGTCGCGATGGTTGCGCCAGAACCGTTCGAGATCGCTATGATGCTGCCGCGCTCATCTGCATGATACCAACGCCGATCCGTCGTGCCGCTTCCTTCATACCAGACCAAAGGCTCATCCAAACCCGGCGCTGAAACATATCGGCGCTGCATCGCATTGGACGTGTTATACTCAGCAGCCAGTGCGATCCCATCATAAGCCCGGCGCAATGTCGAGCTGCCTGTGCTTTGATAAAGGCGACCAAGCGGATCGTAGCTCATCGTGACGCCGGGGGCCGTCAGCATGTAGTTTTCCGAACTGTAGCTGTAGCTCTTGCCCTGGTTGGCGATCAAATTTCCCCGCCCGTCATAGGTGGGCGACGCATTGCCGGCAGTGGTGTATTGATTCAGAATGTTCGCCGCGTAGGTGCGGTTGGCGTTATATTGCTGTGTAAATGCATAGCCGTCGTTGGAAGACGTGCGCGAAATTATCTGGCTGGCCACATTGTAGGAAAAGCCCAATGTCTGGTCATTCGCCGTTCCCGCAAGATTTTGCGCCAATGAGGTCAGTTGTGAGCCGGGATTATAGCCATAACTGGTCGACGTGCCATTGCCACGGCTGACGCTCGTACGCCTGCCCAAATTATCATAGCCGTAGGTTGCAAGAAGGCCAACTCCGCTGGTCGCACCGTTTTCGCGAACCGCCGTCACCGCATTTGTCAAATCCCAGTCGTAATTTACATAGAAGCCATCGGGCCATTCCATGCGCGTCCGCCGATTTGCGGCGTCATAATCATATTTCATTTCGCCCTGAGGGCCGATCTGCTTCCGGTTCCGATTAAGCGCGTCATAGGTGAAAGACAGAACGTTGCCGCTCTGGCTCGCCGAGGTCATTCGACCAAGCAGGTCGTATCCATAGGTGACATCAGGCTCGCTTCCGGGCAGGTTCTTGAATGTCAGACGATTCAGGTTGTCGTAGCTAAAGGCGATATTCTGGCCGTCGCGCAATCTCAGATTTGTGACATTGCCATTGGGGTCATAGCTGGATTGCACATAGTCGGTGGCAGAGGTGCACCCTGTTATCCCGGCCGCCGGGTAGCAGGTTTTCAGGAGCCGATCATAGCCATCATATTGATAGGTGGTTTTGTTGCCTTTCGCGTCGGAGACGGACGCTAGTCGACCGTTGTCAGTATAAGTGTTCGTCGCCTCATTGCGCTGCAAGGTTGCGGGAAACCCGTTCGCCGTGGTGACACCATAAGCGCTTTGCTGCACGGAAACGCGCCCGACTGCATCATATTGGGTACGCAAAATTCGATCTGGTGTGGAGGGGGGTGTCGTCGGTTGCTGGCAAGCGGCTGAAGTGGAGGTAGGCAGCGAATCCCAGGCGCTACTGGTCATTCGAGAAGCGGTGCATTCCAGGCGCCCAACATTGTCATAGCTGAACTGCTGAACGGAATATCGCTGGCCTCCGGCGGTATAGGTCTGCTTGATGAGGTCGGCACCGCTATTGTAATTCAATGTCACCGTGTTCAACGGTGCGAAGCCAGCCCAAGCAGTTGCTGTTTGGCCTGTTGTGGTACCGCTTTCGATAGTGGATACCAATCCGTTGGTGCCATAGGTGTATCGCACCGCACGATTGAGAAGTGCGCCCGCACCATCGGGGTCCGGTCCGATTTCACCTGTCTGCCGTTGCGCGATGTCGTAAAAAAAACGGACTGTGTCGGCACTACCGCTTAAGGGCCCATCCACCTTCATTATGTTGCCCGCAATGTCATAAACATAGCTGGTGGATGCCGAGATGCTGCTATCGCCTGCCAGTGAGGTTGCGGAAACCAACGCCAGATTATTGGCGGTTCCAACGGTCTGAGGACCATAGTTCATGGTCGTCCTGCTCTCACTCGCGCTTCCAACGCAAGAGGGAGCGCTCCCGGTTGAACAGGAGGAGATGGAAGTGAGCATGCTGACAGGCTTGCCCGATGGAGATATCGTTCCACCTACATTCCAATATGCCTGATAGTTCGTATAGCCGTACCGAGTTTGCGGACGCCCAGCGCCGCTTGCAGGCTCAGGCAGGGTTACACTTTTTATCTGACCCGTTACGCCATCATATTCATAGTCCGTTTGCTGTAAGTTCGCATCCTTCGACCAGATCGGCTTGTTGCATTTTACGATCGACGTGCATGTATCCTCAAAATCCCACTCGGTGACGATATTGGCAGGAGTTCCCGGTGTTTTCGATATTGCTTGCCGCTTTGTCAGGTTGCCTCGGGCGTCATAGGTAAATTCGAGCGAATTTTGTTCGGGGAATGTGACCTTCTTGACAAGCCCTGTATCGAAATACTCATATGATGTGATTTTGTCTGCTGCATCCTGCACCGATGAAGGGCTAAGCCGGGTCGTAATATAATTGAATGTCGTCTTGTTATTGGCAGGATCAGAGACTTCTGTTTTTGTGGTAGCCGATCCAGAGAAGCTTCTGGTGAAGAGCCACTTTCGGCCGCCTTGATCCAGTTGCTCGGTAACCCGGCCGCTGACATAGGTATTGGTATAGGCGGGCGACTGCCCGGAAAGCGCTGTAGAAACCAGGCTCTGCCCGGACCATGTGAGATTGAAAGTCAGGCCGCCCTTGGAAACCGAATCCAATCGCAGCGGCTGCGAATCTGACATGTCCGTATAGGCGTAATTGACGGACGGGAGCGTGCCGGTCGTGCAGCCTTCGCTTGCATTGCCATTACAAGCGCTGTTGAAAGCGGCGACGGATGCAATCGTAACCTTTTTGGTGAATGCCAGCGTCGGGGTGCTGCCTGCCGTTCCTCCTGCTGGAGAAACGTAGGAGAAGTTCAAGCCATTGCCGTAGCTGTCTATGACCTGTGTCAGCCGCCTTTGGGCAGGCCAGCCACCTGACCGATTGAAGGCGACTTCGTAGCTATAGGATATTATGTTGCCGTTAGGCCGCTTGATGCTCGAAACGAGCAGGCAAGTTCCCATGCCGCACCAGTTTGACGATGCCTTCGTGAAATTATACGTGACGCCATTAGCGGTCGAAAAGACTAGACCAGTATCGCTTTCTGTAAGAGTGGAACCGTCCGTGTAGAACGGCACAAATGTACCGGACACTCTATTGAACGGATACCATTCACCGGCAATGAGCACGGACATGCCTTGCCCTCGGCAAAGCGGATATCCCGTGCCTGGCTGATCGCTGTAATTAGCTCCCCAGCACTGGATGAAGATAGATTGCGATCCATGAGATTCGCCCACATTAACGGCCTGGACGTCGGCCCGTCGTCCGCTTCGGTACATGCGGGAGAATTCCAACGTGTCACCGTTCGCGCCGATTGAAATGTCAGTCGCGGTTTCCGCGAAATGGCCGAGATTGAGATCGACACCTCGAAATTTCGTATCGTAGCGCCCGTCAGGATCTTGCGGAATCTGCGAGAGAGCAGGTGTAGCAAGACTGGTGGCGGCGAAAAACGCCAGTGACGACATTGCTGATCGCAAGCCACGCTTTTTAATCAGCGTCGTTATAGTCATGGCTGCCCCCACGTTCCAATTTTGCAATTCAAGCAGCGTTAAGGCCGAATACCCGATCAATTATCCTGCAAAGGAATGACCGTCAGGCCATTGAGCGGCACGACCACTACCTTGGAAGCTGATCCATTGACCTGATAGGTCGTGCGGTTATCTACCGCATCATAGGTGGTGGTCATTTGCGCACCGTTGTTGATCGTTCCTGTCGTACTGGCTTGCACCAGCCTGCCGAGCGCATCGTAAGTGTAAGTCGTCGTGCTGGCAGCATGCGCAGCTGCGGTGCAAAAGGCCGAACCCAAAACTGCGAGGACCGTGCTCTTCCAACGGATAAATCTTCGCCTGCGGATAGCGCTGGGCATGCTCATCCTCCTGTTGACCTTCCCATTCAGGGCGCTGATTTTCAGTCTTTTAGGCTCACGTTAATAGCCTTGGGAATCGTCCCCCAAGGCGATGAGACGCAGCCGTTCAGCCATCCACCTAATCGCTTGCCGCTGGCCTTGGCCGTGAGCGCAGTCGCCAACATTCGATCTTGCACATCCTCGCTAACAGCAGTCAGCGAAATGGCGCTTGTACTGGAGCATCCATCTGGGTTGTTAATGCCTGTCGCCTTTACATAGACGATAGGCTCATTGCCCTCGACAGACACCTCTAACACATAAAATGTTCCAGCATCGCCAACTGCCTGCGCCGGACTTGCCAATATAAGGAATGGGGATGCAAAAGCCGCGAACAATTTTAATCCACTCATGACAGCCCCTCACTATAGAAATTTATTCAATGACGCTGGCGGCGACCTATTGCATTATCCATGAAATATACGCCGATTCCAGATTCAACATTTGAAATGTTGCATCCAAAATTCAACATTGCAAGAGGCAATTTGTGAAATTTATTAAGTTAAAAATGTGCAAATTAAATAAAATTATAATCGTGAGCATAACTGCAGATTTTTAAATCTATCAAATAGTATTTATCTACAATTAAACAAATTTCTTATCCGATGAATTTGAATATTTCATACTATCAGAATGGTATTCTGTCATAGTTTAGTTGAAAAATACGTAATAATATTAATAATTATATTGTTCAGTTAATATGTCAGATTATTTGGTCTCCTGAGGCGGTCAGCGGTTACAAAGTTGCCGCTGTTTCGTTCGCAAGCGGGAGAGTCCGGGATTCTGCCCAAGTAGGTGGCCACCAATCGTTATCTCACACCGTACCGGCCCTTCTGCTTTTCTCGCCGTCGTCGCGCAAGCAGCTATGGGTCTGCGGTTGTTGCGCACCAGATCAGTGGCATCCACGACAGCCTGCCATTCTTTCGCATTTCCGGCCTGCATCAGGCGGATACCTGCATCCCATAGCGTCGGCTCCCCCATGGTGCGCTTTGCAACCCGTTCGGGCCAGTGCCAGCCAGTGGGTGCAAGGCTCGCCGCCCATCCCGGATAGAACAGCCACAGGAGCGATATCACCAGCGCCGTGCCAATACCGGTATAAAGGTTGTGCCGGCGTTGCAGACCCTTGCTGCGGATCGCGCCTATGCAACGCATCTGGCCAGCATGGGCCTCACGCAGGAGCGCCTGCGCCTGCTTGATGGAGGCCTTGTCCTCCTCTCGCGCAGCTTGCGCTGACACGATAATTCGTCGCGCCATGCTCTCTGGGGTCATGTTGAGCGCTTCGGACTGGGACAGCACTTTCATGTGCCTGGCAACCTCGGCCAAGGCGGCATTGATCTTGGCGAGCGTCGGACTGTAATCGGGAATCTCGATGCTCTGCTTCTCGACCGCGATATGCTCAAGGGCGCGGGCGATTACCGCCAAGCGTCCGTCAAGCCGCTGCTCCATCGCCTCCACGCGCGCCGCCAGTTTCGCGAATGCCTCCGCCGCCGTGCCGGTCGGTGGCTGGGGTTCCGGCTCGTTCGACAGGGATTGGTCGTCCATAGTCATGTCTCCTTGGGCTAGCGTTCCATGCCGCGGCTCATGCCGCGGCCATGATCGAAGGGAATGGAAGCGGCGAGGTCGCGGCCGATGCTGCGATCCATGTCCTGACCGATTTCAAGGCCAAGCTCCCCGCTGCGCAGGCCCAGCACCGATTCAAGTTGGGCGTCACGCTCAAGGCTTTTCGCCAAGTCGGCCATGTGCTGCGCGGTGGTCTTCGCCGCCCGGAAATTGCCGTCTCGCACAAGTTCCTGATGCTGACGCTGCAATTGCTGCCAGCCCTCCACGAACCTGTCGGCGCGCTGGAAGGGGTCGATCCGGATTTCCGCCTCCGCCTGCATCGCACGCACAGCGTCATGGCCGCACCCTTCCGCTGCCTCGCGGATCAGTTCCGGGCCAGCCCGAAACGCACTGTTCAAATCTGTCGAGCCTTCGGGCCGGATCGCGTCGAGGGCGTCGCGGGCCTTGGCCAGCGCCTCGCGCTGGTGGGGCATGGCGCCGATGCCCTGCGCGCGGATCTGCCGGATCGCATCCACCGCCTTGGCGTATCGCTCGACAGCGCCGCGCAATCCGCCTGCGCGCATCTGCTGAGGGGCGTGGTCGCGCTGCTGCTGGCGGGCGGGATCGTGAACGGGCGCGGAAACGAAATGGCCAAGATCGAGGCCGCCGAACATGCCGCCCTCGGGTGCGGGCGTAGGCGATGCCGCGCGATCCTGACCGGGGAGCGAGAGGCGCAACCCGTCGAAGATCCCGCGCGCCTTCTCCGCGATCGGGCTGACGGTTTCCGCGACGCGCTCGCCAAAGCTGATACCGCGTCGCTCGGCAAATTCCCTGGCGGGATCGACCTGGCGGTAGTCGCTTGCCATGTCCTTGGCGCGCTCGCGGGACAGGGTGCGGACAAGCCGGGAGTCGTCCTTGAAATCATCCCGCCCATAATGGAAGTCCACGCCCTCCCGGTGGCGGGTAAGGACGACATAGGTTCCGTGTCGGTCCATCCCCGGCGTGGCCAGCGCATGGGTGCGATCGACGCTGACCGCCTGCGTTTTGTGGATCGTGGCGGCATAGCCATGGTCGAGGTCGCGATAATCTTTCAAATCGAACGACACGGAGCGCCCGTCATCGGTCCGTACGGTCATGCTCTGCTCGTTGACCCGCTCGATGGTCCCCAGCGTGCCGTTCTTCACGTCCATGCTGCGTTCGTTGCGCCGAAACATGACGCGATCCCCGGATGCGAAATCCCGGTCGCCATTGGCGGTCTTCACCCGCGCATCGTCGCCCAGTTCGCCCGCCTCGCGGCGCTTGTCGCGCGCCATGTCGTTGAGGTTCCGCACCTCGTCATTGGTGTGGGTGAAGATCATACGCGTCTTGTCGGGTTCGGCCTGCCGCGCCGTGTCCCAACGATCGATCAGATCGTCACGCGCCTGCTCGCGCGTCTTGGCGGCATGGACCATGCCGCGATCCGCATAGGCCCGGATCGCCTCGCCGGTTCGGCCGGTCGCCAGATGGCGGGTGGCATCCTTCTGCCAGTCTTCATGCTGGCGGCGGATTTCGGTGATCTCGACGCCGCCATGGCGCTCATGGATGGCGCGGAACGCCGCGCCCGCCTCGATCGCCTGCAACTGCTCGGCGTCACCGACCAGCACAACCTTCGCGCCCGCCGCTTCGGCATGGGATAGGACACGCTCCATCTGGCGCGTGCCGACCATGCCCGCCTCGTCGATCACCAACACGTCGCGGGCAGTCAGAAAATCGCGCCCGTTGGCCCAGCCATATTCCATGCTTGCGATGGTCCGCGAGGCAATGCCGGAACCATTCTCCAGCCCCTCCGCTGCGATGCCCGACAGCGCCACGCCACGCACCTCGAATCCCGACCGCTCCCACGCCTCCCGCGCCACGCCCAGCATCGCGCTCTTGCCGGTGCCTGCGTAGCCAACGACGATGCTCAAATCCCGATCGCCGGTCACATGCTTGAACGCCGCGCGCTGCTCGCCCGACAGCAACAATCCGCGCCCCTCCGCGCTGACCAATGCCGCCTCCCGCGAATTCTCGTCCGTGCGGTGCCGCTCCCGCTCAGCCATGAGTTCGGACGCGCGCTGCAAGCGCTGCTCGGTTTCGATCATGTCGCGCGAGGTAAAGCGTTCCTCTTCGCGCCCGTCTTTGCCCAGCGCGATCAGGTCGGGCGAGGCACGAACCGCGCTCATCGCGCGGTCATACTGCTCCTTGCCGTCGCTGTGCCGGTGGATGAACATGGCAAGGTCGCGCGTGGTGAACGTCGCCTGATGGTGAGTGATGGCGCTCAGCGCCACGGACGGATCGGCGATGATCCGATCGCCGTTGCGTTGCGCGACGGCGCGGTGATCCTCGATCCGCTCTGACTCAAGGCCGCGTTCACCCATGCGCGAGGCGGCGGGGCCGATCTTGTCTTGCGGCTCAAGGTCGATGCCCTGCGCCTCAAGGCTGCGGTGATCTATGCGCGCGTCTATATCGAGTGCGGCAAGACGGGCGTTGACGTGATCGGCCCAGCGCTCGCGCCATTGCTCCACAAGCTCGGTGCGGTTCCAGTCGCGGGCCTTTGCGCCGAACCCGTCTTCGCCGACTTCGCGCATGGTGAGCATGACATGGGCGTGGGGCTTCGCCAACTTGTCCGCGCCCATATCCCAATGCACATTCAAGTCTGCGATCATGCCGCGCTCGACAAACTCGGTCCGCACGAAATCCTGCGCGAGCGCGATGCCCTGCTGCTGATTCATTTCGCGCGGAATGGCGAACTCGACTTCGCGCGCTAGCTGCGCGTCCTTGCGCTTCTCGCATCCCTCAACTTCGTTCCAGAGGGTGGCGCGATCCGAGAAGCGTTCGGGCGCGCCTTCGGGCAGGAGGATTTCCGAATGGACGACGCCTGCCTTGCTCGTGAAGTCATGGTCGCGATCCAGGCGCTCATCATGCAGTCGCTCGCCTGCACGATAGGCAGCAGCCGATACGGCAGAGCGACCCACTGCGCGACTGATGACCTGAACGGAAAAATGGAAGATCGCCATAACGATTATCCATTTACTATGCTGAGCCGCACGTCGGAACGACGTATAAGCGCGCCCTTCTCGAATTTTTCCTGGAAGGAACTAGGCGGTGTCAGGCGGTCCCGGCGACTCTACTGCATGCCACAGACCCTTCTTCTATCATGAGCGCATCATCATTCAACGGAGACTTGATCATGCGCAAACCCCGCGATTTTGATTCGGAACTGAAGGCGCTGGCTGACAAGGCAAAGCAGCTGAAGGAACGGCGCGTACGCCAGTTGGGCGAACTGGTCGCGGCAACCGGCGCGGATGGGCTCGACGCCGATATGCTGGCCGGTGTGCTCCTTCATGCAGCGCGCAGCAAGGATGCGACAGCCAAGGAGGCGTGGCGCAAGGCGGGCGCCGCCTTCTTTCGCGGCGACAAGCGCCAGCCTGCGGGCGGACCTGATCGCCTCCAGAGCGGCACTCTCCCGCTCGACGGTGGCTCGGCATCGGCTTGAGGCACAGAAGGCAAGAACCGACATGCGAGACTGGGCCGTCAAACGCCGGGAACGCACCCGTCATCTGATCGAATTGGGTGGCCTCGTCATCAAGGCCGGCCTGGTCGATTTGGCCGATGACGATCGTGCCACCCTCTATGGCGCCTTTCTTGCCGTCGCGGACAGGCTGCGCGGAGAGGATCGGCAACAGGCGCTGGCACTATGGCAACGCAAGGGCAAGCGTGCGTTCGAGGCTGAAAGCGATCAGCGCGAGCGATAGATTGTCGTGCTTGCCCGCTCGCCTGGCCGCACGATTTCGTCCGTGCTGGCGATGACAAAGCGGCCGGATGGATCGCAGAAGCGTATGGTGATCAGATCATCCCTGATGGTCGGGCAAAGCCCTGAGCCGTAGAGAATGTCGGCAAGCGCGTCGAAGGTCGTCGCCTTGGCGCGATAGGTTCCGGTCCAGCGGACGGTCCAGATGTCCTCATTGGCTGCGATCCGATAGCCGGCTCGATTGGCGACTGCGCCAACCGCCTGCAACACGGTTTCGGCGTGAATATCGAAATCGAGAATGGCGGTCAGCTTGGCCGGCTCAGATGGAATAACTGGACCTGCGCGCAAACGCCAATGCATCGCCTCAGCCCCGGCGAAGAACAGGCAGAGGCCAGCGGAAAACAGAGAGGTTCGCTTTACCCAGCGCCTGATGGCATTGCTGCGTCCTGCGGCATGTAAAAGGCCGCGCAGCCGAACCAAGGGCGACCGGTATCGGCGCGCACCTACGGCTGCGGGTAACAGCGGCGGCAGTCGGCGAGAATTCTGCGCCAGGATCAGCGATGGCGGAGGTGGAGGAGGCTCCGATGCTGTCAGTTGATGCTGATTGGCAAGCGATGCGTCATGCTCGCGCCAACATTGTGCTGCCAATTGCTTGAGCGCCTCGCCTCGTTCCAGCGCCCAGACCAGTTCGGCCGGCGTGATGCGATAGGACCGTTCATAACGGGCCTCCACATAGGCTCTGCGAATGCATCCGAAGGCGCGTCGCTGGTGCCGATCTTCGCGCGGCCACGCGGCGCGGAGATCGGGCGCCAGCGCCTCGGCCGCTTCGCGCAATTCATCCAGTGCATGGGTGCGTGGTCCATGGAGCGTGAAGGACCATAATATGCTCTGATAGAGATGCTCGCAGGACTGGTGCAGAAGCAATGCGGCCATCCGCATATTCCCCCTGTCGCGATAAAAGGCTGCACCAGCCAGAAAGTCGCAGCCATTTTTATGCCAGCGCGCGAATTCTGCTCCGGCCCTTCTGGCTCTCTCTTCCTCGGGCAAATGGCGCGGCGCTTTGAGGCGCAATCCTTCCGCCTGATACAGCGCTACCCCCTGTTCCGCGATCGTGACGAAATGGGGCACGGCATCGACAAGAGCACTGTTGATCCGGTCCAGGCTTTCCACTGACATCCGGACCGGCCGGGCGATCTCGCCATGCTCCCATGCGCGGCGCAATCGCTCTCGCATTAATCGCCAATCCTGATCGCTGCGCGCTAGGCGCACATGGTTAACGATCAGCATCAGCCGGAACGCCGCGCCCGGCGGAACGTCCTCCCATGCCTGCTCAGCGTGCGGGCCGTGCAGAATGACTGCCAGGATACGCCCCTCGCGATACTGCTGCGACAGCCTGCCTTTGCAGCATTCCGCGAAGGTCTCGAAGACCATCCATGTCACCTGCTCAAGCTCATGCTGGATCGAGGCTGGAAGATGGCCGAAGTCGGTGCGCAGCGTCATGATGCTATCGTCGTGTTCCGCTGGTCTGCCGTCGCGAGACGGGCATGACCGGTGACGTCATGCACGCGATCCAGCAAGGCACGGATCAGCAGGCAAACTTGGTCGGGGGAAAAGCCGCCATCATCCATCGGCGGATCGCCGATCAAATGGGGATAGCCCCATTTCCAATAAGGCGTGAGAATGACCGCCAGCCGCGCCATGTCGGGGCAATCAAGACCAAAACCGGTCGCGTTGGCATAGGCCAGCGCCTTGGCAATATCCTGGCGGATATGCTCGGCATTCCACGCGTCGGAGAAGCCGACGTCGAGCAGATATGCGCACAGCGCCAGTTTTGCGACCGCGCCGGCCTGATGAAGCGTCGTGCGGACATGCCGCCTGAAAAAGCCGGCCTCGGTCCCGGCAAAGGCGATCTCGGCGCTCTGAAAACGGTCTCGGCTCAGGTCCCGGCTTTCGCGGCTGCGGCGCAAGGTCACCGGCGCGTCTGCATATTGCCTCTGCAGTGCAGTCAACGCTTCACTCCAAGGAGCAATAACGATCGCGCTCCCCGCTCCTGCAATTGCGAAACTTCGCAGGAGCTCACGCCGAGACGTGCGGCCCACTGATTCGTTGGCGAACATGTCGTTGATGCTCATCGCATTCACTCCATTCAGCCGTCTGGAGGTCGGTTCAGTCTCGCAGACGGATTAACCGGCATCGCTTATAACGGCAAAACGCACAATATTGCAATAAGCGGTGCCGCTTATTCTTCTTCCTGTTGAATGGGGTTCGCGGGCAGTTACGACGAAAGCATGGGAAGACCGCCGCTTAACCTCAGATCGACCAATGTGCGTTTGCCCGAAGGATTGGGCGAGCGGATTGATAAGCTGGTTGGAACCAAGCGGCGGGCAGGCTTCATTCGCGAGGTTCTCGAACGCGAAGTCGAGCGGATGGAAAAGGAACAGGGTAAGGCCTGAAAGACGGAGCCCCTGCCTGTTGTATCCGGAGAACAATTCCAGCATGCTCGTTGATGGCGGGCAGACCTCCATTTTGTTGGAGATCGCCATGAACGACTCGACCTAAATCGAATGTAGATCGCCAATTTGGCGATCCGTAACGTCCGGATGCTCATCCATTGGGACGATATGGGAAAAAATCTGCGCTGATCGCCAAGCCTTTACTTGGCTACGCCATCATCCACAGCCGTTCCCAATTGTTTTCAGAAGTCTCCAGACGTCCACGCTTTGCGCGCTTTTCGGTCCGTGACGCCTAGTCCCACCCTCTTGCAGGGCGGCTCCGGCCGTCTGATGTTGATCGGAGGGGGCGTATGCAACGTCATGAAATGAGGACACTGCCCCATGAACAGTTCCGATCGTATCATTCGAATGAAAACCGTTCTCGCCCGCACTGGGCTTTCTCGTTCGACCCTCTATCGCAAGATTGCGGACGGCACCTTTCCCGCCCAGATCAAAATCAGTGTGCATGGTGCGGGATGGCGGGAGTCTGCAATCAATCATTGGCTTGCCGATCCCGTCACCTACCGAGCGTCGGTGGGTGATCCGAAATGAGCAATCCTCCTTCCCCTGATCCCATCTGCGTGCGCGTCAATGACGCGGCGCGGATGATCGGTGTTGGGCGCACCAAGCTCTATGCGCTAATTGCGGCCGGAGAGATCGACACCGTAAGGTTGGGCAAGGCTACCCGCATCACGACAGCTAGCCTGTACGAACTGATCGAGCGACGAAGAGCCACGTGAACCGGCGCTATCTTCCGCCAGGCATTTCCAACTCAGTAAGGCTATGGAGCGTCTCCCTCTCCGATTTGCCGAAGAAGGAGACGCTTTCCGCTAACCCTCCCTGTCGCGCACTGGCCGTTAGGCGAATGTCCGGATCGGAGCCGGGTGGCGGGGATAGCGGACCCTCACGCGGAGTCGGCTGCCGGTAGAGTCAGGAAGTGGCGCGGTGTCGTGCGGCGCGCCTGTGGGGCTTGCCAGACGGTCCGTTTCCACTCCCTGCTCATCGAACCGGACATGC
>NZ_JACIEU010000022.1 GCF_014197035.1 Sphingobium scionense | reverse complement strand
CTTGGCGGCAGGCGTGCCATCGTCACCGGCGCCAATACCGGCATCGGCCAGGCGATCGCGCTGTCGCTGGCGGCGGCCGGCGCCGACATCGCGGCGGTCGGCCGCACCCCGGCGGAAGAGACCGTCGAGAAGGTCCGCGCGCTCGGCCGCAAGGCTGAGATCGTCTCGGCCGACCTGTCGAGCATCGAACCGGTGCAGCGCGTCGTCGACGAGACGATCGCGAAGCTGGGCGGCCTCGACATCCTCATCAACAATGCCGGCATCATCCGCCGCGCCGACAGCGTCGACTTCACCGAGGAAGACTGGGATGCGGTGATCGACACCAATTTGAAGTCGACCTTCTTCCTCGCCCAGGCGGCCGGGCGGCACATGCTGCGCCAAGGCTCGGGCAAGATCGTCAATATCGCCTCGCTTCTGTCGTTCCAGGGCGGCATTCGCGTGCCGAGCTATACCGCGTCCAAGAGCGGCGTCGCCGGCCTCACCAAGCTGCTGGCGAACGAGTGGGCGGCCAAGGGCGTCAACGTCAACGCGATCGCGCCGGGCTATATCGCCACCAACAACACCGCCGCGCTGCAGGCCGACGAGACCCGCAACCGCCAGATCCAGGAACGCATCCCGGCCGGCCGCTGGGGCGACGCGAGCGACATTGGCGGCGCCGCCGTGTTCCTGGCGTCGCCGGCGGCCAATTATATCCATGGCCATGTCCTCGCCGTCGATGGCGGCTGGCTGGCCCGCTGATATCCCGTCCTGCGCCCATTCCTTAAGGGCGGGCGCAGGACCAACTTGACCAAAGAGGAGGGCTAGACCATGATCGCTTCAGGCCAACTCAGCCTGAAGCGTGAATCAAGGTCTGGAATCAAAGAAGAGAGCCTGATTCACGTTATCGGCGGAAGCGCAAAGCGCTTCCACCTCAAACGATCAGGCTCTTGCCTCCCGTTTCACCACAGGAGGACGGATGCCCGATATCGACCGGCGGAGCGCGTTGACCGGGGCTGCGGCCCTGCTGGGCGCCAGCCTCGCTCGCCCGGCTCATGCCGCCGCCTCCAGCATCGTGACCACCCGCAAGGGCCGGGTTGCCGGCACCCGCGAAGGCGGCCTCCATGTCTTTCGCGGCCTGCGCTATGGTCAGGATACCGCGCCCCGCCGCTTTCAGGCACCGCTTGCGCCCGATGGCTGGACCGGCACCGCCGATGCCGGCGCCTTCGCGCCGTCCTGCCCGCAACAGGGCAAGCAGGAGCCGGAGAGCGAGGACTGCCTGTTCCTCAATATCTGGACCCCCGGCCCGGACCCGCGCGCCAAACGGCCGGTGATGCTCTACATCCATGGCGGCGCCTATTCCAACGGCTCCGTGGTCGATCCGCTGACCTATGGCGACCGGCTCGCGGCGCAGGGCGATGTCGTGGTGGTGACGGTCAACCACCGGCTCAACATCTTCGGCTATCTCTATCTCGCCCGGCTCGATCCGCGCTTCGCCGACAGCGGCAATGCGGGCCAGCTTGACCTCATCCTCGCGCTGCAATGGGTGCGCGACAATATCGCGGCCTTTGGCGGCGATCCCGGCAATATCCTGGTCTTTGGCCAGTCGGGCGGCGGCGCCAAGATCGCGACGATGATGGCGATGCCCGCCGCCGCCGGCCTGTTCCACCGCGCCATCACCATGAGCGGGCAGCAGGTGACGGCCTCCGGCCCGCTCAACGCGACGAAGCGGGCGCAGGCCTATCTCGCCCGGCTGGGCGTAAAGGCCGATGACCTGTCATTCTTGCTGTCACGGTCGACCGCGCAACTGGTGGAGGCTCTGGCGGCCGAAGATCCCATATTGGGCGGCGGCCTCTATATGGGACCGGTGCTCGACATGACCCATCTCCTGCGCCATCCCTTCTGGCCCGATGCGCCGCCCCAGTCGCAGGCGATCCCGATGATGCTCGGCAACACCCATGACGAGACCCGCGCCTTCATCGATCCCCATGGCTCCAAGCTCAAGGGGCTGGACTGGTCCAACCTCGCCGCCCGGATCGCGCCGGAACTGCGCATGGACCTCTCGCCCGAATGGATCGTCGCCCAATATCGCGCCCGCTATCCCGACTGGTCGGCGGAGCGCATCTTCTACGCCGCGACCACGGCCGGGCGCAGCTGGCCGGGGCAGGTGCTGGAGGCGGAGGCGCGCGCGCGCGCCGATGCGCCGACCTGGGTCTATCAGGTGGATTTCGCTTCGCCGACCCAGCCCGAACGTGGTGCGCCACACACCATGGACATCGCGCTCGCCTTCGGCACGCTCGATGCGCCGGGCAGCTTCACCGGCACGGGCGCAGGCGCCCAGGCGGCCTCGCGTGCGCTGATGCAGCGCTTCCTGGCGTTCGCCCGGTGCGGTGATCCCAATGGCGCCGGGATGGTGCCCTGGCCGCAATATCGGCTGGACGGGCGCCAGACGATGATCGTCGATGTCGACAGCCGGGTGGAAAGCGATCCGCGCGGCTGGGAGCGGGAACTCTTCGCCCGCGTCCC
This sequence comes from Sphingobium scionense, assembly GCF_014197035.1. GTDB lineage: Bacteria > Pseudomonadota > Alphaproteobacteria > Sphingomonadales > Sphingomonadaceae > Sphingobium > Sphingobium scionense. The sequence goes on along the minus strand of NZ_JACIEU010000022.1, from coordinate 83,157 downwards.
TTATATCCAGCCAGGCAGTTGAACCTCGTTCGTTGCCGGGCCGCAACCAAATGGGGACGGGCGCGTTGAGTCCGCCCATGCAACTGGAGGAACCGCATGGACAGCCAGGATCTCGATTATGTCTCGGAACGCAGCGAACTGCATTTTCTCGCCGCCCTGGTTGATGAACTGATGCGCCGGCTGATGCTGTCGGGCGTGCTCAGTCAGGCGGAACTCAACGCGATCGAGACCGATGTCGCCAGACGCATCGGCAATGTGCCCCGCGCCTGGTAACTTGCCTGGTGACATGTCCGGTCAGTGAGCCACCGGATAGCTGATGATCAGCGCCAGCGGTTCCGTGCCGACCTGCCGGATGCCCACCTTGGCATCCTTGTAGAGATAGGCGGCCATGCCCGGGGTCAGCGGCTTTTCGACGCCGTCGGACGTCACCACCCCTTCGCCCGACAGGACATAATAGACCTCGTCATGGGCGATCGGATGGACGCCGATTGCCGCGCCGACATGCAGCACGCGTTTGCGGAACTCCATGCTGCGCGGCTGCGGCACGGCGTCGCTGATGCGATAGGCGGTCGACATGCCGATCTCGCCATGGGGCGGCGGCTCGTCGCGCATCACGTCGCGCTCGTCGACCACGACCATGGGTGGGGCGGCGGCCGCCGCCAGCAACAGCATCAGGCTCATGGCTTTGGTTCCTGTCGCATCATTTTGTCGCGATCGGACAGATGTTCGGTGGTGTCCTCCTTCTGGCCGGGATAGCGCCCCGATTTCGGCTCCATCGTGTCGAGGTTCCAGTCGCCCTCGACAAAGGGCGCGCGGGTGGCCGCGAACTTGGGATAGCCGCCCACCTGCTTCTCATTGTCGATGATCTCGCCGCGTCCTTCCGCGACGAAGAACAGCACGCGCAGATCATCGGCGTCCCGGTCCCAGGGGCGTGCGCCCGCACGCCACAGCACATGGGTCTCGACATCGCGCACCGGCAGCACGTCCAGCCCCTGCCACCAGGTCGGTGGCGTCTGGGTCTCGATCAGCTTCGCCTGGGTCTCGCCATAGCGGCCGAACATCGGCAGGGGCTTGCCGAACTTGTCGACCGCCAGATTGTCCTTGCCATAATATTCCAGGTCGCCGTCGCCACCCAGGGTCAGGAACGGCATGTCGGTCGCGGTCGAAAGGCCGCCGCGCAGGACATTGCCGACCGCCGCCAGCTTGCCATTCTGATAGGGATGCTCGCCCCATTCCAGCGCCATCAGATTATAGTGGATGCCGCGCTCGCCCGGATCATAGATGATATTGTTGACCACGGCGGCATGGACGCCACCCTTCAGCAGCGGGTTGCGCTCGACATTATGGGCGTAGACATTGCGATAGATCAGGATGTTGGTCGCATTGTCGTGGATCAACGTGCCCTTGCTATGCTCGCCCTTGGGGTGGCTGGCATTGGCCAGTCCCTCGGCCGCCAGATTATAGGAAAAGCTGATGTTGTGCGCCGTGTTGGCGCGCCATTCGTCGGGCGTCTTGCCATTGAAGCGCGGGCCGGACGCCGACATATTCTCGTCGATCGCCCAGGTGAAGCTGCAATGGTCGACGATGATGTCATGGCCGCCGACCACCGACATGGCGTCCGCCTCCCATCCGCTCAGCAGCGGCTGGTCGTCCACCCCGGTGCGCACGCGGATATGGCGCATGATGACGTCATGGGTGGCGATGTCGATGCCCGACCGGATCAGGGTGATGCCGGGGGAGGGGGCGGTCTGGCCGGCGATGGTCAGATAGGGTTCGCGGATGGTGATGGTCTGGCGCGCCATGTCGATGATGCCGCCGACCTCGAACACGACGATGCGCGGGCCTTTCGCCTCCAGTGCCGCCTTCAGGCTGCCGGGGCCATCGGCCGCCAGCGTGGTCACGCGGATGATGCGGCCGCCCCGGCCGCCCGGGGTGGCTGCCGCCCAGCCGACAGCGCCCGGAAAGGCGGCTTGTGCGCTGGATGCGCTGGTCCTGGCCGGGGCGGCGAACAGTGTTGCGGGCAGGGTGATCAGGGCAAGGCCGGCAAGCGGCAGGGCGATCAGTCTGGCGGTTATTTTCATGCTTCCGAAGGCTCCTCTCATGGCCAGACTTGCACCGTGGTGGCGATGATGCAAGCAATTTGACACCGGTGTCGAATCTGTTTTCCGACATTTCAGTCTTGCGGGGGAGGCGGGCGCCGCGCTCCGCCATTCTGCGCCGTCTGACCCATATTGCGGTGCAAAATGGCTCGATATGGGCGCTTTTCCGTCGGGATGCCGGCGAAACTCGCCGCGAGCGCTGGGCTGACAGCTTCAGACATAATTGCCGCAATGATCATTGACATTGATCCGCAGTCGGGTCACAAGTTTCTGACACCGGTGTCTTCAAGGGGACAACATCGGGCCGCACCCCCAAAGAGGCGTGGCGGAAATATGGAGGGATGTTTCTATGATTGCGTTCGTACAGGCTTCGTCCGCCCGGAAATGGCTGTCCGCAGCCTCGACCCTGGCATGCGCCATCGCCTGCGTTTCCGCCGCGCAGGCCCAGGCCCAGTCCGTGCAGGGCGGCGCCGCGGTTGCGCCGGATCAGGGGCAGGCGGATGCCGCGGTCCAGGAATCCGACATCATCGTCACCGGTTTCCGCCAGTCGCTGGGCGCGGCGATCAACCTCAAGCGCCAGTCGGTCAGTTCGGTCGATGCGATCGTGGCGGAGGATATCGCCAAGTTCCCTGACCAGAATCTGGCCGAATCCCTGCAGCGCATTCCCGGCATCTCGATCCAGCGCGATGGCGGTGAAGGCCGCGCGATCACCGTGCGCGGCCTTGGCGCGCAGTTCACCCGCGTGCGCGTCAACGGGCTGGAGACCGTCGCCACCTCGACCGACGGCGCCAGCTCGAACCGCGATCGCTCCTTCGATTTCAACGTCTTCGCGTCCGAACTCTTCAGCTCGCTGGTCGTCCACAAGACCGCCGAAGCCTCGTTGGACGAAGGCTCGCTCGGCGCGGTGGTCGATCTCAACACCGGCAATCCGCTCGGTGGCAAGGAAGGGCTGACCCTCGTCGGTTCGGCGACCGCCTCCTATAATGATCTCGCCAAGAATTGGGGGCCGCGCCTTGCCGGCATCGCGTCCTGGAAATCAGCGGACGGCCGCTTCGGCGTTGCCCTGTCGGCCGCCTACTCGACGCTCGATACCAAGGAACTGGGCAATAACAGCGTGCGCTGGGCACAGGCCCGCTTCGACAATGTCGATGGCACGCCCTGTTTCACCCAGCCCAATTCGGGCGGCACCTATGTCAAGAGCGCGGCCTGCGATGCGGCGGCCCTGTCCTTCCATCCGCGCATCCCGCGCTATGGCGAGGTGCGGCATGATCGCGAGCGGCTGGGCCTGACCGGATCGGTGCAGTTCGCGCCGACCGACGCGACCAAGATCTCGATCGACGGCCTCTATTCGCGCTTCAAGGAAACCCGCGAGGAAAAATGGGGCGAGGTGCTGCTGCGCTCCAACGAGCGGTCGATCAATGTCGTCAATCCGGTCTATGACGATAATGGCAACATGATCTCGGCGACGCTCAACGACGCCTGGGTCCGCACCGAACATTATCTGCGCAAGTCGAGCACAGAATTCTATCAGATCGGCGGCACCTGGGACCAGGATGTGACGGACAAGTTCCGCTTCACCCTGCTGGGCGGCCTGTCCAAGTCCAACGCCGACATTCCGGTCGAAACCACGGTGGTCTTCGACGATCGCGACGCCCAGGGCTATAGCTATGACTATAGCGACATGAAGCATCCCAAGCTGACCTTCGGCACCAGCGTGACCGATCCGGCCAATTTCCAGCTCGCCGAAATCCGCGACCGCCCGTCCAACACCAGCAACCGGTTCAAGACCGCGCAACTGCGCACCGAATGGGACGCGGCCGAGGGGCTGACCGTGAAGGTCGGTTCGATGTGGCGCCGGTTCGACTTCAAGACCGTCGGTTATCAGCGCGATACCGCCGTCTGCGGCAATGGCGGCAAGGATCTGGTGCTGGGCACCATCACCTGCTCGCCGACCAGCCTGTTCGGCCCGAGCGCCGTCTATGGCTTCCAGGCCACGCCGGAATTGAGCGAACTCTTCACCCTGGGCAAGGCGGGCCAGCCTTCGGGCACCACCACCCAGTGGCTGATCCCAAATCTGGACGCGGCGACCGCCTATACCAAGCTCTATGACCGCGCGCTGGCGCTCGATGTCGGCAACAACCGGTCGGTGCGCGAGGAAGTGACCGGCGGCTATTTCCAGTTCGATGCCAAGGGTGATCTGTTCGGCCTCGAATATGCGCTGAACGCGGGCATGCGCTATGCCAAGACCGACCAGCGCTCGACCGGCCTCAACGGCGGTGTCCCGGTGACGATCAAGCGCAGCTATGAGGATTGGCTGCCGGCGGTGAACCTGGCGCTGTTCCCGACCGACAAGCTGGTCGTCCGCGCGGCGGTGGCCGACGTGATGACCCGCCCGACCTTGGGCAGCCTGACGCCGGGCGGTTCGGCCGACGGCTTCCAATATCGTGTCAGCTACGGCAATCCCTATCTCAATCCCTACCGCGCGACCGCCTATGACCTGGCCGTCGAATGGTATTTCGCGCCCCAGTCGCTCTTCTCGGTCGCCCTGTTCAAGAAGGATGTGCAGAGCTTCCCGGTCGCCGCGACCATTTCCAACGCGACCTTTGCGGAAACCGGCCTGCCGGCCTCGGTGCTGGTCAGTTCCTCGCCCGCCGCGCTCAATCCCGCGCTGCAGGCCGAACCGATCTGGACCATCGCGACCACGGTCAACGGCACCGGCGCTTCGCTCAAGGGGGCGGAAATCGCGCTGCAACTGCCCTTCACCTTCCTGCCGGGCATCTTCAAGCATTTCGGCATATTGGCGAACGCGACCTTCATCGACTCCAACGCGACTTATAATGTGTCGGGGCCGGCGGTCGTGCCGGGTGGCGGTCTGGTCAATGTCGCGCGGGACAACACGTTGTTCGGCGTGTCGAAGCGGGCCTATAACGGCACCCTCTATTATGACGACAACCGCTTCAGCGCGCGCGTCTCGGCCAGCTATCGCGGGCCTTATAGCGACCAGAACAGCGGCACCGGCAATGTCTTCGAAGGCTATGATTCGACCGTCAATGTCGACGCCTCGGTCCGTTACAAGGCAACCGACTGGCTGGAATTCACCCTCGACGGCATCAACCTGACCGACGAATATCGCGGCCGCTACACCGACCTCGATGCCAATCGCAACTATGAGTACAATCATTTCGGCCGCACCTTCCAGTTCGGCGCGCGCGTGAAGATGTAGCCTGTCCTTTCGGGTCGCGCCGCTACGGGCCAGCCACCTTCTGCACGAGGTGACTGGCCCTTTTTCTTGGCCCGGCGGTGGGGTAGGGACGGAGCCGGGCAGACAACAGCAATAGTCCATTCACGCAATGACATTGACTCGCGTTAGCGTTCTCAAATATGGCGCCGCCAAGAATATTTGGGGGATTATATGGTGCGGTCGTCTTTCTTCTTTTCCGGGGCGGCGATCGTCGCGCTGGCCGGTGCTGCCCTGACCAGCCCAGCCATGGCGCAACAGGCGCCGGATGCCGATATGGACCAAGCCCGCGCCGACATCATCGTCACCGGCGAAAAGAGCGTCCGCACCCTGCAGCAGACCCCGACCAGCGTCGCCGTGGTTACGCCCGAGACGATCGAGCGCGAGGCGCTGATCACCATCCAGGACGTCTATAACCGCACCGCCAACCTGTCCGAAACCTATGGCTCGTCCGGTTTTACCATTCGCGGTATCAGCAACAGCGGTGTCGGTGCCGGTGGTCAGGCGGATGCCGCCAGCGTCTATGTCGATGGCGCGCCGGTTCCCAAATGGGCGCTTTATGGCGGCCCGACCGACCTGTGGGATGTGCAGCAGGTGGAGGTGCTGCGCGGCCCGCAATCGACCATCCAGGGCCTCAACGCGCTGGCCGGCGGGATCGTCATCACCAGCAAGGATCCTTCGCTGACTCGCTGGGGCGGTGACGCACGGGTGCTGTGGAGCGAATATGACGATCGCACCTTCTCCGCCGCGATCGGCGGGCCGATCGTCAAGGATGAACTGGGCGTCCGCCTGTCGGCCGAGCGCCGCAACGATCGCGGCCTCATCTACAATGTCACCCGCGACGAATATAGCGACGCGCTGGAATCGCTCAATCTGCGCGGCAAGATCAAATGGACGCCCCAGGCCATTCCGGGCCTGGAGGCGGTCGCCAGTTATAATCGCGTGCGGCGCGATGGCGGCTATCTCTACGAATATGCCCGCACCGACGTGCCCAATTATTTCAATCACCGCGTTGCCACTGGCGACCAGCCCAGCCGCGGCAAGATCGACAGCGACCTTGCCGTCTTCAACATCAGCTATCCGCTGGCCCAGGGGCTGAAACTGTCGAGCGTCACCTCCTGGAACCGCTCGCGCGTTCATTCGGTGATCGATACCGACGGCACGCCGCAGGATATCCAGGCGATCGACAATCGTTATAATTACCGCACCCTGACCCAGGAAATGCGCCTCAATTTTGATGGCGAACGGCTGAGCGGCCTGCTGGGTGCCTGGTATTATCGCCGCACCGGCAGCATCGACCAGAATAGCCGGGTGAACATCGATACGCCGACCGCCACCATCGCCGCCCTGCTGCGCGCCAATGGCGCGACCGCGGCGCAGGCGACCTTCCTCAGCAATGCCTATGCGGCGCAACTGCCGGTCATCCCGGTCGCCTATTCGGCTGACCAGCCCGAAAAGGTGGAGACGATGGCGTTGTTCGGTGACGCCCGCTTCAAGCTGACGGACCGGCTGACCCTGATCGGCGGGTTCCGCTTCGACCATGAGCGCAACCGCTATGCGGCGCAAACCGTGGCGACCTTCAACGGCACGCTGCCCGATGCCAATTTCCTGGGCGCAGCCTATGCGCCGATCATTTCGCTGATCAATCAGGGTGTGCTGGGCCTGGTCGCCGATGCCTCGTCGCCGCTGGCGTCCAACAGCCGCAGCTTCAACGCCTTCCTGCCCAAGGCCGGGATCAGCATGGATTGGACCCCGGACCTCACCACCGCCTTCACCGTTCAGCGCGCCTATCGATCGGGCGGCTCCAGCCAGAACCCGGCCCGCGCGCTGCTGGTCGCCTATGATCCGGAATATAGCTGGAATTATGAAGGCTCGCTGCGCTCCAAATGGCTGGATGGGCGCCTGACGCTCAACGCCAACGCCTTCTACATGACGTGGAAGGACCAGCAGGTCACCGCCTATTTCGGCCAGAACAGCTATGATTATAACACGGTGAACGCGGCCGGATCTCATCTTTACGGGTTCGAAGTGGAAGCGAACGCCACTATCGCGCGCGGCATCGATCTCTATGGCTCGGTCGGCCATGTCCGCACCAAATTCACCGATTTCGTCCTGCCCGCAGGGGCGACCAGCACGGTTGACCTCACCGACACCCAATTCCCCTATGCGCCGCGCTGGACCCTGTCGGGCGGCATCAATGCGCAATTCGGTCCGGGCTTCGTCGCCAATCTCAACGCCAATTATCGTTCGTCGGTCTTCACCGGCGTCGGTCAGGATCAGGACCAGTACAAGGTCGGCGGCCGCACGGTCGTGAATGGCAAGATCGGTTATGAGACCGATCATTGGTCGCTGTTCGTCTTCGCCCGCAACATCCTCAACGAAGACTATATGCAGTACCAATATGCCGCGATCCATCAGGCGATCCTGGGCGAGCCCCAGACCGTCGGCGTCGGCGCGAGCGTCCATTGGTGATCGCGCTCGCCAGCCTGCTGCTGATCGCGGGCGGCGCCTTGGGTGCTGCCCTGCTGCGCCGCTCCTGGGTGCGGCGGGATCGCTCCGTGCTTGGCCTGCTGCTGGCGGGATGGGCCATATTGATCGGCCTGCTGGTCGCTGTCTTCCTGCTGATCGGGCCGGTCAAGGGGCTGGCCTTGGGACTGGCGATGGAGGGGATCGGCGCGCTCGCCATCATCTGGTTCGGCCGGGTCCGGCGCAAGGCGGCGCGGGTGCGCGATGGCGATGTCGCGCCCGAGCCGCTGGAGGAACCCGGCCGCTTCTGGCGCGGGGTGCTCCGCGCCTTGCTCGCCGGGCCGCTCGGCATGACGGCGGCGATGGGTGTCGCCTTTTGCGTCACCGTCTATCTGCCCGGTGATCCGCGCACCCGGATCGTGCTCGGCGGCCTGTTGCTGCCGATCCTCTGGGGGCTGGCCATGACCTGGACGCTGGCGGACCGCCGCCTGCTCCGCGCCACCGCCGTACTGGTCGGCACCAGCATCATCGGCTTCGGCCTCGCCGCCTTGGGAGGGGCCGCATGAACGACCAGAGCGTCCAGACCAACAGCCGGGCGAAGAAATGGCGCTGGCCCTTGTCGCCCGAAACGGTGCGATCGGTGCTCAGCAGCCATTCGGTGCTGGGCCTGGCCTTTGCCGCGATCATCTATATCGTCTGCCTGACCGGCACGGTCGCCGTGTTCGCGCCCGATCTGGAACGGTGGGAAGTGCCGGCGACGCCGGTGGTGACCAGCCTGTCGGATGCCTCGGCCGCCCGCGCCATCGCCGAAGCGGCCAGACGCGCGCCGGCCGACACCACCCTCTACCTGTCGCTACCCACCGCGAAACAGGATGGCGCCAGCCTCACGGCCTTCAGCGCGACCTATGAACATAAATGGGGGGTGGCGGCCGATGGTGGGCTGTCCGATCTCGAAGCGGTCTGGACCGAATTCCTGATCCACCTCCATATCAACCTGCATCTGCCGCGCAGTTGGGGTCAGTTCATCGTCGGCCTGACCGGGGTGGCGCTGCTCTCTTCCCTGGTGTCGGGCATATTGGCGCATCCGCGCGTGCTGCGCGATGCCTTCCACCTGCGCCTGGGCGGTTCGCGCCGGCTGCAAGAGGCGGATCTGCACAATCGCCTCGGCATCTGGGCCTTGCCCTTTCACTTCACCCTGGCGCTGACCGGCGCGTTGCTGGGCCTGAGCACCATCATCGTCGCGATGCTGGCGATGCTGCTCTATCGGGGCGACATGGGGAAGGTCTATGAACTCTTCCTCGACCCGCCGCCCAAGGTCGATACGCGCGCCACGCCCATTCCCGATATTGCCCGGCTGATCGCCGATGCCCGCGCCCGCGCGCCGGCGGCCGTCGCGGACAATATCATGGTCGAACGGCCCGGCCGCGCCGATATGCGCATCTCAATCCACAGCGGCCGGCCGCACTTGCTGACCCAGCAGGACGAGGTGCAATATGATGCGCGCGGGCAACTGATCCATCAGGAACGGCCACAGGATCTGGTCGCCGGCACCCGGATGCTGAGCGGCATCGGCCAGCTGCATTTCGGCTGGTTCGGCGGCATGCCGGTGCGGATCGCCTATGGCCTGCTCGGCATTGCGCTCTGCATCGTCACCTCCAGCGGCGTCACCATCTGGCTGGCCCGCCGCCGCGATCGCGGCCGGCCCGCGCCGCAATGGGAACGGATCTGGGCGGCAATATGCTGGGGCCAGCCGGTCATCCTCGTCCTGACCGCCGCGCTGGCCTTTGTCCTGCCGCAAACGCCGCTACCGCTGGTCTGGCTGGGCCTCACCATCCTGTCGGTGCTGGCCGCCGGCATGGCCAAGGCGCTGCCCGGTCCACGTCTGTCGCGCGCGCTGCAATGGGTGCTGGTGGCCGGCCTGCTGATCGTCGCGCTGCTCCACGGCGCCCCGCTGCTGGCGGGCGGGCAGGGGCTGCTGGTCGACCTGCTGCTGCTGATCGGCGGCATCGCCCTGCTGCTCGCCCTGATTCGGAGTCGCGTTCCGGCCAAGGCATAGGGCAGCGAGACTTGCGCGAATGGCGCGCTAGGCGCGGCAGGGTGGACTTTCACGACGTCCGCCTCGCTGTCCTACTCGGCCCTTCTCTGATCTACCCTTGGGGATGCAAGCGCCGCCCTATCTCCTTCCCATACTGCCCACCTGTCGCGTCCCTGTCGCCTCAGTGTCGCGTCGAAGGCGCGCGGGCGTGACCCGTTTTCCTCGCCACTGTCGCGTTACAGGCGCGTTACCGGCGCATTGGCCCGAAATAGCCCGCACGACACTGTGAACTTCGGCTGTCGCGTCCCGTGTCGGCCCAATCGGCCTTAGAGTGCGCGAAAACGGAAGTCGGTGAAGCGCGCTTCACCCGCACCGGCAGAATAGAGGCCGGGGCGCAGCATCAGGAAGCCGCCGCGCACATTATGGTGATAGCCCGACACTTCCATCCCCCGGTCGAACCGCTTCCAGCTCTTGCCGTCATCGCCGCTGATGTGGAAGCGGATGATGTGCCGGTCATTGGTGACGCGCATCCGCATCCGGCGGCCATGGGGATTGGCCGGGCGGCCGCGCTCTATCCCATATTGATGGGTGACGAACCGTTCCTGGTCGAAGCCCAGCCCGCAATAGAGCTGCTCGTCATAGAAGAGCAGCAGCCCGGCGACGCCGCCCGGCGCGATCTCGATCGTGCATTCGAACTGATAGGCCTGGTCGCCGGCCACCAGCAGCAGTGGCGACGAACTGGACGGCGCGGTGCCGCTGGCCTTCAGGACCAGCGATCCCTTCTCCACCCGCGCGCGTTGCGCTTCCTGCGGCGCCGGCTTGAAGAAGTTCCAGCGCGATCCGATGTGCAATGCGCTGAAATCGTCCGACAGTGCCTGGCCATGCGGCCCGGCCTGGCCGCCCCTGGGCTTGGCGATCGGCTGCGACAGGTCGCCGCCGGTCATCCGGAACCAGCCGTCCGCCGTCCATTCGACCGGGTCGAGCAGCGTTTGCCGCCCCAGTGTCCAATAGCCATTTTCATAGCCATGATAGACCGACCACCAACTGCCATCCGGACCCTCGACCAAGGTGGCATGGCCGCGCGACCACCATTTTTCGGCGCGATCGAGGGTGCGGACGATCGGGTTGGCCGGGCAATTCTCCCACGGGCCATGGATCGACCGCGACCGGGCGGCGATCACCATATGGCCGGTCGGCGGCCCGGCGGTGCCGCCCACGGCGGTCACCAGATAGAACCAGCCCTCGTGACGCAAAATCTTGGGGCCTTCGGGCGAGAAACCCTCGACATCCCAATCGTCGGGATAGTGCCAGGGATCATAGACATGTTCGGGCTGGCCGACGGTGGCCAGGCCGTCGTCGGTCAGGCGCACCCGGTCGCCGCCCGACAGGAACAGCCAGCGCGATCCATCCTCTCCCACCGCATGGCCCGGATCGATATGGTTGGGCAGGTTGAGGTCGATCGGATCGCTCCACGGCCCCTCGATCCGGTCGGCCCAGATCACATAGCTGGTGTTGGGAGACGCCTTGACCGGGATGTAGAGATAATAGCGGCCCTTGTGCTTGCACAGTTCAGGCGCCCAGACTGATCCGATATTCCGGTGGAGCGCCGGGCCGATCGGCCGCCAGTTCACCAGGTCGCGCGAATGCCAGATGATGAGGCCGGGATAGGAATCGAAGGTCGAGAAGGTCATGTAATAATCCGCGCCATCCTTGAGGATGGTCGGATCGGGATGGTCGCCGGCGATCAGCGGATTGAGGAAGCGGCCGTCGCCCAGATCGGCGATGCGCTGATTGTCGAAACCGCGCCGCCAGTCGGGCGCGGGGGCAGGTGGCGCGGGAGGAGCAGGCGGAGCGGCCCGCGCTTCGCTCACACTGCCCGCCAGCATGGCCGAAGCCGTCGCCAGCAATGCGTCCCGTCGACTGACTGCCATGACCCTCTCCCGGTTATTGATACCGGTTACCTAAGGGGCATGGCCTGATGCTGTCAAATGGCGCGGACTTGATCCTCGTAAAGCTCCAGCGGCAATCCGTCTGGATCGGCGAAGAAGGTGAAGCGCCGGTCGGTATATTCGTCCACCCGCACCGGTTCGCAAGCCACGCCATGGCTTTCGAGGCGGGCGACCTCCGCATCCAGGTCGCTGACGGCAAAGGCGAGATGGCGCAGGCCGCAGGCTTCGGGGCGCGAGGGGCGCGGCGGCGGATTGGGGAAGGAGAAAAGCTCGATCTGCCCGTCGCCGACGGCCAGATCGCATTTCCAGCTGTCGCGTTCGGCGCGATAGACCTCGTTCAGCACCGCAAAGCCGAGAATGTCGACATAGAAATGGCGGGACCGGGCATAGTCGGAGCCGATGATGGCGATATGATGGATGGCGTGCATCGCCCAGCGCTATCGCGGGATGCGCCCGTCGCGCAATGGCTATCCGGCGATCAGTGCCTGAAGATCGAGCAGCGCCCGGCCAAAGGACAGGCCCTGCGGCCCGGCAACGAAGCGGGGTTCCCATTCCGGGCTGAACTTGTCCTTGTAGGCGCGCAGCCCTTCAAAGCCGTAGAGCGCATTGCCATGCTGGTAGAGCAGCGCGCCCAGCTTCGACCAGAGCGGTGCCAGCCGGCGCGCTTCCAGCCCGGAAAGCGGCGCGAGGCCGAGGTTGAACCAGCGATAACCCCGTGCTTTGCCCCAGAGCATCAGGTGGATGAACAGAAAGTCCATCGTGCCATAGGGCGCGCCGTCATCATGGCGCATCAGGTCGACCGACAGTTCGGACCGGTCGGCTGCGGCCCAGATATTGGCGAAGGCGACGATCCTGCCCTCCTGCCGCACCACGGCGCAGTCGAACCGTGCCATATAGCGCCGATCGAAGCGGCCGACGCTGAAGCATTTTTCCTTGTGCCCCTTGGCCTGAAGCCAATGGGCGGAAATCTCGGTCAGCCGGTCCATTTCCTTGTCCAGCATGGCGGCGGGGATGATCTCGAAACTGGCGCCCTCACGCGCCGCGCGCCGCTCGGCATAGCGCAGCGGCTTGGCAGCCGGGCCGTCCAGCGTGAAGCTGGCCAGGTCGACATGCGCTTCCTCGCCATATTTGACGATCTGCAGCCCCAGTTCGATCGCCAGCGGCAGCATGTCCTGGCTGATCTGGTAGAGCAGCAGCCGCCCCTGCGCGGCATCGGCCTGTTCGCGCAGCCGCCAGAGCAGGTCCGCCCATTCGCTTCGGGCGCCGACCGGATCGCCCATGACGATCCAGCTATGCCCCCTGATCTGATACATCAGGCAGCAGGTGCCGCTGTCCGACACCAGGAAGCGCTTGTCGCCGATATAGGCAAGATTGGCGTCGGTGCGTTCGGCCAGCGCCAGCGCGGCCTCTGGCGGGGCAGCGGCGTCGCTGGCCATGATAGGGATGATCGCGGCCGGGCGCAGCAGGCGCCAGAGCGCCAGGCCGATCAGCAGCACGGCGACGGCGAGGCTGGCGCGCAGGAAGCGCGACGCATCGGCGCGGGCGGCGAAATGCCACCAGAGGTCGTTCTGATATTCGACATGCTTGTAGGCGAAGAAGCCGATCCAGACGGAGAGGCCCAGAACCACCGCGACAGTCGCCAGCCAGCCGGGCGAAAAAGCGTCGGCGATGAGTTGCGTGCGGCGATAGAAAGCCGGACGCGCCCATTGCAGCAGCGCGGCGATCAGCAGCATCGCCGCCGCCTCCTCATAATCCAGCCCCTTGAGCAGCGAGAAGATCGCGCCGGCAAGGAGCAGGATGCGGGTCAGCCAGAAGGCGCCGTCGAGCCGCCGATAGAGGCCGGCCGACAGGATCAGCAATGCCGCGCCGACCAGGCTGCCGGCCATGTGCGACGCTTCGAGGAAAGGCAGGGGCACGACGCTGTTGAGGGTCGCGACCCGGTGCGGGATGGCCGGGAGCGAACCCGATACCAGCAGGATGGCGCCGCCCAGGAAGACGATTGCCGCCGTCATGATCGGCGCAAGGCCGGTAGTGACGGCCTGCAGCCCGCGCAGGGTGCGGCGCAGCGGCTGCCGCCAGCGCCAGCCCTCCTGTGCAACGATGATGCCGACCGCGATCAGCAACGGCAGAATATAATAGACCAGCCGATAGGCGAGCAACGCGGCGACCAGTTGCGGCCGGTCGACGCCGGGCAGGGCGGCGAGCATCACCAGTTCGAACACGCCGACGCCGCCGGGCACATGGGTCAGCAGCACGGCGACGATGGCGAGCGCATAGCCCAGGAAGAAGGCAGGCCAGGCATGGAGGTCGACGCCGGGGATGAGGACGAACAGCGCCGCGCTGGCGGCGGCCAGGTCGATGACGCCGATGCCGATCTGGCAGAATATCCGCGAGGCGGGCGGCAGCGGCAGGGACATGCGGCCAAGATGCAGCATGCGTCCCCGCCGGCCGGCATAGAGGATCAGGCCGATGATGGCCGTGAGGGTCAGGCTGCCTACCAAACGCAGCATGGGCGCGGACAGGCGGACATCGCCCATCGACAGCATCTCCGGCCGCCAGACCAGCATGGCGGCGGCCAGCGTCAGGACGCCGCCCCAGAAGGTGGCGCCGGCGATCGCGACGACCCGTGCCACGTCCGCAACGCCCAGCCCCGCCGCGCTGTAGATGCGATAGCGCGCCGATCCGCCGGTCAGCAGCGACAGGCCCAGATTATGGCTGAGCGTATAGCTGGTGAAGGAGGCGAGCGCTGCTGTGCCATAGGGCAAGGGCCGCCCGATCGAGCGCAGCGCCAGCACGTCGTAGAAGGTGAGGGTAACATAGCTGATCGCGGTCAGCAGCAGGGCGGGGATCAGGGCTGCCGGGCCAAGTGCATGAAAGGCCGCGCGGATGTCGCGCACATGCACATCATGCAGCAGATGGTAGAGTGCGACGAAGCCGAGTGCGGCCAGCAGCACGACAAGCCCGACCGACAAGGGTGTCTGGTAACGGCGCACATATGTCATCGCCCCCATCTGCCGCTACCCTGTCTTGACCCGGTGCCAGAGCTGGCTGCGGCAGAAAAGCCCACCCAGAATGCAGCCGGAAATCTTCAGCTGGTCCGGCCCCTGCTGGTCGATGGTGGAATAGAAGGTGCGGCCCATGTCGGGCACAAAGACCCGCCCGGCCCAATGACCCTGCCCTTTGGGGCGGTAATCCTGCAGCAGGGTGGTGCCGACCAGATGCGGGATGCCGGCGTCGTTGGCATCCGTCAGTGCCTCGGCATTGGCGTGGCTGACCCAGCCGCATAATCTGTCCTGGCAGGCGCCGGTCGTGACCGTGACGCTGCCGCGCGGATTGATCCAGGAACCCAGCACCGGATCGGTCGCCATGGCCGGAACGGCGATGATCAGGCAGAGGCCGACGAGGAAAAGACGCAAGGCGTGAAGCATGGGTCAGGTCTTCCGGATCAACCCCTGCCGGGCAAAGGCCGCGTGCAGGACGTGGTAGAGCGTATCGACATCATGGTGCAACGGGTGTCCGCCCGGCAGCGTGACCGTTTGCAGATTGGGCTGGTGCAGCAACGGGCAAAGGCTTGCCGTTTCCTCCTGGCCATGGACGCAGAGCAGAGGCGCCCAGTCGAGCTTGCGCGCGGTCGGCAGGGCATCCGTCTCTGCCATGGCAAAAGTGAAAATCTCGCCCGGCGAGGCGCGATATTCGACCGTCGCGCCCGGCACGACCAGCGCGACCATGGCGATTGTGTGGCGTTGCGCAGCGGGCAGTCCGGCAAGGCCGACATGCGCCATGTCCGCGCCGAAGGACTGGCCGATCAGGATGACCGGCGCGGCGGGATCGATGTTGTGGGCCTGAGCCAGGGCTTGGCTGATCAGCGCGGTGGCCTCGGCCGGACTGCGGGTCTTGCGGAAATAGGTCAGCGAATTGACCCCGACCGACGGCAGGCCGTCTCGGGTCAGGCGTGCCATGATGCCCGGTCCCATGCCGACCTTCATGCCCATGTCGCCTGACAGGATGATGGCGATGGGTGTGCCATGGCCTGGCCGATAGCCCTGGGGGCGAGAGAGGGAAAAGGGATCGCCGCCCGGATAGCCGAGCCACTGGAAGGCGGAGGCGATCAAAACGAGGATCAGGATAGGCAGGATATACCGGATGCTTTTGCCGCCGCGCGTCATCATGCCGTCTCCTCGATCGACCCGAGCGCCCGGCACATCGGGAGGAGACCGACGTGCCGGGCTGTGGGCGGTCGGAACAAGACCCACGCGTTCCGACCGTTCGGCCAGCTGGTCCCAGCTGGCCTGTTTCGTGCCACCCAAGGGGGGGGGGAGGTGGCAGGACCGATATGGTCCATGACGGCCTGCGACAGCGTGGCTGGAAGATGAACTTTTGGAGAGGCGGCCGATCAGATGCGGCGGGCAATCGCGCCGGCGGCCCAGCCCATGCCGACCGCCAGAGCGATCGCGGTCAGGCCATAGAGGAACGACCAGCGTTCGGCGGCGACGGCCATGAACTGTTCGAATCCCGATTTGCGGACATGGATGTCGCGCACCGCTGCTGCCACGACGCGGCCGTCCTGCACCAGGAAGGTTTCAGCCGTATAGTCGCCCACGATCACACGGGCCGACAGCGGCAGGCGGGCGCGATAGAGAACGCCATCGCTGATCTCGACCGTGCCGGGTTTCTCGACGAACAGGCCGTTGCGCTGGCGCAGGTCGACCAGGCCTGCTTGAAACCGATCCAGTTCCGCACTGTCATTGAGCGAGGAGGGGGATAGCTGAAGCTTGTCGACGCCCATTTCATAAATGGCGGCGGTGCGTTCATCCACGATCCGGTCGATCGGCCGGGAGGAGGCCATGGCGTAAAAGCTGGGCGCCGAACGAAAACGGGCGCGGTCGGCGTTGACCCAGATACCGGCAACCTTCTGCTTCTCGCGCATGGTGATCGACTGTTCGGGGCCTTTCAGCACGACGACGATATCCGCCGGCTTGTCCGGCCGTCGCCCGTCGGGATAGACGATCGCACCGAACAGCAGCAGGTCGGCGCCGGTGAAGCTGTACTGGATTTCGACCTCACGCTGCGACACATCGGGCACCAGTTTCGGCTCGTCCGCGCCGCTCAGAAACAGGGCCAGCATGGGCAAAGAGAGGTGGTGTGCCCTCATTTTACATCGATCGTGAAGATTTCGTCGGGCCGCCAACCAAGCCCGAGTGCCATGCGGGCAGCCACCAGTAGCACGATCGCTGCGAGCAGGATGCGCAGATATTCGGGGCGGATGGTCATCGACAGCCGGGTGCCGACCTGCGCACCGGTGACGCTGCCGATCAGCAGCAACAGCGCGAGCACCAGATCGACTGCCTTGGTCGTCATGGCGTGCATCATCGTGGTCGCAATGGTGACGAACAATATCTGGAACAGCGATGTGCCGACCACCGACTGGGTGTTCATGCCGAGCAGATAGAGCATCGCGGGCACCAGGATGAAGCCGCCACCCACGCCCAGCAACATCGTCAGGATACCAGTCGCCATGCCCAGCAGCAGCGGCGCCAGCGGCGAGATATAGAGGCCCGAGCGATAGAAGCGCCAGCGCGTCGGCAGGGCCGCGACGAGCGGATGATGGCGCCGCTTGCGCGCCTGCATGCGCTTGCCGGTCTTGAGCGCGATCAGCGCCTGGATCGACTCTTTCGCCATCAGTGATCCGATACCGCCCAGCATCAAAACATAGAGTATGCCGATTACCGTATCGATCTGGCCGAGCGACTGGAGCAGGCGAAAGATGAAGACGCCAAGGCCTGCGCCTACCACGCCGCCGGCGATCAGCACGCCGCCCATGCGGAAATCGACAGTGCCGCGCGACATGTGGGTGACGACCCCCGACACGCTGGCACCGGTCACCTGGCTGGCAGCCGAGGCGGCCGCGACGGTAGGAGGGATGCCATAGAAGATCAGCAATGGCGTGGTGAGAAAACCGCCGCCGACGCCGAACATGCCCGACAACAGGCCAACGACGCCACCCAGTCCAATGATGACCAGGGCGTTCACCGATAGATTGGCGATGGGCAGGTATAGATCCATGCCCCATCGGGTTAGAGACAAAAGACTCCGAGCGAAAGCCGGGAGATGGCTGGAAGGCTAAAAATCGGCGGCGAGTGTGACCGCCAAGCCGGAAGCAGGTTTGGCTTGACCGGCGACACGTTCACGCCATTCGATCCCGATGCGCGCGGCGATCGCTGGAAGGGGCAGGCGAAACTGGATTTCCGGGCCGATATCCAGTCGTTCGACGTGGGGTTGCGCACCGCCAGACAGGCTGATGCCAATGCGCAATGGGCTGTCCTTGATTGGCGCGAGCAGCGAGAATTTTCCGTCGATGAAGAGGTCGCGCTTGTGCAGGCCCACCATGCCGGTCTGCGCATAGAGGCTGGCCTCGATCGGTCCGGCAACGGGTTTGGGGCCAAAACCGCCGACGAGCAGCAGCGCGAAGGCGTCTCGTGCCTGGGTATCGAGCGCGATCCGCCGTTCGGCGGCAAGGCTGACGGCAATATGGCGTATTGGCTGATAGGACAGGCCGATTGCAATTTCGGGCGCTTCGGGCGATTGGAGGGCCGTCGTGGCCCGACCATAAGCTGCAAGGCGCCCCAAGGATCGGGGCATCAGGTCGAAGTCGATCCGTGCGCCGGCCTGCGACCCGCCGAGGCGCCCCACTGTGGCGAGGTCTGCCGATGAACCACTGCCGGAGCGCCAGAGCAGCCAGGCGCTGCCTTGCCAGCGATCATGACCGACGGGCGATATGGTCGATACCGAAATGGCAAGCGGTTCCATGACTTTGGGCCGGGCTAAGGGAGGCCTTTGTCTGGAGGCGCCAGAGTTTAACGACCATGCGGTCGATAGTGGCGCGATGGCATAAGAGGTCTGGACTGGCTTGAAGGGTGAGCCCGCGCGGATGGATTGCCACTTACTGCCAACCGATATTGCCGTCTCTGCTCCGCGAATGATTGGGATCATGCGCTCCTGACGGGTGGGGGAGCCGATCCGACTGCCTTTGGCCTGGGTTGGCACTGTCGTCGGTAGTGGCGCTGTCGACGCAATCGTGCCGAACAGGCGCATGCCGGTCCAGCCGATGAACAGCATCAGGAAGAAGCGCACCGGCCGTCCATCGGCCGATGATCGGATCATGCCGGCTCCTCCATGTCGGGGAAGCGGTGCTGCGTCTTGTCCCACACCAGCGGCTTGCCCAGCAGTGACTGGACATAGAGGACAACGGCGCGCCGGGCCGCCAGCACGGCGATCGTGTTGCCGACAAACATGCGCGGCACCGCAGCCAGCCCATGCCGCCAACCATAGGCATGGCCAGCAAACACCGCGCGCATCATGATGCGCCATGCCATGAGCCAGAGATTGAGTGTCAGCAAGGCGTCGATAAGGGGTGTGGACAGCCGCGACTGCTGAGTGAGGAAAGGCCGTGCCAGTTCCAGCATGCTCCAGAGCAGCAACGTCGCGTAGGCGGCGACAATGATCAACGCGGCCAGGGTGGCGCGCCGGTCTCTGATCCGCATCCACCATTCGGCCGGTCCGCCCTGCCAGCCCATACGGTCCCAGCCGGCGAGCGAAATGCCGATGATCCAGCGCGCCTTCTGGCGGATGGCGGCTGGGGCGCTATCGGGAAAATACTCACGGGTCGCGACAAGCTGCCCTTGCGCATCACGGATACGTAGGAAGATACCCCGGCCGCCCATGTCGGCGATGCGCAGGCCGGCTTCATAATCTTCCGTCAGTGATCCCGGATCGAACGGCCCTGCGCCGGGATGGGGGGCGAGTGCCGCCAATATGTCTCGTTGGAATGCGCAGGCGACACCGGCCGAAGGAATGGAGGCACCCAGAAATTCCCTGACTGTCAGGGATTTACCATGGGCTTCTGCAAATTCATCGCAGTAATGATTGGCGATCGCGCGGGAAAACCAGTTGCCACGACCGGGCAGTGGCAGGACCGGCAACTGTACCAGCGCAAACCGGTCGATCATATGATCGAACAGGCGGATTTCATCCACATGCACGACATCTTCTGCATCATGCATCACGATGGCCTTGAACCGGATGCCGCTACGGCGTTCGTCGGCCAGCATGCTGCGCCAGTTGATGTTCAGGCAATCGGCCTTGGTGGTAGGGCCGGGGCGATCGTTCAGGCACAGGATAATGTGCGGTTGATCAGCCGCGACAGATGCAATCGCGTCGATCGTTGCCTGATCATTGGGATAGGCGCCTACGAAAATGCGATAATCTGCATTGCCCCAGCAATGCAGGGCGTGGCGCAGCATGGCGCCGATGACATCTGCTTCTTGCCAGGCGGGAATGAAGATGGCGATGCGTCCGGGCGCGGGCGAAGGCGGCAGGGTTGCCATTGTCATGCGGTCGCGACGGGGATGCCGGATCGCCCGCCATATGCGGCGTATCAGAAACAGCAGATCGATTGCGAGATCATCCAGCCCGCCAAGCGCGAAGCCGATTACCGCGAACAACAAAATCTCGTAATGCAGCGCCTGTAGAGCGCTAAAGAGCATGTCCCCCACGATCCCGGATTCCCCTGTCCCGATCGCCATGCGGCAAGGTCAATTTATGTCATGAGAACAGCGGTCTTCCAAGCATTTTAGAGAATTTGTAGCAGCATGCTTCAGATCATCCGGGTTGGACCTGAGCGGGAATTTCCTTTCATCCGGGTTGGACCTGAGCGGGAATTTCCTTAAGGAGGAAGAATGATAGTGCCGGCAAGTACTTATGGAGAGGATAGATGAGCGAGCGCCCCCTGTCCGCCCTCAGGAATTTCCTGAAGGGGGAAGCAGGCAGCGGCATATTGCTGATGATCTCGGCAGCCGTGGCCATGATCATGGCGAATCTTCCGGGCGCCGCCGGTCATGTCTATCATGACATGTTCCATGCCGTGACTGGTCCGGTTCTGGCTCCCGCACTCGGCCCCATGACCGTCCATCTTTGGGTCAATGACGGTCTTATGGCGATCTTCTTTCTGCTGGTCGGGCTGGAGATTAAACGCGAATTTGTGGATGGCGGCCTGTCCACCTGGGAAAGGCGACGCTTGCCCTTCATCGCGGCAGGCGCTGGCATGATCGCGCCGGCACTCGTCTATCTGGCGATCACGACGGGTGAGCCCGCACTGGCGCGGGGCTGGGCCATTCCGGCGGCGACCGACATTGCCTTTGCGATCGGTGTGCTCGCGCTGCTGGGCTCGCGTGCGCCAGCGTCAATCAAATTGTTCCTGACGGCTGTTGCGATCGTCGACGATATGGGGGCGGTGGCAATCATTGCGCTGGCCTATAGTCAGGGGCTGGATGTCATGGCTTTGAGTGGCGCTTTTGCTGCCCTGCTGTTCATGTTTGGGATGAACCGCGTCGGCGTGCGGGCATTGGCGCCCTATCTGATCGGTTTCCTGCTGCTCTGGTATCTGATGCTGCTGTCGGGTGTGCATGCGACCATCGCGGGTGTGCTGGCCGCCATTACCATTCCCGTCAATCGCACGCCGGGCGCGCCGGATGCGGCGGACAGTCCGCTCCATCGCCTGGAGCATTTGATCCATCCATGGAGTGCCTATCTGATCGTGCCGCTTTTCGGCTTTGCGAATGCCGGCATCACACTCAACGGCGCGGCGATCGGCGCTCTGCTAAGTCCCTTGCCGATCGGTGTGGCGCTGGGGCTCCTGCTTGGCAAGCAACTGGGCGTGTTCGGCAGCATCTGGCTGGCGCAAAAGCTCGGCATAGCGGCTCGGCCCTCGGGCGCGAGCTGGGTGCAGATTTACGGCATGGCGCTGCTGTGCGGGATCGGCTTTACCATGAGTTTGTTCATCGGCGCGCTCGCCTTCCCGGGGCAGCCATTGCTGGTTGAAGAAGCGAAGATCGGCATTCTCAGTGGATCGTTGCTGTCTGCGCTATGTGGCTATGCCGTCCTGCGCTTTGCATCCTCGCCGCGATCGGTTGCGCCGGTGGCAGGCTGAGGGGAATCGCGTAGAGTTAAGCTTCATGCTACTATCGCCCCGCCATTGTTGCGACTCGCTTCGTGTCAATGTGCCGACCACACTTTCGAAAAATACGGGAGGAGGGCGAGGATATGGAGACGGATGTCAATTATCTGCTGCATAGGCAGCAGATGTCACTGATACGTGCGCAGGCAACTGGTTCGCCTGAGGGCAGGGCCGCCTATGAGGGGTTGGCTCGCGGCTATATCAATCAGGTCGAAGCCTATCGCAGACACAATGAGCAGCAGGAGAGGCTGGTCGTCCCGGCGCATTGAGGCGATGGTAATGGGTGTCGTTGTGTTCAACGTCAGCGACGGGATATCAGGCGATCGATTACCTCTTGATGCCGGCCGTCGGCGCCGCATTCACGCTCCAGGATCGATTTGATCTTTTCCAGTTCGGCTTCGGTGAGATGCTCGATGCCGATGAAGTCGTTGCGCGCAGGCTCGATCGCGCGGATCAACTCGTCCAGCTTGGCCTGGATGGCGGCGCCGTCACGGTTCTGGGCATTCTGGATCAGGAAGACCATCAGGAAGGTGACAATGGTCGTGCCGGTGTTGATCACCAACTGCCAGGTGTCGGAATAGTGGAAGAGCGGGCCGGTCACGCCCCAGATCAGTACGACGCCGACCGCCAAGATGAAGGCGAGCGGTTGGCCGGTCCAACTGGCGATCCGTGCCGATAGGGCGGAAAATATCCGATCCATGCAAACTCCTTTGGGCCACCTGCGCATTTAGGCTCTGTTCAGCCATCTGCTGTCATGGCCATGATCATGGCAACCATATCTTTTCGTGCAACGATCGGCGCGCTCGCCGGCTCCCTTCTTTTGGCCTCTTGTGCCAGCGTTTCTCCCGAATCACGCGTGCGTGCCGGGCTGATCGACGCCGGCCTTTCGCCTCGAATGGCAGCCTGTATGGCCGAACGCATGGTCGATCGGCTCAGTCTGGTGCAGTTGCGGCGACTTCAGTCGATCGCCTCGCTCCACAAGTCGCACATGGGCAAGATGAGCATGGATGAACTCCTCTATAAGGTCCGTGCGCTGGAGGATCCGGAGATATTCCTGGTGACCAGCAAGGCCGCCATCCACTGCTCCTTCTGACGCCGATTTCACAATAAAGCAGGGTCTGGCTTCGCAAGGGTTTTGCAATTTTGCAAAGTCGTTTTGCGAAATGGCTCTGGCCCTGCTTCTTCGCCTGTGCTTAACCCGCCTCAACAGTTTTCCTGTGAACAAAGGACGGGCCAGCCCATGAACATTCACGAATATCAGGCGAAGGAATTGCTCGCCAAGTATGGCGCGCCGATCGCTGCCGGTCACGCCGCCTTCACTGTCGAGGAAGCCGTCGAGGCCGCCAAGAAGCTGCCCGGGCCGCTCTATGTCGTGAAGTCGCAGATCCACGCCGGTGGCCGCGGCAAGGGCAAGTTCAAGGAACTGGCCCCCGAAGCCAAGGGCGGCGTCCGCCTCGCCTTCAACCTGGACGAGGTGAAGGCCCACGCCACCGACATGCTCGGCAACACGCTGGTTACCATCCAGACCGGCGACGCGGGCAAGCAGGTCAACCGTCTGTACGTCACCGACGGTGCCGACATCGCCAAGGAATTCTACCTGGCGCTGCTGGTCGATCGCGCCACCAGCCGCATCGCTTTCGTCGTGTCGACCGAAGGCGGCATGGACATTGAAGAGGTCGCCCACTCGACCCCCGAAAAGATCCACAGCTTCTCGGTCGATCCGGCCACCGGCTTCCAGCCGCACCACGGCCGCGCCGTTGCCGCTGCGCTGGGCCTGACCGGTGACCTCGCCAAGCAGGCGTCGAAGGTTGCCGCGTCGCTCTACGCCGCGTTCCTCGACACCGATGCCGAGCAGATTGAAGTCAACCCGCTGGCGCTGACCGAGCAGGGCAACCTCCTCGTCCTCGACGCCAAGGTCGGTTTCGACGGCAACGCCATGTTCCGTCACAAGGACATCGCCGAACTGCGCGACCTGACCGAGGAAGATGCTGCCGAAGTTGAAGCGTCGAAGTATGACCTGGCTTACATCAAGCTGGACGGTAACATCGGCTGCATGGTGAACGGCGCAGGCCTGGCCATGGCGACCATGGACATCATCAAGCTGAACGGCGAATTCCCCGCCAACTTCCTAGACGTGGGCGGCGGCGCCACCACCGAAAAGGTGACCGCAGCGTTCAAGATCATCCTGAAGGACCCGGCCGTTAAGGGCATTCTGGTCAACATCTTCGGCGGCATCATGAAGTGCGATATCATTGCCAATGGCATCGTCGAGGCTGCCAAGGAAGTGAACCTGTCGGTTCCGTTGGTCGTCCGCCTGGAAGGCACCAACGTCCAGCAGGGCAAGGACATTCTGGCCAATTCGGGTCTTCCGATCGTCCCCGCGGACGACCTGGGCGATGCGGCCAAGAAGATCGTGGCAGAAGTGAGGAAGGCGGCCTGAGCCCCCTAATCACCTGAGAAGATACGCCATAGGGCGTGGGTGACCTGGAAACGGGTCGCCCACGTCCGTGTTCGCGTTGGCGGGCGATGGCGTGAAAATGGAGGATGTTGAAATGAAGATCCTTGTGCCCGTGAAGCGGGTTATCGACTATAACGTAAAGCCCCGTGTGAAGGCGGATGGCACGGGTGTTGACCTGGCCAACGTCAAGATGAGCATGAACCCGTTCGACGAAATCGCCGTTGAGGAAGCCATCCGCCTGAAGGAAAAGGGTGCGGCGACCGAGGTGGTGGCGGTATCGATCGGCGTTGCCAAGGCGCAGGAAACGCTGCGCACGGCGCTGGCGATGGGCGCCGACCGCGCCATCCTGATCCAGACCGATGATGAGGTCGAACCGCTGGGCGTCGCCAAGCTGCTCGCCAAGGTGCAGGAAGAAGAAGGCGCTGGTCTGATCATCCTGGGCAAGCAGGCGATCGACGATGACAGCAACCAGACCGGCCAGATGCTCGCCGCGCTGCTGAACCTGCCGCAGGGTACCTTCGCCAGCAAGGTCGAGGTCGAGGGCGACAAGGTCAACGTCACCCGCGAAGTCGATGGCGGCCTGGAGACGGTGAAGCTCAACACCCCGGCGATCATCACTACCGACCTGCGCCTCAACGAGCCGCGCTATGCGTCGCTGCCGAACATCATGAAGGCGAAGTCCAAGCCGCTCGCGAACAAGACCCCGGCGGATTACGGCGTCGATATCGCCGCCCGTCTGGAGACGCTCAAGGTCTCAGAACCGCCCAAGCGTTCGGCCGGCATCAAGGTTGCCGATGTCGATGAACTGGTGGCCAAGCTCAAGGCCCTTGGAGTCGCGGCGTGAGCCGCCGGAAAGCAGGAGTTGCAGCATGACGAAGACGCTCGTTTGGGTTGAACATGAGGGCGGCGCCGTCAAGGACGCGACCCTTTCCGCCGTGACCGCCGCAGCCAAGCTGGGCGAAGTCCATCTGCTGGTCGCTGGCCAGGGCGTCGACGGCGTGGCCGCCGAAGCCGCCAAGATCGCCGGCGTCGGCAAGGTCCATGTCGCCGACGACGCGGCCTTTGGCCATGCGCTGCCGGAGAATGTCGCGCCGTTGATCGTCGAACTGATGGGCCATCATGACGCGTTCGTCGCGCCGGCCACCAGCAACGGCAAGAATATCGCGCCGCGTGTCGCCGCCCTGCTGGACGTGATGCAGATCAGCGACATCCTGTCGGTCGAGAGCGAAGACACCTTCACCCGCCCGATCTATGCCGGCAACGCGATCGCCACGGTCAAGTCGAAGGACGCCAAGAAGGTCATCACCGTTCGCGGCACGGCCTTTGAAAAGGCGGCCAAGGAAGGCGGCAATGGTGCGGTGGAAGCCGTGGCCTCGACCGGCGACAAGGGCATTTCCTCCTTCGTCGGCGCCGAAATCGCCAAGCTGGAACGCCCCGAGCTGACCAGCGCCAAGGTGATCGTGTCGGGTGGCCGTGCGCTCAAGGACGGGCCGACCTTCGAGGAATATATCATGCCGCTGGCCGACAAGCTGGGTGCGGCCGTCGGTGCCTCGCGCGCTGCGGTCGACGCGGGCTATGTCCCCAACGACTATCAGGTCGGCCAGACCGGCAAGATCGTCGCGCCGGAAGTCTATATCGCCGTCGGTATCTCGGGTGCGATCCAGCACCTGGCTGGCATGAAGGACAGCAAGACCATCATCGCCATCAACAAGGACGAGGATGCGCCGATCTTCCAGGTGGCCGACATCGGCCTGGTCGGTGATCTGTTCAAGGTGGTGCCGGAACTGACCGGCAAGCTGTAAGCCGAATTGGCTTGAGTAGGAAAGGGCGTGGGGAGTGATCCCCACGCCCTTTTTTTGGTCATTCGCAGTTGATGTCGTTCTTGTCGATGGCCCGGCCGGCGAGGGCGCCGCCGGCGCCGCCGAGGATGGTGCCGAGGGTCTTGGAGCCGCCAGGGGCGATGACATTGCCGAGCACGCCGCCGGCGATGGCGCCGACGATGGTGCCGGTGGTGCCGTCATCCCGCTTGCAATAGTAACGGCCGTCGCGGTCGCGGTAGATCTGGTCATTGTCGCCGAGATGGCGGCGCGGTGGGCGGCGATCCCGGTCGCGGTCGCGGTCGCGGCCGCCGGGCGGGCGGTTGTAGCCGCCGGGGCGGTCATAGCCGTAGCCGCCGCCATAATTGTCCGACGCACAGGCGCCGAGCGGCAGCATGGCAAGGGCGGCTAGTGCCAGGATGGGGGTGCGCAATGGGTGTCTCCTCTTCTTATACCCTGTCGGGAGGAGAACCCGGAAGCGGCGCGAAAGTTGCGCCAAGATGCTGGAGATAAAAGGAAACCGCCCGCCGCTGCCATCGAGAGGGGAGTGTGGCAGCGAGCGGACGGCATCAACGGCGCGTCGTGGTGGCGCGCCGCCGAGAGAATGGGGCTTAATGCGCCAGGGGCGAGGCGCCGCTGGTCGTGGCCGGGGTGACGACCGGGGCCGGACTGTCCTGGATGCGCTGGTCCTCCAGCTTGGCCCTGGCGTCGTTATAGCGGGCGACGAGGTCGTCCTTGAACTCGGTCAGCTTGCCATCGTCATAGAGCTTCTTGCCGACATAGCCGGCGATGGCGCCGAAAATCAGGGTGCGGATCATGGAGAACTCCTTGTTTGCTGTCGGGAGAAGAACCGGCGGACGGGCGGCGGGTTCCAAGGAAGATTGCGTCCGCGACGGGCCTTGCTAGTCTTGCGACGGACGGTGGCGGGGGTTGCCGGAAAAACGGGGGTGGCAATGACGGCATTCGATCTGGTGTTCGCGGTGTTCGGGCTGCTGCTGGGGCTGGCGATCGCCGAGGTGCTGGGCGGCTTTGCCCGCGCGCTGAAGCTCAAGCGGACCGCCAAGCCGGTGCGGATCGGCTGGCTGACGCCGCTGCTCGGCCTGTTCGTGCTGCTGGATCTCACCAGCTTCTGGGGCAGCGCCTATATCATGCGGGACCAGATGGATGCGAGCTATCTGACGCTGGTCGTGGTGCTGGCTATCGTCGGTGTCTATCATCTCGCCGCGTCGCTGATCTTTCCCGACGAGCCGGAACAATGGCCCGATTTCGACGACTGGTATGACCGGCAGAAGCGGATGGTGATCGGCGGGCTGCTGCTGGCCAATGTCGCGGTCACGATCGGCCAAGGCGTGCTGGAGGAGGTAAGGCCGGTGGCCGATGCCCCCGCCGGGCCGCTCGCCCCCTATGCCGCGCCGATCCTGCTGGGCGGTCTGGTGGGGCTGCTGACGCTATTGGTCGCGCTGCTGCGGATCAGGAACCGGCGCGCGAACATGGCGATGCTGATCGCGGCGAACCTGATCCTGCTGGGCGCCAGCATTGCCGAGGATTATATCTGACGGCGATCGGCCGCAGCAGCGGCGGCAACCGCATCGCGGCGGGCGCGGGCGTTTTCGGTCAGATCCTGGCGCCGGGCCATTTCGAGCCAGGCATTTTCCGCCCGCAGGCAGCGGTCGCGGACATTGGCGAGGGTCGCGGCGTCGGCGTCGGCATGGGCCTGAGCGGCGAGCGCGCGATAATCGGGGAGGGCCATCGAAAACTCCTTTGGACAAGGAAGTGGGCCGGGCGCCACGCCAGGGCGGCGCCCGATCCGGACCGGTCGATCATTCGACCGATCCCGGCCGGCCGATTATTCGGCGTGGGCGATGTTCACCGCGGCCATCTTGCCGCGCTTGTCCTGCTCCAGGTCATAGGACACGCGGTCCTTCTCGCGCAGGGTGGCGAGGCCGGCACGCTCGACGGCGCTGATGTGGACGAACGCGTCCTGACCGCCATTGTCGGGGGCGATGAAGCCATAGCCCTTGTCGGCGTTGAAGAACTTGACGACGCCAGTGATGCTGCTCATGATATTTCCTTCTTTCTGTGCGGCAGGCCCCGTGTGGACCCGCCGGGGGCTAGAGGGGCAGGGAAAGAAGGAGATAGGTGCCGCAAAGCGCCGAAGACCGTCGATTTGCGACTATAGCCCGACCCCTATAGGGCAGATCGGCCGCAATAGCAAATCGTGCCGCCGGGATCAGGCCGGCGCGGGCGCGGGTTCGGCCGATTCCCAGGCCTCGTCAGCCTCCTCTTCCTCTTCCCCGTTCAGGCCGGCGGCTTCCAGCACGGCGATTTCCGCGTCGCTGCCCGGCGCGAAGCCGAAACGGGCGTCGCGGGCGCGGGTGGCGGCATCCTCATAGGGGCGGGCCTGCGCCTCCAGCTCCGCGGCATAGGCGACCTCCTCGGCGGGCGTCAGGGCGCGGTCATAATCGTCGATATCGTAATAATCCTCGCTCTGGTCGCCGGTGAAGCCGGGCGGGGCGGGATAATCGGTGCGCAATTCCTCGCGATCCTCATCCCACCAGACGCCGCGCAAACGGGTCGCGGCCTCCTCCGGCGGCAGGTCGGCGCGGTTGATATGGGGCGGAAGTTCACACCGTTCATTGCGGTCGGAAAAGGGCGAGATTCCGGGCTGGATGGCCGAGGGATTCTGGGGGCGCTTGGCACCGGGCTGGAGCGCCAGCCGGGCGGCGATGAAGAGCGCGACCGAGGCGGCGGGGGCGAGCGCGGTTGCCGCCTCCGGTTCGACGGGTTCGGGCGTCTCGGGCTGATCGCCGTTGAGCAGGTGGGCGTCCGCCATATTGCGGGCCATATGTTCCATGCCGGTGCGCGGCAGGCCGATCAGTTCGGACTCCTTGTCGGCCTGTTCGGCCGGGCAGATCAGGTCGAGATAGGCGGTGAAATCCTGCGCCACGACGCGGGCGAGCGCGGCATCCGACCCTTCGGGCGGGCTGTCGGCCATGCGATCGAGCCGCGCGAGCATCGACATGGCGAGGCGATTGTCATGGCGGTGGCGGCGGACCTCATAATTGTCGGGATCCTTGCGGATGGTCTCCTCGCTGCCCATGATCGCGCGCGACAGGAGATCGTCGGCCAGGCGGGCGCGGGCGATCAGGATCGCGGCGTCCCAGCCCAGGCGAAAGGCGGCGCCGTCATGGCGGATGCGCAACGTATAGGCCGAGCGCGCGGTGATGCGCACCCCTTCGCAGGCGAGCATGATGACGCCGGTGGCGGCAAGTATCTCCAGGAAGCGCCGCTGGCGCGCCGGGCTCCAGCCATCGACCCGCCGCTGCGGATCGGGCGTGGGGATAGTGTCCGGCAGGGGCGGCGTGATCGGCGGAAATGCGCAGGACATGGCAAGGCCCTTTCAGGGAAAGAGGACGCGTTGCCGGAAGGGTAGGCAGAAAGGCCGGGTGTAGGACAGCGGAATAGGATTTTTGGGGCTTTGGGTGCGCGCCTACCAGTCGCCGCCGACATCCTTGATGGCCTTGAGCAACGCTGTCTTGCTGTCGGTGCGGCGGGTGCCGGCGTTACGGGGCCGATCGGCGTCGCTAATGCCGAGTTCGGCGCGACGACGCGCCAAGCGCTCGCCCAGTTCGGCCATGTCGATGACCGGCTCGTCCGGCTCAATCGCTAATGTCTTCGACGCCATAATCGCCCATGCTTTCTTCGCGGATGCGCCGTTCCAGATACGCCATATCGGCGTCGGGGTGAAGGGCGAGCAGCAGGCGCGCCTGATCCAGCCGATCCCGTGCCGTGCCCGACGCATATTGGCCCATGCGATCGGCGATCAAATCTTCGACCGAAATGATGCGGAACAGCGCCGTTTCCCCGATCGGCCGGACGAGACGGATATGGGCCGCATCGACATTGCCGTCCATCGGCACATCGGCGACGATTTCAAAACCGAGTTTGAAGTCGGGGTGGATCCAGCCGCGCAGCGACTGGCCGGAACCCGAAGGGCGGACGAAGCCGACCCGCTGCATTTCCTCCTCCAGTTCGCTCTGTCCGATGGCGCACAGGTCGAAGTCGCCGGTCGTCAGCGCGCTGGACGAGTAAAATTCCGCCGCCGCCCCGCCGACGAGTATGGGGCGCGACAGGCCGCGCGCGACCATGGCATCGCTGATCCGGGCGAGGAGGCGAAGGGCGGCCTCGAATTGGGGGCGGTAGAGGGGCAAGGGTCAGGGATATTGCTGGCGCGCGTGGACGAGCGTCAATATCTCGATCGCTTCGATCCCGACGCGGTAGATGAGGATATAATTGGGATGAACCACGGCTTCGCGCGTGCCGGGCGCGCGGCCGGGGCGATGCGTATAAGGGTGGTTGGGCAGATTGTCGGCTGTGTGTCGGATGGCGGCATAGAGGCGCTCGGCCGCCGGCTTGTTGCGCGGGCCGATATAGTCGAGGATGGTCAGGAGGGCCGTTTCGGCCTCGTCATCCCAGACGACCGGCAGGGTCATTTATATTTGTCGAGAACGGCCTGCGCCTTGGCCATGACTGCGTCATGCGGGATGCGCGGCTTGTTGGAGGTCAGTGCGCGTTCCACCTTGGCTCGGACCCATGCGTCATGAGCTTCCGCATCCTCGGTTGTCGCGAACTCGGACTCGATGGGGGTAAGTTTGGGCATGGGGAACGTCTAGCAGATGGGCGCAGTGGAGCCAATCCGGGCGGGGTAGATTGATCTGATATGGATTAGGTTTGGAGAACTTCGGGTTCTGAATAAAATTTCACCGCAATTCCGTAAATTAACTGTGAATTCATATTGATACTTCTCCTGTAATTCTGGATTTAGAATCTTCTGGATAGGCCATTGTTTAAGAAATATAACATTTTTTCTCTATATGGCTTTTCATCTTCAAAAACGTTTTCGATATTTTTTATATTTAAAAATTCTAGAATGTCGAAGTCTAACGAATATTTTTCAGAAAAATTCACCCAAAATTTTTTAGAATCTCCTAAGGCTTGAATAACAATTTGCATCATAGTTTCTGGATGTATGCCGGATATCGAAAAAGATATTTGTAAAATATAGTATATTGATGATCTCATTCTGAAAAGATTATCCGGATGATATCTTGAAATTGAAAGAGATTGATTGAATAGAAAAAAATAACATACCGTTATCGAAAATATCAGAAAATATGCAGCCTGTTGCCACACGCCATATGGGCCATATGGATTAATAGTGAATATGTTTTTCCCATATTCATCTCTCTTGTCCGAGGGGGCAGCGTTAAATGTAGCTAAAACTAGCCTGTGTATGGCGTGGCAATCTGCATCCCATTCTAAAATCTTTTTTATATCGCCAATGCTGTTTTGTAGATCATCAGATTCACAATCTAATCCATCATCAATTGATGCAATGCTAAAAGTCTTTTTCAGCCACCTTGTGTGGCCGGCGGCAATATGGAAAAACTCATGTAATCCTATAAATCTTATAGAAATTTCTGTGATGCTTCCTATGAAGTGATCTGTATTGTAGTCACCAGTTTTATTTAAAAAACTTTCATCTTCAATATATTGTCTAAATTTCCATGATTTATTGAAATCGTATTCAATGTTTCCAGTGTATTTTAGCCAATATCCTGAATTTCGTTCATATTTTAGAGTTGAAGCAGCTTTGGCTAGGCTAAGTATTTTTAGCGGCAGGCATGCGCTTATTGCTATAATATCTTCAGAATGGAATATGGATGAATGGGCAGAGAAATTGTCTTTGCATGTGAATCCATAATTAATTGATGATAAATCTGCATTATCTTTAGTTATTCCAATTACACAATTTTTAATGCTGGTAAGGCTGGATGACAGAAATTTGTCTATGTTATCATTTCCGCAACTTTCGAAATAGCCGCCGTGATTTGGTTGAGAGGCATATTGTTTGAATGTGCTGCTAGGATTCATATGTCCCCTTCGGTTGCTCATTCCGCCGCCACAGCCTCCAGCCCCAGCAACGGCGCCAGATAGCGCCCGGTAAAGCTGCGGGGTTCCTTCACGACCTGTTCCGGCGTGCCCTGCGCAACGACTTCGCCGCCTTTCACGCCGCCCTCCGGTCCCATGTCGATGATATAATCCGCCGTCTTGATGACATCGAGATTATGCTCGATCACCACGACGCTGTTGCCCTGTTCGACCAGGGCGTGGAGGACTTCCAGCAGCTTGCGGACATCCTCGAAATGCAGGCCGGTGGTGGGTTCGTCGAGGATATAGAGGGTGTTGCCGGTGGCGCGGCGCGACAATTCCTTGGCGAGCTTGACGCGCTGGGCTTCGCCGCCCGACAGGGTGGTGGCCTGCTGGCCGACCTTGATATAGCCAAGGCCGACTTCGGCGAGCATCGCCATCTTGTCGCGGATCGGCGGCACGGCCTTGAAGAATTCGACCGCATCCTCGACTGTCATGTCGAGCACGTCGGCGATACTCATCCCCTTGAACTTCACCTCCAGCGTCTCGCGGTTGTAGCGGGCGCCGTGGCAGACGTCACAGGTGACATAGACGTCGGGGAGGAAGTGCATCTCGATCTTGAGCACGCCGTCGCCCTGGCAGGCTTCGCAGCGGCCGCCCTTGACGTTGAAGGAGAAGCGGCCCGGCTTGTAGCCGCGCGCCTGGGCTTCGGGCAGGCCCGCGAACCAGTCGCGGATATTGGTGAAGGCGCCGGTATAGGTGGCCGGGTTGGAGCGCGGGGTGCGGCCGATCGGCGACTGGTCGATGTCGATCACCTTGTCGCAATGTTCCAGGCCCGTGATCTTGTCATGCGGGCCGGCGACGATGCGGGCACCGTTCAGGGTGCGGGCGCTGGCGGCATAGAGGGTGTCGATGGTGAAGCTGGACTTGCCCGATCCCGAGACGCCGGTGATGCAGGTGAAGGTGCCGAGCGGGATCGACGCGGTGACGCCGGTGAGGTTGTTGGCGCGGGCATTGTGGACGGTGAGCTTCTTGCCCGAACCCTTGCGGCGCCTGGCGGGCACGTCGATGCGGCGGGTGCCGTTGAGATAGTCCGCGGTCAGGCTGTCCTTGTGCGCCAATAGCTGCGGCAGGGTGCCCTGGGCGACGATGGTGCCGCCATGGACGCCGGCGCCCGGCCCCATGTCGACAATATAGTCGGCGGCGCGGATCGCATCCTCGTCATGCTCGACGACGATGACGCTGTTGCCGAGGTCGCGCAGGCGCTTGAGGGTGACGAGCAGCCGGTCATTGTCGCGCTGGTGCAGGCCGATCGAGGGTTCGTCGAGGACGTAGAGGACGCCCGAGAGGCCCGAGCCGATCTGGCTGGCGAGGCGGATGCGCTGGCTTTCGCCGCCCGAGAGGGTGCCGCTGGTGCGGTCGAGGTTCAGATAGTCGAGGCCGACATTGTTGAGGAAGCCGAGGCGCTCGACAATTTCCTTGAGGATGGCACGGGCGATCTGCTTCTGCTGGTCGTTGAGCGCATCGGGCAGCCGCAAGAAGAAGGCGAGCGCGTCCACCACCGAGCGGCGGGTGGAGACGGAGATATCCTCGCCGGCGATCTTGACCGCGAGCGCTTCGGGCTTGAGGCGCGCGCCGTGGCAGGTCTCGCAGGGCATGGCGGTCTGATATTTGCTCAGTTCCTCGCGCATCCAGGCGCTTTCGGTCTGGAGCAGGCGGCGGTTCAAATTGCCGATCACGCCCTCGAACGGCTTCTGGACCTCGTAGGACTTCTTGCCGTCGACGAAGCGCAGGGTGACGGGCTTGCCGCCGGTGCCGTGGAGGATGATGAGCTTCACTTCGCCCGGCAACTCGGCCCAGGGGGTTTCGAGGCTGAAGCCGAACTCCTTGGCGAGGGAGCCGAGCACCTGCATATAATAGGGGCTGGGCGGGTTGGACTTGGCCCAGGGGACGACGGCGCCCTTCTTCAGGGAGAGGGCTTCGTTGGGGACGACCAGTTCGGGGTCGAACTCCTGCCGCTCGCCCAGGCCGTCGCAGGCCGGGCAGGCGCCCAGCGGCGCGTTGAAGGAGAAGAGGCGCGGCTCGATCTCGGGAATCGTGAAGCCGCTGACCGGGCAGGCGAATTTCTCGGAAAAGACGATGCGGTTGGCGGGGATGCCGGCATTCTTCATCTTGCCCGCGGACTGGGCTTCGTCTTCGCGGCCGGGGACCACGCCCTCGGCCAGGTCGACATAGGCGAGGCCGTCGGCGAGCTTGAGCGCCTGCTCGAAGCTGTCGGCGAGGCGGGTGGCCATGTCGGCGTTGACCGCCAGGCGATCGACCACGACCTCGATGTCATGCTTGTATTTCTTGTCGAGGGCGGGGGCATCCTCGATCAGGTAGAGTTCGCCGTCGATGCGGACGCGGGTGTAGCCCGCCTTCTGCCATTCGGCCAGTTCCTTGCGATATTCGCCCTTGCGGCCGCGCACCACCGGGGCGAGCAGGTAGAAACGGGTGCCTTCGGGCAGGAGCATGACGCGGTCGACCATCTGGCTGACGGTCTGGGCGCTGATCGGCTCGCCGGTGGCGGGCGAATAGGGGATGCCGACGCGCGCCCAGAGCAGGCGCATATAGTCGTAGATTTCGGTGACTGTGGCGACCGTGGAGCGCGGGTTGCGGCTGGTGGTCTTCTGCTCGATCGAGATGGCGGGGCTGAGGCCCTCGATATGCTCGACATCGGGCTTCTGCATCATCTCCAGGAACTGGCGCGCATAGGCGGAGAGCGACTCCACATAGCGGCGCTGCCCCTCGGCATAGATGGTGTCGAAGGCGAGGGAGGACTTGCCCGAGCCCGAGAGGCCGGTGATGACGATCAGGCTGTCGCGCGGCAGATCGACGTCCACGCCCTTGAGATTGTGCTCGCGCGCGCCGCGCACCGAAATATGCGTAAGACTCATGGGCGTCTTGTTCCAGATTTGTTCTGTGGGGGCAAGGGGGTGCACGCACGCCCGGCCGCCAAGATAGGAAGCCGCCGATATGGGTTCCAGCCCGTCCGCAATTTTTCCCTCCGGCCCCGCTTTACCAGGGAATAGGTGGTGGCTACCGGTGTCAGAGTGGGGGAAGAGGGGATGATTCGGGGGCTAGCTTGAGAGCCGTCCCCTCCGACTGCACCTTTGGTCTGTAGGAGTAGTCTGTTTCATGATGAAGAAATTTGGCCTGTCGCGCAGCGTCGCGGCGGGGATCAGTCTGTGCGCGCTCGCCACGGCCGGTATGGCACGCGCCGACGAGACGGCGGAATGCAATGAGGGGGCATATACCGATAGCACGGAATGCGGTGTTGATGCTCAAACTTATGGTAGTTCGAGCGTTGCGGTAGGCAGCAATGCAATTGCAGGACACCCCGATTATCCATTCGCCTATTCCAGGGCCACTGCAATTGGATATGATGCTCGTGCGATTGGAGCACAGAGTAGTGCCCTCGGTTATGGGGCTCTCGCTTCGGGAGAGCAGAGCATCGCTCTAGGCGATAATAGTATGGTCACAATGGAACGCGCCATTGCCATCGGCTCGTATGCGTCAAGCTTGTTGGCAGGCGGGGTGGCTATTGGTGCAGGGGCCTCGGCGTACGACGGGGTGTCTATTGGTCGAGGAGCCACTTCAAGCAGCGGCGCGATTGCGATTCTCGGATGGGCCTCTGGTGCTCGTTCGCTTGCTCTCGGATCGCTGAGTAGTGCCGAGTCTCAAGACAGTATTGCCATTGGTTATGCAAGCGAGGCAGGTGTGGCATCCTTGGCTATCGGTAGCCGGACGATGGCAGCTTATAACAATGTCGCTCTTGGGTATGGTGCGACTGCTAATACATTCAACAGCATCGCGTTGGGTAATGGCTCGCTAACGACGAGAGAAAACAGTCTTTCGATCGGTAATGTTGGTGCGGAACGTCAGATCACCAATCTGGCTGCGGGGACCGAAGCGACGGATGCGGTTAACCTGTCGCAGTTGAACGCGGTCAACGCCGCAGCCATCGCAGCACAGGGCACCGCCGACACGGCCCTTGCCAACGCCGCGACGGCGCAGGCGACGGCGGATACCGCCAATGGCAAGGCCGATGCTGCGCTGGCCGGTGTGGCTGTTGCACAGAGCACGGCCAATAGCGCCAAGGCCGATGCGGCGGCTGCCCAGTCCACCGCCGACACCGCTCTGGCGACCGCGACGACGGCGAATGGCACCGCCAATACGGCGCTTGCTAACGCCGCGACCGCCCAGTCGACGGCCGATACAGCGCTGGCCAATGCGGCCACGGCGCAGGATGCCGCCAATAGCGCGAAGGCCGATGCATCGGCGGCGCAGGGGACGGCTAACACGGCACTTGCCAACGCGGCGACCGCGCAGGGCACGGCTAACACGGCGCTGTCCAACGCGGCTGCTGCACAGGGCACCGCCAACACGGCGCTCGCCAATGCGGCAACGGCGCAGGCATCCGCCGATGCGGCGGGCGTGAAGGCGGATACGGCGATCGCCTATGGCAACGAGACGCGCGACATCGCCAATAATGCGCTGGCGCAGATCGGCACGGCCAGCAGCAGCGCGACCGAGGCGCTGACTGTCGCCAATGGTATCGCCGGAACCGCCAACAGCGCGCTGGCGACCGCCAATGATGCCAAGAGCAGCGCTGATGCGGCAGCGGCCCGCACCGCCTATATCGCAGCCAACGGATCGGGCGCTGCCCCGACCGCGAGTGGCGCCAATGCCATTGCGATGGGCAACGCCGCCAATGCGTCGGCGGCCAATGCCGTCGCCATCGGCAATGGCGCGCAGGCGACCAACGGCGCAGCCGTATCGGTCGGCTATGCCAATCGCGCGAGCGGCAATGGCGCAGTGGCGATCGGCGATCCCAATGTCGCGACCGGCACCGGTGCGGTTGCGATCGGCGCCAACAACACGGCCACCGGCGACGGCGCGGTCGCGCTGGGCAATGCCAGCACGGCCAATGGTGCCAGCGCGGTGGCGCTGGGTAATGGCGCCCAGGCGGTCTATGCCGATAGCATCGCGATCGGTGCCAATGTCACCACCGTCCGGCAGGGCCAGGTGGCGCTGGGTTCGGCCAGTTCGACCTATACCGCCGCCGGCATCACATCCTCGGCCAGCCGGGCCGCCCAGTCGGGCGCGGTCAGCCTGGTGACGACCGATGCGGCGGGCAATCTGGCGACGGCGGCGCTGGACGTCGGCGAATTGTCGGGTCTTGGCGGCCGGGTCGGCACGCTGGAAGGCGAAGTCGTCGGCATGAAGCAGCAGCTGCGCGCGGCCAATGCCGGCATCGCGGCGGCCATGGCGATGGGGGGCACGCTGCTGCCGCCGGATTCGACCTTTGCCCTGTCGTTCAACCTGTCGACCTATCGCGGCCAGCAGGGCTTTTCCGGCGCGGCGGTGGCCCAGGTTACCGAGCGCGTGTGGATGAGCGGCGGCTTCGCCGGTTCGACCGTCAAGGGTTCGACCGGTGGCCGGGTCGGCATGACCTTCGGCTGGTAAAGGGGATGGGTGCCGCCGGCCATCAGCGCCTGCGGCACCCATCGCAAAAACACTGGCCAATCCTGCCCGGCTGCGGCACAGGCGAGGGGCATGATGCTGCCCGATCCTTCCACCTTCATTGCCGAGGGCGCCTCTGCCGCGGTCTATCGGCTGGACGGGGGGCGGGTGCTCAAGCTGTTCCATGAAGGCGTCGATGCCGGGATCATCGCCCGCGAACATGCGATGGCGCAGGCGATCCAGGAAACCGGGCTGCCCGTGCCCTGCGTATTCGGCCGCGCGGAGGCTGGTGGCCGGCAGGGCATCATCTATAGCGAGATAGAGGGGCCGAACCTGCTCCATCATATCGTCCGCCATCCCCATCGGATCGGCTGGGCGATGGGCGCGATGGCGGCGTTGCAGCGGGCCATCCATACGCATGACCTGCCCGAACTGCGCAGCCGCAAGGCGATATTGGCCGAGGATATCGAGATGGCGCCGATCGGCGATCGGCTGCGCGCGGCGGCGATCGACCGGCTGGACCAGTTGATCGAAGGCGATCGACTGTCCCATGGCGACCTGCACCCGGCCAATCTGATCGTCAGCGGCGACGGGCTGGCGGTGATCGACTGGTCGAAGGCGGCCCGATCGGCCCCGGCGGCCGATGTGGTGCGCAGCGAGATGCTGATGCGGTTCGGGCCGGGGCAGTCGGCCGGGAGGCTGGAGGGCAGGCTGCGCGATGCCACCACCGCTTATTATGTTGCACGCTATCGCAAGCTGGCGGGGATGGAGCCCGAGGCGCTCAATGCCTGGCGGGCGCTGGTGGGACTGGGCTGGCTGCGGCATCGGTTGCCGGGGCGCGACGCGGCCTTTGCCGCCTATCTGGCCGAGGCGTTGCGCCGCGCCGGACTGCCGTCGCCGGACGCCTGAGATCGGGGCCGATGTCGTTGGTGGATGGCGGTGGGTGGTTCGTCCCCGGCCGATGCCGCCCGGCGGATGCTGGGCGCCGGTCATCGAAGCATCGTCCCGTGCGCATGCACTGTCGCTATTCTGACATGGAAACAGGCCAGAGAGCAGCGCGTTAAGCGACGGTTCACGGCCGATGGTGCCGTGTTGACGGTAACAGTTGAGACAAGATCTGGAGTGCCCGACAGCATCCGGATACGCCCCCGGCATCCCTTGCGCCGGGGGCGTTTTCATGTCCGCGTCCCTTTCATCTCCGTAGTTTCCCCTAGGGAAAGCGATGTCGTTTCGTGGACGAATGTCATTCGTCCGGTCGTTCGTCCCCGCAAATCCGCCCTTGGTCGATGGATCGGTCGTTGGCCGATGCCGATGGTTGCCGGTCGAAGCGCACGGGCGGTGGAACGGGCATCCGCGTAAACAGGATGGGCGAACGGGACATGGCGCAACGCCCCCAAAGACCCCCGCCGAACCGTTCGCATCCGGCCCGTCGACGCCCCCTGATGACGCTGCCGGATGCCATGACAGTTTTGAGGAGACACGCCATGTTCGCCACCACCAAGATCATCACTGCGCTGGGTGCCGCCGCCCTGCTGGCCGGTTCCGGCATCGCTTCGGCCGAGGAATTCAAGTCCAACGGTCGTACCACGCAGGTTCGCTTCGGCGACCTGAACCTGACCCGCCATGCCGACCAGCAGCAATTGCGCAGCCGGATCGCGCGCGCAGCCAACAAGGTATGCGCCACCAGCGACCTGGCCGCCATGAGCGCCTGCCGTTCGGCCGCGATCGCGCATGTCGAAGCGCCGATCGCCACCGCCATTGCCCGCGCCGCCAGCAGCGAGCGCTATGCCGATGCCAAGGATGCGCGCGCGGTCGTGGGCAACTGACCCGCGGCGGACACGCCGAGAAGGAAAGGGGCCTGGCGCAAGCCGGGCCTTTTTTCGTGCGCAGCGTAGCCGCCCCCTTATCGGTATTTCACCCGATGGCCCGGTGCGCGGCTTTCGGCGATCAGGAGAGGCAGGTTCAAGGGGATAATGGTCATGCGCGCGCGTCTTTGCAGCACTTCGCCCGTCATCATGGCAATCGCGCTGATGGGGGGATTTCAGGCGTCTGCCGTCCAGGCGCAGAGCACGGAATCGCTCTATGAGCCGATCGGCCATCATAGCGGTGGCGATGTCCATGCGGTGGATGAGACGCCGCACTATGTTTTCCCCGACTTCGCACCGGCCAAGCCGGCGGATCCGAGCAAGGAACAGCCTTTCTTCAAGATCCGCTTCGGGCTGGTGATGATCGGCGACTGGACCGATTTCAGCCAGGATGCGATCAGCGAGGATCAGGTCGGCCGGCTGAACGACGAATTTCAGGTGCGCGCGGCGCGCCTCAGCCTCACCGGATCGATCGGCGGCACCTATCGGGTGAGCTATCAGGTCAGTGGCGAATATAAGGGGTTCGACACCGCCCCCGAGCAGAAATGGAAGCTGACCGATGCGGCGCTGACCTTTCCGCTGGGTAGCCGCACCAAGATGACGGTGGGCAAGACCAAGGAGACATTCTCCTATGAAATGGTCGGGGATTCGGCCAATTTGCCGCATAGCGAGCGCGTGCTGACGCCCTTCTTCGTGTCGCGCAATTTCGGCGTCCGCTTCGTCCAGGTGCTGGGCGCGAACAAGGCGGCGACCTTTTCGGCCGGCGCCTACAAGGATAGCTGGGACTTCAACAGCAAGAGCGATCGCGGCTGGGATTATTCGGCGCGCCTGACCGGGCTGATCTGGGATGTGCCGGACCGCAACGAGTTCCTGCATCTCGGCGTCGCCTATCGCCATGCGGCGGCAGACCAGACGGTCCGCTACAGCGGCCGGGCGGAAACCAATGTCGGCGAATATGCGATCGACACCGGCAAGTTCGCCGCCCAGGGCAGCGACGGCTTTGCCGGGGAGGCGCTGCTGAATGTGGGGCCGGTCTCGTTCCTGGGCGAATATATAGTGAACCGCACCAATTCGCGCGAATTTCGCGATCCGGTCTTCCATGGCTGGTATGTGACCGGCAGTTGGGTGCTGACCGGGGAAACCCGGCCCTATGACCGCAATGTCGGCTATGCCCGGCGCGTCATCCCCAAGGGCCGTTGGGGCGCGCCCGAACTGGTCGCGCGCTATTCGGAAATGGACCTGGACGATAACGGCATCGAGGGCGGCCGTTTCAAGAAGACGATGCTGGGCCTCAACTGGTGGGCGACGACGCGCTGGAAATTCGGCGCGACCTGGGGGCACACATGGCTCGACCGGTTCGGCGAGCGCGGCGAGAGCGATACGTTCCTGACGCGCATCCAGTGGGTCTATTGAGCGCGTAGCAGGCGCTCAGCGGCTTTTTGGAAAATGCGCGGAAGGGCGCATTTCCGATGCGGCACCAGCCCGCACCCCCTCCCGGCCACCCATCAGGGTACAATGTCTGGGTGGCCGGGTGGGGGGGGCGGGCGGGTGCGGACATTCCCAAAAGGACTCTCAGCGCCCGGTTAGCGTCCGGTCATGGCCCGTGCATTGGCGAGATAGGTGCGGCCGATGCGGATTTCATTGCCGTCGGCCAGCGCCGCGAACCAGACGCCGCTGCCGTCGTGACGCAGCCGCGCGATATGCGGGCGGCGGACGATGTGCGAGCGGTGCAGGCGGACGAACGCCTGGGGATCGAGCCGTTCCTCCAGCGAACTGATGGTCTGGTGCAGCAAATAGCTGTGAGCGCCGACATGGAGGCGCATATAGTCGCGCTCCGCCTCGATCCGGTCGATCTGGTCGGCGGCGATGCGGACCAGTTCGGACCGGTGCGGCACCCAGAATTCCTCGGCCCATTCGGGCGCCGGATCGGCCGGGGCGCTCACCCCATCCTCGCCCTCGCGGCTGCGCAGCGCCTGTTCGACCCGGTCGACCGCGCGGGTCAGGCGATCATGGGCGACGGGCTTGAGCAGATAATCGATCGCGGCAAGATCGAACGCCTCGACCGCGAAGCTTTCGAAGGCGGTGACGAAGATGATCGCCGGGCGAATGCCCATCTGGCTGATCGCGCGGGCGACGCCGATGCCGTCGAGCAGCGGCATGGCGATGTCGAGCAGCAGCAGGTCGGGCTTGAGCCCCTCGACCAGGCGCAGCGCCGCCTCGCCATCATTGGCGGTGCCGACGAGCGCGATGCGCGGTTCGCGCGCGCACAGCATCTGCAGCCGTTCGACCGCGAGCGGCTCATCATCGACGATCATGGTGCGGATGGACATCGGCGTCAGCAACCCCGGCGGGTGATGGGAAGGAAGAGATTGACGGCAAAGCCGCCATCGGCCTGCGGACCATAGTCGATCCGGCCCTGATCGCCAAAGCGGGCGGACAGGCGGTCGCGCACATTGGCCAGGCCGATGCCGCTGCCGCCATCGGCGGGGCTGGGCGGCTTGTCGCCATTGTCGGCGACGACGAGGTGCAGCAGGCCGTGCTCCTCGCGCGCGCTGATCGTGATCTCGACCGGGCTGGCGGTGCGCGAGACGCCATATTTGATCGCATTTTCGACCAGAGGCTGGAGGATGAGGCCCGGCACGCAGGCATTGAGCAGGTCGGCGGGAATGTCGATCCGGGTGGCGAGCCGATCGGGGAAGCGGACCGCCTCGATATCCAGATAGAGTTTCTGGAGATGGACTTCCTCCTCCAGCGGCACCTCGTCGAGCGGATCGCCGGTCAGGCTGGTGCGGTAGAAATTGGAGAGCGACATGATCATCTGTTCGGCTTCGTCGCGCCGGTCCTTCATCACCAGGGAGGAGAGCGAGTTGAGCGTGTTGAACAGGAAATGCGGGTTCACCTGATAGCGCAGCGAGCGCAGTTCGGCCTGCTGCGCGGCGCGTTCCAGCCGGGCGGCGCGGCGTTCGGTGCGATGTGCTTCGCTGGCATAGGAGAGGGCGAGATAGAGGCCGGCCCAGGCGGCGAGGAAGAAATAGCGGCTGAGCGCATCTTCCAGGATCGCGGTCAGGGCATAGCCCTGTTGGGTATATTTCTCATGATCCGCATCGGGGAACATGCTGACCGGATCATAGATGTTGAAGACATAGAAATTGGCCGCCGCCATGGCGAGCGCGAAGGGGGCGGCGAGCGAGAAGGCGGCCACCACCCGGATCATCAGCGGCTTGCCATCGAACCGGCGCAGCACGAGGTAGAGCACCCAGGTGACGATGATGCCGATCAGCGTCACCACCGCGCGCCGCGCCGCCATTTCGATCTGGGAATCAAAGCCGACCACCGCCGCGCGCAGGCTGATCAGCACGGCATAGAAGAACCAGAAGCCGATGATGGAATAAAGGGCGACGGCAGGCGCCACGCCGCGTGGCCCGTCTTCGGTGGGAAGTGTCATGGAGGATATCTACGCCAGAGCGAGCGCGCTGTCGCCCCCCGTGCGCGATGCTGGTCGAAGCGCCTTGGCGGTTTGTCGAAGCGGCGACGCGGGGAACCGGTGCTGGTCCCTGTCGGTTGATCTGGCAGGGAAAAAGGAGAGCGAACATGAGCGACACGACGCGCGAGAGCGAGAAGAAGCTGGATGACGCGCTGGAAGACAGCATGGACGCGTCGGACCCGCCCGCGACCAGCCGGCCGGACGATGATGGCGAACCGGTGCCATCTTCGGGCTTTCCCGATAAGCCGGAACCCGAAAAGTCCGGACGTGCCTGATAGCGGGCCGCGAAAATCCATGTTATTCCAGTCGGGCAAGCGCGGCCCTGACCGCCATCAGGCGGCAGGACCGGCTTCCCCGCGCGAGAGGAGCTGACCACGATGCCGACTTCCACCACCCCCGCGATCGAACGTATTGCCCGCGTCCTGGCGGGGCGCCAGCTGAGCCTGAATGGCGGCGGCAAGGATCCCCATGCGGCGGGCGCGGTGGATGCGGCATGGCCCGACCATGTCGACGATGCCTATGCGATATTGCACACGTTGCGCGAACCCGATGCCGACATGGCGCGGGCCGGCGACGTGGCGGTGTGGCGCAGCATGATCGGCGCGGTGCTGGAGCGGCGCGCCGGCTGAACCGGCGGAAGGCGAAATATTAACCCGGTCATGGCAGGGAGCGCGCAGGAGGCTGCGCCATGTATCGAATAGAATTTCGCCATGATCTGAACCTGCTCGACATCAAATGGTCCATGCTGTTCACAGCGCAGGAGGTCGCCGCCTATGCCCGCGAGTGCAAGGCGCGTTTCGTCGCCGAGGGGTTCAAGCCGGGCTATCTGCTGCGCATGGACATGAGCGAGAGTTCGGCCCAGCCACAGGAGGCGGTCGCGTCCTTCCGCGCGAATCTGGGTGATTTCCCCAAGGCACGGCGGATCGCCATCATCACCGGCAGCGCGATCACGCGGTTAC
Organism: Sphingobium scionense; assembly: GCF_014197035.1. Taxonomy (GTDB): domain Bacteria; phylum Pseudomonadota; class Alphaproteobacteria; order Sphingomonadales; family Sphingomonadaceae; genus Sphingobium; species Sphingobium scionense. The sequence continues at coordinate 39,339 of NZ_JACIEU010000022.1, read as the reverse complement.
AGGTGAAGCGGGAAATGAAACAGCCCTATCTCCAGATTTTCGACGATGCGACGGCTGGACTTGCCTGGCTGCTGGCACCCGAAGCGGTTGAAGCCGGGGCATAATCCTCCGTCCGTCGCATTTCACAAAAATATCATGTTGCACTGCAAAAAGAAATCTGGTCCCTTGTGACAATCGGTGGAACAGGTGCCTGTTAAGCCTTTGCTAACCATGGTGGGCGCATGTTCTACTGATCGACTTCACGTCGGAGGGCATGAGCAATGGGCACGAGTGCAAGACCGGCGGACGGGGCCATTACCCTGGCGGAATTGCGGGAATTCGCCAGTTTCCCGTCGGCCACGCAGAGATATATTCGCCGATCGCTGGACATCGGGCTGCATCGCCGCGACGCGATGAAGCTATGGTCGCGCGACATGGTCGAGGAAGCCAGCATCCGCGCCCAGGCGCGCATCTATGGCCGACTGGACGAGATCAAGGCGCATGTCCCCGACGATAGCGGGCTGGACCAGGTGGAGCCGTTCATGGCGCCGCTGGTGACGGTATCCGCCTTCGACCTGGGGCAGGACCGGCTGGCGAGCTTCTCGGCCTATCGCTTCCTGTATGAGCGGTTGCTGGGGGCGGGGGCGCGGCCCTGGCTGCCGGGTGCCTTCTGCGCGGCGGCGAGCCTGCCGCATCTTCATCCCGAAAAGCGCCGGCTGCTGCTGCAGTCGATCAGCGAGGCGGCAGCCACGGCGATCGGCTGGTCCAACCGCGAGCCGACCTTCTACCCCGAATGGGTCGAGAAGGTAGACCTGTCCAAGGCGAACTAGAGCCTGATCGTCTGAGGTGGGAGCGCTCCGCGCTTTCACCGATGGCGGGAATCAGGCTGCATTCCTAGCCTCCAGACCTCCCTGTGTCTTCGGGGGGCGTAAGCGCCCATTACGGCATCAGCCGGCGGCGCCCTTCCCACAAATGCCAGCGCATCGCGAGGGCCGCGCCTTCGGAATCTTGCGCGCGGATGGCGGCGACGATCTGTTCATGTTCGCGCAGCATGGTCGCGATCACCTCGGGCGGGCGCGATCGGCTGATGTCGACGCCCGCGCGCATCACCTTGTCGACATCGGCATGGAGCGCGTCGAAGGCGATCAGGAAGGCCGGGTTGCCGGTCGCCTCGGCAATGCGGCGGTGCAGTTCCATATCCTCGTCATGGGCCGGTTCGCTCGACAGGAGGGCAATGCGCAGCATCTCCATCCCTTCCTCGACATGCGCCATTTCGATCGGGCTGCGGCGGGTGGCGGCGAGGCGCGCAGCCTCCGCCTCCAGCACGAAGCGGACCTCGTAACTGCCCAGCGTCGCAGGCAGTTCGGTCGCCGGCATGAAGGCGGCGAGCCGCTGCGACGGGCGGCTCTTGACGAAGGAGCCGGCGCCCCGGCGCGCCTCGGTAATGCCGTCCGAGGCAAGGCGGACCAGCGCCTCGCGCACGATCGCGCGGGAGACGCCGAACCGCTCCGCCAGCGCCGCCTCCGACGGCAGGCGGTCACCGACAGCCAGATCCTGGTCGTTGATGATCTCGACAATGCCGGCATAGGCATGGTCGGACAATCGGGCCTGGTTCATCGGCGCACCTGTGGATCGATTTTCCGCATCCCGGCTCTCCTAGCCATTGGAGGCTGCTGACGACAAGCGCCAGCAGCGTTCCGTTCAGAAGATGCTGCTGGCGACCAGCACCAGCAGCGTTCCGTTCAGAAGATGCTGCTGGCGACCAGCACCAGCAGCAGGCCGACGACCGCAACCACGGTTTCCATGATCGACCAGGTCTTGAACGTGCCCGGCATGTCGGTGCCGAGATAGGATTTGACCAGCCAGAAGCCGGGATCGTTGACGTGAGAGAAGAAGAGCGAACCCGCGCCGATCGCCAGCACCATCCATTCGGGCTCCACGCCCGAGGCGGCGACCAGCCCCTGCATCACGCCGGCGGTGGTGATCGTCGCGACGGTGGCGGAGCCTGTGGCGAGGCGGATGCAGACCGACACGCCCCAGGCGAGCAGGATCGGCGAGATCGCGCCGCCGGCGGCAAAGCGGACCAGCAGGTCGGAGAGGCCGGCCGTGACCAGCACCTGCTTGAGCGCGCCGCCCGCGCCGATCGCCAGGATGATGCCGCCGGCCGGGATCATCGCCTCGGTCCAGATCGCGTTCTGGATCTTCGCATCGGTGATGCGGCGGCCGAACAGCAGCGGCAGCGCCACCAGCACCGCGATCAGCAGCGCGACGACCGGATCGCTGACCCAGCCGAGCCAGTGGAAATGCGGCGCGACCGACGCCGGCAGCAGCGCCACCGCCTGTCCCGCAGCGATCAGCACCACCGGCAGCAGCACGGCAGCGAGCGCGCGGCCGACCGAGGGGGTGGCGACATCGACCTTCACCGGATCAAGCAGCGGCGGGTTCAGTTTTACGCCGGGCGCGGTGAAGCGGGCAAGCAAGGGGCCGGCGATGATCGCGGTCGGGATGCCGACGATCAGGCCATAGAGAAGGGTGAGGCCGAGATTGGCGCCGAGCGCATTGACTGCGAGCAACGGCCCCGGATGCGGCGGCACCAGCGCATGGACGACCGACAGGCCCGACAGCGCGGGCAGCATCAGCTTGAGCTTGGCGGTATCGCCATTTTGCCCGGCCGGCAGCGCGGCGGCGGCCGACGCGACGATCGGCAGCAGCAGGACGAGGCCAGTTTCGAAGAAGAGCGGCAGGCCGATGACGATGGCGGTGAACAGGCTGGCCCAGGGTGCGCCCTTCACGCCGGAGATGCGCAGCGCCGAGCGGGCAAGGCCGCCGGCGCCGTCCGACAATTGCAGCATGGCGCCGAGGCCTAGGCCCAGCGCGACGACCAGGCCGGTGCCGCCCAATATGGTGCCCGCGCCCTTTTCGACCGCCTTGGCGGTTTCCTCCATCGGCAGGCCGGCGATCAGGCCGACGGTGAAGGCGCCGCAGAGCAGGCCGACAAAGGGATGAAGCCGGCCGCGGATGATGAGGGCGATGGAGAGGGCGATGCCGATGACGGCGGCGATCAGCAGGCGATAGTCGGCGGGGGTCATCGGGCAGAAACTCCCATTTCCCCAGCCCGGCTGATGCCCCGGCCGCACGGCCCCGATCGACGATATGGTAACGCCATCCCCACCCTCTCTTTCTTATGCCCGATCGATGATCCGCGTGGCGAATCCCGAAAATCTGTTGGACAGGTTATAGCCGTATTTCCGCCACAGGCTAGGTTATTTCCCGAATATTGCAAAATTCCGCTTGAACCTGTCTGACTGATTCCAGTATCGTTAGCGCTAACGAATCCTGGGCCGAACCAGGCCCCAACGCGGATCAATCACAGGGAGAGGCAGGATGCAGGATCTGCATATTCTCGATCGCCAGGACCAGATGGTCCCCGACACCCCACATCTCACGCCGACACAGATGAAGGTGATGCGCTGCGTTCATTCGGGCCTGCTCAACAAGCAGATCGCCTATGAGCTGGGCATGGCCGAGGCGACGGTGAAGGTCCATATGACCGCCCTGATGCGCAAGCTCAACGTCCGCAACCGCACCCAGGTCGCCATTGCCGCCAGCCATTTCGGCTGGATGCGTCCGGCGCTGAGCCGCGCCGCGGACTGAACACTACCCTCTTGGCGGGAGACGCCGCATGGATCGTTCGCGACGGGAACTGATGGGAGGCATCGGCGCCGGGCTGGTGCTGGCCGGCATGGGCGGCACGACCGCCTGCGCCGCGCCACCGCGCAAGCTGGGCTATGCCATCGTGGGCCTGGGCTATTATGCCACGCAGCAGATCATGCCCAATTTCGCGGGGTGCGACCATGCGAAGCTGGTCGCGCTGGTCAGCGGCACGCCGGCCAAGCTGGCGCAATATGGCGACCAGTACGGCATCCCGAAAACGCATCGCTACAGCTATGCCGAGTTCGACCGCATTGGCGACAATCCCGATATCGACATCGTCTATATCGTCCTGCCCAACAGCCTGCATGCCGAATATAGCATCCGCGCCGCGCAGGCCGGCAAGCATGTGATGTGCGAGAAGCCGATGGCGGTGTCGGCGGCCGAATGCCAGGCGATGATCGCCGCCTGCGCCAAGGCCGGGCGCAAGCTGATGATCGGCTATCGATCGCGCTTCGAGCCTTATAACAGGCTGGCGATCGAGCTGGCGCGGGGCGGCCATGTCGGGCCGACGCGCATCATCACCGCCGAACATGGCTTCCCGATCAAGGCCGGGCAATGGCGGCTCGACCGTCCCTTGTCCGGCGGTGGATCGATGATGGACATCGGCATCTACAGCCTGAACGCCGCGCGCTACCTGACCGGCGAGGAGCCGGTGGAGGTCAGCGCGATCGCCAGCACCGACCGCAGCGATCCGCGCTTTGCCAGCGTGGAGGACCGGATCGATTTCATGCTGCGCTTCCCCTCGGGCATCATCGCCAATTGCGTGTCGAGCTACAGCTCGGCCCATAATGGCTATCGGGTGATCGGCACCCAGGGCTGGATCGATATGGAACCCGCGACCCAATATAGCGGCCAGACGATGATGATCCGCAAGGATGGCGTGACCGCGCCGCGCAGCCTGCCGGTGCCGGCGAAGAACCAGTTTGCCGCCCAGCTCGACCATCTGCCCGAATGCATCGCGAACGGCACCGCGCCGATCGTCGCGGGCGAGGAGGGCCTCGCGGACCTGCGCGTGATCGAGGCGATCTATCGCTCGGCGGCGGAGCATCGTTCGGTTAGCCTGTCCGCATGATCGATCGTCGCACCCTGCTGGCCGGGATGGCCGCCCTGCCGCTCACCCATGCCCTTGCGCGTGCCGCCGACCTGCCCGCCGCGCGGATCGACCGGATCGACCCGGCGCTGGATCGCATCATCGCGCCCGGCGCGCAGGTGACAATATTGGCGCAAGGCTATCGCTGGGCCGAGGGGCCGAGCTGGGCCGCGCCGATCGACGCGCTGCTGTTCGGCGATCCGCCGTCCAACATCGTCTATCGCTGGACCCGCAAGGAGGGCGTAACGCCCTTCCTGTCGCCCTCCGGCCTGCAGACGGCGATACCGAAGGACATCCGCGAAGCCGGCCTCAACGGCATTGCGATCGACAGGGACGGCCATCTGGTCGGCGCCGACAGCGGCACGCGCGCGATCGTGCGGGTGGTCCTCAAGACGAAGGCGCGGACCATCCTGGCCGATCGCTATCAGGGCAAGCGCTTCAACAGCCCCAATGACCTGACCATCGCCGCCGATGGCAGCATCTATTTCAGCGACCCGCCCTATGGCCTGACCGATGGCGACACGTCATCGCTGCGCGAGATCGGCTTCAACGGCCTCTATCGCCTGACGCCCGATGGCACCGTAACGCTGATCGACGGCAGCCATCGCCGGCCCAATGGCGTGACCCTGTCGCCCGACGGTCGCACGCTGTATCTGGCGCTGTCGGACGAGAAACGGCCGCAGGTGCTGGCCTATAGCCTGGGCGCGGACGGCCTGCCGACCGGCCAGCGCCTGTTCCGCGATATGGGCAAGGAACTGGCGGCGGGCGAGCCGGGCCTGCCCGACGGGATAAAGACCGCGCCCGACGGCACCGTCTTTGCCACCGGCCCCGGCGGCGTCCATGTCTGCGCGCCCGACGGCAGATTGCTCGGCAAGATCCGCACCGGCAAGGCGATCGCCAATTGCTGCATCGGCGAGGGCGGCGCGACGCTGTTCCTGACATCGGCCGACCGGCTGGCCGCAGTGCCGCTGGTGCGCTAGCGATCGGCTCAAGGCGCGGGATCGACAGGAAATAGGGCGCGTTTCCAGAAACTTGCCCCAGCCTTGATCTCGATCAGCACGATTTTTCGGAACATCGTCGCACCGGCTCCGGTTGAGCGCTGGCGGGTTACGACGCCCGCTAGACCTTGATCGCTTCAGGGCCAAGCCCCCTGAAGCGTGAATCAAGGTCTATCATCAAAGAATAAAGCCTGATTCACGCCATCGGTGAAAGCGCGAAGCGCTTCCACCTCAGACGGACAGGCTTCAGGAGAGAAGACATGGCCAATCAGAATCAGAACCAGAATCCCGGTCAGCAGGGCGGCCAGCCCGGCAAGCCGGACCAGCAGAACCAGCAGGACGAACAGCGTCGCCAGCAGGGCGGCGGCCAGCAGGAGCGCCGCGACGATCAGGACCGCGAGCAGCGCTGATCCTTTCATGCGACCCATAGCATGAGAAAGGGCCGTCCCTGTCGGGGCGGCCCTTTTTGCGCGCTCTTCATGCAGTGACGCCGGTGCGCAGGAGTAAGGGCGCAGGCAGGGCGCCGAACCTGGCTTCGTCAGGCGAGGCCCACTTCCTTGAGCGGGATGCCGGCATCGGCCAGTTGTGCGGGGTCGAGATGCGCGCCCGACAGCACATGGGCGCGGCCCTGGACATAGTCCTTGACCGCATTGACGCAGTCGAGCGCGATCACCTTGCCGCCCTTCAGATAGACGACCGAGAAGCTGCGGGTGGCGGGGTCGCCGCGCAGCACGGTCTGGTCGAAGCCGGTCGAGAGGCCCACGGTCTGGAGCTTGAGATCATATTGGTTCGACCAGAACCAGGGCACGGCGTCATAGGCTTCTGCCTTGCCGAGGATGTGGGCGACCGCGACCTTGGCCTGGTCATTGGCATTCTGGACGGATTCGAGGCGCATCTGCGCGCCGCCGGCAAAGCGGTTGGCGTGGGACGCGCAATCGCCTACGGCATAGATGTCGGGCAGCGAGGTGCGGCAATATTCGTCGACATCGACGCCATTGCCACCGGCCGCGCCGGCCGCGATCAGCGGGCCGGTTTCGGGCACGATGCCGATGCCCACGATCACCATGTCGGTCTCGATCCGCTCGCCGTCCTGCATCAGCACGGCGGTTGCCCGGCCATCCGTCACTTCGATACAGTCCATCTTCGTGTCGGTGCGCAGGTCGACGCCATGGGCGCGATGTTCGGCTTCATAGAAGCGCGAGAGATCCTCGCCCGCGACGCGCGCCAGCACCCTGTCGAGCGCTTCGAGCAGCACGACGGTCTTGCCGAATTTGGAGAGGACGGCGGCCGCCTCCAGCCCGATATAGCCACCGCCGATGATGGTGACATGGCTGACGCTGTCGATCTTCGCCATCATCGCATCGACATCGTCGCGGCGGCGCACGGCATGGACGTTGGCGGCTTCGGCGCCGCTGCAGGTCAGCATACGGGGCGAACCGCCGGTACACCAGATCAGCTTGTCATAGCCGATTTCCTCGTCGCCCACGGTGACGAACTTGCCGACCGGATCTACGCTTTTGACCCGCTTGCCCAGCAGCATATCGATCTTGCGCTCGGCCCAGAAAGCGGCGGGGCGGATCAGGATGCGCTCGAAGCTCTTGTCGCCGGCGAAATATTCCTTGGAGAGGGGGGGGCGCTCATAGGGCGGATCCTTCTCGTCGCCGATCATGCCGACGCTGCCTTCAAAACCGTGCTGGCGCAGCGAGATCGCCGCCTGTGCGCCGGCATGGCCGGCTCCCACGATCAGAACGTCATAATAGCTCATCCGCCCGCGCATCCTCTTCTTTCAGGATCTTTGCTTGGCGGCATTTGGCGGTGCTGGCAAGCGTCGATGTGGCGGCGCGGGCTGCCCGCACGCGCCATCCATCGTCGGGGCGGTGCGCGCCGATCAGGACATGGTCAGAACGCCTTCATAGGCACGATCTTCCAGCGCCTTGCCGGCGCCCATGGCGACGCACATCAACGGCATCTCCGCGATCCGCACCGGCAGGCCGGTCGCTTCCGACAGCGCTTCGTCGAGCCGGCGGAGCAGCGCGCCGCCGCCGGTCAGGGTAATCCCTTCATCGATGATGTCGGACGAGAGTTCGGGCGCGGTCTGTTCCAGCGCGGTCATCACCGCCATCTTGATCTGGCCGACCGGTTCGGACAGGGCGTCACAGATTTCCGCTTCGCTGATCGTCATTTCGGCCGGGCGGCCGTTCACCAGGTCGCGCCCCTTGACGATGATCCGCTCGCCCTCGCCATCGGGCGGGGTGGCGCAGCCGATCGCGCATTTGACGCGTTCGGCCGTGGCTTCGCCGATCATCAGGTTGTGGACGCGGCGGATATGCGAGGCGATCGCGTCGTCCAGCTTGTCGCCGCCCACACGGGCCGAATTGCTGTAGGCGATGCCGTTGAGCGACAGCACGGCGACCTCGGTCGTGCCGCCGCCGATATCGACCACCATCGCGCCGCGCGGTTCGGTGACCGGCAGGCCGGCGCCGATCGCCGCCGCCATCGGTTCCTCGATCAACTGCACCCGCGCCGCGCCGGCGTTGGAGGCGGCATCGCGCAGCGCGCGCCTTTCGACCATGGTCGAGCCGGTCGGCACGCAGATCACCACATCATAGCGACGGCCGAAACGCCCGCCATCCTGTGCCTTCTCGACGAAATGCTTGATCATCTGTTCGGCGACATCGATGTCGGCGATCACGCCGTCGCGCAGCGGGCGGATCGCCTGGATGTTCGCCGGGGTCTTGCCCATCATCAGCTTGGCTTCATTGCCGACCACCTTGACCTTGCGCATGCCACGAATGGTCTCGATCGCGATGACGGACGGTTCGTTGAGCACGATGCCGCGGTCGCGGGCGTGGATGACGGTATTCACGGTGCCAAGGTCGATCGCCATGTCGCAGGCGGTCGAGGAGAAGAAGCGGGGCATTTTCATGGGAAAGCGGCGATCTGCAAAGATTGTGAAACAATGGCCCCCTGTGCCGCCGCCCGGCGGCGATCAGAAGGGCGCTGCGCCAGTCCGTCCGTTTCCCGCGTCTGGCCGAGGGTGAAGGGATTGGAAAGCGCGATGAAGGGCGGATCAGGCGGCTTTACGCATCAACCGGCGGCCGAGCAATACCCCTGCTATGCCGAGCAGGAACAAGGTCCAGCCCGGCGCTTCGGGCACCGGCGTGCCGCCCGAGCTGCTGCCGGTCGGCGGATCGATCGGCGGGGTGTAGCCGCCGCTATAGGTGCCCAGATGCATCTCGCCATTCTGGGTCAGGCTGCCGAACACGGCCGATCCCTGGATATAGTTGGCGGTGGTCGCATCGGCCCAGGGGGCGAGCACTGATCCGCCCCAGCTATTGGTGAGGTCGAGCGACTGGGCGTCGCCGAAATTCCAGATGACATGTTCGCCCAGATTGGCGGTGCCGCCCAGGAAATTGTCGTTGAGGCTGACTGCGCTGCCGCTGACATTGACGATCGCGGTGTCGGCGCCGTTCAGGTTGAAGGCGATCTCGCCAATCTTGTCGAGGTCGGCGGCGCTGATCGAGAAGACGGCCAGGCCATTGGCGTCGGGGCTGGCGTTGAAGGTGGCGCGGTTGCCGCTGATCGCCATGTCGCTGTTGGCGGCCAGGCCCGACAGGTTGGTCGACAATTGCTTCATGCTGCCGGCCAGCACCGTGCCCTGCGTCGCCAGGCTGGCGGCGAAGCCTGGGTCCGACGTGGCAAGGCCGGACTGGACATTATTCTGGTTGATATTGGTGTTGCTGATGGTGCCGCCGGCCTTCACCGTCTGGGCCGCGCCATTGAGGTTGAAGCCGCTTTCGACATTGCCGCCGACCAGCGCGCCCGACCCGTTGTTCAAATTCTTGATGCCGCCGGTGACATTGCCGACCACGGTGAGGCCGGCCTGTCCGGTCGCGGAGGTGGCGGGCGTGCTGATCTGGTAGCTGGAGGATGTGCCGGTGAGGTCACCGCCGACGAAGGTGCGGCCCTCGACTTCGGAAGAGGAATTCAGGTCGCCCAGCACGACCAGATTCCATTCGCGCAGCGCGTCGGCGCCGGTGACGGGGGAGGCATGAGCGGGGGCGGCGGCGAACAACGCCAGCGACGCCGAAGCCATGAAACTGGTCTTTTTCATAATAGATACTAAAAAGTCTTCGCACATCGTCACAATGGATAGCGTGACCTGCGGCGAAGTCCCCCCTTCCGCTCCCAGCATTGTCGAACCCGATCCTGGCGCTGCGACGTCAAAGAGAGGGCTGGCGTGCCATAGTCCTGTTGGTCTGGCGCGGCAATATTTTATTAACCTTTATCCTGGCGCGCGGGGCCGGTCGTCTTGGCATCGGCCGACGGGAACTATCAGGCCAGCGTCAGGTAAAGTTCCGCCTCGATCAGCCACTCATCGCCGCGCTGTCGCCATTTGGCGGTGTAGGCGCCCGAGGCGATGAGGATGCCGGACGAGGCGGCGACGCCCTGCCAATGACCATGTTCGAAGGCGATCGGTTCGATGGGCGAGACGAGGATCGTGTCGGGCGTGCGGGTGTAGATGCTGCGGTCGGGCGCGGCAAATTCGCGCTTCCAGGCCATCAGTTGCGCCTTGCGCCCGGCGATGACGCCGCTGTCGGTGCCGGTCACCATCACCACATTCTGCGCCAGGATCGGGCCGATGGCGGCAAGGTCGGCATCGGCGAGCGCCCGGTTGAAACTGGCGCGGCGCAGGCGGATGGCAAGATCGGCGGTGGCGGTCATGGGCATCCCTTAGCAGGCGGGGTCGTCATCGCCATGCCCGTCAGGCCAAAAAAAGAACGCCCGCAGCGGACTGCGGGCGTTCCGTTCGCCAGACCGGGCCATGTCGAGGAGGGCATGGCCGGCCCGGCGGGGAGAGGGGGGTTAGAGCTTGTAGCCCAGGGTCAGCACCCAGGAGCGACCTTCGCCCGGATTGGCCCAGCCATTGTTGCGGACGCTGGTATAATATTTTTCGTTGGTGAAGTTCTGGACGTTGAGCTGGGCGGTCAGCTTCTCGTCGAACGTGTAGGACAGCATCGCCCGGTGAACGAGATAATCGTCCGCCTTGTACATGGTCGCAGCGCTCGAATTGCTGAGATACCAGCTGCCCTGATAGGTCAGGCCATAGCCCAGCTGCAGCCCGAAGGGCAGGGTGTAGGTGGTGAACAGGCTGCCCGAATGCTTGGGCGTGTTGGTCAGCGGATTGCCGGCCTGCACGTCCACGACGCCCTGGTCCTTCTGATAGTCGGAGATGCTCTGGATCACCTTCGTATCGAGATAGGTGTAGTTGGCGAAGATGGTCCAGGCGTCGGTGATGTTGCCCGATGCGCCCAGGGTGACGCCATCGACGCGGTTGCGGCCGTCATTGACCGGCAGCGTGCCGATCAGAGGATCGTTGCTGGCGACGCGATAATTGGTGCGTTCGTTGCGGAACAGCGCGGCGGTCAGCTGCAGGCCGCCGTCGAACAGGTCGATCTTGCCACCCACTTCGTAATTGACCGCCTGTTCAGGCTTGGCTTCGCAGGCATTGTTGCTGCCGCCCGAGCCGACGATCACCAGGCCGCAGCCCGATCGCACGCTGGTCGCGGTCGGCGTCTTGCTGTTGGCATAGGCGACATAGAGGCTGGCATTTTCGGCCGGCTTGTAGACGAGGCCGACGCGGTAGGAGAAGAGATCGTCGGTCGCATTCTGCTGCGGGCCGGTGGTGTAGGCGCCGCCGGTGGCAGGGGTCGCGATCGTGTCGGAACGGAAGCGGGCGCGGTTATGCTCCCAGCGGACGCCGCCATTCAGTTCGAGCCCATCGACGATCTTGGCCGCAGCAAAGGCATAGGTCGCGATATTGAACAGGTCGCCCATCTGGTGGCCGGACCGGATCTTGTTGACCGGGCCGGTATAGATGCCGTTCGGGTTGCTGATGCTGATCGGATCGAGCGTGGGGTTCGGCGTGGCACCGTTGGCGTTGCGCAGGACGTTGCCATTGTCGAGCGTGTAATCTTCCTGCAGCATCGAGGTGCCGACGACCAGAGTATGGCCGCCCGGAATGTTGAAGGTCAGGTCGAGCTGATTGTAGAGCGTCTGGTTGACCGAGTCCCGGAAGCCGCCACGCGGGCCGCTGGGATAATACATGCCCGGAACCTGGCCGGCGGCGCAGGCCACGCCGGTCGGCAGCGTGCCGTTGGCCAAGCAATAGCTGCCCTGCGGCGGGTTCACGACCAGATTCTGCTCGACCCGCTGCCAGCGCGACAGGTTGCGGACCGACAGCAGGTCGCTGAAACGATGGTCGAAGATCGCCGTCGCCTGATCGATCGTCTGATCCTGCTTGTCCAGATTCTTGTAGCCATAATAGCCGCTATAGGGGACGCCGGGCAGCGGCCCGTCATAGATCGCATTCTTGTAATAGGGCACGCCGTAGAGCGGCGTATTCTCGTCTTCCTGATGGGTGTAGAGCAGGGTCAGCGAGGTCGGCCCGTCCACGCCCAGCTTGACCGAGGGCGCCACGCCCCAGCGCTTGTAGCTGTCGAAGTCGCGCCGGGCGACGTCATTTTCATGATACATGGCGTTCAGGCGCACGGCGATCTTGTCGTTGACGCGGACATTGCTGTCGATGGTCGCGCGATAATAGTCCGACGTGCCGATGCCGCCCTGCACCAGCGTTTCGCTGTCGGCCTTGGGGCGCTTGGTCACCAGGTTGATGTTGCCGCCGATCGCGCCCGAGCCGCCATAGACGGAGTTGGCGCCGTTGGTGACTTCGATCTGCTCAAGATTGAAGGGATCGGTGCGGCTATATTGGGCGCTGTCGCGCACGCCGTCGATGCTGATGTCGGTGTTGGCGCTCTGGCCGCGCAGATTGATGCTGTCGCCATAGCCACCGCCGCCTTCGCCCGCGCCGAAGGTGATGCCCGGAACGGTCGACAGCACGTCGCGCAGGGTCAGGAGGTTCTGCTTCTGGATGGTCTGGTTGCCGATCACCGTGATGGTCTGCGGCGTATCGAGGAGGCGGCGAACATATTTGGGCGACTCGGCCTTTTCCACCTTCACGGCGGCATCGTCGATGGCGGTGTCGGTGACCGTGACGCCGCCCAGCGCCTGGCCCTGCGCGCTATCCTGTGCCTGCGCGCCCGATGCGAAGGCGATCGCGCCGACACAGCTCAGAGCAAGGAAGGAGGGAGTGTTTCCATATTTCGCCATTGTTTCAGAACCCCTTTTGATTGTTGCAGCGGCTGCTATTGAGAGCTATTCGCATTGTCAATGCTATTGCGAGTGGCTATCGATTTTTGCTGTCGATTTTTCCCGTGGCGATGGGGCAGGCAAGGACGGGACGCGCGCGGCATCGGAGGCAGAAGGCAGGGGCAAGCCGGCGCTTGTCACACCGGGCCTGTCGGTGCGCGGCAATGTGCCGATCGCCTTCCACAGGATGGCGACCTGGACATTGGGCGGATTGCGGGGCGATTAAGGCGCGAACGGCACGGCGATTGCACCATGACGATCCGTCCGCGCAGGATGTACCGTCATCCAATTGAAATCGTTCGGTCATCAAACTGACTATCGATGACGATAGGTCGCCTTGCCCATGGGCGATCATCCTCAAGAACAAACGCATATGCCATCGCGGCGGCTATGGGCCGGCTGGGCCGGCCTGCTGGCGCAGGTCGAGCGGATGACCCGGCGTTCCGACAGCGAGGATCTGTTGCACGATGCCTATGTCCGCATGGCGGCCCGGCCCGAACGGCCCGATAATGAGGAAGCCTTCCTGGTCCGCGCGGCGGTCAACCGGGCAAAGGACAGCTATCGGCGGGAAAAGGTGCGCGGGCCGGCCGCTGGCGACGATGCGCTGGCGCTGCTGCGCGACGGCGCGCCGTTGCAGGACGAGGCGCTGATGGCGCAGGCGCGGTTGCGGCGCGTGTCGGAGGGGATCGACAAGCTGCCGCCCCGGACGCGCGAGGTGTTCCTGCTGCAGCGGATCGACAATCTAAAATATCGCGAGATTGCCGAGCGGCTGGAAATAAGCCAGAGCGCGGTCGAGAAGCATATGGCCAGGGCGATGACCTTCCTTGGCGAATGGACGAAGGATTGGTGAGCCCCGACATGCCCGGTGAGCGCCCCATGGCCCGGACCGCCGCCGAGTGGATTGCAAGGCTGAATGCGGATGAACGGACGGTGGACGACGAGCAGGCCTTTCGCGCCTGGATCGCGGCCGATCCTGCGCATGCGGCGGATTTCGAGCGGGCGACCGATATCTGGGCGCTGGTGCCCGGCACCGATGCGGCGATGCGCCCCGTGCCCGTGCCCGTGCCCGTGCCCGCGCCGGTGCGCAGCCTGTCGCGCCGTCGGATGATCGCAGCCTGCGCCGGCACGCTGGTGGTGGGCGGCGGGGGCATGGCGATGATGCAGACGGCGATGGCCGGCACGCGCTATCGCACCGGCATTGGCGAGCAGCGCCAACTGACCTTGCCCGAAGGATCGACGCTGTTCCTGGACGCCGATACCGATGTCCGGGTGCTGGCGAGCGCCAGCCGGCGGCGGCTGTGGCTGGAACGGGGGCGTGTGGCGCTGACGGTGAAGCCGACAGTGGTGCCCTTTGCGATCGATGCCGGTCGGGGCAGCTTCGTGGCGGGTAGCGGCCGGTTCGACGTGCGGCGCGACAATGATGACAGGCTGGCGATGACGGCGCTGGCCGGACAGGCCGATGTCGCTATCGACGGCGGACAACGCCACCTGGCCGCCGGGCAACGCATCCGCACCGACGCCGCCGATGCCGTGCAGGTCGATCGGCCCGATGCCGAAACCACCCAGGCCTGGCAGAGCGGCCGGGCGGCCTTTCATGACGACCGGCTGGATGCCGTGGCGGCGGAAGCCAATCGCTACAGCCTGACCCGGCTGGTGATCGCCGATCCGCACACCGCGGCCTTGCGGGTGAGCGGCATGTACCGGATGGGCGACAATGTCGCGCTGGGCCAGGCGCTGTCGCAATTGCTGTCGGTGCCCGTCCGGCAGGTGGACGACCGGGTTCTGCTGGGCGGCTGAAAAAAATGCCGATGCCGGGGTGGGGTAAAACTCCGCTGGCGCGTCGGGGAGGCGCGGCGCCTTCTGCCGCTGTCCACGGGGGATGATCGTGACCATTTCTTCTTCGCGCACTTTGCGCCGTTCTCTGGTGCTGGGCGCCGCTCTTGCCGCCTTGTGCGCCGTCCCGGCCCAGGCGCAGCAGCGCCAGGCGTCGGTGCAGATCGCCGCGCAGCCGCTTGCGCCCGCGCTGGAAGCACTGGCCCGCCAGACCGGCACCGACATATTGTTCGCCCCCCAACTGGTTGCGGGCATGAGCGGCCCGCCGCTGAGCGGCCGGATGGATGCGATGGCGGCGGTCGAGCGGCTGATCCAGGGCAAGCCGCTGGCCGTGCGGCGCCAGGCCAATGGCGCGCTGCTGATCGTGGCGGCGCCGGTCCAACCGCAGGACATTGCCACCACCGGCAGCGCGGATGTGGCGCCTGACATCATCGTCACCGGCTACGCCGCCAGCCTCTCCAGCGCGCTCGCCGAAAAGCGCAAGGCCACCAATGTGGTCGATGTGGTCAAGGCCGAGGATATCGGCAAGTTCCCCGCCCAGAACATCGCCGAAGCGTTGCAGCGCGTGCCCGGCGTGTCGATCGTGCGCGATCGCGGCGAAGGCGTGTTCGTCCGCATCCGGGGCCTGGGTGCCAACTTCCAGGTCGTCACCCTCAACGGCCGGGCGGCCGCGGTGAACGAGAATGTGCGCGACAGCGGCCAGAGCGGGCGCCAGTTCCGCTTCGACACGCTGCCGTCCGAACTCATGTCGGCGGTCGAAGTCATCAAGAGCCCGCGCGCGGACCTGGCCGAGGGCGGCATCGGCGGCATCGTCAATTTGCAGACCTTCCGCCCGATCGACCTCAAGAAACCGGTGCTGGCGCTGTCCGCCACCGCCAGCTCGCCGCGCCTGGCCGATACGGTCGATCCGCGCCTGTCGGGCATGGCGAGCTGGGTCAATGACGAGGGCACGTTCGGCGCACTGATCGCGGCGGTCTATGACGAGCGCACCACCCGGCAGGACCGCATCACCGGCGTCGGCTGGGCCGACGGGCGGATCGACGCCGATGGCGACGGCACGCTGGACAGCGACACGATATTGGTGCCGACCAGCACGCGCCCGACGCTGGAGCGGGAGAACCGCAACCGCATCGGCCTCAACGGCGCGATCCAGTGGAAGCCCGACGACCGGTTCGAGCTGAACGTCGATGGCCTGTGGAGCCGGCTCAACATCGATTATGACGAACTGACCTATTCGACCGATTTTTCCGCGACCACGCCGGGCGCGATCGTGCCCGGCACGGCGGTGATCGAAAATGGCGTGCTGACCGCCGCGACCGTCACCACATCGACCCAGATCGGCCGTGAGACGTCGCGGCTGGAATATGAGAATTGGCTGATCGGCGCGAACGCGAAATGGTCTACCAATGGCTGGACGCTGTCCGCCGACGCCAGCCTGGGCCGCGCCTATTCCAACACGCCCACGCCCATCTATCGCAGCCGCCTGCTCGGCAGCGTCGGCCAGGTCGCCTTCGACTATGGCAAGGTCGGCGAGCGGCTGCCGAACCTGGAGTTCCTGACGGCGGATCTGACGGAATCCACCACTCTGCCAGGGCGCCGGATCGAATATCGCGTCAATGACTCGCTCGATCGCCAGCGGGCCGCGACCTTTGACATATCCCGCGAACTGAACGGCGTGGTGCAGGCGCTGCGCTTCGGCGCCAAATATGAAAAGCGCGACCGCACTTATAACCGCCGCGACATCAATTTCACCAGCGGCATCGCCGGCCAGCGCTTCGACGACAGCTATTTCGAGGCCTTCCCGGTCGATGATTTCCTGAGCGGCGTGGGCGGCAATCTGCCCACCAGCTGGGTCATGCCCGATCCCGACCGCTTCTGGGACGCGGCGACCGGTAAGGAGGCGCTGCTCGACGCGCCGCTGACCCGTGGTGACCGGCGCAACAGCTATGCCATCGATGAACGGATCATCGGCGGTTATGGCATGGCCGAGTTCAGCCTGCCGCTGGGCGGCATGACCATCCGCGGCGACGCGGGCCTGCGCTATGCCCATACCCGGCAGACATCGTCGGGCTATGCCGACAATGGCAGTGCGGCGCTGCCGGTCAGCTATGAGCGCAATTACGGGAATTTTCTCCCCTCGCTCAACCTGGTCGCCGAGTTCACGTCGAACCTGCAGATGCATCTGGCCGCGTCCAAGGTCATCACCCGGCCGTCGCTGGCCGACCTGGCGCCGCGCCTGACGATCAATTCCAACCCGACGGTGCTGACGGCGGTGGGCGGCAATCCCGAACTGCGGCCGTTCGAAGCCTGGCAATATGACGGCACGGTCGAATGGTATTTCGCGCCGGGCAGCGCGCTGATCGGTGGCGCCTTCTACAAGGACATCACCAGCTTCGTCTTCCAGCAGACCCGCAATTTCGACCTGGACGGCCAGATCTATCGCCTGACCGCGCCGCAAAATGGCGGCAATGCCTATGTCGCGGGGATCGAGATCGCCTATCAGCAACTGTTCAAGATGCTGCCGGCGCCGTTCGATGGCCTGGGCTTCCAGGCCAATTACACCCATACCAAGAGCAAGGGCACCTATGCCCTGTCCGACGGCACCACCTTCCGCGACGACCTGACCGACGTGGCCGGCGACAGCTTCAACCTCACCGCCTTCTACGAAAAGGGGCCGGTCGGGGCGCGGGCCAGCTATAGCTGGCGCGGCAAGGTGCTGCGCGATGTCGGCGGCGCGGGGCTGGCCGCCAACAACGACGCGGCGTTCGGCAGCCTGGACTTCGACATCTCCTACAAGGTCACGCCCAATGTCACATTCGTGGTGCAGGGCATCAACGTGGCCGGCGGCGTCCAGTGGCAATATGTCCGGGACGATCGCTTCGCGGGCTACACCGATTATGGCACCACGCTGATGGCCGGCGTGCGCGCCCGTTTCTGAACGGAAGGACGGCAATGACGATGCGATCGATCGGGATCATGCTGGCGGCGGGCGCAATGCTCGCCGCCGCTCCGGCACAGGCCCAGGAAACGGCCGGAGCCGCGCCGCAGCGGGCACGCAACATCATCCTGTTTCTGGGCGATGCCGGCGGCGTGCCGACGCTGAACGCTGCGGGCATCATGGCGCATGACCGGCCGCAGTCGCTGTTCATCCAGTCGATGCCCCATGTCGGCCTGTCCGACACGTCGGCGCTCGACAATTGGGTGACGGATTCGGCGGCGGGCATGAGCGCGATCATGACCGGGCACAAGACCAACAGCGGCATGATATCGGCGCTGCCGGCGGCCGATGGGGCGATCACCCCGGTCAAGAGCTTCCTGGAATATGCCGAGCAGCGCGGCCTTTCGACCGGCGTCGTGACCAACATGCCGATCTGGGACGCGACCCCGGCCGCCTGTTTCGCCCATGTCGCCACGCGCAAGGACAAGGACCAGATTTTCCGCCAGATGCTGGCACCCCGCTTCGGCAATGGCGTCGATATCCTGATCGGCAAGGGGCAGGCCGATGCGGTCGCGTCCTTCGCCAAGGATGGCACCACGCCGCAAGCGGCCTTCTCCAAGGCGGGATATCGGTTCGGCGACGATCCGGCACTGGTCGGGGGCAGCGGCCGGGCGGCGGTGCTGCGCGATGCCGATTATGCGCCGATCCCGGCGGTCGAGGCGACGATCGGCCAGCTGGCGCGCAATCCCAAAGGCTATTTCCTGATGGTCGAATGGGACATGCACACCGACAAGCCGGAAAATGGCCTGAAGCATG
Organism: Sphingobium scionense; assembly: GCF_014197035.1. Lineage (GTDB taxonomy): Bacteria > Pseudomonadota > Alphaproteobacteria > Sphingomonadales > Sphingomonadaceae > Sphingobium > Sphingobium scionense. The sequence goes on along the minus strand of NZ_JACIEU010000022.1, from coordinate 20,762 downwards.
TGATCGAGATGGACGAGATGATCCGCCGGGTGAGCGCGATCGCGGGCAAGGATACGCTGATCCTGTTCACCGCCGACCATAGTTTCGGCCTGCGCATGACCAGCGGCAAGCGCAACGCCCCGATGGCCCAGCAATATGCGGCCGCCGCCGCCAGGCCGGGGGCAACGGTCGCCAGCAACACGGTCATCGGGGTGGAGGACAATCACACCGGCGAGGAAGTGATCGCCGCCGCCGCCGGTCCGGGTGCCGATCAGGTCCATGGCTTCTTCGCCAACACCCGCCTGTTCGACGTGATGTTGAAGGCGATGGGCTGGACGAAGGAGGATTGAGCCGGGCGGGGCGGGTCAGCCTTCCTCCCGCCCCAGCCGGACATGCACCTTGGTCTCGCGATTGGGGCCGCGCAGGGCGTCGAACATGGCCGGCAGGTCCAGCAGGTCGATCTCGCTGCTGATCAGCATTTTCGGGTCGGCATGGCCCTTGTCCATTTCGCGCGCGACATGCTCGAAATCGGACAATGTGTAGCCGACCGGGAAGCGCATCGTGACGGCCTTGCGCGCGGCGATGGCGGGAGTGATGGCGTCGGGCGCGGTGCAGAAGCCGAGCGAGATGATCTGGCCGAACTGGCCGACATGGCGGATCGCCCGGCCCAGAAAGTCCGGCAGGCCGACGCATTCGATGACGATGTCGGGCGCGCCGCCCAGATGGTCGGCGACATGCTGTTCCTCGCCCTCGCCAAAGGGCACGAACGCATCGGCGCCCATGGCGAGCGCCATGTCCGCGCGATGGCGCGAGCGGGAGGCAGCGACGATGCGGGCCGCGCCCATGCATCGCGCCCACCAGATCGCGCAGAGCGCCACCGATCCTCCGCCCAGGATCAGCACCCGGCTGCTTGGCCCGATATCCGATTGGCGAAGGCCGTAGCGGGCGACGGCGAGCGGCTCGATCAACGCGCCATCGGCAAGCGACAGGGTGGCGGGGAGGCGGATCGCCACGGCCGCCGGCACGCGCATAAAGTCGGCAAAGCCGCCCATCACGCCGGGCGCGTTGGGACACAGGACCAGATTGCCCCGCGCGCAGGCCTCGCAATGGCCGCAGCAGGTGGAGGGCAGGGCGGTGAGCCGGTCGCCGACCCGCCAGCCCGCGACATTTTTCCCGAGCGCGACGACTTCGCCGGCATATTCATGGCCCGGCACGGTGCCGGCCGGGAACTGGAAGGCATGACCCTCCGTCATGTGCAGGTCGGTGCCGCATATGCCGCAGCGATGCACCCGGATCAGCACTTCGTCCGGGCCGGGCACGGGATCGGGCAATTGTTCGACGACCATGGGCTGGCCGGCGCCCGGATAGATGGCCGCCTTCATCGTCTGGCTCCGACCAGGTCGAAGCGATCGACATAGGCGCCGAAACGGGCGCGGATCGCCGCCCCGCTCATGCCGAAATCGGCAAGGTCATAGCGATGGGCGCCATGCTGTCGTTCGGGATCGTCGGCGATGCGCGTCGCCATGGCGGCCCGGACATCGTCGCCCAGATCCAGCCCGGCGAAGCGATAGATGCGTTCGATCACCGCCATCGGCGCGCGGTGCAGGTCCGACTGGATGACGTGCAATATCTGCTGTCCATGCGTCTGTTCCACCATCTGCGCCTTCTGCACGGCGGTCGCCCATTTCTCGGTCTCGCGCGCCAGCATCATCCGTGCCCGCAGGTCGGCCGGCCCTTCGTCCATCAGCGGATGGCTCTTCATCAGCAGCGAGCAGAGCGAGGGCACGGCCCTGGCCGGATCGCGATGGGTGATGATGACGGACGCGTCCGGGAAGACCGCAAACAGCAGGTTGAGATTGGCGATATGGCCGGGGTTCTTGAGCAGCCAGCGTTTGTTCGGCTCGCGACAGCCGACCAACTGCACGACGCGGGCATAATGGTCATAGGCGGCGCGTTCGCTCTGCGCCTGCCACCAGGCATCATAGCCCGCCGCATACCAGCCGCTGTTCCAGAAATTGGAGACGAAACCCTGGCGCAGGATGAAGAGGCATTCGTCCACTTCGGCCGCCGCCATGGCATGGGCGGTGACGACATCGGGCACGGCGGCATAGCGGGAGGCCAGTTGCGCGGCAACGTCGCGAAACAGCGGATGGCCTTCCCAGCTTGCGCGGGGCGGGCGCGGCTGGGGCGCGGCGTTGAGCCAGGTTTCGAACCCCTGAAACCGGGGATCGACCGCCATCAGCTTGTGCAGCGCGGTGGTGCCGGTGCGCGGGATGCCGGTGATGACGATCGGGCGCAGCACCGCTTGCGCATCGAAGCCGGGATTGTCCTTCATCGACCCGATGGCATGGGCGCGGGCCGCCAGCGCGGCGACGATGCTGCCCCAGGCGATGCGGCGGCCCCGTTCGGTGAAGCGCGGATCACGGTCCATCGACAGCAGCAGGATGCGCAGCCCTTCGCGATAGCCGGCCTCGCCAAAATCGTCGCTGCCGGCCTGCGCGATGGCGAGGTCATGGGCCTGGTCGGCCGCATCGCGGAACCGCGGCGGCGGCGCGAAGCGCTCGTTCATGACTACCATCGGCGGCGCCTCTGGCAGGCGCGGACCCGCTGGCGCAGTTCCTCGGCCCGTTCCTCGGCGGTGACGACCGGGGTGTCGGCGGGCAGATGGTCGCGCAGTTCGTGCAGCTTCACCCGCTTGATGACCGGCGTCGGCGCGCTGTCGCAATCGAACCAGCGGCCATAGATGCCGCCTTCGCTATAGCCCGCCGGGTCGAGCCAGTTGGGCACGCCGGGGTCTTCGAGCGCGATCACGGCCCGGAACCGCCCGTCGCTGCTGATCCGGGCGCTGTGGCCGTTCAGGCTGGAGAGGCGATAGACATATTCGAGCGCGCTGAAGAGCGGGTCGTTGAGCTGGATGTTCCAATAGGGGCGATGGGCCGGCAGATCGGTCTCGATGATCAGGGCCTCGTCCGCATCGAACTGGAAGACGGCGGGCCAGTAGACCTGCTTGGCGAGCGCGCCCTTCATCCGCGTGGGTTCGAACCGGTTGAAGCCGACACGGTCCTTCACGCCATTTTGCAGCCGGTAATAGCTGCGCGTCTTGCGCGCCGGGAATTTCGCCATCTCGACGATGCGCGCGTCGATCTCGTCCGGCGTCAGGCGTGGCTTGGGGCCGACCGGATCGAGGCATTCGATCGCAATCACCGGATCGACTTCATTGGCCCAGTCATAGCTGCGGAAACGGACCATCATGCCGGTCGCTTCGGGATCGATCGGCGCCCAGTTGCCGGTCCAGCCGGCGGGGCGCCGGGCGCTGAAGATCAGTTCGAAATTGCCGGCGGCGTCGACGTGGATATCGGCATCGTCAATCTCGTTATGGCCGCCGATCTGGCTGATGTCGTCGACCATGCCGGACATGAAGCGCTGGGTGGTGAAGGACAAGATCCGGCAGGTGCCCCGGCTGCCGCTGACCCGATACTGGCGATCGCCCCGGATCGGGCTGTAGAGATAGATGTCGTCCGGGTTGGGCTGCAGGGTGAAGACCGGGTTCCACAGCGGCGCCCAGTCGGGATGATCGGCATCGGCGTGGAAATAGGCGAAATAACTGTAGGACAGGCTCATCATCGCCTGGCGCCGGACATCGGCCTGATAGGCGGGATCGTCGGGCCGCCAGCAATTGGCCAGTTCCGCCATCGCGCCTTCCAGATCGGCCAGATAGGGCAGGATATCAGCAGGGGGCATGAGGCCCCGCTTTCCGCCGGTTCGCCGGGCTGGATGCCCGTGCCGGCCATGCGCGCACTATCGTCATTCGCCTCTCCCACGACCCATTGAGCGGGTTCGATTTATAGATAGTATATACTATCTAGTGGAATGGCAAGCAGGCAAAATCACGGCGCCCGACCGGGGATCGAGCGCCGTGAGATAAGGGGAAAGACAGCGTGACCGGGGGCCTATTTGGCCGAGCGATATTCCAGCGCCGGCCCCTTGTCGCCGAGCAGCGAGCGATAGACGAAATCCTTGCCGCGACGGCGATCCAGTTCGGCCTTGGCCTCCGCCAGCGTATCCGGGCTCTGGAACAGTTGCGCGGCGGTCAGCGCCATCGCCTTGGCGGCGACGACCGCGCCCTTGGTGCCGACGCTGGTGCCGCTGGCGGCGACCGCCTGCCAGCTGTGTGGCGGGGTGCCCGGCGCCCAGGTGGCCGCGACCATGCCGACCGTCGGCGTCGTGTAGCTGACATCGCCGACATCGGTGGAGGCGGGGGTCAGGCCGCCGCTGCTATAGGCTTCGACGCTGCCGTCGCCCATGCGCGTGCCCTTGGGGAAACTCGACTGGATCTGGGTGATGAAGGCCTGTTCCTGCGCATTGTAGCTGGGCAGGGTCACCTGTTTCAGATTGTCATACATCACATGGCCCAGCGTGTCGTTGGGCAGCAGGTCGAAGGTGCCGCCGACCTGGTTGAACTCGACCGTGGTGCCAGTGCCCATGGCCGCGCCCTCGGCCGCCTTCTTCACCCGGTCCATGATGTCGGCGACCACCTGCTGATTGGGGTGGCGGACATAATAATAGACCTCGGCCGTGTCGGGCACGACATTGGGCGCCTTGCCACCATCGGTGATGACATAATGGATGCGGGTTTCCTGCGGCACATGTTCGCGCATCATGTTGACCATCGCATCCATCGCCTCGACCCCGTCGAGCGCGGAGCGGCCGCGTTCGGGCGCGGCGGCGGCGTGGGCGGCGGTGCCATGGAAGCGGAACTTGCCGCTGATATTGGCGAGCGCGGTGTTCTGCGATGCGCTGTTGCTGTCGGCGGCATGCCAGTGGATCATCGCTGACACATCCTTGGTGAGGCCGGCGCGGACGATGAACACCTTGCCCGATCCGCCTTCCTCCGCCGGCGTGCCATAGAGGCGCAGCTCGCCCTTGATCTTGTGCGCGACCATCCAGTCCTTGGTGGCGATCGCGGCCGCGACCGAGGCGGCGCCGAACAGATTATGGCCGCAGCCATGACCGGCTATGCCCTCGATCGGCTTGCGTACCGGCTCGGCGGCCTGGGGCAGGCCGGGCAGCGCGTCATATTCGGCGAGCAGGCCGATGACCGGGCCGTCGCCGGTCCTGAAGCGGGCGACGAAGGCGGTCGGCATGCCCGCGATCCCGGCCTCGACCGTGAAGCCGGCGGCCTTCAGCTGCTGCTGCAACAGGGCCGAACTCTTCGTCTCCTGAAAGCCGATTTCGGCATAGTTCCAGATTTGCAGCGCGTTCTTCGCCAGCGTGTCCGCGCCGCGATCGACATCCGCCATGATCGCCATCCGGTCGCCATCGGCCAGCGGCCCGGCCAGGGCCGGCGCCGATGCACCGAGCGCGAGGAGGGCAAGGAAGGAGCGGGCGAAGCGTGACATGGATGGATCCCCTGGCTGCATGAAGCGGGGCGGACAGCACCATCCCCCACTGGTGAAACGGCTTATCGATCAGGGACATGGATACCGCCATCACAAAAGTGAAATTTTTGATGGGGGAAATTTTCGGGCCTGCGTCTCCGACAATGAGAGGGTTTCCGGCCAAACACCCGGACGAGGGGAAAGCCACAGAAATCAGAGCCCATCCGAAGGGATCGGATGGCGGGAGCCAGGGGAAGACATATGGGACTGTATCGGAACAAGGGGGCCTGTGCGGCGAGCCTGATCGCCATGGGGTGGGCCATGACCGCAGGCAGCGCATTCGCGCAGGACGCGGCGCCGGCGGCGGATGGCGCGGACGGCATCGTCGTCGTCGGATCGCAGATCAAGGGCGCCAAGATCAACGAGGCGCTGCCGGTCACGGTCATATCGACCGACGAGATCAAGAGCGCGGCCGCCGTATCGGGCGACGAACTGTTCCGTTCGATCCCGCAATTTGGCGACGTCCAGTTCAACAGCCAGTATCTGCCCGGCAGCTCCAACGGCGCGCGTGGCGACATCGGTTCGCTCGACCTGCGCAGCCTGGGCATCGGCAACACGCTGGTGCTGCTGAACGGCCGCCGCGTCGTCGCCCACCCGACCAGCCAGGCGAACGACCAATTGGTGCCGGTGCTGAGCTACAACACCAATGCTATCCCCGTGAACGGCCTGGAGCGGCTGGAAGTGCTGCGCGACGGCGCGGCCGCCATTTACGGCGCGGACGCGGTGGCGGGCGTGGTCAATACCGTGCTCAAGACCAACTATCAGGGCGCGGAACTGTCGCTGCAATATGGCGGCGCGGAAGGCACCGGCCTGCGCGAGTTCAACGGCAATGGCGTGATCGGCACCAACTTTGCCGAAAATCGCGGCAACATCACCCTGTTCGGCAGCTATGACCATGGCACCGGCCTGGATTCGACCGAGCAATATTATACCGAATCCTCCGACAAGCGCGGCCTGTTCGAGGGGACGGCATTCGAAGGCTCGACCTCGCTCGACGGCCGGTCGACCACCACGCCCTTCGCCAACCTGCGCACCTATGGCAATGTGCCGGTGACGATCAACGGCACGTCGCTGACCAACGCATCGGGCCAGTTCCATTTGCAGCCGACCAGCAGCACCGGCTGCGTTGCGTCGATCGGCAATGATCGCTGTATCCAGAATGGTGCGATGGCGACGGCGGGCGCGGACCGTGACCTGCGCTATGACTCGCTGGCGCAGGGCACGTCGATCATGCCGCGCCTCAACCGCCTCAACCTGTTCATGACCGGCCATTATGACATCAGCGACGATGTCACCTTCTTCGCCGAGGGTGGCTTCTATCGCAGCAAGACCAAGGCGCAGCAGAGCCCGGTCGCGACGCTGAGTTCGATCCCGATCTATGTGCCGGCAAGCAACTATTGGAACCCGCTGGGCCAGGCCGTGTTCGCCAACGGCACCGCCAATCCCAATCGCCTGGCCGGCACCAACGCGCCGACCGCCGGCCTGCCGCTGACCATCAACAATTATCTGTTCGAGGACTTCGGTCCGATGAACGTGACCGTGACCAACCAGCAATATCGCCTGCTGGCCGGCCTGCGTGGCGAGTTCAAGGGCTTCAACTGGGAAAGCGCGGTCAGCTATTCCGAAGCCTGGGCCCGCGACGTCAGCGACAATATCAGCCGCACCAAGTTGCAGGAATATCTGTCGCTCTCGACGCCCGACGCCTACAACATCTTCGGTACGTCGGTGAACAGCCAGTCGACCATCGACGCGATGCGCGAGGAACTGGTCCGCTATACCAAGTCGACGCTGGCGACCTATGACTTCCGCATCTCCAAGGGCGACCTGTTCACCCTGCCGGGGGGCAATGTCGGCTTTGCCGCCGGCATCGAGGCGCGGCGCGAGACCCAGCTCGACGATCGTGATCCGCGCATCGACGGCACCATCACCTATACCGATCCGCTGACCGGCGCGGTTGCGGGCGACTTCGTCAACTCCGCGCTCAACAACGACACTAGCGGCCATCGCGAAGTGTTCGGCGCCTATGCCGAATTTGCCGTGCCGCTGGTCTCGCCGGAAATGGACATCCCGCTGGTCCGCAGCCTGGATCTCCAGCTGGCCGGTCGCTACGAACATTATAGCGATTTCGGCGATGTCGCCGTGCCCAAGATCGCCGGCGCCTGGGAAGTGGTGCGCGGCATCCGCTTCCGCGGTTCCTGGGCCAAGTCGTTCCGTGCCCCGAACCTGGAGCAGACCAACGCGACGGTCGTGACGCGCGCGAACAGCCGCACCGACTATATCATGTGCGAGGCGGACGTCCGCGCCGGCCGCATCACCGACTTCTCGCAATGTTCGCGAGCGCAGACCACCTCGGCCCGGCGCTCGGGTAACCCCGATCTCGATCCCGAACGGGCAAAGACCCTGTCCTTCGGCGTCGTGCTGGAGCCGCCGCTGCCCGACGGCATGGGCCATCTGACCTTCACCACCGACTGGTGGCGGGTGCGCCAGACCGGCCTGGTCGGCATCTTCGGCGAAGGCAATGCGCTGATCCTCGACTATCTGCTGCGCAAGCAGGGTTCGAGCAATCCGAACGTGATCCGCGCCGCGGCGACCGCTTCGGATGTCGAAGCCTTTGCCGGCACCGGCCTGACCCCGGCGGGCGAGGTTCTCTACGTCCTCGACCAATATACCAATTTGCAGCCGCAGACGGTGAAGGGCCTGGACTTCAACCTGACCTATCGCACGCCCGAAACCAGCATCGGCAGCTTCAACTTCGCGGTCAATGCGTCGCACTTCCTGAAATATTATCAGGAACCCTCGCCGGGCATCGCCGAACTGCTGGCGGCGCAGGATGCGGGCGACATCGATGCCGCCGTCAACATCTCGGGCGGCCGCAGCCTGTTGCAGCTCGATCGCAAGCCCAAATGGCGCGGTTCGGCCTCGCTCACCTGGTCGCTCAACAATGTGACGGTCGGCGCCTTCGCCCAATATACCGGCAAGGTCTATGACACCGGCCTGATCGATGCCGATGGCGATTACTGGACGGTCAAGGCGACCACCACGGCGAACCTCTATGGCCAGTATCGCTTCACCGAGGGATCGCTGAGCGGCACCAGCATGCGCATCGGCGTGCGCAACCTGTTCGACAAGGCACCGCCGCTGTCGTCCAGTGGCTATCAGGGCCAGCTTTATTCGCCGCTGCGTCGCTATTGGTACTTGAACGTCAGCCACAAATTCTGATGCCTCCTGGGGCACCGGCCATCGCGCCGGTGCCCATTTTTTCCTTTCGGGACATGTTATTGATGAAATCGCTGCGCGCGCTGCCGCTTGTCGCCCTGATGATCCTGAGCGTGCCGGCCGGCACCGCGCTGGCCCAGCCCGCGCCGGTAGCTGCAAGTCCGGCCCCGGCCAGCCTGTTCACGCTGGCGGGCGGGCAGAAGATCGTCCTGCCCAGGGCGGGCGCCAATGGCGTCATCGCCCGCTATCTCTACACCCCCTCGATCGCCGGGGGACTTGGCGCCGCCGAGATCGGCCTGGATCGGGCGCGGCTGGGCGAGACGCAGGTGCTGCTGTTCCGCAAGGTCGGCAACAAGGTGCTGGCCGAGTTCGAAAATTACCGCTTCCGCGCGCTCAATGGCGACGCTGGCGAAGAACAGGCGGTCGCGCGTTCCTTCTCCAATTCGCCGATCTGGTCGGGCGACATTGTCAGCGAAGATGACAAGGGGATCATACTCGACCTGTCCGGCCTGCTGATGCGCGACGCCTTCGACGTCGCCGGGCGGCTGAAAGCGACCAAGGCCGGCAATTTCAAGATTGCGCCGGCGCTGTCCTATGTCGATCCGGCGCAGAGCCTGGCCTTCCCGGACAATGTCGAGTTCGAGGCGGCGCTGACCTTCACCAGCGACGAGCCGGGTCGCAGCATCGAACGGGTGCTGCCCGACGCGCGCGGCCTGACGGTGCGGGTGCATCACAGCTTCATCCGCCTGCCCGACGACAAGTTCCACACGCGTGACCATGATCCGCGCACCGGCACGTCGGTGCAGGTGATCCGCAACAATTATGCCGCCGCGCTGGACGAGCCGATCGTCACCCGGCTGGTGCGCCGGTTCCGGCTGGAGAAGACCGATCCCGGCGCAGACCGCTCGCCGGTCAAGAAGCCGATCATCTTCTATGTCGATCGCGCTGCGCCGCAGGCGATCCGCGATGCACTGAAGGAAGGTGCCCAATGGTGGGCGCAGGCGTTCGACGCCGCCGGCTTCGCCGATGCCTTCCGGGTCGAGGAACTGCCGGTCGGCGCCAATCCGATGGATGCGCGCTACAATGTCATTGCCTGGGTTCATCGCGAGACGCGCGGCTGGTCGACCGGCACCACCATCGTCGATCCGCGCACTGGCGAGATCGTGCGCGGCGTGGTGCAGCTGGGATCGCTGCGCGCCTGGCAGGACAAGCTGATCTTCGAAGGGCTGGCCGGCGCATCCAGGGAAGGCACCGGCGCCAGCGACGACCCGATCATGCTGGTCAAGGCGCGGCTGCGCCAGTTGGCCGTGCATGAGGTCGGCCATGCGCTGGGTCTGTCGCATAATTTCGCCGGTTCGACCTTCGAGAACCGGGCGTCGGTGATGGACTATCCCGCGCCGCGCATCGCCGTGCGGGACGGTGCGCTCGACTTTTCCGACGCCTATGCCACCGGCGTCGGCGCCTGGGACAAGTTCGCGATCGACTGGCTCTATCGCCAGTTCCCGGCCGGCACCGACGAGAAGGGCGCACTCGACGCCATGACCCGCGCGGTCCAGACCAAGGGCTATCGCTTTGTCGCCGATGGTGACACACGCGGCGATGGCGATGCCCAGCCCTGGGGCAATATGTGGGATGACGGCACCGACGCGGCGGCGCAACTGACGCATATCATGGATGTGCGCCGGATCGCGCTCGATCGCTTCGGCCTCGACAATCTGGCAGCCGGGGCGGCGGCCGCCGATCTGCGCCGGATGATCGTGCCGATCTATCTGTTCCATCGCTATCAGGTGACGGCCGCGTCGAAGCTGATCGGCGGGGTGGATTACAGCTATGCGGTGAAGGGCGACGGGCATGAGCAGGCGCTGCCGGTCGACGCCGCGCAGCAGCGGGCGGCGCTGCGCGCCCTGCTCGCGACGCTCGATCCCGCCGCGCTCGATCTGCCCGATCGCCTGTCACCTTTGCTGTCATCGATCCAGTCGGGCATGAGCGACCGCCAGACCGACATAGAACTGCTGCCCGGCCGCACCGCCGCCGCCTTCGACTGGGCGCGCGCGGCCGAGGTCGCGGCCGACGGCAGCTTCATCGCCCTGCTGGCGCCCGAGCGGCTCAACCGGCTGGTGGCGCAGCATGCCGCCGATGCCGGCCAGTTGTCGCTCGACGAATATCTGGGTGCGATCGACGATCGGGTGAGCGCTCCGGCATCGGCCGGGCGCCAGTCGGAAATCGCGCGGCAGGTTCGTGCCCGCTATGTCCTGCGCCTCATCAGCCTGGCCGACGACAAGCAATTGTCGTCGACCGCGATCGCCATCGTGCGGGCACATATGGACAGTCTGGCCGGGCGCCTCGGCAAACGCGGGGCCGCCGCTGACGCCGCGCATAACCGCTATCTCGCCACCATGCTGACCGCGTCGCCAGACGAGCGCGCCAAGCTGGCCGAGCCGATCGCGCCGCCGCCGCCGATCCCGCCGGGCGCGCCGATCGGCAGCGATGCCGAATGCTGGTTCTGCATGCCGGCAGTGCCGGCGACCGAAGAATAATCCTTGTCTTTGAGGGGGAAGTCCCATGCGTAAATCTGTTGTCACTGCCCTGCTGGCCTCGGCCATCACCTTGCCGATCGCGCTGTATTCCGCCGCTTCCGTTTCGGCCCCGGCCGATGGCGGCACGGTCGCCATCGTCGGCGCGACCATTTTCGACGGCACCGGCGCGGCGCCCGCGCCCGGCACCGTGCTGATCCAGGATGGCCGCATCACCGCCGTCGGCGCCGATGTGAAGGTGCCGCGCGGCGCCAGGGTCATCAACGCCAAGGGCAAGGCGCTGCTGCCCGGCTTCTTCGACGTCCATACCCACTGGACCGCCGGCGGCAGCCCCGGCACTTTTCCGCAGATCGCCAATGCCTATGTCGCGGCCGGCGTGACCACGGTGAATGATTTCAATGAAGCGCCCGAGGCGTTCGCGCCGCTGCGCGCCTGGCTGGGCCAGTTGAACGCCCCCCATGTCCGCTTCGCCGCGCGCATCAGCACGCCCGGCGGCCATGGCGCCGACTGGGCCGACCAGGCAACCACCATCTGGGTCAACACCCCCGCCGCCGGCAAGGCCGCGATCGAAAGCCTGGTGCCCTATCAGCCGGATCTGGTGAAGATCTTCTCCGACGGCTGGCGCTATGGCGTGTCGCCCGACAATACCAGCATGGACGAATGGACGCTGAAGGCCACGGTCGAGGCGGCGCATGTCCAGAACTGGCCGATCCTGACCCACACCGTCACCGTCGATCGCGGCCTGGTTGCGGCGCGGGCGGGCGTGGATTCGCTGGCCCATGGGCTGCAGGATCGGCCGATCACCGCCGAGGAAGTCGCCGCGATCAAGCAGAGCGGCATGGCGATGGCGCCGACGCTGGCGGTCTATGATCCCTATAAGCGCGGCGACGTGAAGGCCGACGATCCGCGCCTGAAGCAGACCTTCCGCAAGTTCGGGTATGCACTGGGCAATGTGAAGGCACTGTTCGATGCCGGCGTGCCGATCGCGCTGGGCACCGATGCGGGCATGCCGGGCACGCCGCATGGTCCGTCGACCCTGCACGAGATGGAATTGCTGGTGCAGGCCGGCCTGACGCCGAGCCAGGCGCTGGTCGCCGGCACCCAGACCAGCGCGAAGATCATGCGCATCGATGCCGATCGCGGCACCATCACGGTCGGCAAACGCGCCGACATCGTGCTGATCGACGGCACGCCCTGGACCGATATCAAGGATGTCTACAAGGTCTCGCAGGTGCTGATCGACGGCAAGCTGGCCTTTGGCGCCGGCGCCCCGGCGCTGCCCGCCGCCAACAAGACCGACCGTCTGCCCTCGATCAGCGTGCCCGCGCTGATCGACGATTTCGAGCGCGACGATCGCCGCTCGTCGATCGACACGCTGCGCGTCGATACGCCCGATGGCGGCATCGACCGGTCGGTCGAGATCACCCAGACGGTGCCGCGCGACGAGGGCGGCAAGGCGCTGTCGCTGTCGGCGCGCATGGCGGTCAAGGAAGCGGCCTATGCCGGCTTTGCCATTCCGCTCAGCCGCGGGTCGATCACTCCGGCGAAGATCAGCGGCTATAAGGGCCTGCGCTTCGAGCTGAAGGGCGACGGCGCCTACACCGTTCGCCTGAACGGCCTGGACGGCGTCTGGGAGGCGCAGGTGCAGGGCGGCGCCGGCTGGGCTGCGGTCGAGGTGCCGTTCAGCCAGTTCAAGCCGGTCGAGCGGCGCGGCAAGACTGGCCCGGCCTTTACCGGTGACGGCATCACCCAGGTCGAGTTCGGCGGATCGCGCGGCCCGGGCAAGCGCATGTGGTTGCAGATCGACAATGTCCGCTTCTACTAAGGGCTGACGGCCTGCTTGAAGGGGCGCGATCTGGAGCCTGATCGCCTGAGGTGGCAGCGCTACGCGCTTCCACCGATGGCGTGAATCAGGCTCCATTTTTTGAGGATGGACCTTGATTCACGCTTCAGGCCATTCGGCCTGAAACGATCAAGGTCCGCATCGTGCCCCTTTCCCTTTCTGCCCGCTTACGACCAGATATCTGGAGAGATTGCATGAAACCCCATTGGCTTTTCCTGTCGGGCGCGCTGCTGTTGCAGGCCGTTCCCGCCGCTGCCCAGACCGGCACGCCAACCCCGCCCGAGCGCTTTTTCAAGCAGCCGCCGGGGACCGACTATTATCTCGCCAATTACAGCGAATATGAGGCCTATCTCCAGAAGCTGGCGGGCGAAAGCGACCGGATGAAGCTGGTCGACATCGGCAAGAGCGCGGAAGGGCGCAGCCAGTGGATGGCGATCGTCTCCTCGCCGGCCAATCTGGCGAAACTGGACGAGTATCGCGCCATCGCCGAGAAGCTGACCCGCGCCCATGGCGTGGACGAGGCGCAGGCGCGCACGCTGGCGGCACAGGGCAAGGCGGTGGTCTGGATCGACGCGGGCATGCACGCGACCGAGACGGTGACGTCGCAGGGGCAGATCCAGGTGCTTTACCGGATGCTGACCCAGTCGGACCCGGAAACGATGCGCATGCTGGACGACTGCATCATCCTGTTCGCGCATGACAATCCCGACGGCATGGAACTGGTCGCCAACTGGTATATGCGCTCGGCCGATCCCAAGAAGCGCGAGATGGCGACGCTGCCGCGCCTCTACCAGAAATATATCGGCCACGATAATAACCGCGACAGCTTCATGGCGGCGATGCCCGAGACCGAGAATGTCAATCGGGTGCTGTTCCGCCAATGGTATCCGCAGATCGTCTATAACCAGCACCAGACCGGGCCGGAGGGCATGGTGGTGTTCGTGCCGCCGTTTCGCGATCCGTTCAATTTCAACTATGACCCGATCGTCATGGCGCAACTCAACGAAGTCGGCTTCGCCATGCATTCGCGCCTGATTTCCGAAGGCAAGGCCGGGTCGGGCACGCGCAGCGCGGCGCCCTATTCGACCTGGCACAATGGCATGGAACGATCGGTCGCCTATTTCCACAACAGCATCGGCCTGCTGACCGAGATCATCGGCGGGCCGACCCCGGCGAAGATCCCGCTGGTGCCGTCGACCCAGTTGCCGCGTGGCGACGAGATGATGCCGATCGGACCGCGCGACTGGCATTTGCAGGATTCGCTCGACTATCAGTGGACGCTGGACCGCGCCGTCATCGACTATGCCTCGCGCAATCGCGAGCGGCTGCTGTTCAACATCTGGAAGATGGGCGCCAACAGCATCGAGAAGGGCAGCAAGGACAGCTGGACCATCACCCCGTCCAAGGTCGACCGGCTGGCCAATGCCAAGGCGCTCGACGAAGGGCGTGGCCCCAAGAAGGTCGATCCGGCCCTCTACAAGACGATGCTTCAGGCCCCGGCCGAGCGTGATCCGCGCGCCTATATCCTTCCCGCCGACCAGCGCGACATGCCGACCGCGATCGCCTTCCTCAACGCGCTCATCAAGAATGGCGTCGAGGTGGAGCGCGCCGACGCGCCGTTCCAGGCGGGCGGAAAAAGCTATGCCGCCGGCTCCTATATCGTGCGCACCGACCAGGCCTATCGCCCGCATGTGATCGACATGTTCGAGCCGCAGGACCATCCGCACGATACGGATTTTCCCGGTGGTCCGCCCAAGGCGCCCTATGATATTACCGGCTATACGCTGGCCTATCAGATGGGGATCGGCTTCGACCGGCTGCTCGACGGACTGGACCAGCATTTCACCCCGGTGCCCGACCTGCTGGCGCCGCCGCCCGGCCGGATCGTCGGCCAGGGCAAGGCGGGCTGGATCGTCGGCCATGAAAGCAACAACAGCTTCATCCTGACCAACCGTCTGTTGAAGGCCGGCGTGCGTCCGGCCTGGCTGAAGCAGGCGGTGAGCGCCGATGGCGAGGCGATGCAGGCGGGCGCGATCTGGATCCCGGCATCGGCCGGCGCGCAGAAGATCGTCGGCGACGCGGTGACGCAGCTGGGCCTGACCGCCCATGCGCTCGACGCCGCGCCGCAGGGCGAGCGCATTGCGCTCAAGCCGCTGCGCATCGGCCTGGTCGATCGCTATGGCGGCAATATCCCGACCGGCTGGACCCGCTTCCTGCTGGAGAAGTTCGAATTCCCGTTCGCGCCGGTCTATGCCAAGCGTCTGGACGCGGGCAATCTGGCCAAGGATTATGACGTGCTGCTGTTCGCCGATGGCGCCTTGCCGCCGAGCGGCGCCTGGGGAACGGCCCGCGCCGGCAAGCAGCCGGACGTCAAGGACATACCGGCCGAGTTCGTGCCGATGCTGGGCGACCTGACCGACGCCAAGACGGTGCCGGCGGTCGCGGACTTTGCCCGCAATGGCGGCGCGGTGGTGGCGATCGGCAATTCGGCCCGCTTCATCGACCTGCTCGGTACGCCGCTCAAACCCGCGCTGGCGCGTGAGGTGGAGGGGGCGATGAAGCCACTCGACACCAAGAGCTTCTTCATCCCCGGATCGATCCTGCGCGCGCGCGTCGATAACCGCCAGCCGCTGGCCTATGGCCTGCCCGACCAGGTGGACATGTTCTTCAACCGCTCGCAGACCTTTGTGACGGCAAATGCCACCCCCTATGGCCAGGTGTCCTGGTTCGAGGGGCGCGATCTGCTGCGCAGCGGCTGGGCCGTGGGACAGGAGAAGCTGGCCGGCACGATCGCCGTCGCCGATGTCGATGTCGGCAAGGGCAAGCTGCTGGTGATGGGGCCGGAAGTGGCGCAGCGCGCCCAATCCTATGGCACGTTCAAATTCCTGTTCAACGCGCTGCTCTATGGCGCGGCTAATCGGAAATAAGGGAAAGGGGCGGGGCGTCGGCAGGCGCCCCGTTTTTTTGGATCAGCCCCGGACGGCGCAGTCGCCCGGGATGATCTGATCGCCGCGGGTCAGGACGATCCGGTCGGCGCTTCGGGCCACATGCACCAGCCCCTGCTGCTCCAGCGCTTCGGCCAGGCCATCGGCATTGTCGATGTCGAACACGCCGCTGATGGCGATATGGGCGGCATCTTCCTTCACCTCCAGCCGGCCCGAGCCATAGCGGTTCATTTCCGCCGCAACGTCGGACAGGCAGCGGCCGGTGAAGACGATGCGGCCATCGCGCCAGGCGCTTTCGCGAGTCACGTCGACCGGATCGACCGAAACGCTCTGGTCCTTCTGCGTCAGGCGCATGCCGGCGGGCAGCAAAGTGGCGCGGCTGCCATTGTGAGTCGCCGCAGCCGTCACGACGCGGACAAGCCCCTCGGTCGTGGTCACCTGTTCCCGGCCCGAGAGGCGCGACACGTCGAAGGCGGTGCCGACCGCCGTGGCCGTCAGCTTGCCGGCCGATACGCTGAAAGGGCGGCTCTTGTCCTTGTGGACGGCGAAATAGGCGCGGCCCGATTCCAGCGCGACCGCCCGCTTGTCGGCGGAGAAGGCGAAGCGGATCGCACTGTCGGCGTCCAGGATCACGCGCGATCCGTCGGGCAGCTGGATATTGCGGCGACGGCCGGCCGGGCTGAACAGGCGCGTGCCGGTCGCCTGCGCCACCTGTTCGCCGGACAGGGCAGGCGGCACGGGATGGTCGGCCGGGCGGCTGGTGAACCAGAGCGTCGCCGGCACCGCCAGCAGCGCGGTCAGCGACGCAGCCAGCAGGGCCGCGCGCCAGGGGCGGCGCCCGCTGGATGGCGCAGCGGCTTCGGTCTGGCGCGCCTGCATCTGGGCCAGCATCGCTGCGATCGCATCATCCTGCTGCGCGGCGCCGGCGCTGTCCCAGCCGCGCTCGACGGCGTCCATGGCCGCGCGATGCGCCGGGGCCGCGTCGCACCAGGCCGTGATCGCCGCCCGCTCGGCAGACGTCGCCGTGCCGGACTGCAACCGCGCCCAATGGGCTGCCGCGATGTCGAAGGGGTCGTCCCCGTCCTGGGTCATGGAGTGACCGCTATCCTATTGTGCCATGCGCCGGGCGATATGCGCGACGGCCTTGGCGACATGTTTCTCGATCGCGCTCACCGAAATGCCCAGCCTTTCCGCAATATCGCCATAGGCCAGCCCTTCGTAGCGCCGCATCAGGAAGATATCGCGGGTCCGTTCCGGCAGCTCTTCCAGCGCGCGGACGACCTGGGCGATCTCTTCCCTTGCCTGTAAGACGCGGTCGGCAGTCCGTTCCTCAGCAGGATGATCCTTTTCCGTCAGTTCGTCATGGCCCTTGGCATGGCGAACCTGATCGCGCCGCGCCTGATCGCGCAGGACGCTCGATGCGGTGCGGAAGATATAGCCATCCAGATTGTCGATGCCATTGGGGGAATCCCGCACATGCATGCGCAGCATCACATCCTGCACCAGATCGTCGACGATATGGCCGTTGGCCACGCGGCGGGCGAAGTAGCGGCGCAGGGCGGGAATATAGGCGGAATAGTCGGTCGCCCTGTTTTCCGCCCCGCCTGATTGCGGCAATGACGATCCTGATAGACGGTTCAATCCCAAAACCCCTTGTCCGCGCTTTCCAACCCCTTGCGAGCCGCACCGGCGGCCTGCATCACCAATGCCGGTCCCAGCTCAGCAGAATCGATCGCGGTCCCGAACTGAACGTTTGACCGACCCCATATCCGTTAGTCACCGCGCGCAAATTCGCGACGCGGTTGAAAATATTGCGGGCGCGCAGCGACAGGCTGCTCCGCTCGCGGCGCCAGCTCAGGCCCGCACCGAACAGCGAGAAGGCCGACGTCTCGACGAAGTCGGGATCGTCGGACGTGAAGGTGGACCAGGAACCGGACTGATATTGCCAGTCGCCCTCGACCGTGAGCTGGCCATGGCCGCCGATCGTCCAGCTGCGCGCCAGGCTGGCCTGCAGGCGGCGGTGGGGCACGAAGGGGATGCTGTCGCCCTTGTCGGCGCCGCCGACCAGCGGCGCGGCGTCGGACACGCGGGTCAGGTCGGCGCGGATCAGGCTGGCCTCCAGCCGGGTGGTCAGGCCCGGCAAGGGGCGGGCGACCAGTTCGAACTCGGTGCCCAGGATCATCGCGTTGCCGACATTGACCAGATAGGCGTGCGAGCGATTTTCCGACAGGGCGCGATACTGAAGGTCGCGCCAATCGTTCATATAGGCGGTCAGCGTCATTTCGCTGTCGCGCCCCAGATGCAGGTTGAAGCCCAGTTCCGCGCCCCACAGGCTGTCGCCATCATAGGTGCGGCGATTAGGCAGCAGCACCGAGGCGGTATTGACCCCGCCCGGCCGGATGCTGCGCGTCAACTGGGTATGCCAGCTGGCCCCCGGCGCGATCGGCAGGTCGATATGGACGCGCGTGCTGAGCCCGCCCGAGCGGTTGACGGTGCGCGGCCAGGAGTCGATCGATCCGCTGAGCAGGTTGGGCACGACCACGTCATTCTGCGACGCGACGCGATAATCATCATAGCGCAGCCCCAGCGAGACGAGCAGGTCATCCTCGCGATAGGAGAGCGTCCCGAACATCGCCGCCTGATCGCGCGTGATCGCCAGCCGGCGCGCGCCGAATATCTCGCCGCTAATATCGGGATCGCCACTGTAGGAGGAAAGTTCGCTGCGTAGCCGCTCGGTCCGATGATCGATCAGCACGCCCGCCACCCAGCCCAGGCCATGGGCATTGTCATGGCCCAGGCGCAGTTCCTGCAGGATGCGGGTCGACACGATCGGGATATGCAGCAGCGATGGCGCGAGGCCGGCGGCATAATCGGCGAACTGCTGGGTCTGGGCCGGATCGCAGGACGCGGTATCGAGCGCGAAGTAACGCTGGCAGGCTTCGGGATCCTGGCCCTGCAGCAAGGTGGCGTTGGTCCGGTCGTAACGTCGGTCGAGCGACCAGCGATAGGCGGCGGTGATGCTGGTCAGGCGAACCGGGCCACCGCCATAGCCGACCTTCAGCCGCCCCATCAGAAAGTCGTGGGTCGTGGGCGCGGCGAAATAGCGATCGGTGCGATAGGGGCCGAGCGACTGGAACCAGGAGCTGGCATCGGCAATGCGGCGATGCTGCCAGGTAAAGAGCGCCGATATGTCGAGATCGGGCTGTGGCACCATCCGCGCGATCAGGCGCAGCCCCGATATGTCGTCGTCATTTACGTTGTGCGTGCCGGTGCGGACATTGTCGATATAGCCGCCCGCGCGGCTGGCATAGGCGGTCGCGCGCAGGGCGACGCGCTCGCCGAGCGGGATATTGAGCGTGGAGGAGGCCGAAAGATCCGGCTCGCCGCCCTGCTGGATGCCGAGGCCCAGGCTGGCGCCGCCGCCCCATTGGCCCAGATGCGGTTCTTCGGGCGCGATCTCGATCTCGCCGGCCAGCGCGCCGACGCCATGCTCGGCGCTGCGGGCGGTGCGTGCGATGCGCACCTGAGCGACGTCCACCAGCGACAGGTCGCTGGTCGTGCGCGCGGCGTCGCTGCCGGTGCCGGACGGACCGGCGATCGGCACGTCGCCGAAATAGACCAGGGTGGTGGATTCGCCGGCCATGCCGACGCCGCGCACGATCAGCGCGCGCTGGCCGGCATTGCCCGGTTCGCTGCTGATGCCGGGGCTGGCCTCGACCAGGGCGGCAATTCCGGCGGCGCTGGGCCGCAGCCGCAGGTCGCCGGCAAAGCTCACCGGATCGGTGCGCCGCTGCGCCGTGACGATCAGCGGGCGGGCAGGGGGCAGGGGGGATTGCGGCCCGTCGGCGGTGATGGCGGTCGTGTCGCGAACAGGGGAGGCCGGTTCGATCAGGATGACATGGTTCGCCGTCTCCCGGAAGGTCAGGCCGCTGCCCTTGAGCAAGCGGCGCAGGGCGCCCGAAAAGGGCATGGCGCCTGACAGCCTGCGCGATGTGGCCGAACCGGCCAGGGCGGATCGGAAGACGATCTGCCGACCGCCCTGCAAGGCAAGCTGCTGGATCGCGGTTTCCAGCTTCTGGCGCGGTATGTCGAAGGCCGGGTTGGCGCTGTTACGAGCGAGCGCCGGCGCGGGCAGGAGAGGGGCGGCGAGGAGCGCCGGCACGACCAGGGGCGCGATCCGGCGCAGCGCATGCCACCCCGGCCGCGCGACACCGGCTCTACTGCACCTTCGCACCACGGACACGCCTTATTCTTCCGACCCGATGTCCAGAACGAGCGACCCCCCACTTTCCATCACGGAATATCCGGTGTCGCGGCGGGCGATTGCGCAAATTGTGCAAAGATCATGGACTGTCCCTCGGGACGCGCCGCCGGCTTTCGACGCTGCTGCCCCGTCAATGTGGAAGGAAGCGCATGACGTCGTCGTCTTTGCGGAAGCGAGGGCGATGAGATCGCTGCCGGCTTGCTATCCGAAAGAGGGAGAGGGGGGAATTAAGTTATTCTGTTCCTTCTACAAGTCAGGCTCGGGAAGCCGGCGGCATGCGATGTGGCCGGGAGAGCGGCAGGGACGGTGCATGCGGATTTGGGGCTGCTGTCGATTTTTTGCGAAAAAGTGGTTGACCGACTCGCCTGACGGGCCTAGATGCCACTCCACCGACGCGGTGAAGACCAACGGTTTTCGCCAGGCACGGTCGCCAACATAGCAGGACAGTATGTCCCCCGATAGAGATAGCGGGGAACGATCACTGTCCGCTTCGATGTTTGGACGGCTCTTTGACATTGTGATTTAGATGAAGGGACATGTGGG
>NZ_JACIEU010000021.1 GCF_014197035.1 Sphingobium scionense | reverse complement strand
CCCAATGATGCGCCCTTTTAGCTATCGCAAGGAATCATCGCGTTTTATCAATGCATTATTATTAATGATACACTTGCTCACGGGACAGAACAGCGCTTCTGGTCGGCCTTGCTCATCTCGATGAAAATGCCGACGGTCTTCGAGGCGATCGAAACCGAAATCTCGGCCGGCAATGTCGCCGTCGTGCAGCTCGTCAGCACCGCCGAAGCGATCCTCGACAGACGGCTTGCGGAACTCTCTCCTGAAGAACGCGCCCATCTCGATCTGGAGCTCTCGCCGCGAGCGACCATGATCGATTATCTTAAGAACGCTTTCCCGACCCAGCAGATGCGGGTCTTCGCTACAAGCGACGGATCGCTCCGGTCGGAGCCGATGCGTGACGATGAGGGCAATATGGTCGAATGCGCCGAAGCCATTGCAACGCGCGATGCCTTGATCGAGGAGCTCTGCGCCATGCCGCCGGTTCCGGCCGCCCTCGATGCGTTGCTTGCGCATTTCGGGACGGCAAAAGTCGCCGAGGTAACCGGCCGGTCGCGGCGCATCGTCATCGGCAACGATGGTTCCCAGAAGCTCGAGCGCCGCGGTGCACGCGCTAATCTCTCCGAGACCCAGGCGTTCATGGACGGCATAAAACCCATCCTGGTCTTCTCCGACGCCGGTGGCACGGGCCGTTCCTATCATGCCGATCTCGCCTGCGGGACGGCCGACAAGCGCCGCGTCCATTTCCTGCTGGAACCGGGCTGGCGCGCGGATGTCGCGATCCAGGGTCTGGGACGCACCCATCGCACCAACCAAAGCGTGCCGCCGGTATTCCGCCCGGTGACCACCGACTGCAAGGGCGAACGCCGCTTCATCTCGACCATCGCGCGCCGTCTCGACAGTCTGGGCGCGCTGACCCGCGGCCAGCGCCAGACAGGCGGCCAGAACCTGTTCGATCCGGCGGATAATCTGGAAAGCGACTACGCCCGGGAAGCTCTCACCCAATGGTATCATCTTCTCCACGGAAACAAGCTCTCGAGCGTGACCATGGAAAGTTTCCAGGCCATGACCGGACTCAAGTTGACGGACGAGAATGGCACGCTCCTCGAGAAGCTGCCGCCGATCCAGCGCTGGCTCAACCGCATCCTCGCGCTCAGGATCGCAACCCAGAACGCGATCTTCGATGAATATATGGGGCTGATCCAGGCGCGCATCGATGCCGCGCGCGAGGCCGGCACGCTTGACGTCGGGGTCGAGACCATCCGAGCCGAGCAGATCATCACCCGATCCGAGCAGACGCTGCGCACCGATCCGGTGACCGGCGCCGAAACCAGATTGCTCCGGCTCGAACTCCATCTGCGCCCGCGGGTCATGCACTGGAAACGGCTGATGCAGATCTGGGACGGCACGCGCGAAATCGCTTATCTCTGGAACAGCAGGTCCAAGCGCGTCGCGCTCAAGGTGCCGTCCTGGTCGATCACCGACGAGGAAGGGCGCATCGTGTCCATGTGCCAGCTTGTTCGTCCGACCGGCGGGACCCGCATGCAGGAGATCGCGATGTGGGCCAGCCTCTGGAAAGAGATCGATCGCGATGAATTCCAGAAGCTTTGGGAAGCCGAAGCGAGCGAGGCGGAGGCCAAGGTCGATATCGAGACCGTCAACGTAGCGACTGGTCTCCTCCTGCCGGTTTGGCACCGACTTCCGCAAGATGATGTCCGCGTCTGGCGCATCGATGATGGAATGGGCATTTCGGTCATCGGGCGACTGATCCCACCGGCAGCAATGGCGGAACTGCAATCAGCCTTCGGTCTCGACGGCACGGTCGAACTGACCGCTGCCGAACTTGGCGCGGCGGCCCAGAAGGGGACGGGCATCGCAATCCCAAGCCTGGGCGGTGCCACTTTGACGACTGCACTCGTCAACGGTTCGCGTCGGCTCGAAATCCGCAACTACCGACCAGAAGACCGCGAGCGGTTGAAGGCACACGGCGTGTTCAGCGAGGTCATTCAGTACAAGACCCGGCTATTCATTCCGCTCGACCGGTCGAGCGAGATCATCGAGGGAATCCTGGCGATGTCGCGGATTTGATCCCATCTGAAGTCTGATAGACCCGCGAAAAGCGATCCGGGCACCGTGCGCGCCCGGACCGCATCGCTCAACCCGCCGCGAGCGTGGTCTCCGGCGCCGGTTCAGCTGGTGGAACCACCTCGGTTTCTGGCTTTTTCGTCCGAATGCGCTTCGGCTTCGATGCCGCATCCTCGCTCGTCGCAGCAGTCTTGGCAACCGCCCTGGTGACCTTGCGCTTGGGCTTTGCCGCTCCGGGTTTTGGCTTGGCCTCGACAGCCGCGATGGGCGGGTGATCTCCCGGCGCGGGCTCTGCCGGGAGCGTGTCGGCAACGGCAGGCTGGGGTGGCTCAGAAGCCGGTGGAGCAAGAGCGTCCGCGGCGACGGGTGAAGGAGCGGCCTTACGCTTAGGCTTTTTGGCCGCAGGCTTCGGTTTGACGCCTACAGTCTTGGCACGCGGGTGACGCGCCGGTGCGGACTTTGCCGGGGGCGTGTCGGTAACGACAGGCTCGGTCGTTTCGACAACCGGGGGCGCAGGCACCTCCTCGGCAACAGGGGCAGATGAATTCTTGCGTTTGCCGCCGAGGCCCAGCTTCAGTGCGACTTCCCTCCGGGCCGCCGAATATCCTTGCGCGACCATCGGATAGTCCGCCGGAAGGCCGTAGCGGCTACGATATTCCGCAGGCGTCAATCCATGCGCTGCCAGATGTCGCTTAAGCGCCTTGTAAGGCTTGCCATCGATCAGGCTCAGTATGTGATCGGGCGAGGCCAGACTTTCGTCAATGGCGACCTTGGGCTTATATTCCGGTGCGGCGGCCGGCGTCTCCGGCACAATCTCTTCGGTTACTGGAACGGGGACTGGCGTCGCTAGTGGCGCTCCGCCGAGCAGGGCCCGCCGCGTCCCTTCCACCAGCGCCGGTAATTCGGCGCTCGGGACGGTGTTGTTCGCGAAATAGGCACTGAGCAACGTCACGGTCAAAGACATGACGCCCGAATCTTCGGTCTCGGCCATGTAGCCTCCTTCTTCTTGCTGGGAACACGGGTCTTGAACCAGGCGCACTTGCGCATGCGTAAACGAACTCGTGCCTTCATCCGGCGCCCAAGTCAAAGGGAGGGGAGGAGGGTGGTTGTGGGTGCCGCGGCAATTGGGCCGCCCGTTATCCTCATGGAGACCCCATGGCCGACCACTTCATCCAGGGCTCATTCGCCTTTACCTGCTCGATCGCCGAAGCCGCGCTGATCGAAGAGGCGTGGCAGCTTGCTGCCGATCTGATGGGGGATTTCGAACCCGCCCCCGTCAGCGACGACTTGCTGGCAGTCTTTCCGCCGACCATTGGCGATAAACCGCTGAGCGGGTTCATCGCTATCTTTGACGATGCGAACTTTCCCGACTTCGGCGCCGAAATTCGGGTCGAGAATTCGATCGAAGATCCCAAGACCTGCACCGTCGCAATCTTCGGTGCGACCGACTTCCAGCCCTGGCCGATCGCCGGGCTGATCCAACGTTGCTGCCAATTGTCACTGACTGTTGCTCCGGTCGGGTTCGACTGGAGCTTCACCTGCACCAAACCCTACCTCGACAGCTTCGGCGGCGGATGGTGCGCCGTTTTCCCCGACCGGATCGAAATCGAGTTCACGCGAGAAGCGCTTTCGAAAGCATTGAACGGTGACATATCATGACCCGCCGCGATCATTGGGACGAGGATTCCGGCTATCCAGTCAAAGACTGGAAAGCCGAGGTCGCGAACGACGATACCCGTCTTGGCTATCGCGACTGGGTCGATGCCCGGTCGGAAATGCTCGCCTCTGAGGATAGCCCAAGCACGGCCAAATTGGCACCGCGTCGTGACGCCGTTCGGATCCGCGCAACCGATCGCATTGGCAACATCGCCTATATTCATCGTGAGGCGAACCGCCCGATGCGCTGCACACTCGCCAATGGTGTGGCCGCGGCGCTCTTCTACGCCGGCATCACGGTCGACGAGATGACGTGCCGCTTCGTCCTCAACGATTGCGAAACCGCCGACCAGGCGCTTGCTATCGTTCGGCGCTACGGGTCGCTCGACTATGGCTATTGCCACGCCGGCCCGCCACCCGGCTGGGATAGCGCACCAGCGACCCCGCCCGCGCTTCATCTGCTCGCGGGTCTGCTTGGCCAGATCGATCGATTGGCGACCATCATGCCGGAGGCTGTGGGCCAGATCGACGAGGACGCCGTGAAGCGTGCGCGCGCCTTCATTGCGATGGAATTACCCCAAGGATCCCGCGAGGCCTGACGCCAGCCGGCCATCGCACTGGCCGGCACACCATCACCACGGAGAAAGACCATGACCGACGTTTCGACGCCGGGCGCGTCCGCGCGCCTGTACAGCCAGACCCCGTTCGATGAGCGGGGTAATTTTCACTATGCGGGCGACCTCTATCAAGCCGGCGACAATCTCGCGACGCTCGCCGCGCGCATCGAAGGTCATCTCAAGGCCAAATTCCCCGACACCAGTTTCGCGATCAGGACTGAGAAATTCGCCGGCGGCCGCAAGATCACCGCCGAAATCCTCGACACGCCAGCGGACCTGACCGCGCGTGACGCGCAGAACGACTTCTTTGTCGCGGTGCGCGACCAGATGGAGCGCTTCGGCTACACCCGATCCAACCTGCTGCAGGATTTCCACAACTGCTCCTTCTACTGCGAAGCACGGATCGGACAGGCTTATTGGGCGGCACTCGCCGGCCGCCGGGGGCGCAAGAACCCGGTCGAAGCCAAAGTTTCCCTTGCCGCGTTCAAGAAGCAGATCAGGGCTGGTGACAGCCTGAAGCTGGTCGACGCACCGGCCGGACACCGCGCGCTCGGCACGACAAGGGCAATCACCCAGGTTCGCTCAGGAGATATCATGCTCGAAGGACGCTCTTATCTGAGCTTCCCGCGCGCCTCGGCCTTCGCCTGCGACGGAAGGCTCGTGCGGATTTCGAATGGCTCGGAATATGATCCCGACGCGCATCTGCTCTATGAGTGGCTGCGCCGGGACGCCGCCTGAGACATGGCCTTCATCGTCATGGGGCCGGCTGTCTGCAACAAGCCGGGCTGCGGCAAAAGCTGGGCCTTCGTTATGTGGACAATCAACCCTTGATCTCGATCCTCGCCGCCAGAGGGGGAAACCGCCCCCTTGGCGCAGCAAACCCAAACGGCGTAGCGTCGCGGGGGCGGTTTCCCCCTCTGGCTTCCGCTCGCTAGCATCTTTCGGTTTGCCAGAATCCATATATCGACTATTCTCGATATATGGATTCTGAGTCGACCATCCTCGCCCTGGGTGCGCTGGCGCAGCCGACGCGTCTCGACACCTTCCGCCTGCTGGTGCGGCATGAACCGGACGGCTTGCCGGCTGGCGAGATCGCCCGGCAGCTCGACGTGCCGCAGAACACGATGTCCACGCATCTCGGTATCCTGTCGCGCGCGGGGTTGGTGAAGTCCGAGCGGCAAAGCCGTTCGATCATTTACCGCGCCGACCTCGATGCGCTGCGCGCGCTGACCCTGTTTCTGGTCAAGGACTGCTGCGCGGGGAAACCGGAGCTGTGCGCGCCGCTCGTAGCCGAACTCGTCCCCTGCTGCTGACGGAGACTGCCATGTCCACCGATAGCATATTCAACGTCCTGTTCCTTTGCACCGGCAATTCGGCGCGCTCGATCCTCGCCGAAAGCGCCATGAACAAGCTCGGTAAGGGCCGCTTTCGTGCCTTCTCGGCCGGGAGCTACCCAAAGGGCGCGGTGAACCCCGACGCGCTCGCGCTACTGAAGCGGCTCGACTATCCGATCGAGGGCCTGCGCTCGAAAAGCTGGGAGGAATTTTCCCAGCCCGGTGCGCCGGTCATGGATTTCGTGTTCACCGTTTGCGACGACGCGGCCGGTGAAGTCTGCCCGGTGTGGCCCGGCCATCCGATGACGGCTCATTGGGGCATCGAAGATCCCAGCCATGTCCAAGGCGGCGAAATCGAGCGCGAACGTGCCTTCGTGATGGCGCTGAACTATCTGGAAAATCGCATCCGGCTGTTCATCTCACTGCCGATCGACAAGCTCGAAGCCACGGCGCTGACCGCCAAGCTGCGCGAGATCGGCCATGCCGAAGGTTCGACCGCTCGCCGGGGAGATGCGGCGTGACCGACATCATCGTCTATCACAACCCGGAGTGCGGCACGTCGCGCAATGTGCTGGGCCTGATCCGCAATGCCGGAATCGAACCGAACGTCATCGAGTATCTGAAAACCCCGCCGTCGCGGGCGCTACTGGTCGAGCTTATCGAGCGGGCCGGCATCACGGCGCGCGAGCTGCTGCGCGAGAAGGGCACGCCCTATGCCGAACTTGGCCTGGGCGATCTCTCACTGTCCGACGATACGCTGATCGATGCGATGATGGCGCATCCTATCCTCATCAACCGGCCGCTGGTCGTCTCGCCGCTCGGCGTGAAGCTGTGCCGGCCTTCGGAGGCGGTGCTGGACCTGCTGCCCGCGCCGCAACAGGGTGCCTTCACCAAGGAAGACGGCCAACAGGTCGTCGATGCGGCCGGCGCGCGGGTGATCTGAAGCATGGCGACTATTCTCGACACCGCGCCGGCTCGCCCGGGCATCTCCTTCTTCGAGCGGTATCTGACCCTGTGGGTGACGCTCTGCATCGTCGCAGGCATCGCACTCGGCCATCTGGTGCCCGGCCTGTTTGGCGCGATTGCCTCCGCCGAGGTGGCGCGTGTCAACCTCGTCGTCGCGGCGCTGATCTGGCTGATGATCGTGCCGATGCTGCTGAAGATCGACTTTGGCGCGCTGGGATCGGTGCGCCAGCACTGGAAGGGTGTCGGCGTCACGCTGTTCATCAATTGGGCGGTCAAGCCCTTCTCGATGGCACTGCTCGGCACGCTGTTCCTCGGCTGGCTGTTCGCGCCGCTGCTGCCGGCGGGTGAAGCTCCGTCCTATATCGCAGGGCTGATCCTGCTGGCGGCTGCGCCCTGCACGGCGATGGTGTTCGTGTGGTCGAACCTCTGCGACGGCGAGCCGAATTACACGTTGAGCCAGGTGGCGCTGAACGACCTCATCATGGTGTTCGCCTTCGCGCCGCTGGTCGGCCTGCTGCTCGGCGTCGCGTCGGTGACGGTGCCGTGGGATACCCTGCTGCTCTCGGTCGGCCTCTATATCGTCGTGCCGGTGATCGTCGCGCAGCTCGTTCGCCGCGCCGTGCTGGCGTCAGGCGGACAAGCCGCGCTGGCCCGGCTGCTGGCCCGGCTCGGGCCGGTGTCGCTCACCGCCCTGCTGGCGACGCTGGTGCTGCTGTTCGGCTTCCAGGGCGAGGCGATCGTCACGCAGCCCTTGGTGATTGCGCTCATCGCCGTGCCGATCCTGGTGCAGGTCTATTTCAATGCCGGGCTGGCCTATTGGCTGAGCCGCCGGTTCGGCGTGGCGTGGTGCGTGGCGGCACCTGCCGCGCTGATCGGCGCGTCCAATTTCTTCGAGCTGGCGGTCGCCGCCGCGATCAGCCTGTTCGGCCTCAAGTCCGGCGCCGCACTCGCCACGGTGGTCGGCGTGCTGGTGGAGGTGCCGGTGATGCTGTCGGTCGTGGCGATCGTGAAGCGCACCCGTGGCTGGTATGAAAAGGGAGCGATGGCTTGACCCATATTCGCGAGCTGGCTGACCCGGATCATCTGCCCGCGTTCGATCTGCGTTATGCTCATGAGCGGCCCGCGCTCGGGCTTGGCGCGGGCGATCCTCCGCCGCGCATCCTGCTGCTCTACGGCTCGCTGCGCGAACGTTCCTTCTCGCGCTTCGCGGTCGAGGAAGCGGCGCGGCTGCTCCGGTTCTTCGGGGCCGAGACGCGCATCTTCGATCCCGCCGACCTGCCGTTGCCCGATCAGGTGAAGGGCGACGATCATCCCGCCGTCCATGAACTGCGCGACCATGCCATGTGGTCGGAGGGCATGGTGTGGTGCAGCCCGGAGCGGCACGGCCAGATCACCGGCATCATGAAAGCACAGATCGACCATCTGCCACTGGAGATGAAGGGGATGCGACCGACCCAGGGCCGCACGCTGGCGGTCATGCAGGTGTCGGGTGGCTCGCAATCGTTCAACGCGGTCAACACGCTGCGGCTGCTCGGCCGCTGGATGCGGATGTTCACTATCCCCAACCAGTCGAGCGTGGCGATGGCCTACAGGGAATTCGATGAAGCCGGGCGCATGAAGCCCTCCAGCTATTACGACCGTATCGTCGATGTGATGGAGGAGCTGGTGCGGTTCACGGTGCTGCTGCGTCCGCACGCCGCCCCCCTTGTCGATCGCTACTCGGAGCGGAAGGCGGCAGACATCGTGATCGACCCCACCACGGATCACTCGGCGATTGCTGTTGCCGGACGCTGATCCGGCAAGTCCGTCTCCTCCTCGAACTGCCCCAGCAGGGCCGAAATACGATCGGCGATCGCGCAATGCCGCTCCATCTCTCGCGGCCATCCACGTTCCTGCGCGTCTTCAGCTAACGACACCAACCGTGTTGCCAGCGTCATCCACCAATTCTGGTAAACCATTAGCCGTCTTTCTGACGATAGCCATCGCCTGCACTCCACGCGTTTGGAAGTTCAGGCTCTCAATATCACGGTGGCGCGCGGCTCAGATCATTTTGTCTACATAAATCGGAGCGACTTTCTCTTCCGACCCGAGCTATTGATTCACTTCAACGAAGAAGCGCGTGCGGGCCGCTTCGATTTTGTCGTCTAGGTGCGGACGATGCGGCGGCGCTCAGCTCTTACGGTTGACCGTCGGTGCCAGATGCGCAGGCCGGGAAATCCGCACTCTCGCCGAGGAAGGCGACATCGGCCACGAGGAGGTAACGACGCTCTGGGGCGAGCATTGGGGGCCAACATCTGCCGCGACCGCCCCGAACATCAAGCCCCGATCCGAGGCGCCATGCACCGGGATGGAGGGAAGGGGGTGGGGAAGGGTTGGCCGGTCCGAAGCGGATCGGACCTTTCCAACCAGGAGATGTCCCATGGCAACGCTTGCCCAGCATATCGACGCGCCCCAGGTCTCGGGCGCCTACAAGGTCGACATATCCCGCGGTCGCAACATCGGACGAGTCTCGTCCGAATGGTATTCGCGTCCCGACGACGAGAAATTCCTGTCCCTCGACGACCTCTATGAAAGCGTTCGCCGTCGCGCGGGTCACGCACGCACGCGTATCGTCGAAAGCCGCGACGTCCGCGTCGAGGCGAGCATGGACAATGCCGAGCGCCTCAGCCTGATCGTTCCCGGCGAAGCCGAGCCGATCGCACCCACCAACTGGTCGTTCGGCCAATTGTCGAGCCTGGTCGGCGCTCCCGCATCCTATCTGCGGGGTCTGCCCGCCGCGCTCGCCGGCATCAATCTCCAGCACGGCCTCCTCAATCATCGGGGTGAGCAGGTGAAGCTCCTTGAGACCCATGAGGGCCGCTCCGAACTGCGCGCCGTCACCGGACCCGATTATGGCCGCATATGGGACCATGAACTGGTCGCGGCCGTCATGAAGATCGCGGGCAACGGCGTTTCCGACACGCGCTGGAAGGTTCCGGGCGTGCTCGACTGGCGGTCGATGCGCTATAACCCTCACGTCGATGTCACGCGCGAGACGACGACCCTCTATGCGTCGGATCGCGACGTTTTCCTGTTCCTGGTCGACGACACGCATCCGATCGAGGCGGGTAAATTGCCGAATGGCGATCCCGATCTCTTCTTCCGTGGCTTCTATTGCTGGAACTCAGAAGTCGGCTCCAAGACATTGGGAATCGCGACTTTTTATCTGCGCGCAGTGTGCATGAACCGCAACCTGTGGGGCGTCGAAAATTTCGAGGAGATCCGGGTCCGCCACTCGAAATTCGCCGCCAACCGCTTCGCCCATGAAGCGGCGCCCGCGCTTGAGACCTTCGCCGACTCCTCGGCCATGAGCTTCATCGAGGGCATCAAGACCGCGCGCGGCCGCATCGTCGCACGCTCCGACGAGGATCGCGACTCCTTCCTGCGCAAGAACGGTTTCTCCAAAACCGACACCGCGAAGATCATCCAGTCGGTGATCGCTGAGGAAGGCCATCCGCCCGCGAGCTTGTTCGATTTCGTCCAGGGGATCACCGCGCACGCACGGACCAAGTCCAACCAGGACACGCGGCTCGAAATCGAGGGCAAGGCGCGCAAGCTCTTCGCCAAGGCGAACTGAGGAGGTCACCATGCCGAGCTTCACGATCGAAAGCACCTACCGGCAGCCGGTCTTCCGACACCGAACCTATGAGGCGGCCACCGCCGAAGATGCCTGTCAGCTCGCCATCGCGGACGAGGACTGGACCGGCCAGAAGGAGGACTATGAGAATAGCGGGGCCACGTACCTGACCGGCATCTGGCCTGGTGTGGATAGTGCCTACATCACGCCCGCTCTGGAACTGCCACCCGGTTACGGTGAGGGTGAAAATCCGCCGCCGACGGCCGGGACGGAATCGGCCACGCCGGTAGCGGCTCCGCTCATGCCGCGCTGTCGCCATTGCGGCAGCGCGGACATCTGCCGGGACGCGAACGCCATCTGGGACGAGATCGCCCAGCAATGGTCACTCCTCGCAACCTATGACAGCCAGACCTGCGAGCGTTGCGGCGCGGACAGCAACAATCTCGCCCTCTGGGTCCCGGTCGCCGAGGCTGGTTCGGCCAGCGCTTTCCTGTGGGAAGTGATCCAGGCGCTGGAAACCACGTCCCTTGCCTCGGACGCGGACTTCCAGCGTTTCTGCACAGAGAGCCATGGCCAGCTGACCGCTGATGAAGCCGCCGCCCGATGGCGGAGCGCCGCAGCCGCCTGACCATCCGGTCCGACCAACGGGCCGACCTTCGATACCCGCTCACCCCAGGCGGCTTCGACCCAGCTCGGAGCCGCCCTTTTCATATCGAAAGGATCCGATCATGCACGCTTCTTCCCAGATCGAACTGCGCTCCTTCTCCGTCGAGATCGAATTCTCAAGCGGCGGCGAGCCCTTTGCCACCGAGAGGTACACGGTCGAAGCGACCGACTGGTATCGCGCCCAGCGCGACGCGCTCGAGATATCGGTCTCCAGCCCCTACGACAATGCCCGCATCCCCGAGCTCACGCGCCGCGTGATCGCACAATAAGTAGCCCCGACTTTCTCCCGCCTCCGATCGCGGCATGGCGGGAGGAGTCCCGGCTGCAACCGGAGTTGCCGCTCATGATCACCACCAGAAGCCAGCGCTGGCGCGATCGGCGCTGTCGCTGGGTGCCCGGCGCCACCGAGATCGATCCCCGGCGCTTCGCCGTGGATATCATCGATACCGTCAAGCAGGCGGCCCCCTTCGTGCGCCAGCATCATTATGCCGCCTCGATGCCGGTCACACGCTTGTCGGTCGGTCTCTTCCGAAACGGCGCCGGGGGGCGATCCGACCTGGTCGGTGTTTGCGTATTCGCCCACCCGGTCAACAATGCCAGCGTCCCCAAATCAGCCGGGCTCCCCGATCCGCGCAGCGCCTGCGACCTCGGGCGCCTCGTGCTGCTCGACGACACCGGCGGCAATGCCGAAACCTGGATGCTCGCGCGCGCCTTCAAACTGCTGCGTCGCGAGAAACCGGAAATCGTCTCGGTCATCTCCTATGCCGATCCGATCCGCCGGACGGACGAGCAAGGACAGATATTCATGCCCGGCCATGTCGGCACGCTCTATTGCGTGATGGGTAGCCGCTATACCGGCCGCTCGTCGCCACGCATCGATCTGATCCTGCCCAACGGCCAGCCGATCTCAAGCCGGGCGATCTCCAAGATTCGCAATGACGAATGCGGCCAGCGCTATGCCGCCGAGCAACTCGCCGCCGCCGGTGCCCGGACCCGTCGCGCCGGCGAGGATGGAGCGCACTGGCTCACCGATCTCGAACGCTCCGGCTTCCTGCGCCGTCAGAAGCACCCGGGCAACCATGTCTATCTGTTCCCGCTTACCAAAGCGGCGCGGATTGCGGCGCGCGCGCTGCCGAGCCTGCCCTATCCGGTTCTCGATCGCGCCACGTCCGCCGGGGACGTCACGGCGCTCCCGCTGCTTGCCCGCGCAGCCTGAGGCAAATCGAGGCTGTCGGAGGGAAGGGGGCGGGAATGCGTGCCGGTCAGGGACCGGCTCAACGGAGACCCCACCATGTCCGATCATGACGCCCGCGCTCTCCTTGTCGAGGCGCTCGATTTCTTCAACGACCATCCCTGCTTCAGCCTGCGACGCGACCGGCGTCGGACGAGCTACGAACTCGCCGCGCGGATCGATGCCTTCCTTGCGCCCGACAAGACTGTTCTGCCTGTCGTGGCTGCCGCGCGCAAACGCTGGCCTGACGCTCATATCCTGCGGATCGACCCGGACGAGCAGACCGTCCAGCGCGATGGCGACGGCTACTGGGTGCGGGCATGGGTCCGCGTGGATGCGGCCGGTCTTGCCGACGTCGGCGCTGCACCAATCGACCGATACGTCCGCGCGGTCGCCGCACTGCCGGAAATCACCCGTCAGGTTCTCCTGGCGGATTTCCTAGGCCACGAGGATTTCACTACAATCGCGGCCCGTCTCGGCATCACCACGACCGAGGTCGAGCAGCATATCGCCGACGCGCTCGCCGCCATCGCCCAGGCGCTCGACCAAGCCTGATCACATGCTCGGAGTGCCCGTTCGCGCACCCGGCACATCCCCAGGGAGACAATCCATGAGCCATATGACAAGGGACGATTTCGCTCGCCTGCTAGCCCGGGCACGCACAGCCATCGCCGACGCTGCTCCGGCAGCCCATATCCTCTGCGATGAATTGGCGCAGGCCGAGCGGCTCGTGCAGGATCACGTCGTTCCCTGGCCAGCCGATATCCACGCCGCGTTTATCGACCATCGTCATGGAGGCGATCTCTACGCCGCCTTCACACGCGAAGCGCTCATGGCCGAGGTCGCCTCATTCTGCCGCGAATGGTGGCCGGAGATCCGCGACGGGCGTGATCCCTCGACGCTCTCCGACGAAGACGCAAGTTCGACCTATTTCGACGCGCACGAAGAGGAATATCTCTGGACAGAGCGCATCTCAATCGAAGCCCCCGCGGTCGGCTCATCTCAGGCACTGCGTGTCGGTCGCCATCTCGTGATCAGCACCAGCCACATCCGTCCCGCCACCGCTGACCTTCTCGACCAATGGGCGCCGATGATCCCCGAAGCCCGCCCGCTCGGTGTCGCTGAGGCCGGCTATGGCTGGTTCGTTCTGACGGATCCACTCGACGGCCTGGAACGCGAAATGGTCCCGAACGAGCTTTGGGCCGCCATCGAGCTCGCGCGCGCACAAGGCTGCCGTTGGCTTCTTCTTGATCGTGATGCGGATTGCGTCGATGGTCTCGAAACGTTCGAGTGGTGAGGGCGCCGCCATGACCCACCGCTCCTCCCGGGCCGAGGTTCGCAATCCGCTCCTCGGTCTTCCCGCCGCGCGGCTCATCCGGGCTATGCCTGCCGATATCCGCGCTCTGCTCGCCGTGCTGCTGCTTGAGCTGGCTGCCGAGTCGCGCCGCCGTGCCCGATCGAGCTGGGATAGCCGAAAGGCATTTGTCGCTGCTTATTGGGCCACGGTCGCCGTCTATGCCGGACATGTCGCCCGCATACTGGGCGGGGCCGGGCGGCGAGCTGCTTCGCGTAAGCCCTTTCGTGTCGTCCAGCGCGGCTTCCCAGAGCTTGCCGCGGCGAACTGGGCGGAAGCTTCCAACCTCTATTGCGAGCGCCGCGACCGTTCGGGTCTGGGCGCCAGCATGTTCCCCGAGGCTCTGCTCCTGATCGCCGAAACGCCCGTAGGGCGGATCAGCTATAACGGCCGGATCTGGCTGCCCGGCGAATGGGAACCGGACGCACAGCCCCTCTACGACAACAGGCCGCCTGTCGGCCGCTGACCGGCGCGCGGTCGCGCCGATCCACCGCACCTGAGGAGACCCTGCATGGGCGCAGCTCTTGCGTGCGGCTTGCTCGCCGCGCCTGACGATCCGTTGCCCGCTATTGACGAGACGGTGCTTGCGGCCATCAGGGGCGGTGCCTGGTTCGCCTTCAATCTTTCGGGCGGTAAGGATTCCACCGCCTCGGCCCATGCCGCTATCACGCTGCTTGACGCCTTGGGCCATCCCCGCGACCGCCGGATTGCAATCCACGCGGACCTCGGCCGGGCGGAGTGGCGGTCGACCCCGGCCATGATAGCAGCGATCGCGGACAGGCTGGGGCTGCCCTTGTTGGTGGTCAGCCGATCGGCAGGCGACATGGTGGCACGATGGGAGCAGCGCTTTCTCTCCGGCAAGCGCCGTTACGAGGCGCTCGAGACCTATAATCTGATCGGCCCATGGTCATCGGCATCGCTGCGTTTCTGCACGTCCGAACTGAAGGTCCAGGTGATCGGCCCCGAGCTGGCGCGTCGCTACCGGGGCGAGACCATCGTGTCGGTCATCGGCCTGCGCCGCGACGAAAGCCCGAGCCGGCGCTTGACCCCGATTTCCCGAAGCGACGAACGCTTCGCCAAGCCAGGCAATGCCGCCGGCACCCGCATGCTCAACTGGCATCCGGCGGTCGACTGGAGTGCCGACGATGTGTTCGGGATCCATGAGCGCCACGGGCTGCCGTTGCACGAAGCCTATGTCCGCTACCGCACGACCCGCCTGTCCTGCGCTTTCTGCGCGCTTGGATCTGCGCACGATCTGGCTGCCTCCGCCGATGCGCCCGGCAATCTCGATCTCTACCGCCATCTCGTAGCGATTGAGCTGGATTCGACCTTCTCCTTCCAGCCCCAACGATGGCTCGCCGATGTTGCTCCCCAATTGCTGTCGGCCGCACGTCTTCGCGAAGTCGCCCGCGTCAAAGCGCGGTCCCATGAACGCCGGACACTCGAAGCGGCAATGCCCCCGGAACTGCGGTACGTAAAAGGCTGGCCACCCCGAATGCCGAGCCTGGCCGAGGCTGCGCTGATCGCGAAGGCGCGCGCGCCGATCCTCGATCATCACGGCCTCGCTGACCATTTTCCCGACGCGGCTGCGGTCCAGGCGCGGTTCGCAAACCTCCTCGCCATCAAGGCCGAACGGTCCCGTTAGCGAGCCGGAGGGGAGGACTCCTGTTGAAGATGCATCGGGCGGGTTTCGCTCGCGCGTCTCCTTGCTGCCGAACGCGCAGCCCCCTGCCTCCACTACCGAAGGAACAGCCAATGGACGTCATCGTCTCTCGGTCCCGCATCCCGGGGACCGCCTCGACCTATCACTATCGCGCCCTTGTGCCGCTGGCCGAAGTTGCGCTCCAGCGGCGCCCGCGCTGCGTCGTCATCCAGGCCCGAATCGGCAATGGCCGGGCACCCTCGACCCGCATCGCCGACGTCGTGGCACCCGCCGCCTGGTATGAACGTGAGCTGGCGACCCCCTTGGGCCTCGCGGCGCGCCTCAACCTGGTCGCGCGGCGGATCGAGTCGCTTATCGTCCACACCGTCTTTCCCGAGATGACCGCTCGGCTGACCCCGCTGATGCTCGCCCTCGATTTCGACCCCGGCGAGGCCAGCTACCGCGTCGCCGTCGCCGATCTGAACGAAGCGTTCGAGCGGTTCGCGCCAGCCATCGACATTCTGATGGCAGCCGATCTCGGCCTCTATCAGGGCTGCGACCTGCGCGCCGCCTGACACCGAAAGGACCCCGTCATGGCTCAATATTCCGAAGCCAGCCTCGAGACCGCCGCCTGCCTCTGGGAGGCGGTCCTGACCCTGCGCTCCCGGCCGATCACCGATCCCGATGCAATCGGCCTCGCTCTCGCGATCGACAGGACATTCGATGCGCTCGGCACCGCTGCCCTGCGGCTGACCGTGGTTGGCTGGACCGATACGGTCGAAGCGTCCTGGCGCGAGATCGAGAACGACTATCCGCTCTGCTTCGACTGGGATTTCGTGCCTGCCTGGATCATCGACCACATCGACTGGTCCGATCCATTCCACCCCGCTCTGATCCAAAGGGGAGGGGGATGAGGGCTCATGCGGCGGGGAATTGGTCTCCGCCAGACAGGAGCCACATCCCATGTCCTTTCCCGTCACCATCCGGCCCGAGGTCGGCCAGTCGCTCATCACCAAGGTCTCGCGCCTGTTCAACGGCACGCTCGGCGACGTGCTGCTGGAGCTTTTCCAAAACGCCCGCCGTGCCGGTGCGCGCGCGATCCACGTCGCAGTCTACAATCTCCCCGCCGGGACTGCCCTGTCGATCTACGATGACGGCTGCGGCATCGACGATCCCGCCAACCTCCTGACGCTCGGCACATCGGGCTGGCAGCAGGATATTCGCGACCGCGAGGATCCCGCCGGCATGGGGGTGTTCAGCCTCGCCGGCCGCGATGTGATTGTCCGCTCCCGGTCGCGAGCGGCCGGACGGGGCTGGGCGGTCCATATTCCGGCTGACGGCTGGGAAGGGACTGTCCCGCTCGCGATCGCGTCGTGCGGGATCGTGCGCGGCACCGAGATCCAGATCATGCTGCCGGCCGCCTGGGAAGAACAGCTTGGGTCGGAACTGCGCATCGCGGCCCGATACTTCCCGATCCCGGTTCATTTCGAGGGCGCACAGCTCCCGTGCGAAGACTTTCTCGCCGGCGCCGCGCAGATCGAGTTATGGGAAGGCTGTCGCATCGGCATCTTCCACGACGGCACGACCGAGGCCGTCCACACCCCCCGGATCAATTTTCACGGCGTGACCGTCGCCTCACGACTTCCGACGCTGAGCGAAATCGAGAGTCCCCATAACTGGCGGGTGCGGGTCGATATCATCGACGCGCCGGCGCTCCAGCTAGTGCTCCCTGCGCGCAAGGAAATGGTCGAGAATGAGGCGCTGTCCCGGCTCAGGGAAGCGGCCGAGATCGCGCTTTACCATGCCGTCGCCCGCGAGAAATCGCATCGCCTCTCCTACAAGGCCTGGGCGCGCGCCCGCGACCTTGGGATCGCTCTTCCCGAAGCTGATCCCTGGCTCAACGCCTGGACGCCCAATGTTGCCGACACCTACAACCGTTACCAGGGCGCGGCCGTTCGGTCGGAGCCGATGATCATCATGTCCGAACACGAACCCGATATCGAGCAAGCACTTTCCCGCGCGCTTGCGAAGGAAACGCCGCTCGGCGGTCGCCTCGTTGACGAGAATCGCGATTTCGAGGGCTATCGCTGGTACGACGCATTGCCGCGTCTCCTGTCCTGCAGCTTCGTCGTGCAGCGCGGCGGCGTCCTCCATCGCTATGCGGATGACGTCGCTCTGCCGGACGATTTTGGCTCCGGGCCGGTAGAGGAACTCGCCGCCGAGATCCTTCTGCGGCCCGGCGGCCCGTCGCCGAGCGAACCCACTCTATGCCGCGTGCCCACGGACATGCTGGTCTGCAACAATGG
Organism: Sphingobium scionense; assembly: GCF_014197035.1. Lineage (GTDB taxonomy): Bacteria > Pseudomonadota > Alphaproteobacteria > Sphingomonadales > Sphingomonadaceae > Sphingobium > Sphingobium scionense. The sequence continues at coordinate 69,155 of NZ_JACIEU010000021.1, read as the reverse complement.
CTGCTGGACGCTCGACGAGGCGACCATCCTGTTCGACGACGAGGCCAATGTGCAACCGGACGCGCTTGCCAACCTGATATATGCCAGCCTGTTCTGCTATTCCGACGATTGCGACCGCGACAGCTGGGATACGCAATCGCTCGCATTCGAGCATGAAGCCCGCAATCTCGCCAACCTGCTGCTGCTCGGCGAAGACGAGGCGCTGCTCGCCCGATTGCGTGAGGCGGTCTTCGAGCACGTCCAGTGGCTCATTCCCTTCAACCGCAGCCTGAGCATCTCCGCCGACAGGAACAGGCTCTCGCTCTCGCTCGACCAGGCGGCCTGAACCCATCGCCCGCGCTTCGTCCAAGCCCTCGCGAAGGAGATTTCTCATGCGCCATGCCGCACTCTTTGTCTGCTCGACCGTCCATCTGCCTGCGGCCGAGCGTCGTCACATCGATCACCTGATCGCCGTCGCGCCGCGCGGGGCGGACGGACGTGTCGAGGTCGGCCATCCCGATCTGGTGATCGAGCCCTATGCCTATGGTTTCTTCGTCCACACCTGCGTCGTCGGGTGCGGCGGGGAGAGGCCCGACATCAGCCCGGAATTCTGGGCGATCCTGAAGGCGGCATTCGACAGGGATGCCTCCTGGGTCCTGTTCGACCGCGACGAGCCGACCTGGTCCGAACTGCCCACCTTTCCCGACCCCGACCTTCCCGAGGAGCACCAGTCATGACCAGCGCCTGCTCGATGCAACCCTCTTCGTCCAAGCGCGCCGCGCTTGCATCCTTCGATCATGCCTACGCCGTTGCCGTGCGGATGCGGCATGCGACCGGCCACCCCCAATTCGTGCTGCGCACCGGCGATCCGCTCCAGCCCTTTCGCGTCTCCAGCACCGGGCCGCAACGCCACCAGGCGCTGATGACGCTCGTCGCCTGATCCGGCGCCTGCATCTGCCGAAAGCGGCTGTCTTTGATGAGGAACACTTCCATGACCAACGGAATATCGCGCCAGCCCGAAACCGAGGCGCCCGACGCCGCTCCACCTGCCATCCAATTTCTCAGCCTCACCGAGGATGAGTTCGTGGACAGGTTCCAGCCCGTCCCCAATCATCTGCTCGCGACCGCCGGTTTCGACTTCGGTCGGGGCGGGTGCCTTTTCGAAGCCTCCGATCCGGACCTCGCCTTCATTCGCTCGCAACCCATGCCAAATGTCTGGACAGTGATCGACGGCGACGAATGCCTCGAGATTACCGATGGCATGCACACCGTCAATCGCCTCGGCTATCTCCTGACCGAGCGGCCATGTCCCCCCGACATAATGGTCAGCGTCCCGCTCGACTTCTAAGCGACCCCACACCGCGACTCTCGCGGCCTCGGGAACCGGGCCATCGACACATGGCGGCCACCCGGCCTCCGGGATCGGCCACCACCCGTCACTGCGACCGTTATTCGGGGCTCCGGCCTCCTTCCCGGAGATCAGCCATGTACGACCTGAAGCGTCCGCCGATTGCGGCGGCGAACGACGCCGCCTGCCTGGCTGCGCTGTCGGGGGGGGGGCCTGTCATTGCCGCCTGGGGCATGAGCATCGACAGCACAGCAATCATCATCAAATGGGTCGCACGGGGGCTGCCCCTGTCCGCAGTGCTGACAGCCGACACCGGGGTCGAGCGCGAGGAGACCTATGCCTTCCAGCCGATCTTCCAGCGCTGGATGGACCGCCACCATATCGTGCACTAAGTGCCCAAGCGCTTCGAGCACTGGCTGCCTTACTTCTCGCTGCTCGAAAACTGCCTGACCAATGCGACCTTGCCGTCGATCAGCTTCGGCCGCCCCAGTTGCAGCTTAGGTCCTCCAACCCATCCAGATGTTTGTTAAGTGCCCTTCGTGATGGAGCAGGCCGGGCGACACGCTTACCCGAATAGCTGGTGGCACCCGGCCTGCTCCATCACTTCAGCATCGTTTACGCGTGGATTAAATCGATGCTGGTGCCGCGGAACCTTCATCTATCCAGTATCGCTACCATGATCGAGGACGAGGGCGGCGCGATAAGGGTAATCGAGAATTTCAGGGCAAGTTCGCGCTATCTGTGATCCGGCCGCAAAGCTTAGAAGGCGGCGGTCAGGTTAAGAGACAGATATTTGCTATCACCAGACGATGGCGCGTTTGGTGCCGAGGTCAGGAAGCGTCCCTTGGCCAGCCAGACCCCGTCCACCTCGAAGCGCAGCCGCTCCGGCACGATCCATGTCCGCACGCGAGCATCGAACTGCTGCCCGGCAAAGCGTCCCGAACTGCCGGTCGCATCGCGGACGCCTGTCCCTGCAAAGGCGTCGGTTGCTTCGGCAAGCCAAAGCAAGCGGTAGCTCATCATGAAATCAATGCGCTTCGAAGGCGCCGCTTCGACGCGAACGCCCGGCGTGATTACATTCGTGCGTGCGACGACATTGTAAAGCCCGACCGGCCCAAGGTCAGCACGCCGCATGCCGAACAGGCTGTCAAACCGCGTATAGGTGCCTCCGGCCTTGTCGCCGGAAGCGGCGTCCAGCTCAGCCATGATATGCGTCTTCCACGCATCCGCGAACGTGTATCCGACATCAGCATGCACGAACCATGCGCTGACCGGCATGCGAGGAGCGCCGGTCAGCGTGCTCGTGCTGATCCGGCCCGATTGGTAGATCCCTTCAAGCTCATAGTCGATCACGCCTGGTCCGGGATTTCGGATGACACGGGAATCGATGGTGTTGAGCGAACGATCCCGGGTTGGACGGCCGGCGGTGTCGTGCTCGCCGAGATGGAAGAACCCAAGCTCCATGGTCGCTGCACCCAATGTCTTGGGCCGCGACAGGATGCCGCCCCAGAGTACCTGATCGAACCCTTCGTGGTCGAAGCGGACCTTGTTATCCAGCACCGACGACAGGTCGTCGGGCCTACGCTGCTGCGGCAACACATAGATCAGCGTCGCCTTGACGCTCTTCACGCCGATGTCGGCCCGCAAGCCGGTAAAGCCATTGGTGGTGTTGCGATAGTCATCGGCCGCCACAAGTCGGCGCGAGTTGAGATCGATCTGCATGCGGCCCGCCCGAACGGCGAGCGACGTGCCTGCGCCGAAGGGGTTGGTGAAATCGGCGCCGACCCACGCCGACACGAGTTCCAGCGTATTGACTTCGTTGGTCGAGATCGGTGTGCGGGAATTGGCGAGCCATGATCGACTGTCATAGACCTCGGCGCCGGCGCGAAACGGTCCCGATCTATATGTGGCCGCGACGATCGTGCGAAGGTCGAGCAGATCGTCGCTGGCATTGAAGCCGGGCGGACCTGACCATCGACCGTCTCATAGCGCAGGCGCATCGATCCGCTGATGTCCAGTCCATCCGAGGTTGCAGCCGTTGCCGGGGCATGCTGGGCGTGCGCCGGCGTGGTACAAGCGAGGAGCACGGCCACTGGAGCGGCGTGCTGGAGACGAGGCGTCCGCCGACGCATGATGATCGTCACGTCAGCTTGCGGCAAAGCGCGTTACAAGGCGATCGGCATTGCCCCACGCAATCGAACGCATGAAAGTATCGACATAATCACCCGCCTTCGCCCCGAAATCCATTGCATAGGCGTGCTCATACATATCGAGCGCCAGGATTGGTGTCGCGCCGGCCAAGGTCGCTGTATGGTCGGCGGCCCACTGATTGGTCAGCCGGTTGTCCCGGTGGCTCCATTGGAGCAGCACCCATCCCGAACCGCCGCCCAGCGCCTTGCCCATGCCCGAAAATTCAGCGGCCCAACGGTCATGGCTGCCAAAGTCCCGTTCGATCGCCTGCGCTAATGGCCTACCCGGCTGCGACGATGCGCCGAGGCCGGCGAAAAAGAGTTCGTGCAGGATCATCGAATTCCATGCGATGAGTTCCTCGCGCTTCAATCCGTTGATCGTGAAGCCGGGTGCCTTCGCTGCATCGAGCGCTGCAAATTGCGTCGTGATCGCGCCGAGGCGCTTCACCGCTCCGACGTAATTATTGTCGTGATGGCTTAAGAGCAGCCGTTCGGACAGGCCCGCGATCGTCTTGGGGTCAAACGGCAGAGGTGCGGGTTGCGGCGTGAAGGCACGCCCGGTCGGTCCCACCGGCGGCGGCGTTTGCGCGTCGGCTGTGGCCGTCCCCAGTGCGGCTGCGCCGACGGTCATTATGGCACCGGCAGCGAGGAGGTTGCGGCGGTCGATCTGCGGGTCGCTCATGATGGTCTCCGGTCGAATTTGATGGGGATGCGGGAATTGACGATCATGCCACTATGCCGGCGACATACAGCGCAACGCCGATCGCCGACGTCACCGCCAGCGTCGGGATCATGCCGACCTTGAAGCGGAACACGGCGACCGCCGCGCCGACCGCGAGCAGCAGAGCGGGGATATGGAGAGAGGCCAGCACTGGCATGTCGAACGCAAAGCTCGCCAGCCGGACCGGACGCACCTCACGGAACAGCGTGTGGATCGCGAACCAGAGCGCGAGGTTGAGGATCACGCCAACCACGGCGGCGGTGATCGCACCCAGCGCGGCCGACAGCGCGCGATTGCCGCGCAGACCTTCTACGAACGGCGCCCCGGCGAAGATCCACAGGAAGCAGGGCATGAACGTGACCCAGGTGGTGAGGATCGCGCCGAGCGTCGCTGCAACCAGCGGGTGCAGACTGCCGGAATCCCTGAACGCCGCGAGGAAGCCGACGAACTGCGTCACCATGATGAGCGGCCCCGGCGTCGTCTCGGCCAGGCCCAGGCCGTCCAGCATCTCGCCGGGCTTGAGCCAGTGATAGGTGCCGACCGCTTCCTGCGCGACATAGGCCAGCACGGCATAGGCGCCGCCGAACGTCACCACCGCCATCTGGCTGAAGAAGGTCGCGATGTGCGTGAACACATTGTCGGGGCCGAGGAATGCGAGCAGCGCGGCGACCGGCGCCAGCCAGAGGAACAGGAACGCGCCCGAGATCTTGAGCGACCAGGCGAGATTGGGACGGGCATGGTCGGGCAGGCCCTCGCCCAGCGCGGTATCGCGATCATGGACCACATTGCCGCCGGCCGGCCCATGCCCGCCGCCGCCCTTGAACGCGGCGATCCCGCTGCGCCCACCGAAATAGCCGATGACGGCGGCGGTGAGGATGATGAGCGGGAACGGTGCGCCGAGGAAGAAGATCGCCACGAAGGCTGCTGCCGCGATTCCGCGCATCACATTGTTCTTGAGCGCGCGCGACCCGAGCCGGACGACCGCCTGGAGGACCACGGCGAGGACGGCCGCCTTGAGGCCGAAGAACAGACCCGCGATCAGCGGCGCGTGGCCGAGCAGCACGTAGAGATAGCTCAAAGCCAGGATGGCGAGGAAGCCGGGCAGCACGAACAGCGCGCCCGCGACCAGTCCGCCCTTCGTCTTGTGGAGCAGCCAGCCGATATAGGCGGCGAGCTGCTGCGCTTCGGGACCGGGCAACAACATGCAATAGTTGAGCGCGTGGAGGAACCGTTCCTCGCCGATCCAGCGTTTCTCATCGACCAGGATGCGGTGCATGACCGCGATCTGGCCGGCGGGACCGCCGAAGCTCAGCGACGCGATCCGCGCCCATACCCGGACCGCCTCGCCAAAGGGGATACCATGATCCGCAGGCGGGACCGCGATGCTGGCCCGTATCTCCGTCACCGCGCCGCTCATGACCGCACCTTGACTTTGGCGCGCGCCTTAGAGGGCTGGTGGGAGACCCAATTATGGGTCTCGTCGGTGGCGTCGCGGCACCAGCGATAGAAGGCGTCGTAAAGGAGCATCCCGGCTTCGAGCTGCTCCAGATCGTCGGCATACATGCGCGACAGGCCGAGCGATGCGGCGAGCAGGCCGGCCGCCTCGGGCACGAGATCCGGCCGGCCGGTATCGGCGCCGCGCACGATCGGCGCGAGGCGGCCCAGTGGCGTGTAGTCGCCCAGGCCGAACGCCTTCACCATCACATCGAAGGTGCAAAGCTCGCCCTGATGGCTCCAGACGACGCCATCGCCCTCGATGTCGAAAGGCGCGGCCCCGAAGCGCTCGGCGACGCCCTGCACCTCGGCCGGTGCCACGAACAGGAAGATCGCGCTCGGATCGACGAAGCGGCGGATCAGCCACGGGCAGGCGATGCGGTCGACCTTAGGCCGGCCGCGCGTCACCCATATGGTGCGGCCGGCGGGGTCGCGTGCCGGAAGCACAGTGTTGGGCACCATCGGCAGACCGGCGGCGGCCCAGCCGACAACCCCGCCTTCAAGGGCTTCGGCCGAGACGCCTTCGTGACGCAGCCGGGCCGCGACGCCTTGGCTCAGGGGGCCACCATTGCGGCATGCCACGACCGCCGAGCGACCAGCGAGTTCACTGGCCCATACCGAGATGTCGGTCGAGGCTCGCCGCAAGGTGCCGGGAATCAGGAGCGGTTCGCTGGCGAACTCATCGTCGGCGCGAACGTCGATCAGAACCGGCCCGGTCGGGATACCGATCAGGCGTGCGAATTTATCCGATGGGATCGTATTGAGAGCAGGCACGATGCGTCCTTTGCCAAATGCAGGACGCGATTCTTCAGCCTGTCGCCTCGTGGGGAGATCGCGGTCCCCATAAGGGCAACATGGCAAGCACGCGGTGTTTGGTCAACCGCGATGTAGCGAAGAACGGCCCCGGAATATCGATCCATCATCGCGAATCGTCTGCATTTTTCCTGGAGATTAGCCATGTACGACCCGATGCGACCGCCGATCGCGGCGGCGAACGACGACGGCTGCCTTGCAGCCATGTCCGGCGTCCCTGTCATTGCCGCCTGGGGCATGGGCGTCGACAGCACAGCGATGATCATCGAATGGGTCGCGCGGGGGCTGCCCCTGTCCGCAGTGCTCACAGCTGACACCGGGGTCGAGCGCGAGGAGACCTATGCCTTCCTGCCGATCTTCCAGCGCTGGATGGACCGGCACCATATCGAGCATCATGTCGTGCGCTATGTGCCCAAGCGCTTCAAGCACTGGCCGCCTTATTTCTCGCTGCTCGAAAACTGCCTGACCAATGCGACCTTGCCGTCGATCAGCTTCGGCCGCCACAGTTGCAGCCAAAAATGGAAAATACAGCCCCAAGATCAATGGGTTAATGAATGGGGGCCAGCGCAGAGAATATGGGCTCAGGGCGGCAAGGTTGTCAAGCTCATCGGCTATGACAGCTCGCCCGCCGATAGCCGCCGCTATGCCCATCGCGAGGGCCATATCAGCGACCTTTACGACTATCAGTACCCGCTGCGCGACTGGCACTGGGATCGCGAGGCCTGCATCGCGCGGATCCGTGCCGAGGGCCTGCCTGTACCGATCAAGTCGGCGTGCTGGCTTTGCCTTGCCCAAAAAACCAGCGAGCTGATGACCCTGCCGCCCTGGTGCCTGCGCCTGATCATATTGGTGGAGGCTCGCGCCGCGCCGCGCCTCGTGACGGTCGAGGGTCTGTGGCGGACGTCGACGCGTGAGCGGCCCGGATCCATGACCCAATTCATCCGCGAACGCGCTCTGCTGCCGCCAGCCGAGATTGACGCGATCATCGCCGGCGCGCCCGTCGATCTGATCGATTTCCAGCGCGTGGCCGCGAACATTCCCGTGCGGGAGCGCCCGACCATGCGCGAATGGATCGATCGCTTCAACGAAGGCGTCGAACGCCTCGCGGCCTGAGCTAGGATCGCGTCAATCTGTCTGCAACTCCGCTTGACTGCGAACGACGCCAACACCGATCCTACTCACTATGCGCCTCATCGACGATCTCGCCGCCAGGAGACTATACTACCAGCGCTCGTTGCCGACGCTTCCCGATATTCTCCTGATCGATATTCCACCAGGCTTCGCCGGTCGCGGGCTCGCGCTTGACCGCTACTATCCCGTCATCCTTGAAAGCCTGGCAGAATTGCAGGAATTCGAGGCGTTCCTGTGCGAAATGCGCTCCGCGCCTGTCGCGCCCTCGCTGTTCGATCGCCGTCCCTCATCCCTGCAGATCGAGGACATCCTCGTGGCCCGCTACGAGCCCCAGGCTCCCGACTGGCCCTGGCTCATGCTGTGCTGCTGGCCGAAAAGCCATACCAGCCTGACAGACTCTCCGGCCGACAGCTTCGCGCGCGGCGCGTATACCATCGATGCATTTGTGAGCGCGCAGGACATGGAAGCCGCCGAACTGAAGCTCCTTGCCACATTGCGTCCGCACGAGCTTCGCCTTGTCCGATCGGTGCCTACCATCGCCGGCCGCGCCTGAGCGTTCGGCCGCGCGATGAGGCGCCCGGTTACTTCAATCCGTCCAGGAACGGCTCAAAACCTTCGAGCGCAAAGACAGGATCGTCCATGGCCTCGACGCATCCGTGATCGAGCGGCTGCGCGGGGTCAGCGAGAAAGGCGGCCTCGATATGATATTGGCAGTCGGCGTCGCCGCCCAGATGGGTTCTCCCGGGCAACTCCAGGACTGTGGCGTGGGACAGCGTGCGCGCGGCCAGCCGGCCGTCGGCGGGCGACCGGGAGGGATCGAGCGCCGCCGAGAGGAGCAGAACGGGTATGTCGCCGGCCGGCGCGTCGAACAGATTGGCCGGCGGCTTGTTACCCCGCCAGGCCGTGCATAACCGATCGACCGCGGAGAGCGGCCCGGCGGCGCGGGCGAGATAGGGATATCGCGCCATCCCTTCTTGCAGGAGCGACCTGTAGCTGTGTCCCTTGCTTCCCTCCGCACATACAAGGGTCGCATGCGTGGGCCCGAGCGGGTCCGTCATGTCGGGCATGGTGAAGTCGCCGGGCGGCATGGCCGCGAGCCATTTCACGAGCAGCGCCGCGTCGCCCTTCGCCGCCGCCTCGATCGCCAGCGGCACGAAGGGCAGCGTCTCGCTGTCGAAGCCAAGATCGAAGATCGCGGCCGCAATGTCCGGCGCGGTCATGTGTCGACCCGAAACGACCAGCGGCTGCCGCTCCAGCCGATCGAAGGCTGTGCCCAGCATTGCGGCCAGGTCCGGGAAACGCGCCTTGCAGGCCGGCTGCAGGTCGCAAGCGCGCTGCCATCGCTCCATCCCGTCACCGAAGGCGGAGATGAAATTATCGAGCGGCGAATTGGGTGGGGAAACCGTATCGATCGCCGCGGCATAAAGTCCATCGGGGCGCGTACGCATGAGGTCGAACGCGGGCAGATTGGAATAGGATCCCGCGCGGATCGCATAATGTTTATAGCCCATCGCGCGCGCAATGTCGGCGACGTCCAGGCCGTTGTCCCGGCTGTTGACCGCACGCATATCAACCCCGCTTGCTGCAATCTGGCGGCGGCAGGCGCCATATTGCGCGATCTTCGATGCGAGACGATCGGCGATGGCGATGCCCGTCACAGGATCAACATGGCAGACCATCCTCGGCTCGGACTGTCCCACGCCCCGATAGTCGAAGAAGATGACATCGTGCGTTCTGCGGCTGAGTCTCGTGGCGACACTGTCCAGGGTCGACATGTTCTGAAGACGCGGTATCGGTCCGCCCACCATGCGTATGACGGCCCTGGGCTCGCTCCTCGCCGGATCCTCATAGGCCCGGATGCGAAACACCCATAGTTTGAGAGGCGCCATGTCGCCTGAACCGCGATGGGCGGGAACCGTGACCCAGCCGCAATCGACCGGATTACGAAGCGCCCAATCCGGTGGCACGTCGAGAAGCTGACACGCCGCCGCCTGAATGCGGGGCGGCTTCGTGGCGGCATGGACCATGGTTGAGATGCCGACTGCCGACCATATGGCCGCAAGCGAGGCAAGCCACGACCCTGGCAGGCCGCGAGGATTGACGGTGTTCCCGTTTCTCAGGCGCGCTGGCCTTTGCTGCAAGTCATAGCCCCCCGGAGAAAACTTATCGTATCGTATCGACCGCCGGACTCAAGACGCCCTCGCAAGACTATTGGTGCGAAAGTCCGAACCCATTGATGTCCCGAAGCAATTGATCGCTGCACTGTCGGATTGTTGCTATCGCCTATTCGCTTATCGGAAACTGCCCGCCGCCCGGCATGACAGGATCGGGCTGACGACATCTTTTCTGTACGGACGTTCGGTCCACAAAATCATGTCTCCGGAGCCGATCAACCGCCGGGCGTCAGGTCCGTCGAGGCAGGCCCGAAGGGCGCCGCAAGGTCCGCTCAGGGCCGGGTAGAGACTTCTGAACCGTTGGTCATGCCAATGAGGGCGGGTTCGGGGCAGCCGCGCTCCTGGCGGTGCCTGTCCTATCTGCCCAGAATAGCCGCGATCGGTCGTGCCATGTCGACCCGCCGCTTCATCAACCCGGTGAGCCAGCACAAATGCGCGGCCGCCTCCGCCAGCGGCAATTCGCAAACCTCCTCGAACAATTCGCGCTGATAGTCGAGATCGCGCGCCAGGATCGCCCGCAGCCGCTGACGCGCCGGGCTGGCGTCGTCCTCGATCTCGGCATTGGCCTCGCGCGCCGCGTCAAGAAAGGTCTCAGCCAACTCCTGCGCCTCATAATAGCCGCCGTTGAGGCCTTCGCTTGCGGCAAGGCTCGCCAGCCTGCGGCGGATCAGCGGCAGCTCAGGATCGACGGCCGCATCATCCAGCGGCAGGTTGAAATCATAGGTAGCGAGATAGTCGCGGATCATGGCTGGTTCCTCTGGGGCGCATGAGGAACATATACTGAACAATATTGCAACCTCCATCCCGGCTATGCCATGGACCGGACATGTCACGATCGGTCTTTTCGCTGTTTCCGCATGCCGCGTCCGCGCCGCGCGCTGCCCGTCACGTCATCGGTGGCCGGCCATGACGGACAGGGGCGCGCCGCTGCGCTTGCGTGGCATAGTGCGGTTCACGGACCGCGGACCGTTGCTCGAAACCGAGGATGGACCCGTGTGGCGGCTCGAGACAGCCGATGATCTGCATGCGCATCGCGACAGGACCGTGCAGATCGAAGCCTGGCAGCGCGGAACGAGCCTGCTGGAACTGCTGTGGATCGGCCCCGCAAGCGAATAGCGCGACGCGTTTGCGCTGGGCATGAATATGGTGACTATTCTGACCGCTTCGGGGCCGGTCGACGGGGGAGACTTTGCATCTATTGCCGCAATGGACCGAAAAGGCCGACAAGCGCGGTCTCGATCCGCTCGGGATGCAGAATAGCGGTGTCCTCCTCTACCAGTCGCTGCTGCCCGGCATCAGCAACGTCACCCTGCGGATGCGCTATTACGGCTTTTATTGCTGGCTGAGCGAAACTTATGCCCGCAGCGCCGCCTCCAGCGACTTCGAGGCCTGGCGCAATTGGATACGGCGTGCCGAGGCCCTCTATGCCCTTGTCTCCGCGCGCGCCGGGGAAGGCGGCGTGGGCGGCGTGGAATGGGCCAATCGCCGATTGGCCGCGGCGGAGCCGGTCATCGACTTCGCCGCCGCCGCATCGACCGACCCGTCCCAGGAACGCTATCTGCGCCAGTCGCTCGGTGTCTTCGGCGGCGCCTATTATACGCAAATGGCCGAAATGGGCCTCTTCACCGAGAACCGGCACGGCATACAGGTCGTCACCCGCGATCTCGGCCGGCGCGCGGCCGATCTCTTCGCCCAAGCGGTCGGAACCGATTGCACGAAACTCCTGGCCCGGAAAATCGCCGAGGCCCGCATCAGCATCCACGAACTCGAACGGCTCGAACCGATCGTGCCCTCGCATATCTCGCCCGACAGCGACGAGTGTCGCTTCTATGAAACACTGCTCTTCGCGCGCGAGGCATCGCCCGCGCAAAGCGCAAAGAGCCGCGCCGCCACGCTCGGGCTCATCCTGGAGACAGCGCGCGCCACGGGCGGACGCCCCGGACCCGAGGATGTCCGCTGGCACCTGTTCGATCCCCCGGCCGAAGCCTTGCCCGCGCACCTCGAGGACCAACGCCTCAGTTGGGAGGCCTATCAATGCCAGGATCTGATGCAGGTGGCGTCGGCTGCCCTGCTGGCCTGGGCCATCGCGATCATCAACGCCGATGGGCCTGGGCCAACGCTTTCCGATATCCGCCAGGAGGTCGTCGGCCACCTCTCCGGTCATGGCGAAGCGTCCTTCCAGGCAAGCTGGCGCAGCCTTCGGCTGAGCCTGGACCCGCTAAGCTTCCCCTATCGGGCCATATGGGAGGAGCTGACCAACAGCCGCGCCGCGCCGGTCGGCCGGACCGTCCCTGCCATCATGCTCATGGCAGCCTTGCACCAGCGGCTTCGGGCACGACCCGATCTCGCCGGAGCGGCGACGCGCGGGCTGCCCGGCCGCGGAGCGGCACGGTCGCTGCGCAGCGAACTGGACTGGCTCGAAAGCCATGAGTCCGACACAGTCGCTGATCTGATCGGCGATTATGTGATCGAGCGCGTCGTCCGGCGCCACAGCTGGGTCGCGATGCAGAAGCTCCGGCGACAGCGCGACTATACCTTCCTGTTCGAGCAGCGCGACGGACGCCTCGTCTTCCTTTCGGGCTATCAGCCGGTCGCTACCACGCCGCGCCTCGCGCCGGCGATCCAGTTTCTCGAAGACATCCATCTCCTCGATGTGGAGGGGCTGACCCCGCTTGGGCTTGGCGCCCTAGAAATGTCCCGGTGAGGCTTCCCGATCGCCTCGGCCGGCGTCCCGGGCGCGCCTTTCACAGCGCGGTCGCTACGAGCTTCGCCGTGGAGTTCGCCGCCGTCGAGCAAATCCTCCTGCCGCAGCTCATCGCGAGCGGCGCAACGAACCTGCTTCTTCTCACCGACGCGCGCATGGCCTCGCTTGCCCTCTCGGATGGATCGATCCTCCCCACAGCGCTGGGGCGCGAATATGCGCTCCATAGTCCGCCAGCGGCGGACGGGATTTTCCACCCCAAGATCATTCTGCAGATCGGCCGCGAGAATGCACGCGCGTTCGTCAGTTCCGCCAATCTGACCGCGGCAGGCCTGGCCGGAAATGCCGAAATCGCGATCGAGATCGAATGCAAGGATGAAGAGGGGCCCGAGCGGACCATGGTCCGGTCGATCTGGCGGTATTTGGAGGCGCTCGTGCCCCCACACGGCTCTCCGGCCCGGGATGCCCTGCGCTGGGCACGCGAGCGCGCAGCCTGGCTGGACGGACCGCCGGGGCCGGCCCTGCATCAACTGGAGGACGGGTCGGCAATCGCGTTCCTCCATGCGCCGGGCCAAGCAGGGATCGGCGACCAGTTCGTCTCCTTCGTCGGGGGCGAGAAGGTGCAGTCGCTCATGATCATCAGCCCCTATTGGGACGATGATCTCGCGGCTCTCGCCAATCTCTCCCATCGCCTCGCGCCGGACCGGATCATCCTTCCGATCGACAGCAGTGGCCACGCGTTTCCAGTCGATGCGCCCTTCGCCGGCAAGCCTCGCATCGTCGCACTTGGCTGGCCCACCCGGCGCTTCACCCACGCCAAGATCTTCCTTGCGACCACCGCCCGCCATGACCACCTCCTATTCGGCAGCGCCAATTGCACGACAGCGGCGCTGGGCGCTCCCGGGGCCGTGGGCGCCAACGCCGAGGCCTGCATCTATCGAAGGCTGCCCCGCGGCACGGCACGGGAAATCCTCGAACTCGATCGCTGGCTTGACGGGGAACCCATCTCGCTGTCCGACCTTCCGCCGCGCACCCTATCGGCGCCCATTCCTCTCAAGGCGATCGCGGCGCGACACCCCGGCACCTTCGACCTCGACGATGGCATGCTCATCTGGTGCCCCGCAGGTCCGGATTTCGATAGAGGCGACATCGAGCTTCTCGACAATAAGGCTGATCTGCTCCTTGCCCTTCCGGTCACATCCTTCGCCCAGTCCGGCGACATGCGCACCGCACTCCTCGATCCGGGGCTCCATCACTCGCTCTGCTTCGCACGGTACACCGCAGGCGATTTCCACTCGACCATCACCCATGTGACGCACCGCAATCTCCTGCGTGGCCGGCGCAGGGAAATCGCCACGGGCGCTGTCGCCCGCGCGCTTGCCCCGTTCATCCAGGGAAGCGATTTCGACCTCTGGATGCATCAAGCCTTCGAGACACTCGCGCGAGCGGACTTCGAGCATGCGACCTGCTCTGCTCCGCTTGCGGCCGCGCGCGGGCCTTCGGGCAAGCGCGACAGCGCGACCGAAGCGGGTGTATCGCTGAGCTACGAGACGTTCATGCAGGCGCGATCCGGCGGCGGGCGAGCCGGCTTTGCCGCTGCGAACAGTCTCGCCGGCACCCATAGCGACGTCGTCCGCGATTTCCTCAATCTTCTCTCCGGCCAAAACCCCCTGCGGCACGAAGATCATGATTCCGCTTTTGACGAACCTGACGACGAAAGAGACAACGTCGATCCCGAGGAGGAGGATGGGGGCGTCCCCGAGCGGCCTCCGCCGCCGGGGGAGGCGCCCATCGATCCTGCTCCTGTCGACGCGCGCCTCTACGAACGCCATGTGCTTGCCTATGCCGAAGGTCTCGAAGCCGGCGAAGAGCTGCTCGGACCGGGCGACGTCCTGCGCCTGCGCTTCTGGATCCTGCTCCTCCTCTACAAGGCGCGCTGCCCCGAAATGCCGCACGGTCTTGACGGTTCGGAGGCTATGCTGTCCTGGCCACGCTTCGTCGTCCGGATCCTTGTCGGCTTCTTCTGCGGCCGCCGTCCGGCAATCACCCGGCTCATGATGGCGCGTGACTATGCCGGCATGCCCATCGACTTCATGGAATGCTGGATCACCATCCTCTGGAGCTTCGACGCGATCGAGACGCTATTGGCCGGGCAACCCAAGGCGCGTGCGTTCCTCAAATATATCCCCGAGCTGCGCCGACGCCTGATCGCTCTGCTGGGCCTCTCGCCCAATGAGCTGGGCGGAGATGTCGCCGTCCAGATCCGTCGGGGGCTCGATCGTTCGATCGGACAGAGGCTTGGACTGGTCCATGAGCGGTGCGAGCCGCCCGCCGACGTAGCCGGGTGTGCCGGCGCAGTAATGACAGGATGATGGCGATGGGCAGCGCGCATGACGGTTCGGGCGAGCCCGTCCCGGTCGAAGACGGCAAGCGGTGGTCGATCTGGATCGACGTTGAAGGCTTCAGCACATTATGGGTGCGCGGCCGCAAGGCCGTAGCGGGCCTGCGGGCACTCATGGAGGGTATCTACAATCTCGGAAACCGCCTTTATCGCGATGACGGAGACCGCCTCTTCGCCCACCAGTTCGGGGACGGGTTCATCATCGTCGCGGACTTTCACGAGCCCCGGCTCGATCGCTGTGCCGCCATCGCCGTCGCGCTCATGCGGCACATATCCAACGCCGGATGCCTCGCCCGCGCGGCCATAGCCGAAGGCGAGTTCGCCGACATCTCGGGCCTATGGCCCAGGATCATCCAGGACGCCGTTACGCGGGAGGGATCGGACGATTTCGTGTCGATGGGAAGCGGCCTCATGACATTGTTGCCCGTCATGGGAACCGCGCTGATCGCCGCCAACAAGCTCGATGCCCGCAACCCCGTCAAAGGATCGATCCTTACCGTCACGACCGCGGACAGCCTCAGGATATCCCCGAGCTTTCCCCGCCGGACTGTCGCTGGCCATGACGCCCTCACGGTCCTCGACTGGGTTCATGCCCGGCACCCGCATATCGACCGCATAGCCTCACAGGCAGGCGTCGGCAGGGCGCCTGCGGACGCCGAGCGGGCGATCCGGGACTATATCGATACCGAACAGCCGCCCGCCGCATGGATCCGCGGGACGCTCGACTCCAGCAACCTCGGTTGACGGTGCCCGATGCCTGACGAGGAAATCCGCCGGATCAAGGTCGAACGGCTCATGCCGGGGGACATCATCCTCACGGCGTCCAGCGGCAAGATGAGCAAGGCCATTCGCCTGGCCAGCAAGGGGCAGGTATCGCATGCGATGATCTGCGTGCAGCACGGGTCGGTCATCGACTCGACCGACGACGGCGTGCAGGCGCACAATATCCAGCGGGAGCTTTACGGGCCTGACGGCCATATCGCCGTGCTGCGCCTCCGTCGGCCCCTTACCGATGTTCAGCTCGGTACGGTGATCGACTTCGCCCGCTCCGAGATCGGAACCCGCTATTCCAGAAGTGAGGCGGCGCGATCGGTCCTGCCCGGCCTCCGGCCAAGGACAAAACAGCTCTTCTGTTCACGCCTTGTTGCCCGGGCCTTTGCCAGTGCCGCTGTCCACCTTGTGCCCGATCCCGACTATTGTACCCCCGAGCACATCCGGCGCAGCCCGCTTCTCGCCGAGCTTCCCGACATGACCGAGCCGGTGTCGCAGGCCGAACTGGCGGCGTGGGCCGCGCGTCCCAACCCGATCGCCGAGATGCAGGAGGTCCAGAACCGGATCCTGACCGCCGCGCGTGACCTCGATCCCTCCGTCGAGAACTTCAACGACCTTGATCGCCTCGTCCAGGACCATCCGGAGTGGGACGAGCGGATCGCCCGCGTCTACCGGGACAGCGGCTATCTCGACCTGTGGCAAGCCGATTATGCGATCAATCCCTGGCACTATGATCTGGACGCCATGGAGGCGAGCGCCGGATCCTTCCCCGATCGGGGCCTCCTTGCATATTGCATCAGCACCATTCGCGAATTCCACACCGGCGGCCTGCGCTTCGCCGTCAATCTCATTCACTATCAGCAGGCCCTGGCCACCAACGGCCGACGGACAACGGCGCAGCTCGTGGCGCTCTACCGGCAACTGGTCGTCAATGATCAGACCCGGCGCGAGGTCGCCCTGGGTCGGCTGAGGCGCCACCATCCCGGTGAAGCCGCTCTCCATCTGCAGCGCATCACGCCGCACTCGGAATTGTGGTTTGCGATCGTGGACCGCGTGGAGCCGCGACTTGCCGCCATCGCCCGTCTCTCCATCGAGCGCATGGGGACCGCCGACATCTGCTCGGCCTGCGGCGATCCGGCCGACGATTATCGTCTCGTCAATGCGGCGGAGGCGATGCCGGGTGTGCCTTCGCTCAGGCTCTGTGGCGATTGCGTTGGAATTCGGCGGGACGGCGGTGAAGTGCTTGAGCCCTTTGCGTGACCGGGGCGGATCTTCCCGCCGTACGGTGGCAGTTCGGGTTGCACGGGCAGCGCTGGGGAGGGCGGATGCCCGCTTGTGCGGGCACCGGGCTCTATCTCCGCTCCGCTCCGACCAAGCCCCCTCCGGGGTCTTGTCCGCTGCGCGGTGACGATCCCTTCCGCGGGCGCTTGCGGCGAGGGAGCTTCTTCCCCCGGACGAATTGACGATCTGCACGACCATCGCATTTCAGGCTTCGCCTAAGGAATCGCGCTGGCGCGCGATGCGGATCGTGGAGCCAGCCGACAAGCATCGCCCCCTTCGCCGCCCTCGCAGGATCCGTGCGTTGCAGGACGGGTTTCGTCCGCAAGAATTGCGTCGGGGCAAAGCTGCGCTAGGCGAAAAGGGGCCGGCGATGTTTGTCTGTTTTCAGCAGAAGCGCCGGCCCCTTTTCGCCAAGCTTCGCTAGAGCCCCTCCCGTGCTTCTTGCGGACAAGAGCCCCGCCCTGCGCCTTCGGGCCTGCGAGGGCGGCTCCGGGTGCGATGACGTGTCAGCCGGCCCACGCTCCCTTTCCATTCA
The DNA here is from genome assembly GCF_014197035.1 of Sphingobium scionense. Lineage (GTDB taxonomy): Bacteria > Pseudomonadota > Alphaproteobacteria > Sphingomonadales > Sphingomonadaceae > Sphingobium > Sphingobium scionense. The sequence continues at coordinate 51,617 of NZ_JACIEU010000021.1, read as the reverse complement.
GGCGGAACCGGCCGCAGGCGGCCGGTGCGTCTTCGTCATTTGGGGGCCGCTGGCGCGGCCGTTCGATGCTCGGGCTCACCAGGTACGATAGATTTCTGTCAAGAAATCAATGACATGGAAGTAAGGGAGGGGAGGGGGTAGGGTTCTGATGTGGCCGGGAAAGAGAAACGGACCACAGCACAGAGAAAGGATGAAGTCATGAAGATCGGTAGCTTCAAATTCGACGAACGCGCCAGCGACATTATCGGCAAGATCGCCACGCGCGAAATGCGTTTTCCCTATCTCATCATGCGCCGCGTCGAGGATCGACAGAGCGACAGCGCCCCCGTCTATGAGATTTACGAGACGAACCGCGCGGGCGACGAAATCCAGATCGGCGTCGTCTGGGAACGCAAGATGCGCTCCAATGACGAAATGTTCCTGTCGGGCATGATCGACGATCCGAGCTTCCGCGAGCCGCTTCCCATCGCCCTGTTCGGGGACGAGACGAACGGCTTCGACGTCCAGTGGCGGCGCGAACGGGAGCGCGAGGCGCAGGGCGGCGGCTTTGGCGGGCGCAGCGGCGGCGGACGGTCAAGCGGAGGGTTCAGCGGCCGAACCGGCGGCGGTTTCTCCGGCGGCAGCACCGCAGGGCCGGACGGCGGATATACCGGAGGCGGGCGCGGCCTTGACGATGAGGTGCCCTTCTAAGCGGCACCCGAGGCGGGCCGGGGGAGCGGTGCAACGCTTCCCCGGACCCTGAACCATCACCCCGTCACAAGGAACCTTCCCATGAGCAAGCCAACGGCCTTGCGCGGTGTTAGCAGCTTTGCCGACCTGCCGGAACTCTATGCCGACCTCACCGCCACACCCGATTTCGTGGCATCTTTCGGCGATCCCTTGCCCCTCACCGTCATCGAACCCGACGAGGAGCCGGGCGAACATCTCATGCCCGATCCCATAGCGGCACAGGCGGAATGCGGCGGCATCGTCGCCGCCATTTTTGACCTGCTAGGCGATACAAGGCTGGACCCACTCGCCCCCGAACTCGCATGGGGCTTCGTCAACAGCTTCCATTTCGTCGCGAACAAACTCGAAGGCCGCGAGGATCGGCTGGCCGATACCATCCGCGACATGGCCCGCCGTCTGGAACCGGGCGAGGTGTTCAACAAGGAACTGGAGGACACCCAGCTTGAATGCCAGTCGGTCGCCGAACAGCGCGCCGCCATGGAAGCCATGCGCGACTATGCCGCCGCGATGTATCGCGCCTATGCCGGTCGCCCATGGTCGCCTGCCAAGGGATCGCGCGCGTCCCACGTCACCACCGCCAGTCAGATTTCGGCGCTCGATTTCCTGCGCGCAAGGTCCGAACGGCGGCGCGACCGTTACGACCCGCAAGGCCCCGTCGTTGTCGTGTCCGGCCCCGCCGACTGGCACGATTGGCGCATCATCTGGAACCGGCTCGACCAGATCAGGACGCGCATTCCCCATATGGTGCTTGTCACCACCGGACAGCGCCTTGGCGTGGATGCAGCCGCCGCCGCATGGGCCGCACAGCGGGGCGTTATCTGCATCGCCTTCGGCCTCTATGGGCGCGGCAATGGCAAAGCCTTCAAGCGCAATCGCAACATCGCCGAGCTTATGCCGGTGGAAGCGCTCTTGTGCGAAGGGTCGGGCATCCAGTCCAGCCTCTATGACCTGTTCAACCCGCAACAGGGACACCGTGTCCCGACCCATGTTTTCATGCGGACCGATCAGGAACCCGATGTGCCGATCAAGCGCAGGCGCCGCGTCATGGCGGCCTGATCGAACCACCAGCCCAAGAGAGGGACCGGCGCGGGACACCGCAGCCGGTCCCTTGTCGTGCTTGTCGCATGAGCGGGGGAAACCCGAACGGTTTCCTTGGCAGCACTCCTTTTGCCGGGCGTGCCGCCCGCCAAGGTCGCTTCCCTTTCCGCTAAGGATGCACCGCCTTTGAGGCGTCATCGCTGCCAGCGGGGGGAACGACCGCGCGCTTGCGAGCCGCCGCCGGAGACGGTTCCGCCTGGACGCCTTGTGCCGTCAGCCCCTTGAGCGCCGAAATCGCAGCGCTGCCGCCGACCCGGATCGCTTGGCCGATCACATCGCGAAACTCGCGCTCGCTCAACCGTTCGACCGGCAATTCCGTTACCAGCCTCCCATAATGTGCGCGCAATCCCCGTCGCACCGTCTCCGCTTCGCGCGCGAGATTGTGCTGATCGGCCTCGATCTTCGCGAGCCGTTCGCGTTCCGTCATCTTGGGCATTCCTAGACTCCTTGCTCAAGGAGGTCTGCCCGCCAACACCGACTATCCATCAGGGAGCAGCCGCTTGCAACGCTTTCCCCACATCGGGACCACAATTGACCCAGCGCGGATTCCCTGCCGGGAGAGCCCCGCACGGACAGGGGAGACGGGCGCAGCGGGCAAGCGCGCTGCGGAGCAGGGACGCACGCCGGAGGCGGGTGTAATGCACCCCACGCACGGGTGCTGCGGGCGCGAATCGCCCGGATTTCCGCCACTTTCCACTGGCACAGTCCGGCAGTCGCTTTGGCACACATCGTCTGCCGGCGGCAGCCAAGCTCTATGCTTGCTGAGCCTAAGCGATTGATCTGACTTGGCACTTAGTGGCTGCCAGCGGCAGATTTGATAAATTCTTGTTATTGCTTAGTAAATCGGCTACAAGGGTTGCGCTTCACCACGTTGCTGGCGTGTCGGACAAGGAGTCCGCCGCTTGGCACGCATCACTATCCGCATAGACGATGACCTCTATGCGCGCCTGTCTGTCCAGGCGCGCAATGCCGGTCTCGGCGCCGCGACCTATTGTCGCGATATCCTCGAACGCTTCGAAGGCACCGATCCTTCGGGCTACCATGCCCGCTTTGACGAGCTCCATGCAACGGCGATCCAGGCATTCGCGATCCTCGCCACTTCGGTCGGCGAGCGGTCCCCGGACATCCTCCAGAAGGGGTTGGGTGAAGCGCGCCGGCTCCTCCGCGAAAGGGGGCTGCTCGATCCCGAGCAGGACCGGCCATGAGCATCTTTCGTCACGACACGCTCGGTTCCTGGACAAGGGGCGGGCAGGCCATCGTTCACAACGTTCGCATGACCACGCAGGTCTTTTACCAGACCTTCCTTGCGGGGCTGGTGATCTGGATCGGCGGAATCATCTGGTACGCGCTCGAGAAATCATCCGAGTATGAGCGCTTCATTCTGATGAAGCTCGGACAGGCTGCCTTCATGGGGGATGCCGTCCCAGGTAACGTCACCCCGATCCTGTTCAAGACGCCGGAAGGCAAACAATACTGGACCAGCCCTAAGGCGCTTCTCGATTCCGGTCTCGCGCACAAGACGCTCGAAGCTTTCGAGACCTATCTTCTGCACGGGGCTGCGATATCCGGCCTTTTCGCCCTGGCCATGCTGGGGTGGGCCTGGTTCTACTTCACCCGGACGGGGAGGGGTCTCGGCTCCAACCAGTTCCTGCGCGGCGCGCGGTTTGGAACGGTGCGGCAGGTGCGCCGAGCGCTGTGGCGTCATGCCAAGGGCAGTTTCGAGATCGGTGGGGTCAACGTGCCCGACGCCTTCGAGCCGGAGCACATCCTGCTCTGCGGTGCGCCCGGCACCGGCAAGACCAACATCATCGTCAAGATGCTAGACGGCATCCGGAAGCGGAAGCGCCGCGCGATCGTCTATGACACGGCCGGAACCTTCGTCGAGAAATTCTACCGGCCGGGGATCGATATTCTGCTCAATCCGCTCGACGCACGGGCGGATTGCTGGTCGCCCTGGGTCGACGTCCCGAGGGACTATCACTACGACCAGATCGCCGAGTCCACGATCCCTGACAAGACCGGCGATCCCTTCTGGGCGAAGGCGGCGCGCGGTACGCTGGTCGCCGTCTTGCGGAAGCTGGCACGGCAGGAACGCACCCTCGTTTCGATCCTGCTCGACACGCTGCTGCGCTCCAAACTGAAGGATCTCGCCGCTTTTGCAGCCGGCACCGATGCGGCAGCATTCATCTCGACCGAGGGCGAGCGCACCAGCGCCGGCATTCAGGCCGAACTCGCCTCCGTCATGCGCAGCTTCTCCTATCTCGATGATACCGCAGACGGCTTCTCGATCCGTGACTGGGTCGCCAATGAGAAGGACGACAGCTGGCTGTTCATCACCGTGAAGGCGGATCAGCTTCCATCCCTTCGCCCCCTGATCACGGTATGGCTCGACATTGCCATCAGCGCGATCATGAGCATGACGCCCGATCGCAACCGGCGCCTCTATTGCGTCATCGACGAGCTGCCGACGCTCCAGCGTTTGCCCTCGCTCGGCGACTTCCTTGCCCGCGCGCGGAAGTATGGAGGCTGCGGTATCCTCGGCTTCCAGAGCTACCCCCAGCTTGAGGCGACCTACGGCATTCAGGATGCTGCGGCCATCACCGGCTACTGCTCCACGTGGGTGGCGCTGCGGGCTAACGACACCCCCACGGCGAAGCATGTCAGCGAAAATCTCGGCCAGGTAGAACAGGTCGAGGCGAACGAGGGCATGTCCTATGGTGTGAACGACATGCGCGACGGTGTGAACCTCTCGCGCATGCAGGTGACGCGGCCGCTGGTGATGCATACCGAGGTCACAAACCTCCCCAACCTGATGGGCTATCTGCGGTTCGGTCGCAGTTTGCCGGTGGTCCGGTTTGAGGACAGTTACAACAGGGTCGATTCCATTGGTGAGGCGTTTGAGGAGCGGGGCAATGCGCCCATTCGGATGGCGGTTCCAACGCCACCTGAGTCCCCGACGCCGACAGCGCCCACAGCACCGGCCAAGCCGAAAACTACTCCGGCGAAACGGCGGCGTGCTGTCCCCGGCGATCCGGAAGCCGAACTGCCTCTGGTGCCCCCAAGCGAGCCGACGGAACCGGTCAGCACGCCCTCCGATGATGGACCGGCGTCTCCTCCGGCGCAAAACGACCGGGAAGAGGAAGCGAGCGACCCGCCACCACCATTGGAACTGTTCGGGAAGCCGGCCGGCTTCCGCCTCAGTCAGCACGGCCGCCATGACGGTGCCCGCAACGCGGCGAGGCCCGCATGATCAATCCCATCCGCCTCAAAGGCAAGCCAGCCAACATCGCTCGCTACTACACGGTTGGCGATTACTACACCAAAGGTACCGACGAGCATTCCGAATGGGGAGGCAAGATTGCCACCGAACTGGGACTGGAAGGCGAGGTGGATCCTGCCGTCTTCAAGGAACTCTTAGCCGGTAAGATCGGCGATCAGCAACTAGGGCGTCGCCGTAAGGACGGCAACATCCAGCATCATCCGGGTTGGGACTTCGCGGTCAACGCACCCAAATCGGTATCGATCATGGCGCTGGTCGCCGGTGATGACAGGATCATCGATGCCCATGAGCAGGCGGTCGGTGTCGCACTCGCCTATCTCGAAGAACATGCCACGATGCGGCATCGCGTCGATGGGGAGGTTACCGAGAAGACGACCAGCCGGCTGATCTGGGCGCGTTTCACGGAGCACGCCTCTCGTGAGCTCGACCCGCATCTCCACACGCATGTCGTCGTCATGAACATCACCGACGAACGGGATGGAGCAAAGAAAGTCAGCCTGGAAACGCGTGCCATGTTCGCCGAGCAGATGGCGGCCGGGCAGGTGTATCGCAACGAGCTGGCACATCTCCTCCGCGAGCGCGGCTACGATGTCGAATACGACCCGCGTCGCGGCCTGTTCGAGATCAGGGGTGTGCCCAAAGACCTGATCACCGACATGTCGCAGCGCGCCGAGCAGATCGAAGCCCACGCGAAAGAGCACGGCCTGACGGGGCAGGCGGCCCGGCAGAAATCATTCTATGCCACCCGCGGGCCGAAACAGAAAACCTCTCTCGATGAACTCCATCAGCGTTGGGACGGTCAGCTCGGGCAACATGCCGAGACGGTGAAGGAACTGAGAGCCGACGCCGAGAGGATCGGTGAGCGCAGTATCGAGGTAGAGGCCCAGACGGCGGCGCGGGCCATGCTGTTCGGCCTGCGCCAGTCGGAAGGCAAGGAGGCGGTCAACAATCTCGGCCGGCTGTTGCAGACGGCCCTGGCTTCACATGTCGGCGAGGTTCGGCTGTCTGATATCCGTCCCGTGATCGAGGAGCATCAGGCGCGGGCCAAACTTCTCGAAACCCGGCACCGCACCGGCGACGAGATCCACACCCGCGGTCGGACGTCACGCAGGACGGCGCGCCTCGAAATGGCGCTCTCCGATCATCTCGCCCTAGCCATCACCGACGCCAGCCCGCTAGCATCGATCGAAGCCCTCAGGGATGCAGGTCTTGCCCACAACCTCAACCCCGAGCAGCGGACGGCCTTGCTTCACCTGGGTCGGAGCGAGGACCGGATCGTGGGTGTCCACGGCGTTGCCGGTTCGGGCAAGTCGACCATCATCGGCGCGTTACGGGAAGCTGCGGGTGAGGATGCGACCTTCATAGCTCTCGCCCCGACCTCGTCGGCCGCAGCCGAACTGGGTAAAAAAGCTGGCATCGAATCACGAACGGTCGCCAGCCTGTTGGCAAACGGCGGCGCGAGGCTCGATGAAAGCCATGTCCTTGTCGTCGATGAGGCCGGACAGCTTGGCAACCGCCAGGCAGTGCGTTTGCTCGAGATCAGTAGGAGCACCGGCGCTCGTCTTCTACTGATTGGTGACACCCGCCAAACGGGAGCGATCGAGCAGGGCAAGCCGTTCTGGCTGATGCAACGTCTTGGCCTGTCCAAGGCGGAATTGCGGGAGCCGGTTCGGCAGGAAACGGACAAGATGACACAGGCCGTGCGGCTGGCGCGGCTCCAGAACTACGACGGTTCGCTTAGCTCGCTGGACAAAGTGATGACCGCGGACGACAGCGAAAAGCTTGCCGTGTCGCTCGTGGCGGACTGGACGCGCCTCAGTCCGGAAAGACGCGAGAAGACGAATATTCTCGTGCTTGAAAACACAACCCGTCTGATCGTGAACACCAAGATCCGCGAGGCACTGAAAACGGAAGGTGCGATCGCGGCCGAGGAAACCCGGCTATCGATTTTGGCGCCATCCGGCATGACCGAGCAAGAGAAGTATTTCGCGCGCTTCTACTCTCGTGGACAGGTCGTGGTGTTCTCGCGCGACAACGTCGGGCTCGGGATCGCCGGGGATGCCGAGTACAAGGTGATTGGTGTGGGACGAGACGCCCGAGGGCGTCAGACGGTCAATCTGGTCGATGAACATGGCCGCACCATCCAGTGGGATCCGCGTCTGGGGCGGGCCGCCCAGATCAATGTTTTCAAGGAGGAGCAACGCGACCTTGCCGCCGGCGACCGCATCCAGTGGCGCCTCGTCAACAAGGAACTGGATCTCAAGAATGCGGAGCGAGGCACCGTAGAACGTCTCGACAGTACGGTTGCCACGATCCGATGGGATCGGGATGGTCGGAGCCAGGAAATCGATCTCTCCCAGCACAAGAACTGGGACCATGGTTATAGTGAAACCATCTACTCGGCGCAGTCCAAGACTTACGATCGGGTTTATGTGTTGGCGCCTGTCAACTCGCCGCTGGTTACCGGGCAAAACTTCTACACCGCGATCACCCGTGCGAGATTCGGCGCCAGCCTGTGGACGGACAATCGGCAGAAGCTGGTCGAAAAGCTCAAGCAGCGTACGGGCGAGAAGACATCTTCTCTCCAGGCTTTGGGGCGGATTGAGCGGGACAGTGTGAAGGGCCGTTCGGCCCGCCACACCGAACGCTGGGACAGGCTCCGCGACGGACAACGCGCGGATCGCGAGGAGCGCAAGGACAAGCCGGCGGCGCAACGTGAGTCTGCAGAAAGAGCAAAGCCTTCCGGATTGGCTGAGCGCATCGCGGATCGCGCGTTGTCGGCTGCGTCCTTCATGGACCGGTGGGTTACATCCCTGCTCGAACGAAGTTCCCAGCGAGGCGATGACCGGGAAGAGGGGAGCGTCGCTCGGACGGCGCCCCAGCCGGCTCCCGAGCCTTCCCATGCTGCTTCCCAGGATCACGGAGGCGGCCATGATCGCTGATTGGGCCATATGGCTTGTCATCGTCGGGGCTGTGCTCCTTTTCTGGTGCCTTCGCGGCTCGCGTATTCCGGTAAAGCACCGATGGCGACGTCGACAGGCACGCATCATGTGCCGGCAATTGCAGGGCCATGATCGCTCCCAACCTCCGGCGGTTGTTTTCGCCCGGCTGCGCCACATGGATCCCCTGGCTTTCGAGGAACTCCTTCTGGAATGCTTTGAGCGTCGCGCGATCCACGTAGTCCGAAACCGTCGCTACACCGGCGAGGGAGGTATCGACGGGGAGGTAAGAATTTGCGGTTGGGTCTGGCTTGTCCAAGCCAAGCGCTACGCAGATACGATACGGCCGGAACATGTTGAGGCGTTCGCGCAGCTATGTGCCGCAAAGAGCATGCCGGGGCTGTTCATTCATACTGGACGAACCGGACCATCGACCCGAACGCTGCTCAATCGCCATCCTCATATCCAGATCATATCGGGAGATCAACTTCTCGCCCTCATTCGCGTTGAACCCGTCCTGGTCAGGGGGAAGCGCATATGAGACTCCCCCTTATGCGCCTGCGGTGGCGGTCAGGGCTCTATGCCTTGCCGGCGCTTGTAGCAGGCCTCGTCCTCCCGTCCGGTTCAGCGGCAGCGGCGTCTCCACCGATCGGGTCTGCCGCCACGGAACGTGAGATCGCCCGATGCATCCAAGTCGCTTCGGCGGGCCGGCCATGGCTAGAAAAGACCCTCTGGGGTCTCCGCGATCAGGAGGCCGGATGGCTCGGAGCCGAGGTGCTAAACAATAACGGCACTCACGATCTGGGGCCGCTTCAAGTCAACAGTTTCTGGGTTCCAAAACTCTCGGCGCTCACTGGACGCCCCGCTGGCGATATCCGCTTTTGGCTTGCCAACGACGCATGCTTCAATGTGCAGGCAGCCAGATGGATCTTCCTGTCCGCTTTGAGCATCACACACGATTATTGGAAAGCCGTCGGCGTCTACCATAGCCCCACGAGCTGGCGGCAGCGAAGGTATGTCGAATCGGTCTCACGCCATCTCGAGCGTCGCTTTGGCGGCGATGTTTTCTCAAACTCTGGCTCGGTGGTACGACCGTGAGACGAACGCGCCTCGATACCACCTCCTATGGCGAGGCGAGCCCTGTCGTTGAAGACGCCGGCGATCTCATCTCCTCGCCTCCAGCAGACAGCCCGCTCGGCAGAGAGGATCGTTGGGCGATCAGAAGGAGCGCGCTTTCCCGGCAACTCGTTCTTGATGCCCAGACTGTCTTTACGCGCAGGTTGCGACGGCCAGTGTCCGAGAACGAGGCGCGGAACCTACTGGGCAATCTGGCGGACTACGTCTGGATGCTTGTCCAATGGGAAGTCTCCGGCGCGGATCCATATCTGGCTCTGAATGCAAAGAATCAACTGTCGAGACCCCGTGGTCGACCCCGAAAACCCGATACTGTAAAAAGGAAAAAACCACGCCGACCACCTCCCGCTTAGCCATGCCTTCTGCTGGCTGGAGGGGAGGGAGGATGGGGTAGTGTGTTAGATTAAATACAGGACTAGTGATGGCACGTCCACGCAAACCCAAAAATCAAGCTCCTGCAAACGGACGGTCGAGCGGAGCGCAAAAGGCGGTCCTTTATGCGCGCGTCTCGACGGCCGAACAGGAGAAGGAAGGTTTTTCAATTGACGCCCAGGTCGCATTGATTCGCGAATATGCCGAACGAATGGGGTTCGTGGTCGCCCAGCAATATGTCGATGTCGAAACTGCAAAAAAGACCGGCCGGACCCAGTTTGAGGCGATGCTCAAATATCTTCGGAGCCATCCTGGCGTCCGGCATCTCCTCGTGGAGAAGACGGATCGACTTTACCGCAACATCAAGGATTGGGTGACTCTCGATGGGTTCGACATCGAACTGCATCTGGTAAAAGAGGGAACGGTGCTCTCACGCGACTCGCGTTCCTCCGAGAAGTTCATGCATGGGATCAAGGTCCTCATGGCCAAGAACTATGTCGACAACCTATCGGAGGAGGCCCGCAAGGGCATGCTGGAGAAGGCGAAGCAGGGAATCTGGCCTTCGCAGGCTCCACTCGGCTATCTAAACGTCGTGGGTCCACAGGGCAAGAAGATCATTGTTCCCGACCCGGATGTCGCTCCCATCGTTTCGCGCGTGTTCGAATGGTTTGAAACGGGCGATTATGCCCTGAAGGACGTCACCCAGAAAGCACGGGCCGCCGGGCTTCGATACCGTCGGAGCCAGAAGCCCGTCGGGACCAGCACGATACACTACATGCTTCGCAATCGATTGTATGCAGGCGCTTTTGAATGGGGCGGACGCCTGTACCAAGGAACTCACGAGCCGGTCGTGAGCCAAGAGACATGGGAGAACGTTCAAGAGGTTCTTGATGGCCGGAGCGCAAGCAACGTGCGGGCCGAGCCGTTGCGATTTGCTTTTACGGGCTTGATCACCTGCGGACATTGTGGTTGCGCGGTCGTGGCGCAAATGCAGCGGGGCCGGTACATCTATTATCACTGCTCAGGATTCAAGCAGAAATGCCCTGAAAAATATGTGCGCGAAGAAACCCTGGCTCAGGCCTTCTCTGAGCAGCTTTCCCGCCTTCACATGGACGATGAGATTTTCGCGCTGATCGAGCGGGCGATTCGCGAATCGCACGGTGATAAGAACAAGGAGCGATTGGAGACGGTCGATCGCCTCAGAGGCGAGGCTGATCGGCTGCAGCTAAGATTGGACAAGCTTTACGTAGATCATCTCGATGGCCGCATCACTGCCGAAATGCACGACCGCATGGCAGCCACCTGGCGGGAAGAACGAGCTGGCTGCCTTCGGAGACTGGATGTCCTCAACAATGCGGAGGACGCCTTCGTTGATGATGGGATCGCTCTTCTAAACCTCGCCCGAAAGGCGCATTCCACGTTCAACCTACAGTCTCAAAATGGCAAGAACACCGCTTTGAATCTGCTGGTTTTGAACAGCTCTTGGGCAAACGGACAGTTGACCGTTACCTTCCGCGAACCATTTGATATGCTTGAGAAATTGTCGCCGGGAAATCCAGCATCCGAGCCCCCGGCAAGGCCGGGCGGCTCGGATGATTCTGAATGGCTCCCCGAGTAGGATTCGAACCTACGGCCATTCGATTAACAGTCGAATGCTCTACCGCTGAGCTATCGGGGAGCAGCCCCGCTTGCGCCGGGCAGGTGGCGCATATGCAGCGGCTTGTTTCAAATGGCAAGTGCGAAATTGCAGAAATTTACGCGATGAATTGTTCGGCGGCGATCCGGTCGTCGAGCGTATGTTCGGGGTCGAACAACAGGGTCAGCGGGGTGGCGCGGTCGATCTTGACCTCCACCTGTGCGACGTCGCGAACTTCGCGCTGGTCGGCGACGGCACTGACCGGGCGCTTCACCGGGTCCAGCACGGTAAAGCGAATCGCGGTGTTTTCCGGCAGGATCGCGCCCCGCCAGCGGCGCGGGCGGAAGGGGCTGATCGGTGTCAACGCGACGAGTGCGGAGCCGAGCGGCAGGATCGGGCCATGGGCGGAAAGATTATAAGCGGTCGACCCGGCCGGCGTCGCTACCAGCACGCCGTCGCACACCAGTTCGGGCAGGACGGGGCGGTCGTTGACCTGGACTTCCAGCTTGGCGGTCTGGCGGGTTTCACGCAGCAGCGAGACTTCGTTGATCGCCGGAATGGAGAAACGCTCGCCATCGACCGTATCGACCACCATGCGCAGCGGATTGACCTTGAAGCTCTTGGCCTTCTCCAGCCGCTGTTCCAGCCGTTCCAGCCGCCATTCGTTCATCAGGAAGCCGACGGTGCCGAGGTTCATGCCGAAGACCGGCAATATGCGGCGGGATTCCAGCATGGCGTGCAGTGTCTGCAGCATGAAACCGTCGCCGCCCAGGGCGATGACCGTGTCCGCCTGTTCCAGCGGCACGAAATCATAGGCGGCGCGCAACCGCTCTTCCGCTGCCCGTGCAGCCTGGGTCGGGGACGCGACAAGGGCGCGCCGCGGTTCGCTGTTCATCCGCCGGTGACGCTCATATGCCGTTGAACGGCGGCGGACGGGGCGCCGGCGCCGATCCGAAAGTCATGGGCTGCGGGTTTGCGCCGCAGCGCGCGATCTACCAGCGGTTCGACCGCTGCCAAGCCGCCGCTGCGCAGGGCGGCCTTGAAATCGACATGGTCGTCATGGCCCAGGCACATGTAAATCTTGCCCTCGCAGGTCAGGCGCATGCGGTTGCAGTCGGCGCAGAAATTGCGCGTGAGAGGCGTGATAAGCCCCAGGCGCACGCCCAGTCCGTCGACCGTATGATAGCGTGCTGGGCCGCCCGTGCGTGCTGCAATCGGGGTAAGTATATGGTGGGCTTCAATCTCTTTCGCCACATGTGACAGCGGTAGATAATGGTCGGTGCGATCTTCGCCGGTTTCCCCTAGCGGCATGGTCTCGATCAGGGTCAGGTCGAAGCCCTGGCCGTCGCACCAGCGCAGCATCGGCAGGATTTCGTCGGCGTTGATATCCTTGAGCGCGACCATGTTGATCTTGATCGCGATGCCAGCGGTCCGCGCAGCGTCCAGTCCGCGCAACACGGTCGCCAGGTCGCCACCGCGGGTGACATGGGCAAAGCGATCGGCCTGCAGAGTGTCGAGGCTCACGTTGATCCGGCGGACCCCGGCGTCGTGCAACGCCTGTGCATGGTCGGCGAGGCGGGTGCCATTGGTGGTCAGCGTCAGTTCCTGGAGGCCGGCATCGAGATGGCGGCCGATTCGATGGATCAGGTCGATGATGTCGCGGCGTACCAGCGGCTCGCCACCGGTCAGCCGGATGCGGCGCACGCCCCGCGCGATGAAGAGATCGGCGAGGAGCGCGATTTCTTCCAGCGTCAGAACCTGGTTCTTCGGCAGGAACTGCATCCGCTCCGCCATGCAGTAGCGGCAGCGCAGGTCACACCGATCCGTAACGGAAATCCGCAGATAGTCGATCCGGCGGCCAAGGCCGTCGGTCATGGAAATTGCGGCAGGATCCACCATGGCCATGCCCCTAGCTAGGCCATGGGCATGGTTGGCGCAAGCAGGCCGGTTGCGGGGCGGTGAAGAGGTCGGTAACCGGTTGCTGTTACAAGAGCGGCATGCGCCTTGTCAGGGAGTCGAAAAAAGAGTGAGCGGGCAGGCCGCGCCGGACGGACAGCGCAGCATCTTCATCCTGTCGCCCGGCGACCGCGACCCTCTGTGCCGTGCCGCACAGGAGGCGGGCTGGCGCGCGATCGGTGCGCGGCGTGCCACCGATGCGCCGCAGCGTTTTCTGCGCAGCGACGCCCAGATCGCGCTGGTCGACATGCGCGGCGGGACGGCGGCCAAGCTGATCGCGCCGCTGGTGCCGGCGGTGGACGCCGGCGGCTGTGCGCTGGTGGTGCTGGTCGATCCGGCAGCAGTCGCGAGCCTGCCGCAATTGTTCGACGCCGGCGCAACCCACTTTCTGGTCGCACCGGTAACGCAACCCTTGTTGCAGGCAACGCTGGCATCGGCGCAGCGACTGGTCGAGCGGCTGGGCGGCGGCGCGATGCAAAGTCAGCGGGCGCAGCGCATCCGCCGGGGGGACGCGCTTTACTGGGAGATGGACCGCGATGGCGCCGGGCTGCGCCTGAGCGAAAGCCTGGCCCGCAATCTGGGGATCGAGGCTTGGCAGCCGACGCCATCGACGCTGATCCACCGGCTGGCGCGCAATGAACGCAAGGCGGTGCTGAACGCACTGGAGGGGATGATGCAGTCGGGCCGTCCGGCGGCGTTCGCCCATGCCGTGCCTGGGCGGCCGGGCAATCGGCTGGTGCATCATCTGCGCTTCGTCGATGGCACGGTGGCGGCCGATGTGGAGTGGCTGTCCGACGCGCAGGACCAGGATGTCGCGAGCCGCGACAATCTGACCGGGTTGCGGTCGCGTCAGGCGGCGCTGGACTGGCTGGATCGTCGGTCGGGCCTGCCGACGACGGTGGTGCTGCTGTCGATTAGCCAGTTCGATCGCATGAACGCAGCCTATGGCCAGGTGGTGGGGGATGCGCTGTTGGGACGGATCGCCCGACGGATCGAGCAGATTGTGGATGCCGTGGCGGGCCATGCGATGGTGGCGCGGATCGCCGGCACCGAGTTTCTGGTCGGCCTGACCGGCGAGCCGGCGGCGGCGGAGCGGGCGACCTATCTGGCGCGGCAGTTGATCGAGGCGATCAGCCGGCCGTTCAGCGCGGGGGATCATCTGATCCGCCTGATTGCGCGCTGCGGTATCGCGCAGGCACGGGCGGAGGATGATGCGACCCAGTTGCTGCGACGAGCGGGCGCTGCACTGGCCGATGCGCGGCAGGGCGGGGGTGAGGGCATTCGCATCTTTTCCGCCGAGAAGCGCAGTCGCCAGCTCGACGCCGATCAGCTCGAAACCGACCTGCGGCTGGCGCTGCACCGGGGCGAGATCGGCATCGTGTTCCAGCCGCAATATCCGGTCTATGACCATCGCATCAGCGGGGTCGAGGCTTTGGCGCGGTGGAACCACCCGATCTATGGCCCGCTGGGGGCTGGCATATTGTTCGGCACGGCCGAGCGATCCGATTACATGCTGCCGCTGTCGGCGCATATCCAGGCCGAGGCGCTGCGGCAGGCGGCGGCATGGCCGAGTGCGCTGTCCAATCTGCGCCTGTCGATCAATGTCACGGCGGCGGATATTGCGCAGCCGGGGTTCATGGCCGATTTTCTGGGGCAGGTGGACCGCAGCGGCTTTCCCCGGTCGCGGCTGACGGTGGAGATCACCGAGAGCGGGCTGATCCAGGATGTCGACGCGGCGGCGGCGCTGCTGACGGCATTGCGGTCCGAAGGGCTGGCGGTGGCGATCGACGATTTCGGCACCGGCTATTCGAGCCTTGCTTACCTTAAGGGCCTGCCGCTCGATTATCTGAAGATCGACTCCAGTCTGGCTCAGGACATCGCCGGGTCGGCGCGCGACCGGATCATCGTGCGCGGGGTGATCCATATGGCGAAATCGCTGGGCCTGAACGTGATCGCCGAAGGGGTAGAGACGGAGCAGCAACTCGACCTGCTGGCACGGGAAGGCTGTGATTATTATCAGGGTTTCCTGCGCTCGGCGGGCGTCTCCTCGCCCGAACTCATATCGCTGGTGCTACAGGGTTAGGCCGACCTTCCCGATGAGAGCCGACCCGCCGTGGCGCGCGTCGCGCCCGTCAATGTCGGTGTCGCTGTAGCGCAGCTCCGCCGACCAGCGGCCACGATACCAGGCGATGGCCGCGCCATAATCCCAATAATCGCCGCCCGGCCGCAGCCGTTGCGAGGCTAGCGGATCGCGATCCGACCCGGAACTATGGCCGACCCGTGCCGAGGCGGTGAGCGGCGTGCCGGGAATGGCGAAGGAGGCGGCGGAGGACAGATAGAGATTGTCGCCGCCGATCGCCGACTGGCGCGGGGCATATTGGGCGCCGATGTCGATGCTGGCAGGGCCGATCAGGAAGCCGGCGCCGGCGCCAAATTCGCCATAGCCCTGATGATCGGCGCCGGGGAAGAGATGGTAGCGCGCGTCGAGCGACAGGCGCCAGCCGCCCAGTTGATGGACATAGGAGGGGCCAAGGTCGATGACGGCGTCGGCGCCGCCATGGCGATCGCTGCCCCAGAGGCTGGTCGCGGCGCCATCGAGCGAGAGGCCTTGCGCGACCGGCACGGACAAGCTGCCGCGCAGCACAGGATCGCCGTCGCTCCAACTGAGGCCGCGGCGGCGTTCGTCGCTGGCAACCTCAATCGTCGCGCTGGGACCGCTGGCATATTGAGCGGCCGCCGGCAGGGCATGGAGGGCGAGGCCAAGCCCGCCCAGCCATGCCACGGTCGTGACGCGATCAGTTCGACGCAAGGGCGCGCACCGAGTCCAGTTCAGCCAGCAGCGGCGCGCGATCGGCCTCCGCCACGGCGATCAGATGCGCCTCGATCTTGTCCTGATACTGGGCCATGTTGCGTTCGCCGGACTGACGACCGGGGGTGCAGGCGCCAGCCTCGCTACCCGAAAAACGCTTGTCGCTCGACACGGTGCGGGCGAGCGCCGGGCCATGGTCCAGCTTGCGGTCGACGACGATCGTCGCGGTCCACTGGCAGCGCTGGCTGTCCATCCGGTTGGGCGTCTTGGCGCCGACCGTCTTGGTGCTGATGTCGGCACGGGCGGTGTAGGTGGCACCGACCTGGTTGCCATGATGCTCGACCGAGACATTGTGGGTCGCGGCGGCGGCAAGCGCCATAAGGATCAAACTCATTGCATTCTCCTGCTGTGACGCCGTGCTTTGTTGCCCGGTCGTCACAGTGGCATGTAGGTTTCGACTGTTGCTGCTTCTTTTCTGGTTGATGATGAATGGCGACATGAGGGTCGGATCCGCAGGGTTTTGGGTCACGACAGGATCATGGTGACGCGTCAGCGGCAAAGTTCACACCGTTCTTGCCCTGCATTTCTGGCCGATTTCACGAGAAAGTTCAGCGCAACGCACCATCGACGCGACCGTTGCGTTCCAGTGACGCAACGGTCGGGTCATGATGGGGTGACGCCAAGGTCATGATGACGCGACACTTGGGTCACGGTCTTGCGCAGTGGGACGGGCACCAGAGTAGAGCAAGGAAAGTCCAAATAGGAAAGGGCAGAAGTTTGGGTGGCCCACCGGCAGCAAAGGGGGGCGACGTTTAGGCGGTTTGCCGCTTCTCGAAGCCGCCCAGCGCTTCGCGCGGCACATCCATCGCCTCGATCCGCGCGACCTTTGCCACCGGCGGCCCATCTTGTGCCAGCGCGATGAAGCGATCTACAGCGTCCGCCTCCCCCTGGACCAGTGCCTCGACGCTGCCGTCCATCCGGTTGCGCACCCAGCCGGTGAGGCCCAGACTGCGCGCGGTCTGGACCGTCCAGTTGCGATAGAACACGCCCTGAACCCGGCCATGGATCATCAGGCGGCACGCAACGGCCGGCATCAGCGAATCCGCTTGATCCAGGTCTGGCCGCCTTCGCGCACTTCGCTGGTGAAGTTGGGTATGGCGGCGACCAGGTCGGACAGGCGCTTGAAGCCATAGTTGCGCACGTCGAAGCTGGAGCGGTTGCCGACCCGCTGGCCGACCGGACCTAATGCGACAAAGCCCCGCTCGTCCCGCTTCGCCTCGTCATAGGCGTCGATCAAGAGGCGCACGACCTCCGGGTCCACCGCCGCGCCGGTGCCTGCTGGCGCAGCGGTCGCCGCCGGCGGGGGAGGGGGTGGCGCAGCGGCAGGCCGCGCAGCCTCGCTGCCTTTGGTCGGAGCCTTCTTCTTGGGCGTCGCAGCCGATTTGGCTACCGGAACCTCCACCGGGCGCAGCGCTGCCACATCGATGAAGCGGGTGCAGGCACGGCGGAAGCCTTCAGGCGCATTGGTGTTGCCGAAACCATAGACCGGAATGCCGTCCTGGCGCAGTCGCGTCACCAGCGGGGTGAAATCGCTGTCGCTCGACATCAGGCCAAAGCCGTCGACGCGCCCGCTGGAAAGCAGATCCATCGCGTCGATCGTCATCTTCATGTCAGTGGCATTCTTGCCCTTGGTGAGATCGAACTGCTGCTGCGGCTCGATCGCCTGCGCCACGGACAGCGCCGCCCAGGTCTTGAGCGTCGCCTTGTTCCAATTGCCATAGGCGCGGCGGATATTGACCGTGCCCAACTCCGCCAACACGGTCATGACCGCGTCAAAATGGGCCGCCGACGCGTTGTCCGCATCGATCAGCAGGGCGATATTGCCGCGCCCTTCCTGCCGCATGGGCATGGAAATTCTCCTTGTCTGGCCCTCTTCAGGCCGGGGCGAAGGCGCCGGTCTGCTCGTCCAATATGTGGAGCTGGCCGTCGGCAATGGCGAAGAAGCTGCCGACCAGCTTCAACTCGCCGCTCTTCTCCTTGGCGCGGACGCAGGGGAAGCTGCGCAGGTTGGCCAGGCTGACCTTGACGCCCTCCTGCTCCATGGCACGCTCGACCTCGCGGTCGCGCTGGTCGCCATAACGGCCGACCACGACCTCCCGGGCATCATCGAGCAATTCAATCCAGTGATGGATGAAGCCGCCTTCGCCGGGCGGCGCGTCCTTGAGGTCATGGCTGAGTGCCGCCTTGCAGCCGCCACACTTGCCATGGCCCATGACGACAATCTCGCCGACCTTGAGCACCTGGACTGCAAATTCGAGCGCGGCCGATACGCCGTGCCAGCCCGGATTGGTCTCGAACGGCGGCACCAGCGCCGCGACGTTGCGCACGACGAAGATTTCGCCGGGACTGGTATCGAAGATCTGGGCCGGATCGACTCGGCTGTCGGAGCAGGCGATCACCATCACCCTGGGGCTCTGCCCTTCGTTGAGTTCGTCCCAGCGCTCGCGCTGTTGGGACCATCCGGTTTCCCGGAAGCGGCGATAGCCCTGAAGCATGTCGGCAAAATCGGTCATGGCGTGGGTGTGCCGCACAAAGAGAGGACTGGCAAGAGCGGTCCGGCATCGCTATCTGGGGCGCATGAACGACATTGCCCCGATCCCCGTACCCGGTCAGCCCGCCAAGCCGGAGCGCGTCCGCAAGCCTGACTGGATTCGTGTCAAGGCGCCGACCAGTCCCGGCTATCACGAGACGCGCAAGCTGATGCGGGAAAAAGGACTGGCGACAGTCTGCGAGGAAGCGGCCTGCCCCAATATCGGCGAATGCTGGACCAAGAAGCATGCCACGGTGATGATCCTGGGCGATGTCTGCACCCGTGCCTGTGCCTTCTGCAACGTCAAGACCGGGATGCCGCGCAAGGTGGACGTCAACGAGCCGCAGAATCTGGCCGATGCCGCCGCGGAGATGGGACTTGAACATATCGTCATCACCTCGGTCGATCGCGACGACCTGCCCGATGGCGGCGCCAGCCAGTTCGTCAAGGTCATCGAGGCGCTGCGCCGCACGACGCCGGGCACCACGATCGAGATCCTGACGCCGGATTTTCGCAACAAGCATGAGCGCGCGGTCGCGATGATCGTCAAGGCTCGCCCGGACGTCTACAACCATAATCTGGAGACCGTGCCCCGGCTCTATCCGACCATCCGTCCGGGTGCACGCTACTATGCGTCGCTGCGCCTGCTCGAAAGCGTGAAGAAGCTCGATCCCTCGATCTTCACCAAGTCCGGCATCATGCTGGGCCTGGGCGAGGAGCGGCTGGAAGTCCACCAGGTGATGGACGACATGCGTTCGGCCGATATCGATTTCCTGACCATGGGCCAGTATCTGCAGCCCACGCCCAAGCATGCCAAGGTGATGGAATTCGTCACTCCGGCAGCTTTCAACGCCTATGCGGCGATCGCGCGGGCCAAGGGCTTCCTGCAGGTGGCGTCGAGCCCGCTGACCCGGTCGAGCTATCATGCCGGCAAGGATTTCGCCGAGATGCGCGCCGCGCGCGAGGCGAAGCTGGCCAAGGCGGCCGCCGCGAAGGCCTGATCGGCGAATGCCCAAGCATCACGAGACCCGCCAACTGCCCTATAGTCCGGAACAGATGTTCGACCTTGTGTCGAACGTCTCGGCCTATCCGCAATTTCTGCCCTGGATCAGCGCGATCCGCATCCGATCGGACAGTGAGAGCGAGATGGTCGCGGACATGATCGTCGGCTTCAAGGGGGTCAGCGAGAGCTTCACCTCTCGCGTCCACAAGCATCGTCCGGACCATGTCCGGGTCGACTATCTCAACGGCCCGCTCAAGCATCTTCATAATGAGTGGCGCTTCCGGGACGACGGGCAGGGCGGCGTGCTGGTCGAGTTCGAGGTCGAGTTCGAATTCAAGAACCGCATCTTCGAGATGCTGGCCGGCCAGTTTTTCGACAAGGCACTGCGCAAGATGATCGGCGCGTTCGAGACACGCGCGGCGGCGCTTTATGGCGCTGGCGAGTCGGGTAGCAGCAGTTCGAGTGCGCACAACGCCGCCTGAAGGCGGACGCCACCGCGACCATTATCTTCGAAATGATGCATGTCGGCCACGACCTTGTCGGGGCTGCCGCCGCGTTCCGCCCGCGCGAAGACTACGGTGCCGACCGGCTTCTGCTCGCTGCCGCCACCCGGCCCGGCGATGCCGGTGATGGCGACCGCGACATGGGCGTGGCTCTTCTTGAGCGCGCCTTGCGCCATGGCCCAGGCGGTCGCGATGGAGACCGCGCCGAACGTATCCAGCACGTCATGCGAGACTTTGAGAAGTTCCGCCTTCATGTCGTTGGAATAGGTTATGAAACCGGCTTCGAAAACGTCGGATGAGCCAGCGATCTCAGTGAGCGCCGCCGACACCAGGCCGCCGGTGCAGCTTTCCGCAACGGCCACGGTGCGACCGGCGCGACGGTTGGCGATGATGACCTTTTCGGCGAGGTCGACGAGCTGGGCGGGCAGGATGGTGTTGGGCATGATGGGCTCAGAATAGCGTGGGGAGGGAGAGGGTGGCAACCGCCTGTGCGGCGATGCCCTCACCGCGACCAGCGAAACCCAGCCGCTCGGTGGTGGTGGCCTTCACGCTGACGCGATCGACGGGAACGTCCAGTATCTCGGCGATTTTCGCGCGCATGGCGTCGCGATGCGGCCCGATCTTGGGCGCTTCGCAGATGATGGTGAGGTCGACATGGTCGATCCGGCCGTCCCGTTTCAGGACCAGATCGCGGGCATGGGCGAGGAAACGATCCGACGAGGCGCCACGCCATTGCGGGTCGGACGGCGGGAAATGACTGCCGATATCGCCATCGGCCAGCGCGCCGAGGATCGCGTCAACGATGGCATGGAGGGCGACATCGGCATCGCTGTGGCCAGCAAGGCCGCGGTCGTGTGGGACCAGCACGCCGCCGAGCCACAATTCTTCGTTTGGCGCGAGGCGATGGACATCATAGCCCATCCCGACGCGGGTGGTGCGGGCGCCCACGATGCGCGCCTCGGCGCGCGCGAAGTCCTCAGGATAGGTCAATTTCTCAAGCCTTTCATCGCCCTGCACCAAGATGACGTCATGGCCCCAGGCGCGCAGGATCTGGGCATCGTCAGTGGCTTCTCGCGCCTCGTCCCAATCGTCGTGAGCGGACAGGATAGCCTGGAAGCGGAAGGCCTGCGGCGTCTGGACGCGATGCAGGTCAGTGCGATCGACGCCGTCGCCCATGAGCGCGCCATCGCTGCGCACCAGCGTGTCGGCGACCGGCAAGGCAGGGATGGCGCCTTCGGCATCCGCCAACGCGGCCAGTAACCGGTCGATCACCGAAGGGGGCAGGAAGGGGCGGGCGGCATCGTGGATCAGCACGATGTCTGCGCCGCCGGATGCGGCGATCGCCGTCAGTCCGGCCCGGACCGATCCGCGCCGGCTGTCCGCGCCGGTGACGAAATGGGCGACGCGGTCGCCGAGAACAGCCTGAGCACGCTCTTCCTCGCCTTCGCCCAGCACAATGTGGATGGCCGATACGCCACCATGCGCCGTCAGGGCGTCATGGGCGTGGGCCAGCACGGCCTTGCCACCGATCCGCCGATATTGCTTGGGGATGTCACCGCCCGCCCGGCTTCCTTGCCCGGCGGCGACGATCAGCGCGACGATCCTGCTGTTCGATGTCATGCAGCGGCGCATAGACGCTCTGCCCCATGCTCGCCAACCTCTAAAGCGCAACCACTAGTCCGGTGCCTGCCTTGTCGCCGCGGCCATTTTCGGCTAAGGGCTGCCTGTTTTTTAGGCAGTGAAGAAGATGACGCGCAGGCTTTCCCCCATTTCCGTTGGACCGGTGACGGTCGATATGCCGGTGATATTGGCGCCGATGACCGGCGTTACCGACATGCCCTTCCGCACGCTGGTTCGCCGTTTCGGGTCGGGCCTCAACGTCACCGAGATGATCGCCACCGCGGCGATGATCCGCGAAACGCGCCAGTCTTTGCAGAAGGCCGCCTGGCATCCGCTGGAGGAGCCGGTGTCGATGCAGTTGGCGGGCTGTTCGCCGACGGAAATGGCCGAAGCGGCCAAGCTCAATGCCGATCGCGGCGCGGCGATCATCGACATCAACATGGGCTGCCCGGTGAAGAAGGTCGTCAATGGCGACGCGGGCAGCGCGCTGATGCGCGACCTGCCGCTGGCGGCATCGCTGATCAAGGCGACGGTCGAGGCGGTCGACGTTCCTGTCACCGTCAAGATGCGCATGGGCTGGGATCATGCGAGCCTGAATGCGCCCGAACTGGCGCATATCGCCGAGGATCTGGGCGCGAAGCTGATCACCGTCCATGGCCGCACGCGCTGCCAGATGTACAAGGGCAGTGCCGACTGGGGCTTCGTCCGATCGGTCAAGGACGCGGTCAAGCTGCCGGTGATCGTCAATGGCGACATCTGCTCGATCGAGGACGCGGAAACCGCGCTCGACCAGAGCGGTGCCGATGGCGTGATGATCGGCCGTGGCGCCTATGGCAAGCCGTGGCTGCTGGGCCAGGTGATGCACTGGTTCGCCACCGGCGAGCGTCGCTCCGACCCAAGTCTTTCTGAGCAATATGAGCTGATAACAGACCATTATCGCATGATGCTGGATCATTATGACAAGATGACTGGCGTCAACATGGCGCGCAAGCATATCGGTTGGTATACCAAGGGCCTGACCGGATCGGCCGAGTTCCGCAACACGGTCAACCAAGAGGCCGATGCCCAGCGGGTGCTCGATATGCTGGCTGCTTTCTACGAGCCGCTGATCGCAGCGGAAGAACCGACGGTTGCGCTACAGGCTGCATGACCATGCCATTGACGTCCCTTCCGCCGCTTCAGATGCAGCAGGATGGGCCTTCTCTGTCGGAACTGATGACCGCCTTGCCCGTGGCGACACTGGTGGTGCGGCCGAATAACAGCATTGCCGATGCCAATGTACGGGCAGAAACCCTGCTGAATATGGCGCGGTCGGCCATCATCGGCAGCGACGTGGCGCGCACCGTGCGCATTGCGGAAGCCGGTGCCCGGTTCGATATCTGGCACAGCAACAAGCCGATCGCCGCCTATGACATCAAGGTCCATGCCGGTCGCACCGCCGAGATGGAAGTGGACCTGATGATTTCTCCCATCGTCGACCATGATGGCTGGCGGGTCGTGTCGATCCATGCGCAGGGTCAGGCCCGCAAGATCGGCCATCGCGGCACGGCGGGCGGTGCGCGATCGGCGGTCGGTGCGGCGGCGATCCTGGCGCACGAGATCAAGAACCCCTTGTCCGGCATTCGCGGGGCCGCCCAGTTGCTGGAGACGAGCAACGGCGGAACCGACGCCGCCCTGACCCAACTGATCTGCAACGAGGTTGATCGGATCGCCGCCCTGATCGATCGGATGCAGGATTTCACGACCGATCGCACGCTGGAGTGCGGTCCCGGCAATATCTATCCGCTGATCGATCGCGCATCGCATATCGCGGCCGCTGGATTTGCCAAGAATATAAAGATTATAAAACGTTATGATCCATCTCTGCCATTCGCGATCATCAATGATGATGCACTGGTGCAGGTGATGATCAACCTGCTCAAGAATGCGGCCGAGGCCTTGGAACATGTCGAGCGCCCCTGCATCCGCGTCGAGACGGCTTTCCGGCATGGCATGTCGGTGCTGGTTGGTGACCGCAAAGGCAGTGCCGTGCTGCCGATCGAGATTGTCGTGATCGACAATGGCCCGGGCGTCCCGGAGCATATCCTCGACCATCTCTTCAATCCCTTCATTACGGGCAAGCGGGACGGCCAGGGGCTTGGTCTTGCCCTGGTAGACAAGCTGGTACGGGACATGAGTGGGTTCGTGCAATATTCACGCGATCAGGAGGCTGGCGAGTCCACCTTCCGTATCCTGCTGCCGATGGGAATGGGCTGATGGCGGTGACGGGCGCGGTCCTGGTTGTTGATGATGATCCCGCCATCTGTGTGGTGGTCGGCGAAGCACTGCGACGTCAGGGGCATAAGGTGAAGATCGCCGGGTCCATTCGTGAACGGACAGCGCTGATGGAGAGTTTCTCTCCGGATATTCTGATTACCGACGTCATGTTGCCGGATGGCGATGGCTTGGACGGCGTCGCGGAGATTATCGAGCGCAAACCGGATCTGAATGTTATCATTCTTTCCGCGCAGAATACCCTGAACACCGCGATCCGGGCGACCGAGAAGGGGGCGTTCGAATATCTGCCAAAACCCTTCGATCTCAATGAATTGACGCGCGCCGTTGCTGATGCTTTGGGGCACCGAACAGGCGGGGCGGATGCCGCCGAGCCTGGGCTGCCCCATGACGGCCTGCCGCTTGTCGGTCGTTCGCCGGCGATGCAGGAAGTGTATCGCACCATCGCCCGGGTTCTATCCAATGATCTCAGCATATTGGTGCTGGGTGAGTCGGGCACCGGCAAGGAACTGGTGGCGGAGGCGATCCATAGCCTGGGCCAACGGCGCACCCGCCCCTTTGTTGCGATCAACATGGCCGCAATTCCCCGCGAACTGATCGAAGCGGAACTGTTCGGCTATGAAAAGGGAGCCTTTACCGGCGCCCATGCGCGCACGGCGGGCAAGTTCGAGCAGGCGCAGGGAGGCACCTTGTTCCTGGACGAGATTGGCGACATGCCGATGGAGGCGCAGACGCGGCTGCTTCGCGTGCTCCAGTCAGGCGAAGTGACCACGGTTGGCGGATCCAAGCCGGTGCGTGTGGATGTCCGCATCATCGCGGCCACCAACAAGGAATTGCCCCGGTTGATCGAGGAGAACCGGTTCCGGCAGGATCTCTATTATCGGCTCAATGTCGTACCGGTATCGCTGCCGCCGCTGCGCGAGCGGCGCGAGGACGTGATCCTGCTGGCGCGCCATTTCCTGGATCGGGCCGCGCAGGACGGATTGCCGCGCAAGGCCTTGTCCGACGACGCGGCGCAATTGCTGATGGCCTATCATTGGCCGGGCAATGTCCGCGAGCTCCAGAATATCATGCAGCGCCTGGCCGTATTAAGCCGGGAGAATGTGATCGCGGCGGATATGTTGCGCCATGCGCTCCCGCTTGACGCGATGCCCGCCGATCATGCCGCGCCGGCAGGCCAACTGGCGCAAGCTGTAAGGGAATGGACCAAGCGACAGCTTGGCGTGGGCCTTGGTCAGGCCGATCCCAACCTGCATGACAATCTGCTCGCGGTGATCGAGCCGATCCTGTTGCAGGAAACGCTGGCCAGCGTCGATGGCAACCAGATCCGCGCTGCCGGCCTGCTCGGCATCAATCGCAATACGCTGCGCAAGAAGCTCACCGATTACGGCCTCGATCCGCTGCAACTGCGGCTGAGCGATTAGAGGCCGCGGGACGAAGCGCCCAATCGCATCGACCAGCGACATGGTTTTATGTAAAAACTGTGTTTGATCGGGCACGGCATTGTTGTAACGAAGCCACTATGACTGGTGCGGTGACAATCCCCCGACGGGGGCCGGCGTGGGCGAGGTTGGTCCGGCCTTATCTGCGCAACGGCCGGTTGGCGGCTGCACTCGAAATTGTCACGCTTATCTTGTTCCTCGGCACTGCCGGCCTGACCTATGGCCTGCTCTCGGGCCAGGACCAGTCCTATACGCTGCTGACTCCGCCGATCGTGGCGCTGCTGCTGGTTGCCAATCTGGTGCCCGCGATCGCGCTGCTGATGCTGCTGGGGCGTCGTGTGGCCAAGCGCCGGGCTGCCAAGTCGGCGATCGGCAGCGATGGCCAGCTCCATGTCCGGCTGGTGGCGATCTTCTCGGTCGTGGCCAGCGTGCCGATGCTGCTGGTCGTCATCTTCGCCTCGCTGCTGTTCCAATATGGCGTGCAATTCTGGTTTTCGGACAGCGCGCGCGGCATGTTGCAAAATGCCAGCGACCTGGCGCGCGGCTATTATGAGCAGAATTTGCGCGAGGTCCGCGACGAGACGCTGACCATGGCGAGCGATCTGCGCGACTATCTGGGCCAGTCGAGCGTTTCGAGCCCCCGCTTTGCCGAGGGCTATATCTATCAGGTGGTGACGCGAAAGCTCAACAGATCGGCGATCATCGAGATTGGCAAGGACGGCGTGGCGCGGACTGCGGCGACGGTCGATCCCGAAAGCCGGCCGGCGTCGGAAATGTTGTCGGCCGAGGTGATGAAGCGCCTTGCTTCCGGTGAAGATGTGGTGGTGGCGGCCAAGCCCAACCAGATCGAGGCCGTGACGCTGCTCTATCCAAATTCCAAAATCTATCTTTACGCGACCCGCAACGCCGGCAGTTCCTCCTTCTCCAATGTGGAACGGGCGCAGAAGGTGCTGGGCGATTATGACCTGTTCGCTGCCCAGTCGCGCGCGCTGCAATTGCGGTTCAATCTGCTGCTGTTCGTAGGCTCGCTGCTGCTGGTCGGCATTGCGGTCTATATTGCGCTGGCCGTGGCCGACTGGATGGTCAGGCCGGTGAACGAACTGGTCACGGCCGCGCGCAGGATTACGGCCGGCGACCTGTCGGCCCGCGTCACCAGCCCGGCGAGCCGGGATGAGATCGGCACGCTCGCGTCAGCCTTCAACCGCATGACCCAACGTCTGGAGGCTCAGACGGGGGCCTTGGTCGCAGCGAACAGCCAGCTCGATGAACGGCGCGCCTTTATCGAGGCGATCCTGTCGGGCGTGAGTGCCGGCGTGCTGTCGGTCGACCGGGGTGGCGTGATCCAGTTGCTGAACAGCTCGGCCGCCGCAATTCTGGTGCGCGAAGGTGATGATCCGGTCGGACGGCCGCTGGCCGAGATTTCGGCCGAACTGGCGGATCTGGTGGCATCGCAGGATGATGCCGGCATCGTGCAGGTCCGTGCGCAGGGGGACTTGCGCACGCTGGCGGTCAAGGTGTCCGAAGATGTGTCCGGTCATATTCTGACGTTCGATGACATCACCCAGCAATTGTCGGATCAGCGCCGTGCGGCCTGGTCGGACGTGGCACGGCGCATCGCGCATGAGATCAAGAATCCGCTGACGCCGATCCAGCTGGCCGCCGAACGGTTGCAGCGCCGCTATGGCGAGGAAGTGACGAGCGACAAGCCGACCTTTGCGCGGCTGACCGGTACGATCGTCCGCCAGGTGGGAGACCTGCGCCGTATCGTCGACGAATTTTCCTCCTTTGCGCGCATGCCCAAACCCGTGTTTCGGCGCGAGGCGCTGGGCGATATTGCCCGCCACGCCCTGTTCCTCCACGAGGTGGCCCATCCCGACATTCGCTTCGCATTCGAGGCTGATGACGGCGACATGGAAATGGTCTGCGATCGGCGTCAGCTTGGGCAGGCGTTGACCAATATCGTCAAAAATGCCGTCGAAGCGATCGAGCCGAAGCCCGCGCCCGAAGAAGGCAATGTGCGTGGCAATATCCGCATGCACCTGCATCAGGTCGAGGGCGCGCTGGTGATCGAGGTTCGCGACGATGGCATCGGCCTGCCGCCCGAGCGCGAGCGCATCCTGGAACCCTATATGACCACGCGGTCGAAGGGGACGGGTTTAGGCTTGGCTATCGTCAAGAAGATTGTCGAAGAACATATGGGTGAAATCCGTTTCGATGATGCGGAAGGCGGGGGTGCGCGGGTGACGTTGCGCTTCTCCGTCACAGCCCTGGAAAAACTAGAAGAGGGGCAGGTGGTTGCCCTGCCCAAAGGAAAAGTGATGGCCAATGGCGCTTGATATTCTGATTGTCGACGACGAAGAGGACATTCGCGATCTGGTGGCAGGCGTGCTGGAGGACGAAGGTTTTTCGACCCGCACGGCCGCCAATAGCGACAGCGCGATCGATGCGCTGGACAGCCGGCGCCCGTCGCTGGTGTTGCTCGATGTGTGGTTGCAGGGCTCCAAGCTCGACGGCCTGGAACTGCTGGAGGAAATCAAGCGGCGCGACCCGACGATCCCGGTTCTCATGATCTCGGGCCATGGCAATATCGACACGGCCGTCGCCGCAATCCGCAAGGGAGCGGCCGATTTCATCGAAAAGCCATTCGAGGCCGATCGGCTGCTGCACCTGGTCGCCCGCGCGACCGAGACCGAACGGTTGCGGCGCGAGAACCAGACGCTGCGCGCGCGCTTTGGTCAGGATGACGAACTGACCGGCACCTCGGCCTCGATCAACGGTGTCCGGGCAACGATCAAGAAGGTGGCCGGCACCGGCAGCCGTGTGCTGATTTCCGGCGCGGCCGGCGTTGGCAAGGAGGTCGCCGCCCGCATGCTCCATAGCTGGAGCGGTCGCACCGATGCGCCGTTCATCATCGTTGCAGCAGCCCGCATGGATCCCGATCGGGTCGAGGAAGAGCTGTTCGGTGTCGAGGATCCCAGCGGTCTCGTGCGTCCCGGCTATCTGGAACAGGCGCATGGGGGGACGCTCTATCTCGACGAGATCGCCGACATGCCGGTGACCACCCAAGGCAAGATCCTGCGCGTGCTGACCGATCAGAGCTTTACCCGTGTCGGTGGCCAGCGACAGGTGAAGGTCGATGTGCGCGTCATCTCTTCGACCGCGCGTAATCTGTCGGTGGAAATCGAGGAACGGCGTTTCCGCGAAGATCTATTCTATCGCCTGAACGTCGTGCCGCTGCAGATTCCGCCGCTGTCCGAGCGACGGGACGATATTCCGCCGCTGGTCGAGCATTATCTGGCCCGTTTTGCTGCCGACCGCAGGGTCAGTCCGCCAGAGATGGCCAGCGACGCCATGGCGGCCTTGCAGGCCAATGAATGGCCGGGCAATGTCCGCCAGTTGCGCAACGTGATCGAGCGGACGATGATTCTGGCGCCGGGCGATCGGATCGGCCGGATCGAACTGGACATGTTGCCGGCTGAACTCACCAGCGGTGGCGGCGGCGATGGAATCGGCCAGTCCGCCATCATGGGCGCGCCGCTGCGCGAAGCCCGAGAAAGTTTCGAGCGGGAATATCTGCGCATCCAGATCCGCCGCTTTTCCGGCAATATCTCGCGCACGGCGACCTTCATCGGCATGGAGCGCTCTGCGCTGCACCGCAAACTGAAGCTGCTGGGGATCACGGACGGAAAGGATAGCTGACGCTAGGGAAATTCCCGATGGCGATGTCAGGCATGGACGCCCCTTCGCAATTGCGGTAGAATTGCCTTGCCCTCGACAAGCGGGGGCAGGCAAGACACCTCCGCCCAGAGGTGCGAGAGCGGGTAACGTCCCGCCAATAAAGGACTGGCAACGACCATGGCCGACAAAGTGAACAACCTTCAGGATATTTTCCTCAACAGCCTGCGCAAGTCCAAGACCCCCGTGACCATGTTCCTGGTCAAGGGCGTCAAGTTGCAGGGCATCATCACCTGGTTCGACAATTTTTCCGTGCTGCTGCGCCGGGACGGTCAGTCGCAACTGGTCTACAAGCATGCCATTTCGACGGTCATGCCGGCCCAGTCGATGGACCTGACCGATCTGCGCAAGGCGAGCGACGGTAACGGCAAGCCCCGCCTGCTGCAGGAAATCTTCCTGAGCGCGGTTCGCAAGTCGGGTAGCCCGGTCACCATGTTCCTGGTGAACGGCGTGATGCTCCAGGGTGAAATCGCCGCCTTCGACCTGTTCTGCATGCTGCTCGAACGCGACGGCATGGTGCAACTCGTTTACAAGCACGCCATTTCGACCGTGCAACCGCTCCACGCGCTCGACCTGTCGGGCGAGAACGAGCAGGACGACTGATCGTCCACGCCGCATCCGGTCTTCCCGCCGATCCGCGCGGGTAGACCGGAGCGCGGCCAGATGCTCTAAGCTGACATGGCCATATTCAATCGCGACTCCGAGGACGAAGTGGCGCGCGGTGCGCGCGCCGTCGTCGTGCATGCCGAAACCCATGGCGGTGACCGCCGCGACAGCGATGCCCGGCTGGAGGAAGCGCGCGGCCTGGCGCTGGCCATCGGCATCGATGTGCGCGCCGCCCAGAGCTTTCGCGTGCGCGACCGCAAGCCCGCCACCCTGTTCGGCAGCGGCCAGGTCGACCAGATCGCCACGCTGGTGACACAGGAAGAGGCCGAGCTGGTCATCGTCGACAATGCGTTGACCCCGGTGCAACAGAGCAATCTGGAAAAGGGAACCGGCGCCAAGGTCATCGACCGGACCGGGCTTATTCTGGAAATTTTCGGCGAGCGCGCCGCCACCAACGAGGGGCGGTTGCAGGTCGAACTCGCCCATCTCGACTATCAGGCCGGGCGCCTGGTGCGCAGTTGGACCCATCTTGAGCGCCAGCGCGGCGGCTTCGGCTTCCTGGGCGGTCCGGGCGAAACCCAGATCGAGGCGGACCGGCGCATGATCCGCGACCGCATGGCCAAAATCCGGCGCGAATTGGATCAGGTGACCAAAACGCGCGGCCTGCATCGTGCCCGGCGCCAGCGCGCGCCCTGGCCGGTGATTGCCCTTGTCGGCTATACCAATGCCGGCAAGTCTACCCTGTTCAACCGCCTGACCGGCGCGGAAGTGATGGCAGAGGATCTGCTGTTCGCGACACTGGACCCGACCATGCGGCAGATCGTGTTGCCGGGCCTCGACAAGGCGATCCTGTCCGACACGGTGGGTTTCGTGTCCGATCTTCCGACCCAGTTGATCGCGGCTTTCCGCGCGACGCTGGAGGAAGTGCTGTCGGCCGACATCATCGTCCATGTCCGCGACATCGCCCATCCCGATACCGAGGCGCAGCGCGACGATGTGCTGGATGTGCTGAGCGAATTGGGCGTCGCTGGCGAAGGGGCGCTGGAGCGCGGCGAAGGCGAGGCCGATCCACCACCGATCATCGAGGCATGGAACAAGCTGGACCTGCTCGACGCGGAGAATGCCGCGCAGGCGCGCGAGATTGCGGCGCGTCATGATGATGTCGTCATCATCTCGGCATTGACCGGCGAGGGGGTCGACGGGTTGCAGCGGGCGATCAGCAGCCGGCTGACGCGCGGTGCCCGGGTCCACAGCCTGCGGTTGCCGATCGCCGATGGGGCGGCCCTCGCCTGGCTGCATGAGCATGGCGAGGTGCTGGCGACCCGGCCGAGCGAGGCGGAAATACAGGTGGATGTCCGCCTGTCCGACTCCGGCCTCGCCCGCTTCCTGAAGCGCGACCGTTAATCGGGCAGTCGCGCCACGAAATCCTGCACCACGCGCGCGGAGTTGGCCGAGGCGAGCGCCATGAAGGCGCTCATCTGGTTCTGTTCCGCATCGCCGCCCGCCAGATCCGACAAGCTGCGGAAGGCGAGGAAGGGGACGCGGTTGGCATAGGCAACCTGCGCCACGGCAGCGCTTTCCATGTCCAGCACCTGCGCCTGGAAGGTGGCGAACAGATATTGGCGATAGGCGGCATTATCCATGAAGGCGGGACCGCTGATACCGCGACCGCCGACATGCAGGCTGGGTTGGTGAGGCAGGCATTTGGCGGCGGTCGCATCGGCGCAGCGGGCCAAGCTTTCCGACGAGGAAAGGGCGCGGGCGATAGCAAGCAGGGCAGGGTCGGCCGGGAAAGTGCGGTGCCAGCTCTTGGCCTCGACATCGTTGCCGGCTTCCACATCGCGCGGGAAGATCATGCCATAATTGGGCAGGTCATTGCCCGGCGTGCGGAAGATCGGCGCATAGCCGCCCGGCGCCTCGCGCGCGATCGTACTTTCCATGAACTGGCCCCAATCGGCCGCGACGACGACATCGCCGATATGCAGCGACGGATCGATCCCGCCCGCAATGCCGGAAAAGAGGATGCGCTTCACCGCAAAGCGATCGACCAGCCATTGAGTGGTCATGGCGGCATTGACCATGCTGACGCCACTTTCGACCAGCAGCACGGGCTTTCCGCCCATCTGGCCGAGTGTCACCGGCACGCCATTGACGCGCACCGTGCGGGGCTGCTCGATACGGCCGACGAGCGCCGCATGTTCGGGCGGGAATGCCGTCATGATCGCGGTGCGGGGCTGGTCGTCCAGCTTTTGGGCGAGGGCGGGCGCGGCGGTCAGCAGGCCGACAAGGACGAGGAGAAATTTCATGCAGCGGCGACCCAGGCAAAGCGGATGACGATCAGGATGGCGAGCAGGAACAGCAGCCAGTCGGTGCGGCTCATCGCGCCGCGCAGCAGCTTCAGGATCGCATGGGCGACGATGCCGAAGGCAATGCCATTGGCGATCGAGAAGGTGAGCGGGATGAGGGCGAGGGTGAGGAAGGCGGGGACCGCCTCGAACGGCTCTTCCCAACTGACTTCCACCAACGGCGCCATCATCAGGCTGCCGACCAGGATCAAGGCCGGCGCGGTGGCATAGAGCGGCACCAGGCCGGCATAGGGGGCAGCGAAGATGGTGAGCAGGAACAGGATGCCGGTGACGACGGCGGTAAGGCCGGTGCGGCCGCCGGCTGCGACCCCCGCCGCGCTTTCGACATAGGAGGTGACGGTGCTGGTGCCCGCGGTCGCGCCGACCATGGTGGCGGCGGCGTCGGCGATCAGGATGCGGTTGAGGTTGGGCACGCTTCCGTCGGGGCGAGCGAGGCCTGCGCGCTTGGTCACCGCCATCAACGTGCCCAGATTGTCGAACAGGTCGACGAACAGGAAGACGAAGATGATCTCGAGCACGCCAATGCCGTGGCTACCGGCAAAGACCGCGCCAAGATCGAGATGAAAGGCGGTGCTGCCGAGCGCGGACGCATCATAGGGCGTCGGCGTGAAATGCAGGGCGCCGACCAGCCAGCCGAGCAGGGTGGTGGCAACGATACCGATCAGGATCGCGCCCCGCACCTTGCGGATCGACAGGCCGGCGATCAGCGTCAGGCCGAACAGGGTCAGCAGCACCGGCGCCGAGCGAAGATCGCCGAGCGCGACCGAGGTGGCGCTGTTGGAGACGACGATGCCCGCATTGCGTAGGCCGATGAACGCGATGAAGAGGCCGATGCCGCCGGCGACTGCGGCCAGCAGATGGGGCGGAATGGCGGCCAGGATCATCTGGCGGATGCCCGCGAGGGTCAGCGCCAGAAAGGCGACGCCCGAGAGGAAGACGCAGCCCAGCGCGACCGGCCAGGGAATGCCGAGGCCCAGCACCACCGAATAGGTGAAATAGGCGTTGAGCCCCATGCCCGGCGCCAGCGCGAGCGGCACATTGGCGACCATCCCCATCAGGATGCTGGCGAAAGCGGCGGCGAAACAGGTTGCGGCGGCCACGCCGACCAGCGGCATGCCGGCCTCACCCAGGATCGCCGGATTGACCAGCACGATATAGGCCATGGTGAGGAAGGTGGTGATGCCGGCGACGATTTCCGTGCGCAAGCTGCTGCCGCGTTCGGAGATCTGGAAACGGCGTTCCAGCCAGCCCGTGGTGGAGCCGTTCATCGTGTGCAACCAGGCAAAAGAAGGGAAGGGGCCATGGCCGGCCCGGACAGCGAAATTGACACCAGATACCCCCTATGCGCGATGGTCGCGATTGCGCGCCCTATGCCGCTGCACAAGCCGCGCGTCAAAGGTAACGATGCATCACAAATGTGTCGACCGGACCCAGTGCCGGATGGACAAAGGCGCCGGGCACGCGGCCGACAATGGCAAAGCCCATCGCCTGCCACAGCGCGACCGCGCGACTGTTGGAGGAAACCACGAAATTATACTGCATCGCGCTGAAACCCAGGTCGCGCGCCAGATCGAACGAGGCGGCGCACATGCGTCGGGCAACGCCGCGTCCGGTTGCGTGACCTGCGGTGACATAGCCGGCATTGGCGACATGGCGGCCACCGCCGGCCTGATTGGCGCGGATGTAGAAGATGCCGAGCAGGGTGCCATCCTCCTCGACGATGCGGACGGTGCGGTCCAGGGACAGCCAGAGGGCAAGCGCGTCTTCGCGGCTGATGGCGCGATCGACCGCCAGGGTTTCACCAGCGCGCAGCACTGGTTCCAGGATTGCCCAGATCGCGTCATCATCCGCCGGCGTGACCGGCCTGATTATTCCGCCTGCTTCGCCTGCTGCCATAGCGCTTCCTTCTCGTCTAGCGACAGGCCGACGAACGCATCGCCAGCGATCGCCTCCATCTGACGAAAACGACGATCGAACTTGGTATTTCCGCCACGCAGCGCGACTTCGGGGTCAATCTTGAGATGGCGTGCGAGGTTCACGACGGCAAAGAGCAGGTCGCCGACCTCTTCTTCCCGATGGGCATGGCTGGTCGCGCTGGTGACCTCGTCCAGTTCCTCATGGATCTTGGCGATCGCGCCCTGGGCGTCGGGCCAGTCAAAGCCGGTGCGGGCGGCCCGCTTCTGCAGTTTTTCGGCGCGCAGCAGCGCGGGGAGCGCCTGCGCGACACCGGCCATGGCACTCGGGTCGGGGATCTTGTCGGCGCGCTCGGCCGCCTTGATGCTTTCCCATTGGGCGTGGCCATCTTCGCGGCGGGCGCCTTCGCCAAAGACATGGGGATGGCGCCGGATCATCTTGGCCGCGATGCTGTCGATCACATCCTGCAAGCGGAAATGGCCGGCCTGTTCGGCGATGCGGCTGTGGAACACGACCTGCAGCAGCAGATCGCCCAGTTCGTCGCGCAGGTCCGCCATGTCGTTGCGATCGATCGCATCGGCCACTTCATAGGCTTCCTCGATCGTGTAGGGGGCGATGCTCGCAAAATCCTGTTCAATGTCCCAGGGGCAGCCCGTTTCCGGATCGCGCAGCCGCGCCATGACATCGGCGATCGGCATGATATCGGCGGGACTGGCTTTGCTGGTGTCGGACATGAAGATCCTGATGTGAGACGAGGAAAGGTTGGCGATAAAGTTTCGGCTGAGGCATAGCCAGCCCACTTGATCGTTTTTTGACGCGGGTTCAAAATGACTTGATCGGCGGCGATCGGATCAATCACATGATCTGTTGGTTCAGATCATTCAAACCCGAACAGGCCGGCCAGAATTTGACGATTCTGCCGATCCGCCTCGAAGTGCGCAAGAGCAGGATCCAGACCGGCAATCGCATCAATAATGCGCATGCGACCATGGCGCCACGCATTCAGATCAAACATGTCCGTGCCGTTGCCCTCTCGCTCGACGTCGCGTGCGCTTCCCAGCGCGACGCGTGTGAGCAGTTCGAATAAGGGCTGGCTGACCATTCGGAACAAGATATCCTGAAGCCGCCCTTCCAGTCGGCCCAGCCCGTCCATGCTGTCGCACGTGTCGATCTGGCCGCGCAGATCCACCAGTTCCCTGCGGAGCGCCATGTCATCACATCGGGCCGCCGCCGCGCAGAGCCGATTGAACAGCAGCGAGGTGATATCGAGTATCTCGCGCCAGGAGCCGGGCTCACCGCACAGATAGGCGCCGAGCATCCGTTCCAGATCGGCCATTTGTGGTCGCCGGCCATAATAGCCGCCGCCCGGTCCCCGCCGAACCTCCAGCAGGCCTTCATGCTCCAGGATGCGCGCAGCCTGCTGGATCGTGACGATGCCGACCTCCAGCTCGCGGGCAAGGGTCGGAAGGGAGCCGATCTGTTCGCCGGCCGGTGCGGCAAGGATACGTCGGCGCAGGGCATCAGCCGCATTGCGGACGATCTGCCGCTTACCGATTGATGGTTCTGTCTGGGCATTGTGCTGGATCAGGTTCATGCAAATTAATGCGCATATTGAATGAAATTTCGCAAGGGCGATACTCGGGATCATCGCCTTGATGATCTAATAATGCGCATATTAATATCCCTCTCAAGAATCGCTGCACATTCGGTGGCGGCGCCGTGCAGGGGCCGTCCTTGCCGAAAGAGGAGAGAGCCATGGCATTCAGAAATCCCGTGATCGACGCGTTGCCGCGTTACCCCGTCATCATCGGCGGGCAGCGGGAGGTGCCGACCGGCCCGGCGCGCCACGTCCATGTCTATCCCGGCACCGGCAAGGTGACGCAGGAACTGGCGCTGGCGGATGCAGGGCATGTCGACCGGGCCACCGCCGCTGCGCGCAAGGCGTTTCCGGCGTGGCGCGCCATGCCGGGCGACAAAAGGCGCGACCTCATGTTCCGCATCGCGGCGCTGCTGGAAGCGAAGTCGGCAGAATTCGCCCCGAGCCTGATCGCCGAGAATGGATCGGTGGCGATGGTCGCGCCCTATATGGGTTATGATGCCGCCCAGAAATTCCGTTACTTCGGCGGCTGGTGCGACAAGCTGCATGGACGCACCATCCCGATGTGGGGCGCGCCGGCCCATGATTATGTCAGCTATGATCCCTATGGCGTGATCGGTATCATCGTGCCGTGGAACGGTCCGCTGTTCGCCGCGACCATGGTGCTGGCGCCGGTGCTGGCGGCGGGCAATTGCGTGGTCATCAAGGCGCCGGAACTTGCCCCCTATAGCGTGATGCAACTGATCGACCTGCTGCATGAGGCCGGCCTGCCCGACGGCGTGGTCAATCTGGTCACGGGCGGCGCCGATGTCGGCGCGGCGATGGTCAGCCATCCCGGCATCGACAAGATCGAATTCATCGGATCGGGCGCGACCGCGCGCCAGGTGCTTGCCAATGCGGCCCAGTCGCTCAAGCCGGTAGGCCTGGAACTGGGCGGCAAGTCGGCCGTGGTCGTGTTCGATGATGCCGACCTGATGCTCGCGGCGAAGAAGGGGCTGACCGGGGCGATTTCCTCCAATGGACAGGGCTGTGTCAACGGCACGCGCCTGCTGGTCCAGCGCGGCATCTATGATCGCTATCTCGACCTGATCGGCGCGATGGCCGGCCATGTGCAATCGGGTGACCCTTTCGATCCCGCGACGGTGCTGGGGCCAGTGATCAGCCAGACTGCGCTCGATCGGATCAGCGGGATGGTGGCGCGGGGCGTCGCCGATGGCGGCCGCATCATCGCGGGCGGCCAGCGTCTGGACGGGGATTTCGCCGATGGTTTCTTCCTGCCGGTAACGATCCTGGCCGACGTGCCGGACCAGTGTGAGATCGCGCAGAATGAGGTGTTCGGTCCGGTGCTGGTCGCGACCCCGTTCGATGACGAGGATGAGGCGATCGCGCTGGCCAACGGCACCGACTATGGCCTTGGCGCCTATGTCCACACGCAGAATTTGCGCCGTGCCCATCATCTGGCGCGCGAGCTGCAGGCCGGCATGATCCATGTGAATGGTTCGGGCGAGGCGATGCAGCCCAACTGTCCTTTCGGCGGATTCAAGAAGAGCGGCCATGGCCGGCTGGGCGGGGTCGAGGGGCTGCATGAATTCCTCCAGCCCAAGAATGTCTGGATGAGCATGGCCGCACCGGAGGGCGGGCAATGAGCCTGTGCGATCCCGCAGCGCGCAGCGCACTGGGCAGCAGCCTTCAGGCCGAACTGACCGGGCGAGATGGTCCCGCGCCCCGATCGCCGGTGGCGGAAAGCTGGCGCGATTTCATCTATGCCGAAATCTGGTCGCGTCCGGGGCTGGATCGGCGCGCGCGCTTCCTGATCGCGCTGGCCTCTGCCGCTGGCGCGACCGCGCCGACTGATCGGCTGGACGGCTATGTCCGCGGTGCGCTGGCGACCGGTGCGCTGACCCAGGCCGAATTGCGCGAGGCCGCGCTGCATGTCGCGGTCTATGCAGGCTGGGACAAGGGTGGCGCGATCGATGCGGCGATCGACCGGGTCGAAGCGGAAGAGGGGCTGGCGCAGGTTGCCTTGTCGCCGATCCGGGCCGCGCCCTGGGATCCGCAGCAGCGGATGGAGCAGGGCTTTGCCGAGTTTCGCGCGGTGATGACCTTCGATGGCCCGCGTGTCGGCAATGGCCTTCCCTATCTGCAGGATGGCATATTGAACTTCGTGTTCGGCGAGATGTGGGGCCGGTCGGGCCTCGACCAGCGGTCACGCCGCTTCCTGACCCTGGTTGGCGTTGCGGACTCTGCTGCCACCGTGCCGATCGCCAGCCATTTCCACGCCGCCATGGCGAGCGGCAATTGCACCGCTGCCGAGTTGCACGAGTTCGTCCTCCAATATGCTGTCCATGCCGGCTGGCCCAAGGCATCGGTGATCCAGGGCGTAGTGCTGGAAATGGCCGGGAAGGTCGCCAAGGGGCTGGCCTGGAACGAGAAGGAGGGGGGCAAGCCATGAGCATTGCAATCGACATGACCGGCAAGGTTGCGCTGGTGACAGGGGCTGCGTCCGGGCTGGGCCGTGCGACGGCATTGAAACTGGCGCAGGCCGGCGCAAGGCTTTGCCTGGTCGACGTCAACGCCGAAGGGCTGACCGAAACGAAAAACCTGCTTCCCCAGGGCGATCATCAGGTTGCGATCGTCGATCTGGCCGATCCTGATGCTTGTCGGGCCGCCGTTGATGCGGCTGTCGCCCATTTCGGCCAGCTTGATGCGCTGTGCAATGTCGCCGGCCTCATCTATCTCTCCAATTCGCCCGACATGCCCAAGCCGCTGTGGGACAAGACGCTCGCGGTCAACCTGACCGCGCCCTTCCTGCTGTCGCAGGCGGCGATCCCGCATCTGCTCAAGGTGAACGGCGCGATCGTGAACGTGGTCTCCTCGGCCGCCTTCATCGGCGAAGCCTATGCGGCCGCCTATTGCGCGTCGAAAGCCGGCCTTCTCAACCTCACCAAGGCGATGGCGATGGAGTTTCAGAAGCAGCCGATCCGTATCAATGCCGTCGCGCCCGGTGGCATGATCACCAATATCGCCACCAATTTTCGGCCACCCGAAGGCTGCGACTTCGAACTGCTCAAGCGCTTTTCCGGGATGCGCGGCACGGTCGAGGTCGATGACGTCGCCGACATGGTGGCCCTGCTCGCCTCGCCGGCAGGGCGTGGCTTCCATGGCAATTGCATCTCGATCGATGCCGGGATCACCGCAGGATGAGCGGGATGGAACGGATCGGCTTCATCGGCCTTGGCAGCCAGGGCGGCCCCATGGCCGAGCGCATCACCGCCGCCGGCTATCCGCTCAAGCTCTGGGCACGCCGCCCCGATGCGCTGGCGCCTTTTCTCGCAAATGGCGCAACGGCGGCCCCGGATATCGCGGCTTTGGGATCGACCTGCGATCATGTCGGCATTTGTGTTGTCGATGACGCCGGTGTGGCGGCGATCGTCGAGCAATTGCTGCCAGCGATGCGGCCGGGCAGTCGGATCGTCATCCATTCGACCATATTGCCCGACCATTGCGTGGCACTGGCCGAACGCTGCGCGGCACGCGGCATCGCCTTCCTCGATGCGCCGGTCAGCGGCGGTGGCCCGGCCGCCGCGGCAGGCAGTTTGACCGTGATGTGCGGCGGCACGACCAAGACCTATGAAGCGGCCCGGCCGGTGCTGGAAAGCTTTGCCGGCCTGATCGTGCGGATGGGCGATGTCGGGGCTGGGCAACGCGCCAAGATCGTCAACAACGCGCTGATGGCGGCCAATATGGGGCTGGCCCATGCCGCGATGGAGGCGGGCAGGGCGCTGGACCTGGACGACGCGCCCCTGCGCGATCTCATCAAGGCGAGCAGCGGCCGCAGCTTTGGTTTCGAGGTTTATGCCCGGCTGCCGACCCCCGGCGCCTTTGCCCATGGCGCACCGCTGCTGCGCAAGGATGTCGGCCTGCTGATGACCAGCCTACCCGATCATGCCGGAGCTGAATCCTTGTCTCAGGCTGCGACCCCCTTCCTAGCCGCCGCCTGCGGCGACTGACCATTTCAGGAGATCCAACCATGTCCTTCACCCTCGATCAGTTCCGCCTCGACGGCAAAGTTGCGATCGTCACCGGCGCCGGCGGGCGCGGCAATTCCATCGGCCGGGCCTATGCGCTGGGGCTGGCGGCGGCCGGCGCCGCAGTCGTCGTTGCTGACCTCAATGGCGAAGGCGCGCAGGCGGTGGCTGACGAGATCGTCGCCGGTGGCGGGCGGGCCGTTGCCGTCCAAGTCGATGTCGCCGACGAGGCCTCGACGCTGGCCATGGCGACGGCGGCGAGTGATGCCTTTGGCGGTGTCGACATCCTCATCAACAATGCCGCGCTGATGGTCGATATCAGTTACGACAATGTCGAAGCCGTCAGCCTGGAGGCCTGGAACCGGGCCTTTGCCGTCAATCTGAACGGCGCGCTGCTGTGTGCACGCGCGGTGATCCCCTCGATGCGCGCGCGCGGCGGCGGACGCATCATCAACCAGACCTCGGGCGGCGCCTTCCCGGCGACGGGTCTCTACGGCATTTCCAAGCTGGCGCTGGTGGGGCTCACCACCACGCTCGCCAAGCAGTTCGGCAAGGACAATATCACCTGCAACGCGATCGCGCCGGGCAATGTCACATCGGACGCCGGCAAGATGCTGGTGCCCGACGATTCCCCGTTCATCCAGTTCCTGCAGATGAGCTGTGCCCTGCGTCCGCGCGGCGAGCCGGACGAACTGGTCGGCACGGCATTGCTCCTTTGCTCCGAAGCGGGGCGCTGGATTACCGGCCAGACGGTCCATGTTGATGGCGGCTGGGTGTTGCGGCCCTGAGTTCTATGATCCGACATAGCGGGAGAGAAGGTATCAGCCCGGCTTAGCTATGTCTGCGACATGGCATGGACAGGAAATTGCGCAAAGATTTCCTGTCCATGCTGACCGGATGGAATCGCCGATCTGGAGCGGGGGCATCCGGGCTCCACAAATTTAAGTTCGATAATATATATTATGTTAAATCATGGATCGGATTGATGGCAGGTCTTTCGTTTCACCCATCTCAATCCTCCAGGATGCGGCTATGGGCTTTGGTGTCGCGCATGCGGACATAGACGGTCAGCGAGATCGCGATCATGACGCTGACATAGATATAGAAAGCGGACTCCATCCCGGACTGTTTAAACCAGAGCGCCACGAATTCCGCCGTGCCACCGAACAAGGTATTGGCCAGCGCGTAAGGCAGTGCCACGCCCAGTGCGCGGATATGCGCGGGAAACAGCTCGGCCTTCACTACGGCGTTGATCGAGGTGTAGCCGGTGACAATCACGAGGCCCGCCATGACCAGCAGCCCGGCGACCAAGGGATCGCGCGTCACGGCCAGGGTCGCGAAGATCGGATAGGTACAGAACACGCCCATGATGCCGAAGCCGATCATCAGCGGCTTGCGTCCGATCCGGTCGGACAAGGCGCCGGCCAGAGGTTGCAACAACATGAAAAGGAACAATGTTATCCCATTGATTTCCGATGCAGTTTGCCGAGAGAAACCGGCCGTGTTGACGAGGAATTTCTGCATGTAGATGGAATAGGCATAGAAGGCGATCGTGCCGCCGGCGGTCAGCAGCATCACCGTCAGCGTCTCGCGCGGATGACTGGTGATGAGTTCGATGAAGCCGGATTTCGGGGCACCTTCGGCCTTTGCCGCGTGATAGCTTTGCGTTTCGGCGAGGCCGCGCCGCAGCCAGAAGACGATGACCGCCAGCCCGCCACCGATGGCAAAAGGAATGCGCCAGCCCCAGGCGTCAAGCTGTGCCTCGGTCAGGATCGACTGGAGCAGCAGCAGCACGCAGATCGCCACCAGTTGCCCGGCGATCAGCGTCACATATTGGAAGCTGGAATAGAATCCGCGCCGGTCCTTGCCGGCCATTTCGGTGAGATAGGTCGCGCTGGCGCCATATTCGCCGCCGATCGAGAGGCCCTGCATCAGCCGGGCAAGAACGAGCAGCAGCGGCGCGCCAACGCCGATCACCTCATAGCCTGGCGTCACTGCGATCAGCAGCGATCCGGCGCACATCAGCGACACCGACAGCGTCAGGCCGCTCTTGCGGCCATGGCGGTCGGCATAGACGCCCATCAGCCAGGCGCCGATCGGTCGCATCAGGAAGCCGACGGCAAAGATGCCGGCGGCACTCAGCAACTGGGCGGTGCGATCCTCGCTCGGGAAGAAGTGCGGCGCAAAATAAAGAGTGAAGGCGGCATAGGCATACCAGTCATACCATTCGACCAGATTGCCGGTGGAACCGCCGATGATCGCCTTGAGCCGGGTTCGCTTGTCGGGTGCCCCATCCCCCTGAGCCAAATGTGACGTCATGGCGTCAGCACCATTTCACCATTTTCAACGCTCCAGCTTTTGAGACGGGACAGCATGTTCATGCCGATGACATTGACGTCGCCCAGCGCCGGCGAGACGACGACCTCGACATCATTGGCGCGCAGCGGCCCAACCGTCAGCGTCGAGATGCTGCCGCGGCGGGCGTCGATCTTGCCATTGGCGGTGTTGAGCGGGATCGGGGGCGCATTCATGTCGATATTGAGGCCGGTGGCGCGAGCGGTATTTTCCGAAAGGGCGGTGATGGTCGCGCCACTGTCGATCAGGAAGCGGGCGGACATGCCGTTGACCATGCCCTCGACCCAATAATGGCCGTCCGGCGCCACGGGAATGCGCACCACCTGCCCATCGGACTGGATCGGTGGTGGGGCCGGCTGCGGCGCGGGCTGTGACATGGCCTCGGCACTGTTCTGCGGCTGGAGCAAGGCCCCCTCCTCCGCTGCGAACCGTGCCGGCATCAGTCCCGCCTTCTGGGCGAAGGTGAAGAGGCCGAGCAGGGCGCCGAAGATCAGCACCCAGAGCAGCGCCATCCGCACGAAGCTGCCCAGCGCGATGCGGCGGCCAATGAGCGCGGAGCCGACCAGGACCAGGGCGAGCAGATACCAGATGCTGGACATCGCCTGATCCGTGCCGTCCATCAGTGGGGTGCTCCGTCGTTAAGGTCGATCACCAGCCCGTCATAGCCCGGCTCCACCCCTTTGGGGAGCGTGGCGCACAGGGTCGCATAGTCCATGCTCTGGTCCATATGGGTCAGGATCGCGCGCTTGGGCCGGGTCGCCATGATCCCCGCCAATGTCATTTCCAGATGGGCATGGGTGGGATGGGGCCGGGCACGCAGCGCATCGACCACCCAGATATCGAGCGCCTCGAACAAGGCTAGCATGCCAGGTGTTATGGTATGAAAATCCGTAGCATATCCAATATGGCTTTCACCATGACTGAAGCGGAATCCAGTCGAGTAGATGTCGCCATGGGGCATATCGGTGCAGGCAATGTCGATATCGCCGATCCTAAGGCCGTCGGGCAGATCATGTGGGCTGATGATCGGGGGATAGCCCCCCCTCCCCGCAAAGGCATAGGCGAAACGCGCCTGGAGCAGGCGCATCGTCTGGGCGCGGGCATAGCCGGGGATCGGATTGCCACGGTGGTGGAACAACTGGCGAACATCATCGATGCCATGGCTGTGATCGGCATGATCATGCGTCCACAGGATCGCATCGATGTCGATCACGTCGGCCGCCAGCAACTGCGCGCGCATGTCGGGCGA
Organism: Sphingobium scionense; assembly: GCF_014197035.1. GTDB lineage: Bacteria > Pseudomonadota > Alphaproteobacteria > Sphingomonadales > Sphingomonadaceae > Sphingobium > Sphingobium scionense. Next base: position 8,382 of record NZ_JACIEU010000021.1, on the reverse strand, counting down.
GGTGTCGATCAATATCCGTGTCGTCGCGCTCTCTACCAGGATCGAGACGCGGGTGCGGCGGTTGCGCGGCTCCGTCGGGTCGCAGGCACCCCAGTCATTGCCGATCCGGGGAACGCCGGAGGATGTGCCGCTGCCAAGGATGGTCAGCTTGAGGCTCATGCCTGCGGCTGACCCTCGATCTTGGCAAAGAGGCGCAGGAAATTGGCCGATGTGGCTGCTGCCAGATCACCGATGCTCTCACCGCGCAGATCGGCCAGGAAGCGCGCCGTGTCGGCGACAAAGGCCGGTTCGCACGGTTTGCCGCGATGGGGCACCGGGGCAAGGAAGGGCGAGTCCGTCTCCACCAGCAGCCGGTCGAGCGGCAGGCGTGCGGCCGTTTCCTGCAGATCCTTCGCGCTCTTGAAGGTCACGATGCCCGAAATGCTGATGTAGAAACCGAGGTCCATCGCCGCATCGGCGAAGGCGCCGCTGGCGGTGAAACAGTGGATGACGCCACTATAGGCCCCCTTCCCCATCTCGTCCCGCATGATCGCCAGCGTATCCTCTTCCGCTTCGCGGGTATGGACGATCAGCGGCAGGCCGGTCTCGCGGCAGGCGGCGATATGGCTGCGGAAGCTCTTCTGCTGCCGCTCGCGATCGCTATGGTCGTAATAATAATCGAGTCCCGTCTCGCCGATGCCGACGACGCGCGGATGGGCCGCGCGATCGACCAGCTTGGCGGTGTCGACATGGGGATGCTCGTCCGCCTCATGCGGGTGGATGCCGACGGTCGCCCAGACATCCGCCTCGCGCACCGCCGTGCCCAGCACATCGTCCCACTCGCTTTCGCGGGTGGCGATATTGAGCATCAGATCGACACCGCGCCCGCGGGCGCGTTCCAGCACATTATGCTGATCCTCGATCAACCCCTTGTAATTGAGGTGGCAATGGCTGTCGATCAACATGCGTCAGGCGTCCGCTTCGGTTAGTTCCAGGCGCGGGAAGAGCGGCTTGGGCGCGGCCAGCACGAAATCGCTTTCGGCCAGATCGCTATACCAATGATCGCCGATCGCGCCATAGCTGCGCTTGTCCGCTGGCACGCCCATATGGTCGAGCAGCGCGGTGGCGCTGGCCGGGATTACCGGCTGGATCGCGACTGCCAGTTGGGCGATGGCGATATAGAGGGTGGCCAGTACCGTCTCCATCCGCTGCGGATCGGTCTTGCGCAGCGACCAGGGCGCCTGCGCGTCGATATATTGGTTGCAGGCAAAGGCGGCGCGCAGCCAGGCATCGATCGCCACCGACGGCGCCAGATCGGCCATGGCGGCGGGCATGTCGCTGCGCACCACCTTGTCGATCAGCGCGAACAATTCCGTATCGGCGGCGTCATGGCCGTTGATGGCCGGGAGGCGGCCTTCCAGATTTTTCGCGATGAAGCTCAGCGTGCGCTGGGCGAGATTGCCGAACGCATTGCCGAGGTCACTGTTGGAGCGCTGGACGATCGCTTCGGCGCTATAGCTGCCGTCATTGCCGAAAGTCACTTCGGACAGCAGGAAATAGCGCAGCTGGTCGACGCCGAAGCGTTCGGCCAATTCCATCGGATCGGCGACATTGCCGACCGACTTGGACATCTTCTCGCCGCGGTTCAGCAGGAAGCCATGGCCGAACACCTGCTTGGGTAGCGGCAGCTTCGCGCTCATCAGGAAGGCTGGCCAATAAACCGTATGAAAACGGACGATATCCTTACCGATGATATGGGTGATATCGCCACCTTCGGCCCAATAGCACGCCATCCGTTCGGCATCGTCGGGATAGCCGCAGCCGGTGATATAGTTGGTCAGCGCGTCGACCCAGACATACATGACATGGCCGTCGGCGCCGGGCACCTTGACGCCCCAGTCGAAGCTGGTGCGCGAGATGCTGAGATCGGACAGGCCGCCCTCGACGAAGCGCAGGATTTCGTTGCGGCGGCTTTCCGGGCGGATGAAGTCGGGCTGGCTGTTATAGAGGTCCAGCAGCTTGTCCTGATATTTGGACAGGCGGAAGAACCAGCTTTCCTCGACGGTCCATTCGACCGGCGTTCCCTGCGGCGACAGCTTTACGCCGCCCTCGCCGTCGGTGATTTCCTTCTCGTCATAGAAAGCTTCGTCGCGGACCGAATACCAGCCTTCATAGCGGCCCAGATACAGGTCGCCATTGGCCTCCATCGCCTGCCAGATGGCCTGGCTGGCGCGGTGATGATCGGGTTCGCTGGTGCGGATGAAACGATCATAGCTGATATTCAGACTATCGTTCATCTGCTTGAAATGGGACGACATCTCATCGGCGAGTTCGCGCGGCTCGATGCCCCGGTTGCGCGCCGTCTGGGCCATTTTCAGCCCATGTTCGTCGGTTCCGGTCTGAAAGAAGACGTCGCGGCCCATCATCCGCTGGAACCGGGCGATCGCGTCGGTGGCGATCACCTCATAGGCATGGCCGATATGCGGACGGCCGTTGGGATAGGAGATGGCGGTGGTGATGGTGTAAGGCTGCGACATGCAGCTTCCCTAGCGGCTGTTCGCGTCGCCGCAAAGCCGCTTTTCAGGTCGCCGCCTCAGCCAGTGCGGCAACATGGCCGCCCAGCTCGAAAACGACCGAGGCCGGGTCGAGCGACAGGATGACCGCACCGCCCGCCAGATGCCGGGCCGCTTCCCAATGATCGAGCGCGCTGCCGAGCGTCGGGCCGTACCGTGTCCGAGCCGCTTGCGCGATAAAGGCCGGCGCGCGCTCCAGAAAGGCTTCGTAACGCGGCTTGGCTGCCTTACCCGACAATGCCTTGGCAAGGCGCAGCCGTTCGCGATTGCCCGGATCGCCATTGGCGGCGATCGCCTGCAGCGATGTCTCCAGCCCGGCAAGGTCGAGACCGGCATAGCGCAGAGCGCGACCGGGAGCCCCCTCCCCAGCCCGCAACAGCGCGTCCAGCTCCGGCCCGGACAGGCTCTCATCCTGGCGGCGAAGCACCGTGGCGACGGCCCCGTCCGACAGCGGATCAAAACGCATCGTGCGGCAGCGCGAGCGAATGGTCGGCAGCAGCCGGCCGGGCGCATGGCTGACCAGCAGGAAGATCATGTCCGCCGGCGGCTCTTCCAATGTCTTGAGCAGCGCATTGGCGGCGCCGCGCTCGAGATCGTCAGCACTGTCGATCACGACGATGCGACGGGAGGAGAGCGACGGCGCCGACTGGATCAACCGTTGGAGTCCGCGCACCTGATCGACGCTGATGTTCCGCGCGGTAACGCCGTCCTTTTCCAGCGGGGCGAGTTCGGCATAATCGGGATGGGCGCTCGCCTCGATCAAGCGGCGGATCGGGTGGCTTTCGGGAACGTCGAGCCCCTCGCCCGCAATCTTCGGGCCAGCCGCGTCCGCCAGCAGGCGCATGGCCATGGCGCGGGCAAAGCTCGCCTTGCCGATGCCGCGTGGCCCGCTCAAGATCCAGCCATGATGCATGCGCCCACTGCTTGCTGCCACCAGCAGCGTCTGCGCTTGGACTTCATGCCCGACAAGTGACGTCATGACAGCAGGTCGTCCAGCGCGGCCAGCAGTCGAGCAGTTACAGCCTCAGCCGCGCCCGATGCGTCAATCGCGCGGACGCGTGCCGGCTCATCGGCTGCAAAGCGAACGAACGCATCGGCCACGGCGCGATGAAAGCTGCGGTCGCGGCCACCGATCCGGTCCGACACGTCGCCGTCGCGGGCATGGGCGCGGGCTTCCGCCTCGGCCTCTGGCAGGGTCAGGAACAAGGTGCGATCGGGCAGGAATCCGGCGCTGCCGATGCGATGCAGCGCTAATATGTCCTCGTCCGTCAACTCGCCCTGCCCCTGATAGGCACGGCTACTGTCGAGAAAGCGATCGGACAGCACCCAGGCGCCACGGGCCAGCGCCGGCCGGATCGTCTTTTCGATATGATCCGCGCGCGCAGCCGCGAACAATAGCGCTTCGGCGCGGGCATTCCAGCGGTCTGCGCCGCCGGTCAGCAGCATGGCACGGATCGCTTCCGCCCCTTCGCTGCCGCCCGGTTCGCGGGTTTCGACAACTTCCAGCCCGCGCGCCCGCAACACCGACGCCAGCGCACGAAGCTGGGTCGATTTACCGGCACCCTCGCCGCCTTCCAGCGTGATGAAACGGCCGCAACTCACCCGAAGAAGGACTTCAAACCATTCCACAAACGACCGAAAATGCCCGCTTCCGCGACATCCTCACCGGCGACCAGCGGCAGCACTTGCGGCGGCGTATCCGGGGTCTGGACGATAAGCTGTGCGATCTGCTGGCCCTTGACGATCGGCGCCTTGATCGGGCCGGTATAGACGACCTTGACCTTCACATTGGCCGATGCCGTGCGCGGCATGGTGACGGCCATATTCTGCGGCGCGACCAGCGACACGGTCGATGCGCTGCCCTGCTGGACCTCGGCCGTTTCGACCGTCTGGCCCTTCTTGAACAGCGGCTGCGCCTTCCAGGCGCGGAAGCCCCAATCCATGAAGCGGACGGATTCGGTGATGCGGCCATTGAAGCTGGTCAGGCCCGCAACCACCATCACCAGGCGACGACCATCCTGTTCGGCCGAACCGGTAAAGCCGAAACCGGCTTCCTCGGTATGGCCGGTCTTGAGACCATCTGCGCCGGGGATCTTGCCCAGGATCGGGTTGCGATTGCCTTGCGCGATATCGGTGCCACCCATTGTCTTGCCCCAGGTGAAGGAACGGGTGGCGTAGAATTTCTTGTAGAGATCCGGCGTCTCGACGATCGTCGCCTCGGCCAGTTTGGCGAGGTCTTCGGCTGTAACGTAGGTCACGCCCTCGTCGGGCCAGCCATTGCTGGTGCCGAAATGGCTGTTCTTGAGGCCCATGCGCTTGGCCTCCTCGTTCATCAGCGCAACGAACGCCTGCTCGGTGCCGGCGATGCCCTCGGCCAGGACGACGCAGGCGTCATTGCCGGACAGGGTGACGATGCCGTGCAGCAGATTTTCGACCGACACCTGCTCACCCACCGACAGGAACATGGTCGATCCCGCCTTGGGGCCGTGCCATTGCTGCCAGGTTTCCGGGCGGACCGTGAACTTGGTGTCGAGCTTCAATTCGCCCTTCTGGATCAGGCGAAAGGCGACATGGGCGGTCATCATCTTCGCCAGCGACGCCGGCGGCATGCGTGTTTCGCCGCCCTTGTCGTAAAGCACCGCGCCCGACGACAGATCCTTCATATAGGCGATCGGCGCCTCGCTCGTATAGGGCGGGGCCGCGGCAACCAGCGGCTGGGCCAGCAGCGCAACGAAGAGAGTGGCGGCAACGGTTTTCTTCATGAACTCAAGCCTTCGACTGGATAGATTCGCTGGATGCATCGCTATGATTAGCGCGCGTCATTAGCCATGACACGGACATTCGCAAAGCCCTTCGCCGCCGCCGCCTTCACGCCGGCCTGCGCAGCCTCCTGCGAGGGATAGGGACCATAGCGCACTCGCCAGACCGGACCGGCGGCCACGGCATGGGCGCCGATCTGCCTGGCCAGCGCCTCGGCCCGGCTCTGGGAAGAAAGAGCTGCAACCTGAACCACATAGCCACCTGATACCGGTTTTGCCGATACCGGTTTTGCCGGTGCCGTGGTCTTCGAGGCCGGCTTGGGAATGCGCGGCGTGGACGTATCGAAGGACGCGCCGGGACGACTGGGACTGCTCGCGGCCGGCAGCGCCTGAACGACGGGGCGTGCGGCCTGGGGCTGCTGCGGCTGGCTTGCAGGGGCTTCCGCCAGACGCCGTTGCAGCACCTTCAGCAGGGGCTGGGGCGTCTCGATCCGCTCAGGCGCGCGGTGGTGGGCACGCAGCAGCGCCTTTTCCTGCTCGGGCGGATTGACCCGGCGGACGCGAACGGGCGCCGCGCCATCGCCGGTAATGCCCAATTGTTCGGCCGCGCCGCGCGACAGGTCGATGAGCTTATCGTCGCTGAACGGACCACGGTCATTGAGCCTGACCAGGATCGTGCGGCCGCTGTTCAGTGCCGTAACCTCGACATAGCTTGGCAGGGGCAAGGTCTTGTGCGCGCCGCTGATCGCCGAGGGCACGAAAGCCTCGCCATTGGCCGTCGGTTTGCCCATCGCCTCTTCGCCATACCAGCTGGCATAACCGACCTCGTCATAATGGATCGGGTCGGCCGGGACATAGGTCTTGCCCCCCACATTATAGGGCTCGCCGATCTTGACCGGTTCGTCGGCAACCGCTGGCGCCGACACCGGCAGAACGGGGCGCGGCGCCGGCGGCACATTGGCCTGCTCGCCGCCGCACGACGCCAGCAGGATTCCTGCCCCGCCCAGTGTGAGCCAGTTCCTATTGCTTGACCGCATCAGCCAGCAACCCCACGGAAAGAGCGTAGAAATTCGAGCAATTATAGTCCAGGATCGCGCGATAATTGCTGGTCAGCAGATAGGCGGTCTTGCCCGGCCCATCCGGCTCCAGCAGGGTCGCCATGACAGTGTCCGCCGGCCAGATGCCACTGGCCGGGAACAGGCCCAGCTTGCGCCATTCGGCCATCGTCAGCCAGCGGCTGTGGCGGTTGAATACCCGCGGACAGCGCGGCGCCGTCGTGCGGGCGGCCACTGATGCGCGGTTGAAACCGGACGGAACACTGACGGCCACGCCCCAGGGCTGGCCACGGCGCCACCCGGCCGCGACGAAATAATTGGCGATCGAGGCGAGGGCATCCGCCTGGCTGGTCCAGATGTCTGCCCTGCCATCGCCGTCGCCATCCTTGGCCAGCTTGAGATAGACCGACGGCAGGAATTGCGGATAGCCGGTGGCGCCGGCCCAACTCCCCACCAGCCGACTGCGCGGCACGCCATCGTTCAGCATCTTGAGCGTGGCGAGCAATTCCGGCTCGAACAAGGTCCGGCGGCGCCCCTCATGCGCGAGGGTGGCCAGCGACCGGATCAGGTCGAAATCGCCGGTGTAGGAGCCATAATTGGTCTCATGGCCGAAAATCGCGACCATGATTTCCTCGGGCACGCCGGTTTCCGCCTCGATCCCCGCCAGCCGCGCGCGATTGGCGGAATAGACCGCCCGTCCCCGGCTGATCCGCGCCGCATCGACATGCTGCCGGCGATAGGGTTCGAAATTGGGAATGGGTGAATAGGCGCCACCGCCCGGTTGGCTCTGGTCGAGCGCCACAACGCGGGGATTGATCGTCAGCGTCGGAAAAACGGCATCCAGCGTCGCATCGCGAATGCCCATCGCGCGCGCCTTGGGGCGCAGCGATTCGAGATAGGTCCGAAAATCACCATCATCCTGCGCGATCGCGACTTGCGGCGCAGCAAATCCCGCCACAACCGTCGAAAAACCCATCATCAGCGCAATGGCCAGCGAATTGAACCGAGAATCTGCCATGACCTTTTGTGGCACAGCCAGGGCGACCGGCGAAACCCCTATCCGATACGAAGGCGCGAATGGGCGACCATTCCCCTCAATATTGTCATTTTTGCCCTTGGCTTGTTCGCCGGCTTCGCTAGGAAGCGTCGCAACGGAAGTGTGGCCGAGTGGTTTAAGGCAGCGGTCTTGAAAACCGCCGTGGGTGCAAGCTCACCGTGGGTTCGAATCCCACCGCTTCCGCCACCATCCTGTCCTTTCGCATCCGTATCAAATCGCAAAACCCTAAGTTTTCCAAGGGTTTGAACGTGATTCGCGTCCACGGCTATCCCTGCTCGTCCACCAGTGACCGATTGGTAATGTGGGAAAGAATGTGGGAGAATTGGTGGCATGGGAAAGCTTTCCGCTACCGCTGTAAAGGCAGCAAAACGTCCTGGGCGGCTTGGCGATGGCGACGGGCTATTTCTGATTATTCAGCCCGGCGGCGGCAAGAGTTGGATGTGCCGGGTACAAAAGAATGGCCATCGTCGTGACTTTGGCCTGGGAAGCGCGTCGAAAGTTTCACTGGCGACAGCAAGGGAACGTGCGCGCGAGATCCGCGCTTGGGTAGAACTTGGCCTGGATCCGATATTTGAACGCCGCAAGGCTGAAGGCATTCCGACATTTCGGCAGGCTGCAGCCAAGGTGATCGCCGCCCACAGCAAGACATGGCGGAATGAGAAGCATGGGAAGCAGTGGCACCAGACCCTCGAAACCTACGTCTTCCCACAAATCGGTGATCTCCCGGTTCATGAGATTACCGGTCCGATGATCCGCAATCTGCTTTCGGACATCTGGCTAGCCAAACCTGAGACAGCGCGACGTGTTCGTCAGCGGATCGGCACTGTGCTCGACTGGGCATATGCCTCGGGGTATCGCGAGAATTGTCAATCGGCGTGCAAACGGGACCCCTTATCGGCGCGCAAAAGGGACCCCCTGTCAGGATGGCGGAACGTTGATGTGACGGGCTTCCTTGCGCT
>NZ_JACIEU010000020.1 GCF_014197035.1 Sphingobium scionense | reverse complement strand
CCACCGAGATCGAATTCGCATGGGTGGGGCATGCCCCACCCATGCGATCGCCTCAATCTACACCGGAAATTACACCACGAGCGCGGACGCTAACGCTGCAAGGGCATCGCGCGATCTCGGACGTTGGAGGGGCTCGTCTCGGCAAGGCCCAGCATGACGGGCAGCGAAGCGGCTGTGCAAGGCCGGCGGCCCCTCCAATTTTGCCGTGAAATAGAGCGTGCTTCGCACGCGCTTTTATTTGTTGCTAGCACAACAAAATCGGTTCCTCCGCCGCCGCTGCGCGGCGCTCCGGCTGCGCCTCCGCGGCCCTGACAGCCGCTCCGCCACCCGTCTCCGGAGGTCTGTCCTCAATGAGGAGGATTTCAAGCGAAGGAGGCGATCATGACCATGTTTCAACCCATCGGGGCGGCGTCGGACCGCGTAATTGCAACGCTGGTGGCTGGGCTCGAAATCGAGTTTGGACGGGGCGCAGGCGAGGCGCTGGCACAGCGGTTCCTTGAGGCCGAGGAGAGCGATTTCCTTTGGGACGCAAGGGTATCGGAACGGTGGCTCGGCGCATATCAGGCACAGGATGAGGAGGATTTCGAACTCGATCGGGTGGCGATTGTCGGGCGGCTGGATGGCCGCTGGTTCGTCGCGGTGAGCATCGTCGATGGCGATGGCAACGCGCACGGATTGATGGGGCGGCGCAGCTTCAGGAGCGAACGGCAGGCACGCGAAGCATTCGCGGCGACGCACTGATCGGGGCATCGGAAACGCAGGGACAGGGTGCCGGACAGGCATCGTGTCCCGGCTTCTTTTTGCCTCGGCTCGGGCGACATGGACGGGCAACAGGAAGGTGGAAATGGGCGGCAGGAGCGGTTCAGGCGGAAGGGCGGCGTAAGGCAAGATAAAGCTATGGCACTTGTGCGCCATAAGCCCTTGTCTGCACATCATTTTTTGGAGCCGGCACCGACACTGTACTCTCGGCACCAGTGCCGTTCCACGCCGGAAGGTCGGCATTCCGCCATGTTCGTCGGCACCGGTTTTCATAACATCGGCTGCGCGGCATGCTCGCCGTTCCACACCCCGGAATCAGGACAATGGCCGACGACGACAGCTTTGAGCCGCGCCTTGGGCGCCAGCGCCAGCAAGGTGGCAAGCGCGCCCGGCGCTATCTCGGCCGCGTCCTCGCCGCCGCCAATCTCGCGCGCAGCGGTAGCGCTGCGCCAGGCCTCGCACGAGGGTCGTTCTCAGGCACCCGGATAGGGCGCGGCGCGGGTGTCGGGCGGATGCTTGCCAGCCGCGGTGGCCCTGCGGCCTCGAACGGTCGTCGGGTCATCGTCAAGGCGAGCATCGTCAAGCTCGCCGGCAAGGGCGTATCGGTCGCCGCCGCGCACCTGCGCTATCTCCAGCGCGACGGCACCACGCGCGAGGGCGAACGCGGCGCGCTATACGGGCGCGATGCCGACGCCATCGACGGCAAGGCGTTCGGCGAGCGGGGCTCAGGCGATCGCCACCAGTTCCGCTTCATCGTCTCGCCCGAGAACGGCGACCAATATGAGGATCTCAAACCCCTGACCCGCCGGCTGATGAACCGGATGGAAGAGGATCTCGGGACGAAGCTCGACTGGGTTGCTGTCGACCATTTCAACACCGGCCATCCGCACACCCATATCGTGGTGCGCGGTAGGGATGATTGCGGAGCCGATCTCGTCATCGCCCGCGACTATATGACGACGGGCATCCGCGAGCGCGCCGCCGAGCTGGTCGATCTCGATCTTGGCCCGCGCACGGACCGTGAGATCGCGCAGGCGCTGCGTGGCGAAGTCGAGCAGGAGCGCCTGACCTCGATCGACCGGGCCTTGCTCAAGGGAGCGGACGCTACGCGGGTTGTGGCAACCAACGGTCGCGATGCGTTCGACCAGACACTGCGCGTCGGCCGACTGGCGAAGCTGTCGCGCCTGGGCCTGGCCGAGCCCCTCGGTGCCGGGCGCTTCCGGCTCGCGCCCGACCTTGCCGACACGCTGCGCGCATTGGGCGAACGGGGCGACATCATCCGCACGATGCAGCGCGAATTTTCGCGCGCCGCGATTGCCCGAGCACCGGCCGATCAGGCGATCTACGATCCGACCGCGCCCGATGCCCGCCCGCTGGTCGGCCGCGTGCTGGCGCGCGGGCTCGCCGATGAGCACGCCGATCGCCATTATCTGATCGTCGACGGCGTGGATGGGCGCAGCCATTATGTGGCAATCGGCAAGCCTGTTCTGAGCTTCGCTGAAGGGGGCACGGAAACCGACGTCAGCTTGCCGCCTGATGCGATCGTGCGGATCGATCCGGTCAGCCCGACATTGCGGGAGGCGGATAGGACCATCGCCGCGGTCGCCGCCGCCAATGATGGACGATACGATGTGGATGCCCATCTTCGCCATGATCCGACCGCCACCCAAGCCTTCGCTGAAACCCATGTCCGGCGGCTCGAGGCGATGCGACGGCTATCGGGCATCGTCGAGCGCGAGCCGTCCGGGCGCTGGATCATCGCACCCGACCATCTCGATCGTGTAGCCGTGTATGAGACGGATCGTCTGCGGGACCGTCCGGTTACAATCACCATGTTGTCGGCGCAGCCGCTCGACCGACTGGTCGATGCCGATGCTGCGACCTGGATCGACCGGGAGCTTGTTTCGGGCGCACCCGTATCCATCCGCGATGCCGGGTTCGGCCACGATCTGCGCGATGCCCAGGCGCGTCGTCGGCAGTGGCTGGTGGCGCAGGGATTCGCGGAAGAAACTGCGGGCAGCCCGACGTTCTCGAGCGGTATGATCGCGGCGCTCCAGCGGCGCGAACTGCTGCGGGTGGCAGGCCAGTTCGCCGCCGAGGTGAATATGCAATTCCGGGAGGCTGCCGAGGGCGCCCGGATTGAGGGCGTCTATCGCCGTTCGGTCGATCTCGTCAGCGGGCGGTTCGCCGTCATCGAGCGCGCCCGGGATTTCACGCTGGTGCCGTGGCGTCCCGCGCTGGAACGGCAGGTCGGAAAAACCGTGTCCGGTCTGGTACGGGGTGATGGAATCACCTGGTCGATCGGGCGCGGTCGGAGTGGGCCAAGCATTTCGTAATTGATCGGCATCAGACAGGATCGACCCCTTGTTGCCGTTCAGCTGCCGAATTCCGCTCCCCAGGTGCAGACCTTTCGCTTTCCCGGCAGGTCGAGACCAACTCAAGCCCTTCACCCGCCGGCTAGGGAACTGCAGGTTGTGCCGTAACCTGCCGTCCGTCCAACAGCGGCCCGCCAGGCTGCAACATGGTTCTGTCGCGGTCGCTCATCGATCGATACGGTAGTACAAGAGACGGCCATTCGCTCACGCATCAAGCGGACTTGCGCCTCGTTGATGCTGGCATGCGCCTCCTCAGCGAGGAAAATGATGCCCCGGCGTTCCCTCGTCATCGAGAAACAGCATGTGGTTCGGAAGGGGCTGAGGGTTCTGATGACCTTTGATTGGGTAAATCGCGGTGGTTTCGGTCAAGGCTGCGGATTCCATTCTGGCCGTGACATGCTCGGGCAGCATGTAGTTGCCATAGACCCATTCGAGCGTGCTTCCGCGCGGCTCGAACGTCTCCATCTGCTCCAAATTGAACTGGTGGCGAAGACCTTCGACGGCATTGCCGCCGGTTGTCTCGTAGCCGACATGAAGAACGCCCGGCCGGTCGTTAAGTTGGCCCGATTTGTCAGCCACCAGCGCTCGAAAGTGCGTTGCCTTGCGCCGTGCGGCTTCCTCAGATGCGCTTACCCAGCCCACCACGCTCGCGCGCGCCACGGCGGTGGCGTGGAAGGGGCGTCCGGGCGCCGGGGTCCATGCCCCTGCCATCCGGTAATCGACCGCATGTATGTATTGGCCCATCAGCAATTCGATCATCCGGCTAGCGCCAAACATGATGTCGTCGTGACGAAGGACGGCGCGTAAAGACCGCAAGTCCGCGCGCTTGATCCAGCCATATCCCGATTCATCACGCCATTCCCCAGTGCCACCCTCCAGAAAGGTTGCGACACGGTCGGCCAGATATCTCTCAGGCAAGTTTGCCAGCTCAGCTTCGAAGATCACCTCGACCGAGATCGAAGTCACCCTACATTCAGTTTCCTCCAGCGCTAGCTGCGCTAGCCGATCGCCGGCCGCGCGCTCCTGCGCCATATAGTCGGACCGCCCTGTGCGCGTGCATTCGACTGCCCACTCAATCCCCTCATGGCTCACATGCAGGTCTGGCGTTCGCCGAGTTGAATCCTCGGGAACGAACTTGACGCTGCTCCAGCCGCGCGAGGCATAGGCGCCTGCGACCAGCAACTCGTACAGCGCGTCATCGGGCACTGTCCGGTTATCGATCATCATCCGCCTGACGCGATTCTCGACGCCGATCACGAGCTTCAGGGAAGGAAGCAGCTGGCCGAGCCGTCGAAAGACCGGGGCGATGCGATACGCTTCTTGCTCTACCAGATTGGCGCGATCTGACGCGTAGGCATTGGCTTGGAAGACATACCAAGCGATGAGGTCACCGGGATCGTAGAGCGGCGGCCTGGCACCGGACGGCCACTGGTCGCGGGCTGGCGCAAACATGGCTCGGACGCGGCCCATTCGGGCTTCCCAGTCGGCAGCCGACACCATGGAGGTTAGCCAGTCAATGGCGGCGAGCACGTCCTCGTCGAGCCAGTCCTGACCTTCTCTGGTCGCGATCCACATAGGGCTTTGGGACATTCCACTTCCTCTTGTTTTGAACCCGTTCGGGAACAGACCCTAGCGGATGGCCGTGATCCATCGCTTCAATGCGGTTTCACCCTTGGCTGAGTTCGCTTATGTCTCCGCCCAGCCATGATCGATCCTAGGACCTGTTGATAAACCACTGTGACTCTGTCCTAAATCGACCCGTGACCGTTAGATGTATCGCCGATAATCGGGGCTAACCACTTGGCCTTCGGCCATGTACTTCAGCACCTCACCGACCTTTCGGGCGGCCCGGATGGGGACCGGCAGTCGCTGGTTCATCTGCGTCGAATTCCAGTTGATCTTCGTCAGCGAGAAGACCTCCTCTGCGATCTGCGCCACCGTGCTGTCGCTGCTGGGGTGCGGGCAAAGCAGCAGTGGCCGGGGCACATACAACCCTGGATAAGTGCCATAATAGGGAATGCTGCCGTTGGTGTAGAGCAGACCCTTGCCATCTAGCTCGACAAACGTGCCTCGCAGGACCGGGTAATCGCCATCTCGCAGGATCTTGGCGTCATAGGACTCTTGGACCCACACCAGATCGCGGTACTCGGTCTCCGCCTCATTCAGCGAACGCAGGATGCCATCGGCCTCTTCGCCGCGGAACCGCGATGTCTTAAGAATGATGACCCGGGCTGGCGGATGTTTGTGGTGGTCCCGATAGGCCTTCAACGCCCCCTTCACGAGTTCATAGGCATCTGCCTCGGTCATGTAAGGATGACGGCCGCGCGTCTCTGTCTGGGCGCGCTTGCCTTTCAGAATGAACCCTCGGCCGCGTTCGTCGAACATCTGGGCTGCGCTGGTCCAAAGCTGCTGGCCGCTGACATCACGGTAGAAGCTAACGCCAATGTAGCAGGCGCGAAACTCGCCTTCCTTCGGCAGGCGGCGCCACGGAATGCGCCCCGAACCCTTGTAGTAGAGGGTGGTCAATAAGTTCCAGGTTCGCCCAGCCTGATCCTGAATCTTCCGATCACTGGAGACCTTCACCTTCCGCGGAATCTTCGCCTTCTCGTCGATGACGTCTTCCCAAATGATCTGGATCGGGAAATTGAGAGGCATCGCCCTGGCTTTGAGCAATCCCCGGAAATTAGGAGCATCCGAGCCGCCGGCATCCTCCTGCTCAGTGGTGCCGTCGGCATCGGTCTTCGCGTTCCAAACCCGCTCAATGAGCGCGACTGGCAGAGCAACCACCGCGACATCGGGGCGGTTTCCACTGTCGTCGATCGTCTGAAGAATATCCATGATGGCATCAACCGCCATCTCGACCGCCTTTGCGTGATTGGGTTCCTTTATGATTCGATCGATCTGAGCCTTGGTGAGGGCGCCGCAGGCGTCGTCATCGACCTCGAAGCCGCAGCGGAACGGATTGTTATTGTGCAAGCCCGGAAAGTTCGGGTTCATGTTCGGATGGCTTTCCGCCTTAGATGCGAACCCGCCTGCGGCCGCCAGAAAGAACTCCTTCGAGCCCTGAACCGTCTTTGCGTCTCCCACCACGCCCAAACGTATCTTGTCGCCCAGCGGCGCCTGCAGCGGACCAGCATCGGTCAGCCCGAGACGAGGGTCCTGGTGGCTATGCTGATCGCCAAATTCGAGCAGCGGTTCATCAAATATCCGGCACTCAAACTTCATTGAACAACGACCCCGAGGTGTTACCTTCATCCTGCTCTGTGGCGGTTCGCTTGCCCCAGACATCATCCGGCACAGTGGTTGGCAGTTCGATTTCCGGCGGAGGATCGAAGCGCAAGGTTACGGTCGGTGCGACAGGTTCGGCAAACAGATCGGTGGCACCGCCCTCATTTTGGGTAAGGAAGCGATGCCACATGATCACCTGGCCGCGAATCGCAGCGTTGTTCTCCAGACGCTTCTTCCCTGAGAGTAACGCGTCCGGAAAAGGGTGACGCGTGTAGCCGTTCGTCGTGAAATGGTAGGTAGGGCTGACCATGAGAAACCACTGATCCATCATGCACTCGAACTTAGGCGCGAAGGCATGATGCCTGACGAAGCCAACCTTGCCGGGCACCTTTGTACTCATGGTGACGTTCACGACATCGGCCTTCGTTTTCACCTTGGCCGACTGATAATGGAACGTTCGCGGTTGGCTGTCCTCATACGCCTTCACGTAGAAGACCCGATTGCCTTTGTCCCAAGCCAGATCGTCTTGCATCTGGTGCTGAAGTGTCTGACGTAATAAGAACGCAAAATTGTTCTGTTCGTCGATGTCCTCATGATACCCGATCATACGGGTTTCTATAGCGTCTACCTGATCGAGATCGACGAAGGAGCCCGTCACCGCATCGCGTGGGTCGTGGAAGGACCAGAACGTGCCGTCCTTGATCACCCAGTCGTATCGTGCCGTTTCCCCCGTATCGTACATTTCCTTGAGCGCGCTCTTGCGATCGAAGGGCGTGCTCGCGACGAATATCTCGGTGGGCAGATTGATCGGCAACAGATTAACCAGCGCGGTCTCACCGCCGCCCAATGGCGGAACGTAATAGCCGTAGCCATTGATGGGGACCGTCAGCGCGGCGAGGCGGTCCAGTGAGGACTTGTCCAGGACATCCAAGGTCTTGTCAAATGTGAGCCGGCGCTGCTCCACCCCCGGTTGGGTCTGAACCTGCGCCCAGTAGTGGCTATCGTCACTCTCCCGGTACATCACGACGATGACCGGGAGATTGGACGTATTCCAGTAGGCCAAGTCCTTTACGTCCAATAGGTATGTGAAGCTGGTGTCGGTTTCGGACGTGTATTTCGCTCCCCGCGTCGACTTAATCTGCACGGCAATCATGCGGGCGGTCGGCTCGCCATCAATCATGACTTCCGCCAAGCCGTCAATGCCCGCCTCCAGCCGACTACGAGAGTCAAACTGGAAACCCATAGACAAGAAACGCTTGCGTACTGCCGCCTCGCCCAACTCGCCGATCAGTTGATTGTCGGTAATCTTTTTCGCCATGGTCCGATGATAGAACATCGTGGCAACTGCGCCATCGCGAATTTTGAAAATCGCAGGCGTTCTCCAAGATTTCCGCGGTCTTAATCGGAGTTTTGCCTCGCGCATTCCCTGATCCGGGAAAATCTCGGACCCGCGTCATCACAATTATAGTGCCTCAAGGCAGCATGGCCTGGGGGCAACAGCGGAGCGGCAAATGTCCCCTGGTCGAAATTCGAAAGCGCTTTGCAGCACCCATCGCAAGATGGTGTACGACTCATCTCATTTCTACCGAAGGGCGCCCGCCCCCTGTTTTCTGGGTCGCCAGCCGAGTACTCCTGGAGCTCTTTGAGTGGCCACTGGCGCCGATCGCTTCCGTGCCCATTCTGTGGATCATGAGCATCGGCATGTCCTAATCGGCAGTCCGGAATGCGATTTGATCAAGATGCTTCGGGTAGATTTCACCGCATCCCTTCCCTTGGGAGTGTAGGATCACCAGCATCGGACCGACGCCAATACTCCTTGCCCGCAGCAATCCCGGCAGACGTGAGAACGTATCGGTTGCCGTGATCGGAGCGCGCCGCAAGCAAGCCCAGGCGAATTAATGGCGCGACACTGCCGTCGCCAACCGATCGATTGCTGCGCTTATCGCCGCGAATTATGGCCCACCGCTTGCGATCATCCTCACTGAATGTTTCAATCTCGTCTGGACTTCTGTCCTGAGCCGCCGCCGCTTCGCCTGGTGAGGCTGACCAGCGCTGCGAAAAACAGATCGTCATGAAACTTAGCGTCCCACGAGCACGAGGCGGAATTTCCAACCAGTCGAATGGCGCATCGGATGAACGTAACGACATACGATCGTCCAGCAGGGCTTCTTGTCCGTAGACATAAGCCTTTACCATTGCCCGCTCTATCTCACCGATCGTATTTTGCGCGATACCCCGTTTACGTGCTTCGCGATCCTTCGCAACGATGTCGCGCGCAACCTCGCGGAACAACGCCCGCATTTTCGCCGATGGACGTTCGGCTTTGGCAGGCTTCTTCTTTTCGGTCATGGCTGCTATATTTCAGCGTCAGACCGGCTGCCGCGGTGCGATGCCGAGACGCTGCGCGACCTGTGTATAGAGATCCACGATCCCGGGCATGGCGATCGTGACCGCCAGACCGAATGGCACCGCTTCATCGATCGGCGTGCCAGGGTCCGGATCACGCTGCACGACGAGATCAATAAACATATCCGGGCCGACAACCGGCGCTTTGTTACCGTCCCAACAGCGCATGAATATGGTGCCGCGATTGGTCTGATTGCCGTCGGGTTGAAGGCTGCGCGGTGAAACGCTCAAAGTACCGGCCTCTGCCGGATCGAGCAGTTTGAGGCGAACGGATCTGTAACTTTTGCGCCCCGGTTGGACAGGTGTGAACCAGGCCAGCGTCGCCGAAAGGCTGTGCGGCCTCGCCTGGCCGCTCATGACCGCCGGTACAGGGACACGGATAGTGGCAACGCGATCACGGGCGAGTTCTCCAACCGCCCAGAAAGTCGCGCGATCTTCTGCGCACGCCACCGCGTCATCGCCGTCGACATAGCCAAATCCGAGAAAACGCCTGATATTGTCCTTGATATGACTATGATGCCCACCAACCGGACCGATAATCGCTTTAATCCGTGCCGCAATATCATCGGGCCAGCGAGCGGGATGGACAAGCAGCGCCTTGAGCAGAACGGCGCGCTGAATGTGGGGCAGACCGGTAAAATCTGGATATGCCACCTCCAGTGCGTCATGAATCCGATGACATGTACGCGACGCTAGTGCGGTCGCCCCGCTGGTGCCGCCCGAATAGGCCTCGGCTATTCCGATACCGCCGGTGCGAGGCGCCGCGACCTTAAGGCCAGCGGGGCGGGTGGAAGCCGCCGGCCTGACGAAGACATGGCCGTCGGTGCGTATCTGGCGAAGATGTTCACGACCGCCTGGCATCAAAATGTCGGGTTTGACGGACCGTGCAAAACCGGGGCCTAGCGCGCTCGATGGATTGGCGGCCCGCATGCCCGGAAACGGGTCAATGATGGTGCGGGCGGCGCGACGGTCGGCTGCGGACACCCAATCGTCGTTGGACGCGCCGACCGTCACCGCGTTGATCGCCTCAGACGGCGAAAACATACGCCGGTCTGCCATTACATTGCCAATGGCGGTCAGCGTACCGTCGCAACGAGTGGCTGCATCAGCGTCCTCGAAAGCCATACCGGTCGCGAAAGCTGGAACACCAAAGGTTTCCCTCACGTTACCGGCACTCACCAGAAACAGAATGCCATATCGGTAAGCTAGTCGATCCAGCAACCGTGCCCATGCCGATAGTGACGACTGAAAGGGACGCCGTTCGTTCCCAAGCGAAAGATTGACGATGAGCACGCCCGGTGCCGTCGCGCCCGCGCCTTCCCGCATCGCTCGGATGGCCAGATAGATAATATCGACTACGAGCCGTCGTGCCGGAAAGCGATCTCCCGCTCCCATCACTGGAACGACGTGAACGCGTCGCGGCAACGCTGATGCAGAATTGTTCCGGTCGCCGTGGACGATGAGTGACGCCATCGCTGTACCGTGAACTCGCTGGTCCACGGGCGCATGGGGTTCAAGATCGAATTGGTCGTCGACGACGAGATGGGCGGCAAGCAGCGGATGCGCGGCTACCGGAACACCGTCGAGCAGCGCCAGAATCGGATCGCGCAATTGCCCGACCGCCGCAGCGGCGCCGGCCTCTGTGGCGTCCTCGATCTCGATGGTCGTCGCCAGACTTTGTGGGCGGATGTGCATGACGGGCTCAAGACCGGCGATCCCGCCGTCTGCCCGGTCAATGATTTCGCGGATCGCGTGTACTGGTAAATCCACGAGCAATGCATGATAGGCGATGTCGGGCAGCCGGGCACGTGAGATGATTTGCCCGCCGCGCGCGGTCACTGCCACGCGCACTTCGTCTTCCCACGTCCGGGCCTGATCCTCGGAGGCCCGGTAGATTAGCTCGATCTCTAGCGGTACAAGTTCATCTTCGCCGCGCCCTTCAACCTCTTCCACCAGAAAACCGGCATCCAATTGCTGAACCCGGTCCTGCGGCCCCCATGGGCGCAGATCACGAAGCAGTTCGAACACGCCACGCCATGGCGTTTCCCCGAATTGCAGCCGATCGGCGTTCCAGCGCTTCCAAAGAGAGAGCAGCTCAGCGAGCGCACGGGCGTCTGGAACAAGGAGATAGGCAATGGGGTCCTTGTCGTCGTCGCTGCTCAACTCCTCCTCGTCGATCAATTCAAGGCCGGGAACGCGCTGCACCGCTGCGGCGAAATTGTTCACCGAGCCGCGGACTTCGAAAACGAGCAGTCGTTCCGGGGCGAGGGCAGCCGGATCAGCGCGCAGCTCAAGGCCACCGGGATCCCGCGCTAGCGCTTGGGCCAGGCGATCGAATTTCGGCGCAAATGCGGCTTGCTGACGCTCTCTGGGGAAAGACTCAGGTGGGCGAGGAAATTTTTGCGGGCCGGCGGGCCGTTGTCTTGGCTGGCTCGGCGTCAGCCTCAGCAGGGGCTTGGATGGATCGCTCGGCATCTACATTCCCTGGCCGAACGCGAGACTTCCACAAATCAAGCTCTTTCGCGAGCGCCTCATCGATGCTGATCTCCCCCAAACCCAATATCTGCCTCCGCCGCACGTTCTGGCACAGGTCGAGCGCTTCGGCATAGCTGACCTCGCCAAGGCGCGCCGCGATCTTTTGTAACGACATGCGCGGCGCCTCTGGCCAACCACAAATAATGCGGTCCAGAAACACCTCCAGAAGTTTGCGATCTGGCTCCGGGAATGCCAGCCGCATCTGGAAACGGCGCCAAACCGCGCGATCAAGCAACTCGGCATGGTTGGTCGCTGCAATCACGATAACATACGGCGGTAGCTGATCGAGTTGCATGAGCAGGAACGAGACCACGCGCTTGATCTCACCGGTTTCATGCGTGTCGCCGCGCTCCTTGCCGATGGCATCGAACTCGTCGAAAAACAAAACGCTTGGCTGAGTGCGCACATAGTCGAAGAGCTTACGTAGTCGCGCATTGGTCTCGCCAAGATAGCTGCCAATCAGCGCATCATAGCGTACGACGAAGAAAGGAAGGCCAAGGGCCTCTGCGATTGCCTCGGCGAAGGACGTCTTGCCGTTTCCGGGCGGGCCGGAAAGAAGGATTCGATGGCGCGGCTCATAGGCATGCGCACGCAGGACATCGGCACGGACATGCTCTTCGATGAGTTGACGCCCGTTTTCGTGCGCAGGCAGAGAAAGGAGCAGATCGTCAAAGCGGACCCGAGGTTCGATCTCGATGATCGTATCCCGTCCTGGTCCCACCTGCGGCTGTGATGTGGTCAGGGGCGGCGGTGTGACCGGCACGGTGCCCAGGGCACGCTCAATGCGGTCTGCGACGACGTGGTGCTTTTTCGCCCGTTCGTCCGCCACGATTGCCTCGGCCGCAGCGCGCAGCGTCTCGCGGTCACCAGCAACGCTGGCGCGAACAAGAGAGACGAGATGATCGGCGCGGGCCATTTTATCGGGCTTCAATCCAGCAATGGGCAACCGCAAATCCGGCTGCGATGAGAATCTAGTCAAAATTTCCGGCGCTGTAATCAACTAATCGCGGTCGGGCGAGATCCCTGCCCCCACCGACAATATTCGGATGCCATGGTCCGGCCGTTTCGCGGCGCGGTTGCGTGAATGGCCGTCGCAAACAATCCCTCACTACGATACGCTCATCCTTCGGCCAGTGCGACGGCGGGGGACGATGAAGCTCTATCGGCAACGGGAATGGAAGGCGTATTGCGCCGATCAGATCAAACTGCACGGTGGTAAGTGCGTCCATTGCCTGCGTGGTTCCCCGGAAGCCGTGCTCCAGGTCCACCATCGGATCTATGTGAAAGGCCGGATGCCGTGGGAATACCCTTACGAGGAATGCGACGTGCTGTGCCGGGGATGCCACGCCAAGGAGCACGGCATTATCATGCCGTCAAAAGATTGGGAGTTGATCGCCCACGACGATCTCGGCGACCTGAATGGGCAGTGCGAGCGATGCGAACAGCCGCTTCGCTATGCCCATATGGTGACACATCCAAACTGGGGCACGATGATTGTCGGCGAGAAATGCGCCGATAAGCTGACGGAAAGTACGGTTGGTACTGAAGGCCATGCGGCGTTTCTCAATTACCTGACCCGCCGCAAGACCTTCGTCGATTCACCGAAGTGGTCCGTCGCACCAAACGGCGGGAGATTCATCGAACGCGCAGGCATCATGATTGAAATTGTGCCGGCCGATGACGGTAAATTCCGTTTCAACTTAGACAATGTGAGGGGTAAGGTCGATCATGGGACACTGTTAGAGGTCCAGATCAGCGTCTTTGATTACGTCGAAAGCGGGAAAGCGTCTGAATATCTAGCCGAATGACGACGGAAGCTTGCCGAGCGGCGCGCTGCCCATGGGTCCGCAGGCAAAATATTTGGAAGGTCAAAATGACGACGATCTTGCGTGTTGGGGCTGTTCTTATCCATTCGCGGCCTTTTTACGCCCAAAGCGACTATTCAACTATAATCTGGCGTCGGACCTTATCCGCAGTGCGACTGGATTGCAGATAACCGGCAAAATCGTCGCCCATCTTAAATTCGCCTTCTGGGAAAATATCTTCACCCGAGGCCAAGACAACCGAATTTGGAACGTCCGCTTCCGAACGTGCTTTCCCGGTGCGCCAACAAATCAGCTCATCAGCCAGTTCCGCGAGATTGCTTATGATAACCTCCAGTCGATCAGGCGATTACGGAACCAAATCGTCCGTCATGGGCCAATATCGCGCACAGCGTGGCCGATGGGTACCAGCTCATTCATGACATAATAGCATGGCGCAATCCGGTTGCCGCCGCATGGATGAACAAAAAGCAATCCGTTTTGACTTTGCTGCCCCAAAGACTGTGAAGGCCGGGATTTCGAGGATCTAACCGTTCAGCCTATTTAAGTGAAAGCTCGTTCACTTAAATAAAGATTTGGCCAAGGTAAGGGCATTTAATTAACGATCGTAGGCGTCTCAGCCTCTGACTCATAAAGAAGCGTTTTGATTACAGTCGCGTGCGATTCTGCGGGTGATTTGGTTGACGGATGCGATGAAAAGCCAGGTGGTGGCGCTTTCGATGGTTCGCTCGAAGTCCTTGGCGAGGCGGCGGTTGCGGTTCAGCCATGCGATTGTCCGCTCGACTACCCAGCGGCGTGGCAGAAGCTTGAAGCCCTTGGCGGCGTCGGAGCGCTTAATTATGTCCAAGGTCCATGTGCCGATTTTGGTGAGCGCGGTGCGCAGTTTGTCCCCGGCATATCCCCCATCGGCGAAGACGTGACGCAACCACGGGAAGGTTTGGCGGATGCTGGCAAGGACGTCACGCGCACCGTCGCGATCCTGGATATCGGCGGTGTGAACGATGGCACCGACCAGCAGGCCCTGCGTGTCTGTGACGATGTGCCGTTTGCGACCCTTGATCTTCTTGCCCGCGTCAAAGCCCCGTGGGCCGCCACTTTCTGTCGTTTTCACACTTTGGCTATCGATGACACCCGCGCTGGGAGAAGCTTCCCGACCCATCGCTTCACGTGCCATTAGCAGCAGGGCGTGGTTGATCGATTTCCACACACCCATTGCGCTCCATCGGTAGAAATAATGCTGTACAGTGGTCATGGGCGGAAATAGCCCTGGCGGCAGCATCCGCCACGGCAGTCCGCCCCGAAGCAGATAAAGGATCGCCTCGACAATCTGCCGGTAATCCCAAACTGGCGGACGACCGAGCTTCGAACGCGGTGGGAGCAGCGGTTCCAAAATCGCCCATTCCGCGTCAGTCAGATCACTTGGCAAAAGCAGTTCGGCTCTGGCATACTGCCGCCGGGTGGTGTCGGTCCACATGTGTCACTCCGTCGTCGTTTCGCAACTCCGACTGAATCACATCTCGCTGATATCACCCAACTTCTTTTTCGGTCAGCCTCTCACAGTAAGCGTTTGGGTGCGCGGGCGGTTAGCCGCGCGACGATGGCTGGAAATTGAGGGTTGCTAAGATCTGGCTTTCTAACGAGAATCGCTTGCATGAAGGACGCCATCGATCATCTGCCCTCGGTCCAGCAAGGCGAGTTGGACCGCGTGAAGCAATTGCTGATGGGCGAGTTCGCCGAGGCGACAGCGCGCGCGAACCAGCCGTGGAAGAAGAACGGGCGTATCCTCAAGATCATCCTGTTCGGCAGCTATGCGCGTGACGATTGGGTCGACGAGCCAGAGAATGGCTATCAGTCCGACTACGACCTGCTGATCATCGTCAGCCATCCCGACCTTACCGACATTGCCGACTACTGGTACGTCGCCGAGGACAAGATCCTACGCGATACCGCGATCGCGCGGCCGGTGAACATCATCGTGCATACCCTGCAGGAAGTGAACCAGGCGCTGAGCCGCGGTGAATATTTCTGGGTCGATATCGCCCGTGACGGGATCGTTCTCTACGAATTGCCAGGGAGCGCACTTGCCACGCCCCAGCCGCTGACGGCCGCCGATGCTTATGAGATGGCCTCCACCTACTTCCAAGACTGGCTCGCCAAGGTCGACAGCGGGATCAAACTGGCAGCATTCGCACTTCAGGAGGGCGAATTGAAAGATGCGGCTTTCCTGCTCCATCAAGCGACCGAGCGGGCCTATATCTGCTTCCTGCTTGTTCGCACCCTGTATTTTCCGCGCTCCCACAATATCAAATTCCTGCGGTCGCTCGCCGAAGATAGCGAACCGCGCCTGATCGAGGCGTGGCCACGCGCTGCCCGGATCGATCGCCGCCGCTTCGAATTGCTCAAGCGTGCCTATGTCGAGGCGCGCTATTCGGCCAGCTACGAGATCGGCAATGATGACCTTGTGGCGCTTTCGCAGTCGGTCCGAGCTCTCCGCAATATTGTCGAGACCGTTTCGCGCGAACGCATCGAAACGCTCCGAACCGACGCCGACCTCTAGCTGGCGGGCGACGCCTGCCGGATAGCTTCCGGTTCCGGCATCTGACCGGAACGGACTCAGGCGAGCCCATCTGCGCCCATCAGCACCGTTCCGTTTTTGGCGTCCGTCACCGAGTCTGAATCCGCCCGAGCCGATCCTGTCCGGCGGGCGGGAGCCTCGACATGACACCCACAAAATTGCTTATCGGCCAGATCCTTGTCGTCTTCGCAATCGTGATCGCAGGGGTATGGGCCGCGACGCAGTGGGCGGCGGCGATGCTCGCCTACCAGCCCGAACTCGGCCTGCCGTGGTTCCGGCTCGGCACTATGCCAATCTACCATCCCTGGGCGCTCTTCGGCTGGTGGTATCACTATGATGCCTATGCCCCGATCGTCTTCGACAAGGCGGGCATGCTCGCCGGCGCCAGCGGCTTTATCGGCTGCGCGGCAGCGATCTTCGGTTCGCTGTGGCGCGCGCGCCAGTCGAGCAATGTCACCACCTATGGTTCGGCCCGCTGGGCAAGCCCCCGCGAGATCGAGCGTGCCGGGCTGCATCGCGACGCGGGCGTCATGCTCGGCATGCTCGGTGGCCGCTATCTCCGCCACGACGGCCCCGAGCACATCATGGCGTTCGCGCCAACGCGATCGGGCAAAGGCGTTGGCCTCGTCGTTCCGACCTTGCTGTCCTGGACCGGATCCACCGTCGTCCACGATATCAAGGGCGAGAACTGGACGCTGACCGCTGGCTGGCGTGCGCGCTTCTCGCACTGCCTGCTGTTCAACCCGACCGACGCCGCGTCGGCGCATTACAATCCGCTGCTCGAAGTCCGGCGCGGCATCGACGAGGTGCGCGACGTCCAGAACATCGCCGACATCCTGGTCGATCCCGAAGGCGCGCTCGAACGCCGCAATCACTGGGAAAAGACCAGCCATTCGCTGCTCGTCGGCGCGATCCTGCACGTGCTCTATGCCGAGGAGGAAAAGACACTGGCCCGCGTCGCGACCTTCCTGTCCGACCCACAGCGCAGCTTCGTCGCCACGCTGCGCCGGATGATGACCACCAATCATCTCGGCGATGACAAGAACCCCAGAGTCCATCCCGTCGTCGCCTCCGCCGCGCGCGAACTGCTCAACAAGA
Organism: Sphingobium scionense; assembly: GCF_014197035.1. Classification (GTDB taxonomy): domain Bacteria; phylum Pseudomonadota; class Alphaproteobacteria; order Sphingomonadales; family Sphingomonadaceae; genus Sphingobium; species Sphingobium scionense. The sequence continues at coordinate 75,671 of NZ_JACIEU010000020.1, read as the reverse complement.
GCGAGAACGAGCGCTCCGGCGTGCTGTCGACCGCGATGTCCTTCCTCGGCCTCTATCGCGATCCGACCGTCGCCGAGGTCACGTCGCGCTGCGACTGGCGGATAGCCGACCTGATCGAGGCCGAGCGCCCCCTGTCGCTCTATCTCGTCATCCCGCCATCTGACATCAGCCGCACCAAGCCGCTGATCCGCCTCGTGCTCAACCAGATCGGCCGCCGCCTGACCGAGCGGCTCGACCAGCCCGGAACATCCGCGCGCCGGCACCAGCTCCTGATGATGCTCGACGAGTTCCCGGCATTGGGGCGTCTCGATTTCTTCGAGACCAGTCTCGCCTTCATGGCCGGCTACGGCATCCGCGCCTTCCTGATCGCGCAGAGCCTCAATCAGATCGAGAAGGCTTATGGCGACCACAATGCCATTCTCGACAATTGCCATGTCCGCGTCGCCTTCGCGACCAATGACGAGCGGACCGCCAAGCGCATATCCGACGCGCTCGGCACGGCGACCGAGCAGCGTGCGATGCGCAACTATGCCGGCCATCGCCTCGCACCTTGGCTCGCCCACGTCATGGTCAGCCGCCAGGAAACCGCCCGCCAGCTCCTGACGCCGGGCGAGGTGATGCAGCTTTCGCCCGACGAGGAACTGGTGCTCGTGTCAGGGCTCGCGCCGATCCGGGCACGCAAGCTACGCTATTTCCTCGACCGCAACTTCGCCGCGCGCGTGGCGCCCGCACCTGTGCTGGCGTCGGGCCAATATGCCGACTGCCCAAAGTCGCGCGGCGATGAATGGTCCAACCAAGTGCGCAGCATCGACGACCGCCTGCACCAGTCGGAGGACGCCACAGGCGGTGAGGACGATGGCGGCATGCAGCAGCAGCGCCATCCAGGCCTTCCCGAGCAGGTCTCTAAAACAACCGACCCCGCCGACACGCGCGATCCCCAGATCGTGCCCGACGACGATGATGTTGCCGCCGACAAGCGCGCCATGGACCAGGCGCAAGGGCAGAACGCCATCGTCCGGGGCCATGCTATCAACGAGGGCGCGAAGCGCGACCTCATACCGGATTTCTGAGGCTGCGATGAAGATCCGCCAGAACCTCTATATCGACCGCGAACTCAGCGACGCGCTGGAGGCGCTCGCCGCCGGGCCGCGCGGCAACAAGAGCCACCTCGTCAACGACGCACTGAAGGACTGGCTGGCGCGCCGGGGAACCAAGGAAGTCGACGACCTCCTGAAGGTTCGCCTCGACCGGCTGACACGCGAACTCGCCGGCGCGCGACGCGACATCGACGTGCTGCTCGAAAGCCTGTCGCTGTTCGTCCGCTACCAGTTGATGGTGACGGCACCATTGCCCGAAGCCGATACCGCGGCCCGCGCCATCGGGCGTGACCGGTTCGAGGCGTTCGTCTCCCAGGTCGGTCGCCAGATAGCGGGCGGCAAGCGCACACTGGCACCCGTCGAATCCGACGGAGGCGCATCATGATGTCCGCCCAGACGACAAGCGTCTCCGCGGAACGCCGCCGTGCCATGCTGCGCACCGCAATGGGACCGGCGATTGCCGCCGCGCTCTCCGACAGCCGTGTGATCGAGATCATGGTCAATCCCGACGGCGCGCTGCGGGTCGACATTCTCGGCGAAGGCCGCGTCGATACCGACGTGAAGCTCGATCCGGCCCAAGTCGAGCGGATCATCCGGCTGGTGGCATCCCATGTCCGATCCGAAGTCCATGGCGAGAAGCCCATCGTGTCGGCCGAACTGCCGCCACTGGGCTCCGGCGCCGGGGAGCGGTTCGAGGGAATCCTGCCGCCCGTTTCGACCGCCCCGTGCTTTTCGATCCGCAAACCTGCGGCCCGCATCTACACGCTGACGGACTATGTGACCGACGGCATCATGTCGGCGGAGGCCGCGCGCCTTCTGGGTCAAGCCGTCGTCGATCGCCGCAACATCCTTGTCGCCGGCGGGACCAGCTCGGGCAAGACGACGCTTGCCAACGCGCTGCTCGCCGAAATGGCGCATCTCGACGAACGGGTGATCCTGATCGAGGATACCCGCGAGCTGCAATCGCCGGCGCGCGACACGGTCGCGCTCAGGACCCGGCCAAGCTCATCCGACAACAACACCGCCGTCACCATGGGCGATCTCGTGCGCTCGACGCTGCGCCTTCGACCTGATCGCATCATTGTCGGCGAGGTCCGGGGCGGCGAGGCATTGGACATGCTGAAGGCCTGGAACACCGGCCATCCCGGCGGAATCGCGACCGTCCATGCGAATAGCGCCGCTTCCGCGCTCTACCGGATCGAGCAGCTCATCCAGGAAGCCGTGGTCATCGTGCCGCGCCACCTGGTCGCCGAGGCGATCAACATAATCGTCTTCATCGCCGGCCGCGGCACCGCGCGGCGGATCGAGGCGATCGCATGCGTCGCGGGCCTCGACCCCGATGGCGGCTACGCCGTCGTCGATCTCTTCCCAGACCCCAACCACGACTTTGAAGGAGACTGACATGACCATCGTTCGTATTTCCAACCGCGACCGCTTCTTCCTCACCGGGCTGGTGCTTGGCCTGTCGATTACCATGACCAGCCGCGTCTATGCCAGCGGCGCGGGTATGCCGTGGGAAGAACCACTCCAGCAGGTGCTGGAGTCTGTCCAAGGACCAGTCGCAAAGATCGTCGCGGTACTGATCATCATTTCCACGGGGCTCGCTCTCGCATTCGGCGAGACGTCCGGCGGCTTCCGCAAGCTCATCCAGATCGTCTTCGGCCTGTCGATTGCGTTCGCGGCGTCGAGCTTCTTCCTGTCCTTCTTCAGCTTCGGCGGGGGAGCGCTCGTCGCATGAGCCACATCGACAACGGTCATGTTGCTGGATTCGAGGCGCCTATCCACGCCAGCCTGGGGCAAGCCATCCTGCTTGGTGGCGCGCCCCGGGGCATCGCGATCGTCAACGGCACCATCGCGGCCGCGGTCGGGTTGGGCCTGCAGCAATGGCTGGTCGGGATCGGCATCTGGGCGATTGGCCACAGCATCGCAGTGTTCGCGGCCCGTCGCGACCCGGACTTCGTGCCGGTGCTGCTCCGCCATCTGCGCCAAAAGGGATATCTGGCATGCTGAATCTCGCGGAATACCGGTCGCGTGCCGACCGGCTTACCGATCATCTGCCCTGGGCCGCGCTGGTCGCACCTGGCGTCATCCTCAACAAGGACGGCAGCTTCATGCGGTCCTTCGCCTTTCGCGGTCCTGATCTCGAAAGCGCGACCGAAGCAGAACTGGTTTCGGCCTGCGCACGGGCGAACAATGTTCTGAAGCGCCTAGGATCGGGCTGGGCGCTGTTCTTCGAGGCCGAACGGCGCGAGGCGCTCGGGTATCCGGACGGCGCCTTCCCCGACGCGGCGTCCTGGCTGGTCGAGCAGGAGCGGCGCGCCGGGTTCGAAGCCGAGGGCCAGCATTTCGAGAGTGTCTACCACAGCACTCTGGTCTGGCTGCCACCCGCAGACAGCAGCGATGCGGCGGGACGGACGCTGGTCGAGCGGCCTGACGACGCGAAGGGCCGGGACTGGCACGCCAGCCTCGCCGGTTTTATCGCCGAGACCGATCGTGTGTTCGACCTCCTGTCGGGCTTCATGCCCGAGGTGCGGCCCTTAAGCGACGCCGAGACGCTGACCTATCTCCACGGCACCGTTTCCAGCCGCCCCCATCCGGTCGCCGTGCAGGAGACACCGATCTATCTTGATGCGCTGCTCGCCGATACGCCGCTGGTCGGCGGGTTGGAGCCCAAGCTTGGAGACCGCCATCTGCGAACCCTGACGGTGTTGGGATTCCCGAACCTCAGCCGGCCCGGCATCCTCGACGCGCTCAACTTGTCGGATTTCGGCTACCGCTGGGTCACGCGTTTCATAGCGCTCGACAAGACCGATGCGACCAAGGCGCTGACGAAGATCCGCCGGCAATGGTTCAACAAGCGTAAGTCGATCACAGCACTGCTGCGCGAGGTGATGTACAACCAGCCGGTCCAGCTCCTCGACACCGACGCCGACAACAAGGTCGTCGATGCCGATCTCGCGCTGCAGGCGCTTGGCGGCGATCACGTCGCCTTCGGCTATCTGACGACGACAATCACGGTGTCGGACGTCGACCGCACCCGCGCCGAGGACAAGGTCCGCGCGGTCGAGCGGATCATCAATGGCCTCGGCTTCACGGCGAAGCGCGAGGGCGTCAACGCGGTCGAAGCGTGGCTGTCGTCGCTGCCCGGCCAGGCCTATGCCAATGTGCGCCAGCCGCTGGTCCATACCCTCAACCTCGCCCATCTCATGCCGCTGTCGTCGGTCTGGGCCGGACCGACGGAAAACCGCCACCTCGGCGGCCCGCCGCTGCTCCACGCGCAGACCAGCGGATCGACCCCGTTCCGCCTCTCGACCCATGTCGGCGATGTCGGCCACATGCTCGTCGTCGGCCCAACCGGCGCGGGCAAGTCGGTGTTGCTGGCGCTCATCGCACTCCAATTCCGGCGCTATCCCGGCTCGCAGCTCTATATATTCGACAAGGGCTATTCAGCGCGCGCAGCGGTGCTGGCCATGGGCGGTGCGCATCATTCTCTCGGTCTTGGCGCGGACAGCGGCGAAACCCTGGTGTTCCAGCCGCTGCGCCGGATCGACGATGCCAGCGAACGCAGTTGGGCGGCGGAATGGATCGCGGCGCTGCTGGCCCACGAGAAGGTCATGGTCACCCCCGAGGTGAAGGACGCCGTCTGGTCGGCCTTGGGCAGTCTCGCATCGGCACCCCCGGAGGAGCGCACGCTGACCGGGTTCGCCATGCTGCTCCAATCCAATGCGCTGCGCACTGCGCTCACCGCCTATACGCTCGACGGCCCCTATGGCCGACTTCTCGACGCGGCGGAACAGCATCTCGCACTCGCCGACGTCCAGTGCTTCGAGACAGAATCCTTGATGGGACAGGCCGGCGTGGTCGCCCCGGTGCTGACCTACCTGTTCCACCGGCTCGATGAGCGTTTCGACGGCCGGCCAACGCTGCTGGTGCTCGACGAGGCCTGGATCTTCCTCGACCATCCGCTCTTCGCCGCGCGCATCCGCGAATGGCTGAAGACGCTGCGCAAGAAGAATGTCGCGGTGCTGTTCGCGACCCAGAGTCTCGCCGACATCGCCGACAGCAGCATCGCGCCCGCCATCATCGAAAGCTGCCCGCAGCGCATATTGCTACCCAACGACCGGGCGATCGAACCGCAGTCCCGCGCCGCCTATGAGCGGTTCGGCCTCAACGACCGGCAGATCGAGCTGGTCAGCCGCGCCACGCCCAAGCGGCATTATTATCTGCAATCCGCACGGGGCAACCGCCTGTTCGAACTCGGCCTCGGCCCGATTGCGCTCGCCCTGTGCGGCGCATCCGATCCTGTGACCCAGGCGCGGATCGACGTTCTGCTGGCCGAGCACGGCCCCGAGGATTTCGCGGCCCGCTTCCTTGAAGGAGCCGGTCTCGATTGGGCCGCCGGCCTCCTCGCCGATTTTCCCGCCCCCCAAGCCAAGGAGTAAAATATCATGCGTATCCCAACCCGCAAATATCTGGTCGCGACCGCGCTCGGGGCTGGCACCATCGGTTCGCTTGGCGCGCTCATCGTGCCGATTGCGCCCGCTCATGCGCAGCTCACCGTGTTCGATCCGAGCAATTACAGCCAGAATCTGCTTACCGCCGCCCGAACCCTCCAGCAGGTCAACAACCAGATCCGCTCGCTTCAGAACCAGGCGCAGAGCTTGGTCAACCAAGCGAAGAATCTTACCACGATTGGCTTCCCCGAGATCCAGGCGATCACCCAGACGCTTCAGCAGATCGACCAGTTGATGGGACAGGCGCAAGGCATCCAGTTCCGCGTCGCCGGTCTCGACCAGGAGTTCCGTGCATTATTTCCGCAGAGCTTCAACCAGGCGATGACCATGAACGGCCAGGTTGTAGCCGCGCGGACCCGGCTCGACACCGAGATGGCAGCCTACAGACAGACGATGGGCGTGCAGGCGCAGGTCGTCGAGAACGTCCAGGCTGACGCCCAGACCCTCAATGGCATCGTATCGCGGAGCCAGGGCGCCGAGGGCGCTTTGCAAGCGCAACAGGCGACCAACCAGCTGCTCGCACTGACCGCCAAGCAACAGTTCCAAATCCAGAACCTGATGGCGGCGCAATATCGGGCGCAGGCGGTCGAGCAGGCGCGCCGCGCGCAGGCCGAGATCGACGCCCGCGCCATGACCACCAAGTTTCTCGGTTCCGGCTCGGCCTACACCCCTCAATAGGCCCGAGCCGGCGCGCAGGCAGCGGCGAATTCGCCTCTTCGCCGCTGCCGCCGCGGGGTTCGGTCCCGCTCCCCAGATCGGACCCCGCGGCTTCATTCCCAGGATTTCCCTATGAACGACCTGAACGTCATCGATCGATTCCTGCAGACCTTCATCCGCTACATCGACAGCGGGTTTGGGCTGCTGGGCGGCGACGTCGCCTTCCTGACCACGACCCTGATCGGCATCGACATCACGCTTGCCGGGCTATTCTGGGCGATGGGCGGCGAACAGGACGTGATCGGGCGTTTCCTGCGCAAAATCCTCTATGTCGGCGCGTTCGCCTTCATCCTGAACCGCTTCTCGACCCTGGCCGACATCATCTTCAACTCCTTTGCGGCGGCCGGCCTGACCGCTGGCGGCGGCACGCTCTCGGCGGACGATCTCCTGAAACCCGGCCGCCTCGCCGGCACCGGCTTCTCGGCGGCATGGCCGCTGCTCGAACAGGTGTCGAAACTGATGGGTTTCACCAGCTTCTTCGACAATTTCCTGACCATCATCGTGCTGTTGTTCGCGTGGGTGATCGTGATCATCGCCTTTTTCATCCTCGCCGTGCAGATGTTCGTGTGCATCGTCGAGTTCAAGCTGACCACGCTCGCCGGCTTCGTGCTGGTGCCCTTCGCGCTCTGGAACCGGACCAGCTTTCTCGCAGAGCGCGTCCTCGGCAATGTCGTCAGTTCCGGCATCAAGGTAATGGTGCTCGCCGTCATCGTCGGCATCGGCTCGAATTTCTTCAGTGAGTTCACCGCTGCCCTGCAGGGCCAGGAACCCGACATCGGCCAGGCCATGAGCCTCGTGCTGGCGTCGCTCACGCTGTTCGGCCTCGGTATCTTCGGTCCCGGCATCGCCTCGGGCCTTGTCGCCGGTGCCCCGCAGCTCGGCGCGGGTGCAGCGGTCGGCACGACGGTCGGCGCAGCCGGTATCGTTGCGCTGGGCGGCGGCGCCATGGGGGCGGCTCGCGCCGCTGGTGGCGCAGCACTCGGTGCAATCCGGGCCGGCACGACGATGGGGTCGGCCGCTACGGCTTCCTACCAGCTTGGCCAGACCGCAGCCGGATCTACGAGCGTCGGTGCCGGCATCGGCGGCATGGCGCAGGCGGCGGCGGGCGCTGTCCGCCAGAAAACATCGGCGGCGCTGGGCTTGGGTCAGGCCGCCGAGCGCGGTCGTGATGCCGCATGGTCTGCACTCAACGGTGGAGCTGGATCGAGCGGGCAGGCTGCGGACGCACCCGCCAACGGCCCGCCGTCCTGGGCACAGTCACTGCGCCGACAACAAGACTCCCGTCATCACCGCCACGTCGCGCTCCAGACATTGAAGGGAGGCGATCGTGGCGGCGCATCCGCCACTCCAGACATCAAGGAAAGGGAAGATTGAGCCATGATCTTCATACCCCATGTTCTTTAAGCGCGCCGTCCAGCGCTACGCGCAGACGCCTGAACCCGAGACGCCCTATCAACGCGCCGGCCAAGTCTGGGATGACCGTATCGGGTCCGCCCGCGTCCAGGCCCGCAACTGGCGGTTGATGGCGTTCGGCACGCTGTCGCTGTCGACCGCCATGTCAGGTGCGCTCATCTGGCAGTCGCTGCAGAGCCGGGTCACGCCCTATGTCGTCGAGGTCGATCGCCTGGGCGAGGCTAGGGCGGTGACCGAGGCCGAAGCGGGCTATCGCCCCACCGATCCCCAGATCGCGTGGCATCTGGCGAAGTTCATCGAGAATGTGCGTGGGGTCTCGCTCGATCCAGTGCTGATGCGCCGCGACTGGCTCTCGGCCTATGACTTCACCACGACGCGAGCAGGCCAGTTCCTCGGCGACTATGCCCGATCTGCAGACCCGTTCGCCAAGATTGGCGAGCGCACAGTGTCAGTCCAGGTGACCAGTGTCGTGCGGGCATCGGATCGCTCGTTCCAGGTGAAATGGACCGAGACGGCCTATGAGCGTGGGAATGAGGCGGGTTCCTCGCACTGGACCGGCATCCTGACGATCCTGACCAGGCCGCCGGTATCGGCCGACACGCTCCGCAAGAACCCGCTCGGCATCTACATCGACGCAATCGACTGGAGCCGCGAACTCGAGCCTGCTGAGTCGACTGTTCCCGCGCGTACTGCGCCGCCGCCCAGCAACGTGCCACTCGGCTCGCCGCTCGACCCGAACCTGGCCGCTCAACCGACCGTCAATACGGAGACCCAGCCATGACCCGAACTCTAACAACCACGCTGCTGGCGCCTTGCCTGATCCTTCTCGCCGGCAGCGCAGGGGCGAGTCCGCCGATCCGCAACGCGTCGCGCGAAGTCGCGCCGGTCGCCATCGCCAACCGCGCGGCGACGATCGAGCCGACCGCGCAGGGGTTCATCAACGCCGTCCAAGTCTATCCTTTCACCGACGGCGCCATCTACCGTGTCATCACTGCACCGGAGAGGGTGACCGACATCGCGCTGCAACCGGGCGAGACGTTGGTCGCCGTGGCAAGCGGAGACACGGTGCGCTGGGTGATCGGTGATACAACCAGCGGGTCGGGCACGGAGAAGCGGACCCATATACTGGTGAAGCCATTCAGTGCCGGCCTGTCCACCAACCTGGTCATCACCACCGACCGGCGCAGCTATCACATCGCACTGACCAGCGGGATGACGACGGCGATGGCCGCACTTTCCTGGACTTATCCCCAGGAAGCATTGATCGCACTGAAGCGCGCCGCCGCGGCGGCCGAGGCGACGGCTCCGGTGGCGGCCGGGATCGAGGTCGAGCAGCTTCATTTCAACTATGCCGTAACGGGAGATCGACCGGCCTGGCGGCCGTTTCGTGCTTTCGACGACGGGCGGCAGACCTTCATCGAATTCCCGGCGTCACTGGCCGTCGGCGAGGCACCGCCGATTTTCCTGGTTGACGGGAAAGGCGAGGCCCAACTCGTCAACTATCGCGTGAAGGGCCGCTTCTATGTCGTCGATCGCATCTTCGACGTCGCCGAGCTTCGCCTCGGCACGAAGCACCAGCAGATCGTCCGCATCAGCCGGGTGGCGGACGGCGCGCCCAAGCGGAGGGGATCATGACCGTCGAGGTGGCAGCCCCACCGGTATCCGAAACCCCCGCCACACCGGGCAAGGTGGACCCGGAAACGCTGGCGCTTCGCGCCCAGCCTGCGCGGGCGATCCGCTTCAAGCGGGGAGCCGTGGTGGCGATCGCGGCGCTTGGTTCGGTCAGCCTGATCGCGACAGCCTGGGTCGCGCTGCGGCCGTCCGCATTGCACCTTACTGGACAGGCTGACGACCAGACGGTCGTGGCGAAAGCGCCGACCGATACATTGAGCCGCTTGCCGGGCAGCTATGGCGACGTGCCCAAACTCGGACCGCCCCTGCCGGGCGATCTCGGCCGCCCCATCCTCAATCATCAGCGTGCGATGGGCATGGAGTCGGCGAGCGGCGAAGCCGGTCGCGCCGACCAGGCCGCCGCGACCGAACGCGATCGACGGGCTACGGAATTGAGGGCGGCACGCGAGTCGGGATTGCTGGTGCAATCCGGCAACCGCACCGATCCGACCCGCAATGCCGATGCGACGCCGTCATCTCCCCCGGCCGTAGCGAGCGATGCGTCGCGCATCGCCATCGATCCTGATCGCGATCCCAATGCCCAGCAGCGCAAGTCCGACTTTGTTGCGGCGCGCGCCACTGGCGGCGATGTCAACGAGCATCGGCTGAGCCCACCGGCGTCGCCGGACATGCTGTCCGCTGGCAGCGTCATCGCGGCGAGCCTGATCACCGGGCTCAGGTCCGACCTGCCCGGCCTCGTCACCGCCCAGGTGACGGAGCGGGTCTTCGACAGCGCCACGGGCAGCATTCTTCTCATTCCGCAGGGCGCGCGGCTGATCGGCAGTTACGACAGCGTGGTCGCTTTTGGGCAGAAGCGCGCGTTGGTGGTGTGGCAGCGGATCATCCTGCCGGACGGCAGTTCTATCCGGCTCGACAACGAGCCCGCAACAGACCCTTCAGGCTATGCCGGACTTGCCGATAAAGTCGACTTCCACACTTGGACGCTGCTCAGGGGCGTCGCGATTTCGACATTACTTGGCGTGGGGGCGAACGTCACTTTCTCGGGAGAGAGCGATCTAGTCCAGGCGATCAGGGAATCGACCCAGCAAAATGTGTCCCGCGCCGGAGACCAGATTACATCCCGCAATCTGCAAATCCAACCGACCATCACGGTCCGCCCCGGCGCGGCCGTTCGGCTGGTTGTGCACAAAGATCTCATTCTCGCACCCTGGCGACAGAAGGAGCGCTGAAATGACCGACCTCAAATTGCCCCAGCTTCCCGACCGTAATCCGGTCAAGCTCAGCATTGCTGTCATGCCGGACCTCCATCAGGCCTTGATCGACTATGCTGCGCTCTACGCAGCGACCTATGGTCGTGACGAGCCGGTTGCCGAGTTGATTCCTGCCATGCTCGCTGCCTTCCTTGAAAGTGACAGGAGCTTTGCACGAAACAGGACGAAGCGGTGATCTATGATGCACAGTAGCAATCCCCAAGCAGGGGCCATCCTCATCGAGCCTTTGACGGTCCGCATCTCCACGGCGGTCCAGCTCACCGGTATCAGTCGCTCACGTCTTTACGAGCTGATCCAGTCTGGTGAACTGGAAACCGTCAAGGTAGGGCGATCCACGCTGATCCCATATAAGAGCCTGAAAGCCCTGACCGGCGCCTAGCCTGGCGTGCCTTTGCCTTTACCAAAGTTCGGCCGCAGGATTCTCGCGCCGTCCCGCAGCTGGTCGAGATAGTCGGACCAGTGCTGCATCATGCGCACCCGTTCATCCCAATATTCACCGCGCGTGTAAGCACGGCGCACCATGGAGGTGTCGAGGTGGGCCAGCTGCTTCTCGATGGCGTCCGGGTTCCAGATGCCCATCTCGTTGAGCAGGGTCGCAGCCATCGCCCGAAAGCCGTGCGCCGTCATTTCTTCCTGGCTGTAGCCCAGCCGCCGCAGCGCCGCGTTGATGGTGTTTTCCGACATGCACTGGCGTGGTGACCGGAACGACGGGAAAAGATACCTTCCATCGCCCGTCAGCGGACGGAGTTCCTCCAGTAGCGCCAGCGTCTGTTGCGAAAGCGGTACACGGTGCGGACGGCGCATTTTCATCTTTTCCGCCGGAAGCGACCAGATGGCGGCTTGCATATCGATTTCCTGCCACTCCGCCTTGCGCAACTCGCCCGGCCGGACGAACAGATGGGGTGACAGCCGCAGAGCGATCGCGGTGATTTCGTGACCTGTGTAACCGTCAATTGCGCGCATGAGCGCGCCAGCCTCCTTGGGCGTCGTGATCGCGGCGAGATGCCGGACCTTCGGGGTGATGAGCGCGCCACGCAGGTCGGCCGCGACATCGCGATCCGCCCGAGCGGTCGCGATCGCATAGCGAAAAACCCGACTGAGCACGCTGCGCATCCGGCGCGCACTTTCGTAGCGGCCGGTCGCCTCCACCTTGCGCAGGACGGCCAGGACTTCCTGCGGCGATATCTTTGAGACAGGAAAGCTGCCGATCATGGGATAGGCCATGCCGAGCAGCCAACGAATCTTGTCGAGCGTGATCGGCGCGCGCCCCTCCCGCTCATTCTTCGCCACCCATTCTTCAGCGATCGTCCTGAATGTGTTGTCCGCAGCCACCTTGCGCGCAAGTGTGTCGCTCCGCTTCTCAGCGGCGGGATCGAGCCCGGCGGCGATTTGCTCCCTTGCTGCGGCGCGCTGCTGGCGCGCCATGGCTATCCCTACCTCGGGCCACGCGCCGAAATAGAGCGTCTTCTGTCGACCGAGATACCGGTAGTTCATGCGCCAGAGTTTCGTACCGTTCGTCTGGACGGCGAGATACAACCCATCGGCGTCGGCCAGTTTATAGGCCTTGTCCCGAGGTTTGGCGTTGGTGATCTGGATGTGATTCAGTGCCATGATGGTGCCAGCTCCAAAGGGGCTCGCCGGCACCATCAAAAACACCATCATTCTGATGGTGCTGCCAATGGATTCGGGTGGATGAGCCCGGATTTCATTTGGCGATTTTCACTGAAAAAATGCTGTAAAACCAGCTGCTTGCTGGACCTTCCCGGACGTCGCCGGAAAGGTCTCTGGTGCCCAGAAGAGGACTCGAACCTCCACGACCTTGCGATCGCCAGCACCTGAAGCTGGTGCGTCTACCAATTCCGCCATCTGGGCACGGGGTAGGAGTGCGCCTCTAACGGCGGCCTCCAAAGCTGTCAACGCGCCAATGCGTTTTTTTTGAACTTTCACGGGAAAGGGCTATTTTCGCCGTCAAAACATGGCAATCCGGGATCATGCCGTGCCCGGCCCGCAGCGATGGAGCCTTTGAAACTTGAACGCGCCCGAATCTTTGCCCGACTTTTTTGCGCGCGCCGACGGGCTGCGCCTCGCCTATCGCCATCGTCCGGGGCGGGGGCCGACCATCCTCTTCCTGCCGGGCTACATGTCGGACATGGAAGGGAGCAAGGCGATCGCGCTCGACGCCTGGGCCGCCGAGCAGGGCAGGGCGATGCTGCGGCTCGACTATGCCGGTTGCGGCGCCAGCGAGGGCCGGTTCGAGGATGGCACGCTTGCCAGCTGGCGTGACGATGCGCTGGCGCTGATCGATGGACTGACACAGGGGCCGCTGCTGCTGGTCGGATCGTCCATGGGTGGCTGGCTGGCGCTGCTGGTCACGCTGGCCCGCCCGGATCGTGTCATGGGGCTGGTCGGCATCGCCGCCGCGCCCGACTTCACCCAATGGGGCTTTACCGATGCCGACAAGGTGTTGCTGGCGACCGAGGGGCGGATCGAGGAACCTACCCCCTATGGTGACCAGCCCTATGTAACGACGCTGGGCTTCTGGCAGTCCGGTCAGGCGCATCGCCTGCTGGAAGACGCAATCGCGATCGACTGCCCGGTCCGGCTGCTCCAGGGCCAGTGCGATAGGGATGTCCCCTGGGAGATCGCGTTGCGCACCGCCGATCGGCTGCGTTCATCCGATGTGCAGACGCTGCTCATTAAGGATGGCGACCATCGCCTTTCCCGCGACGGCGACATCGCCCTGTTGATCCGCACCGTCGCCGCTCTTCTGGACAATCGCTGATGCCCGTCATCCTCCCCCTCCTGATGTTCATGCAGGCCTATGATCCCGAGATCGAGGCGGTGATGCGCAACAGCCGCAAGAAGAAGGAGGATGCCGCAGCGGCGGCCGCCTCCGCAGCGTCGGTACAACAGGCCGCTGCCGCGCGTTCGGCGCCGGACGCCGACGGGCGCATCCCGGTCCCGGCGAAATTTGCCGGACCGTTCCAGGCCTGTCTCGACCAGGCGCTGGAATCGCCGGACAAGGCGATCACCTTCGCGCAGAATTGGCGGATCGACGGGGGCAGCTTCTACGCTCGCCACTGCATGGGCTTTGCTTTGTCGCGGGCCGAACGCTGGGGGCCGGCGATCGTCGCCTTCGAACAGGCGGCGGAGGAAGCCGAGCGCGGCGGTGAGATCGTGCAGAGCGCGCGCCTCTGGGGCCAGGCCGGCAATGCCGCCCTTGCCAGCGGCGACGCGAAGAAGGCGCGGGAGGATTTCGACGCGGCGCTGGCCCGTGGCCTGCCCGACGGCATGGAAAAGGGCGAGCTGCATCTCGATCGCGCCCGCGCGCTGGTGGCACTGGGCGATGCCGATGGCGCCCGCGGCTCGCTCGACACCGCGCTGGTTCAGGCGCCCAAGGATCCGCTTGCCTGGCTGCTGTCGGCCACGCTGGCGCGTCGCACCGGCGAACTGGCACTGGCCCAGGCGCATATTGCCCGCGCCGTGCAATTGTCGCCCGACGATGCCTCGGTTGCGCTGGAGGAGGGCAATATCGCCGTCCTGACCGACCATACGGATATCGCCCGCTCCGCCTGGCAACGGGCGGTGAAACTGGCGCCGGATGCACCGGCCGGCAAGGCAGCGGCCGACAATCTCGGCCGACTGCCCGCGCCGGCGTCACCCCCGGCGAACTGAGCCGCTATTTCAGGTAGAAATCGACGGTCGTGACGACGCGCACCTTCTTGTAAGGCGTGTCGCTCGATCCGTCGCCACCCTCGCCGTCGCGCGGGTCGATCGAGAAATAGCCCTGGGTCGCGCTCTTTATGCCGCCGACGCCGGACCCTGAATCCTTGGCGAACTGCTCGGCCGCCGCGCGCGCATCCCGCGTCGCCGCCGCCACCATCGGCGGTTTCAGGTCATTCAGCTTGGTAAAGCTGTAGCGCATCCCCGATCCTTCCTGCAGCGTCACGCCGCGCCGGACCAGGTCGAACTGCTGCGCGACGGCGCGCTGGGCGCGGGCGATGTCGGTGGTGCGCAGCAGCATCCGCTGGGTGATGGTGATATTGTTGATGCCGTTGTTGAGATATTGGTTCACGCCCGCGCCGACCGGGGTCAGCGCATCGGACCTGAACCCCAGGCTGGCGAAATAGGCCTTCAATTCCTCGGTATTGGCATCGATTTCCGCCCGCACCGTCGGCAGGTCGGTGCCGGTCGCCGAATAGCTGATCGACCAGGTGGCAAGGTCGGCGGTCACGTCCTTTTCGGCGAGACCTCTTACCGTGACCGACCGGTCGGCCGCCCTGGCGCGCTTGAGGCCATCGCCCAACAGATAGCCGCCCGCGACCACGCCGACCGCCAGCAACGCCGCCGAACCGAGCAGCACCTTGTCCCGCATTTCCAGAGCCATGATCGCTTTCCTCTTCCGCCGGGCAGGTCCCGGCCCTATTTATGGAGCTATCTGCCAATCTGCCGATGAACCGTTGCTTTATGGCGACGAACGGAGAAAGCCTTGCTCAAATATCTGCACACGATGATCCGAGTCACGGATCTCGACAAGACCATCGCCTTTTTCGAGCTGCTCGGCCTCAGGGAGGTCAAGCGGTTCGACAGCGAGGCGGGGCGATTCACCCTCGTCTATCTCGCCGCACCGGGCGACGAAGACGCGCAGGTGGAACTCACCTACAACTGGCCCCCGCAGGATGGCAGCCCGGCGGAAGTCTATGATGGCGGCCGCAATTTCGGCCACCTCGCCTATCAGGTCGATAATATCTACGAGACCTGTCAGCGGCTGATGGACGCCGGCATCACCATCAACCGCCCGCCGCGCGATGGCCACATGGCCTTCATCCGCACCCCCGACAATATCTCGGTCGAACTGCTGCAGGACGGCCGGCTCGACCCGGCCGAACCCTGGGTGTCGATGCCCAATATCGGGGCCTGGTAAGCCGATGCTGCAGGTCGTCCGCGTCCCCGTCCTCTCGGACAATTATGTCTGGCTGCTGCATGATGATGCCAGCGGCCAGACGGTCGCGGTCGACCCGTCGGTCGCCGATCCGGTGCTGGCTGCGGCTGCGGAACGCGGCTGGACCATCGACCAGATCTGGAACACCCATTGGCACCCCGATCATGTCGGCGGCAATGCCGGCATCAAGGCTGAGACCGGCTGCATCATCACCGGCCCGGCGGCCGAAGCGGCGAAGATCGATACGCTCGATCGGCAGGCGGGGGAGGGGGACAGCGTCCGCATCGGCGATCATGTCGCCACGGTGATGGCGGTGCCCGCCCATACCGCCGGCCATATCGCCTATCATCTGGCCGATGACGCGATCCTCTTCGTTGGCGACACGCTCTTTGCCATGGGCTGCGGCCGCCTGTTTGAAGGGACGCCCGCCCAGATGTTCGCCAATATGCAGCGGTTCAAGGCGCTGCCCGGCGACACCATCGTCTATTGCGCCCATGAATATACGGAGAGCAATGGCCGATTCGCGCTGACGGTCGAGCCGGACAATGTCGCGCTCCAGGCGCGCATGGCGGATGTCGTTGCCGCCCGTGCGCGTGGCGAGCCGACAGTGCCCACGACGATCGCGCTGGAACGCGACACCAACATCTTCATGCGCGCGCAGGACGTGGCCCAACTGGCGGATCGGCGGGCCGGCAAGGACGCATTTTAGGCGCGGTCCCTGACGGATTCTGCGCTATCACAACGTCCTGTTTGCAAGGACATGGATGGAGAGTCGCAATGCGTGCATGGATATGTCTCGCGCCGCTGGCGCTGGCCGCTTGCGCTGGCAGCTATGAACCTGCGCCCTTGACCGAGAAGCAGGCGGCCAAGCTCGAAAAGGCGCTGGCCGGGCTGGAACCGGGCGAAAAGACGAGCTGCGTCAATCGCGAGCCGCAGACCAATTTCACCGTCATCAGCGGCAATACGCTGCTCTATCGGGTCAGCAAGAAGCTGGTCTACAAGAATGAACTGATCGGCAGTTGCAACGGCCTGGCGCGCGGCGACACGATGATCGTGCGTACCTTCGGCTCGCAATATTGCCGGGGCGACATCACCACCAGCGCCGACCTGGTCAGCGGCATCGCCACCGGCAGCTGCGCGCTGGGGGATTTCACCCCTTATCGTGCACCGGCAAAATAGGTCCGGGGACGCGCTTACCCCTTGTAGAGCGCGTCCAGCCGGTCCTGATAGCGTTTGCGGATGACATGGCGCCGGATCTTCATCGACGGCGTCAGTTCCTCATTCTCGATCGCGAAGGGTTCGTCCGCCAGGATGAAGCGGCGCACCCGCTCGATCACCGACAGATCGTCATTGACCCGGTCGACCGCCGCACGCAGCGCCGCCAGATAGGTCGGATCATCGGTGATGCCCTTGATCGGCCGGCTATTGGCGGCCGCCCATTCCATCGTCCATTCCGAATCCGGCACCAGCAGGCCGACCAGATGCGGACGACGATCGCCATAGACCATCGCCTGGCCGATCTCCGGCTGCAGCGTCAGCATGCCTTCGACCTTCTGCGGCGACACATTGTCGCCCTTGTCGTTGACGATCAGATCCTTCTTGCGGTCGGTGATGCGGATGCGGCCGCGACCGTCGATCTCGCCAATGTCGCCGGTATGCAGCCAGCCATTCTTCAACACCTTCTCGGTCTCGGCCGGGTTGCGCCAATAGCCGTGCATCACCAGCTCGCCGCGCACCAATATCTCGCCATCCTCGGCGATCTTGACCTCGACCCCGTCCAGCGGCGGGCCGACCGTATCCATCGCGATGCCGGCGGCGGGCCGGTTGCAGCTGATCACCGGGCCGGCCTCGGTCTGGCCATAGCCCTGCAGCAGCATCAGCCCCATCGCCTCGAAGAACAGACCGACATCCGGGTTCAGCGGCGCGCCGCCCGACACCAGCGCCTTCATCCGCCCACCGAACCGCGCCCGGATCTTGGGGATCAAGGTGCGCGACAGCAGCGCCTTCATCGGCAGATCGACGATCGACGACTTGCCCTGCTGTTCCTTGGCGGCGATGCGCAGCGCCTGGTTGAGCAGATAGGTGGGGAACTTGCCCTGCTTCTCGATCGACTTGATGATGCGCGTGCGCAGCACCTCGAACAGGCGCGGCACCACGACCATGATGGTCGGCCGGGCTTCCTCGATATTGCTGGCCAGCTTCTCCAGCCCTTCGGCATAATAGATCTGCCCGGCCAGCAGCATCGGCAGGAACTGGCCGCCGCTATGCTCATAGGCGTGGCTCAGCGGCAGGAAGGACAGGAAGACCTCGTCGCCCCAGCCGAAATCCTCCAGCACCACCTGGCCCGCGCCTTCGACATTGGCCAGGATCGCGCCATGATGCTGCATCACGCCGCGCGGCGCGCCGCCGGTGCCGCTGGTATAGATGATGCACGCCTGGTCGCTGCGCGCGGCGGTCTGGGCCAGCGCACAGGCATCGACATCGGCCGGATGGGCGGCGATCAGGTCGGACCACAGACGGCACGTATAATTGCCCTGCGCACCGCGGATCGGCTCCATCGGGATCACCAGGCTGACCTGCGATCGCAGCACCGCCGGCATCAGCGTCGTCGCCAGCTTGGCGGTCGACACGATCACCGCGCGCGCGCCGCTGTCGGTCAGGATATGCTGATGGTCGCGCGTCGTATTGGTGGTGTAGGTCGGCACCGTGATACAGCCGGCCGCCATGATCGCCAGATCGGCGATGCAGAATTCCGGGCGATTTTCGCTGACCAGCATCACCGGGTCGCCGGGTTTCAGCCCTTCCGCCTTCAGCCCGGCCGCCAGCGCTGCCACCTGGCGCGTCACCTCGGTCCAGCTCAGCGACTGCCATGTTCCCTGCGTCTTGCGCCACAGGAAGGGCGCGTCGCCCTTTTCCTTGGCGCGGGCAAAGAACATGGTGACCAGATTGGGGAAACGTTCGATCGCCCTCACAGGCTCAACTCCTCTTACATCGGCGCGTCTGCCGCGCGCCTGCAGCGCCAGCTGGCTATAGCCCGGCCTTGCCGTAACGGCCATGCACAATAACCGGTTTCGGCGCATATCGCTGCGTCGAATCGGGAAAGCGCGCGCTCTAGAAAGGCTGGCCGCATGGCGCAAGCGCCAATGGGATCAGTCGAACAGCCCGTCCTGCGACCCGGCCGGGGGATTGAGGCCCAGATGTTTCCAGCCTGGCCCGTTGAGGCAGCGACCCCGCGCGGTGCGGGCGATCAGCCCCAACTGGATCAGATAGGGCTCGACCACTTCCTCGATCGTGTCGCGCGCTTCGGACAGACCCGCCGCCAGCGTCTCGACCCCCACCGGCCCGCCACGATAGATATCGGCGATCATGTGCAGATAGCGCCGGTCCATCAGGTCGAGGCCGAGATGATCGACCTCCAGCCGTTGCAGCGCCGCGTCCGCCACCTTGGCATCGACGGTCGGCGCGCCCGCGACATTGGCAAAGTCACGCACCCGACGCAGCAGCCGCCCGGCGATGCGCGGCGTCCCGCGCGACCGTCGGGCAATCTCGATCGCGCCATCGGGCGTGATGGGCAGGTCCAGCAGTCGCGCTGCGCGCCGCACCACTAACTCCAGTTCGTCCACCGTGTAGAATTGCAGCCTTACCGGAATGCCGAACCGATCGCGCAGCGGCGTCGTCAGTAGCCCCTGGCGCGTGGTCGCCCCGACCAGGGTGAAGCGCGGCAGGTCGATGCGCACCGAGCGGGCCGACGGCCCCTCGCCGATCATCAGGTCGAGCGCCCGGTCCTCCATCGCGGGATAGAGCACTTCCTCGACCGCCGGATTGAGCCGGTGAATCTCGTCGACGAACAGGACATCGCCCTCGTCCAGATTGGTGAGCAGGGCGGCCAGATCGCCCGACTTGGCGATCACCGGGCCGGACGTCGCGCGGAAACCCACGCCCATTTCCTTGGCGACGATCTGTGCCAGCGTCGTCTTGCCAAGGCCCGGCGGGCCAAAGAACAGCACATGGTCCAGCGCCTCGCCACGGGTGCGCGCCGCCTGGATGAAGATACGCAGATTCTCGCGCGCGGCCTGCTGCCCGACAAATTCGTCGAGCGACTTGGGCCGCAGCGCCGCATCGACATCCTCGGCCCGGCGGGCGGGGGTGATCAGACGATCCTCTTCGCTCATCAGCGGATATCACTCATTTCGTCATGCTGAACTTGTTTCAGCATCCATCCTGCCCCCGTCACGGACTTAAGGGGGGCAATCCCAATTCCATCGCCAGATCGCTCCATTGTGGATTGTCGGCTTCGATGAGATTGATTTTCCATTGGCGATGCCACCGTTTCAGCTGTTTTTCGCGAAGGATGGCCTGTTCCATCGTATCGCAGGCTTCGTATCGGACAAGCCGATGCACGCCATATCGAGCGGTAAAGCCCGGCGTCCTGCTTGCGCGATGCTGTATCATCCGGCCCAGCAAGTTGGATGTCACGCCGATGTAGAGCGTGCCGTATGGCTGACTCGCCAGAATATAGACGCACGGCTGCTTCATTGATGCCTCCGTTCAGTACAGCCGGCGCCATGGATGCTGAAACAAGTTCAGCATGACGGCCTTTGCGGAAGGCCGTCACTTCGCTGCCTTCCGCAGCGCCAGGCGGACCAGCGCGTCAAGGCTGGCGCCGTCGCCCAGTTCCTCTTCGGCGGCGGCCACCGCGCCGCTGGCCTCGGCCGGCTTGAAGCCCAGATTCTGCAGCGCCGACAGCGCATCGGCGGCAAAGCTGCCGGTCGGCAGCGCAACCACGCCCGGGATGCCCGGCGCACCGGCCGGCGCGGCGCCGATCTTGTCCTTCAGCTCATTGACGATGCGCTGCGCCAGCTTGGGGCCGACACCATTGGCGCGCGCGATCATCGCCTTGTCGCCCATCATGATCGCACGATGCAGTTCCAGCGGCTCCAGCGCCGACAATATCGCCAGCGCCACGCGCGATCCCACGCCCTGCACATGGGTCAGCAGCCGATACCAGTCGCGCTCCTCGGCACGGGCAAAGCCGACCAACCGGATCGAATCCTCGGCCACCAGCATCTCGGTATGGATGGTCACCGCCTCGCCCACCGGGCCGAGCGCCGCCAGCGTCCGCGACGACGCGCCGACCAGATAGCCGACCCCGCCGACATCGATGATGGCATGGTCGATGCCCGTGCTGTCCAGCCGTCCTTTGAGTTTCGCGATCATCGCCATTGCCCCATGGTCATGATCTGTTCTTTACATCCTCTTGCGCCCCGCGCCAGACAAAAGCGCATGGCCGCTCGGACACCAAATGGCCGCCCATGCGTAATGCCGGTCGATTGCCATCCGCCAGAGGACCAAGAGACGATGCTGATGACCGCGCCGATGCTGACCCCCAAGGATTTCGAATTTCCCGCGATCATGCTGTCGGGCGTGGTCGACCATGGCATGTATCTCCATTTCAAGAATTGCCTGTCCACCGCGCCGCAACAGGGGCTGGTGGTGGTGGAAATCTCCACTTTGGGCGGCGACCCCGAAATCGCGCGGATGATGGGGGAGGATATCCGCTTTCATTCGGACCTTTATCCCGAACGCCGGCTGGTCTTCCTCGGCAAGACCGCGGTTTATTCTGCCGGCGCCACCTTCATGAGCTTCTTCGCCACCGAAAATCGCTATCTGACGCGCGGCACCCGGCTGATGATCCATGAGCGGCTCATCACCAAGAATATCCATCTCGAAGGGCCGCTCTCCACCTGCATCGCGACGTTGAAGGCCTCGCTGCACGAGATCGAAGCGTCGATCGCGATCCAGAATGAGGGCTTTGCCAATCTCATCCTGGGATCGCAGGTGACGATGGAGGAGCTGCTGCAGCGTGCGCCGGAAAACTGGTATCTCGAAGCCAATGAGGCAGCTGCGCTCGGCCTGGTGGCGACCGTGCTTTAACCGCTTGCGCGCGGGCATTTTCGGGCCTTTGATGCGCCATGGCCAAGACGCAGAAGCGATCCACCCTCTTCCCCTGGCGCTACGGCATGTTCCTCATGCTGCTGCTGTCGATCGCGCCGCTGATGCTGTGGCTACCCTGGCATGAGGCGGTGATGGGCGGGTTCGACCTTGCCGCCATCGCCTTCTGCCTCGCCGCCGTGCCGCTGATCGATTCCGATCCGGCCCAGATGCGGCGCAAGGCCGTGCTCAATGACGCCAACCGGCAACTGATGCTGCTGCTGACCGGGGTGGTGTGCATCGTCATCCTGGTCGCGGTCGGCGTCGCCGCCAGCGCACCGGGCCATCCCGGCGCGGAAAGCGTCGTGCTGCTATTGGCGACGCTCGTCATCGCCTGGCTCTTTTCCAACCTCGTCTATGCGATGCACTATGCCCATGCCTTCTACCTCGCCGATGACAAGGGCAAGGATGCGGGTGGGCTTGATTTCCCGGACACGGACGAGCCGGTCTATTGGGACTTCCTCTATTTCGGCTTCACGCTGGGCATGACCTTCCAGACCTCCGACGTGTCGATCACCTCGACCGGCCTGCGTCGCACGGTGACGCTCCATTGCCTCGCCGCCTTCGTCTTCAACCTCGGCATCCTCGCCTTCACCATCAACGTACTGGGCGGCTGAGGCGATGGCTTCATGGCTTGCTTACCAATATCGGCTATAAGCCCGGTCCCATGAGCAAGAGCGCTGATCCCTGCCCCAAATCCGCCGTCAGCCATGGTGTCGGCCTTGCCGGCCTGGTCGGCCTTGGCCTCTGGACCCTGGTGGCGCGCCATTATGGCATGAACGGCCCCAATGCGGGGCTGGCCGCGGTGGTCGCCTGCGGCATACCGATGGTGCTCTGGTCGCTGCTGGTGGACAAGGTGCATCGCAACCCCGGCACCGGCGTCGACTGGAACGCGCCGGCCCGCTCGGTCCGCAGCATGCTGGACATCAGCCTGGTGAAGATTGCGGGTCTGTGGGCGACATGGCTGGCGATTGCCGTCTGCTACTGCATCGGCCGCTGGTATTGGACGGGCAGCTATCGTTTCGCCATGGACCTGCTGATGGCGGCGGCGCCCTGGCTGCTCTTGCTGTCCATTCCCTATGTCATCTGGCTCGACCGCCGGCTGGTCGAACCGCGCGACGCCTGTTTCGCCTTCGGCCAATGGGTCATCGGCGGCGCAGCCGGCAAGGCGGACATGGCGCAGGTCGCCAACCATGCCCGGGCCTGGGCGGTGAAGGGCTTTTTCACCGCCTTCATGATCAGCATCGTGCCGGGCAATTTCGCCAGCGTGATCGACTGGCGGCTCGACGGCCTGCTGCATAATCCGGTCGCGCTGACCGGTTTCCTGATCGGCATCATGTTCATGATCGACGTCTGCATGGCGACTGTCGGCTATCTGCTGACGATGAAACCGCTGGATTCGCATATCCGCACTGCGAACCCCTATCTGGGCGGCTGGCTCGCGGCTTTGCTCTGCTATCCCCCCTTCGTCATGATGGGGGCGGGCGGGCCGTTCGACTATCATGGCGGCGGCGCCGAATGGGATGTCTGGACGCAGGGCATGCCGGCGCTGCAATGGGTGCTGGGCGCCTTGCTGGTGGTGCTGACGGCCATCTATGCCTGGGCGACGGTCGCCTTCGGCATCCGTTTCTCCAACCTCACCCATCGCGGCATACTGACCCATGGGCCTTATCGCTGGACCCGCCACCCTGCCTATCTGACCAAGAATCTCTTCTGGTGGTTCTCGGCGCTGCCTTTTCTCACCACCACCGGCAGCCTGACCGACATGGTGCGCAATTGCGCCCTGCTGGGTGTCACCAACGCTGTCTATTATTGGCGAGCCAAGACGGAGGAGCAGCATCTGTCCGCCGATCCCGCCTATCAGGCCTATAGCGACTGGATGGTGCGCAACGCGCCGGTGCCGCGCTTCTTCGCCTGGATCGTCGGCCGCAAACCGGACGCGCCACGGGAAACCCAGCCCGCCGAATGACCGGCGGGCTGTATAAGAGCGCGATGCATTGGAACTGATGCAGCGCGCTCTAACTTTTGTTGTCGCATCGTTTTAAGCGGAAAACCGGTTCCCACTTTTCCGCACGATGCTCAAAATCAAAAGCTTTCCTCGGCATAGACGCGGCTGACATCGCCGCCCCATTCGCCATGATAGCGGTCGAGCAGCCGCTCGGCCGGGGTCTTGCCGGTGGCGATCACCTCGTCGAGCGCCGACAGATAGCCGGTCTCATTGTCGCCCGCGGCGTTGAACCGCTGGCGCGCGGCCAGGCCTGAGCGAGCGATGTCCAGCACCTGCGGCGCGATGTCGCGCAGCGTGCGCCCGCCCGACACCGGCGCGTCGAGGCCCAGCTTCGGCACGGAATCGCGCAGCACCTGCCGCTCCTCCATGCTCCAGTCCTTGACCAGATCCCAGGCCGCGTCGAGCGCACCCTGGTCATAGAGCAGCCCGACCCACAGCGCCGGCAGCGCGCAGATGCGATTCCACGGGCCGCCGTCGGACCCGCGCATTTCCAGGAAGCTCTTGAGGCGCACTTCGGGGAAGGCGGTGGAGAGGTGATCCTCCCAATCCTTCTCGGTCGGCTTCTCGCCCGGCAGCACCGACAGCTTGCCGTCCAGGAAGTCGCGGAACGAAAGCCCCGCCGCATCGATATATTTGCCGTCGCGGTAGACGAAATACATCGGCACATCGAGCGCATAGTCGGCATAGCGCTCGTAACCAAAGCCATCCTCGAACACGAAGGGCAGCATGCCGGTGCGCTGCGGGTCGGTGTCCGACCAGATATGGCTGCGATAGGACAGGAAGCCGTTGGGCTTGCCCTCGGTGAAGGGCGAATTGGCGAACAGCGCGGTACCCAGCGGCTGCAGCGCCAGCGAGACGCGGAACTTCTGCACCATGTCCGCCTCGCTGCCATAGTCGAGGTTGGTCTGGATGGTGCAGGTGCGCAGCATCATGTCCAGGCCCATCGATCCCACGCGCGGCATGTGCCGCAGCATGATGTCGTACCGGCCCTTGGGCATGATTGGCAGCTCGGCGCGGGTCTTGTCGGGCCACATGCCCAGACCCAGAAAGCCCAGCCCCAACATGTCGCCGACATATTTGACCTGCTCCAGATGGCGGCCGGTCTCGGCGCAGGTCTGGTGCAGATTGTCGAGCGGCGCACCGCTCAATTCCAGCTGGCCCGCCGGTTCCAGGCTGATCGTGCCGTCGGCGCCGGACAGGGCGATGATATTCTCGCCCTCGAACACCGGACTCCAGCCATAGCGGGTCAGGCCGATCAGCAGCGTGTGGATGCCGCCCTTTTCCTCATAGGCCGGGGCGTGATGGTCCTTCGTCGAATAGACGAATTTCTCGTGTTCGGTGCCGATCCGCCAGCGATCCTTGGGCTTGGCGCCCTTGGCAAAGGCCGCGATCAGCTGGTCGCGGCTTTCGATGACAGGATCATGTCCGCCTGAGTCTGTTCTGGTGCTCATGCCCCGCCCTTAGTCTTTCCCCTTCGCGCGTCAAATCGAGGCGCGAATGCGACAGATAAGGCAGGCCTATGTCCGCTTCAATTGGTTGCGGAAGAAAACCATTAGCCCCAGTCCCCATTCACCGTCATCCAGGCCGCCGTCGCGGCGATCGCGGCCGTTTCCGCGCGCAGGATTCGCGGGCCGAGCGACACCGGCACCGCGCCTGGCGTCGCCCGGATCGCCTCGCGCTCGGCCGGGTCGAATCCGCCCTCCGGCCCGACCAGAAAGGCCGCCGGGCCGGGATGGGCGCGCAAGGTTTCGTCCAGCGATGCGCCACCGGTCTCGTCGGCGAAGAACAAATGCCGCTCCGCCGACCAGCCCTTCAGCAGCGCGTCGAGCTTCACCATCTCGGTCAGCTCTGGCAGGGCGGTGCGGCCGCACTGCTCGGCCGCCTCGACCAGATGGGCGTGCAGCCGGTCGAGGTTGAGCTTGTCGACCACCGCCCGCCGGGTCAGCACCGGCTGCAATCGCGCGACGCCCAGTTCGCACGCCTTTTCCGCGATCAGGTCGATCCGCCCCTTCTTGATCGGCGCGCAGCACAGCCAGAAATCGGGCACCACCTCCGGCGGCTTGGTTTGGCTCACGCATTCCAGCACCAGGTCGCGCTTGCGAATGTCGCGCGCCCGCGCCGCCCATTCGCCCGACTTGCCGTCGAACAGCAGCACGATATCGTCCGGCTTCACCCGCATCACGCTGATCAGATAATGGGCGCCATTGCCGTCGACCGGCACGGCGACCCCTTCGCCCAGCAGTGTTTCGACATGCAGGCGCGGGGCGCTCTGCGGCGGCCAGGCGGGGGTAGCGGTCATTTTGTCTCGTCCATTCCGGCCGCGCTTGTCGTCGGCCCGATCTTCCCTAAAGAGGAAAGCGCGTTCCCGACAAGCGCGGGACGAACGGAGTTGCAGTGAATCAGTCGATCGTCCCCGACAGCGAAGCGCGCGGCCTGCTCGCGCGCCTGCCGGAAACCCCGCGAATCCTGGCCTCGCTGGCCCGACTCGACCGGCCGATCGGCTGGTGGCTGCTGTTCTGGCCGGGGGCCTGGGCGGTGGCGCTGGCGGGCGGCGCCTTTGTCCGCTGGCCGCTGATTCTGTGGCTGCTGCTCGGCAGCATCGCGATGCGCGGCGCGGGCTGCGTCTTCAACGACATCGTCGATCGCGACCTCGATGCGCGGGTCGCGCGCACCGCCGCCCGGCCGCTCGCCAGCGGGGCGATGTCGGTCAAGACCGCCTGGGCCTGGCTGCTCGCGCTCTGCCTGATCGGCCTGATCGTGCTGTTTCAGCTCAGCGGCTATGCGCAGGTCGTGGCCCTGGGCTCGCTGGCGCTGGTCGCGGCCTATCCCTTCATGAAGCGGATCACCGGCTGGCCGCAGGTCTGGCTCGGCATCGTCTTTTCCTGGGCGGCGCTGGTCGGCTGGAGCGAGATTGCCGGCGCGCTGACCCTGCCGGGCCTGTGCCTCTATGCCGGCTGCATCTTCTGGGTGCTGGGCTATGACACCATCTATGCGCTGCAGGACCGGGAGGATGACGCGCTGATCGGCATCGGCTCCAGCGCTTTGTCGATGGGCCGCCATGTTCGGGGCGGGGTGACGCTCTGCTATCTCGTCGCGCTCGCGCTCTGGGCCAGTGCCATCTGGCAGGTTCGGCCGCAGCTGCTGGCGCTGGTCGCGCTGGCGCCGATGGCCGCTCATCTGCTCTGGCAGGTCGGCACGCTGAAGGAAGATGGCACCGATCCGCTCGTCAAATTCCGGTCCAATCGGTTCGCGGGATTGCTGATGTTCCTTGCCTGTCTGGTCGTCGGGAGTGCCGGCGCATGAGCATGACCGGCCTGCCCACTCCCGGTGAGGATTGCTGGCGCATCGAACAGGCGGCGCGCGCCAGCGTGATCGTCGATGCGGACAATTATTTCCGTCTGGCGCGCGACGCGATGCTGAAGGCGAAGCGTCGTATCATGCTGATCGGATGGGATTTCGATCCCGCCATCAGCCTGATCCGTGAGGATGAGGCAAAGGATGGCGCGCCCGTCGTCATCGGCGATTTCATCACTTGGCTGGTTGAACGCACGCCGGACCTGGAGATTTTCCTGCTGCGCTGGGATGTCGGTGCGCTCAAATCGATGGCGCGCCCGTCGCATCTCGTCACGACGCTGCGCTGGATGGCGCACCCGCGCATCACCGTGAAGCTCGACGGCCATCATCCGCCCGCCGCCTCGCACCATCAGAAGATCGTCGTGATCGACGATTGCTTCGCCTTTTGCGGCGGCATCGACATGACCGGCGACCGGTGGGACACGCGCCATCATCGCGACGAGGATCCTGCCCGCCGCCATCCCGATGGATCGCCCTATGGCCCCTGGCATGATGCGACGACCGCCTTGCAGGGGCCGGTGGCGATGGCGCTCGGTGATCATGCCCGCGCGCGCTGGGTCGGTGCAGGCGGTGATGAACTGGCCCCGGTCGAGGGCGAATATGATTGCTGGCCCGATGCCTTGCCGGTCCATTTCGAGCATGTCGACGTCGCCATCGCCCGCTCCGTGCCGAAGATGGACGATCAGGAAGAGCTGATCGAGATCGAGCAGCTCTATCTCCACCAGATCGCGGCCGCCCGGCACTGCATCTATGCCGAAAGCCAATATTTCGCCTCCCGCCGCATTGCCGAGGCGATCGCCAGGCGGCTGGGTGATCCCGACGGGCCGGACATCGTCATCATCAATCCGCTTCAGGCCGATGGCTGGCTGGAACAGCAGGCGATGGACACCGCCCGCGCCCGCCTGTTCGAGGCGCTCAAGGAGCGCGACCAGCATGGCAAGCTGCGCATCTACCACCCCTTCACCACGCGCGGCGCCCCCATATATGTCCATGCCAAGATATTGATCGTCGATGATCGGCTGATCCGCGTCGGATCGTCCAACATGAACAATCGTTCGATGCGGCTCGACACCGAATGCGACGTGGTTCTCGACACCGCGCTGCCCGGCAATGACGGCCGGCAGGAGACGATCCTGGCCATTCGCGACGACCTGATCGCCGAACATCTCGATTTGCCGCGCGAGCGTGTGTCGGCGGTGATCGCCCAGCGCGGCCTGATCGCCGCGATCGAGGAATTGCGCACCAAGCCCGGCCGCACCCTGCGCCCCTATGAGGTGCCGGACCTCGCCGATGTCCAGGCCTGGCTCGCCGACAATGAGGTGCTCGATCCCGAAGGACCGGATGAGATGTTCGAGCCGGTCAGCGAACGCGGCCTGTTCCGCCGGATGAAGGGCTGGTTCGGCCGCAGCTAAAGGGCGGCGAGGGCGGTGGCGATCCGCTCGGCCGCTACCGCGAACCCGTCGGCCTGCTGCGCGAAGCCCAGCCGAAGATGGGCGCTCTGACCGAAACAGTCGCCCGGCGCCAGCAATACGCCCTGCGCTGCCAGCGCCTCGCACAGCGGCCGGCTGTCGCGCCCGTCGCCCAGCCAGGGAAAGGCGGTGGTGCCACCCTGCGGCCGCACCCATTGCAGCTTGCCGCCGGCTTCCGCAATCAGCCGGTCGAGGACAGCGATGTTGACAGTCGCAACGGCCTTCAACCGACCGGTAATGGCCGCGCTATGCTGCAGCGCATGCGTCGCGAGCCGTTCCAGCAGCGGCGAACTGCTGATCGTGAAATAACTGCGCGCGTCGATGATCCGGGCGCGCTGCGCGTCGTCGGGCGCGATGATCCAGCCCATGCGCAGCCCCGGCAGCGACAGCGCCTTCGACATGTCGCTGGTGACATAGGCATTGGGGATGCCGGCGGCCGATTGCTGCGGCGCGCCGAAATAGAGCGGATGATAGACCTCGTCGACCAGCAGCGGCACGCCGCGCTCGGCCAGCGCCGCCGCCAGCCGTTCGATCTCGGTGCGGGGCATCACCGATCCGCTGGGATTATGCGGCGTGTTGACCACCACCCCGGCGGTGTCGCCATCGACCAGCGCCAGGATGGCATCCACATCCTGTGAAAAGCCGGTCTCGCGGGTCAGCGCATAGCGCCGCGTCCCCAGCCCCCAGGCCTGCGCCACCGCGTCATAGGCCGGATAGCCCGGATCAGGCATCAGCATATGCGCGCCCGGCCTTGCGGCGAGGCAGAAGAAGATCGACAGCGCCTCCGACGATCCGGTGGTCACCACCACCCTGTCAGCTTCGCTGTCATGAAAGGCGGCGATCGCCGCGCGCAAAGCCGCACTCCCCTCGGGCGGGGCATAGCTCAGCACGGTGTCGTCGATCGCCAGCGCCCTGTCGCCCAGCGCACAAATCTCCGCCACGCTCCAGCGCGGCCCGGTGCTCGACGCCAGATTATAGGCAATCGGCGGCGTCGCGAAATCATAGGTCGACAGCCAATGGTCGAGGGCAAAGGGCGGCAGGTCCATGGCGCTTCTCCGTAATCAGGCCGTCACAGTCGGCAATCGACGCCGACCGACAAGGTCCAGTCGCGGAAAGGCGGCTTCTAAAGCCCCAGCGCCTTGCGCAATTGCGCATTGATCCGGCTCTGCCAGCCCGGGCCGGTCGCGCGGAAGGCATCCAGCACAGCCTGATCGAGCCGCAGAGTCACCTGTTGCTTGGGCTGGTCCGATTTCGGCCGGCCGGGCTTGGTGAGCGTGCCATCGGCGGGGCGGAGGATTTTTCCGGCCACGCGCAGCTCGGCCCGATCGAATTGCGCATCGCTCCATTCGGGAATGTCATCATCATCCCAGTCGGTCGGTAAAGGCTTTCTGCTCTCGGTCATTGCACTTTCTCATCGAGATGATCCGGATGCCATCGTCGGTTGCGATCCAGACCATCATCACCAGCCGCTCGTTCAGCAGGCCATAAGTCTGAAACCGCGGTTCCGGATAATCATATCGATCATCCTCAAGCGTCAGGATCGGGCCG
Source organism: Sphingobium scionense (assembly GCF_014197035.1). Lineage (GTDB taxonomy): Bacteria > Pseudomonadota > Alphaproteobacteria > Sphingomonadales > Sphingomonadaceae > Sphingobium > Sphingobium scionense. The sequence goes on along the minus strand of NZ_JACIEU010000020.1, from coordinate 45,715 downwards.
CTCATCACCTTCAGCGCATCGGCGAAGTCCAGCCCCCGCAATTGCAATGTCGCGGCCCGTTTGGCCGGATCGAAACTGATCTTCATGCCCCAATCTCCCCGGTTGCCCATTTTTTACCGGCGGGATTGGAAACGCCATCGACAATCTCGCAAAAGCGCAGCGAGTCGTCAATATTTGTAACTACAAAATCATTGCGCTGCCAGCAGCGCCTCGGCGCCGTGCAGGTTGACCGACACCAGCCGGCTGACGCCGCGCTCCACCATGGTGACGCCGAACAGGCGGTGCATCCGCGCCATCGATACCGCGTTATGGGTGACGATCAGGTAGCGGGTGCGGGTCTGGGCGACCATCGCGTCGAGCAGGTCGCAGAAACGCTCGACATTGGCGTCGTCCAGCGGCGCGTCGACCTCGTCCAGCACGCAGATCGGCGCCGGGTTGGTGAGGAACAGGCCGAAGATCAGCGCCACCGCGGTCAGCGCCTGCTCGCCGCCCGACAACAGGGTCAGCGCCGCCAGCTTCTTGCCCGGTGGCTGGGCCATGATCTCCAGCCCCGCCTCCAGCGGATCGTCGCTGTCGATCAGCTCCAGATGCGCCTGGCCGCCATTGAACAGGGTGGTGAAAAGCCGCCGGAAATGGCCGTCCACCGCCTCGAACGCGGCGAGCAGCCGCTGCCGCCCCTCGCGGTTGAGGCTGCCGATCGATCCGCGCAGCTGGTTGATTGCCTGGGTCAGTTCCGCGCTTTCGGACCGGCTGGTGGCCTGGATCGTCTCCAGCTCCTCCAGCTCCTGCGCCGCGACCAGATTGACCGGGCCGATCCGCTCGCGCTCGGCCGACAGCCGGTCATGTTCGGCCTGCTCGCTCTGGGCAATGCGGATGTCGGCGCTGGGAAAGCCCAATTTCTCCGGCAGCACCGGCGGCGGGCATTCGAACCGTTCGCCCGACAGGCGGTTGGTCTCGATCCGCCGCTCGTCCGCCGCTTCCGCCCGCGCCACCGCCGTCGCCCGCGCCTCGCGCGCGCCGGCCAGCGCCTCGCCGGCATCGGCCGCGCGCTTCTCGGTCGCCTTCAGCATCACCTCGGCCTCGATCTCGGCGCGGCGGGCCTGTTCGGCGCGTTCGACCTGCGTCTCGCGCTCCTCGGTCAGCGTGGCGATCGTGGCGCCCAGCGCCTCGGGCTGGCCCTCGATCACGGCGCGCTCCTGCACCACCGTCTCGCCGCGCGTTGCCATGGCGGCGATGCGCTTGGCCGCCTCGCCGGCGCGCATGTTCCATCCCTTGGCCTCGGCATCGGCCGCCGCCATCCGCTCGCGATCGCTCGACAGCGCCCGGTCGGCCAGCACCTGGTCCGCCTGCAACTGGCTGACCGCCATGCGCGCCTTCTCGCTCGCCTGCGACAGCGCCGCCACCTGCGCGCGCGTCTCGGCGCCATCGGGCAGGGCGGCCCGCGCGGACGACGCCTTGTCATGTTCGGCCAGCGCCGCCGCCTGGTCGCGCTGCGCCTCGGCCAGCCGTTCCTCGATCGCCTCGCGCTTGCCGCTCAGCCGCTCCAGCGCCCCCGCCGCCTCGTCCGCCGCACGCAGCGCCGCACGCAGCCGCTGGTCCGCATCGCTCAGTTTCGTGCGCCCGGCCGCCAGCGCATCCACCGCCGCCTTCTCGCGCGCACCAGCCTCGCTTTGCTCTGCCTGTGCCGTCTCGACCGCCTGTGCCGCTGCCGGACGCGCGGCATCGATCGCCTCCAGCCGGTTGATGCGGATCAGCCGCTCGGCCGCCGCCGCGCCGCCCTCGACCGCAACATAGCCGTCCCAGCGCCGCAATTGCCCATCCAGCGTCACCAGCCGCTGGCCGACCTGCAGCGCCTGGCCGTAGTCGCGCTCCACCACCGCCACCTGCGCCAGCCGCCGCGCCAGCGCCTCGGGTGCGGTCACATGGGCTGCCAGTGGACTGCCACCATCGGGCAAGCCGGGATCATCCTTCAACGCTTCAGCACCCGCCCAGCGGCGCGGCCCTTCCGCCCCGATCGGCGCTTCCAGATCATCGCCCAGTGCCGCCGCCAGCGCCCGCTCATAGCCCGGCGCCGCCTTCAACTGGTCAAGCGCCCGCGCCCGGCCGCTGCCGCCGGCATCGATCGCCTTGCGCAGCGCCGTCGCCTCGCTGTCCAGCGCCGCCAGCGCCGCCCGTGCCGATGCCAGCGCGGCCTCCGCGCTCGCCCGCGCCTCGCTTGCCACTTGCCGCTCCGTCTCGGCCGTCGCGATCGCCGCCTCCGCCGCCTCGCGATCCGCATTGGCGCGGACCTGCGCCGCCGCCGCTTCATCGCGCTTCGCTTCCAGTGGCGCGGCATCGGGCAAGGCGGCCGCCTCCCCCTCCAGCCGCCGCATCGCCTGTTCCGCCCGGCCCAGCCGGTCGCGCGCCGCCGCCAGCGCCGCCTCGGCGACGCGCAATTCGGCCTGCTCGCCCGCCTGCTTGGCCATCGCCTTGGCCAGCTCCAGCTCGGCGTCGCGGGCGCCATCCTCGGCCCGGGCGATGCGCGCGGCGAAATCGGGGCGCATCGCCTCGGTCTCGGCAATCCGGGCTTTCAGGCTCGCCACCTCGGCGGTCAGCCGCGCGATCGCCTCGGCCGCGTCATTGGCCAGCGTCCCCTCGCGCTCGCGATCCTCATCCAGCCGCGCCGCCTGCTGCGCCAGGTCATGCAGCCGCCGCACCACGCCGTCGCGCTCGGCCTTCAGCGTGTTGAGCTGGTGGCCGGATTCGCTGGCGGCATCGCGCGTCGCCAATGCCTCCGCCCGCCGCTCGGCCAGCGCCGTCACGGCGGCACCGCTATGAGCATTGGCCGCCGTCAGCGCCTCCTGCGCCGCGCCCACCGTCGCCTCGGCCAGCTTCGCCTCGGCCCGCGCGGCCTCCGCACTGGCATTGGCCTCGCGCCAGCGGGCGAAGATCACCCGGCCCTCGGCAACGCGTATCTGTTCGGACAGGCGGATATAGCGTTCCGCCGCGCGCGCCTGGCGCCGCAAATTGCCGACACGACTGTCCATGTCGGTCAATATCTCGTCCAGCCGGGCCAGATTGCCCTCGGCCGCGCGCAATTTCTGCTCGGCATCCTTGCGCCGGACATGCAGGCCGGCGATCCCCGCCGCCTCTTCCAGCATGGCGCGTCGTTCCTGTGGCCGGGCGGCGATGACGGCGGCGATCCGCCCCTGGCTGACCAGCGCCGGGCTGTGCGCGCCGGTCGCGGCATCGGCGAAGATCAGCGCCACATCCTTGGCGCGGACATCCTTGCCATTGGCGCGATAGGCGCTGCCCGCGCCGCGCTCGATCCGGCGCGTGACCTCCAGCTCGCCATCCGCGCCGACATCGACGGCGTTGAACAGCTCGCCCTGTTCCTGGCTGGTCAGCAGCGACACTTCGGCAAAGTCGCGCTGCGGCCGGCTGGTGGTGCCGGCGAAGATCACATCCTCCATGCCGCCGCCGCGCATCGACTTGGCGCTGGATTCGCCCATCACCCAGCGGATCGCTTCCAACAGGTTGGACTTGCCGCAGCCATTGGGGCCGACAATGCCGGTCAGGCCCGGCTCGATGCGCAATTCGGTCGCATCGACGAAGCTCTTGAAGCCCGAAAGCTTAAGCCGCTTTATCTGCACGGGGGAACGCCGGGGCAGGGTGCCGCCCCGGTCTCCTTGGGCCTCAGGCCTTCAGATGTCGCCCCCCCTTGCGCCAATCAGATACCCGCTTCCTTGAGCTTGTTCTTCAGCACCGGCCAGGACGATGCATTTTCGACCACCACCCCGTTCATCAGGAAGGTCGGCGTGCCGGAGATATTATATTGGGCATTGGCCGCCTCGACGCCCTTGGCCAGCTTCTCGGCGGTCGCCGTGTCGGCCAGGCACTGCTTGGCCTGATCCTCGGCAATGCCGCGCTGCTTGGCATAGTCGACCAGACCCAGCGCATTGGCCAGCTGGCCGAAACGCTGCGCCGGCGGCGCCGACACCATCGCCTGATAGGGGGCGTCGCCCAGGCCCTGCGCCTTTTCGAACATCGCGCCCTGGTTGGCGAAGAACTGTTCCGACAGCGGGTAGTAGATGTCCTTGCCGCCGCAACGGGCCAGCAGCGCCGTCGTGATGTCGATCGGGTCGCGGACATAGACGCGGAATTCGTAGCTGATCTTGCCGGTGTCGACCATCGCCTTCAGTTCTTCCGACGATTCATGGGCGAAGTCGCGGCAGTGGCTGCAGGTGAAGGAGCCATATTCGACCAGCTTCAGCTTGGCGGCGGGATTGCCCATCACGAAATTGCCTTCGGGCGTTTCGGCGACGGTTTCCGACCAGCTGGTGCCGGCAGGGGCGGCCACGGCAGCGATCGGCGCGGCGGAGGTTGCATTGCCCTCATCCTTCTTGCCGCAACCGGCAAGCGTCAGGGACAGGGCGATAAGGGCAAGGCCGGACAGGACTTTCACGACGGGCGACGCTCCGAATTATGGATAGTTGGGGACGGTTTAGATCAGCGGGCGGCTGCGGGCAATGCGGCCTTGAGCAACTCCCAGGTCGATCCCTGGACCAGCGTGCCGTTGACGACGAAGCCGGGCGTGCCGGTGATCTTGACCTTGTTCCACGCCTCGTCGGTCATCGCCAGGATCGCCTTTTCGGACGCAGGATCGGCGATGCAGGCGTCGAGCTGCGCATTGGTGAAGCCGCGCTTGTTCATCAGCGTATAAAGGCCGGTCTTCTGGCCGATGTCGCGCAGCGCCGCCTTCTGCTCGGTCGGCTTGGCGGCGCCTTTATCATAGGCCATGATCTGCTCCATCCAGGCATCCTGGTTGGCGAACAGCGCCTCATGATTGCCCATGAAGCGCTTGGTGCCGCCGCAACGGGCCAGCAGCGCGGCGGTCAGGTCATATTTGTCGCGCACTGCGTTGCGCACTTCGGCGCTGACCTTGCCGCCCTTCACATAATCGGCCTTCAGCGATGCGCTCGCGTCATTCACGAAATGGGCGCAATGGCTGCAGGTATAGCTCACATATTCGACCAGCTTGGTCGGCGCGGCAGGATTGCCCATGACATGGCCGCCGATCGGCGAACGCACCACCTGCGCGACCCAGTTGGGCGCGGCGGCGACGGCGATGGCGGGAACGGCGATCAGGGCAAGCAGGGAAAGGCGGAACTTGGTCATGGGGCAGTCCTAAGGCATCGCCCCGGACGGGGCGGGTTGCATCAACCGATCTTGGGCAGGCCATTCGAATTCGCAAGCCCCTGTGCCAGCGATTCGAGGACTTTGCGCAATTCCGGATCACCGATGTCGCGCAGGGAATCTCCCAGCTCGACCGGAATGGGTTTGAGGTTGCGGGGCGGCGGGCGCCGCTCGACCGGCGCGGGGCCGACCATGCCCTGTTTCATCGCCACCTTGACGACGGCGGCATAGCCGAAGAAGCGGTTCACCCGCTCGATGATGTCGGGCAGTGCATGCTGGATCATCGGCGCATGGCCGCTCATTACGGTCAGCTGCAACGTGCCGCCCGATTTCTGGCCGACCGGGAAGCGGATCGATTCGGGCGCGGTGATCGCGGCATAGTCGGCGCCGACGATGTCGTTCCAGCGGGTGACGATGCTCGACTGGACGAAACCGAACTTGCGGAATGCGGTGCGGCCGATTTCCGGCATCAGGTCGGCGATCGCGCGCGGCGCACCCACGCGGGGGCGTTCGGCCGGCGGTGCGGCGCGGCTCGTCTTTTTCGCGGTTGGGGGGCGTTCCTTCATGGCGCGCTACATGGCATAGGGCCGCCATGCGCGTCGAGATGTCGGGTTCAAAAATCGCACGGGATTTGCTGGCCCATTATGACGTCCATGCCCGGCGCCTGCCCTGGCGCGCGCCGCCGGGGGCCAATGCGGCCGATCCCTATCATGTCTGGCTGTCCGAAGTGATGCTGCAACAGACGACGGTCGCGGCGGTCGGGCCTTATTTCGAGAAATTCACGCTGCGCTGGCCGACGGTGCTGGATCTGGCCGCCAGTGCCGACGCCGACCTGATGGCGGCCTGGGCAGGGCTGGGCTATTATGCCCGCGCCCGCAACCTGTTGGCCTGCGCCCGCGCCGTGGTGGCCGACTATGGTGGCCGCTTCCCCGACACCGAAGACGCATTGCGCGCGCTGCCGGGGCTGGGCGCCTATACCGCCGCCGCCGTTGCCGCGATTGCCTTTGGCCGTCGCGCCGTGGTGGTCGATGCCAATGTCGAACGGGTGGTCGCCCGCCTGTTCGCCATAGCGACGCCGCTGCCTGCCGCCCGGCCGGACATCCGCGCAGCCGCCGACAGCATCACGCCGGACCTGCGCGCCGGTGATTTTGCCCAGGCGATGATGGATCTGGGCGCCACCATCTGCACGGCGCGCAATCCGGCCTGCGGCATCTGCCCGCTGCGTCAGGATTGCGCGGCGGTGCGCACCGCCGATCCTGCCGCCTTCCCGGTCAAGGCGCCGAAAAAGGCCAAGCCCCATCGCCTAGGCCATGCCTGGTGGATCGAACGCAGCGATGGTCAGGTCTGGCTGGTGCGTCGCCCGGACAAGGGATTGCTGGGCGGCATGCGTGCGCTCCCCAGTTCCGACTGGAATGGTGCGCCCGACGCCACGCCGCCCTTTGCCGCGCAGTGGCGGACGATCGATCCGCCGGTTGCCCATGTCTTCACCCATTTCTCGCTGGCGCTCAGCGTCCACACTACCCATGTGGGGCTGGACCATGTGCCGACGGACGCGGGCGAATGGTGGCCGCGCGACCGGATCGGGGAGGCAGGGCTGCCGACCCTGTTCGCGCGGGCGGCCGATGCGGTGATGAAGGAGATGACGGACGATGCACGGAACTGACCCACAAGCGCACGGCCTGCCCGGTTTCGTCGGCGGCACGCTCGACCGGGTCGACCATATCCGCAGCAACCCCGCGCTCCATGCGCAAGCCTTCGCCTCGCCCAACGCCCGGCTGCTGGTCCTCGAAGGGCTGGAGCCGGTGACGGACGATCATGGCCTGGCCCTGGTCCCGCTCGCTGCCGATGCGCGCATCGAACAGCATGTGCTGCTCGGCGTCGATCTGCAGGATCGGCCGATCTTCGCCCATCTGGTCGAGACGCTGGAGCAAGGCCCCAATGCAACCCCGCGATCGCGCGGCCTCGCCGATCTCGTCTCCGCGTCCGACGTCGCGCTCTATGGCACTGCGCGTAGCCTGGTCCATTGGCATGCCCGGCACCGTTTCTGTTCGGTCTGCGGCGCGCCGACCCATGCGCACAAGGCCGGCTGGGCGCGCCGCTGCGAATCCTGCGCCTCCGAACATTTTCCGCGCGTCGATCCGGTCTCGATCATGCTCGCCGAACATCAGGGCCGGGTCCTGCTCGGCCGCCAGCATAGCTGGCCGCCCGGCCGCTATTCCGCGCTCGCCGGCTTCATCGAACCGGGCGAGACGGTCGAGGAAGCGGTCGCGCGCGAACTGAAGGAGGAAGCCGGCATATCGGTCCACTCGGTCCGCTATGTGATGAGCCAGCCCTGGCCCTTTCCCTCGTCGCTGATGATCGCCTGCATCGCCCAGTGCGACGATCCCGCGCTGACCCTGGACGAGACCGAGATCGAACATGCCTTCTGGTGCGATGCCGATGGCGTCGCCGCTGCATTGGCCGGCGATCCCGATGCGCCCTTCCTGGCGCCGCCGCGCATGGCGGTCGCCTGGCACCTGCTCGACCATTGGCTGCGCGGCGCGGTTGCCCCGTCCGACGCAAGGGCGTAAGGCCCGGGCTTCGTCTTCACTACAGGATCGATCTTCCTTTATGCTCAGCCTCGAAGAAGCCCAGTTGCGCGCGCAGGATCTGGTGACGGCGGCGCGCAAGGCAGGGGCGGACGCGGCCGATGCCATCTATGCCTGCAACGCCTCGACCACGGTGGCGGTGCGGCTTGGTGCGCTGGAGGATGTCGAACGGTCCGAGGGCGAGGAAATCGGTCTGCGGGTCTTCATCGGCCAGCGCTCGGCCAGCATTTCCGCGTCGGACATGAACCCGGCCACGCTCGCGACCCTGATCGACCGCAGCATCGCCATGGCGCGCGAGGCGCCGGAAGATCCCTATGCCGGCCTTGCGCCGGAGGACCGGCTGCTCAGGAAGCGGCCGCCCTCGCTCGACCTGGTCGATGGGGAAGAACCCGAACCCGCCGCCCTGCGCGAACGCGCGCTGATCGCGGAGGAAGCCGCGCGCAGCATCCCCGGCATCACCAACAGCGAAGGCGGTGGCGCCGCCAGCGGCCGGAGCCAGGTCGCGCTCGCCACCAGCCATGGCTTTGCCGGCGCCTATGCCGCCACCAGCCATTCGACCTGGGCCAGCGTGCTCGCGGGCAGCGGCGCCGACATGCAGCGTGACCATGCCAGCCATGCCAGCCGTCACCTCAGGGATCTGGACGATGCCGAAGCGGTCGGCATGCGCGCCGGCCAGCGCGCGGTCGCGCGGCTCAATCCGGGCAAGGTCGACAGCGGCGTCATGCCGGTCATCTTCGATCCGCGCATCGGCTCCAGCCTGGTCGGTCATCTGATCGGCGGCATGGTCGGGCCGGCGATCGCCCGCCGCTCCAGCTTCCTGCTGGATTCGCTGGGCGAAACCTTGTTCGACAGCAGGATCACCATCATCGATGACCCGTTGCTGCCGCGCGGCCTTCGCTCGCGTCCCTTCGATGGCGAGGGCCTGCCGGTCGAGCGCCGCGCTTTGATCGCGGATGGCGTGCTGACCGGTTGGCTGATGGAAAGCGCCTCGGCCCGCCAGCTTGGCCTGGAACCCACCGGCCATGCCAGCCGGGGTGGCGCCGGTGCGCCGGGCGCCGGCATCACCAATGTCCATATGGAAGCGGGCAGCCTGTCGGTCGGCGACCTGATGGCCGACGTCAAGCGCGGCATCTATGTCACCGAACTGATCGGCATGGGCGTCAATGGCGTCACTGGCGACTATAGCCGCGGCGCCGCCGGCTTCCTGATCGAAAATGGCGCGGTCGGTCCGGCCGTGTCGGAAATCACCATCGCCGGCAATTTGAAGGACATGTTCCGCACCCTGGTGCCGGCCAATGACCTGATGTTCCGTTATGCCATGAACGTGCCGACCCTGCGCGTCGACGGGATGACCGTTGCCGGCGGCTGAACCCCTCCTGCCGGCCGTCGTCGCGGCGGTAAGCGATGCGGCCGATCGCGCGCTGGCGCTATGGGCCGATGGCGAGACCCGCGTGCGCCAATGGGAAAAGGTGCCTGGGCACCCGGTCTGCGATGCGGACCTGGAAATCGACGCCATGCTGCGCGAACGCCTTGCTGCGATCGACCCGCAGGCCGGCTGGCTGTCGGAAGAGACGGCCGATACCGTCCATCGCCTCGGCGTATCGCGCGTCTGGGTGGTTGATCCGATCGACGGCACCCGCGATTATCTGCGCGGCCGGCCCGGTTGGGCGGTCTCGGTCGCCCTGGTCGAGGATGGCGCGGTCCGGCTCGGCATCCTGGCGGCGCCGGCGCGCAAGGAACTGTGGATTGCGCAGGTAGGGCAGGGGGCGACCCGCAATGGCGTGCCGCTCCATGCCGGCAATCGTACCCTGCTGCCCGGTGCGCGTGTTCCCGCCGATCAACTTCCCCGCGCCGATCGCGATCTCGTCACCGTGGACAAGCCCAACAGCATCGCGCTGCGCATGGCGATGGTCGCCGCCGACGAGGCCGATCTGGTCGCCACCGTGCGCTGGGGCAATGAATGGGATGTCGCCGCCTCCGCCCTGATTGCGCAGGAGGCTGGCGCTATCGTCACCGACGCACTGGGTGATCGCCTCGCCTTTAACCGGCCTCAGCCCGTCGCCTTCGGCCTGCTCTGTGCGGCGCCAGGCATCCATGCCGCCGCCGCCGCCCGCCTCGCGCCGCGCGCGAAGGAGATATTGGGCAAGGCCTGATCAGCCGGCGCAGCGTCTGACGGTCTTCTCCGGTAAAAATTCGGGCAGCTTTGCGCTGACGATCTCAGACCAGATGCGATATCCTGCCTCATTCATATGGACATGATCGGCGCGATAATTGTCGCCCAGCTTGCCATCCTTCAACAGTGCCGATGTGATGTCGACATAATGGGCGTCGCTCATATGCGGCAGCAGCCGCACCATTGCTGCATTCAGCAATTTCTGCTGCGGGAACAGATGCCAGCGTCCCGGGCTGGGCTTGGCCGACAGGACCAGGACGGGGACATCGCCCAGTAAAGTGCTGCGCGTTTCCAGAAACTGGGCCAGATCATGGACGATCTGGCGAACCGGGCGGCCACGGGCGATATCATTTTCCCCGGCATAGAGGATGAGCGCCTCTGGGCGTGGCGTATCGGGCGCGATATTGCCGAACCGGGGCAAAATCTCTTCGAAGGTCGCATCGTTGATGCCGCGATTATGCGCAATCCAGGGCGCCATGTCATGTTCCAGGCTATCCCAGCGCTTGATCGATGAACTGCCTACGAACCATAGCGCGCAGGCGCCTTCGCGGCCGTCACCAGCGGGCAATAGCGCGCTCGCTTCACGGTGGCGGGTGTAGGCAAACCACCCTCCCAGGATCAGGGAAAAAATCGACAGGGCCAGCAAGCGCTTGCCCCAAGGCGTATCCAGTCTCTGCAAGATGATGGCGACCCTCCTGCTAATAGCCCAAGTCTAAACGATATTTTTCTTAAGAAAAGATGGCTGCAATAGAATGATGTCATTGCGGATTTTAAGAGGTTGGCAATATTGTGACGCTATCGTTTCGATGGCAATTTTGCGAGCATCCCGTGGCGAAGAACCCATCGATCGACCTGCTGAAAGGCTTGCTGATCCTGCTTGTCATGGGCGGGCATGCGATGGAATTGACGCATCAGCAGCATGTCCTGCTGTGGATCGGCGCGGGTTTCCGCATGCCATTGATGATCGGCATTTCGGGCTATCTGCTCAACGTCACGCGCACCCGTGCCATGCCGACCGGGGAAATGTTCAGTCGCTATGGCCGACGCATGCTGCTGCCCTGGGCTGTGGCGATGATCGTCTACTGGCTCGCCAGCGGCGGCCTGCTTTCCTGGCAGACGCCGCTCGACATGCTGCTGCGCCCGCCCTTCCATCTCTGGTATGTGCCGGCGCTGTTCCTGTTGATTCTGGTGACCCGGCTAATGCCGCTTTCGCCACTGCTATTGCTGGCGATCGGCACCCCTGTCAGCCTGGCCACCATGTATAGTTTCGGCCTCGACCATGGGGCAGTGGGCGGCAGCCTGTTGTCGCCCGACAGTCGTTTCCTGCGCTATCCGGTCTATTTCTTCTTCGGCATGCTGATGGCCGAACGCGGCATGCCCAAACGCTATTTGTGGCCCGTGCTGCTGGTCGGGGCGCTGGGTCTGTTCTGGTGGTCGGATCTTTATGGCACCGGCAATGCGCTTGCCTTCGTGCCCGCCCGCCTGCTGATGTGCCTGGCGCTGATCGCGCTGCTGCCCAGCGTGTCGGCGGTGCGCCTGCATTACGGCCCGATCAACCGGATCGGGCGCGAAAGCCTGTTCTTCTATCTCTGGCACCCGCTGGTTATGGGACTGGTGGCGATGCTGGACCCGCATGGCGCCGTCATTCTCGCTGGTGCAGTGCTGCTGCTCTACATCGCCAGCGCACTTGCGGGGCAGGGGCGATTGCCGCCGCTGCTCTTGGGCGCCGTGCCGCAACGCAGGCCGGCCCCGGTTGCCGTGCAACCGGAACCGTCAACGGTCATAGTCTAGATCTTGCCATATTTCGCTTCGAAGCCGGCAATGTCACCAGCGGCGAGATATTTGGCCTGGTCGATCCACTGGTCGCGGACCGGGCGCCCCTTGAAATTGCCCAGCTTCGCGTCGATCGCGGCGATGTCGCTGTCGCTCCAGCCGGCGATCTGGGTATAGTGCGTCACGCCCAATTCGGTCAGTAGCGCGCCCAGTTTCGGGCCAACGCCTTTCAGCTTCAGCAGGTCGTCGGCGCCATCAGCCGGTGCCGCGACGGCAGGTGATGCCGGGATCGGCGCGGGCGTCGGTTCGATCACGGGTGCGGGGGCGGGCGCTTCCTCGACCGCCGGCTCGACCGCGACCGGCTCGGCGATCACGGGCTCGGCAACCGGCACCGGATCGGGCGCGGCCACCAGCGGCGCGGCGGCAGGCTCGGCAATCGGCTCGGCGACCATGGGCGGCGTTACCGGGGCGGTCTCGTCCACCACGGCCGACTTGCCCTTGCCCGACAGCAGGAACACCAGGCCGATCACGACGAGCAGCGCGATCAGCAGCCACAGGCCATAGTCCATGAAGAATTCCTGCATCGCCCTTTGCCTCCCGGAATGGATATCTCGCCCTATTTAAGGGCGGGGCAGGGCGCGGGACAAGGGGGACATGTCCCGATCCCGCGCCGGTTTGCCCCTTATTGCGCCTCGCGGGCGACCTCGCGCCAGCCGATGTCGCGGCGGCAGAAGCCGGTCGGGAAGTCGATCGCATCGACTGCGGCATAGGCGGCAGCCTGTGCCTCGCCCACGTTGGCGCCGCTCGCGGTAACGTTCAGCACGCGTCCGCCATTGGCGACGATCGCGCCGTCCTTCTCGGCGGTGCCGGCGTGGAAAACCCGCGCACCCTGCGCTTCGGCCACCTCGATACCACCGATCACGCCACCCTTTTCCGGCGTGCCGGGATAGCCATTGGCCGCCATTACGATGGTCAGCGCGGTGCGATCCGCCAGCGTGACCGGTCCCTGTTCGGCAAGCCTGCCTTCGGCCACCGCCAGCAGCAATTCGACCAGATCGCCGTCGAAGCGCATCATCAGCACCTGGCATTCGGGATCGCCGAACCGGGCATTATATTCGATCAGTTTGGGGCCTTCCTCGGTCAGCATCAGCCCGGCATAGAGCACGCCGGAATAGGGCATGCCTTCTGCCGCCAGCGTCTCGACCGTCGGCTTGATGATCCGCTCGATCACCTGCGCCTCCAGTTCGGGCGTCAGCACGCGGGCCGGGCTGTAGGCGCCCATGCCGCCGGTATTGGGGCCGGTGTCGCCATCGCCGACGCGCTTGTGGTCCTGGGCCGACCCGAAGGGCAGGATAGCGCTGCCATCGGTCAGGGCGAAGAAGCTCGCCTCCTCGCCGGTCATGAACTCTTCCAGCACTACTTCCTCGCCGGCCTTGCCGAACGCGCCGGAGAACATGGTGTCGAGCGCGTCTAGTGCTTCCTCGCGCGTTTCGGCGATGATCACGCCCTTGCCCGCGGCCAGCCCGTCGGCCTTGATCACCACCGGCAGCGTGAAATCGTCGAGCGCGGCGATCGCGCCATCCTTGCTGGTGACGCGCTGGTAGGCGGCGGTCGGGATGTTCGCGCGCTGGCACAGATCCTTGGTGAAGCCCTTGGAGCCTTCCAGCTGGGCCGGCTTCTTGTCGGGGCCGAACACGGCGACGCCCATGGTGCGCAGATTATCGGCCAGGCCATCGACCAGCGGCGCTTCCGGCCCGATCACCACCAGTGCGATCGAGTGGCGGGTGCAGAAATCCAGCACCGCACGATGATCGGTCGCGTCGAGGTCGACCAAATTGGCATGCTGGGCTATGCCGGGGTTGCCAGGCGCCGCATACAGCGTCGAGAGGCGTGGCGATTGTGCCAGCTTCCAAGCCAGCGCATGTTCGCGGCCGCCGCCGCCAAGCAGAAGGATGTTCATCTCGGCCATGTCCCCGGAATTTGATGCCTATGACAGTTCGGGCCGCCTGTTAGCGGAGGAAAGGGCGGGGGACAACGCGCCGCCGCTCAGTGTCAGCGAATTGTCGGGCCTGCTGAAGCGCACGGTGGAGGATCGGTTCGGTCATGTCCGCCTGCGCGGCGAGATTTCCGGCTTCAAGCGCGCGGCTTCGGGCCATCTCTATCTGGCGCTGAAGGATGACAATGCCGTGCTGGATGGGGTGATGTGGAAGGGCGGGGCGCAACGGCTCGCCTTCCAGCCGCAGGATGGGGTCGAGGTGATCGCCACCGGCAAGCTCACCACCTATCCGGGCCGGTCCAAATATCAGATCGTGATCGACCGGATGGAATTGGCGGGTGAGGGCGCGCTGATGGCGCTGCTCGAAAAGCTCAAGGCCAAGCTCGCGGCCGAAGGGCTGTTCAACCGCGACCGCAAGCGCCGCCTGCCCTTCTTGCCGCGCACCATCGGCGTCGTCACCTCGCCCACCGGGGCGGTGATCCGCGACATTCTCCACCGCCTGGCGGATCGCTGCCCGACCCAGGTGCTGCTCTGGCCGGTGCTGGTCCAGGGGCAGGGCGCGGCCGAACAGATCGCCCGCGCCGTGCGCGGCTTTTCCGCCATGGATGGCAGCGGGCCGTTGCCCCGGCCCGATCTCGTCATCGTCGCGCGCGGCGGCGGCTCGATCGAGGATCTGTGGAGCTTCAACGAGGAAATCGTCGTCCGCGCGGTCGCCGAATGCTCGATCCCGACCATTTCGGCGGTCGGGCATGAAACCGACACGACCTTGTGCGACTATGCCGCCGACATGCGTGCGCCCACACCGACCGCTGCCGCCGAAATGGCGGTGCCGGTCCGCGCCGAACTGCTGGCGATGCTGGGTGAAATGGGCCTGCGCTCCGGCCGGGCGGTGCGGCGCGGGGCGATGCAGGCACGCGAAAGGCTGGACATGCAGGCGCGGCTGATGCCGACGCCCGACACCTTGCTCGCGCCGCAGCGGCAGCGGCTCGATCTTCTGTCCGACGGTCTCAACAGCGGCCTGCGCCACCGTCTGGCCGATGCCCGCACCCATCTGGGCCAGGTCAGTGGCGCGCTGCGGCCTGCCTTGCTGCGCCAATATGTCAGTCGCGCGGCGGAGCGGGTCGACCGGTTGCGGTTGCGCCCCGATTATCTGACCCGCGTCTATCGCGATCGCGCCACCGCCTTCGATCGCCTCTCGCGCCTCTTCACCTCAGTCAATCCCGATCTGCCGTTGCAGCGCGGCTTTGCCCGGGTGATGGCGGGCGACCGGCTGGTCCGTTCGGTGGTCGATGCGCAGGCCGCAGGCCAGGTCAGCCTGCACTTCGCCGATGGCGCCGTGGCCGCCGCAATCGACACCGCCGCACCTCTTGAGCCGGCCCCTGCGCCCGCTATATCCGCCCCATCCCGTCCCGCGCGCAAGTCGCGCGACATTGTTGAAGGCGGCCAGCAGGACCTCTTCTCCTGATGCGCCGCAGAAAGGCCATATGCCCATGCTGATGTCCAACCGCGACCGCCCGGCCCGGCTGCATTATATGCCCTACAGCTTTCGCGTGCTGCAGGCCGGCGACCATGTGCTGTGCGCCGTGTCCGGTCAGCGCATCCCGCTGGAGGATCTGCGCTACTGGTCGATCGCCCGCCAGGAACCCTATGCCAGCGCCGCTTTGTCGGTCGAGGCGGAACTGAAGGCGCGTGCCGTCGGATGATACGTTGGTTCGCTGTCGTGCTTGCTCTCACCGCATCGCCGCTCGTCCCGGCGATGCTGCGCGCGGCACCGGCGAGCGTGGCCGGCCCTGATTTCATCCTGTCCGGCCCGGCGATCCAGGGTGGCACCCTGCTTGGCACTGCGCCGGCCGGCACGGTCGCGCTGCATTTCGGCGACCAGCTGGTTCCGGTCGATGCCGATGGCCGCTTTCTGATCGCCTTCGATCGCGACGCGCCGCCGCCGGCGAAGCTCAGCGCACGCCTGTCGGATGGCCGGGTCATCGATCGCACCCTGACCGTCGCACCGCGCGAATGGCGGCTCGAACGGATCGACGCGCCGCTGCGTCCGACAAAGAGCAGCGAGGCCTTCCTCACCCTGCGCAAGCCCGAACTGGAGCAGATCGCCGCTGCGCGCGACAAGGCGACGGATGCTCAGGGCTGGCGCCAGCGCTTCATCTGGCCGCGCATGGGCCGGATTTCCGGCCTGTTCGGATCGCAGCGCATCTATCAGGGGCAGCCGGGCGCCTATCATGGCGGCGTCGATGTTGCTGGCGCGACCGGTGAGCCGGTGGTGGCGCCGGCCGACGGGGTGGTGATCCTTGCCGCCGATCACCCCTTCACGCTGGAGGGTAATCTGCTGATGATCGACCATGGCCATGGTCTCAACAGCGCCTTCCTGCATCTGTCGCGGATCGACGTGAAGCCCGGCGACCATGTGGCACAGGGGCAACGCATCGGCGCGATCGGCGCCACAGGGCGCGCCACCGGCCCCCATCTTCACTGGGGCATGAAATGGAACGAGGCGCGCATCGACCCGCTGCTGCTCGCCGGGCCGATGCCGCAGGCGCGGTAAGGATCAGCCGACGCGCTTCACGCGTACCGGGCGTCCGGCGATCTTGGCCATGAAGCTGCCCATGCTGGCGCGCTCGATCTCGATCGTCATGCCTACCTTGGGATCGCGAAAGGTGACTGCTTCAGTGGTCATCCATTCTGCGCCATCTTCCAGCGTTATCAGCCATTTCCCATTACCGATGCTTTTCGCTGCCGCGATTTTGGCCTCGATCTGGGTCATCGCATCATATTGCGGACTTGCCTTTTTATCATCCGCATCCCCATCGTTGAGGAAAGGCAATTTGGGGAAAGAAAAGCCGAACAGCGTCCGGCGCGTCTTGTTGAGTTCCGTCTTGTCCAGCACCACCACCTCGTCGCGCTGGGCGGCACTATCCATGGCAGCCACCTGGCGATCATAACAGGCGAGGCGCCCCTTATCGTCGGAAATTTCACGACATTTCAGCAGGTCGGTGAATATTTCAGCGCGCGGCTGTCGACGCTCCGCTGCACCCGTTCCGGTCGCTACCAGACACAGGGGCAGGGCCATGATCATCGCATGATGGGCCTTCATATGCTTGATTCTCCGTCGATCTGCAGCCAATGGGCGCCACCATGCACCCGGCGAGTCTGTCGTCAATAGAGCGTGGCAGCATCCCCCAAATCTGGATAACGGTCACAAACTGACAGCAGATCGCTCGCGATTGCAGCATTGCGTCGCTCTATATTGCGCCGTTGAAATTATCTTGCTTTGCGACCGTAAAATTCCACATGTTTCGTCTTGTTGCATTTTTGATACAGGGCCGTTCAAAAGCATCAAGGCGCGATTTCGCGCGCTTTACAGCAGCTTTCCCACCGCGCAGGTTCCCGCAATCCATACGGGGGGATCGCTGTCGGGCACCATATCCCCTTGTAGGTGCACATGAAGGCAGGTGACTGCCCAACTCCAGAGCAAGGGACTGGAAACGTGAAGACATTTTCGAAGAGGGCACTGCTGCGTGCCAGCGCCGCTCCGGCGATCCTCGGTGCGTCGCTGATCGCGACTGCCGCGTTCGCGCAGGAAGCGCCCCAGGGCGCCGAGGCCGAAGCCACCGACACCATCGTCGTTACCGGCTCGCTCATCAAGAATCCGAACCTGGAACGCTCGACCCCGGTCACCGCGACCTCGGCGGACCAGATCGAACTGAAGCAGAACAACACCGCAGAAGATATTCTGCGTGAAATCCCGGGCATCGTTCCCAGCATCGGCTCGGCGGTGAACAACGGCAACGGCGGCGCCTCGTTCGTCGATCTTCGTGGCCTGGGTTCGAACCGCAACATCGTCCTGCTTGATGGCGACCGTCTGGTGCCGGCCGAACTGAACGGCCGCTTCGACCTTAACAACATTCCGGTTGCGCTGATCGAACGCGTCGAGACGCTGACCGGCGGTGCATCGACCACCTATGGCGCCGATGCCATCTCGGGCGTGGTGAACTTCATCACCAAGTCGGATTTCTCCGGTTTGGAAGGCACGATTTCGAACCAGCTGACGGAGCAGGGCGACGGTAATTATTTCCGCGCCGACGTCACCATGGGTGCGAACTTCGACGACGGCAAGGGTAACGCGGTCTTCTCGATCGGCTATCAGCAGTCGGATCCGGTCTATCAGGGCGATCGCAGCTTCTCGATCTTCAACGTCGATTCCTACAGCGGTGCCATCGGTGGTTCGGGTACGGCGACCCCGTCGCGCTTCACCGGCACCAACCCCTCGGGCACTGCGACCGGCAACGGCACGCGCCAGGTGACCGCTGATGGTTCGGCCTTCCGTCCGACCACTGCGTTTGATGCGTTCAACTTCAACCCGTACAACGTCTTCCAGACGCCGTTCGAACGTTTCAACATGTTCGGCGCTGCGCGGTACGAGATCAGCGATGCGGTAGAAGCCTATACCCGCGGCATCTTCTCGAAGAACACCGTTAAGACCATCATCGCGCCGTCGGGCATCTTCGGCGCCGCCGTCGATATTCCGCTCAGCAACCCCTATATGACGGCTGCTCAGCGCAACGCCTTCTGTCAGCGCAACGTCGCGACCCCGACGCAGATCGCTGCCGGCGTCTACACGCCGCTCTACACCCAGGCTGAATGTGACGCGGCCGCTGTCGCGACCGATCCGAACGATCCCAACTATCGCGAGGTCACGACCGCCATGTCGCGTCGTGCTACCGAACTGGGGCCGCGTATCTCGGAATTCACCACCACCTTCTTCGACTATAAGCTCGGCTTCCGTGGCGGCATCACCGACACGATCAGCTGGGACGTTTCGGGTGCCTATGGTGAAAGCGAACAGGCCCAGACCCAGAAGGGCTACTGGCTGACCTCGCGTGTCCGTCAGGCGCTGCAGGCGACCAGCACCACCGACTGCCTTGACACGTCGAACGGTTGCGTCCCGCTCAACGCCTTCGGTCCCGATGGCTCGATCACGCCGGAAATGAACGCGTTCCTGAACGCCAACAGCCAGGTCGTGACCAAGACCTCGCTGGCCCAGGCCAATGCGACCGTTAGCGGCGACTTCGGCTGGGCGGTTCCGTTCGCCAGCGACGCGGTGGCTTTCGCCATCGGTGGCGAATATCGCAAATATGCCGCTTCGCAGGAATCGGATCTGCTCTCGCAGTCGGGTGATCTGGGCGGCGCCGGTGGTGCGGCTCCGAACATCTCGGGCGGCTATGACGTCTATGAAGCATTCGGCGAACTCATCGTGCCGCTGGTTCAGGACAAGCCCTTCTTCCAGGATCTGACCCTGGAAACCGGCATCCGCTATTCCAGCTACAGCGTCGACGCGCCCAGCAGCCCGTCCTACAAGACCACCACATGGAAGGCTGGCGGTAGCTGGACTCCGGTCGATGGCTTCAAGATTCGCGGTAACTATGCCCACGCCGTGCGTGCGCCCAACATCGCGGAACTGTTCGCTCCGGTCAGCACTGCGCTCACCAACCTGGGCACCGACCCCTGCTCGGGCAGCGCGCCGCTCAATGACGCTAACCTCGCTGCGGTCTGTATCGCTCAGGGCGCGCCCGCCTCGACCATCGGTGCGATCACCAATGATCCTGCCGGCCAGGTCAACTATACCGGCGGTGGCAATCTTGATCTGAAGCCCGAAAAGTCTAACAGCTGGACCATCGGTGCCGTCTTCCAGCCGTCGGGCCTGCGTGGCTTCTCGGCGACGGTCGACTATTTCAACATCAAGATTAAGGATGCCATCACCTCGCCGACCCCCGGTGACGCTGTCGCGGCTTGCTTCGACAACATCACCGCCTCCAGCGCGACCGATTCGGCCTGTACCTCGATCCGTCGTAACCCGCTGACCGGCGAACTGTTCGGCGAATCGCTGACCACGCCCGGCCTGTCGCTGGTGACTTCGAACCTGGGCAAGCTCAGCACCGACGGCGTTGACTTCACGCTGAACTACCAGACCGATGTCGGCTTCGCGAAGCTGGCGCTCAGCCTGCTGGGTACCTGGACCAACAGCAACAAGTTCCAGGCGACCTCGGCCTCGTACAACCGCGAATGCGTCGGTTTCTACTCGGTCAACTGCGCCTCGATCCAGCCGGAATGGCAGTTCTCGCAGCGTTCGACCCTCAGCTTCGAAAAGTTCGATATCTCGCTGCTGTGGCGCTATATCGACAGCGTGAAGTATGAGCCCAAGCAGCTGGCGGACGATCTGGCCGCTGCCGAAGTTGCCGGTTGCAGCAATCCGACCACCACGGACGAAGATGGTTGCATGGTCGATCCGGAATTCCGGAAGATCAAGGCCGAACATTATTTCGACCTGACCGGCCGCTTCCACGTCTCGGATGAAATCACCATCACCCTGACGGCCCAGAACCTCTTCGACAATAAGCCGAAGGTTGTGGGTAACACGATCGGTTCGACCAGCTACAACAGCGGTAACGTCTATCCGTCGACCTACGACGCGCTGGGCCGTCGCTATGCGATCGCTGCCAAGTTCCGCTTCTGATCGAAGCGCAACGTCGAATGAAAAAGGAGGGCCGGCTGCAAAGCCGGCCCTTTTTTCATGCCGTCTTCAGGGCCTGAACCCGACATGCGCGACAGCGCCGCTGCGCCCAGCAGTCGTTTTTTCCGTCGATTATCTGATGTTCTACTCCCGCCCGCGGCCGGGATAGGCGTCTCAGTCCAGCAGCGGGCGAGGCAGGTCCATGACGATGCCATTGTTGCGCGCGATCAGGGTCGCCCATTCGCCGACCTTCTCGACCTCCTCGGCATGTAGCGCCTTGCCATCCTGCGCGGCGCGCACGCGCTGGCCCTGGGCGAAGTCGGCGCCGGTCTTGGAATCTCGGCCGAATATCGGTCCTGAAACGATGTCGGCAATATCCGCGCGGCTCAACGTGATATCGAAATGCCGTGC
The DNA here is from genome assembly GCF_014197035.1 of Sphingobium scionense. GTDB lineage: Bacteria > Pseudomonadota > Alphaproteobacteria > Sphingomonadales > Sphingomonadaceae > Sphingobium > Sphingobium scionense. Next base: position 25,079 of record NZ_JACIEU010000020.1, on the reverse strand, counting down.
CAGCGCGGTCAGGCTATCGGCCGGATGCGCGATCAATGTTTCACTGTTCAGGGTAAGGACGCGTTCGCCCAATTGCTTGGTCAGCGCCTGGAACTGGGCATGTTGTGTCAGCCATCCCAGCGCCGCGACCTGGATATCGGTCAGCCCCAGATAGTCCGATGGTGCGACGCCCAGATTGACCATGCCTTCGCGTAGCAACTTGCCGAACAGATCACGCACCCACAATCGGCCCCACATGCCCTTGCGCGCGATCGACGCCAGATAGGCATCAAGGGGCGCGTGGAGAAACAGCGCGCGGGCGGTCGGCCACATCGCCATGATTCCCGGAATCAGCGGGTTGATCAGGTTGGATGGCTTGATCACCATCGCCTCGCCGGCCGAAAAGGGGCGTGCCAGCAGTCGCAGTCCATGGTCCAGCGCGCGGGCTGCTTCTGGCCCCTTAGCACCGCGATGACGCCAGCCGACAATGTCGTTCAGCAGCACCGGTTCCTTGAGACCCATGGCGATGCCGGGCCGATCGAAGACGGCGGCGAGCAAGGTCGAACAACAATAGGCCGAATGGAAGATGAAATGCACCGGCGCGGGTGGCGGCGCTGCGGCGATGGCCTCCTCGCGCCGTATCACGATCGGCTCGACGGCCTGCCCGACATACTCGTCGGTCAGGAACGGTATTTCGCCATGGCGCGCGCGCGGTAGCTGTAGAAAATGGAAAGCGTCCTGCTCCGGATCATAACGATGGGCCAGCCACTGGGCGTCGGCCATCAGGCTGTTCAGAGGCTGGGCGGAGGAAGCGGTCATCGGTCGCAGCCTTCGCATGGCAGGCAGGGGCGCACAAGGCTGCAGGCCAGCGGCTTGCCTCGACCGCGCCATATGATAGCAGGACGGGATGAACCAGCAGATCGGACGATTTTTGCAGCAGGCGGCGGAAGCCCGTCGCACCGGACGCCATGGCGATGCGCAGGCTGCGCTGGCGCAGCTTCTAACGCTTCAGCCCGGCGAGCCACAGGCGCTCAACATGCTGGGCATGATGGCGCTGGAAAAGCGCGATTTTCATGCCGCTCGCGACCATTTTCTGGGAGCCACCGCCAGCGATGCGGGCGAACCGGCCTTGTGGATGAATGTCGCCGCGGCGCAGCGCGGACTGGGCGATGCAGAGGGGGAACGGAGCGCCCTGCAGCGGGCGATCGACATCGACCAACGCAACTTCATGGCCCAGCTCCGGCTTGCCCAATTGCAGCAGCGTCTGGGGGAGACCCAGTCGTCGGCCGACAGCTGGAGCAAGGTGTTGGCCCTGTCCATGGGCATGCGGGATCTGCCGGTGCAACTTGTCGAGACCTTGGCCGAGGCGCGACGCTTTCTGACCGATCATCAGGCCCGCCTCGCGAACATGGTGGAACAGGATGTCGCACCGCTGCTCGCGGATGCCGACATGCGGAGCCAGCGTCGTTTCAAGGCTTGCCTCGACAAGGAATTCGGGGGGCGCCCGCTGTACCAGAACCAGTGTTCGGGCCTGCATTATCCTTTCCTGCCGGCCGATGAATATTTCGATCGGGACCATTTTTCCTGGTTGGTGCAGCTGGAGGCGAAGACCGACGCCATACGCGAGGAGTTTCTAGGCCTGATCGACAAGCAGGGCGGCAATGTGCGCCCCTATGTGCAGCAGGATCCGGGCACACCGGAAAATAAGTGGACGGTGCTGGATGGCTCGCTCGACTGGGGCGCAGCCTTTCTGTGGGAATATGGCGTGCGCAACGAAGCCGTTTGCGCCGCCTGTCCTCAGACCGTGGCGGCGCTCGAAGCGCTGCCGCGGGCGGATATTCCCGGCCGCGCACCATCCGCCTTCTTCTCGCTGCTCAAGCCTCACAGCCGCATTCCCGCCCACACCGGCGTCACCAATACGCGCGCGATCATCCACCTGCCGCTCATCGTTCCACCGGGCTGTTTCTTCCGCGTCGGCGGTGAAACCCGCGCCTGGCAGGAAGGACAGGCTTTCGCGTTCGATGACACGATCGAGCATGAAGCCTGGAATGACAGCGATCATCTGCGCGTCGTCCTGATCTTCGACGTGTGGAATCCGCATTTGTCACTTGCCGAGCAGCAGCTCTTGAAGCAATTCTATGCGACAGCTGATGCCAGCAGAGCGCAGGACGCTCTGGGGGCCGGGGTTTGAGGCAATGGATACGACGGCCACCGCGCCGGATTGCCTTGTCGTCTGGGAGATAGAAGATGCGTATCGTCAAAGCCTTGGTCATGACGGGCCTGTTCGCGATGGCCTATCCAGCCCTCGCTGAAGACAAGCCCAAGCTCGACCGCAATGATCCCAATGCAACGCGCTGTCGCAGCTTCCCGGTAACGGGTTCGCTCGTAAGGAAGGAACGCATCTGCAAGACCAATGCGGAATGGCGGGCGATTAGCGAGCAGCAGAGTCGCGATGCCGACGACCTGATCATGCGTAGCCGTGCCGGTATGAATCCAAACGGCTGAGCCTGCCTGTCAGTCCTGCTGGGCGATAGGGGCAATGATATCTGATCTACGGGAGCGGTCGCTTGTGCGGGCGCTCCCTTTTTCATGAGCGCTAGGCATATGCGATCGTCTGCGGTGGCTGTTGAGCCCTTTTATCATCGGTTCCATGCGGCCAAAATTTCAAGCGAAGCCTTGTTATATAACGACGCGGTATCTCTGCAGCTCTGCGCGCCACCATCTATTCAGTTGCACAAAAATACCGATAATAAACGGGGAATGGGCGCTCGCACCTCCACCATTCCACAGAATTTCATTTAGTTTCAACACCGTAATTGTGTTGCTGGAATGTTGCACATCTGTAAAAATCGTAACGTTTCGTAACGCAACCGGGTTTACAGCCGGTTCCATGGGGCGCACCCATGCCCCGCCTTGTGGTTCCGCAGGGTCGCACTGGTCATCAGCAGGCAGACAAAACTGCCGCTCCAGATAAGGGACTGGAAATTTGAAGAACGCATCGATTGCCGCATTCTTGCGGGCCGGAGTCGCGCCCGTCATTCTCGCCACCGCGCTGTTCCAGGCGCCCCTCCATGCTCAGGATGCCGCCCCCCAGGCCGATGACGGCGCGAACGACACGATCGTCGTGACCGGCTCGCTGCTGCGCCGCATCGACAAGGAAACGATTTCGCCGATCACCACCGTTTCGTCGGAAGATCTGGCGATCCGCGGCATCACCACGGTGCAGCAGGGCATCCAGAATCTGTCGGCCAATAACGGCCCGGCGCTGACCAACGGCTTCTCGGCCAATGGCGCGTTCGCTGGCGGTGCGTCGGCGGTCTCGCTGCGCGGCCTGTCGACCTCCTCGACGCTGGTGCTGTTCGACGGCCTGCGCGCCGCCTATTATCCGCTGGCCGATGACGGCACGCGCAATTTCGTCGACCTCAACACCATCCCCGACGCCATCGTCGACCGGGTCGAAGTGGTGAAGGACGGCGCGTCCGCCACCTATGGCGCCGACGCGGTTGCCGGCGTGGTCAACATCATCACCAAGCGCGAAGTGAAGGGCCTGCACCTTCAGGCCGAAGCCGGCGTCGCCGAAAAGGGCTATGGCGCCAACCAGCGCCTGTCGGCCACCTATGGCTATGGCGACCTGTCCGAACAGGGCTTCAACGCCTATGTCAGCGCCCATTATCTCAAGAGCGCTGCGGTCTATAACAAGGACCTGGGCTATCCCTATAACAGCGACGATCTGTCGGGGATCTGCCATGACGGCGTCTGCGGTCCCAACAACATGGCCAATGGCGTAGATCCCAGCATTGGCTTCACCGGCCTGTCGACCGCGACCAATGTCTTCATGGCTCGTCCCTACGATGCCGCCACTGGCGCCGGCACCGGCCGTTACGAGCTGCTGAACGCCGCTGCTGGCTGTGGTAGCCTGAACCCCTACACGCTGACCGACGCGGAATATGCGGCCAATGCAACCGCGCCGCACACCGTTTGCCAGCAGGACATCACGCACGATTACAGCCAGGTTCTGCCGGAACAGCAGCGCTGGGGCATTTCGGGTCGCTTCACCAAGATCGTCGGCGACAGCGGCGAAGCCTATCTCGAACTCAACTATGAGAACAGCAAGTCCTCCTACACCGGCCTTGCCTCGATCATCCGCGCCAATGCGCCGGCCGGTATCGACTATTCGGCCTATTCGACCTCGACCGGTGCGGGCCTGCTGCGTCTGCCGGTTTATGTCTGCGCCCGTGGCACTGCCGCCTGTGATGCGACCAACGGCACGCTGAACCCGAACAACCCCTATGCCGCCCAGGGCCAGGAAGCTGCCATCATCGGCCGCCTGCCGACCAGCACCGAATATAATGAATCGGTCAGCCAGGTCTTCCGCGCTGCCGCCGGCATCAAGGGCGATTTCGGCAACGACTGGCATTATCAGGTCGACGGCACGGCCATGGTCTCGAAGCTCAAGACCACGGCCAAGGGCTATGTCTATATCCAGCATCTGCTCGATGTGATCGCGGACGGTTCGTATAATTTCATGAACCCGTCGGCGACCTCGCAGGAGACGCTCGACTATCTGACCCCGACCCAGATCAACCACAGCAAGACCCAGCTCTATCAGGGCCAGGCGAGCATTTCGAAGGAAGTGTTCGACCTGCCGGGTGGTCCGCTGCAGGTCGCGGTCGGCGTCGCCGCCCGCTATGAATCGCTTAACAATCCCAGCGGCAACCCCGACTATGACGGTCAGACCGAGCGCTATTTCCGCCTGAACGCCTTTGGCGCCAAGGGCCACCGCGATGTCGAATCCGCCTATTTCGAACTGAGCGCACCGATCGTCGAGCAGCTCGAACTGACGGCGGCGGGTCGCTACGACCATTATTCGACCGGCCAGGACAATTTCTCGCCCAAGTTCGGCGCGAAGTTCAAGCCGATCCGCGAACTGATGTTCCGTGGCACCTTCTCGAAGGGCTTCCGCATCCCCAGCTTCGCGGAAATGGGCGCTCTGCCGACCACCGGCTATGTCACCCAGTCGATCGGTTCGATGCCGCAGGAATTCATCGATCAGCATCTGAACTCGGCCGGCACCGGTCCCAACACCTATCTGACCAACTATTCGATCGGTCAGACGACGGTGGGCAACCCGAACCTGAAGGCGGAAAAGTCGCGCAACATCACGCTCGGCGCGACCTTCCAGCCGCTCAACAACCTTTCGTTCAGCGTCGACTATTATAACATCAAGAAGACCGGCGCGATCACCTCGGTGAACTTCTCGAACGCGATCGCCAACTATTACGCCACCGGGGAAACCTCCTATGATGGCGTGACGGTGATCCCGGACGAAGTCGATCAGGAACATACCGGTTCGCAGCGTCGCATCGCCTTCGTGCAGGGCAGCTTCATCAATGCCAACACGATCAAGACGTCGGGTATCGATTTCAACGCGATGGGCAAGTTCCGCCTGAGCGACAACATCACCTTCTCGACCTCGATCGATGCGACCTATGTCATCAAGCTGAACACCGAATATCCCGACGGGACGGTTGAACATTATGTCGACACGCTCGGCAACTTCAACCTGACGGCCGGTTCGGGCACGCAGCAGTGGCGCGGTAGCTGGCAGAATACGCTGGACTTCGGCAAAGCTTCGCTCAGCGCGACCGCTTATTATACCGATGGCTATAATTATTCGGCCGAGGATCAGGGTGGTGTTGCCGGCGACTGCAGCCTGGTGCCGACCAACTATGATGGTGAAGCCTATCAGGGCTGCCGCGTGAAGTCGTTCATCAGCGTCGACATGACGGGCACGATCAAGGTCAACGACCAGTTCGAGCTTTATGCCAACGTCATGAACGTCTTCAACAACAAGCCGCCGATCGATGCGACCACCTATGGCGCCTATCTCTACAACCCGGTGGTTGGCGAGTCGGCGATTCTGGGCCGCTCCTTCCGCATCGGCGCGAAGGCCAGCTTCTAAACCAGATAATATAAAAGGGCGGCCCTCCCTTGCGGGGCCGCCCTCCTTTCAGGACCAACTGGCGCACGGCGCGCCCGACTTAGCCGACACTGGGTCTCAGTGCGCCGTCGCCGTCTTCACTCCATCGCGGACCGGAACCAGCCGGTCACCGACGTTCGGGCCGCGCCAGCGGAAGGCACGACATAGCTGACGCTGTGCAATTGTGGCACGCGGAACAGGTCGAGCCTGTTGAAGGCCGGCACCCGGCCGGAAAAGCCGCCATCGGCACCATGGAACATCAATAATCCGCCCCATTCGGTCCGCCATCCCTCGGTCAGGCCAAAGACATAGGCGGCGTGCCGGTTCTTTCCCGAGACCCCATCATCATGGCCGGTCAGAAAATCGCCGCTGACATAGCGGGTCGCCTGCCCGTCGGCGAAGCCGATCGCCTCGCTGCCGGCGATCGCCCGGACCAGCGCCAGCACCTCCGGCCCCGCCATGAAGCGGACGAAGGCATCCAGCAGATGCGGCGACTGCCGGCGCGCCTGCTCCTCGTCGGGCACGCGGATACTGCCATAGCGGAACTGGAAGCCATGCCGGGCCGCCTCATGCACCGCCTGGTTCAGGGCGCCCCATTGCTGCGGCGTCATCGATTGCGCCGTCGGGCGATCGATCTCGAACAGTTTCTCGTCCGAATTGAGGACGATCCGCCAATCCTCGCGCGCGTCCAGATGGGCGGCCAGCGCGCGGGCGGCCGCATCGGTCAGGAAGGGACCGATGCGGACATGCCCGTCGCGCTGATAGTCGGATCGCAATCGGTCGATGTCGATGCCATCGGCCAGCGCGAAATCCGCAACCATTGTCGTCATGCGACGCTTAGCTTCAGCGCGCCGTCGCCATCTTCCACCGTCACGGTCGATCCGTCCGGCACCTCGCCGCGCAGGATCAGGTCGGCCAGCGGATCCTGCAGGTAACGCTGCACCGCCCGCTTCAATGGCCGTGCGCCATAGACCGGATCATAGCCGACCCGGCCCAGCCAGGCCCGCGCCTCGCCGGTCAGGTTCAGCACCACCTTGCGGTCCTTCAGCAGCTTCTGCACCCGCGCCACCTGGATATCGACGATCGGCGCCATATGGCCCGCGCCGAGGCGATGGAACAGGATGATCTCGTCCAGGCGGTTGAGGAATTCCGGGCGGAAATGGCTGCGTACCATCTCCATCACCTGCTCCTCGACCTTCTCGACCGGCTCGTCGTCGGGCTGGGCGGCGATATATTGGCTGCCCAGGTTCGACGTCAGCACGATGATCGTGTTGGTGAAGTCGACGGTGCGGCCCTGGCCATCGGTCAGGCGGCCATCGTCCAGCACCTGCAGCAGCACGTTGAACACGTCGCTGTGCGCCTTCTCGACCTCGTCGAACAGCACGACCTGATAGGGCCGGCGCCGCACCGCCTCGGTCAGCACGCCGCCTTCCTCATAGCCGACATAGCCCGGAGGCGCGCCGATCAGCCGGGCCACCGAGTGCTTCTCCATGAACTCGCTCATGTCGATGCGCACCATCGCGCTTTCGTCGTCGAACAGAAAACCGGCCAGCGCCTTGGTCAGCTCGGTCTTGCCGACGCCCGTGGGGCCAAGGAACAGGAAGCTGCCCAGCGGCCGGTTCGGGTCTTGTAAGCCGGCCCGGCTGCGGCGCACGGCGGTCGCCACCGCGCGCACGGCATCGGCCTGGCCGATCACCCGCTTGCCCAGTTCGGCTTCCATCGCCAGCAGCTTTTCGCGCTCGCCCTCCATCATCCGGTCGACCGGGATGCCGGTCCAGCGCGATACGACGCTGGCGATATCCTCGGCCGTTACCTCCTCGCGCAGCATCGCGCCCTTGGACGCGCCCTGGGCCTCGGCCAGCTGCTTTTCCAGCTGCGGAATGGTGCCATATTGCAGCTCGCCGGCCTTGCCATAGTCGCCGCCACGCTGCGCCTGCTCCAGCTGGATGCGCGCGGCGTCGAGCTGTTCCTTCAGCTTGGCCTCGCTCGCGATCTTGTCCTTCTCCGCCTGCCAGCGCGTCGTCAGCTCGGCCGACTGCTGCTCCAGATTGGCGAGGTCGGTTTCCAGATTGGCCAGCCGGTCCTTCGACGCCTGGTCGCTTTCCTTCTTCAGCGCCTCACGCTCGATCTGCAGCTGCATGATCCGGCGGTCGAGATTTTCGATTTCCTCGGGCTTGCTCTCCACCTCCATGCGGATGCGAGAGGCGGCTTCGTCCATCAGGTCGATCGCCTTGTCGGGCAGGAAACGGTCGGTGATGTAGCGATTGGACAGGGTCGCCGCCGCCACGATCGCGCCGTCGGCGATGCGCACGCCATGATGCGCCTCATATTTGTCCTTGATGCCGCGCAGGATCGATATCGTGTCCTCGACCGTCGGCTCGCCGACGAACACCGGCTGGAACCGCCGCTGGAGCGCCGGATCCTTCTCGACATATTTGCGATATTCGTCGAGCGTGGTCGCGCCGATGCAATGCAGCTCGCCGCGCGCCAGCGCCGGCTTCAGCAGGTTGCCGGCATCCATCGCGCCTTCGGATTTGCCCGCGCCGATCAGCGTGTGCATCTCGTCGATGAACAGGATGATCTGGCCGTCGGCACCCTTCACCTCGTCGAGCACGCCCTTCAGCCGCTCCTCGAACTCGCCACGATATTTGGCGCCCGCGATCAGGCTGCCCATGTCGAGCGCCATCAGCGTGCGGTCCTTCAGCGTATCGGGCACGTCGCCATGGGCGATGCGCAGCGCCAGCCCTTCCGCGATCGCGGTCTTGCCGACCCCCGGTTCGCCGATCAGCACCGGGTTGTTCTTGGTGCGGCGCGCCAGGATCTGGATGGTGCGGCGAATTTCCTCGTCGCGGCCGATCACGGGATCGAGCTTGCCGGCCCTGGCCGCGTCGGTCAGGTCGCGGGCGAATTTCTTGAGCGCATCATAACGGTCTTCCGCGCCCGCCGTGTCGGCGGTGCGGCCGCCGCGCAGGCTGTTGATCGCGCCGTTCAGCGCCTCCGCACGCACGCCGGCGGTCGCCAACGCCTTGCCCGCCGTCGTGGTGGTCGCCAGCGTCAGCGCCAGCAGCAGCCGTTCGACGGTGACGAAACTGTCGCCCGCCTTCTGCGCCACCTGCTCGGCGGAATCGAGCACGCGCACGGCATCATTGTCCAGGCCCGGCGTCTGCTGCGCGCCGCTGCCCGATACGGCCGGCACCTTGGCCAGCGCGGCATCGGTCTCGCGCAGCGCGGTCGCGGCATCGCCGCCCGCTGCCTTGATCAGGCCGGACGCCATGCCCTGCTCATCTTCCAGCAGCGCCTTCAACAGATGTTCGGGGCTGATCCGCTGGTGGTTCATGCGGATCGCAACGGTCTGCGCCGACTGGAGGAAACCCTTGGCGCGGTCGGTGAATTTTTCGAGGTTCATTATCATCCCCTTCAAGGCATTGCTGGCGATGTAATGTTGCAAAAATGACACACAAGGGGCGTGGGCAAAAAATCCGCGCGCCCCTTGCATATTTTACTTACTGCTTGGGCGCCTTGGCCGCTTCCGGTGCGAACAGGTCGCCGAAGAAGTCCGCCTTGTACCATTGCGGCGGGGTGTCGCTATCGGTCATGACCCGGGCAATGCGATAATTTGCCTCGGCAAAGCGGGCGCCCGCATCCCAGTCGATCTTCTGCGTCATGTCGTCGCCGGGATGGTGATAGGCGCCGCTCAGAAACTCGCCCCAGGCCTTCTCGCCGCCATTGGCATAGCCGGTCGCCAGGAAGACGGCGGGCACGCCCTGCTTCACGAACATATAATGGTCCGATCGCACGAAGATGGTTTCCTGCGGCATCGGGTCGGCAGCCAGCTTGATCCCCATCGGCGCGACCGCCTTGGCGACGATTGGCCCCAGGGTCGAATGGTCGGCGCCGAACGCGATCACGTCGGTGAAAGGATAGAGCAGCAGCGGCATGTCGAGGTCGACATTGCCGACGATCTGCTTGCCCGGAACGGTGGGATGGCGGGCATAATAGTCCGCGCCCAGCAGGCCCTTCTCTTCGCCGGTGGAGGCGAGGAAGACGATCGACCGGCGCGGCTTGTTGGGCGACTGCGCCATGGCACGCGCTACTTCCAGCATGGTCGCGATGCCGGCGCCATTGTCCAGCGCGCCATTGTTGATGCGGTCGGCATCCGGCTTGTCGCCGGGCTTCTCCGGGCTGATGCCGATATGGTCGAGATGCGCCGACAGGACGACATATTCTTGCTTAAGCTTGGGGTCGCTGCCGGGCAGGATGGCGACGACATTGGGGCTGGTCACCCGCTCGCTGACGCTTTCGACCTGGATCTGGGCAGTCGACTTGAGTGCAAAGCCCTTGGGCTTGCCGCCGGCCTTGTCGGCGACCTTTCGGATCGCGGCGATGCTGGTCGGCGCGCCGGCGAACACCGCCTGCGCCGCTGCGTCGTCCAGGCTGGCACCGACCCGGATGCCGGGGGCGGCGTCGAACGGCACGCCCTCGGGCGAGACCCAGGTGAAGTCGGGCTCATCGGCGAACTGGACCATGCGGTTCCAGGGGCGGGCCTTCATCGACTGGAGGGTGCCGATCGAGAGCATGCCGATCGCGCCATGCGCCTCGGCGATCTTGCCCTTGGTGGCGGACAGATGCGCGCCTTCCTCGCTCGGCAGTCCCTTGGGATAGCCGCGCAGGGTGACGACGATCTTCCCCTTCACGTCCAGCCCGGCATAGTCGTTGAGGCCGAGCCGCGCATTTTCCAGGCCATAGCCCACGAACACCAGCGGGGCCGACACGTCCAGCTTGGGCTCGGCCGCGTTCATGCCGATGAGGACATCGCCGGCATGGGTGAAGCTTTTGGTGCCGGCCGGACCGGTGACGGTCAGCGTGCCCGGCGTCCTGGCGCGCTCGGTCTTCTGGAAGCCGATGCGCTGCAGCCAGCTTCCATTGTCGCCGGCGGGCTTGAGGCCCAGGCCATCGAACTGGCTGGCGACATAGCGGGCAGCGATTTCATGGCCTTCGCTGCCAGTGTCGCGCCCTTTCAGCAGGTCGTCGGCCAGAAATTCGACATGGGCGCGCACAGCGGCGGCCGAGAAGGTCGGCGCATCGGCTGCGGCCGGCGTTGCTGTTTGAGCGGGCAGGGTGGCGGGCAGCACAAGGGCGGCGGTGGCGGCCAGCAGGGCCAGGCGTTTCATGGGATCGGGGACTTTCCGTCTCTATGGATGATGGCGCGCAGACTTGCCGCTGCACCCCGTCGCTGTCCAGCCTCCGCTTGTCGATATCATGCGTATTGCGCCGCTATCACGCCCCGCTATGCTGCGCGCCATCGCGGCGGGGTTCGTTCCGGCCGTATCGACTGCCCTCCTGTCCTAGAGGTCTTCATGATCCTTACCCGCATGTCCCGCCGGCTTCCCCTGATGCTCGGCCTGTCCGCGCTTGCCTTCGCGCCGCTTGGCTCCGTCGCGCAGGCCGCGCCGGCCACCGCCGCCGCCGCCGCCGCGCCCGCGCCGCTCTCCAGCCTCGTGTCAGCCGTGGACATCCCCTATCAGGAATTTCGCCTGCCCAACGGTCTGCGGGTCATCGTCCATACCGATCGCAAGGCGCCGATCGTCGCCGTCTCGGTCTGGTATCATGTCGGCTCGCGCTTCGAGCCTGCCGGCAAGACCGGCTTTGCCCATCTGTTTGAACATCTGATGTTCTACGGCTCGGAAAATGCCGACGGTCCCTTCTTCGGCCGTCTGGAAGATATCGGCGCCACCGACTGGAACGGCACGACCTGGTTCGACCGCACCAATTATTTCGAGACGGTGCCGACCGGCGCGCTCGATCGCGCGCTGTTCCTGGAATCCGACCGCATGGGCCATCTGCTCGGCGCCGTGACCCAGACCAAGCTCGATGCCCAGCGCGGCGTCGTCCAGAATGAAAAGCGCATGGGCGAGAATGAGCCCTATGGCCTGGTCGAATATGCCCAGCTCGCCGGCATGCTGCCCGAAGGCCATCCCTATCGCCACTCGACCATCGGCTCGATGGCGGATCTGAACGCGGCCAGCCTCGCCGACGTCCAGAGCTGGTTCAAGACTCACTATGGCCCCAACAACGCCACGCTGGTGCTGGCCGGCGACATCGACGTGCCGACCGCCAAGGCCAAGGTCGAAAAATGGTTCGGCAATATTGCCTCCGGCCCGGCGCCGCAGGATGTCGACGCGACCGTGCCGACGCTCGACAAGGATGTGGAAAAGGTGATGCACGACAATGTCGCTGCCACCCGCCTCTACCGCAACTGGATCGTCCCCGGCGTCAACTCGCCCGACCTGCAGCAGCTCGACCTTGCTCTCTCGGTGTTCGGCGGCCTCGGCTCCTCGCGCCTCGACAATATCCTGGTCCGCGACGAGAAGGTGGCGGTCGCGGTCAAGGCCAGCATCCAGCCGTTCGAGAAGCTGTCGATGGTCGAAATCACCGTCGACGTGAAGCCGGGCCAGGATCCGGTCGCCGTGGGCAAGCGGCTCGACGCGCTGCTCGCCGACTATCTCGCCAAGGGGCCGAGCGCGGACGAGGTGTTGCGCGCCGCGACCCAGCAACTGTCGGGCACGATCGGCGGCCTCGAAAAGGTCGGCGGCTTCTCCGGCAAGGCGGTGACCCTGGCCGAAGGCGCGGTCTATTCCGACGATCCGGGCAAATATAAGAAGGATCTCGCCCTCTATGCCGCCGCGACGCCCGCCAGCGTATCGGCCGCCGCGCGCAAATGGCTGGGCCGCCCGGTCTTTCGCCTGACCGTGTCGCCGGGCGAACGCTCGGCGCAGGATAATGCGCTCGCTGGCAATGCGCCCTCGGGCAGCGCCACCATGCATCCCGCCCATTTCCGCGATCCCAATGGCCCGGCGCCCAAGGCGGGCACGCCGCCGCCGCCGACCAAGGTTGCCGAGCCGCCGATCGAGCCGGTCAAGGATCTGGTCTTCCCGCCGGTCGAGCGCGCCAAGCTGTCGAACGGCATGTCGGTCGTCTTCTCGCGCCGCGCCACCGTGCCGGTGGTGAAGGTCTCGGTCGCCTTCGACGCGGGCAATGCCGCCGACAACCGGCAGAAGCTCGGCACTGCCGCGCTCACCACCGCCCTGCTCGACGAAGGCACCACCAGCCGCAATTCGGTGCAGATTTCCGAGGAGCAGGAACGGCTTGGTGCCGGCATCAGCGCGGCCAACAGCATGGATGCCACCAATGTCGGCCTCTATGCGCTCAAGCCCAATCTCGACGCCTCGCTCGGCCTGCTCGCCGACATCATCCGCAACCCGGCCTTCGATCCCAAGGAAGTGGAACGGCTGCGCAGCCAGATGCTGACCCGCATCGCATCGGAAAAGACCCAGCCCATGGCGATCGCCCAGCGCATGCTGCCGCCGATGCTCTATGGCCAGGCCCATCCCTATGGCATTCCCTTCACCGGTTCGGGCACCGAAAGCGGGGTGAAGGCGGTGACGCGCGCCGATCTGGTCGCCTTCCATGACACATGGATGCGCCCGGACAATGCGACCATCTTCGCCACCGGCGACACGACGCTGGCCGAACTGCTGCCGCTGCTCGAAAAGCGCTTCGGCGACTGGAAAGCCCCGGCCGTGGCCAAGGGCGCCAAGCTGTTCCGCATGGACCGCATGATGCGCCCGGCGCGCATCGTCCTCATCGACAAGCCGCAAAGCCCGCAGTCGATGATCCTCGCCGGCCAGCTCACCAACAAGTCGGGCACCGACAATCCGGTCACCCTCATCACCGCGAACGAGGTGCTGGGCGGCAGCACCACCTCGCGCCTGACCATGGACCTGCGCGAGGCGAAGGGCTGGGCCTATGGCGCGGGCACCGGCATGCCCGGCGTCAAGGAAACCATTCCGCTGCTTGTCTATGCCCCGGTCCAGACCGACAAGACCGGCGAATCGATCATCGCCGCGCGCCAGGACATCAAGGATTTCCTGACCAGCAAGGGCACGACCCAGGCGGAGCGCGACCAGACGATCAATGGCCAGATCCTGTCGCTGCCCGGCAGCTTCGAAACCTCGTCCGACCTGCTCTCGGCGATGATGCGCAACAATCTGCTCGGCCGGCCCGACGATTATTACGCCACCCTGCCGGCCACCTATCGCGCCATCACCGCGGCGCTGATGGATCAGGCCGCGCGCGCGGCGATCAATCCCGATCGACTGATCTGGGTCGTGGTCGGCGATGCGAAATTGGTGAAGCCCCAGCTTGACGCGGTCGGCCTGCCGGTGGAAATGGGCACATTGGCTGATTGACGCTAACGTAAAGGAGAAGTGAGATGGCTGCAGTGGATGGTGCCTATGATTGCGTGGCAAAGACCCCGCTGGGCGAACAGACCGGCGTGTTCACCGTGATCAGCACGGGCGACCGTTTCAACGGCACCTTTGCCGGCATGATGGGTTCGCTCGACGTCAAGGATGGCGTGGTCGCCGGCAACAAGCTCACATGGAAGATGGAAATGACCATCCCCATGCCGATGACGCTGGAATGTGAAGCCGAAATCACCGGCGAAAGCCTGACCGGCACGATGCAGCTCGGTGCCTTCGGCGCCGCGCCCTTCACCGGCACGCGCCGGGCTTGACCCAATCAGTTGCGGCCCGGTTCACGCCGGGCCGCAGCCGACATTACCAAAAATTCATGGCCGACCCGTTGCACTATAAAATTAGTTAGCTATCTAAGCGTTCGTGAATCGGACCGAACTTCAGCGCGCCCTGGCGCATAATATGCCGCAGATCGCGCGCCTGTGGCGCCAGCTTGCCGATTCCACCCTGGCCGAATTTGGCGTCTCCAATTCCGCCGGCTGGTGTCTTCTCTATCTCGACCGGCTGGGCGCCGATGTGCGCCAGATCGAACTGGCCGACGTGCTGGGCATCACCCAGCCTTCGCTGGTCCGCACCCTCGACCATCTTCAGGCCGCGGCCCTGATCGAGCGCACCCCCAATCCCGAGGATCGCCGGTCCAACTGCCTGTCGCTCACCACCTCCGGCCGCGACCTTGTCGGCCGCATCGAAACGCGGCTCAGCAACATGCGCAACGACCTGCTCGATGGTGTGCCAGAGGCGGATATCGAGACCGCCGTCAATCTGTTAGACCTGCTGCGACGCCGTATCGGGGAGCGCCGGGGCCAGTCATGAAAAAGGCCGCTTTGTCAGCCTGGAGCGAGCGCCTCGGCGTTCCCGCCGCGCTGTTCTCCGTCAAATGTTTCCTGGCGGCGATGCTGGCGCTTTATGTCGCGCTCAGCATTGGCCTGGAACGCCCCTATTGGGCCTTTCTCACCTCCTATATCGTCGCCCAGCCGCTCGCCGGCGCGGTGATTTCCAAGGCTATCTTCCGCGCCATCGGCACCATCGTCGGCGCCGCCTTCTCGGTTGCGATCGTCCCGCCCTTGGTCAATTCGCCCGAACTGCTGACGCTCGCCATGGCGCTCTGGCTGGCGCTCTGCGTCTTCGTCTCGCTGCTCGATCGCACGCCGCGCTCCTACATGTTCGTGCTGGCCGGCTACAGCGCCTGCCTGATCGTCTTCCCCGATGTCGACTCGCCCCAGACCATCTTCACCGTCGCCACCCTGCGCGTGCAGGAAATCTGGATCGGCATCGCCTGCGGCAGCATCGTCCATGGCGTCGTCCTGCCCGGCTCGATTACCGGCAACCTCTTCGCCCGCGTCGAAGCCATGCTGCGCGACGCCGAACGCTGGTCGCGCGACGCGATCGCGACCGATCCGGTGCCTGGTCTCGATGCCGAACGCCGCCGCCTGGCGCAGGACGTCACCGAACTGCACCAGATGTCGATCCACCTGCCCTTCGACATCAGCCGCCTCGCGCCGCGCGTCCGCACCGTGCGCGCGATGCAGGACCAGCTCTCGCTGCTGCTGCCGCTCGGTGCCGCGGTGGAGGATCGGCTGGCGATGCTGAAACAGGCCAATGGCGGTATCGTCCCGGCCCAGGTCGAACAGTTGATCGCCGATGCGCGCGACTGGCTCGATCATCCCGGCACCGACAGCGCCACCCGCGCCGCCGGCGCCCAGGCGCTGATCGACCGCTGCGCCGCGCTGGAACCGGCGGCCGACAGCGATATGGACTGGGCCGGCATGATGCGGCTCAGCCTCTATTCCCGGCTCGGCACGCTGATCGCCGTGCATCGCGACTGCCGCGATCTGTTCGACCAGATGCTGACCCACAGCCGCAGCCCGGTGACGCCGCGCGTCGCCGAACTGCTGGAGGGGCGTCGCAACCGCGAACTGCATCGCGATTATGCCGGGGCGGCGCGCGGCGCCTTCGCTGCCTTCATGACGGTGACGATCGGCTGCGCATTATGGATCGGCAGCGGCTGGCATGACGGCGGCAGCGCGGTGATGCTGGCCGGTGTCTTCCTCGCCCTCTTCTCCGCATCGGACAATCCGCTCGCCCCGCTCAAGGGCTTCATGATCGGCACGATCATCGCCACCTTCCTCGGCGCCCTCTATGGCTATGCCATCATGCCCCGGCTCGACGGTTTCGCCATGCTGGCCCTCGCCTATGCGCCGCCGCTGCTGGTGTTGGGCGCGATGATGGCCTCGCCGCGCTGGATGGGCATTGCGCTCCCGACCCTGCTCGGCCTCGGCAGCCCGGTGCTGCTCTCCAGTTCCTATGTCAGTGCCTTTGCCTCCTATGTGAACGGTTCGGTGGCACAGCTGGTCGGCATCTGGTTCGCGATCATCATGGCCGGCCTGCTGCAATCGGCCGGGGTGGAGCGCGCCGTGCGCCGTACCGTGCGCGCCGGCTGGGCCGATATCGCCGCCCGCGCCAATCTCATGACCCAGCCCGACGTGCGCGGCTGGATCAACCGGATGCTCGACCGCATCGCGCTGCTCGCCCCGCGTCTCGCCGCCATGCGCACCGACAGCGGCAAGCCGCTCTACGATGCGCTGCGCGACCTGCGCACGGGTGTCGCCATCGGCGAATTGCGCCAGCTCCGCGTCGATCTCCCTTTCGACGAAGGCGCCCCGCTCGGCCGGGTGCTGGGCGGCGTGGCCGACCATTATCGCCGGCTCGATCCCGATGCGCCGGCATCGGCCGACCCCGCCCTGCTCGACGATATCGACAGCGCGATCGGCGACCTCGCCGCCAATCCGGCGGCCTCGGTCCGCCGCGATGCGATCTTGGCGCTGGTCAGCCTGCGGCGTAATCTGTTCGCCGACAGCGCCGGCTATCACATGCCAAAATTGACCGGAGGCCCCGCATGACCGGCGAATTGTCCATCGACGGGGTCTTCTTCCCCACGCTGCTGGCGCTGGCGCTGGCCGCGCTGATCCTCACCTATGGCCTGACCCGCCTGATCGCGGCGTTCGGCCTCTACCGCTTTCTTGCCTATCGGGCACTCGTCGACCTCAGCCTGTTCGTGCTGACGCTCGGGGGCCTGTCCATTCTCGTTCCGATGCTGGGAATCCGCCTATGAACCGCCTGACCGGGACGCTGATCCGCAGCGCCGCCACCATCATCATCGTCATCCTCGCCGTCATCGTCGCGGTGTGGATGTGGAACCATTATGAGCGCAGCCCCTGGACCCGCGACGGCCGCGTGCGCGCCGATGTGGTGCGTGTGACGCCCGATATCGGCGGCCTCGTCACCTCGGTCGCGGTGCGCGACAATCAGCAGGTGAAGGCGGGCGACCTGCTCTTCGTCATCGACACGCCGCGCTATGCACTGGCGCTGGAACAGGCGGAGGCGCAGATCGCCAGCGCCCAGGCCACGCTCGGTCAGGCCCGGCGAGAGGCGACCCGCGATCTGGCGCTGGGCGATCTCGTCGCCAAGGAAAGCCATGAGCAGAATGTCGCCCGCGTCGCCACGGCGCAGGCCGCGCTGGCCGAGGCGCGGAGCGCGCGTGACGCCGCCGCCTTGAACCTCAAGCGCACCCAGGTCCGCGCCTCAGTGAATGGCGTTGTCACCAATCTCGATCTGCACCCCGGCGACTATCTGGCCGCCGGCACCCAGGCGATGGCGCTGATCGACAGCGACAGCCTGCGGGTCGAGGGCTATTTCGAGGAGACCAAGCTGCCGCTGGTCTGCATCGGCGCGCCGGTCACCGTCCGCCTGATGGGCGAGAAGCAGGATCTGCACGGCAAGGTCGAAAGCATTGCCTATGGTATCAATGACTCGACCCGCAGCGATTCCGGCAATCTCCTGCCCACGGTGGAGCCGACCTTCTCCTGGGTTCGCCTTGCCCAGCGCATCCCGGTTCGGGTGAAGCTCACCAATGTCCCGGCCAATATCACGCTGATCTCCGGCCGTACCGCCACGGTCACGGTCGAGCCGGCGAAGAAGGATGCCAAGCCGGGAAGCTGCCGCCATGCGTAAGGGGCCACATCTGAAAGGGCTGGCCACATCCTTGATGGCACTGGCGCTCAGCGCCTGCGCCACCGCCGGGCCGGACTATCATCCGCCCGAACATTCCGCCGCGACCGCACCGGGCGCGCAGGGCGCCTTCCAGTCGGCGCAGGGCGCAGGCTTCAGCAATGCCGACCTGCCCGACCATTGGTGGAAACTCTATAATGATCCCCGGCTCGACGCGCTGATCGCCGAAGCACTGGCCGCCAATACCGACCTGCGCGTCGCCAATGCCAATCTGACCGCGGCGGAGGCCGTGCTGCGCGAGACCGAGGCAGGGCGCCAGATCAGCACCACGATCAGCGGCGGCGAAACGCTGGCGCGGCCCTCGGGCGTGACCCAGCATCTGCCCGGCTCGGTCAGCTATGATTTCGGCCTCAGCGCCGCCTATCCGCTCGATCTCAACGGCCGTATCCGCCGCGCGATCGAATCGAGCGGCGCCAATGTCGAGGCGGTGACCGCCGCGCGCGACTATGTCCGCGTCAGCGTGGCCGCCGCCACCGCCAGGGCCTATGCCCAGGTCTGCGCCGCCAATTATGCGCTCGGCGTCAATCGCCGGGTCGTCTCGCTTCAGCGCGATACGCTGAACGCCACCCAGCGCCTGTTCAAGGGCGGTCGCGGCACCGCCTTCGACGTCAGCCGCGCCCAGGCGGCGGTGGACCAGAGCGAGGCGACGCTGCCGGTCTATGAGGCGCAGCGCCAGAGCGGCCTCTATCTGCTCGCCACCCTGCTCGGCCGTCCGCCGGCCGATTATCCCAAGGATGTGGAGGGGTGCGCCACCCTGCCGTCGCTCGGTGCGCCGCTGCCGGTGGGCGATGGCACCGCGCTGATCCGCCGCCGCCCGGACATCCGTCAGGCCGAACGCATGATCGCCTCCGACACGGCGACCCTGGGCGTCGCCATGGCCGATCTCTATCCGCAGGTCAGCATCGGCGGTTCGGTCGGCCTGTCCGGCCCGCTCAAGGATTTCGGCTCCGGCTCCGCCTTCGGCTTCAGCCTCGGTCCGCTCATCAGCTGGACCTTCCCCAATCGTCCGGTAGTGAAGGCCCGGATCGCCCAGGCCGATGCCCAGGTGCAGGCCGATCTCGCCAGCTTCGACGGCAGCGTGCTGGAAGCGCTGCGCCAGACCGAAACCGCGCTCGAAACCTATCGCCGCGACGCCGAAAAGGCCGCCGCGCTCGATCGCGCACGCGACAGCGCCAATGTCTCGGCGGGGCAGGCGAACAAGCTGTTCCGCTTCGGCCGCAGCGATTTCCTCGACCTGCTCGATACCCAGCGCAGCCTCGCCAGCGCCGAATCCTCGGCTGCTGCCGCCCGCGTCCAGCTGGTGCAGGACCAGATCGCCATCTTCCTGGCGTTGGGCGGCGGCTGGACCTCAGACGATGCCGGCAACCAAAGCGCGGGGAACGCGCAGCAATGACCCATGGCGCGCGCCGGCCGGCATGGTCAGGCGCGCGCTGACGTCGGTCCACGTCGCCCCATGCAAATCTGGGTCGCGCGTCATCGCCGCGCCCCAGCGACCTTCCTTGTAGACGTCATAATAGCAGACCAGCGCATCGCCGACCTGCGCGCTCATCGGCCCCTCGACCCAGCCGGGCGAAAAGGGCGGCGACAAGGGGCCGAACGGCCCGGTGGGGCTGTCCGCCTTGGCCACCTGCAGCCATTTGTGCGGCGGCTGCACCGTCTCGTCCTTGACGATCAGGTATAGGCCGCCGCCTGGCGCCTGCGCGAACGTCCCGTCGATCACGCTGAAGCCGGGATCATAAAGCGGCGCGGGCGCGCTGAACGTCTCGAAATCGCTGGTGCTGACCGACCAGAGCCGATGATTATAGCCCGATTCCGATGTCCCTGCCGTCTCGGTGAAGCGGCCCTCCACCGTGCTCGACCAGAACAGGATATGGCGCCCGGTCGCCGGATCGCGCACCGCCTCGGGCGCCCAGCAATTGCGGGTGCCGGGCACGTCCTGCATGACCGGGATGGCGCGCTGCGGCGACCAGTGGACCAGATCGCGGCTGGTCGCATGGCCGATCGTCACCCCTTCCCAGGCGGTGGTCCACAGCAGATGATAGACGCCCTTGTCCTCGAACAGATACGGATCGCGCATCAGCTTCTTCTCGCCCACCTGCGGCACCAGCAGGCTGCGCCCGCCCGCCAGCGTGCGAAAGGCAAAGCCATCCTCGCTCACCGCCAGTTTGAGCCCATCGGCCTCGCCCTTGCCGGTGGTGAAATAGGCGAAGACCAGCAGGTCGTCGACGCGCGCCACCGATCGGGTGGCGCATCCGGCCAGCGCCAGCGCGCCCAGTCCCAGCGTAAAGTCGCGCCGTCTCATCAGCGATAATCCTTGGCCATTTGCGGGTAGAGGTCGAGCAGCGCATTGGCGACATAGTCGCCGCCATGGCCCATCGGCCCGGTCGGTTCGGGCTTGGGTGCGGCTGGCTTTTGCGAGGCCAGGCCGCCCGGCGCCTCTGCGCCGTTGAGCCCCTGGCTGATCAGGTCGGGCTTGGCCCCTTCGCCGGCATTATGCCCGTCCTGGTCGAAAATCGCCTCCTGGTGCCGGATCGGCTCCCAGATGAACGTGCCCCAGCCATGCTTGCCGGGCAGGGCATGGACCAGATCGTTGATGTAACGCTTGCGGCTCGAATATTCGGCGACCAGCAGCCCCTTGTCGGGATAGCGCTTCACATATTCGCTGAAGGTCGTGGCCCAGTCGCCCTGCGCCCGCTGCTGGTAGCAGGAAAAGCCGACCACATCGAAATCTACCTGCCGCGCGATCAGCGCATCGGTCCATTCGCGCACGATCGGCCAGTGCCGGCCCAGATGATTATGCACCTGGATCGCGACTGCCGGTTCGGCCCGGCGCGCGCCGGCGATCCCCGCCCGCAGCAATGCGGCAAAGCCGTCGAACCCGCCGACGTCACCGACCCTGGCATGATTGGCATCGGTCACCGGATTGCCGGTCGACGTCGACAGCTTCACCCGGCCATGGGGCCACAACATGCCGAAGCTCGTCTCATTGCCGATCACCGCCATGTCGACCGGCGCGCCGCCCGCCCGCATCGCCACCAGCACGTCATGGGTATGTGCTTCGACCGCCTTGGCCAGCGCCGGCAGGTCATGGCCGGCCCAGGCCGCCGGCACGCCCTGATGCTCCGGGTCGGCCCATGTGTCGCTATAATGGAAACTCAGCACCAGCCCCATGCCGGCGTCGCGCACCCGCTTGCCCAGCTTCACCGTCTGGGCGAGGCCGGCCCAGCCCTTGTCCGGTTCCCGCCTGGAATAGCCCTTGGCCGGATCGACGAAGATGCGCAGCCGGATCGCGTTGAACCCGGCATCGCGCAGGATCAGGACCGGGTCTTTCTGCACCCCGTCCACGAAATAGCGCGCACCCGCCGCCTCATCCTCGGGCACCCAGCTCACATCGGCGCCGATCAGATAGGGGCCGGGCCGCGCGCCACTTTTCCCCCCGGCTGCCAGCGCCGGCCGGGCCAGCAGGGGCAGGGCGGCAAGGCCGAATGTGCCGCGACGCGTGATCCCCTTCATGCCTTCACCTCCATGCGATATTCCGGGACGATGCGCAGCGTCGCCAGCGTCGCGACCTGTGCCCCCGCCGGCAGCTTGGCCCGCGCCAGATCGTCCAGATAGATGGGCGCGTCGGCGCGCAGCGGCATCACCGTCAGCGTCCAGGGCCGTCCCAGCCGCGCGGCAAAGCGCTTGAGGCCGATCCGCCAGACCCGCCCGTCCCAATAGGCATCGTCCAGCATGTCGGGGCCATCGAACAGCCGACCGATATCGCCGCGCCAGTCGATCTCAAGAAAGGCGTCGCCGCCCTCGGCCAGAACATCTCTGGGAATGGTGAAGCTAAAGGCGGCCGCCGCCTTGTGCGCCTCGGGCAAAGGCTGCATCGCCGCCTTGGCCGGCCCGCCAATCTCGATCGGCGGCGCCGTGCCGGCCTCGCGCGTTTGGCTGAAGGGCAGGGGCGCGATAGCTGTCGCCTTCGCCGTCATCATCGCCGCCTTGCCGGGCAATATCTGCCAGGCGAAACGTGCCTCGCCCCGCTGGCGCAGCTCCAGCCCGTCCGGCCCGAACAGCGCATCCGCCGTGCTCAGCACCACGCGCCGCTCGCCACCGATCTCGCCGACCCAGATGCGCCGCGCTGCGTCCCGGTCGATGAGCAGCAGCCGCACCGATCGCCCGTCCGCGCCGGTCACCCGCACCGGCCGCGTCGCGGATGGCGGCACCTGCACGATCACCCGCCCGCCCTCGCTGCGCGCCGGCGCATCGACCTTCGTTCCCGCCGGGAAGGCCAGCTCCACCGGACCGGGCAGGCAGGCCGCCATCACATGGATCGGCCCGTCCCTGTCGGCGATGCGCGTCACCGGCTGCGCCGTCGCCCAGTCGAGCCGCACCCCGTCCAGGTCCATGCCGATCGGCCAGAAGAAATTGTCCCCCGGCGCGATCGTCACCGGCCGGCTTGGCAGGCGAACCGGGCCGCCGGCCAAGGTCACGCTGAACTGCGTGCCGGGATGCGCCTCCGTGCCATATTGGCGGACATGATTGTTGACGAACAGGAAGCCGCCGTCGCCCTTCGCCCGCACCGCCCAGCGCAGCGTCTTCAGGTCATCCTTGTCGGCCGGCAGCACGGCCGGCGCATGCACCGTCATCGGCGCCAGCGTCTCGCCATATTCGGCCAGGAAATAATGGAGCGGACGCAGCGCCGCGCTCACCGGATTGACCTCGCCATATTGGCCGATCGGCGCCTGGAAATCATAGCCGATCGCCGGGCAGTCATTATAGCCGCCCGACCGCTGCGTTTCCTCCAGCATGCGCCCGTTCGCCATAGGGTTCGCACCGCCATGAAACATATAATAGCCCAGCAGATTGACGCCCGACCCGACCTGCGTCGTCACCGCCGCCGCCACGTCGGCCGGCTGCAACAAGGGCCGCCGCCGATACATGACCGGCACGCCGCCGCCATATTCCGCGCCCAGGAAAGGCGTATCTTCCATGTCGCTGTCGGCGTCGCCGCGCCGCCCGCCGCGCGTCTGCGCGCCCAGGTCGCCGCTCACCCGGCTGTCGAAGCGGAACAGGTAATTTTCCTTGGGCGGCAGCTTTACCGTTTTCGCCGACCAGGGTTCGTCGGGATAGCCGCCATGCACCGGCACCACCTCGCCCTTGGGATAGACGGTCTGGTCCCATCCGGTCACGGTATAGAGCGGCACGTCGAAGCCGATCCGCAGCGCCAGCGCCTTCAGCGCCGCGATATGCTCCCGGCCCTGGCCGGGGCCGCCCAGATTATATTCATTCTCGACCTGCATGCCGACGATCGGCCCACCATCCTTCCACATCAGCCCCTTGAGCTGGTCGTGCAGCCCACGCCAGAAGTGCTCGACCTGTGCCATATAGGCGGGGTCGTTGCTGCGCGTGCGGGTGCTGCCGGCGATCCAGTCGGGGATGCCGCCAAAGCGCGCCTCGGCATGGCCCCAGGGGCCGGGCCGCAGGAAAAAGAGCAGGTCATGTTTGGCACAGAGCCGCACGAAGCGCCCGATATCGCGATCGCCGGTCCAGTCGATCGTGCCGGGCGCCAGTTCGATATGGTTCCACAGCACATAGGAGGCGACGATGCCGACCCCCGCCGCCTTCATCTTCAGCAATTCCTCTTCCCAATAGGTGCTCGGGAAGCGGGTGAAGTGAAATTCGCCCATCACCGGCAGCCAGGGCCGGTCGTCGCGGGTCAGATAGAGATTGGTGATGCCGATCCGCCCCTGCGGCCCGGCGCCGGTGCCCATATGGAGATGGCCGGACTTGAGCGGCAGGCCCGGCTTGCGCGCGTCCAGGCTGTTGGCCGTCTGGGCCAGGGCATCGGCGGGAAGGGCGAGGCCCAGGCCGGCAAGGCCCGTGGCAGTGAGCGCCGTGCGCCGGTCGATATCGGGCATCCGTCCTCCTGTGATGGGTCGGGAGGCTGAGCCCTCCTCTTGGGTCGGGGTTGTCCTGCGCCCGCCCTTAAGGAATGGGCGCAGGACGGGATATCAGCGGGCCAGCCAGCCGCCATCGACGGCCAGGACATGGCCATGGATATAGTTGGCCGCCGGCGACGCCAGGAACACGGCGGCGCCGCCAATGTCGCTCGCGTCGCCCCAGCGGCCGGCCGGGATGCGTTCCTGGATCTGTCGGTTGCGGGTTTCGTCGGCCTGCAGCGCGGCGGTGTTGTTGGTGGCGATATAGCCCGGCGCGATCGCATTGACGTTGACGCCCTTGGCCGCCCACTCGTTCGCCAGCAGCTTGGTCAGACCGGCGACGCCGCTCTTGGACGCGGTATAGCTCGGCACGCGGATGCCGCCCTGGAAGGACAGCAGCGAGGCGATGTTGACGATCTTGCCCGAGCCTTGGCGCAGCATGTGCCGCCCGGCCGCCTGGGCCAGGAAGAAGGTCGACTTAAGGTTCGTGTCGATCACCGCGTCCCAGTCTTCCTCGGTGAAGTCGACGCTGTCGGCGCGGCGGATGATGCCCGCATTGTTGATGAGGATGTCGAGGCCGCCCAGCTTCTCGATCGTCTCGTCGACGACGCGCTGCACCGGTTCGATGCTGGAAAGATCGGCCGAGACGATCTCAGCCTTGCGGCCGAGCGCCCGGACCTTCTCGACGGTCTCTTCCGCCGGGGTGCGGCCGACTGCCGCGATGTCGGCGCCGGCCGCCGCCAGCGACAGCGCGATCGCCTGGCCGATGCCGGTATTGGCGCCGGTGACGATGGCACGCCTGCCGCCAAG
>NZ_JACIEU010000019.1 GCF_014197035.1 Sphingobium scionense | reverse complement strand
CACCGCAAGTTCGCCGCCTAAGATCAACCCCCTGACGAGGTCCGCACTCCGCTAATCTACGCCGCGAGTTGTGCCGAATGTTCTGACGACGGACAGACCGCCCATTCAAACGATGACGGCTTTCATAGACGAGCATCGGGCGGAATATGGGGTCGAGCCGATTTGCAGGGTTCTGCCGATTGCCCCATCCACCTACCATGAGCGTGTCGCACAGCGGCGGGATCCGGGGCGGCTGTCAGATCGTGCCCGGCGCGATCAGGATTTGAAGCCCGAGGTCATGCGCGTCTTTGCCAAGAATTTCGGCGTTTACGGTGTGCGCAAGGTCTGGCGGCAGATGAACCGCGAGGGCTTTGCTGTGGCCCGATGCACCATCGAGCGGCTGATGCGCGATCTGGGTTTGCAGGGGGTAATCCGTGGCAAGCCTGTGCGAACCACGATCAGCAACAAGGCTGCGCCTTGCCCGCTCGATCACGTCAACCGGCAGTTCCATGCTCCGGCGCCCAACATGCTCTGGGTGTCGGACTTCACCTATGTCGCGACGTGGGCGGGCTTTGTCTATGTCGCGTTCGTGATCGACGTCTATGCCCGCTATATCGTGGGCTGGCGCGTCAGCAGGACTGCCCACGCCAGCTTCGTGCTGGACGCACTGGAGCAGGCTATCCACGAACGACGCCCTGTCCATCGGGGTGGTCTCATCCATCACAGCGACCGCGGATCGCAATACGTGTCGATCCGATACTCGGAGCGGCTTGCCGAAGCCGGGATCGAGCCATCGGTTGGTAGCGTCGGCGACAGCTATGACAATGCTTTGGCTGAGACGATCAACGGCCTTTATAAGGCCGAGGTGATACATCGGCGAGGACCATGGCGGTCCTTTGAAGCCGTGGAATATGCCACGCTGGAATGGGTGGACTGGTTTAACAACCGGCGCCTGCTCGAGCCCATCGGCAATATCCCGCCGGCTGAAGCTGAGGAACTGTACTACGCAATGCTGGACGACGTCCCCATGGCTGCGTAACTTAAACCAAATAGCCTCCGGCAAACCCGGGGCGGTTCAGTGAAGAAGTTCGGCATGAACTCGAAGCCGCCGGGCAGCGGCGTGTTCTTGATCCGCTCCATGCCACCCTGGGCATTGGCGATGTCGATCATCACTCGTTCGAACAGGGACTGCTGGATGGTGTCGATCTTCCCATCAGCCCGCGCTCCAGACACGATGCGAGACATGTCCTCGAGCAACGCATTGGGGCGGTTCGTACGCTCGGCAGCCACTTCGGCGGCCTCCTTGCCCGCCAGCCGCTCAATATCCTCTGTCGGATCCTGCCCCCGCAGCCGGCACCGCATCGCGTGCGCGAAAGAGATCTGCCGCAGCACAATAGCTTCCGCTTCCGGGCCAGCCGGCAATACATTGCGACACAACCGGGCGATGCTGCGCGACGCGTTGATCAAGGCGCCCCATAAGGTGCGCGCCTCCCACCAGCGGGCGTAAGCGGCGTTCGTCCGGAACCCGAGAAACAAGGCGATGGCCGTGCCGAACAGCGCGACCGGCAGCGCGGGCTCCTTGATCGGCATGAACCGATGGAAAATGGTGACCGCCACATCCCAAGCGAACAGGATGGTCAGCGGCTTCCAGATTTCGAGTATGATCTGCTGCAGGCGGGGACGCGCTCCGACGATCATCGCGGTGCTCCATTGTCTATGATGTGAGAGGTGTAGCGCCCAATTCTTAAAATCAGGGGGCCACCAAGGATTCAGGCTGACGAGCGCCTGTTCGGTTCAGGATGTCGAAATTGCCCTCGGCAAAGAAGCCTACATGCACCGGCCCGGGCGATAGGTTGTTCCAAGACCATTCGTACAAGCTGCCATGCTGGGGGCGTAACTCCCCCCGCTGAGCGCCTGAAGCAATCGTATCGGCAAGAATGGAGCCCTGGTGCCCATCTTCCAGGCGAAGGCGATAGCGGACCTTCGCCCCGAGACTGTCGCTCACGAACCGTACGGTCCCCTCGCCCGCCACATAGACTGCTACCCGCTGCGTTTCGCCCGGCCGGATCGTGAAGTGCATACGCTTCGCGGCGGGAGGATCATTGGGCGGTGCGTGCAGTACGCCGGACACCACCCACACTCCCACGACAGCGAGCGCGACGCATATCAATATGCCTGTCCCGACGAAGATGGCGTCGAATCGTCCGATCCTCACGTCGCGTCTCGATGGTGGCCCGCGCCCTGCTCAGGCACGGACCGGATCCCGATATGCCAAAAGCCGCAGCGCGTTGATGACCACCAACAGAGTCGATCCTTCATGAAGGGCGACAGCCGGTCCGATGCCAAGACCCAGGATGGTCGCCGGTACGAGGAAGGCGACGACCCCCAGGCTGACGAACACATTCTGCCTGATAACCCAGCGCGTGCTCCGGCTGAGGCCCACCGCGAACGGCAGGTGCGAAAGATTGTCGGCCATGAGCGCCACATCGGCTGTTTCCAGAGCTACATCCGATCCGGCTGCGCCCATGGCGATACCCACGGTTGCGGTCGCCATAGCTGGCGCGTCGTTCACGCCGTCACCGACCATGGCGACCTTCGTCTCTGCTCGCAGCTTCTTGATGGCCTCGACCTTGTCTTCGGGCATAAGATCGCCCCAGGCTTCATCGATCCCGACCTGCTTGCCTATGGCATCAGCCACCCGCTGGTGATCGCCCGAGATCATGATCATCCGCTTGATGCCGATCTCGCGCAGGCGTTCCAGCGCCGCGCGGGCTGCTTCGCGCGGCGTATCCAGAAGACCGATAGCCCCCATATCCCGCGAGCCGCTGCGCACGACCATGCTGGTCTGTCCTGCCTCCCGGAGCGTCTTGATCGCGGTATCCATCTCGGTGGACAGCGGGGCGATGCCGTCGCTGCCGAACATCTCGGCCTTGCCAATCAGAACTTCGTCCTCACCGACAAGAGCCGAGATGCCGCGACCCGTGAGGCTTTTCAGATTTTCAGCCTCCGGAACTGGATGATCGCCAATATGCTCGCGCCCATCTCGCGCAATTGCCTGGGCCAAGGGATGGTCGCTGAGGCTTTCTACAGCCACCGCCAGCGCCATTAGCTCTTCCTTGGTGACGCCAGGCGCCGGGATGATCTGCTGGATGCGCGGTTCGCCCATCGTCAGCGTGCCGGTCTTGTCGAATGCGATAGCGTCGAGCGAACCCAGCAGTTCGAGTGGGGCACCGCCCTTCACCAGGACGCCGCCACGCGCCGCACGGGCAACACCCGACAGCACGGCGCTCGGCGTCGCAATGGCCAACGCGCAAGGGCTGGCGGCCACAAGGACGGCCATCGCCCTATAGAAACTGTCGCGGAAAGGCTCGTCGACGACCACCCATGCGAATAGCAGCAGGAAGGCGAGTGCAAGGACTGCGGGCACGAAGAAGCGCTCAAAGCGATCCGTGAACCGCTGCGTGGGCGACTTCTGCGTCTCCGCCTCGCTGACCATCTTCACAACCTTGGCCAGCGTGCTTTCGCTCGACAGCCGCGTGACCTCGATCTCGATCAGGCCGCTGCCGTTGATCGTCCCGGCGAAGACCCGGCTGGCTGCCGCGACACGGTCGGGATTGGCACGGGCCGCCTCAGCGGTTTCCACAGGCTCCTTGTCGACCGGGATGCTTTCGCCAGTGACAGGTGCCTGATTGACCGCAGAATTGCCCTTGATGACGAAGCCATCGGCCGCAATACGCTCATCCGGCTTGATGATGACGACGTCGCCAAGGACCAGTTCCTCGACCGGCACGACGCTGGAGCCACCGTCCATCCGTCGAACGGTAGCCGTCCGCGGCGCCAGTTCGGCCAGAGCTTCGATCGCACGCTTTGCGCGACCCATGGCGTAGTGCTCTAGCGCATGCCCCAGACTGAAGAGGAACAGCAGCAAAGCACCTTCGGCCCATGCCCCAAGAGCGGCCGCACCTGCTGCTGCCACAAGCATCAACGTGTCGATCTCGAAGCGCTTCTGACGCAGATTTTCGATAGCCTCACGCACGGTGTAGAAGCCGCCGAAGACATAAGCTGCGATGAAGAGAGCGAACGGAACCCAGGCGGGTGCCGTCAGGAACGTCTCGATGAGGTAACCCACGCCCAGTGCGCCGCCGCAGGCCAAAGCGAAAATCAGCTCGGTGTTGGGTCCAAGCAGTCCGCCATGCCCATGATCGTGATCGTGCTTCTCGCCTGCCGGGTGATCGTGATCCTTGTCATGGTCATGTGCCGACGGCTTCTTGTCCGGAGCGGTGAGAGCCCTCGGGCTTACACCTGCATCGCGAAGCGCCGTAAGAATTCCATCTTCCGAAGTGAGCATACGATCGAACTCGACCCGCACTGTCCCAGGAAGAATGGCTTCGGCTTCGAGCACGCCTGACAGCGCGCGAAGCGTTTCGCCAATGGACCTGGCCCGCCTCTGGTGGCCGATGCCGTCGACCTCCCACACCACATGGCCGATGCGCTCTGCGATCTGCGTCCCCGCCGCCTTCGCCAGCTCCCGGATACGCGGAAGTGAGATCGCGTCCGGATCATAATGGATGCACAGCTGCGGCAGTGTGCCCGCTGACTCCTTGGTTACATGCACTTCAGCGACGCCGGGACGGCTTTCGATCAAGGATATCAGGCGCGAAACGCAGCCGTCAGCCGTGTCAGTGACTTCGGGAAGCAGCAGGGGGACATCGAGGCGGAGTTTTTCAATCATGACCATTATCCTGGTTGGGGCACGCTATCTTCGGCAGAAACAGTTGCCATCAAGGTGGATGCAGGCGTCCCTGCTTGCTGATCGTCCGAGTTCTCCTGCAGATCAGCGGTTTCTGATCGGCGCGTACCAGCTTCAACGTGTCTACGCCGGTCAGGCTGACGTTCAGCTTGTTGCCGACATAGGTCAGGCCCGTGTCGGGTGCGGTGAGCCGGATAGGCTTCTGATCCGGTAGGATGGCGAGATCTAGCGTCAGTCCGTCGACCAGGAAATCCCCATCGAGCTGGGTGCCATCCTCGCAGACATAGAGATGCTCGCCCACTAACGCTGGCGTTGAATTACGATCATGGCGACTTTCATCACCGCCGCTATTCTGCTGGCATCCCATCAGGCTGAGCATCAGGGCTCCTCCAGTCAGGGAGAGACGGCTCAAACGATATTGTTTCAGGCGCATGTTGTTTCCCGGATCCGGAGGATAAACTGTCGCCATGGGCGGCAATGGAAGCCGCCCATGACGCGGGCCGTTCTCACACACAGGGGTGGGTGCGGCGGCCAAACTGGTCATCAGTCGAACAGTTCACGCAGGAAGCCCTCGCGACGACCGTGATGGCCGCCCCGAGATCCATGGCCGTCACCACGATCGCTTCCATGCTTTGAGCCGAACACACCAAGCGTGCCTTCACGCCGTTCGACCGGCTGAGTTTCGCTGATGCTGCGTTCGATGATTTTGTCGAGTTCGCCGCGGTCGAGCCAAACGCCACGACACTGGGGACAATAGTCGATCTCGATGCCCTGTCGTTCGCTCATGAGCAGGTCGACCTTGCAGACCGGACAGGGCAGTCCGTTCGAAGGGGTACGGTTCGTCATGTCAGGCCTCCTTGATTTCTGGGCGGCCCTTGGCTTCCCGAATTTCGCTACGGGCGTCCTTGAGGATCTCGATCCCGCCCTTGATGGCGATCAGCGCAGTCGCGACGCCAACGAGAAGATCCGGCCAGTTTGTGCCGAGCCACCAGACCAGCACGCCGGCGATTAAAATGCCGCCATTCGAAATGAAGTCATTGAAGCTAAAGGTTGTAGCTGCGCGCATGTTGACGTCTGGCTGCTCAAGCCGTTGCAGCAGCCTTAGGCAGATAAAGTTTACGACGGCTGCCACGGCCGACATCGCCATCATGGCCGTGCCAATGGGCTCGCTGCCGTAGACATATCGACGACCGACATCGACAAGGATGCCGACTGCGAAGACCAACAGCATAGAGCCGGAGAACATCGCCGCCCGGCTCTTCCACATGACGCCTCGGCTCAGGGCTACGAGGCTCAGCGCATAGACGAGCGCGTCCGACAAATTGTCGACGCCATTGGCAATGAGCGCGCTGGAATCTCCGGTGAAGCCCACGACGAAGAAGGCAGCAAATATGAGAACATTGAGGATCAGCACGATCCAAAGCGTCTTGCGCTCCATTCCCTGATCGGCGCCAGTCGTTGCGCTATCCATCGCGCCTCTCCTTACCCTTGGTCACGTTGAGAGCACGACGCTTGTGACGATTGGCTGGGGCAA
Source organism: Sphingobium scionense (assembly GCF_014197035.1). Taxonomy (GTDB): domain Bacteria; phylum Pseudomonadota; class Alphaproteobacteria; order Sphingomonadales; family Sphingomonadaceae; genus Sphingobium; species Sphingobium scionense. The sequence continues at coordinate 91,521 of NZ_JACIEU010000019.1, read as the reverse complement.
CCGAGCGGACCGTTCGCTTCGTTGCTGCCATGAACCTTGCGTCCTGGATCTTCATCTGACGGCGAAGGCCCCCGGCTAAAGGGCGTGCCAATAATCCAAGGATGCCCTTGCACTCGAAACTGTGCCGGACGTGCAGGCCAGTCTCGTCCTCGAAAATTTCATATCCCTCTTCGATGCTGAAAAGCAGAAACGTCGCCGCTTTCCAGCGGATAGTGTCGGGCTTCTCATTGGCCACGATTATGGCTTCGAGCGATGCTCGCTTGCCCATCAAGGTCCAGGTCATGTCGATCTTGTTCCCAAGCTCGACGACCCCCGCACCAAAACAATAGTGCGGATGCCACGCCTCATAGCGATTGAGGTCGGCCAACAGTGTCCACGCCCGCAAACGCGAGATCTGAGGACTGAATATGGTTTCCTCTCTCATCGGTCTGATCCTTTCCTTCGATCAGGAAGAGGCGGGAGGGCAGTTGCTGCCCTCCCGTCACATCAGTGCTGCGGTTGAACAGACGGGGAGACCTCGATCTCTGGATCATCCTCCTCGACCATCGTCGTGCGGCCGTATCGCGCGTAGAGCGTCGGCAGGACGAACAGGGTCAGGAGCGTCGCAGAGATCAGGCCGCCGATTACGACCGTCGCCAGCGGCTTCTGGACTTCGGCGCCAGCGCCGCTGCCCAAGGCCATGGGCACGAAGCCGAGGCTTGCGACCAACGCCGTCATGACCACTGGCCTCAGACGCTGAAGCGCGCCCACCCGAGCGGCTTCGGCCCGGTCCATGCCGGTTCGCATGAGATCCTGAATGGAGGACACCATGACGAGACCGTTCAGGACCGCGATGCCGGACAGCGCGATGAACCCGACCGCTGCGGAGATGGAGAAGTCCATACCCCGAAGGAAGAGGGCCAGCACGCCGCCCACGAGGGCGAGAGGAACGCCGGTGAACACGATGGCGGCATCTCGGACTGACCCCAACGCGCCATAGAGGAGCAGCAGGATCAAAACAAAGCAGGCCGGGATCACCAGCTGTAGGCGTTCCTGAGCCGAAGCCAGATTTTCGAACTGGCCACCCCATTCGAGATAGCTGCCCGGCGGAAGACGCACTTCCTTACCAATGGCAGCCTGCGCATCCGCGACCACGCCGCCGACGTCACGGCCACGCACGTTCGCCTGGACTACTACACGACGCTTGCCGTTTTCACGGCTGATCTGATTTGGACCGTCGACGACGCGGATATCCGCAACGCTGGCCAGCGGAACAAACTGGCCGCTCGGGGTCGGCACCTGAACCTGACTGAGCAGCGAGATGTCACCACGCTGATCTTCGGAAAGTCGGATTACCACCGGGAAGCGGCGGTCGCCTTCGAAAATCATGCCCGACTGCTGGCCACCCAGCGTTGCGTTCACGATGTCCTGCACGTCCTGAGCGGTGACGCCGAGGCGGGCCATGGCGTCGCGATTCACCCGAATGTCGAGCATCGGAAGGCCCGTGGTTTGCTCGACCTTCACGTCGGCGGCCCCCTGCGTACGACGCAGGACGCTAGCGATCTTCTCAGCCGTCGCGTTCATCGAGTTGAAGTCGTCCCCGAAGACCTTGACCGCGATATCACCACGCACGCCGGCGATGAGCTCGTTGAAGCGCATCTGGATCGGCTGGGTGATCTCGTAGGCGTTGCCCGGGAATTTGGCGAGTTCCCCCTCGATCCGAGAGATGAGTTCCTCCTTCTTCAGGCTGGGGTCCGGCCATTCCTTCCGGTCCTTGAGGATTACGAACATATCAGTGGCGTTGGGCGGCATCGGGTCGGATGCCAGTTCGGCCGTACCGGTCTTGGAGAAGACGAACTTCACCTCCGGCTGCTTCGACATCATCTGTTCGATCGGCACCTGCATCGCCTGGCTCTGCTGCACCGACGTCGCCGGAATACGCAGAGCCTGAATCAGAAGGTCGCCCTCATCAAGCTGCGGCAGGAAAACCTGGCCCAGAGACATGAAGGCCAGGATCGCGAGAACGAAGCCGCCGACACCAGCGCCGACAGTGACTACAGGCCGCTTCATCGCCCGGTCGAGACCGGGTTCGTAGCGGGCCTTGAGCCAGCTCATGATCCGTCCTTCCTTCTCTTCGATCCGCTTGGACAGCCACAGGGCGATCGCGGCGGGAACAAAGGTCAGGGAGAGGATGAAGGCGCAAACCAGCGCGATGATTACGGTAAGCGCCATCGGCACGAAGGTCTTGCCCTCGACACCGGTCAGGGTGAGGAGCGGCACATAAACGAGGATGATGATCGCCTGGCCATAGACCGACGGCTTGATCATCTCCCGGGCAGCAGAAGCGACCGTATCCAGCCGTTCCTTCACGGTGAGCAGACGCCCTTCGTGATGCTGATGCTCAGCCATGCGTCGCAGGGCATTTTCGACGATGATGACGGCGCCATCGACAATGAGGCCAAAGTCGAGCGCGCCAAGGCTCATGAGGTTCGCTGACACCCCGGCACGCAACATGCCAAAGCCGGTCAGCATCATGGTCACCGGGATGATGACGGCGGCGATCAGCGCGGCACGGAAGTTGCCGAGCAGCAGAAACAGCACCACGATGACAAGGACCGCGCCTTCGCCCAGATTCTTGGCGACCGTCTTGATGGTCGAGTTCACCAGCGCCGTACGGTTCAGCACAGGCTGGACGATTACGTCTGGCGGCAGTGAGGCGTTGATCTCCTCCAGCCGGTTGGCGACTGCGGTCGCGACGGTGCGGCTATTCTCGCCGATCCGCATGATGGCGGTGCCGACGACGACCTCAGTTCCGTTTTCGGACGCCGACCCCATGCGAATCGCCTGACCGGTACGAACAGATGCAACCTGACCAAGGGTGATGGGTACACCTTCCCGGGTGGCCACCACGATCTTGGAAAGTTCGTCGGCGTTACGGACAAGAGCGTCCGCACGGACTGCCAGACCTTCGCCATTGCGATTGACGAAGCCGCCACCGACGCTGGTGTTGTTGCGTTCGAGGGCTGTGCTGAGCTGCGTCAGCGTGATCCCCATCGAAGCCAGGCGCTGGACGTCGGGCACGACGAGGAACTGCTTGGCATAGCCGCCAATCGAATCGACGCCGGCCAAGCCCTGCGTGTTCTTCAGCAGCGGCGAAACGATCCAGTCCTGCGCGGTACGCAGGTAGGTCGCCTTGTCGGTGTCGTTCGTCAGCCGTTCGCCTTCCGGCGTGATGTAGCTGCCATCGGGCTGCATGCCGGGTTCACCCGGCTGGTGCTTGTCGTCCTTGCGATGCTCCAGACGGACGGTCCACATATAGACCTCGCCCAGACCGGTGGCGATCGGGCCCATTTCGGGCGTTACGCCATCGGGCAAGTTCTCGGACACGCCTGTCAGGCGCTCGCCGACCTGCTGGCGGGCGAAAAAGATATCCGTCTGATCGGAGAAGACCGCCGTCACCTGCGCGAAACCATTGCGGCTAAGCGAACGGCTATATTCGAGGCCCGGAATGCCGGCGAGCGCAGTCTCGATCGGGAACGCCACCTGCTTTTCGACCAGTTCGGGCGAAAGCGCGGGCGCACGGACGTTGATCTGCACCTGATTGTTGGTGATGTCCGGCACTGCGTCGATAGGCAGGCGAGACAGGGCGGCGGCGCCGATCACGGCGGCAATGGCGGTCAGCAGCAGGACGAGCCAGCGCTTGTGAACCGCCCATGTTACGATTGGGGCGATCATCGGCTCAGTCCTCCGCGGCTTCGCTCTTGCCGAGTTCGGCCTTGAGCGTGAAGCTATTGACGGTGGCGATCTCCTCGGTGCCCTTCAGGCCCGACTTGATGATCACGCTGTCGCCGGCACTGTCGCCCAATTGGACGGCGGTTGCCTGGAACCCGGTCTTGGTCCGCACAAAGACGACCGACCTGCCCTCCTCTGTCTGCACTGCAGTCAGCGGCACACGGATCGCGCCATCGCCGCCGCTGCCGGTGAGCGCGACCGATGCCGTAACCGGCTCGCCGACGCGCCAGAGGCCATCACGATTGTCGAGAGTCGCGATGACGGGAACCAGTCGCGTATTGGCATCGAGCGCCGGCGACACGAACGTCACCTTCGCGGTCGCCTGTCGACCAGCTGCCTTGATATTCACCGTTGCGCCCGGACGCACCCGGCCCGCATCCTGCGGCTGCAGGTTGAGCGAAAGCGACACGCTCGAAAGGTTGGCGACGCGGAACAATTCAGCATCCGCCGCGACCGTCTGCCCCAGCACCACGCTGCGGCCGATAACCTGACCCGACATAGGCGCCACGATGCCGATGCGATTGAGGCCGCCGCCACCCGTGCCCGCAGCAGAAACCTGCTGCTGCGCCAGACGAAGGGCGATGCGGGCTTCGGTCGCCGCAGTGCGGGCAGCGATGAGATCCTGCTCAGGCGAGACGCGCTGCGAAAACAGACGCTGTTCGCGGGCGAGATTGCTGTTCGCCAGAGACAGCCGTGCGCGAGCAGCTTCGGTCTCGGCGTTGAGCGAGGCGGCCTCGCGGCTCTCGATCACGGCAAGCGTCTGGCCGCGACCGATCGACTGCCCAAGGTTACGGGTCAGCGAAACCACGCGGCCACCGATCGCGGCCGATACCACCTGCGTGCCCTGAGGGTCGCCATCGATGGTAGCGGGGAGCTCGATCGTGCCCGAGCCGCCCATCATCGGGCGCGCCGTCTGAATGCCAGCCGATGCGATCTGATCGGCCGAGAGCGTGATCTTGCCCTCTTCGGCTTTCTCCCCTGCCTTTGCTTCAGCAGCGGGTGCCGCGTCGTTGGACGGATTCTCCTCGGCACCGCTTCCGCAAGCGGCGAGCGCCAGCATCAGGGACAGGGGCAAGGCGGCGTAGATGATCTTCTTAGATGTCATGGATCAGTTCCCCTGTTCCGGCGCGGGCGCTGTCAGGCGCTCCAGTTGCGCGCGGGCATTTTGATAAGAGGCAAGTGCGTCGATGGCGGCGAGACGCGTCTGAGCAAGCGTGCGTTCTGCATCGAGCAGGTCGAGCTGGCCGAACTTGCCTTCGCGATAGCCGATGCGAGCAATATGGGCCGCTTCCTGGGCCGCCTCAAGGGCAGGACCAGTAGCCGTCTGTGCAGTGACTGCGGCATTCGATGCCGATGTCTGCGCGTCGGTGATTGCCTGCTCGACATCGAGTGCCGTCATACGCTTCTGGGCTTCCACCTGATTGCGCTGCGCGCGAGCCTGCGCGACAGCCGCCTTACCCGAATTGAAAATCGGGATAGGCATCGTGACCGTGAAGATCAGGGCCGTGTCGTTGGTGGCTGACAGCCTGCGTAAACCGGGGCCAGCTTCGAGATTGGGGACTCGTTGAGAATTGGCGAGTCGGACATTGGCATCAGCTACGGCAAGGTCCGCGTCTGCGGCAGCCAGGGCCAGCGTACCTACCGCGCTCGGTGGGACTTCGGGACCATAGCCACGTGGCAAGCGCTCCAACCAAGCCGTATCGAGCGGTCCGCTCATCGGTTGCCCAATCCGACGCTCAAGATTGGCGCGGCTGGCCTGTGCCAGCCGAATGGTCCGAACCAGTTCGGCGTCGGCGTTGATCTTCGCGACATTGGCGCGCTGCTCCTCAATCGGAGAAGCACGGCCGGCCTTTACCCGTACGCTCGCGGCATTCGCTGCGTCGCCAGCGATGCGCGATTGATCGCGTGCCGTCTGGACACGCCGTTCGGCAGCAGCCGCTTCGATATACAGCTGCGTGACCTGCAGCCTGATGTCTGCCTGCGTGATCGCCGAGACTAGCAGCGCCTTGTCGGTCTGGGCATTAGCGACCGCGATGCGTGCGGACCGCTTGCCACCCAGTTCTATGGGAACAGCCATGCTGACCGTCGACTCGGCGCTACCAACGCCGCGATAGGGTCCGCTTCCCGCGATATTTTCCACCTGCGTCTGCACGGTGGGATTGGGACGAAGGCCAGCGACGGTACGTGCGGCGCGAGCCGCTTCGACATTGGCCTGCGCGGCTTCGGCCGCCGGGGCGCTGCCACCAGCTGCGGCAACCGCCTCATCAAGCGTATAGGGTGATGCCCCCGCTACCGCAGCGGGCATCTCCTGTGCCTGCGCCACAGCGACGCAGGACACGGCAGCCAATAAGGCTGCAATGGATCGGAACATGAATAGGAATCCTGAACACGAGTCATGGACGACCGGCGGCCTGAATTCAGGCGCAACGGTCCATTATGGCTCTGTCAGGCTATAGGTGGGCGCAGGTCGGGGCCGATGGCCCAACGCTTGGACGGGATCGGTGCAGGAATGAACGCAGGAGCGTTCACCGCGGAGGGGAGCATATCATCGCTGGCCGAAGCCGGCACGAACGCCGGAGCGCCCTGACAACCACCATGATGGTGCGGCATGCCCTTGTCAGCATCGCCCTGCGTCTGGTCCGCATCGCCATCACTATGCACATAACCGGAGCATTCGATGGTGGGCGCCTGAGCGTTAGGAACTTCCTGGGCATGCACCATCGTCGTCGTCAGCATGGACAACGAAATCAGGCAGAGCAGGAAACGTCCCAAGCGGCGCATGACAGGCTACATAGTAGGCTTTCCGCAGAATGTCATCTGCAAAAGTAAAATCGCGGCATATTGGACTGTTTCTGAATGATACATCAGATCATTGTGCCATGATAGCGCACTGATACACCATATCATCACGGATTAACTTTACCTAAACTATGATGCGGTCGAATATACATCAGGGCGTAGATAAGAATCATTCGAATAAATTTACATATCATCCCAGATACAAGGCTCAATTTACCAAAATAGCCAACCCCCGTCTTATGGGCATTACAGAACCATCGGAATAACGCAGCACATCAGGCAGAGGCTTTGTGAGATCGCTTCATTGGCAATGCCTGCATGGCCTTCCGCTCACCTCAGAAGCGCCCCCTCATTCGTCATCATTGATATGATGCTGCTCAACGCCGAACGTGTCCGCGATCTGCCCGGGACCTCGCCGCGACCTTCGTGAATCTGATTTGTCGGCATGGCCGCCAGCGACACTTGTCCGCCAGCGGATCCCTTTGTAGCGCGCATAAAACAAGGATCGGAGCAGAAGTTGACAATGCCCCCCTTCCAGAGGAGCAGAAGTTGAAAATCAGCCGTGATCCTCTGATGACAAAAGCACCGGAAACTCTGGAGGGTCAGGAGCAGACTTCCTGACAACCGACACACGCGCGGCGTGCCACTTTGGCGAGACGCAGCGGCGGGCTTGCGCCGCCCTGTTCCGCACCCGATTCAAGCGAGATGCGGTCACGCCCCTTCCGTTTGGCATCATACAACGCGCGATCCGCCCGGTCGAACAGATGCGGCATCGCCTCTATTCCCCTGACGCTGGTCGCCGCGCCGATGCTGGTCGAGACCGGCAGGGTCAGCCCGGCAATGTCCGCGCCGCTCTGTGCAAACCGATGGCAGATGCGGCGACCAAGCGCCGGCAGATTTTCGGGCGGAAGACCGAACAGCAGAACGGCAAACTCATCCCCGCCCAGCCGCGCCACCAAAGCATCGACGGGCACGCTGTCCGTCAATATCCCGGCCAGCGCCGACAGCAGTCGGTCGCCCGTCGCGTGACCAAAGCCGTCATTGACCGCCTTGAAATGATCGACGTCGCACAACAGCAGTGCCACCGGCTGACCGGCCCGCCGCGCCAGCGCCATGCCAGCGGTCGCCTTCGCCTCGAACGCGCGGCGATTATAGGCCCCGGTCAGCGAATCCCGCTCGGCCAGGGCCGTGATCTGCCGTTCGCGCCGGTGACGCACGGCCGCCAGCATCAGCAGCGCCAGCGACACCTCGACCAATATGCCCTCATAGAGCGAGGCCTTGATCAGCAGCCCCTTGAAGCCGATCAGGCTGACGAACAGGCCCGGCATGAATATCAATCCCGACTTGGCGAGGTAGAACATGCCATGGCCGAGGAAAATATGACCCAGCCGCACCGCATCGCGCACTTCGCTGGTGCGACGAAGCGACAGCAGGAGGGACGCGGCCTTGAGCGACAGGATCGCGACCAGCGCCGAATTGACGAGGCCGAACAACGCTGTGCGATCGCTCGCCGGATCGGTACCCAGCAGCGCCACCCAGACCAGCAGCACGCCCAGCCAGATGCCGGGGAGGCGTCGCCCGGCAAAGGCCGCCGCCCCCTTGGCGAACAAAAGGTGCGCCACCACCAGCAGTCCATTCGCCAGCCAGACATAGAGGAGAAAACTGTCCGGCGTGCGCAGCACCGACATGCCGCTGCCTACCACGATGGTCGCGAATCCCGCGCTCCACCAGGCGAGCGAGCGCACCTTCGCCAGCCGCCATTCGGCGGCCAGCACCAGCGCCGCAACAAGGGCGATGGCCTGGGTCATGAGCAGCATGGTGACGGCGTCGATCGGCATGGACAGGTTCATTGGGGAAAGGAGCGTGCTATCTAGCCGAATATGCTGAACAAAAGGTTCTCGCCCGGCTCAGCTCGTCGCACGCACCAGCAGGTCGTCGGTGACCGTCATGGTGAAGATCGGATCGGCGTCCACCGGCACTTCGGCGATCGCGTCAACAAAGGCAGCGCGGGTTGCCGGATCATCATAGACCATCTTCGCGTCGAAAGCCGCGCGCCAGGTCGCTTCGTCCGGCCATTCGGCGTAGCCCACGAACCGCCCATCCGCATCACGGTGCAGGCGCGATCCATAGCTGCCATATTTTTCACGGATGAGGTCGGTGCCGCGGCGCCAGGCTGCGCGGAACTGTTCTTCCTTGCCGGGGTGGACTCGCCACCAATAGACCGCGACGAACATGGCCCTCTCCTCCTGCGGAGATAATGGCCGAAGGGTCGCAGGCGTTCCGGCGGACAGGCACATCGCCCGCCCGCCGGAGCATCAGATCAAAGGATCGACTGGCCGGTCTTGGCCCAGTCCGACATGAAGCCGGCAATGCCCTTGTCGGTCAGCACATGGTTGAACAGCGCCTTGATGACCGCCGGCGGCGCGGTCATCACGTCGGCACCGATCTTGGCGCTGTCGAGCACATGGATCGGGTGACGGACCGACGCGACCAGGATTTCGGTGTCGAACGCGTAATTGTCGTAGATCAGGCGGATGTCTTCGATCAGCTGCATGCCGTCGAAGCCATTATCGTCATGACGGCCGACGAAGGGCGAGATGAAGCTGGCGCCGGCCTTGGCCGCGAGCAGTGCCTGGTTGGCCGAGAAGCAGAGGGTGACGTTCACCATCACGCCATCGTCGGTCAGCGCCTTGCAGGTCTTGAGGCCGTCGATCGTCAGCGGCACCTTGATGCAGACATTGGGCGCGATCTTCCGCAGGACGGCCGCTTCCTTCATCATCGTCTCATGGTCGAGCGCAACGACTTCGGCCGACACCGGGCCGTCGACGACGCCACAAATTTCCTCGATCACTTCCAGGAACTTGCGGCCCGATTTGTGGATCAGCGACGGGTTTGTGGTGACGCCGTCCAGCAGGCCGGTGGCGGCCAGGTCACGGATTTCGGCAATGTCGGCGGTGTCGACGAAGAATTTCATGGGATGCTCCGGGGCAGGATTCGCGAATCGGCTCCCTTTAGCGGCTGGCCGATGGATTGGCCATCGGGGCGAGCGGCAATTGCCCCGGTGATCGAACCGCTTTAAATTTTGCCCGACAGGGGAGCGGTCTCGATGCCTGCGATGCGCCCATATGCTTATATACCCCCCCGCATGCTCACCCTGGCCCTGCTCGCCTTTCCCTGCAGCGTACAGGCCGCGCGGGACGAAGGCCAGACATGGCTCAGCACCGGCGTCGTCGCACAGATTGACGATAACGACCGGGTCAGCATCGAGATGAACTATCGCCTGCGCCCGGGCAATGACCAGTTGCTGCAACGGTTGACGATCGACCACCGGGTCGCCGACGGCGTGCATCTGGGTGGCGGCTTCGCGTTCGCGACCAGCCGGCCCCAGAAGGAAATGCGTTTCCACCAGCAGTTGGTCGTCGACCTGGGCGTGCTGCAGAGCCGCACCCGGCTGGAACAGCGCTATATCGACAGCGCAGCGCGACCGGCCTGGCGCTTGCGCGAACGCATCCAGCTCGACATTCCGCTGGAACGGGAGCGAAACTGGCTCCTCGTTACCTCTGCCGAATTTTTCTTCGAACTGCACAGGCCAAGTGCGGTCAAGGATAGCGAACTGGTCACGACCCGGCAGTTGATCGGCCTGCGCCATGTGCTGACGCCGCGCCTGGGCATCCAGTTCAGCTATATGCGCCAGCATAGTTTCCCCGATGACCGTCCCGATGAGGTCGTCCATGTCCCCTGGCTGGCGATCGCCTGGCGGCTCTGACGATTTGCCAGAACGGCAAGAGCAGTTAAGGACGCTGCATGGCCCGCGCCCGTGTCCTCCTCCTCAATGCCGCCCTCGGCCCGCTCGACTATCGCATCCCCCATGGCATGACGGCCAGGCCGGGCAGCATCGTGGTCGCCCCGCTGGGGCCACGCCAGCTGGTCGGCGTGGTGTGGGACGAAGGCTCCTTTCCCGATGTCGAGACGGTCGGCGACAACCGGCTGCGCAACCTGCTGGAAGTGCTGGACGCGCCGCCGCTGCCCGAAACGCTGCGCCGGCTGATCGAATGGACCGCCGACTATTATCTCGCCCCGCCCGCCGCGGTGCTGCGCATGGCGCTGGCGTCGATGTCGGCGCTGGAGGGCACACGCACCGTCATTGAATATCGTGCCACCGGCCAGCTGCCCGATCGCATGACCGAACAGCGGACCCAGGCGATGGAGCGGATCGGCGAGCGCCAGGGGCTGGTGCGCGAACTGGCGATGATCGGCGGGGTGAGCGACGCGGTGATCCGCGGTCTGGTGAAGGCCGGCGCGTTCGAGCCGGTCGAGGTCAGCGTCGACACCCCCTTCCCCGAGCCCGACCCGGCCCACGCCCCGCCCGCCCTGTCAGACAAGCAGCTGGAAGCCGCCAGCCAGATGGCCGACGCGGTTCGCGCCCATGAATTCACCCCTTTCCTGCTCGACGGCGTCACCGGATCGGGCAAGACCGAAGTCTATTTCGAGGCGATCGCCGCAGCCATCCGCGCCAGCAAGCAGACCTTGGTGCTGCTGCCCGAAATCGCCCTGACCGAACCCTTTCTGGAGCGGTTCGAGAAGCGCTTCGGCACGGTCCCGGTCAACTGGCATAGCGGCCTGCGCCAGAGCGAACGACGCCGCGCCTGGCGCGCGATCGCGGCGGGCGAGGCCCGCGTCGTCGTCGGTGCCCGCTCCGCCTTGTTCCTGCCCTACCCCAATCTCGGCCTCATCGTCGTCGACGAGGCGCATGAGGCGAGCTTCAAGCAGGAAGAAGGCGTCCATTATCACGCCCGCGACGTCGCGGTGATGCGGGGCCTCATCGAACATTTCCCGGTCGTTCTAGCCTCCGCCACCCCGGCGATCGAGACACGGCACCAGGTCGATCTCGGCCGCTATCGGGAGATCAAGCTGCCCGCCCGTTTCGGCGGCGCGCAGATGCCCGATATCAAGGGGATCAACCTGCTGACCGATCCGCCCGAGCGCGGCCGCTGGATCGCGCCGCCGCTGGTGGTGGCGATGGAGGAAGTGCTGGCCAAGGGCGAGCAGAGCCTGCTCTTCCTCAACCGGCGCGGCTATGCCCCGCTGACCCTTTGTCGCCATTGCGGCTATCGCTTCCAATGCCCCAATTGCACCAGCTGGATGGTCGAGCATCGGCTGACCAAGCGGCTCGCCTGCCATCATTGCGGCCATGTCATCCCGGCGCCGCGCTTCTGCCCCGAGTGCAAGGAAGAGGACAGCCTGGTCGCCTGCGGCCCCGGCGTCGAGCGCATCGCCGACGAGGTGAAGGCGCTGTGGCCGCAGGCGCGGGTCGCCATCGCCACCTCCGACACGCTGCATTCGCCCGCCCGCGCCGCCGATTTCGTGAAGTCGGTCGAGGCCGGCGATATCGACATCATCGTCGGCACCCAGCTTATCACCAAGGGCTATCACTTCCCCAACCTGACGCTGGTCGGCGTGATCGACGCGGACCTGGGGCTGGAGGGCGGCGACCTACGCGCGTCCGAACGCACATTTCAGCAGATCATGCAGGTCGCCGGGCGCGCCGGACGCGGCGAAAAGCCGGGCCATGTCTTCATCCAGACCCGCATGCCCGATGCGGAGGTGATCCAGGCGCTGATCGCCGGCGACAGCGAGCGCTTCTATCTGATCGAGACCGAAAATCGCCGCCGCGCCAACGCCCCGCCCTTCGGCCGTTTCGCCGCGATCATCATCTCCAGCGAGGATAGCGACGAAGCGGCGCAAACCGCCCGGCTGATCGGCAAGTCGGCGCCGCAGGTGGACGGGATGCGGGTCTATGGCCCCGCCCCCGCGCCGCTCTCCGTGCTGCGCGGCCGCCATCGCCACCGGCTGCTGATCCATGCCACGCGCCAGATCGACATCCAGTCGGTGATCCGGGAATGGCTGGGCAATCTGGTGTGGAAATCGACCACTCGCGTCGCGGTGGACGTCGATCCCTACAGCTTCATGTGATGGCCGCGCCGATCGACAGCCCCTGCCGCAATCTCTGCTCGCTTGATGCCGAGCGGAAGGGCTGCACCGGCTGCGGCCGCACCCTCGACGAAATCGTCCACTGGCGCAGCATGACCGACGCCCAGCGCACCGCCGTCATGGCGCGGGTGAAGGAGTTCGAGCCAATCCCGAGTTAGAGCGGCATGGCGTCGTTCGGCGCGACGATGATGACCACGCGGCGATTTTCCTGACGGCCGACCTCGCTGTCGTTGCTTGCCACCGGCACCCTCAGGCCCATGCCCACCGGATGCAGCGCCGCCGGCGCCATTCCGCCCGCCGCCAGCGCATCGGCCACCGCCTGCGCCCGCTTCTGCGACAATTGCTCATTATAGGCGGCCGTTCCGGTATTGTCGGTATGCCCCTCCACCTTGGCGCCACGCACATCGACCGCCACCAGCGCACTGGCAATGCGGCTGATCACATCGCGCTGCGCCGGGATCAGCACGCTTTGATCGGTGGAAAAAAGCAGACGGTCGGCCATGCCGAATTCCCAGTTGCTACCCACCGGTTGGAAGCCGTTGGCGCGCAGCACCGTCTTCTGCGCCTCGGTGAAGCCGTCACTCGGCTGCACCGTCTGACAGGCCGCCAGCAGCGTCAGCGCCAGCAGGGAAAGAAGCTTTCGCATGTTGTTCCTCATAATCAATTCCTGCCGTCGCCCCGCGCCTTGGCCGCATACATGGCCGCGTCGGCATGGCGCAGCAGCGCGCGCGGATCGACACTGTCCTGTGGATAAAGGGCGCTGCCGATGCTGAGCGAGGATCGGATGCTGACCCCGCTCGGCAGCATGATCGGCTGGATCATCCCCTCCCCGATCTGTCCCGATAACTGGTCTGCCTCCGTTCGGGTCGACCCGGCCGCCAGGATCAGCGCGAACTCGTCGCCGCCCAGGCGGAAGGCCATGTCGCCCGGCCGTAATGCCATGCGCAGCCGCGCGGCAATGACGATCAACATGACGTCGCCGGCATCATGGCCATGGCTGTCATTGACCTGCTTGAATCGGTTCACATCGACATAGATGACCGCGAAGGATGTGTCACTTTCATCAGCCTGCGCCATGGTCGCCGTCAGCTCCCGCTCGAACATCGCGCGATTGCCGAGCCCCGTCAGCGGGTCGCGCGTCGCCTGGCGCTCCAGGATGCGATTCTCGTTCAATATGCCGGCGTGCCATTCATCCAGCTCGTCCAGCAATGCATTGAAATCGCGCGCGAACTGATCGACTTCCTGGATACCCGCTGCGGGCACGCGACGATCAAACTGGCGATCGGTGCGGACCGCGTGGGCGACGTCCGCAATATGGGCGAGCGGCCCCGTCACGTCGCGCTGCAATCGGCGCGCGAGCAACTGGGTCGCAACGATGGTCAGGCCAAGGCAGGCCAGCGCAGTCGCAACCCCCGACAGGATGTAGCGCCCCAGGCCGCCGGCATCACCGAACACCTGCACTTCAGCGACGACAACCGGCCCATGATGGACCGGCACCCGCACCGGACTGGGCCAGAACAGCGCGTCTACGATCCGCGACAGGCCGCCCGTCATGCCGCGATCGGGCTGGTTCCAGGCGGCGATCAGTCGGCCGTCGCGACCATGGAGTTCGACCGATCGCACGCTTTCGGATGCGGCCACCGTGGCAATCCCGCGCCGTGCCGCATCGACATCATCGAACACCAAAGCCGGTTCGACCGTATAGGCAACGGTCTGCGCGATCAGCGTCAGGTTGCGCGCGGCATAGCCGCGAATGACCGTGACACCTGTCACCGTCAGGGTCAGGCCCGCCATCAACACCGCGAACAGGATCAGGCGCAGATGCGCCCGCGCCAGCAACTGGCGCAAGGTCGGCATCGCGGTCGGGCTTGGTTCGGCCACGGTCAATAGCCCCCCTTCGCCACGCGCAGCACGCGCGGATCGACCCGCACCGTGGACCGCGACACCGCATCGATGTTGAGTTGGAAGGACAGGGTCTGCGGCGCAAACAACAGGCAGAACATCGCCCCACCCGCGCAGTCGCGATCATCCTCCGCGATCGTCAACACCGCATTGCCCCGCACGGCGGCGATCAAGCGCTGACGCACCGCCGCGTCCAGGCTTCCCAGATAGAGCGCATCGCAGCGCGCGGCCGGCGCGGCATCGTCGGCGGCCAATGCCACCGTGGCGATCCGCGCCCCGTTCGACAGGCTGATCTCGTCCAACTGGTCACCATGAGCGACAGCCCCGGCCATGCACATGCGCACGACTGGCCGCTCGGTCGGCCAGCGGGTAAATTCCAGGATCGATCCGACCATGCGCGCGACGCCAGCGGCCATCCGATCCGGGCCGGGACCGATCGGCATCGCTACCGGCCGCGCCAGCGGCAACGCCACTGTCACCGTCGGTGTCATCAGCAACAGCCAGAACAACAGACTACGCAAGCCCAACCGCCCCCATCGAAGAAGGCGCGAGCCTATAGTTAATCAAAAGTTAAATTACGAGAATATTGTGACGCAAGCGGATCGAGAAACGGTTATTCACCTGTCGTCTTCGCTGTCATCTTCGCACGGCGCTCCCGCTCCAGCAGGCTCCGCTTGCGGTCGACTCCATAGGCATAGCCACCCAGGCTTCCGTCGCTGCGCAACACGCGGTGACAGGGCACCAATATTGCCAGGCCATTGTCGCCACAGGCTGTCCCCGCCGCGCGCACGGCGCCCGGCCGGCCGATCGCCGCGGCGATCTCGCCATAGCTGCGGGTCTCTCCCGCCGGGATCGCCCGCAAGGCGGCCCAGACCGCCTGCTGAAAGGCGGTGCCACCGACATCGGTCGGCAGGTCGGCACCCGCCCCCGGATCATCCACCAGTGCGGCCACGGCACTCGCCCAGCGATCCAGCGCGGCGTCCGCCGGCAACAGAGTCGCGTTGGGGTATCGGCGGCGCAGGTCCGCCTCCCCTTCCTCGAAGGCGATGCGGCACAGGCCGCGCTCGGTCGCCGCGACCAGCAGCGCGCCCAGGCTCGTCCCGATTACGACATGGCGGATATCGACGCCCCGCCCGCCCTCCCGCCAGGCACTGGGCGTCATGCCCAGATGCCGCTCGGCATCGGCATAGGCGCGGCTCGGCGCATTATAGCCGGCCTCATAGATCGCATCGGTCACGCTGCCGGGCGTCGCCAGCGCCGCCTTCAGCCGATCGGTGCGCAGATCGCGGGCATAGGCAGCCGGGGTCAGGCCGGTGATCCGCTTGAACAAGCGATGGAAATGATGCGGCGCATAACCGACATGGTCGGCCATTGCCTCCAACCGAAGCGGCACTTCGGCCGCGCGGATCAGGCGGATCGCCGCCTCGACCGCCTGCTGGTCGCGCCCGACCTCATCCGGACGACAGCGCAGGCAGGCGCGAAAGCCTGCCGCCCGCGCCGCCGCGCCATCAGGCAGGAAGATCATATTCTCCCGCTTCGGGTGCCGCGCCGGGCAGCTCGGCTTGCAATAAATGCCGGTGGTCAACACCGCGCCGACGAAGGAGCCATCCTGGCGACGGTCGCGCGCCAGAAAGGCGGTCCAGCAGTCTTCGGCATCGGGCATGGCGGCCGGGACGGGTTCGGGGCGTGTCATCTGGTTCATGGATATGGGGTAATCGAAACGGCTTGGCGAGGCTTCCCGTGGCTTGCGGTCAAAAGCACACGGCCCGTCGCATCCGCTTTTTCCCGATTGCCTAACGCGGGCCTTCGCATATGTATGCGCCTCCTATGGTCGCCCTTTTCCGTCGCCTTCGCCCGATCGCCGCGCTCGTCGCGTCCCTCGTCCTGCTCAGCCCCGCACGGGCCGAACAGCAGGATATCACCGCCGCTGCGCGCAGCGTGGTGCGCGTCGCGCTGGTCGCGACCAATGGCTCGGACGCCTATTTCGTGGGCCATGGCAGCGGCATCGCGATCGCCCCGGACAAGGTGCTGACCAACGCCCATGTCGTCGAACTGGCGCGCGAGGAGAAGGATCTCGTCATCGGCGTGATCCCGTCGGAGGGCAAGAAAAGCTATGGCGGGCGGATCATCGCCTATTCGCCGGGCAACGACCTGGCCCTGATCCAGCTGGAAGAAGGCAGCCTGCCGGTTGCCACCTTCTATGCCGGGGCGGTCGATGACGGCCAGCATGTCACCGCTATCGGCTATCCCGGCACGGTCGATCGCGCCCAGGGCCTCAGCCTCAAGCAGCTGGTCGAACCGCTCGGCACGGTGAAGACCAGCGGCAGCATCTCGTCCGGCCGCTCCAGCCAGAGCTTCGACACCATCCTGCACACCGCCCCGCTTGCCGCCGGCAATAGCGGCGGCCCCCTGATCGACGATTGCGGCCGGGTGTTGGGGGTCAACAGCTTCGGCTCGATCTCCGACGGCAATGATGCCGAATTCGGCTTTGCCGTATCCTGGCGCGAAGTCGCCTCCTTCCTGCGCCAGGCTGGCGTCTCCTCGCTCCACACCGTCGTCGCCTGCCGCACCATGGCCGAGGCTGATGCCGCTGAATCCTCGATCACCCAGCGCGAATCGCAGCTGACTGAACAGAGCGATCGCGCCGCCGCCGACAAGCGCGACCAGGCGCTGCAACAGGCCCGTGACACGGCCGAACGCGATGTCATTTCCGGTCGCGAAAATGCGATGGCGGGCGCCGCCGTGCTGCTGGCCCTCGCCGTGCTGGGGCTGGGTGCGGGTGGCCTCTTCTACAGCCAGGGCCGCGAAAAGCGCGCCACCTGGTTCATCGCCGGTGGCGGCATCCTGCTGATGGGCGCGCTTGGCCTGTTCGTCTTCAAGCCCAGCTTCGCCAGCATCGACGAGCGGGTGAAGTTGCCCGAGGACCAGAGCGTGGTCAGCAACAAGGCCTTTGCCTGGGCCGGCGACAATATCTGCCGGATTGACCTCAACCGCAGCCGACTGACCGTGTCGCAGCCCAACGACGTCGGCCTGAACTGGGCCGAGGGCGGCTGCGTCAACGGCGACACCCAATATCAGGCGACCGGTACGACCTGGCAGCGGGCGAGCGTGCCGGACGAAGGAAATTATGTCAGTCGCAGCGAATTCGACCCGGCCACCGGCCTGCTGCGGGTACAGCGCTGGCTGCCAGACGGCGACACGATGGACAAGGCCCGTGCCCTGCTGAAGGATGGCCCGATCAAGGGATGCAGCAGCGATTCCACGATGTTGACCCGGATCGCGACGCTCCAGTCGGACCTTGCAGCGCTGCTCCCGCCCCAGCCGAACGAGCGGCTGGTCTATCATTGCCAAAAAGGACGGCTTGCCCCCGCAGACCCCGCTCCCTAGCCTGTCCGTTTTCCTGAAAAACTCAGTCAAATTGGCTTGATTTCGTCGATGCGATGGAATCGTGTCACATGACTTGCATAGTCATATTGGCACTGCTAACCGGCCCGACAACAGGGGACGGTTATTACTGCTCCCCCTCTTTTTGCATGACCGGCAAATCAAGTTGGAGGACGGTAAGCGCGTGGAGACTACCGGCGGTATACAGGCCAGCCTCAGCGGCCGCTATGCGGTGGCGCTGTTCGATCTGGCCCGCGACGGCAAGACGCTCGACACCGTCGCAGCGAGCCTCGCGGCAATCAAGGCAGCGATCGCAAAATCGTCTGATTTCAAGGGCCTGATCAACAGCCCCGTTCTCAGCCGCGACGCAGCGGGTAAGACGATCGCGGCGGTTGCATCCGCCATGTCGATCGATCCGCTGACGACGAATTTCCTGGGCGTGCTCGCCCAGAACCGTCGCCTGTCGCAGCTCCCTGCGGTCATCCGCGCCTATGAAACGCTGCTGTCGAATCACAAGGGCGAGGCCCGCGCCGAAGTGACGAGCGCGCATCCGCTCACCAAGACTCAGGTCACCGCTCTGCAGAAGAGCCTGAAGGCCCGTGTCGGTCGCGATGTCGCGGTCGATACCAAGGTCGATCCCGCGATCCTGGGTGGGCTGGTCGTCAAGATCGGCAGCCAGATGATCGATTCCTCCATCCGCACCCGTTTGAATAGTCTCGCCCAGGCGATGAAAGGCTGAACATGGATATCAACGCCGCAGAAATTTCGAAGGTCATCAAGGACCAGATCGCCAATTTCGGCACCGAAGCGCAGGTCAGCGAAGTCGGTTCCGTTCTGACCGTGGGTGACGGCATCGCCCGCGTCCATGGCCTCGACAACGTCCAGGCGGGCGAAATGGTCGAGTTCGCCAATGGCGTTCAGGGCATGGCGCTCAACCTCGAAGCCGACAATGTCGGCATCGTGATCTTCGGCTCGGACGCCGAGATCAAGGAAGGCGACACCGTCAAGCGCACCGGCACCATCGTCGACGTCCCCGTCGGCAAGGGCCTGCTGGGGCGCGTCGTGGACGGCCTGGGCAACCCGATCGACGGCAAGGGTCCGATCGTTGCCGAACAGCGGATGCGCGTGGAAAAGAAGGCGCCCGGCATCATCCCTCGCACTTCGGTGCACGAACCCGTGCAGACCGGCCTGAAGGCGATCGATACCCTGGTTCCCGTCGGCCGTGGCCAGCGCGAGTTGATCATCGGCGATCGCCAGACCGGCAAGACCGCCGTCGCGATCGACACCTTCATCAACCAGAAGACCGCCAACGCCGGTGATGACGAGAGCAAGAAGCTCTACTGCATCTACGTCGCCGTCGGTCAGAAGCGCTCGACCGTCGCCCAGATCGTCAAGCAGCTCGAAGAAAATGGCGCGATGGAATATTCCATCGTTATCGCCGCGACCGCTTCGGAACCCGCACCGCTCCAGTATCTCGCCCCCTATACCGGCGTGACCATGGGCGAATATTTCCGCGACAACGGCATGCACGCCGTCATCGTCTATGACGATCTGTCGAAGCAGGCCGTCGCCTATCGCCAGATGTCGCTGCTGCTGCGTCGTCCTCCGGGCCGTGAAGCCTATCCGGGCGACGTCTTCTATCTCCACAGCCGCCTGCTGGAACGCGCTGCGAAGATGAACAAGGAAAATGGCTCGGGCTCGCTGACCGCGCTGCCGATCATCGAGACCCAGGCTGGCGACGTGTCAGCCTATATCCCGACCAACGTGATCTCGATCACCGACGGCCAGATCTTTCTCGAAACCAACCTCTTCTACCAGGGCATCCGCCCGGCCATCAACGTCGGCCTGTCGGTGTCGCGCGTCGGCTCGGCCGCGCAGACCAAGGCGATGAAGAAGGTTTCGGGCTCGATCAAGCTGGAGCTGGCCCAGTATCGCGAAATGGCGGCCTTCGCCCAGTTCGGTTCGGACCTCGATGCATCGACCCAGAAGCTGCTGAACCGTGGCGCGCGCCTGACCGAACTGCTGAAGCAGGGCCAGTTCTCGCCGCTGCCGTTCGAAGAGCAGACCGCGTCGATCTTCGCGGGCACCAACGGCTATCTTGACGGCATCCCGGTCAAGGACGTGACCCGTTACGAAGAGCTGATGCTCGCCTATCTGCGTCACGATCACCCCGAAGTGCTGACCGCGATCCGCGACAGCAAGGATCTGGGCGACGATGCCAAGGGCAAGCTGAAGGCTGCGCTCGACGCGTTCGGCAAGACCTTCGCTTAAGATTTGCCGCTTGTCGGCCGCCAGTCGAAAGTCAGACTTGATGATCAAGCAAATTGCGGCGATTGGGGCCTTGGCCAGCCTTGGGCTGGCCACAAGCAGCCATGCTGAAAAGCCCGGAACCGTGCGGTATCA
This sequence comes from Sphingobium scionense, assembly GCF_014197035.1. Taxonomy (GTDB): domain Bacteria; phylum Pseudomonadota; class Alphaproteobacteria; order Sphingomonadales; family Sphingomonadaceae; genus Sphingobium; species Sphingobium scionense. The sequence goes on along the minus strand of NZ_JACIEU010000019.1, from coordinate 71,271 downwards.
TAAGCTTGGCCCGTTGCAGAACGGCGCATTTGGATCTGGCTACAAGGATCGGTCGAAAGGCCCAGACACTTGGAGAGTCATAGGAAAGACGGGCGGAAGCGATTATATCGAGAAGGCTCGCGAACGCATCGCACTTTATCGCGCCGCAGAATTAACTGAAAGCGCGGGACGTAAATATATAAAGTTCATAAAAACCAAGTCAGCCGATCTTACGACCGGATTGTTTTATGGGACTTGGAGCAATGGGACTGAGTTCAAGCTTGATTTCCAGGCAACAGACACTCCAGACCCAGAATTTCATTGTGCTTCTGATGTCCTTCGTAGCGAATGCAAAACTATCGATGCAGTTGCAGCGAAGAATGAAATTAGGCCATTTCTTGATTTTGGTAAGTGAAATTTGAATGCTGACTGCCCATTCCCTTCTTGCCTGGACCGTGATGTCGATCGGTCTGGTGCTGCTGCCAGGACCGGACACCATGTTGGTGGCCGGTCACGCAGCACGCCGTGGGTTGAAGGCGGGGATGGCGGCGATCGGCGGCATCCAGCTAGGCGGCCTATTTTACATGCTGCTGTGCGGCTTCGGCTTCCTCAGCGTGTTGAACGCGGTGCCAGGAATGTTCATGGCGGTGAAGATCGCCGGCGCATTCTATTTGGCGTGGATGGGCATCGGCCTGCTGCGTGGTGCGATCAAGCCTGCGCCGGCATCGGCAGAGGCGAAAGTCCGGGTCGGCGGATCGCCTTTTATGCAGGGCTTTATCAGCACCGTGCTGAACCCGAAGGTCGCGATCTTCTTCCTCGCTGCGCTGCCGCAGTTCGTCGGCACCGGTCCGGATGCACCCTGGCAGGGGATGCTGCTGATCGCGATCGTCTATGCGCTTGGCTTCGTCTGGTGCGCGCTGCTTGCAGCGCTTGCCGTGAAGGCAGGCCGCAAGGTCGGTCAAAGCAGCGCGATGCGCTGGTTCGAAGGCGCCATGGGCGTCGGTTTCTTTGGTCTCGCGGGCCGTCTGGCCCTTGCTCGGAATATTTGAACTATGGCTAGCCTCAAAGAACTGAAGCTGCGCATCGGGTCGGTGAAGTCGACCCAGAAGATCACCAAGGCGAAGCAGATGGTCGCCGCGGCCAAGCTGCGCAAGGCGCAGGCCGCTGCCGAAGCTGCCCGCCCCTATAGCGAGCGACTGGAAGCGGTCGTCGCGAGCTTGGCGACCAAGATCGCCGGCGGCTCGGGCGAAGGCGCCTCGCCGCTGCTCGCCGGCACCGGCAAGGATGAAGTCCATCTGCTGGTCGTCGCCAATTCCGATCGCGGCCTTGCCGGCGCGTTCAACGCCAATATCGTGAAGGCTGCGCTGGCCAAGGCCCGCGCGCTGGAACTGGACGGCAAGAAGGTGTTGTTCTATCTGATCGGCCGCAAGGGTCGTCCGGTGATCAACCGTACCTATCCGAGCAAGATCGTCGCCAATTACGACACCACCGGTGCCAAGGAGCCGGGCTTTGCCCAGGCCCAGGCGGTGGCGCAGGAACTCAGCCAGATGTTCCTCGACGGCAAGTTCGACGTTGCCCACCTCTTCTATTCCCGCTTCAAGTCGGCGCTCGCGCAGATCCCGACCGAACAGCAGATCATCCCGGTCAAGATTCCCGAGGATGCCGACCGCAATGCGATCGCCGCAACGGTGGAATATGAACCGAGCGAGGAAGCGATCCTCGACGACCTGCTGCCGCGCAACGTGACGGTGCAGCTCTTCAAGGCGCTGCTGGAAAACAACGCATCCGAACAGGGTGCGTCGATGACCGCGATGGACAATGCGACCCGCAATGCCGGCGACCTCATCAACAAGCTGACGATCCAGTATAACCGCAGCCGCCAGGCCGCGATCACCACCGAACTCGTCGAAATCATCTCGGGCGCCGAAGCCCTCTAAGGACAAGCAGGCAAGGACATAGTCATGGCAACCACCAACAATGTAGGCCGCATTTCGCAGGTCATCGGCGCCGTCGTCGACGTGACCTTCCCCGATGCGCTTCCGGCGATCCTTTCGGCGCTGGAAACCAGCAACAACGGCCAGCGCCTGGTGCTGGAAGTCGCCCAGCATCTGGGTGAAAACACCGTCCGCACCATCGCGATGGACTCGACCGAAGGCCTGACCCGCGGCCAGGAAGTCACCGACACCGGCGCGCAGATCAGCGTTCCCGTCGGTCCGGCCACCCTCGGCCGCATCCTCAACGTCGTCGGCGAACCGATCGACGAACGCGGCCCGGTCGCTACCGACCTGCGGTCGCCGATCCACGCCAAGGCCCCGCTGTTCGTCGACCAGTCGACCGAAAGCTCGATCCTGGTCACCGGCATCAAGGTCATCGACCTTCTCGCCCCTTATGCAAAGGGCGGCAAGATCGGCCTGTTCGGCGGCGCAGGCGTCGGCAAGACCGTTCTCATCCAGGAACTGATCAACAACATCGCCAAGGGCCATGGCGGCACCTCGGTCTTCGCGGGCGTCGGCGAACGCACCCGTGAAGGTAATGATCTGTACCACGAATTCCTCGACGCCAACGTGATCGCCAAGGATGCCGATGGCAACGCGATCAGCGAAGGCTCGAAGGTGGCCCTGGTTTATGGCCAGATGAACGAGCCGCCGGGCGCCCGTGCCCGCGTCGCTCTGTCGGGCCTGACGATCGCCGAATATTTCCGCGACGTCGAAAATCAGGACGTGCTGTTCTTCGTCGACAACATCTTCCGCTTCACCCAGGCGGGCGCCGAAGTGTCGGCTCTGCTGGGCCGTATTCCTTCGGCGGTGGGCTATCAGCCGACCCTGGCGACCGACATGGGCGCGCTGCAGGAACGCATCACCTCGACCAACAAGGGGTCGATCACCTCGGTCCAGGCCGTCTATGTTCCCGCGGACGATCTTACCGATCCGGCGCCGGCGACGTCGTTCGCGCATCTTGATGCGACGACCGTGCTTAACCGTGCGATTTCGGAACTGGGCATCTATCCGGCAGTCGATCCGCTCGACTCCACCAGCCGCGTGCTGGAACCGCGCACCGTGGGCCAGGAACATTATGACACCGCCCGCGCGGTTCAGTCGATCCTGCAGAAGTATAAGTCGCTGCAGGACATCATCGCGATCCTGGGCATGGACGAGCTGTCGGAAGAGGACAAGGTGACCGTCGCCCGCGCGCGCAAGATCCAGAAGTTCCTGTCGCAGCCGTTCCACGTCGCCGAAGTCTTCACCGGCATCTCGGGCAAGTTCGTCCAGATCGAAGACACGGTGAAGTCGTTCAAGGCCGTGGTCGATGGCGAGTATGACCATCTGCCCGAGAACGCCTTCTACATGGTCGGCGGCATCGACGAAGCCATCGAAAAGGCGAAGAAGCTGGCTGCCGAAGCGGCCTAAGCAGCAAACCCTCCCCTCCCTACCAGGGAGGGGATTGAGGGGTGGGTAGCGAGCGAAGCGAGCTTCCTGCCTCTCGGCTAGGGCGCAGGCCATCGCATGGCGATGGCACCCACCCCCGGCCCCTCCCTTTCAGGGAGGGGGGAGATTTTAGAATGGCACTGCATTTCGAACTCGTGACCCCTGAAAAGCTCGTCCGCTCGGAAGAGGTCTATCAGGTCGTCGTTCCCGGCACCGATGGCGACTTCGGCGTGCTGGAGGGCCATGCGCCCTTCATGTCGACCGTGCGCGACGGCGCGATCCAGATCTTCGCCAGCGCCGGCGCCGCACCGGAAGTCATCCCGGTCGAGGGCGGCTTTGCCGAAGTGAATGAAAAGGGCCTGACGGTTCTCGCCGAAAAGGCGGGCTGAGGCTTCCTGGCGCGCAGGCCGATGGGGGAGCCAGGCTCTTTCCAACCTGCCGCATTCATGCCAGACGAACGGACCAAGGGGCGCGCTTCGCGCCCCTTTTTCTTGTGAGTGCCGTGTGCCGATGACCGCCCTCGCCTTTACCGCCCCCGTCCAGAATGAACCCGCCTTCACTCCGCCGGCGAACGGATCGCCCTCTTGGCTGGCACGCCAACTGCCCTCGGGCTGGCTGATTGCTGCGTTGCTATCCTGGCTCGGGCTGGATCAACTGCTGCTGTGGCGCTTTCTCGATATCATGCCCGTCTGGGTCTATCCGCTCGGGGCGTTGCTGATCGGCGGACTATGCGTCGCGACCGTGCGCGCCATGCCCGACCGACAGGGGCCGACCCTCGCGACCCTGATCGCCTGCCTGTCGGTCGCGCTTATCCTGCTAATGTTGGGGGGCGAAGGTCGTTTCTTCTACGCCAATATCGACTGGCAGGTTCGCTTTGCCGTGCTGCGCGACATGGGGCTGCATCCCTGGCCGTTCGTCTATGGCGATCAGGTGGTACCCACAGTGCTGCGCGCGCCCATCGGCATGTTCCTGGTCCCGGCACTCGCGGCGAAGGCAGGGGGCGACCGCGCCGGCGACCTCGCCCTGTTGATCCAGAACAGTCTGATGCTCGCCGCCATGCTCGGCCTCGGCTCCACGCTGTTCGATACCCGTCGTGCCCGACTGATCGCGCTCCTCGTCTTCCTGGCATTTAGCGGCCTGGACGCCCTGGGCCGGATGCTCTTTCGCGACGGCCTGTCTGACCATCTCGAAAACTGGGCCTATCTCCAATATAGTTCCACCATCACCCTTGCCTTCTGGGTGCCCAACCATGCGCTGTCCGGCTGGATCGGCGCGCTGGGCTATCTGCTGTGGCGACGCGGCCGTCTGCCCCTCGCCGCCTATCTCAGCCTGCTGCCTCTGACCGCCCTCTGGTCGCCGCTGGGACTGATGGGGGCAATGCCCTTCGCCGCACTGGCCGCAATCCGCACATTGCGCCTGCGTGCATTGATGCCCGCCGCCATCCTCTATCCTGCCTTGGCCACCCTGCTAGCAGTTCCCGGCCTTGCCTATATGAGCGCTGCACCCGCCGATGTCGGTGTCAAGATCATGGCGCTGGCGCCACTGCAATGGGGACTGTTTGAACTGCTGGAGGTGCTGGTCTACGCCTTGCCCCTGGCATGGCTGGGCCGATCCACCCCTTTTGGGCTGGACACGCTGCTGGTCGCGACCGCCTGGCTGTTGCTCATTCCCTTCGTCCAGATCGGCTGGTCGACCGACTTCATGATGCGCGGTTCGATCAGTGCGCTCGCAATCCTGGCCGTCATGCTGGTCGATGCGTTTGGTCGGGGCGGCATGATCCGCCACTGGCTGATCGCCATGCTGTTGATCGGCAGCATCACCGGCCTCGCCGAGATCCGCCGTGCATTGGCCTATCCGGCGGCGCCACGGGTTCGATGCAGCTTTTCCGGCGCCTGGGACCAGAGCTTCGGCAGCTTCCCCAAAGGATCCTATCTGGCCCCCCTGCCCGCGATGCCGGCTTGGGTTCGTCCGGCCAATCCCGCCCGCATCCCCAGCATCGATCCCGCACGCTGCTGGGATGGGGCATGGCATCATCCGGACAAGCCGGATGCCCCGATCTCAGACCGACAGGATCGCGTAGAGTGACAAGCCGATCGGAAAACGGATGCGACCCAGCAGATGCCGTTCCCAGGCAAAGATGCGTCGCAGCAATCCATTGACCGGCGGCGAGGGCTGGATATCACCCTCGCTCTTGCGCTTCAACAGCCGCTGCGCCATCCGCGTGGCCATCGCCAGCGGAAACAGCAAGCTGTTGAAATAGCCCACCGCCTCGACCGTCAAACCAGCCTCACGCGCCACCCGGATCAGGCTGCCCCGGGTATATCGGCGCTTGTGATGATGCAGCACATCATGATCCGACCAGAGCCAGGGCACGGCCGGCACCGTCAGCAACATCCGTCCGCCCGGTGCGAGCCGCGCCCGCAATGCGGCCAGCGATGCCCGATCCTGCTCGACATGTTCCAGCACATCGAGCAGCGCGATCAGATCATAGCTGTCTTCATCAAAGCCGATCTTATGGGGCAGCATGCCCGGTTCGACCCGGCCGATCCCGCGCGCGCGCGCCAGGGCTCGGGCGCCGGCATCATATTCCAGCGCGTCCACTGTACCGTGTGCCGCCAGCATCGCCAGATTGCCGCCAGTGCCGCATCCCGCCTCCAATATCCGCGCGTCCTGCGGAGGGGCAATGCGCGACCGGATCAGCGTTTCCAATATGGCCCGCCGGGCCACGAACCACCAATGATTGCCTTCCTGTGCGCTCATGCTCGCATAGGCTGATTGGTCCATGTCCCCTGATCCTCCCCAGATAGCGCCGCAACCGGCACCGGCGCGGCCACGCCGCCGCCCTGCTCGTCCGCAATCACATAGAGCGGCCGCTGCCGCACTTCGCGCGCGACGCGGCCCAGATATTCGCCAATGATCCCTAGGCTCATCAGATTGAGCCCGCCCAGCCCCAGCACCGCCACCATGATGGAGGCATAGCCTGGCGTATCGACCCCGGTGACCAGCGTATGCACGACCAGGAAGGCCGCATAGGCAAAGGCCAGCAACGCGATGCCGCCACCGATATAGGACCAGATGCGCAGCGGCATGGTGGTCGACGCGGTAATGCCGTCCACCGCCAGCGACCAGAGCTTGCCCAGCCGCCATTTGGTGGTGCCCGCTTCCCGGCGCGCGCGGCTATAGTCAACCGTCGCGACGCGAAAGCCGATCCAGCTGAAAAGCCCCTTGTTGAACCGTGCCTGCTCGCCCAGTTGCTTGACGACATCGACAGCCTGTCGATCGAGAAGTCGGAAATCGCCGACATTTTCAGGGATGGGATAATCGGACAGGCGATTGAGCAGGCGATAGAAGCTGCGCGCGCTCCAGCGCTTGAACCAGCTGTCGGTCGACCGATCGACCCGCCGGGCATTGACGACCTGCGCGCCGGCCAGCCAATATCGCACCATCTCCACGATCACCGCCGGCGGATCCTGCAAGTCGACATCGATCGGGATGACGGCGTCGCCCCGAGCATGATCGATGCCGGCGGCCAATGCCGCTTCCTTGCCGAAATTGCGGGACAAAGTAATGCAGCGGACATCGCCGTTCAGGCGCGACAGAATTGCCAGCACATCAGCGGTGCGGTCCGTACTGCCATCATCAACGAACAGATATTCGGCCCGCGCACCCGGCCCGATCAGCGCCAGCGCATCGGCCAGCGCTGGACGCGCAGCATCCAGAAACAGCGACAGGCTGTCCTGTTCGTTGAAAACGGGAATGACGATCGACACGGTTCGCATGGCGCATGGATATCCTGCCAGACACTTATGCTCGCTATCGGCCAGAATGGTTAATGACGAGTAACCGCCAAACAGGACTTACGCTTCGTTTACCCTATTGCGGCATCAGGGCCGCCATGCGCTTCGCCTCCGGCCTTCTTCGTCACCCCACGACCATATTGGCCGCGCTAGGCCTCCTGTTGATGCTGCCCTCCTTCCTGTTCGGCCCAGGGGCCAGCCATTCCTATCTCTATAATTATATGTGGACCGGCCATTTCGGCGAGCAAATGGCGGCAGGGCACCTGTATGAACGCTGGCTCCCCCGCAGCTTCGAAGGGATGGGCAGCCCGACCTTCTATTTCTATCCGCCGCTCGCCTATTGGCTGTCAGGCGGCCTGGCGGCGATGGGCCTTTCGGTTCTCCAGGCGATCAATGTCGCCGCGCTCCTGCTGCTCGTCGCGTCGGGCATGACGATGCATCGCTGGCTTGCGTCGCGGGGTACGCATCCGCTGCTGGGCGCCGCGCTCTATATGCTGGCGCCCTATCATCTCCATGATTTCTATGTGCGCGGCGCACTGGCCGAATTTGCTGCCTTCATCTGGCTGCCGCTGATTGCCCTGGGGATTGCGCGCCTGCCCTCGCGCGGCGGCATCGCCCTGCTCGCGCTCAGCTATGGCGCGCTCATTCTCACCCATTTGCCGGTGGCCACGCTCACCGGCCTGTTCCTGATCGCGCCGCTGATGCTGCATCGGATATGGCAGGACCGCTCGACGCTGGTTCCCGGACTGATCGCAGGCATCCTCGCCTTTGCCCTGGCCGCCTTCTACCTGTTGCCCGCCGCCACGCTGCAGGCGCATATGTCGACTGCCTTGCTATGGACCGGCAAATATCACGCCGCCAACTGGTCGATCTGGCGCGAAGATTTCGTGCTATTTCCCTGCATCGCGCTGGGACTGGGACTGTTGGCTTGGCCCGGCCGGTCGATCTGGTCGGGGATCGCGATCGTCACCGCCCTGGCGTCGATCAACCTCATCCCGTTCCTCTGGCAGATCGACCTTCTGGACAAGACGCAATTCCCCTGGCGAGCGCTGGGCATCGTCGAATTTGCGACCGTCACCGCGCTGATGACCTATCGTCCCCGGCCTGTCTTGCTCGCGGGTGTCGGCATGCTGCTGCTGTTCCCCTATCTGGTCAGCGGCGCCATCACCCGCGCCAATCTGCGCCTGCCGATCGACTATGCCCGGCTCGACCGGATCGTCCCCGACGCCCCCGAATATCTTCCGGCCGGTTTCGACATTGCCCGCGTCGATCGCTATGATCGCTCGACCGACCTGCGCCCCTGGCGCGCCCTGCCGCGCGGCGACCGGATCGTCGTCACCCGCCCCGGTCCCGTGACCATGGGCCATGCCGCCTTCCCGATCTGGCGGGTGACGCACAACGGTCAGCCGGTGCCTTCCCATGGCCCGCTGATCCACTTCGATGCACGACCGGGCATCTACCGGATCGAACGCGTCCGCCTGTGGCAGGAAAGCGTCGGCACGGCCATCAGCCTTGCCGCTGTGCTGATGCTGGCGCTCCTTCTGTGGCGCCGACCCATTAGCCATTTGTCAAAGTTTCCAGCTTATTCACCTTCTCCAGCCATGGTGAATCGGCCCATTTTGGGGTGGCTGGCCCGATCGCAGAATTCCGGCGGAGAGTTATGAGCGCATTTGGACGGAAAAATGGACCTGCCGGCATCAAGCCGGGATTCGGCGTCGCCCGGCCGATGCACAGCGCCGGCGGCGCCCGTGATGAGGCCCCACGTGGCGGCGACCAGTTCCCGCCGCTCGATCTGGCGGCGCTGCCGGGAGACATTCCGCTCGATCCGCTGTCGGCCCCGACCAGCCAGATGCAGCGCAATGCGGACGCCATGTCGCGCCTGTCCGAACGCGCCAATGCCGAACATGTCGCCGATGCCGGTCCGCAGGGGTTCGAGGCGTCGGTTCACAAGATCAAGGAACAGGTGCTGCCGCGCCTGCTCGAACGCGTCGATCCTGAAGCGGCCGCGACCCTCACCAAGGATGAACTGGCGGAAGAATTCCGCCCGATCATCATGGAAGTGCTGGCAGAACTGAAACTGACCCTCAACCGCCGCGAACAGTTCGCGCTGGAAAAGGTTCTGGTCGATGAACTGCTCGGCCTCGGTCCGCTCGAAGAACTGCTGTCCGACCCGGACATCAGCGACATCATGGTCAACGGCCCGGAACAGACCTATGTCGAAAAGAAGGGCAAGCTCCAGATCGCGCCGATCAAGTTTCGCGATGAAGAGCATCTGTTCCAGATCGCCCAGCGCATCGTGAACAAGGTCGGCCGCCGCGTCGACCAGACCACGCCGCTGGCCGACGCCCGCCTGCCCGATGGTTCGCGTGTCAACGTGATCGTGCCGCCGCTCAGCCTCAAGGGCACGGCCATCTCGATCCGTAAATTCTCGGCCAAGCCGATCACCATCGACATGCTCGCCCAGTGGGGCGCGATGAACCAGAAGATGGCGACCGCGCTCAAGATCGCCGGCGCCTGCCGTTTCAACATCGTCATTTCGGGCGGTACCGGTTCGGGCAAGACGACGATGCTCAATGCGCTGTCGAAGATGATCGATCCGGGCGAGCGCGTGCTGACTATCGAGGACGCGGCCGAACTGCGCCTGCAGCAGCCGCACTGGCTGCCGCTCGAAACCCGCCCGCCCAACCTGGAAGGCCAGGGCGCGATCACCATCGGCGATCTCGTCAAGAACGCCCTGCGTATGCGTCCCGACCGCATCATCCTGGGCGAAATTCGTGGCGCGGAATGTTTCGACCTGCTCGCCGCGATGAACACCGGCCATGACGGCTCCATGTGTACGCTCCACAGCAACTCGCCGCGCGAATGCCTGGGCCGTATGGAAAACATGATCCTGATGGGCGACATCAAGATCCCGAAGGAAGCCATTTCCAAGCAGATCGCCGACTCGGTCGACCTGATCGTTCAGGTCAAGCGTCTGCGCGACGGCTCGCGCCGCGTCACCAATGTGACCGAGGTGATCGGCATGGAAGGCGACGTCATCGTCACCCAGGAACTGTTCAAGTTCGAATATCATGACGAGGATGACAGCGGTAAGATCATCGGCGAATATCGCTCGATGGGCCTGCGCCCCTATACGCTCGACAAGGCGCGCATGTTCGGCTTCGATCAGCCTTATCTGGAAGCCTGCCTCTGACCCTCAGGGAATAAAGGCGCCCGCTCCCGCGTAGACGGCGATGTGAATCCTCACATCCTCATCGCGGGAGCAGCCTTCCTTGTCCGTTCGATCCCTTTCCCGCCATGGCCTTGCCGCCATGGCGAGCGCCATTCTGGGCGATGTCGCGCTGGCGTCCGACGCCTATCCCGACGTGCCCGAACCGATGATCTTCGACATGATGCGGCCGCTGGGCGCCAAGCGCGGCGAACTGGAGGTCAATACGCTGGCAACCGTTCCGCTGTCGGGCGATGACGACGCCGTCCATTGGGCGCCGGAGGTCGAATATGCCTTTGCCGACGGTTTCGCGATCGAGGGCGAACTGCCCTTCGTCAACGGCCGCCTCGCCGAACTGAAGCTGGGCCTGCAGGCGAGTTTCGGGACCACCGGCGGCGGGCGCACCGGCCATGGTGTTCAATATCTCGGCATCTATGACCGCCGCGCCAAACAGTATCGCAGCAGCTTCGCCTATATGGCCGCCCATCGCTATAATAGCCGCTGGAGCAGCGTGACGATGGCGGGCCTAGCCGACGTAAAGCTGTCGGGCGGCCATGGCCGCAATGGGGTAATCCTCAACCATTCCGCCTTCTACAACAGCCGCGATGGGCAGATATTGGGGCTGGAGATCAACTATCAGGGCGGCAGCGAAGGCGGCCTGCTGCTGATCCCGCAATTGCACCAGCAACTGGGCGTCAATTTCGCCATGCAGGCGGGCCTTGGCGCGGAACGGCCGCGCGGCGATGTCTTCCGTCCCACCGCCGGCCTGCGCATCATTCGTCAATTTTAATTGGCCATCAATGGAATAGGCGCAATCCGACAAGCGTAAGCGGGGCATGACGCTGCATTCCCCGCTCTCTTCCCTTCGCGCCCATATTCATGCCGCCCTGCCGGTCGCCGCGGCGTCGGCATCATCCCGGCCGCTGAAGATCGCACTATTTTCGGGCAATTATGCTTGCGTCCGCGACGGCGCGAACCGGGCGCTCAACCGCCTGGTCCGGCATATGCTGGACCAGCATGGCGCAGAGGTGCGCATCTATTCGCCCACCGCGCCGACACCCGCTTTCCCCTCGGCCGGTGATGTCCGATCGGTGCGCTCGCTCTGCATTCCCGGTCGCCCGGAATATCGGCTCGCGATCGGCCTGGCCCGTGCCGCCCGCGCCGATCTGGAGGCGTTCCAGCCTGATATCGTGCATCTGTCCGCGCCCGACCTGCTCGGCCGGCAGGCGCTGAACTGGGCGCGGCGCAACGCCGTTCCGACCGTCGCCAGCCTGCACACCCGTTTCGAGACCTATCTGACTTATTATCGCCTCGGCTTCCTGCGGCGACAGGTCGAGGCCTATCTCGATCGCTTCTATGGCGATTGCGACCACATCCTCGCCCCGACCCCGCCGATCGCTGCGGAACTGGCCGCGACCCATGGCGCCGAGCGCATTGCCCTCTGGAGCCGGGGCGTCGATCGATCCGTCTTCCACCCGGCGATGCGGGACGAAAGCCTGCGCGCCCAGCTTGGCTATGCGCCCGACGATGTCGTGCCGCTCTTCTTCGGCCGGCTGGTCCGGGAAAAGGGGCTCGATATCTTCGCCGACGCCATCATGGCGGCGCGCGCCAGCGGTCTGTCGCTGCGCCCCCTGATCCTGGGCGATGGCCCGGCGCGCGACGCCCTTGCACGCCATTTGCCCAATGCCAGCTTCGCCGGCCATGTCGAAGGGGCGCGTCTCGGCGCACTGGTCGCCAGCGCCGACATATTGGTCAATCCCAGCGTCACGGAAGCGTTTGGCAACGTCAATCTGGAGGCGATGGCCAGCGGCCTTGCCGTCCTGTCGGCCGACGTCCCCAGCGCATCCGCGCTGATCGATAATGGCGTCAATGGCCTGCTGGTCCCGCCCGGCGACGTTCGCGCCTATGCCGACGGCCTGGCTTCCCTCGTCCACGACACCGGCCTAAGGCGGCGGCTTGGCCACGCGGCGGAGGCGACGGCGGCCGACTATCGCTGGGACCATGTCCTGAATTCGGTGGCGCGCGTCTATCGCGAACTGGCGGGCGCCCCAATGGAATGATGTGGATGACGGGCAAACGGACGGACATGGAAATGGAGGCGGACCTGCGCGCCATGCGCCGCTACGCCCGCGCCCTGTCGCGCGACCATGTCGCCGCCGACGATGTGGTGCAGGACGCCGTGATGCGCGCGATCGAACGGCGCGACCAGTTCCAGCCCGATCGCAGCCGCCGCCGCTGGCTGCTCGCTATCGTCCACAATGTCTTCATCTCGGCCAAGCGACGCGAGGCGGCGGAAACGCGCCGCAATCTGGCCTTTGCCCAGATCCAGGTCGATCATGCCGATCCCGAGCAGGAGGTGCGCGCCGACCTGATGCAGGTCGCCCGCGCCTTTGCCGACCTGCCCGACCATCAGCGCGCCGTCATGCACCTGACCGTCGTCGAGGGGCTGAGCTATCAGGAAAGCGCCGATCTTCTGGGCATAGCGGTCGGCACGGTGATGTCGCGCCTTGCCCGTGCGCGTGCGACATTGCGACAGGACAGGGACAGGCAGCCGCGCGATCGGCTGCGCATCGTGGGAGGACAGGATGAGTGAGGATCCTTCGGAGATCGAACTGATGGCCTATGTCGACGGCCAGCTCGATCCCGGCCGACGCTTTGCGGTGGAAACCCGCCTGTCGCGCCGGCCCGACCTTGCCGCGCAGGTGATGGGCAACCTCAGCGCCCGCACCGGGCTGCGCCTGTTGGCGCAGGATCGTTCTCCCCTGCCCGAGGCAATGGCGACACAGGCGGTGGCGATCAGCCCGCCCGCCGCGCGCCATCGTCGCTTTGCGATCGGCGCCGGCGGCGGCCTTGCCCTGTTGGCGGCAAGCTTCGTTGCCCTGCTCATGGTGCGCGACGGGCCGCCCGCCTATGTGGTCGATGCCGCAACCTCCCACCGCGTCGCCATGATCCGCGCGCGAATGCAGGGACAGATCGAATCGCCCAGCTTCGACCCCCGCGAGATATTGGCCAGCACCCATATCGACATTCCTGGCCTGCCCGCCGACTGGCGCGTGACCGATGTCCAGCTCTTTCCCGGTGAACGCACGCCCGCGCTGCTGATCGCGCTGCGCACACCCGAAGGGCGCGACCTGTCCATCTATGCCATGCACCAGCGCACCGACGCGCCCGAGCGGCCGGATTCGGTGCGCGAGGGCGCCCAGTCGGTGGCCTATTGGCGGCGCGGCGACATGTCCTATGCGCTGACCGGCGAGGATGAGCCGGCCGCCATCGACGCCACCGCGGAATCGATAGCCGGCAGTTGGTCCTGATCGGCCATCCCCTAAGCACCGGATTTCCTTGCCAGTGCGATGCGGGCACGGCACACCCTGCGCTCCAGATCCGTTGAGAGGTTGCCCATGTCCGCTTTTCCCCGCCGATCGATCGCGCTTGCCGCTGCCCTCGCCCTCCTGCCGCTGGGCGCGGCCGTCGCCCAGCATGCCGGCCATGGTGCCGATCCGGTGGCAGCCGCCATCGGCGCGTCCAGCCGTACCCCGGCCAATGTCGCCCGCGACAAATATCGCCATCCGCAGGAAACGCTCGCCTTCTTCGGCGTGACGCCGAGCCAGACCGTGGTGGAATGGGCGCCGAGCGGCGGCTGGTATACCGAAATCCTGGCGCCGCTGCTGCGCGACAAGGGCAGCTTCTACGCGCTCCAGCCGACCGGCCGCTATCTTGACGGCTACAAGAAGTTCCTGGCCGAAAAGCCGCAGGCCTATGACAAGGTGAAGCTGGTCGCCTATCCCGAGGAAGCCGCCGGCATCCCGGCCGACAGCGTCGACACTGTGCTGACCTTCCGCAATGTCCACAACATGGTCATGGGCGGCAGCGAGGACGCGACCTTCAAGGCCTTCTTCGCCATGCTCAAGCCCGGCGGCACGCTGGGCATCGTCGACCATCGCCTGCCCGAGGATCGCGACACGGCGCTGGAAAAGAGCAGCGGCTATCTCAAGGTCTCGACCATCCGCCGCATCGCGGAAGGCGCGGGCTTCGAATATGTCGGCGCATCGGAAGTGAACGCCAATCCCAAGGACACGGCCGACTGGGAAAAGGGCGTCTGGACCCTGCCGCCCACGCTGCGTAACGGCGAAGTTGACAGGGCGAAATATCTCGCGATCGGCGAAAGCGACCGCATGACGCTGAAATTCCGCAAGCCGCTCAAGTAAGAAACCCCGTCCAGCCCGGTTGCGCCATCGCGTAACCGGGTTAAGGAAGCGGCGTGTCCAGCGCCGCCGCCCCGTCCCGCCCGCATCGCCCGCTCTTCGCCATCGGCCTGCGCCTGATCGCGGTGGTCTGCCTGGCGGTGATGTTCGTGACCGGCCGGGTCGCCGACGCCCATGGCGTCCATCTGGTCGAAACCCTCTTCTACCGTCAAGCGCTTGCCCTGCCCGTGGTCTTCGCCTGGCTCGCGATGAGCAGCGGCATCGGCGCCATCCGCACCCGGCGGATCAGTGTCCATGCGACCCGCATGGTCATCGGCCTCACCGGCATGGCGCTCAACTTCCTGTCCTACATCCTGCTGCCGCCGGCCGAGGCGACGACGATCGGCTTCACCATGCCGATCTTCGGCACGATCCTGTCGGCGCTGATCCTGCGCGAACCGACCGGCATCCACCGCTGGGCCGCCGTCCTGATCGGCTTTCTGGGCGTACTCATCATGGTCCGGCCCGAAGGCGGCCATTTTCCGCCCATGGGCGTTGCCGTTGCCATCACCGCCGCGCTGGTGACAGCCAGCGTCAGCCTGGTGCTGCGGGAACTGGGCCGCACCGAGAGCGCGGGAGTCGTCGTCTTCTGGTTCACCGCCCTGTCCGTGCCGCCGCTCGGCATAGGCATGCTCTTCTATGGCCAACCGCACGACGCGCAGACCTGGGGCCTGTTGCTGATGATCGGCCTGTTCGGCGGCATTGCGCAGCTCTGCCTCACCGCAGCGCTGCGCTGGGCGCCGGTGTCGGTGGTGCTGCCGATGGATTATAGCTCGATCCTGTGGACCACCCTGCTGGGCTGGGCGATCTGGGGCGACTGGCCGATGTGGACCACCTGGGTCGGCGCGGCGCTGATCATCGCCAGCGGCCTCTATATCGCCTGGCGTGAACATCGCCACGCCAGGCGTATCGCGGCAGGTTAGGCCAGCAGTTCCGCGTCCAGGCTGATATCGGCCTTCAGCAGTTTCGATACCGGGCATCCGGCCTTCGCCTTCGCCGCCAGTTCCTGGAAGGTCGCATCGTCGGCGCCGGGAATCTTGGCCTTCAGCGTCAGCTTGCTCGCGGTGATGGCAAATCCACCCTCCTGCTGCTCCAGCGTGACGACCGCGCTCGTCTCCATCTTCTCCGCCGTCAGCCCGGCTTCGCCCAGGATCAGCGACAATGCCATGGTGAAGCAGGAGGCATGGGCCGCCGCGATCAGTTCTTCCGGATTGCTGCCGGGCACGCCCTCGAACCGGGTGGCGAAGCCATAGGGATAGGCGTCGAGCGCCCCGCTCTGGGTCGAGATCGTGCCCTTGCCATCCTTCAGGCCACCACTCCAGGCTGCCGAACCGCTACGATTGATCTTCATGCCGATGCTCCTTGCTGTGAAGCGGAGGAACCCCACCGGTTCCCCATGGTTGCACCAGAATAGAATGTTTTTGCAGGAGAGTGACAATGACCGACATAGTGAGCGAATATCGCCATGACCTGATCGCATCCGACCGGGTCGAGGGCACGGTCGTCTACAATCGCCAGGGCGACAAGCTGGGCAAGATATCCCATTTCATGGTCGATAAGCGTAGCGGCCAGGTTCGCTATGCGCTGCTGTCTTTCGGCGGCTTTCTGGGCATGGGCCATGTACATTATCCGCTACCCTGGTCGATGCTGGCCTACGACACGGATAAGGGCGGCTACGTGATCGAACTGGCCAGGGAAGTGCTGGAACAGGCCCCCCATTATCTTGACGAGGACCGTCCCGCCTTCGACGATGCCTATGGTCGCAACGTCTACCAATATTATGGGCTGATCTATCCTTGGTAATTTTCCCGCCGGATCATAGACTTGATGCGGGCGCGTATCCCACGATCGGGTGCGCCCGTTTATCTGCCATTCAGGTTGCCCAGATTCTGACACATTTCGACGCTCGCCCATTGTCTACTATATGAATAGTATTATCTTGAGAGGCTCAGAATATAGGACGAGGATCTCATCATGGAGCGATTCGGACATGCGGGTGACGCGCGCCAGCCGGTTGTATTGACCATCCCTGGCCTCAACAATAGCGGCCCCGATCATTGGCAGACATTGTGGGAAAATGGACGCGGCGATTGCCAGCGAGTCGACCTGGGCAGTTGGGCCAGCCCCAATCGCAATGCCTGGGTCACGCGGCTCGACGCCGCCATTCGTCAGGCCGACGGTCCGGTCATCCTCGCCGCGCACAGCCTGGGTTGCCTGGCCGTTGCCTGGTGGGGTGCCCTGCAAAGCCAGGCTTATGGCTGGCCGGTGACCGGCGCGCTGCTGGTGGCCCCGCCCGATTGCGACCGGATGGAAACGCCCGAGACGATCGGCGGCTTCGGCCCGACGCCGCGCACGCCCCTGCCCTTCCCGTCCATCCTCGTCGCCAGTCGCAACGATCCCTATATCTTCTTCGAACGCGCCCACAGCGTCGGCAAGAACTGGGGCAGCCAGTTCGTCGATGCCGGCCATAGCGGCCATATCAACGCGGATTCGGGGCTGGGTGCCTGGGGCTTTGGCCAGGCGCTGCTCGAACGGCTGATCGATAATGCGCAGGAACAGGCGTCCGCCGTGCGCCAGATGCGCCCGGCCATGCCGATGGCCCGGCTCGATCGCCAATCAAACAGTCTGCACATGACGAGTTGATAGCGGCCTCAGACATCGCCGGGGCGCGACAAGAGAATCTTGCGCGCCCCTTATATTTGCTTTTTTGTCTACTGATGCGGTTGAGTTAAGAAGCGGCAAGAGGGATTTTACATGACCGAACACCGAACCATCGAACTTCGCCACAGCCGCCCTGAAGGGCAGCGTCCCGACATCATCGCCAGCATCGACAAGGTGCGCGACGTGCTGGAAGGACTGCGCTTTGGCTCCATCACGCTGACCGTCCACGACGCCCGCGTCGTGCAGATCGACGTTACAGAAAAGACGCGCCTGACCGCCTGACCAATCAACGGGAGGACAAGCGCAAGAATCAGGGCATGTCGGGGATGGCATGCCGATGCGGCACTGGGGACGCCGCATCACCAGGGACGACCCCAGCACGGCTTTGACCGGACCACCGGAAACGCCGCGATCAAAACATCACCGGACCTCCGGAACCAAGGGGAAGAACATGATTGCGCGTTTTCTGTTGCTCGCCAGCGTGGCGAGCGCTTCTTTTGTCACGCCTGCCGTCTTTGCGGCCGAAGCCGCCCAACCCGCCGTTGATGGCGATCAGCAGGCCAGCAGCCCACGCGGCGACGTGATCGTCGTCACCGCCCGCCGCCGCCAGGAAACCGCGCAGGAAGTGCCCTTGGCCATTTCCGTGGTGAAGGGCGACAGCATCGAGGCGACCGGCAACTTCAACATCGTGAAGCTGCAGCAGCTCGCGCCGACGCTGCAGGTCTATACCACCAATCCGCGCAACACCTCGGTCAATATCCGCGGCCTTGGCGTGCCCTTCGGCCTCACCAGCGACGGCTTCGAACAGGGCGTCGGCATCTATGTCGACGATGTCTATAACAGCCGCGTCGCCGCCGCGACCTTCGACTTTCTCGACGTCAACCAGGTAGAAGTGCTGCGCGGCCCCCAGGGCACGCTCTATGGCAAGAACACCACCGCCGGCGCGATCAACATCACGACCAACCAGCCGACCTTCGATTTCGAGGGCCGCGCCGAGCTGACCGTCGGCAATTTGAACTACAAGCAGGCCAAAGCCGCCATTTCCGGCCCGCTGACCGACACGATCGCCGCGCGCGTCGCGGTGGCCGCGACCAGCCGTCGCGGCACGCTCTACAATGTGACCAGCCAGCGCTGGATCAACGAACAGGATAATCTGGGCATTCGCGGCCAGTTGCTGTTCAAGCCCAATGACGATTTCAGCATCACCCTGTCGGGCGATTACAGCAAGCAGGACCCCGAATGCTGCGGCACGACCTTCGTGCGCGTCGGCAAGACCCAGCGCCCGCTCAACCGCCAATATGACGCGCTGGCCGCTGCGCAGGGCTATGTCGTGCCCAGCCGCAATCCCTATGACCGGCTGACCGACCTCGATTCCAACCTCAACGCCGGCAACAAGATTGGCGGCGCATCGGCCAAGATCAAATGGGACATCGGCCCCGGCACGCTGACCTCCGTCACCGCCTGGCGTTTCTGGGACTGGAAGCCGGAAAATGACCGCGACTTCACTGGCTTGTCGATCGTGTCCAAATCGCAGAACCCGTCGCAGCAGGACCAGTATAGCCAGGAATTCCGCTATAATTACGAGAGCAAGGACGTCGACTTCGTCGTCGGCCTGTTCGGCTTCAAGCAGCGGATCGACACCCAGGGCACCGAGCAGCAGGGCGACGACGCGGCTCAATGGAGCCTTGCGCCATCGACCGATCCGACCAACCCTGCCAATATCCCGGCGACGCTATCGGGCCTGACCGCCAGCAACACCCAGTACCTCAAGGCCGACAGCGCAGCCCTGTTCGGCCAGCTCAGCTGGAAGGTTACGGATGCCCTGACCATCCAGCCCGGCGTGCGCCTCAACTATGACAAGAAGTCCGGCTTCTACCAGCGTGTCGTCACCAACGCGCAGGGCCAGGCCATCAGTTGCACCACGGTTGCGGAACCTGGCACCATCAAGGGCACGACCCAGCAGTGCGGCGTCTACCAGCCGCAGGTCAGCTCGCCGTCCGACAGCGCCTGGAACTTCACCTACGACTTCAACGTCAATTACAAGGTCGCCCGCGATGTGCTGGCCTATGCGACCTATGCGAAGAGCTTCAAGACGCTGGGCATCAACCAGAATGGCCTGCCGCTCAATGCAGACAATACGGTCAATTACGACGCCAGCACGGTGAAGCCGGAATCGGTCAATCATTATGAAGTCGGCCTCAAGACCCAGTTCTGGGATCGCCGTGCGACCTTCAACCTCACCGCCTTCCGCACGGAGATCAAGAATTTCCAGGCGACGGTGAATGGCGGCCAGTTCGGCACCGTGCGCGGCTATCTTGCCAACGCCGAAAAGGTCCGCTCGCAGGGCATCGAGGCGGATTTCAAGATCGTCGCCAGCGACCGGTTCACCGCCTATGCCAATGGCGCCTATACCGACGCCAAGTACAAGAAGTTCACCAACGCCCCCTGCCCGCCCGAACTGTCCGGCGGCACGTTGCAGCCGGCTGGACAAGCGGCCGACTATTCGCAGGCTGGTGTTCCCGGCGCCCTCAGCCCACGTCAGTGCGACATTTCGGGTCAGGATCTGCCCGGCGTGTCGAAATGGGCCTTCTCCTACGGCGCGGAATATAACATTCCGGTCAATCTGCTGGCGAAGGACGGTCAGCTCTATCTGGGCGTAGACGGCAATTATCGATCGCACTGGAATTCCAACGCCTCGCCGTCGATCTACACCGAAGTGAAGGGCTATGCCCTGACCAACTTCCGTGCCGGTTTCCGGGGTGACGGCTTCGACGTGTTCGGCTGGGTGCGCAATGCCTTCGACGTCAACTATATCGAAAACCTCCAGGTCGCACCGGGCAATACCGGCCTGATCGCCGGCCAGGTCGGCGATCCCCAGACCTGGGGCGGCACGATCAAATTCTCCTTCTGATCGCATCGGGAGCAGAGAGCAAAACCGGCCGGAGCGCACATCATGCCGCTTCGGCCGGTCCGGCATTTGCACGCCGCGCCGGGCTGCGGTAGAGCGCGGCCATGTCCACGACCTTCACGCTCGACACCGCGACCAGCCGCGCCAACCCCACGCCCGCGCCGATGAAGCGGCTGACCGTGCCGCAGATCCAGCGCCGCAAGTTTGAGGGCAAGACCGACGAGCCGCTGGTGATGCTGACTGCCTATACCGCGCGTCAGGCGCAGTTGCTCGACCCGCATTGCGACATGCTGCTGGTCGGCGATTCGCTGGCGCAGGTCATCTATGGCCTGCCGTCCACCTTGCCGGTCACGCTCGACATGATGATCGCCCATGGCGCCGCCGTGGTGCGCGGCAGCTATCACAGCGTCGTGCTGGTCGACATGCCCTTCGGCTCCTACGAGGCTTCGCCCCAGCAGGCCTTTGCCAGCGCCAGCCGCGTCATGGCCGAAACCGGCTGCGCCGGCGTCAAGCTGGAAGGCGGCGAGGCGATGGCCGAGACGATCCGCTTCCTGACCCAGCGCGGCATTCCGGTGATGGCCCATATCGGCCTGACGCCACAGGCGGTGAACGCGCTGGGCGGCTATGGCGCACGTGGCAAGAGCCAGGAGGAACATGCCAAGATCCTGGGCGATGCCAAGGCCGTGGCGGCCGCCGGCGCCTTCGGCATGGTGGTCGAAGGGGTGATGGAGGAACTGGCCGACATCATCACGACCAGCGTCGACATACCCGTGATCGGCATCGGCGCCTCGGCCCGTTGCGACGGTCAGGTGCTGGTGGCGGAGGACATGCTGGGCATGTTCGAACGCACCGCCCGCTTTGTGAAACGCTATGCCAACCTCGCGGAAACGATCAGCCAGGCGGCGGAAAGCTATGCCGCAGAGGTGCGCAATCGCAGCTTTCCGGGCGATGATCAGGTCTATCGCCCGAAAAAGTGATTTGCGTGTCTCTGCCACGCCGCTAATGATCCCGCCTTCCGGCTGCCCCTAATGACCATTTTTCGGAGATTCCCGTGGCCCTGACGCCGCAAAACAGCGAAGCCTTCATGCGCGAGGTCGATGACGCCGTCCGCCAGGACCAGCTCCTGACCTTCTGGCAGCGTTATGGCCGTGCCCTGGCCGTCCTGCTGATCGTCGGCCTCGCCGCCTTCGGTGGCTGGCTCTACTGGCAGCATTACAGCAAGACCCAGTCGCAAGCCGTGTCCGAGCAGATGGATAAGGTGCTGACCACCGCCGCGGGTGGTGGTACGCCCGACGCCAAGGAAATCGATGCGCTGGCCAAGGCCGGCCAGCCCGGCTACCGCGCCTCCGCCCTGCTGGTGAAGGCCGGCCTTGCGGCGCGCAAGGGCGACAACAAGGCCGCGATCGAAGCCTATAAAGCGATGGCGGCGGACAGTTCGCTCGACCAGCCCTATCGCGACCTGGCCCTGATCCGTCAGACCACGATCGAATTCGACGCGCTCAAGCCGCAGCAGGTGGTCGATCGCCTCAAGCCGCTTGCGGTCGAGGGCGCGCCCTGGTTCGGCAGCGCCGGCGAACTGGTTGCCATCGCCTATATGAAGATGCGCAAGCCCGAACTCGCCGGCCCGATGTTCGCGGCCATGGCCAAGGACGAGAATGTGCCCCAGTCGATCCGTTCACGTGCGCGACAGATGGCGGGTCTATTGGGCATTGATGCGGTCGAAACGCCCGCCGAACCGGTACAGGGATAAGCAAGCGCATGGCTAAGCACAGCATCACCAAATTCGGCCGGATGGGCCGTACCCTGACCACCGTCGCCCTGGTAGCGATGCTTGCGGGCTGCGGCGTGGTCGGCGGCAAGAAGGGCGGCCCCAAGACCCCGGTGGTCGGCAACCGCACCTCGATCCTGTCGAACGAGCAGGGGATCGAGGTCGATCCGACCCTGGCCGACGTGCCCGTTACCCTGCCCGAATCCTATGCCAATGACCAATGGTCGCAGCCGGGCGGCGATCCGTCCAAGGCGATGGGCCATCTGGCGCTGGGCGCATCGCCGCAACAGGTTTGGACCGGTTCGATCGAGGGCAGCACGCCGCAGGCGCGTCTTGCCTCCTCGCCGGTCATCGCCGGTGGCAAGCTGTTCGTGATCGACGCGGGCGCCCATGTCATCGCGCTCGACGCCAACACCGGCCAGAAATTGTGGCAGACCAGCCTTCCGGCCGAAGGCAATGGCCGTGCCCTCTTCGGCGGCGGCGTCAGCGTCCTGGGCGACAAGCTGTTCGCCAGCACCGGCGTGGGCGACGTCGTATCGATGAACGTCGCCGACGGTTCGATCGGGTGGAAGGTTCATCCCGGCGGCCCGCTGCGCGGCGCCCCGACGCTGGAAAATGGCCATGTCTATGTGATGGGCCAGGACAATCAGATCTTCGCCCTAAACCAGAGCGACGGCGCGACCCAGTGGACCGACAGCGGTACGTTGCAGGTCACAGGCATCTTCGGCGTGGCGGCGCCTGCCGCTGCGCAAGGCACCGTGATCGCGGGCTACAGCTCGGGCGAAATCAACGCCTATCGCTATGAAAATGGCCGCACCCTGTGGGGCGATGCGCTTTCGCGCACCAGCATCTCCACCGCCGTCGCTTCGCTGACCGATATCGACGCCAATCCGGTAATCGATCGTGGCCGCGTCTTCGCGATCGGCCAGGGTGGCCGCATGGCCTCCTATGAACTTACCAGCGGCCAGCGCCTGTGGGAAATCAACATTGCCGGCATCTCCACCCCGTGGATCGCGGGTGAATGGGTGTTTGCCGTCACCAGCGACGCCAAATTGCTCTGCGTGGCCCGCGCCACGGGTAAGATTCGCTGGATCAGCCAGCTGCGCCGCTGGCAGAAAGAAAAGAAGAAGGACAAGGCGATTCGCTGGACCGGCCCGGTGCTTGCGGGCGGTCGCCTGATTCTGGTATCCACGCATGGCGACATGAACTATGTCGACCCGGCGACTGGCACCGTCCAGCAGGACGTGAACATGAAGAAATCCATGTCTCTGTCGCCCGTCGTCGCTAACAACATGCTCTACATCCTTGCCGATGACGGCAAGCTGACGGCGCTGCGTTAAGGGCAGCGATAGAAAGGAAACGGGCCTTCATCATGCTGCCCACAGTTGCTATTGTCGGGCGGCCCAATGTGGGCAAGTCCACCCTGTTCAACCGCCTAGTCGGGAAAAAGCTGGCTCTGGTCGATGACCAGCCCGGCGTTACCCGTGACCGGCGTGAGGGCGAGGCTCATCTTCTGGGCCTCGAATTCACCATCATCGACACGGCAGGCTATGAGGACGAAGATCCCCACAGCCTGCCCGGCCGCATGCGGATGCAGACCCAGGCCGCCGTCGAAAATTGCGACGTCGCCCTGTTCATGGTCGATGCACGCGCCGGCATCACGCCGCTGGACGAGGAAATCGCCCGCTGGCTGCGCGAGGGCGACGCCCCGGTGATCCTGGTCGCCAACAAGGCCGAGGGCAAATCGACCGAAGCCGGCGTCATGGAAGCCTTCGTGCTGGGCCTGGGTGAACCCATTCCCTTCTCCGCCGAACATGGCCAGGGCCTGGCCGACCTGTTCCAGGCTCTGCTTCCCCATCTCGAACGCGAGGATGGCGAGGAGCATGAGAAGGAATTTTACGAGGACGAGGAGAGCGCCCCGCTCAAGCTCGCCATCGTCGGCCGTCCCAATGCTGGCAAATCGACCCTCATCAACCGGCTGCTTGGCGAGAACCGCCTGCTCACTGGTCCGGAAGCGGGCATCACCCGTGACAGCATCGCCGTCGACTGGATGTGGACCAATGATGAGGGCGAGGAACGCCCGGTCCGGCTGATCGACACCGCCGGCATGCGCAAGCGCGCCAAGGTGCAGGACAAGCTGGAAAAGCTGGCCGTGTCCGATGGCCTGAACGCCGTGAACTTCGCCGAGGTCGTGGTACTGCTGCTCGATGCCACCCGTGGGCTTGAAGCGCAGGATCTGCGCATCGCCGACAAGGTGCTGGAAGAAGGCCGCGCGCTCGTCGTCGCGCTCAACAAATGGGACACGGTCGAGCATGGCTCGGCGCTCTATCAGGGCATCAAGCAGGCGCTGTTCGACGGGCTGGCGCAGGTGCGCGGCGTGCCGATCATGACCGTGTCGGCCGCCACCGGAAAGGGTTTGGACGACCTCATCAAGGTCGCCTTCGAAACCCGCACCGCTTGGTCGCAGCGTATTTCGACCGGCGTGCTCAACCGCTGGTTCGAGGTCGCGCTGGAGGCCAATCCGCCGCCAGCCCCGGGCGGCAAGCGGATCAAGCTGCGCTACATCACCCAGAACAAGACGCGGCCGCCGACGTTCGTGCTGTTCGGCACGCGGCTCGACGAACTGCCGGAGAGCTATCGCCGCTATCTGGTGAACGGCATCCGCAAGGAACTGGGCTTTGGCGCCGTGCCGGTCCGCCTGACCCTGCGCAGCGCCAAGAACCCTTATGCCAAATGAGGCGGGCGGCATCGATGCCGCCCCCTTTCACGTCGACGCCAGGGGCATGAAATGTCCCTGGCCCGTCCTGCGTGCCGCGCGGGCGATGCGCGATACCGATCATGTGACGATCGATGCTGACGATGCTATCGCGTCTGGCGAACTGGCGGCATTGGCGCAGCAGCATGGATGGCAATTTTCCGCCCTTTCCCCGCAGCGTTTCGCGCTCAGCAAGGCGCCGGCTTAACCGGCTGTTTACGCCCGCCCGCTAATCTCGCGAGCGTCAGGAAAGGAGTGCGCAGGTGCCCGAACACGCTACCGAACTGGTGGACTGGAACGATTTTGCTCGAACCCGCACGGAGTTGGGTACGGCCTTCATGCGCATTCTGGGCTATTTTCGCGAAGATGGTGAAAAGGCGATCGGCACCATCGAGCAGGCCTTTCGCGACCGCGATGCCGTCTCCCTCGTCCGCCCGGCCCATACGCTGAAGGGCGAATCGGCCCAGTTCGGTGCCCATCGGCTCAGCGCCATGGCCGAAGAGATCGAGATGGTCGCACGCCGCTGCGTCGAATTTCGCGAGAGCCCGGACGAACTGATCGAGACCGTAGTGGCCCTGCGCCCCTGCTTTACCGAGACCATGGCGCTGCTCGACCGGGATGCCAATCCCTTGGTCGCCCGCCGTCCCACCTTCGGCCGTCGCGTCGAACCGCAGGGCTTTGGTCGCGCCGGCTGAAATTCAGTATTGAAATAAAACCGACCATGGCCCCATATGGCAGCCATGACCCGCTTTTCCGTCCTAGACCTCGTCCCTGTCCGTGAAGGCAGTGACATATCCGCTGCCCTTGCCGATGCCGCCGACCTGGCTGCCCATGTCGAAGCACTGGGCTATCACCGCCTCTGGGTGGCCGAACATCATGGCATGGCCGGCATCGCATCGGCGGCCACGGCCGTGGTGCTTGCCCATATCGGCCAGGCGACCTCATCCATCCGCATCGGCGCCGGCGGCATCATGCTGCCCAATCACGCCCCGCTGCTGATTGCGGAGCAGTTCGGCACGCTCGACGCGCTGTTCCCCGGCCGCATCGACCTGGGCCTTGGCCGCGCGCCCGGCTCGGACCAGAAAGTATCGCAGGCCATCCGTCGCAACCTCAGCGGCGGAGCCGACCAGTTCCCCCGCGACGTGCTCGAACTCCAGGCCTATTTCGCCGGCGACGATCGGCTGGGCATTCAGGCCACACCCGGCGAAGGCGCCAATGTCCCACTCTGGATTCTCGGCTCCAGCCTCTACGGCGCGCAACTGGCAGCCGCACTCGGCCTGCCCTACGCCTTTGCCTCTCATTTCGCGCCGGCCGCGCTGGACGAGGCACTGGCCATCTATCGCCGCGACTTCCGTCCTTCGGCCCAACTTGACCGCCCCTATGCCATGGCGGGCTATAATATCTTCGCCGCCGACAACGCAGCTGAGGCCGAACTGGTCGCCAGTTCGATGCAACAGGCCTTCGTGCGCCTGCGCACCGGCCAGCCCGGCAAGCTGCAACCGCCGGTAGCGGGCTATTATGAGAGCCTGCCGATGCAGGCGCGGGCAATGCTGTCCGATGTCCTCAACGCCTCCAGCATCGGCATCCAGGCGGATGTCGAGCGCGATCTGGCGGCCTTCATCAAACGTACCGGCGTGGACGAGGTCATCATCGCCGCCCAGATCTTCGATCCGGCGGCGCGCAAGCGCAGCTATGAAATCGCCATGGCGGCGGCGCAGGCGATCAGCGCCCGCGAACTGGCCTGATGCGTCAGGTGGCGGCCAGCCGGCCGCCGCTTAGCAGCCCGGCGAGAGTAGGCGACAGGCGCTGCATCAGATTTCCGATCAGGATCACCACCGCCAGCACCAGGAGGGGCTGGGCGATCAGATAGAGCGGATAGAGCGGCGATCCCAGCGGCCCGAACAGGGCGCCCAGCACGGGACCGCCCAGCCAGATCAGGATCAGATGGGCACAGAAGAGGAAGAAGGCGTAGGGCTCGACCCGCATCAGCAGGCCGCGCGCAGGACTTTCCGCCAGCGCCCAGGCCAGCCGCCAGAAGCAAAGCGACGCCGCGATACGCACCGCCATGTCTAGGCTCGCCAGCATCAACGGCGCGAGCCCCGCCCCGGCCTTGAGCGAGACATAGAGTTGCGCACTCATCAACAGACCAAAGGGCAATAAAGCCGCGAGCAGTGGCACCGCAGCCGCCCGATCCGCCCAGCCCTCGCGCCGCGCCAATATGCCGATGGTAAAGAAGAACAGGATCGATGGCCGCATCAGCACCGGCGGCCCAAGCCCCGCAACCTGGCACGACAGCGCCACCAGCGCGACCGCCATCAACATCCAGTTGGGCAGCCGTACCAGCAGCGGCGCCGCGACCATGCACAGGAACAGATCACGCAGGAACGGCATCTGGACATTGATGTCCGGATTGCGGTTGATGATGAACAATTCCTCGGCGATCCAGCCACCCGATTGCGGGAGCGGCGCCGACAGGCCCAGCAGCCAGGCAGCACCCGACACCAGCAGGATGGCGACGGCGTTCCACAGCAGCATCGGCAGCAATATCGTCCGCGCCTTCCGCCCGACATGATCGAACCAATTGCGGGTGCGCGCCGACCCGCCGACAAGCCAGCCGGAAATCAGGCCCAGCAGCGGCACCGCGCTGCGGCCGAAAATCTCCATCAACACCCAGCGCAGTCCCTCCTGCGTGGACCCACGCAGCATCTCCAGATCCTGGCCGTTACGCCCGGTCCAGGCATGGACATAGACGACACCCAGAATGCAGATCACACGCGCAATCGCAATCGCATCCGATCGGCGCGTTGCATCGGCCAAGACGATATCGGGCAAGCAAAAATCCTGTTTGTGGCAAGTCTCTAATGCCTCAAACGCCCCACTGTTCCCTGCCTTGCGCGATGGAACGAGCCCCGAGCGGGGCCATGCGACGCTCGGCTGGGTAATCCAATATTTACCTCCCACGGATACTAAGCTGTTCGATTGTCGGAGCTTCCGGCAGGGGGGAACATAAAGGCTCATGACCCAGATGCCGGGCGCACAGCAATTTTCGCACGACACGGCCTCTGCCTCATCGTCCCCCGGCTTGCATCAGGCGCTGGGTATGGTGTTCCAGATCGCCGGATCAAGTTCCAAGGTTCTGGTCGACCCGAACAGCCTCGCCGCCTTTTCCCATGACCAGGACGCCTGCCTTGCCATGGCCGGCCAGGTCGGCAGCCAGGTCAAGATGCGCGTTGGCGATCGCTGGCTCATCGCCAATATCCGCTCGCTCGTGCTCGATCGCAGCAATGGCGGCGCAATCATTGCCGACATCGACTTTCTGGGCGAAGGCGACGAGGAAAAGCTTACCGGCCGGATCTACGGTTTCCGGCGCGGCGTCACCCGTTACCCCACGCCCGGCACCGACATCTATCCGGTGTCCAGCTATGACATGCAGCAGATCTATGCCGCCGATGATCGGCCGCATGTGCAAATCGGCACCGTCTATCCCACCACGGACACACGCGCCGCCCTCTATGTCGACGCGATGCTGGGCAAGCATTTCGCGCTGCTGGGTTCGACCGGCACCGGCAAGTCGACCAGCGCGGCCCTGATCCTGCACCGCATCTGCGACCTGTCGCCGCAGGGGCATATCGTCATGATCGATCCCCATGGCGAATATGGCGCGGCCTTTCAGCAGAATGGCGCCGTGTTCGACGTGAACAACCTTGCCCTGCCCTATTGGCTGATGAACTTCGAGGAGCATTGCGAGGTGTTCGTCACTTCGGAAGGCGCCGAACGAACGCAGGATTGTGACATTCTCGCCAAATGCCTGCTCGCCGCGCGGATGAAGAACCGCCTCGCCGAAAGCATCGGCCGCCTGACGGTGGATTCACCGGTCCCCTATCTCCTGTCTGACCTGACCGCGATCCTGCAGAATGAGATGGGCAAGCTGGAAAAGGGAACCGGTTCGCTCCCCTATATCCGGCTCAAGTCCAAGGTCGACGAGATCAAGGGCGACCCACGCTACTCCTTCATGTTCTCCGGCATGCTGGTGGCCGATTCGATGCAGGCCTTCCTGGCCAAGATCTTCCGCCTGCCCTCGGGCGGCAAGCCGATCTCGATCATCGACGTGTCCTCCATGCCCTCCGATATCACCTCGGTGGTCGTCTCCGTGCTGTCGCGACTGGTGTTCGACTATGCGCTATGGGCGCGCGACGAACCGCAGCGCCCGATCCTGCTGGTCTGCGAGGAAGCCCATCGCTACATCCCTGCAAGCACCAGCGGCAGTGGTCAGGCAGTCCGCCGCATCCTGGAGCGGATCGCCAAGGAAGGCCGTAAATATGGCGTCTCGCTGGGCCTCATCACCCAGCGCCCGTCGGACCTGGCCGAAGGCGTACTGTCGCAATGCGGCACGATCATCTCGATGCGCCTCAACAATGATCGCGACCAGGCCTTCGTGAAGGCCGCCATGCCCGAAGGTGCGCGCGGCTTCCTCGATTCGATTCCCGCCCTGCGTAACCGGGAGGCGATCATCTGCGGCGAAGGCGTCGCCGTGCCGATCCGCGTCGCGCTCGACAATCTGGAAGAACAGCGGCGTCCCGCGTCGGGCGATCCCAGCTTCACCCAGCTCTGGCGCCAGGCCGGCGGCGAAGACGATATCCTCACCCGCACCATCACCCGCTGGCGCAACCAGGGACGCTGAACGCGCGCCCTGCCTCAGCCGGTCGGTGCGATCCGCCCCGCCGGCTCGGTCTCGCTATGCACCGCTTCACGACATTCCTCCTCGTGAATCGGCACCATCAGCCTGGCCTTGCGCCAGCCGCCCTGCAGGTAGAGCAGGGTCGCAAGCGTCAGCGAAACCGCCGAACCCACCGGGAAGCTCAGCCACAGCGCATCCGCGCCGATCCGGGGATAGGCGAGATAATAGAAGCCCAGCCGCACCGCGAAGAGGGTGAAAACCAGGATCAGCAGCGGCGCCACCACCACGCCATTGGCGCGCATCACCCCGAACAGGATCATGGTGCAGCCAAACAGCATGAAGCTCCAGCTTGCCAGCAACTGCATGTTCCAGGCTGCGTCGATCACCGCCTGGTTATGGCTCAGGAACAGCGCCAGCAGCGCTTCGTGGAAGATCAGGATGACGACCACCATCGCGCCGGTGATCGCCAGCAGATAGGAAACCCCATAGCCCGTGATCCTGCTGATCCGATCCCAGCGGCCCGCACCGATATTCTGCGCCGCCATCGCGCTGACCGCCGCGCCCATCGCCATGGCCGGCATCTGCAGATAGGTCCAGATCTGCTGCGCCGCGCCATAGGCGGCCGTCACCAGAAACCCTTCGCGGTTGACGAGGCCGATCATGACCAGCCCCGACACCGACATGACGATCATCTGCAAACCCATCGGCAGCCCCTTGGCACCCAATACCCGCATCTCGTCCATCGCGGGCCTGAGGTAGCCCAGTTCCGCGCCGCGCAGCCGCAGCGGCAGATCCTTGGCATAGCAATAGATGATGAGGGCGATCAGGCTGATGAAGCCGGCCGCCGCCGTCGCCGCCGCCGATCCGCCGATGCCCATTGCCGGGATCGGCCCCAGCCCCAGGATCAGCACAGGATTGAGCACCAGGTCGATCGCCACCGACAGGATCATGAAGATCAGCGGGGTGCGCGCGTCGCCGGTCCCGCGCAGGCCCATCATCATCATGACGCTCAGCAGCCCGGCCGGCATGGCGACGAAGATCACCCGCAAATAGGTCAGAGCCATGTCGAACGCCTCAGGCGGCGTCGCCAGCAGGCGCAGCAGCGCCGGCCCGCCGAACCAGCCCGCCACGGCAACGCCCATGGCCAGCAGGAAGCAGAAGCCGACTGCCGAACCGAAGGCGCGCCGTGCCGCGTCCATATCGCGCGCGCCGACCGCCTGCGCGATCATTACCGTCGATGCCATGCCAAAGCCGAACACGACGGAAAACATCAGGAACATGATGATATTGGCATTCGCCGTCGCGGCGAGCGCCTGAGGCCCCAGGAAACGGCCGACCCAGATCGCGTTGATCGATCCGTTCAGCGACTGGAGGATATTGGACGCCAGCGTCGGGATGGCGAATGTCAGCAAGGTGGAGGCGATCGGCCCCTGCGTCAGGTCCCGCGCCCCTTGTGCCCCTGCTGTCATTCGCCCTTACCCCTTATCCCCGATTGCGGCGCAGGCTAGGCGGCTCAGCCCAGCCGGTCCAGTGCCGCCTTCAGCCTTTCCGCCTCAGCGGTCTTTTCGGCATGGTCCTCGCGCGCCTTGGCCACGGCCTCGGGCTTGGCCTTCTCGACAAAGGCCGGGTTGGACAGGCGGCCGCCCAGCGAATCCCGCTCCTTGGCCGCCGACGCCAGCGCCTTTTCGAGGCGGGTCTTTTCCGCCGCGATGTCGATCACGCCTTCCAGCGGCAGGATGAAGATCGCCTCGTCGACAACGATCTGCGCCGCGCCGCCGGCGACATCCTCGCCAAAGGCCAGGCTCTCGATCCGGCCCAGGCGCGCCAGCGCCGCACCCTGGCGATCCAAACGACCGCGCGTCGTTTCCGACGCATCGCGCACGACCATGCGCAGCTTGGCGCCCGGCGGCACGTTGAGTTCGGTCCGCGCGGTGCGGATCGCGCTCACCAGCCGGATCAACCAGTCGATCTCGCCCTGTGCATCGGTGTCGACCTCATAAAGGGCGACCGGCCACTCAGCCACGATCAGCTCCTGCGCGCGCTGCCCAGTCAGTTGCCACAGCTCTTCGGTGATGAAGGGCATGAACGGGTGCAGCATGACCAGGATCTGGTCGAATGCCCAGCCCGCGACCGCCTTCGTCTCATCATCCATCGAACCCTTGGTGAGTTCGATATACCAGTCGCAAAACTGGTCCCAGACGAAGTGATAGATGGCGTTGGCGCCCGCGTCGAAGCGCAGTTCGGCCATGGCGGTGTCGATCGCCTGCACCGTCGCCACCGTTTCAGCGACGATCCAGCGGTTGACCGGCAGCGTCGCATGCGGCGCTTCGCGGCTGGTCGAGGCGGTGACGCCATTGGCCTGCAGGAAGCGCGCCGCGTTCCACAGCTTGGTCGCGAAGTTGCGATAGCCCTCGACCCGCTTCTCATCCATCTTCACGTCGCGGCCCTGGCTTTCCATCGCCGCCATGAAGAAACGCAGCGCGTCCGCGCCGAACTTGTCGATCAGGCCCAGCGGATCGACCACATTGCCCTTGGACTTGGACATTTTCTGGCCGTCGGCTGCGCGCACCAGGCCATGGAGATAGAGCTTCTTCCACGGCACATCGCCCATGAATTCCATGCCCTGCATCGCCATGCGGGCATCCCAGAAGAACAGGATGTCGAAGCCGGAGATCAGCAGGTCATTGGGATAATGGCGGCTGAGCGTATCGCTCTGTTCCGGCCAGCCCAGCGTGCCGAACGGCCACAAAGCGGACGAGAACCAGGTGTCGAGCACGTCGGGATCGCGCACCAGCTTCTTGTTGCCGGCCTGCAACTGCGCCTCTTCCTCGGTTTCGGCGACATAGGCATTGCCTTCGTCATCGAACCAGGCCGGGATCTGATGGCCCCACCACAGCTGGCGCGACACGCACCAGGGCTGGATATTCTCCATCCAGTTGAAGAAGGTCTTTTCCCAGCTCTTGGGGACAATCTCGATACGGCCGTCGCGCACCGCCTGCATCGGCGCCACCGCCAGCTTGCCGGCATCGACATACCATTGGTCGGTCAGCCAGGGCTCGATCACTACGCCCGAACGGTCGCCATAGGGGGTCTGGATCGTGCGCGGCTCGAAATCGGCGGCGACTTCCTCGCCTTCCTTGTTCTTGGTGAGGTGCGGCTCCAGCAGGCCCAGCGCCTTCATCTCTGCCACCACCAGCTCGCGTGCGCCGTCCACGCCATCCTTCTTGAAGCGGTGCAGCCCCAGGAAGCGATCGGGGATCAGGCCGTCGGCGGTCTGCACGACATTGGCGTCGGCATCGAACATGTTCAGCATGTCCGCCGCCTTCATGCCCGCGCGCTTGCCGACTTCGAAATCGTTGAAGTCATGGCCCGGCGTGATCTTGACCGCGCCCGAACCCAATTCCGGATCGGCATGTTCGTCGGCGACGATCTTGAAGCGGCGACCGGTGATCGGCTGGAGAATTTCCTTGCCGATGACCGCCTGATAGCGCGGATCCTGTGCATTCACCGCGACCGCCATGTCGGCCAGCATGGTTTCCGGGCGGGTGGTGGCGACGACAATATGGTCGCTGCCATCGGCCAGGGTGACGCCGTCGGCCAGCGGATAGCGGAAGCGCCAGAAGCCACCCTTGGTTTCGGTCGTCTCGACCTCCAGGTCGGAAATGGCCGAGCGGAAATGCGGATCCCAATTGACCAGCCGCTTGTCGCGATAGAGCAGGCCGCGCTGGTGCAGTTCCACGAAAACCTTGATGACGGCCCTGGAAAAGCCCTCATCCATGGTGAAGCGCTCATTGGCCCAGTCCATCGAACAGCCCAGACGCCGCAACTGGCTGGTGATCGCGCCACCGCTTTCCGCCTTCCAGTCCCACACCTTGGCGACGAAATCGTCGCGGCTGAAATCGATGCGCTTCTGCCCGGCCGCGTTCAGCTGCCGCTCGACCACCATCTGCGTCGCGATGCCGGCATGGTCGGTGCCGACCACCCACAGTGCATCCTTGCCGCGCAGCCGCTCATAGCGCACGACAATGTCCTGCAGCGTATTGTCGAGCGCATGGCCGACATGCAGGCTGCCGGTCACGTTCGGCGGCGGATTGACGATGGTGAAGGGTTCGGCGCCCGGACGATCCGGACGGAACAGGCCATTGGTTTCCCAATGCTGATACCAGCGGGTCTCGATGGCGGCGGGGTCGAATGTTTTCGGCAGCTCGGTCATGATCGCGCCCATAACCATGTCTGCCGACTTTTTCCAATGTTTCGCTAGCTCAAGCCGCCCATCGGAACGGCCGCAGAGAGGAATATTTCTTCCAGATCGGGCGGCAGCTTGTCCCACAACCAGACGCCACCCTCTGCTTTTTGCGCCAACAGGGCCGGTTCGCCGGTAGAATTGTCGTAAATATAGCAGTCATCGACATGCTGGACGAACCAAGCCAGTTGCTCAAAGGAGCGTGCCCGCCGCGCCATGACCTTGTCCGCCGGCACATCATGGCCGCCCTCGACCACACGCACGCGAATACGCGCAGCCTGCAGTTCGGCCGATGCCAGTAGCACATAGATCATGCGGACCCGAAAACCGCGCTCATGAGCCCGATCGACCAGCTTGCGATATTTGGGCGAAGACAGAACCGTCTCCACACCGATCGTCTGATACACGTCGAGCGAATGGTTCAACCAGGATTCAATCCGCTGTACCGCCTCCAGATTGGCACGCTCCAGCGGCAACTTTTCCTCGGTGACGATATGCTGGGTCAGCAGGTCCGGATTGATGATCCAGACCGAGCCGCCCCAGCCCTCGATATCCGTGCGATTGTAAAAGGTACTCTTGCCGCTCCCATTGGGGCCGGCAATAATCCAGAGAACCGGGCGTTCAGGCTTGCGCGGCGTCTTGGGCATGACCGCGCTTGCGTCGCTCATCCACAACCCGGCGCACATTGGAGCGGAAGGCTGCCAACAGATCCTCGCCCAGAGTCTGACTGTCGGCGTTCACCACCTTCAATCGCACCGGCGTCCCGTCAGGCGCATGGACGATCTTCGTTTTCAGATCACTGGGTCGAACATTCTTGCGGGTCATATCGCCTTCCTTCCCCATCAATATAGCAGGCCGGGCTACGCCCTTAAAGGCTCATTTCCCCTTCGCCGTGCCGGTCCACTGGTCCAGCCAGCCCAGCGCCTCATCATACCATTGCAGCGAGTTCTTGGGCTTCAACACCCAGTGATTCTCGTCCGGGAAGACGACCAGCCGCGACGGAATCTCGCGCCGCTGCAACGCAGTGAAGGCAGCCAGCCCCTGGGTATAGGGAATGCGGAAATCCTTCTCGCCGGTCACGACCAGCATCGGCGTCTTCCACTGGGCGACATGATTGACCGGGTTCCATTTCTCGAACTCTTCGGGCTTCTCATAATAGGGGCCGCCATGCTCCCATTCGTCGAACCACAGTTCCTCGGTCTCATAGGCCATGGCGCGGGCGTCGAACACGCCGTCATGCTGGACGATGCATTTGAAGCCGTCGGCCCACTGCCCCTCGATCCAGTTCATCATATAGCCGCCATAGCTGGCGCCGAGCGCGCAGGCATTGCCCGCGTCGACATTGGCGTCCTTCGCCGCAGCAGCCGCCAAGCCCAGCTTCAGATCCTCCAGCGGCTTGCCGCCCCAATCCTGATTGATGGCATCGGTGAAGGCCTGGCCATAGCCGGTCGAGCCATGGAAATCGACGATCACCGCGGCATAGCCATGGGCGGCGAACGCCTTGGGATTCCAGCGATAGGACCAGCTGTCGTTGAAGCTGCCCTGCGGCCCGCCATGCACCAGGAAGGCGACCGGCAGCTTGCCCTTGGCAGCCATGGGCTTGACGATCTGCCCCCAGACGGTGTCGCCATTGGCGCCCTTGAAGCTGAAGCGCTGGACCGAGACATCATCCACCCCGGCCAGCTTCTGCGCGTTGACATTCGTCAGGCGCACCGGCTTGCCCCCCTTGCCCTTCGCAG
Source organism: Sphingobium scionense (assembly GCF_014197035.1). Lineage (GTDB taxonomy): Bacteria > Pseudomonadota > Alphaproteobacteria > Sphingomonadales > Sphingomonadaceae > Sphingobium > Sphingobium scionense. The sequence goes on along the minus strand of NZ_JACIEU010000019.1, from coordinate 35,869 downwards.
CTGGCATCTTCCAGAAATCGGCCGGCGACTGGATGCTGTCGAGCGCATAGACGAAGCCGCCATCGGGCAGCGGCACGACGCTGCCGGCATGGCCCTTTTCGGTGAGCCGCGTCACCTTGCCCGATGCGGCATCCACCCGGAACACCGGATTGTCGAGCACATCATTGGCGGTGACCAGCAGCCCCTTGCCATTCGCCTCCCACGCGATCGACCCAACCGACCTGTCCCAGCCCTCGGTCAGCGCCCGCGTCTCGCCAGTCGCGATATTACGCAGCATCAGCACAAGCCGATCCGCTTCATAGCCGGGTCGCTTCATCGCGGCATAGGCCAGCCATTTGCCGTCCGGCGACACCACCGGCATCGTGTCGGTCGCGTCATTGGCGTCGGTCAGGTTGACCGGCTTGGTATTGCCGTCGGCCGGCACGCTGAAGATGTCGAGGTTGGTCGACAGCGGTTCAATCCGCCCGGCCTCGCGCAGGGTGAAGAACAGCGTCTTGCCATCCACGCTCCAGGCCAGTTCCTCCGCTCCGCCAAAGGGCTTGGACGGACTGTCGCCGACCAGGCCGCCCATCACCGACACCGCCTTGCCACCCGCGACCGGCATGACGAAGATCTGCGAGCGCTGGCCGTCGCTCCACGTATCCCAGTGGCGCACGAACAGCTGGTCATAGACCCGGCCGCTGCCCGCGCTCGGCGGGGCCGGCGCCTTGACATCGTCGATCGTGCGCGCGCCTACCGGACGGTCGGCCCACAGCGCCACCTTGTCACCCTGGGGGCTCAGCAGGAAACCGGAAATGCCGCCAGGCGCCTTGCTGATCTGCACCGGCTGACCGCCGGCGATCGGCGCGCGCCACAACTGGTCGTCCCCGCTGGCGTTGGAGACATAATAAAGCGCGCTGCCGTCAGCCGAAAAGACCGGCGACGCCTCATTCTTGTCGGGCACCGACGCGATCAGCCGGGGCGCCTGCCCCGCCGTGTCGATGGCGAGCAGATAGAGGTCAGTGCGCCCGCGATTATTGGCCAGATCGGTGCTGCGCAGCTGATAGGCCATCCACTTGCCGTCCGGCGACACGGTCGGCGACGACACCCGGTCCAGCGACACCATGTCATTGGGCGTGAAGGGACGGGCAGCCGCCGGCGCCACCAGCGCAGACGACAGCATCGGCGACAGGGCCAGTGCGCCAAGGCCGGCAAGCAGGATATGTTTCATGAAAAAATCACCCTCGGATCGAAAACACGGCGTGCCGGCGCATGCGATGCACGGCCGGGCGCGTCGATGAGATGATCCGTGGTCTAGGCGCGGCTAACGTTCCCGGCAAGAGGCCGGAGCGCGTTCGCCGGCCTCCCGGCCTCAGCGGCCGGTGATGCGGGAAATTTCCTTGGCGACCATGTCCTCGACCAGCGCGGGCAGGCGCGCGTCGAGCCATTCCTTGAGCATCGGTCGCAGCATCGAGCGGACCAGAGCTTCAAGCGTATTGTCCTCGCCCTCGCGCGGGCTGACAAGCATGGTGGACAGGGCCGAGAGCGAATGGCGCGCGGCCACTTCGCTTTCCACCGACAGGATCGAGTCGCCGTCCGATTCAGACTGGGCAACAGCCTTCACGGCGCGGGTCGGCTTGGGCGCGGGCATCACTTCCTCCACCGGAATCTCGTCGGTCAGTTCCAGCACTTCCTCGACCTCGGCCGACATCACCGCATGGGGCGCGGCACTCAGGTCGATCGGGGTCTTCTGGCGGCGCTGCGGCGCGGCCTGAACGGCGTCCTCGCCCTCTTCGGCGATGATCCGCTTGATGGACGAGAGTATCTCTTCCATCGAGGGTTCCTTGGTCATGTCACCCATGGATAGTTCCCGTCCAAATTTCATTCCGCACCTATTCCGCCATGATTACCTGTTCAGGTTAACAAGCGGTTAAGGCTGCACGACATCGACTTTGGCGTTTTGAGCCGGCGTGTCAACGGTACGCGTCGAAACCGCCTGCGGCTTGCCGTCATAATCCCAGTCGAACCACTTGCCCTCGACCCGATCATAATTGACCATCGGGTCATAGAGCGTGCCACTCTCCAGGCCCAGATCATCGGCCTCGGCATGGCCCATGGCTGCCAGCAGGGTGAAGCCGGCGACATAGGCATTACGGCGGGCCGTCACCAGTTCGACCTTGGCGTTCAAGGCTTCCTGCTCAGCATTGAGGATGTCGAGGATGGTGCGGCTGCCGACCGAATTTTCCGCCCGCACGCCTTCCAGCGACAGGTCGGCGGCATCGACCGCCTTCTGGCTCGACTGGATCGTGCGCAGCGACGCCTGTAACGCGGCATAGGCGGCGCGGGCCTGCGAAATCACGCCCCGCTCGACCTCGATCTGCCGTTCGATCGACTGCGATTCGAGCGCCTGGCTCTGGCGCACCTGCGCCGCGGGGCGACCGCCCTGATAGAAGGGAATGGTCAGGGTCGCACCGACGGCCGCCTGCTTGTTGGCCGCGATGTCCTTGTCCATATAGTCGGTATAGCTGCCCTGGCTGAAACCGCTCAGGGTCGGCAGCGTGGCGCCCTTGGCCGCCTTCACGTCATAACGCGCCGCCTCACGCGACTTCTGCGCGGCGAGGATATCGGGATTATCAGCCAGCGCCACGCGCACGGCGGCATCCGGATCGGCCGGCAGACCCGGCAAGGTCGGCGGAGATTCCAGATCGACCGGCGCCTCACCGACCATCGCGATATAATTTTCGCGGCTGGTGATCAGGTTGGATTCGGCGCGCTGCAGGTCGGACCGCGCCAGTTCCAGACGCGATTCGGACTGGGCGACGTCGGTGCGCGTGACATCGCCGACCTCGAACCGGTCATTGGTCGCCTGGAGATTGACCTCCAGCACCTTCACGTTCGCCGCATTGAGCGACACCAGCGCGCTGTCGCGAATCACATCCATATAGGCGGCGACCGTCTGCGAGAATACGCTCGCCTCGGTCCCGCGCAGATTCGCCTGCCCCGATTCGACGCGCGTTTCCGCCGCCTTCACGCTGTTGCGCACGGTGCCGCCGGAATAGATGGGGACGTCGATACTGGCGCTGGCGTTGGCCGAACGATGCGGCGCCAGGAAGCTGTTCGACGGGCGCACCACCAGTTCCTGAAACTGGATCTGCGAATTGGCCGTGGGCCGTCCCGCCGCCTTCTGGATCGGGACATTCTCGTCCGTCGCCCGCTGACCGGCGCGCGCGCCGGTCAGGGTCGGGTTGGTGCGATAAGCCTTGGCCAACGCGCCTTGCAGGGTTTCGGCATGCGCCACCCCTGCCATGGAAGAGGATAGCAACAGCAAAGCTGTAGCGGCTTGGCGCCGAAGGGTCATACGCTTTGCTGTCATCTATCCTGTCTCAAAAAACGAACCGCTCCGGCGCGGCGAAGCCGGGAAGCACGACCATTTCCATGTCGGTAAGGCTGGACAGACCCAGTACGCCCGCCACCGCGCGGCCGCTGCACAGGCGAGCGACACCGCGTTCCACGACGCCCGTCACCACCCGTCCCCCATCGACTAGCTGCTGGACGAGCGCGGCGGGGACTTCCTCCACCGCGCCGTCAATGAAAAGAACGTCATAGGGCGCACCGGCCGACGCACCGGCCGCCAGCGGGCCGCGCACCACGGTCACGCCGGGCACCGCGATCTCCGCACCGCCCTCGACCTCAACCGCCGTCACCTGCGCCCCCAGCTCTGCGAGCAGCGCCGCGCTGTACCCAGTCGCAGCGCCGATCAGCAGCACCTTCTCGCCGGCCTGGACATCGGCTTCCTTGAGCAGGCGGCCAGTCACCAGCGGCGGGTTCAGCGCACGGTCGCCATCCAGCGGGATCGGGCGATCGATATAGGTCATGGCCCGGCGCTCGGCGGGCACATAGTCCTCGCGCGGCACCTTGGCCATCACGGCGATGACGCGCTGGTCGTCCACTGCGCTGGTGCGCAGCTGGCTCTCGACCATGGCGGCCCGCATCGAAGAATAGTTCTGCTCGGTCACGATAGTTCCTCGCTTGGCACAACTGTATTGGCAATGCAATACAGTGAAGGGATAACCGGACCTCTAAATCAGCATTTCCCCCGCGCCAAGCGGCTTTGCGCGATGGAGAGCGAGATTCTTGGGATTGTTCCCCTTCCCGCGCTTGACTTTGCGATCAAAGGCGGACATTTGCCGCCTCCACCGCACGGAAGGCCCGATGGCGGAGTGGTGACGCAGAGGACTGCAAATCCTTGCACGCCGGTTCGATTCCGGCTCGGGCCTCCAAATCACGCATGTGTTGCGATGAATTTTCAAATTTTTAGGGACCGCAATTGCAGGCGAAAGCCTTGAGCGGCACGTCCTGGGAGAATTATCTTTTCCCCATGATGTCACTTCGCCAGCAACTTTTACGGCGCTCAATTCCCTATTGAGCCCAACAGGGCATCGACTTGGCCAGCCAGCGTCCGATTCGCACCCGATCCGTTTGGACCAAGTTTCCAACGTTCCATAGCCATGCCCCCGAACGCTCACCCTCGATGATAGCCATCATCGACCATTTTCTCATCGCATTATGATGTGGTCGACAGGCAGGGGGACACGGAATTTTTAACAATTCCGATACGAAAAATATGCTCTTCCTCTTGGCCTGCTTTCTTATCGATCGGCGCGGCAATGCAATTGGCGCTGCGCCATGGGGATCGCCGATAGCCGCCGGATGGATAGGAAAATAAGAGGATATGCCGGATATGTGTCGGCATCGTCCCAAGAAGGGCGCCACAACATCCCATCTCCCTGCATGCGGCGACTCGCACTCTGGGGCAGCCTGATAGGTGTCTGCCTCGGCGCCTCCCCGGTGTCCGCACAGGAGACGGACGCGCCGGTCGTCCGCCCGACGATCAGCGGCAGTTTCGGCGACACCGGCCTGATGGCGCGGTTCAACAGCAGCGAACAATATGGCGCGGTGCAGGCGCGAGTCGGCCTATACAACGCGCATGATGCGCTGATCGCGGCGACCGGCCAATCCTATGATTTCGATGACAATGTCACATCGGTGGTGACCCCGGTCAACGCCATCATCCCCCTGCCCATGCTCAGCCAGCGCCTGTTCGCAAAGGTCGGCTACACCAATATCCTCTCGCGCGGCGGCAGCGGCAGCCCGACGCGGATCGACAATGACAGCCAGGTGGGCATGGCCCAGTTGGTCTGGCTGATCGGCGACGATGCGCTGGTTGGCGCCGGGGTGATCCACGAGACATCCGACGTCAGCCTGCGCCATAATGGCGGCGACATCGCCAGCCAGGGCAAGGGCATACGTTTCGACATGCTCTATCGCTTTGCCTCGCACTGGGGTGCGTCACTGCGGGTGTCGCGGCTGAACGGCGACGCCGACACGACCATCCCCAACGCCCGTTATGGCGTGATGAGCAGCCGGCAGGATTTCCGCCGCATTTATAGCGAGGCGGCGCTGGTCGGCACCTATCGCCATGCGCAAGCGGGTTTCGTGCCAAAGGGCTGGGTGCTGCGCCCGTCCCTCGCCTTCGTCTGGCAGGACAGCCGGTTCAAGGCGACGACCAACAGCCTGAACGCCGCCGTGGCCGGGCGCCGCGAGGATTATCAGCTTGGCATCGCCACGCTGCGGCTGGAAAAGGATGGCTTCCGCCCGTGGAAGCCGATCCCCTATACCGAGGCGGGCATGGAGCATGAATTGCGCAGTACGCTGACCGAGACGGAGGATGACCCCACCAATCTCTACCTGAAGGCGGGCGGCGCGATGAACATGGGCGGCAAGGGACGGCTCGACCTCTATGTCGCGCGGCGCGACAGCCTGAAGGGCAGTTTCCAGTCGACCACGGTCAATCTGCTGCTGTCCATGGCCTTCTGATCGATGGACGCGCCCGGCCATCCGTTCCGCTATCGCGACTTCCGCTATTTCTGGGCCGCGCGCATCTGTGCGATGCTGGCGCATAGCGGACTGGTGGTGACGCTGGGCTGGGCGGTCTATGACGAGGCGCGGCTGTCGATGGGCATTCGTGCCGCCGCGTTGCGGCTGGGGCTGATCGGCCTGGTCCAGTTCCTGCCGATCCTGGCGCTGAGCCCGGTCACCGGGCTGACAGCGGACCGGTTCGACCGGCGCGTCGTGGTGCGGGCCGCACTGCTGGGCCAATGGGCCTGCCCGGCGGTGCTGACCCTGCTCGCCTTTGGCCCCGGCGCCAATCTCTACGCCCTCTATCTGGCCGCCGCGCTGTTTGCCGGGGCACGGGCCTTCTACCAGCCGGCGATGAACGCCCTGCCCCCGGCACTGGTGCCGCCCGCCGCGCTGCCGCAGGCGATCGCCGTCACGGCCATTGCCGGGCGGATCGGCGCGATATCCGGGCCGATGCTAGGCGGCGTTGCCTATGCGATCGGCCAGGGCTGGGCCTTTGCGCTCAGCGCCGCGCTACTGGCGGTGGCGATCGGCCTGCATCTGTGCATCCGACCGATCGTGCAGAAGCCGCTGGTCGACACGCGCGGCCCGCTGGCCCAGATGCTCGACGGCTTCCATTATGTCATGACCAACCGGCTGCTGCTCGGCGCCATCAGCCTCGACATGTTTGCCGTGCTGCTGGGCGGCACGACGGCACTGCTGCCGATCTTCGCGCGCGACGTGCTCCATAGCGGGCCGGAGGGGCTTGGGCTGCTGCGCGCGGCCTCCTCGATCGGCGCGCTGGGCACGGCGGCTTTCCTGTCCTGGCGGCCGGTCCGCAGCGATGTGGGCGCCCGGATGCTGTGGTCGGTCGGATTGTTCGGCGGGGCGACCATCGGCTTTGGCCTGTCGCGCAGCATGGCGCTGTCGCTGGCGTGCCTGGCGCTCGCCGGGGCGGCGGACATGGTGTCGGTCTATATCCGCCAGTCGCTGGTCCAACTGGCAACGCCGGACGACAAGCGTGGCCGGGTGGGTGCTATTTCCAGCCTGTTCGTTGCCGGCTCCAACGAACTGGGCGAGATGGAATCAGGCGTCGCCGCTGCGCTGCTGGGGCCGGTGATGGCTGTGATCGTCGGCGGCGCAGGCGCGATCGGCCTCGCACTGCTGTGGGCGCGGCTCTTCCCCGAATTGCCGCGCACCCAGCGGTTCGACACGCTGCCATAGATTTCGCGCCGGGCCGATCGGTTTCGCGCGCGCTCGCTCTCCCCGCGTCCCGCCGGATGCTAGCCCCATCTGATCGATCGAGGAGAGAGTGACGTGACAGAGGTAACCGGCGCCGAAGCCGCCGTGCGGATGCTCCAGTTGCACGATGTGCGCCACATATTCGGCCTGTGCGGCGACACCAGCCTGCCCTTCTATGACGCGCTCGCCCGGCTGGACCATGGCATGACCCATGTGCTGACCCGCGACGAGCGCAGCGCCGCCTATATGGCCGACGCCTATGCGCGGGTGACGGGGCGCGTGGGCGTGTGCGAGGGGCCGAGCGGCGGCGGCGCCACCTATATATTGCCCGGCGTGGTGGAGGCGAACGAATCCTCCGTCGCCCTGCTCTCCATCACCTCCGACGTGCCGGTGACGGCGCGCGGCCGATATCCGCTGACCGCGCTCGACCAGAAGGCGCTGTTCGCGCCGCTCACCAAATGGAATGCGGTGACGGACCATGTGTCGCAGATCCCGATGCTGCTGCGCACCGCCTTTCGCGCGGCAACCACTGGGCGGCCAGGCGCCACCCATATCGGCCTGCCCTATGATTTGCAGAAGCAGAACCTCGACGCCGCCGACCTGTGGGCGAACGGCGCCCATGGCCATTTTCCCGCCTTTCGCACCGGACCCGATCCCGACGCGGTGGAGGCCTGCGCCGAGGCGATCCTGGCGGCCCGGCGGCCCGCCTTCATCTGCGGCGGCGGGGTCGTCATTTCGGGCGCCTGCGCCGAACTGGCGGCGCTCGCGCAGTTGCTCAACGCGCCCGTCGCCTCGACCGTCAGCGGCCATGGCGTGATCGCCGACGATCATCCGCTGGCCGTGGGGGTGGTCGGCGCCAATGGTGGCACCGACGCGACGCGCAATGTGATCGCGACGGCCGACCTCGTCATATTCTTGGGCTGTCGAGCCGGATCGACCACGACTGAACATGGCACGACCCCGTCGCGCGGCGTACCGATCGTCCATATCGACATCGACCCGATGGTGGTCGGCGCCAATTATCCGATCGTCGCCGGCATGGTCGGCGATGCGCGCCTGTGCCTCGTCGCGCTTCACCGCGCCATCGTCGCGCGGCTGGAGGGCCGTGCCCGCAGCAGCGACATGGCCGTGCGGCTGGCCGCCATGCGCCAAGCCAAGCGGGCCAACTTCGCGGCGCTAGCGGCCTCGACCGATCGGCCGATCCGCCCCGAACGGGTGCTGGCCGCAATCCAGAAGGCCTTGCCGCGCGAGGGCATCGTCGTTGCCGATCCGGGTACGCCCTGCCCCTATTTTTCGGGCTATTTCGATTTCAACAGCAGCGGCCGCCGCTTCATCACCAACCGGGCGCATGGCGCGCTCGGCTTCTCGCTGCCGGCCGCAATCGGCGCTGCCCATGGCGCGCCCGATGCCAAGGTGGTGGCGGTGATGGGCGACGGCAGCTTCGGCTTTGCCGTGGGCGAGCTGGAGACGGTGAAGCGGCTCAACCTGCCGATCACCTTCGTCGTCTTCTCCAACGCCGCCTATGGCTGGATCAAGGCAAGCCAGAAGAGCGGCTATGACGCGCGCTATTTCTCGGTCGACTTTACCCGATCCGACCATGCCCGTATCGCCGACGCCTTCGGCCTCAAGAGCTGGACGGTCCATGACCCGGCCGATCTGGACGCCGTGATGGCCGCCGCCATCGCCCATGACGGCCCCAGCCTGGTCGACGTGATCGCCCAACCGCTGGAGGAATCGGCCGTGCCGGTGAGCCGCTGGATGGGATGAGGCTGCTGGTGCGTAGCAAGCCCTTTGTCGGGTAACGGCGACGCGACAGGGGGATTTCCCATCGAAGTTCACAGTGTCGTGGGGCGATTGCACCGCCTTTGCGCCCGTCGCGCGCCCATGACGCCCCTGCCCCGCCCCTGTGCCGCGTCTCGACCGGGGAAACCGGCGCGCCTGATCCGCGCTCGAGACGCACCGGCGACGCGACACCGAAGCGACAGAGACGCGCCTGGCATGCGCCAGTGGCTGGGGCGGAATCGGCGGGAGATTCATTCCTTAAGTTGGATCAGGAAACAGCCGAGTAGGAAAGCGGGATGCCGGGTCAAGCCCGGCATGACGGATTTGAGTAGGGGCGACTAACGACCAAGAGCAGACATGTTCCCCCTCCCGTAAACGGGAGGGGGCTAGGGGGTGGGCTAGACGTTGCGCAAGCCCACCCCGCTGCGACTAACGCGCTTCGCGCGCAAGTCTCGCTGCCCCTCCCGTTTACGGGAGGGGAATGGCGGGAAATCACTCAACGCCGCCATCCACTACTCCCCCTAGAAATCCGTGGCCCGGCCGGCTTCCTCCCAGGCGCTGATTTCGGCCTGGACGCGCTTCAGTTTCTGGCTGGCGAGGGCCAGGGCGTCGGGGCCTGCAAAGACGCGGCTGGGGGGATTGGCGGTGGCGATGAGCTGCATCAGCAGCGCCGCCGCCTTGTCTGGGTCGCCCGGCTGCTTGCCGCTTCTGGCCAGGCGGAAGGCGCGCTGCGGGTCCATGATCGGGTCGTAATCGGCGATCGTGCGCGGCGAGCGCTCCAGCGAGCGGCCGGCCCAGTCGGTGCGGAACTGGCCCGGCGCGAAGGCGGTGACCATGATGCCGAGCGGCCGCACTTCCTTGCCCAGCGCCTCCGATATCCCCTCCAGCGCGAATTTCGCGCCGCAATAGAAGGAGACACCGGTGAGGCCGGTGCTGCCCGCCATCGAGGTGATGTTGACGATATGACCGCGCTGGCGCGCGCGCATACCGTGCAGCACCGCCTGCATCAGCGCCACCGGCCCGACGACATTGACGTCGAGCTGGCGGCGCAACGCGTCAAGCGGCGATTCCTCCAGCGATCCTTCATGGCCGAAGCCGGCATTGTTGATGAGTATATCGATCGGCCCGGCCAGCGCCTCCGCCTGCGCCACGATGCCCGGCATGGCGGCGACATCATTGAGGTCGAGGACAAGGGCGGGCGCGCCGGTGGCGGCGGTGAAGGCCGCTGCACCGGCCTCGCTGCGCACCGTGCCCACGACTTGATGCCCCGCCGCCAGCGCCGCGCGGGCGAAGGCCGCCCCCAGCCCCGACCCGACCCCTGTGATCAGCAGCGTCCGGCCGCCCGCCTCTTCGCTCATGCCCTGCCCCTCAGGCGCCGAGCGAAGCGGTCATGTCGTTGAACAGGCTGTCGACCGACATTTTCTCGGCGATGAACTTCTGCTCATAGGCCCAGTCGATCGCGAGCTGGATATTCTTGCGATTGGCCTCCAGCCCGACCGGCGGATAGCTGGCGGGCAGGTCCGCCTCGACCAGCGCCCGGCTTTCCACCAGCATGCGATAGATTTCGCGCACCGCGTCCGGCCGGGTCCGGGTCAGTTCCTCATGCACGACGAACATATGGTTGATGCACACCGCGCCGGTGCGGGAAAACCACTCCTTCGCCGCCTCGAACGGTTCGGGGACGAGATATTCGACGCGCGGATCCTTGGGCAGGTCGACGCCCTGCAGGGTCGCCGCCAGTTCGCCGTCGAGCATCATCTGGCCGATGTCGGAGCCCTTGGGCAGACGTTCGCAATTGGCCGGGTCGCTATATTCCAGCAGATGGCCGTCATTGACGGTACACCAGGTCACCTTGTCGAGATCGACGCCATATTCATGCTGCAATATGCCGCGGATCCACAGCCCCGTGGTCTGGGTATAGCTGCGCACGCCGACCCGCTTGCCCTCGATATCCTTGGGATGGAGCACGCCGAAATTGCGATTGTAACCGGCGCAATGATGCTGGAAGCGGCCATTGACCGGGATCGGCAGCGCAACCCAGGGCTTGCCGAAAGCCTTGGCCTGAAGCAGCGTGACGATCGCCAGTTCGCCGCAATCATAGGCGTTTTCGCGCAGCATCGCCTTGAAGCCATTATGCGCCTGCGGTGGCCCGCAAAAATCGAGCGTGACGAGATCGGACGAGACCCGGCCGTCGCGCATCGCGGCGGTCACGGGATAGTCGGCCAGGTTGGTCCTGAGCGTGGTGGTGGCGGTGGTCGCCATTATCTCTCTCCTAATAGAGCTTTACTTCGATGAGGGAGGGTCCGGGCTCCTGCGCGCTGCGGACCATGGCTTGATAGAGGCCCTCGGCACTGTCGACCTGCACGCCCGGCACGCCCATGGATTTGGCCATCGCCACCCAGTCGATCGTCGGTCGGTCGATATCGATCATCGCCATCGCCTGCGGCCCCGGCGTGCCGGCGCCCATATTGGCATATTCGGCCTTGAGGATGGCATATTGGTTGTTGGCGAAGATGATGGTGGTGACCGGCAGGCCCTCGCGCGCCTGGGTCCAGAGCGACTGGATCGTGTACATGGCGCTGCCGTCGCCGACCATGCAGACGGTGCGGCGATCGGGACAGGCGAGCGCGGCGCCGGTGGCGACCGGCGTGCCGTATCCGATGGAACCGCCCATATTGTTGATGAGGTCATGGGGCCGCGCACCCATGGTATAGCCCATCGTCTCGCGCCCGGTGGTGAGCGATTCATCGACCAGGATGGCATGATCGGGCAAGGCGGCGGCGAGCGCATAGGCGATGCTCTGCGGATTGAGCGCCCCGCTGGGCGGAGCCGTCTCGAACCGCTGCTGCAGGATCGGCGCGGTCGCGCCCAGCCCCAGCGCATCGACCAGCATCTCGAACGCGATCGTGCTGTCCTCGTCCGCGGCGCAGAGTTCATGGACGATCGTGCCCGGCGCCTTCAGTAGGCTGGGCTTGTCGGGATAGCTGAAGAAGGCGACCGGTTCCTTCGTCTCGACCGTGATCAGATGCTTGAAACCCTGGAGGAAGGCGGCGCCCTGCGCGACGGCATAGGGGATGCGTTCCAGCGGTACGCGGCCAGCGCCACGCTCGATCCGGGCGGTGAAGAATTGGGTGCCGAGGCGACAGCCGGTGCCGGCCGCGACCTGCCCCGCCAGTTCGAGCGCGCGGCCACGCGTGCCCTTGTTGGCGAGGATGATGAGCGCCGGTTCGCCCGAGCGCAGCACCTGCGCGATCGCATCGATCCGCGCGCCGTCGGGCGCCTTGCGCACAGGCGTTGTCGGCGCAGGGGTGATCGCCTGGCCCGCATCCTTCCAGGCGGTGTCGCCCGGCAGGATCAGGGTCGCGATCTGCCCGGGATGTTCCGACGCCTTGGCCACCGCCGTCACCGTGTCCCAGGCGATCGAGGTGGAGGATTCGGCGCGGCGCACCCAATGGCTCAAGGGCCGGGCCAGCCCCTCGATATCCGAGGTCAGCGGCGGATCATATTTGAGGTGGCTGGCCGAATGTTCGCCGACGATATTGACCATCGCCGAGCTGGCGCGCTTGGCATTGTGGATGTTGGACAGGCCATTGGCGAGGCCGGGGCCAAGGTGCAGCAGGGTCGAGGCCGGCTTGTCCTTCATCCGGTACCAGCCGTCGGCCGCGCCGGTGCAGACGCCCTCATACAGGCAGAGCACGCTCTTCATCCGCGGATTTTCCAGCGCTGACAGGAAATGCATTTCCGACGTGCCGGGGTTGGCGAAACAAATATCCACGCCTTGGTCGATCAGGGTCGTCACCAGGCTCTCTGCGCCGTTCATCTACCTATCCCATTCTCATGATCTTTGGGGGAGCTTTCCATTCCGCCGCGCGCGCCCGCCAATCGGAAAGCCGTCTGCGGCGATAGCTTCGGCGCCCACCGATAGCGGGCAGCCGATCGCCTTCCCCGGCGCGCCTTGCGCCGGGGTTGGTGTGTCTCACGGTGTCGAAGATTGGATTTAGGCCGAAACTGCCAAATGGCGTGGAGAGGGGATTCTGCCCCTCTCCAGCGTCATGCTGAACTTGTTTCAGCATCCATTATGCCCAACAGGCCGATGGTCCGCTGGGAGGAATGGACCCTGAAACAAGTTCAGGGTGACGATGATGTATAGGGCAATTGCTGGTCACTTGCGGACCGTCCAAATTTGTCCACCTGCTTAGTAGCCCGCCAGCTCGCGGCCCTGACCGACCACGCCATAGCTGCGGCTGGGCGCGGACATCAGGAACTTGTAGCCTTCGCCCAGCAAGCGCTCGACATTCTTGGCATTGGTGTGCGGGTTGCCGACCGCCACCTTGTGCTTGTGGCAGGTCTCGACGATCCTGCGCATCGCATCCAGAACTTCGGGATGCTCGTACTGGCGCGGATAGCCAAGCGCCTGGCTAAGGTCGCCCTCGCCGATCAGCACCAGGCCGATGCCCGGCACGTCGGACAGGATATCGTCCAGATTGTCGATCGCCTCGGGGCTTTCGCACATCATGCCGACCAGCAATTCGCCATGCGGAGCGAGCGGCCAGACGTCGGCCTTCGCATAATAGTCCGGCTGCGACAGGCCCCAATAGCGCGCCGCCGTCGCCGGTCCGTCGCCGCGAATACCCTTGGGCTCGTAGAGGGCAGCGCCCTTGGGCTTGGCATAGCGGCAGGAGGCGACCGCGTTCCACGCCTGTTCGACGGTCGAGACATGCGGCGTGATGACGCCATAGACGCCCCGGTCCAGCACTTGCTTGGCCTGAAACTGGTTCATCTCCGCGCCGTTGGCAGGAATGCGCGCCAGCGGCGTGACCGAGGGCGCGACCGATCCGCTCTCGGCGATCTTCTTGCGGTTGAGCATATATTGGAGCGCGTCGCCCAGGCCCCCGACATCATAGGGGTTATGCTCCATCTCGAACACGATGCCGTCATAGGGGGCGTCGGTCATTTCCTGCGCGGTCAGCTTGTCCACCTTGGAAAAGGCGGCGAAGGCGGGCTTGCCCTGTTCCCAGGCGCGGATCACGCCGTTGAGGCGATTGTCGGTCATCTCAGATCATTCCTTCATGCCCGCCGATGCGGCCGGGCGATCATAACGCGGATTTTCAGGATCAGGCGCCAAGGATCAGGCGCCCGCCGGGCTCCAATACATGAAACCCATGCCCTCGCCGGTGCCCGCCGCCGTGCGCAGGCAGGGGACATAATCGACCAGCGTCATCTGGGTGTTGGACTCCTGCATCGCGACCAGCACCGAGCAGTAGAGCTTCACCTCCGACGTGCCCGACTGGTAGGAGCGGTTGTCGATCCCCTCCAGCGTGTCGAAATCATAGCTGCCCAACGCGTCGATGAAGACCTTGTCGAGGTCGGGGTCGCAGACGAAATGGGTCAGCCCGCCCGAGGCGATGATGGCGACGCGCGCATCGCTCTTCCACGCCTTCACCGCATCGACCAGCGCCTTGCCGAAGTGCAGGCTGCGCTTCATCGAGGGCTGGGTCGGCTCGTAGAAGGTGTTCATCAGGATCGGCACGTTGGGCGGCACAGCGTCGCCCATGATCTGGCGATAGACGAAGCCATAAGCGTGCGGCACGACCGGCTTTTCGGGCAGCGGCTTCATCCACACATTGTCGGGCCAAGTCATGAGGTCGGTGAGGTCGAAGCCGTCGGCCTGGAGGCTGACCAGCAGATGCTGCGCCAGTTCGGGATGGCCCGGATAGGTCACGTCATGATCGGGAGCATAGACCGCGCGCTGGGGCGGGCCATTGTAGATTTCCGCACCCGAATAGATGGCGATCGACGGCGTCATCTCGACGAAGATCTCCTTCTGGTCCTTGCCCATGATGATGACGACATCGACATTGGCGCGGTCATAGGCGGCCTTCATTTCGGCCAGCGCGGCGGTGCAGCGCTTGGAACGGGCGGTGCGCTCCTCAATCGTCAGCAGCGCCTCGAACCCTTCATCCTTCCGCTCGGCCTCCAGCTCGGGATAGGTCCAGGTGCGGTTGCGATACCAGAGCTTGGGATTGTTGCGGTCCCGCTCGCCATTGGTCAGCCAGTCCTCGGGCGCCTGGCCCAGCATGCCGCTGTGCGGCACGCACATGCCGAATACGATTTCAGCCATATATTCCTCCTGCCCTGCGGGCGATGGTCGTGCCGGCCTGTGCGGCCGGGCAAGTCGATGGGTGGGTTCAGGCGGCCGGGGCCGCCTCCGGGATCTTGGGCGCCCATTGCGGGCGGAGCAGCAGCCAGGTGGTCAACGCGCCGATCACGAGGAAGACGAAGATGACCTGCATCGGCAGGGCGTAGCCGCCACTGACATGGAGCAACCAGCCCGACAGGATCGGCGCGACGATGCCGGCGAGGCTGGTCGCGACCTGCTGCACACCGGTCACCAGACCGACGGCCGGCGCCGGGATCAGCGTCAGGCGACAGAGCGCGAGATTGTTTGCGGTGGCAAGGCCGAGGCCCGACAAGGAGGCGACGTTCCAGAACAGCGCCCATTGCAGCGACTGGGTCTGCGCGCCCAGCAAGACGGTGCAGGCGAGGACGAAGCCGGAAATGACGAACGCCTTGCGCACGAACACCGGATCGCCGCCGCGCGCGATCAGCCGGTCCGCGCTCCAGCCCGCGACCAAAGCGACGATCGCGATGCCGGCGAAGCTGAAGAAGGAATAGAGGCCCATCTTCTCAAGGCTGAGGCCGCGCTGCTCGACCAGATAGGCGGGCATCCAGGTCATGCAGTAGAAGGTGAAATAATTGTAGCAGAAGTTGACGATCAGCGTGCCCCAGACGAGCGGGCTGGCCATGATCGTGCCGAAGGACACGGCCGATGCCTTGCGCTTCACCTCAACCATATCGCCTGCCTTGGGCAGGTCATTCTTCACCATGAGCATCCAGGGCAACAGCCAGATCGCGCCGGCGAGCCCAGTGATGACGAACATCGCCCGCCAGTCGAACGCCAGGATCAGCCAGGCCGCGACCGGGGCGCCGATCGCCGGGCCGAACTTGTTGCCCAGCATATAGAGGCCGACGGCGGTGCCGCTCTGCCCTTCCTTGAAATTATTGCGGATCCAGCGATAGCTGGCCGGCACCACGACGGCTTCGGCCGCGCCGACGATGAGGCGCATGATGATGAGACCGGCGAGCGTCGTCACCAGACCGGTTGCCGCCGATGCCGCGCACCACAATATGAAGCAGATCGTATAGGGCGTCTTCACGCCATAGCGGTCGACAATCCAGCCCATCGGGATCTGCAGCAGCGCATAGGACCAGAAGAAGGCGGAATTGACCCAGCCGCGATCGACGTCGGTCAGCTGGAAATGCGCCTTGAACGAGGGCACGGCCAGCGCCGAGGATATGCTGGTGCGATCGACGAAGGCGATCAGCGCGCCGATCGCCAGCAGCGCCAGGATCGCCCAGTTGCTGGGCGACGCGCGGACCGGTTTGGCAGGGGTTTCGATACTGGTCTGACCCTCGACGATATTTGACATGGCCATCCCGCCTCTCCTGTTCTTTTCGTTGCGACCCGGTCAGTCGGCCAGTCGGGGATAGAGCGACTGCGCCGTCTTCGCGAAGATCCAACTGAGATCCTCTTCCGACAGGCAGGACAGCCGATCCTGCGCCGTCGCCTTGATTTCTGCCAACGTCCCTTCGGACGTCGGATAGTTGGAACCCCAGGCGAGACGCTGCGCGCCGAAGATATCCACAAGCTTGGGAAAGAAGCTTTCCGGGCTGGCCCCGCCCTTCTTCACGTCGCCCATGATGCGCGGGGTCAGCTTGAGATAGATGGATTCGACCGGCGCAATGTCGAACAGGCTCTGCGCGGCAGCATAGGGCGCGCCGTCGGTGACGTCGGGCCGGCCGAGATGGTCGAGGATGATCGGTACATTGGGGAAGCGCCTGGCCAGCGCAACCACGGCGGGCAGCCCCACCGGGCCGGTCTGAATGCACATGGTGAGCCCCAGTTCGCCAAGCAGATCCCAGGCCGGATAGGCGCGGACATCGTCCAGTTCGCTGGGGTCGAATTCCTTGGTGCTGCCGCCGGTGAAGACGCGCAGGCCAGCGAGGCCCCGGTCCACCCACTGGCGGATGGTCGTCACCGCGTCGGGCGCCAGCACATCGACCGATCCGACCGCGATCAGCCGGTCGGAATAGGCGTTGCACGCATCGACGACATAGCTGTTGTCGAACCCATAGGTGGTCGAGGAATGGACCACCGCCGCCTTGTCGACGCCGGCCGCATCCATCTGCGCGATCAGCGTGTCGACCGTGCTCGGCCGTTCCTGCGACCAGTCGGAGCGCTTGCCGAACAGGGGCGCGGGCGGGTAGCGCCCTTCATCGTCCGAAATGACATGGGGGTGGATGTCGACATAGTTGGATGCCATCGGCTTCACGCTTTCTCTCCGGCGAGGATCATCGCCATCTTGTTGTCTGCTTTGTCAGTTGCCTGCCCGATTGTGCCGGGCGGGCCTGCGGCGAACAGTCGATAGTCCGCCGCAGGCCATAATTTCCGTGTCTCAGAGGGCCCTGCTCTTCAGCAGCGCGTCGAGGCGCGGATAGACGCGGCGGGCATTGCCCTCGAAGATCTTTGCCTTGTCGGCGGCGTCCAGCGGCAGCGCATCGACATATTTCTTGGTGTCGTCGAAATATTCGCCGGTGTTGGGATCGCGTCCACGCACCGCGCCGATCATTTCCGATCCGAACAGGACATTGTCGGTGGGGATCACCTTGGTCAGCAATTCCACGCCGGGCAGATGATAGACGCAGGTGTCGAAGAAGATATTGTCGAGCAGCCCTTCGAGCGGACGATCGACCATCTCCAGGCTCATGCCGCGATAGCGCCCCCAATGATAGGGCACCGCGCCGCCGCCATGCGGAATGACCAGGCGCAGGGTCGGGAAATCCTTGAACAGGTCGGACTGCAATATCTGCATGAAGACCGAGGTGTCGGCGTTGAGATAATGGGCGCCGGTGCCGTGGAAATTGGGATTGCAGGAGGCAGCGACATGCACCATGCCCGGCACGTCGAGGTCGCACATCGCCTCGAACAGCGGATACCATTCGCGGTCGGTAAAGGGCTTGCCGGTCCAGTAGCCGCCGGTCGGGTCCGGGTTCACATTGACGCCGACAAAACCCAATTCCTCGACGCAGCGACGCAGTTCGGGGATGCTGTTGGCCGGCGGCGCGCCTGGCGACTGCGGCAACTGGCAGACCGGCACGAAATTGTCGGGATAGAGTTCCGTCACCCGCTTCACATTGTCGTTCGACACCCGCGCCCATTCCAGGCTGGTGCGTTCATTGCCCAGATGATGGCTCATCAGGCCGGCGATCGGCGAGAAGAGGGTGAGGTCGCTGCCGCGTTCCTGCTGCAGCTTCAATTGGCCGCCCTCGATCCCCTCGCGGATCTGGTCGTCGGTCAGGATCGCGCCTTCTTCCGGCTTGGGCGCGTTGACGGGGTCATTGGCATAGTCGACCTGCTTGGCGCGCCAGTCGCGGAACGACTTGGGGACGGTGGTGAAATGCCCGTGGCAATCGATGATCATGATGTCGCTCTCTGTGCGATGAAGGTCAGGCGGGCTGGAAGGCCGGGGCCGTTTCGGGATCGACGAACAGTTCGTCCATCGTCATGCGGCGCGGCGTCAGCCCCTGGTCGAAGGCGGTCTTTTCCAGCGCCTCGATCGTCGCGCGGTTGGCCTTGATGCCATAGGGTAGCGGGTCGGCACCGACGATCTGCTGGAGTGCGCGATATTTGTCGGCGCCTGCCCCGGTAGCTTCGCCCGCATTGAGCTTGGCGACCCAGTCATCCTTGGCGCGGGTGAAGGCGTCGTTCAGCGAGCGGGCGACCCAGGGATGCTGCTCCAGTACCGCATCCTTGACGACGATGGTGCCGTGCATCGGATAGACTTTGGTGCGGGCATAATAGTCCGCCTCCAGTTCCGCCGCATTGGGGAAGAGGTCGGGATAATTGGCCTCGACCTCCTGCCAGCCGCCGGTCGGCGCGCCGGTGCGGCCGATGCCCGCCGCCGCGTCGAAGCCGGCAATGATGTCACCGCGCGCCATCATGTCGGCCAGGCTGTCGCTGGCGGCGACATGGCGGACATTGGCGGGCAGCTGCAATTCCTGCACATGCTCCTCATCATCGACCCACCAGATGATCTTGTTATTGTCGACGCCGAATTCGTCGATCAGCACCTGGCGCGTCCAGACGCCGGTGGTCACCGAATAGGCGCGCACGCCGCAGGGCTTTCCTTCCAGATCCTTGGGACTGACGATGCCCGCATCGGGGCGCACCAGCAGGCCCGAATGGTGGAAGCGGCGCACGACGAATATCGGCAGCGCCTTGAACTTCTTTCCATAGGCGCGGGCGATGATGTAGGTGGTCGGCGCGATTTCGCAGACATCGAATTCCAGTTCGCGCACCATCCGACGAAAGGCGCCGATCTGCGGCTTCACCGTCACGAATTCGGCATCCACCCCCTCGATCTCGATCGATCCGTCGCGGATCGCCGAGGTATGCGGATGCTCCGCAATGGCAATCTTCAGATGCAGTTTGTTGCCCACTCTTCACTCTCCTGTCGGCCTGGTCCGCGAACCAGTGCCCATCGAGCCCGGTCCGCCTGTTCGGCCGCAAAAGGCTGTTCGCCGGTCGATTAGTCAACGCACCCATCCGGGAACCAAATGGGCGCGGCGCACAACTTATAGGTCTGGCACGCACCGCCCGCCCCACCAGTGATAAGTTTTGCGCTGACATCTGCTTATATGGCGATCAGTTTCCTGCTTCATGGCGATAGGTTTTGCGTCGTGCGCGATTGATTTCATGCCGACATACAGTCGCCACCCCGGCCGTAGACAACGTTATCATTCGAGAAACACGGATATTTATCCTTATGATATTCATGTATTTTTTCTGACAAATCATGATGCCTACGGGATCATGGCGACACGCCTCGACCGACCGAACGAGCCTTTGATTCACCGGTGACCGCCATTGCCTCGCCAATAAATCTTCGGATAGAAATCGAGGGTGAGAGGATAAGAAATGAGCAAGCAGGATAGTGCCGCCCGAGCGGCAGCGATCAGTTTCCGGCAGTTGCGCCTGTTCGCCGCGATCGGCGATCTGAAGAGCGTCCGGCGCGCTTCGGAAGAGTGCAGCCTGTCCCAGCCCGCCGTGACCCAGGCGCTCGCCAAGCTGGAGGAGCAGATCGGGTCCGTGCTGGTCGACCGGCGCGCCAGCGGCAGCTATCTCAATGAGTTGGGCGACCTGTTCCATGCCCGCATCCGCCGTTTCTTCGAACAGGCCGAACAGGCGATCATGGAAGCGGGCGCCGCCGACACCAAGGTCGCGGCGCGGGCCATCATGAACCGCTTCACCCGGTCGCAGATCCGCACCGTGGTCGGCGCGATCGAGCATGGATCGTTCGACCGCGCGTCCGAGTCCGTCGGCATCTCCTCCGCCTCGCTACAGCGCGCGGCCCGCGACCTGGAAAGCAATCTGGGCGTCCCTCTCTTCTACCGCACCGCCGCCGGCGTGCTGGTCAGCCCGCTCGGCAGCCAGTTCGGCCGCCACATGAAGCTGGCGCTGCAGGAAATCGAATGGGGGATCGAGGAACTGGAGGCCGCGCAAGGCGGGGCGACCCGTCAGATGGTGATCGGCGCCATGCCCTTTGGCGGCAGCGTGCTGCTCGCGTCGGTGTTGGATGATTTCCTGCGGCTTCATCCGCGGGCCGACATTCGCATCATGAACGAGAGTGCGGCCGAAATGGCCAAATGCCTGCGCGCGGGCGATGTCGATTTTGTGATCGGCCTGCTGCCCGAACTGGAATCGGGCGAAGTGGTGCGCGAACCGCTGGCCCGGACCCCTTATTCGGTGGTCGCGCGACGCGGCCATCCACTGACGCGCCTCGGCAAGGTGTCGATCGAGGATCTGCGCGCCTATGACTGGGTGACGGGGACGGACGGGTCGAGCCGGCGCGCCTGTTTCGAGCGGATCTTCGCCGATGGACCGGCGCCGCAGACGTCGCTTGCCACCTGCGCCCTGCCGGTGATCCGCCATTTGCTCAAGCGCAGCGACCGGCTGACCCTGATGACCAGCTATGAGCTGGAGCATGAGGACAGCCTGCGCGCCGTGCTTTATGATCCGATCACGCCGGTGCCCTCGCTCGGCATCACCATGCGCGCGAGTTGGCTGCCGACGCGGATGCACCAGGATTTCATCGACCTCATCCGCGCCCATGTCAGCGCCCCCCGGCCGCATCTGCGCGACGTCGGCTGACGCATTTCGATCAGACGCCGGGCAGGTTCGATCGCCGCCCGCGCGCAGCAATCGTCACAGAGGATGGAATCCATTCCATCGGAGGTGACATCATATGGTTGAAACGATCCAGCAGCAGGTCGCGGTAACGACGCCCGACGGCATCTGCCCGGTCCATCTGCACCGGCCCGCCGGCGACGGCGCATGGCCGCTCGCCATCCTCTATATGGACGGCCCCGGCATCCGCCCGGCGGTGCAGGAGATGGCCGCGCGACTGGCGGCGGCCGGCTATGTCGTCGCCCTGCCCGACCTATTCTATCGCGCCGGCCCCTATCCGCCGGTCGATCCCAAGATCATCTTCACCGACCCGGACCTGCGCACGGCCCATCGCGACACCTATATGGCCACCGCGACGCCGAAAAACGTGATGAAGGATACGCAGGCGCTGCTCGATGCGCTGGCGGACCAGATCGACATAATGCCCGGCGCGGTCGGCGTGGTCGGCTATTGCATGGGCGGGCGGCTGGCGCTGATCGCGGCCGGCACCTTCCCCGACCGGATCGCCGTCGCCGCATCCTATCATGGCGGGGGTCTGGCCAATGACACTCCGTCCAGCCCGCATCTGCTGGCGCCGCAGATGAGGGCAAAAATCTATGTCGCCGGCGCGATCGAGGACGCGAATTTCCCCGACGAGATGAAGGCGCGGCTGGAAGAGGCGCTGACGCAGGCGGAGGTCGATCACCGGGTCGAGACCTATCCCGCGCGCCATGGCTGGGTGCCGCGCGACACGGCGGTCCATGATCCGGTCGAGGCCGAGCATCATTGGCAGACGCTGGTCCCGCTGTTCGACGGCGTGCTGAAGGTCGGCTGACACGAAAAAGGGGAGCGAACCGGCGGTCCGCTCCCCCGTCCCCGCCCCCCGGAGAAGGTTCAGAGATATTTGTTGTCGATGAACAGCGGCATGGAATCCTCCCACTTGCTGTCGGTCAGCATCTTCTTGTCGCTGCCGTCGGCGTTCATCACGTAAATCTGGCCATATTGCTGGAACGTATTGTCGTAGAGCGCGGCCTCGTCGCGGAAGCCGTGCGCCGACCCGCTCCACATGATCCGGCTGTCCGGCGACCAGACCGCATGACCATCGCTTTCCAGCCCGTGGGTCAGTTGCTGCAGGTCAGACCCGTCGGGCGCGATGGTGCAGATCTGGAAGGTGGTGCCATTCACTTTCCGGGTGAAGACGATGCGCTTGCCGTCGGGCGACCAGCCGGGAAGATTGTCCAGCTCGGTGGTCAGCACGCGCGTCTTGCCGGTGTCGAGATTGAGGACGCGCAGCCCCTTTTCATCATCGCCCCAGACGCGGAAGACGATTTCCTTGCCGTCGGCCGAGTAGCTGGGAAAGCCGGAATGGACGCGGCCATCGGTCAGCGCCTCATAGCTGCTGCCATCGGCCTTGACCCGCATCAGCGTAGCCTTCGCATAGGAGCGTTCGGCGAACCAGGTGCCCATGCCGAAGGCGATCCATTCGCCATCGGGCGACCAGGCCGGCTGGAAGGCGCCCGACAGCCCCTTCTTCACCATTTCCGGGTTCAGGCCCTTGTTGGATGCATCGAAGACGACGCGGCGGCCGCTGCCGTCGGGCTTCATCGAGACGATCGAGCTGTTGCCGAGCTGCTTTTCGGTGAAGGCCAGCATGCCCTGGCGCGAGAGGATGGGGAACACGTCCATATGGCGATATTCATAGTCTGCGTCCCAGCCATAAAGCGGCTTGAGCAAAGGCCGGACCGGACGGAAGGCGACGACTTCGTAGAAGACCGACTTGCCGTCGGCCGACCAGCGCGGCGAGCGCAGGCCGGCCCGCTTGAAGCCGGGGCGGCCCGACGTATAGGCGATACCCTCTTCCGGCCCTCCCTTCACCAGATAGCCGATCTCGTCATTGGACAGGAAATGCGGCGCAACCTTCAGCCCGGCGCTATTGGTATGTTCGATCCGCGCGCCGCTGGCGACGTCGACCGAGACGATCTGCGATTCCACCCGGCCGATCCATTCGGGGCGGCGCGCGCCCCACGTCGCTTCGGTGGTGAGTTCATAGAAGGCGATCCGCTTGCCATCCGGCGACCAGGCCGGCGAGCCCAGGCACCAGCCCTTGCGGCTGGCGACCTGGCGAAAGCCGGTGCCGTCGGCGCGGATCACATAGATGCTCAGTTCCTGCGTATGTTCCCAGCCGCGCCCGTCATCATGGCCGCGCCAGCTGGTGTCGCGATCGCTGGAAAAGGCGATCCACTTGCCGTCGGGCGACCAGGCGGGGCGGAAATAGCAGTCGGGGCTGTCGGCCTTGCCGCGCACATCGCCGATGCCGGTCAACTGCTTCATCGCCCCGGACTTGACGTCCATCACCCAGATATTGGCGCGATAGCCGTTGCGCGTCGACACGAAGGCGAGCGCGCGCCCATCGGGCGACAGCACGCCCGCATCGTCCATCGACGATCCCTGCGCCAGTTGGCGAATGCCGCTGCCGTCCGGCAGGGCGATGAACAGGTCCGACTGGCCGTCGCCATTGCGTTCGGAGGTAAAGATGATGCGATCGCCCCTGGGCGACAGGGTCACGTTGTAATCATAGGCCGCATCCGCCAGCAGCTTGCGCTCGCCGACACCATCGGCGCCAGCGGTGTAGAGCGCGGATTGGGACGGGGCGATGCGGTTCATCAGCAGCACGCCCTTCTTGCCCGGCGCGGCCTTCGCAATCCCGACCTGGCTGAGCAGGACGCTCGCAGGAACGGCTGCCATAAACTCTCGACGGTTCACTTCTCTCTCCCAAGAATGCCGGTGCGCGCGCCTCTTATCGCTGTGCAGCGGCGCGCCCCATCTGGCCGATATCGTCCTGTTAGTCGAAGCGACGGGCGTACGCATGCGGCGGATCGCAGAAATTATCGGGCGCTGTCGACTGCCTATAACCCATCGCGCCGCAGCTTGATTAATCCGCTCAATCACCAAAGGGCGACGCGATGGAACAGGCTGCAACAAATCATTGTGCAGCCGCCTGCCGCGCAGCATGACAATTGGGAGGAGGATATATGCGCAAGAGCGGCACAACCGCCGGAGCCCGCCGTCTGGCTCTGCTGGCAAGCACTGGAATTTTCATCCTGACCTGCGGGTCGGCCATCGCGCAGGACAGCGCGCCACAAGGCTCCGTCACCAACGGCGCGATCAGCGACATCATCGTCACCGCGCAGAAGCGCTCGGAAAATGCCCAGAATGTGCCGATCGCGATCACCGCGCTCGACAATAGCCAACTGAGCGCGGCGGGCGTTTCCAGCACGGCGGACCTCAAGTCGACCGTGCCCGCGCTCAACGTCACCACCGCGACCGGCGGCATCGGCCTGCCGCGCATCCGCGGCATCGGCGCCACCGGCCAGGGGCCGGGCATCGAGAACCCGGTCGCCGTCTATGTCGACGGGGTCTATTATGGCGCCTCCTTCGGCATCCTCCAGTCGATGTTCGATACCGAGCAGGTGGCGGTGCTGAAGGGGCCGCAGGGCACGCTGTTCGGCCGCAACGCGACCGGCGGCCTGATCCAGATCACCACCATGGGGCCAAGCTACGACCTGACCGGCAAGGCGGAGATCGGTTACGACAATTACGACACGATCCACGCGGCAGGCTATGTCTCGTCGGGCCTGACCGACAAGATCGCCTTCAGCCTGGCGGGCCAATATGAGAACCGCCAGACCGGCTATGGCAAGAATCTGCTGACCGGCAACGATGTGCAGGCCGGCAGGAACTGGGGCGTGCGCGGCAAGCTGCGGTGGGAGCCGACCGAAGATACCAAGGTGACGCTGGCCGCCGACGCCAATGGCCGCAATGCCAGCGAGCCGGCCTTCCGCAATTTCGACCGCAATGCGCTGGGCCAGAATGTGACGCAGCAGATCGTCGATCTGGGCGGCGATCCCGACCATGACATTTATTCCGATGTCGATCCGCACATGCAGACCCGCGCCTGGGGTTCCAGCCTGACGGTCGAGCAGGATTTCGGCGGCGTCTCGCTGAAAAGCATCACCGCCTATCGCAAGTCGACCTTCGACTATTATTTCGATCCCGATGGCACGACGCAAAAACGCATCGTCATCGACAACAGCCAGTTCGACAAGCAGTTCACCCAGGAACTGAACCTGGTGTCGGAAGCGGGCGGCCCGTTCAAATGGGTGCTGGGCGGCTTCTACATGCATGGCAAGGCGGGCAATGACCCGGCCCGCACCACTGGCCTCTTCACCTTCGGCGGCAATGGCTATAGCGACAATATCAATTACCAGACGCTCGACAGCTTCGCCGGCTTTGCCGAGGGTACTTACAGCTTCGGCGCCAGCACCAACCTGACCGCCGGCCTGCGCTACACCAGCGACAAGCGCGAACTCAACGCCTATACCGTATCCTATAACGGCAATACGAAGGTGACGACGACTTCACCCACGGTGGAGGAAAGCGAGACCTTCAACAAGCTGACCTGGCGCCTGTCACTCGACCATCGTTTCTCGCCCGAGCTTCTGGCCTATGCCAGCTATAATCGCGGCTTCCGCAGCGGCGCATACATCCCGCAGGCGACACCGATCGTGCTGCTGCAGCCCGATGTCGTAGATGCCTATGAAATCGGTATCAAGTCCGACCTGTTCGACCGCAAGGTACGGCTGAACATCGCCGGCTATTATTATGACGAGCAGAATATCCAGGTTCAACAGGTCATTTCCGGCGTCAACAGCGCCTATAATGCCGACGGTGCCCATATCTATGGCATTGATGCCGACTTCACCTGGCGCGTGACCCAGAATTTCCGCCTGTTCGGCGGGTTCAACTACACCCATGCGCGCTATACCGGCTTCACCAACGCGATCCTGAGCCAGCCCTTCCCGCTGTCTTCGGACTTCACGCTGGTGAAGAACCCGGCGACCAACCCGACCTTCAACCAGATCATCGCGCCGGGGCAGACGGTGCCGCAGGCGTGCCAGGGGACGCTGAGCCCGCTCAACACGACCTTGGGTGGCAATTGCCTCTATATCGGCGATGCATCGGGCAACAAGTTGCAGAACACACCAACCTTCACCGCCAGTGTCGGTGGGTCGCTCGATATCCCGACCGACTTCGGCAAGTTCACGCTGGCGGGCAATTTCTATCATAATAGCGGCTTCGTCGGCACGCCGGACGAGCGGGTGAAGCAGAAGGCCTATCAGACCGTCGATGCCTCGCTCACCTGGTGGAGCAAGGACGATCATCTGTTCGTCCGCCTGTGGGGCAAGAACCTGACAGACGCCGATTATCATACCCAGATCGGCGGCACGAACAGCGGCGACAACGGCACCAATGCGGCGCCGCGCACCTATGGCCTGACCGCCGGATTCGACTTCTGATCCCTGTGGACCCATGAAAAGGGGCCGCGCCATCCGACGGGATGGCGCGGCCCCTTTTTTTCGCGCGCTGGATCAGGGGAAGAAGGCGATCGCCACCGGCTTGTCGACGGCCAGGCTGTTGGCCGTGAGGCTGAGCTTGCCGGTCGCGCGATCGACCGCGAAGATCGAGAGATTGCCCGAGGCCTGGTTGGCGACGATCAGCCAGCGGCCGGTGGGGTCGAGACCGAAGCTCCACGGCCCGCGCCCGCCGCAATCGATCCGCTGCTGTTCGGTGAGCGCGCCGCTCCGGCGGTCGATGGCGAAGAGGTGGAGCAGGTTGGCGCCGCGATTGGCGACATAGAGGAAGCGGCCATCGGCCGACACCGCCAGTTCCGACGCGCTGCGCGTGCCGGCAAAGTCGGGCGCGTCGAGCGCGACCCGCGCCGTCTGCGTCAGGACGCCGCGCCGCGCATCCCAGCGATAGGCATAGACCTCCCCGGTCAGTTCGGTGTTGAGGAAGGCGAAGCGGCCATCGGGCGAGAAGACCAGATGGCGCGGCCCCGATCCGGGCGGGAAGACGATCGGCGCAAGCGCCGTCAGCGCGCGCGTCTTGGAATCGAAACGGGAGAGGAACAGCCGGTCCGCCCCCAGATCGGGCGAGAGGAGATAGCGGCCGCTGGGGTCGATCACCGCCGCATGGGCATGCGGCCCCTTCTGGCGCCGGTGCGGCCCCGACCCGGCATGGGTCTGGAGCGATTGTACGGCATCGGGCGAACGGTCGGGCTTCAGGGCGATCGCCGCCACCTGTCCTGAGCCGTAATTGGCCACGAACAACGTGCGTGACGCCGGATCGAGCGACAGATGCGTCGCGCCGCTGCCCCCGGAATCGACACGCCCCAGCGGCGTCAGCGCACCACTGGCCGGATAGATGGCAAAGCCCAGCACGCCGCCTTGTGTCTGTCCGTCATTGCCGGTCTCGCTGACGGCATAGAGCAATGGCCGGTTCGGATCGCCCACCAGCCAGGTGGGGCGCTCGACCTCGGCCGCCAGATGCAGGTCGCTGAGGGTGCCGCTCGCGGAATCGAAGTGGGCGGTCCATATCCCCTGCCCCGGTCCACTGCCCTGCGTGCCGATATAAAGCCGCATCGGATCGCGCGCTTTGCCGGTCGTCGCCGTCGCGACGGGCCGCGACAGCAGGGTTGCCAGTCCCATGATGATGAAATGACGCCGGTCCATCCGTCTCCCTTTCCGATGCAATCGCCTAGCCTAGCGTGCGCGTCCGGGCGAGGGCGATCGAAAGGGCGATAATTGGCATTGGTATCGGCCCATGAATGGAATCCGTAGCGTCATGGGCGCCCCAAAACTTATTTCGCCGGGCAAGGAAGATATACCCTCGGCTCAGTCCCATCATGGCATCAGGATCATGTCGAATCCCGCTTTGATGACTGTTCCGGTCATCCTCGACAGGGAAATTTCAGGAGAGGATTGTCATGAGATCGCATCTCAGTTTTTGCCGACTGCTGGCGAGCGCGAGCCTGCTGGGCCTGGCTGGGACAGCCATGGCGCAAGAGGAAGCGCCGACTGCGCCGGCGCAAGACAACGCTGCCAAGGATGTCAGTTCGGCCGATATCGTCGTCACCGGATCGCGCATCATCCGCAATGGATCGGCCAGCCCGACGCCGCTGACCACCGTGTCGACCGAGACGCTGTCGGCCGCCGCCCCCGCTGGCACCATTTCCGACGCGCTCAACAATCTTCCGGTCTTTTCAGGATCGCGCAACCAGTTCAGCAATCCCGGTTCCAACGCCACCGGCGTGCAGGGCGGCAATGGCGCGGCCAATGTGCTGAACCTGCGCAACCTGGGTTCCTATCGCACGCTGGTTCTGTTCGACGGCCACCGCATTCCGCCGACGCTCTACAATTCCACGGTCGATGTCGACCTGATCCCGCAGGAGCTGGTCAGCCGCGTTGACGTCGTCACTGGCGGCGTGTCCGCCGTCTATGGTTCGGACGCGGTGTCGGGCGTGGTCAACTATGTCCTCAACCGCAATTTCGACGGCTTCCGCGCCCATGCCGAGGCCGGCATCTCGCAGCGCGGCGACGCCGCGACCCGCGACATTGGCGGCGCCTTCGGCTTCAAGGTCGGCGAGCGCGGCCATTTCGAGGCGAGCGTCCAGCATCGCGAATATGACGGCATCCTCAACCGCGCCTATGACCGCAGCTGGGACAATCTGGCCGCGATGCAGGGCGCCGGCACGGCCGCCAACCCCTATTATCTGGCGACCGACGTGCGCCTGGCGACCTACACATTCGGCGGTTACATCACCAACGGCGCCCAGCGCGGCAAAAGGTTCGATGACAATGGCAGCATTGTGCCCTTCGTCGCCGGCACCGCATCGGGTTCCTCCTGCTGCCAGATCGGCGGCGACGGCGCCTATCAGAACAGCTCCATGTCCTCGCCCTCGCGCGGCACCCAGGCCTTTGCCCGGTTCGACTATGATCTGACCGACGACATCCATGTCTATGTCCAGGGCGCGGCCAACATCAAGAAGAACACCAGCTATACCGGCTGGAACCAGCTGACCGGCCTGACCTTCAGCAGCAGCAACGCCTTCCTGTCGCCTGCCGCGCAGGCGGCGCTGGCCGGCGCCGGCACCTTCACCATGAACGAGATATTGAGCGGCGCGCCGCGCATCGAGGCGTCGTCAAAGACCAACCAATATTATGGCAATGTCGGCATCGAAGGGTCGCTGGCGGACTTCAAGTGGAACGCCACCTACACCCATGGCTATTCGCGGCTACAGACCACGGTCGACAATATGCCCAACAACCAGAAGCTGGCGGCCGCGCTGGATGCGGTGGTCAGCCCGACGACCGGGCAGATCGTCTGCCAGGCATCGCTGACCAACCCGTCCGCCTATGGCGACTGCGTCCCGCTCAATCTGTTCGGTGCGAACTCCGCCAGTTCGGCAGCGCTCGACTATGTGCTGGGCAAGGCGGTCTTCATCACCCACACGATCCAGGATTCGGCTGACGTGTCGATCAGCGGCCCGGTGTTCGATACCTGGGCCGGGCCGGTCAATGTCGCGCTGTCGGGCGAATGGCGCAAGCAGCGCTTCAATGCGGCGAGCAGCGTGCTGCCGACCGACCTCGCCGACTGCACCGGCCTGCGCTACAACTGCACCAGCGCCACCGTGCTCTACCCGACCACCTTCCCCAACAGCGACACCGTATCGCAGAGCGTGAAGGAAGCCGCGATCGAGGTCGAAATCCCGCTGCTGAAGGATGTCGCCTTCGCCAAGTCGCTGACGCTGAACGGCGCGGCACGCTATACCGACTATAGCACCAGCGGCCATTACACGACCTGGAAGGTCGGCGGCGTGTGGGAAGTGAATGACCAGATCAAGCTGCGCGGCACAGCCTCCCGCGATATCCGCGCGCCCACCCTCTATGACCTCTTCCAGCCGGTCACGACGGTCTATGGCAATTATACCGACACGACCAAGACACCGAACGTCACCGCCTATCTGCCCTCGATCAACATGGGCAATCCGAACCTGACGGCGGAAGTGGGCAAGACCTATACCGCCGGCATCGTGCTGAAACCCGACTTCGTGCCGGGGCTGACGCTGACCGCCGATTATTACCACACCGTCGTCAGCAACGCGATTTCGGTGATCCAGGGCTTCAACGCGGCCGTGCAGAAGGGCTGCGTCGACAGCGGCGGATCGTCGATCTACTGCTCGCTGATCCAGCGCGATGCATCGGGCAATGCGACGGCCTATTATATCCAGCCCTATAATATCGCGAAGGTGAAGACCTGGGGCATCGACGGCGAGGCCGACTATGCCACTCATATCGGCAGCCATCCGCTCAACCTGCGCCTGATGGTCAATTATCAGCCGCATATCTATTATGAGCAGCCCGGCATCCCGACCATCGACCAGGGCGGTGCCGGCTGGGGCCTCAACGGTCTGATGCCCAGCCCCAGCGTGACGCTGGCCGGCTTCATCAACTTCAAGCCGAACGACACTGTCTCGATCGATCTGTTCGAGCGCTATCGCAACAAATTCCGCCGCAGCGGCGTCGCGTCCCATGTCTTCGCCGACGGCCAGGAATATGTGAAGGATTTCGCCACCACCAACCTGACGGTCACGCTCAACACCGGGGCGAGCTGGAAGATGGCGGACAGCGCGCTCTATTTCAGCGTCACCAACCTGTTCGACGCCAAGCCACCGCTGAGCGGCTATTATAGCGGCACGACATCGGCCGGAGCCTCCTATGAATTTTCCGATGACCCGACCGGCCGTGCCTTCATGATCGGCTTCCGCATCAAGGGCTGATCCGACCATGCGCCCGATCAAGGCAACCGCCCTTGCCCTGCTGTCCGCGCTGGCCCTTACCGGGGGCCAGCCGGCACAGGCGCAGCAGGCCCCGGCCATCCGCACCAGCTTCGTCCATCTGGCACCGGGCGTGCCGGGTGCCTATTATGAACCGACCGCGCCCAGCGCCAAGGCCGGTACGGCCGTGCTCATCATGCACTCCTCCGCCGATTATCTGAGCTTTTCAGGCTGCACCGAACTGGCGCAGCGTGGCTATCGGGTGCTGTGCGCCAATAATTCCACCAGCAAGTCGGGCGTCTCCAATGATGGCGTGCTCGACCAGATAGTGCTGGAGATCAAGGCCGGGGTCGCCTGGCTACGCCAGCAGCCCGGCGTCGAGCAAGTCGTGCTGCTGGGCCATAGCGGCGGCGGCACGATCATGAGCGCCTATCAGATGATCGCCGAACAGGGCGTGAAGGCCTGCCAGTCGGCCGACCGGATCTGGAAATGCCCCGACACGCTGGCCGGCCTGCCGGCGGCGGACGGGCTGATGCTGGTCGATTCCAACTGGGGCCTGGCCGCGATGACCTTGTTCAGCATCGATCCCGCCGTGCGGGACGAGGCCGGCGGCATGGCGATCGATCCTGCACTCGACATGTATGATCCTGCCAATGGCTTCCGGCCGACCGGCTCCGCCTATTCGGCGGCCTTCACCCGCGCCTTCCTCCAGGCAGAGGGGCGCCGCAACAACGCGCTGCTCGCCCGCGCGCAGGCGATGCTGGCCGATATTGAGGCGGGCAAAGGCCCCTTCGCCGACGATGCCCCCTATGTGGTGCCCGGCGCGATCCTGCTGGGCAGCAACAACAAGCTCTTCTCACAGGATGTCCGGCTGATGGCGCATACGCGGCAGGTCTGGCCCCTGCTCCACGCCGATGGCCGGGTGACGACGGGCGTCGTCCCGACCGTGCGCGTGCCGGAAAATATCCGCAGCATGACGCCATCGCTGATGCGCGGGGCGCTCAAGACCACGGTGCGCAACTATCTCAACAATTATGCGATCCGCACCGGCCCGGATTTTGGCTATGACGCGACCGGCGTGCATGGCGTGGAATGGACGTCGACCTATGCCAGCCCGCCGGGCAATGTGCAGGGCATCGGCGCGCCGCTGCTGGTGATGGGCATGACCGGCCATTGGGAATATCTGGCGGCCGAGACGATCTACAATCTCGCCCGCAGCAAGGACAAGTCGATCGCCTTCGTCGAGGGGGCGACCCACATGTATACGACCTGCACCAAGTGCGAGCCGGTGCCGGGCGCCTATGGCGACACGCTCAAGACCACCTATGACCATATTGACGGCTGGCTGGCCAAGCCCGGCCGCTTTGCGCCGACGGCGCAGTGAGGGAAACGGCATGACATTGGCACATTCTCGCATCGCACTGGTGAGCCTAGCCGCGATGACGCTGAGCATCGTGGCCGCCACGGCCCAGCCGATGCCCACCAGCATCGGCCATGACCGGCAATTGCTGATTGCGGCGATCGGCGCGGGCCAGCATTTGCAGGTGACCAGCCCGTCCTTCACCACCGGAAGCGGCATACCGATCGCCAACACCCAATATGGCGACAATCGCTTTCCGGGCCTGATATGGAGCGCCGGTCCAAGGGGGACGCGCAGCTATGCCATCGTCATGCAGGGCCAGTTGAACCCGGCCGATCCGCAGGCCGGCACCAGCATCCAACTGACGCTCTACAATGTCCCGGCAAACACCCTATCATTGCCGCAAGCCATGGCCGCGCCGCCGGCGGGCAGCCATTATGGGCCCAATGTCCATGGCGCCGCCGCGCCCTATGCCGGCCCCCACGCCCATGACACCGATCGGCACGCCTATCATGTGCAGGTCTTCGCGCTGGACACCGTTCTGACCTTCGATATCCCGCCCAGCTTCGACGCGCTCAAACAGGCCATGCAGGGCCATGTCCTCGCGTCGGGCGATCTGGTCGGCTACAGTCGCAAACCGGCGTCCGCACCGGGACCGATCAGGGTCGAGACCGGCCTGCTGACCGGCGCGGTCGGCCGCGATCCGTCGATTTCGGTGTTCAGGGGCATTCCCTATGCCGCCCCGCCGGTCGGCCCGCTGCGCTGGCGCGCGCCCGCCGCGCCCCTTGCCTGGAACGGCGTGCGCAATGCCGATCGCTTCGGCCCCGCTTGCCCGCAACCGGGCGGCGAAATGGCCAAGGGGCTGGAGCAGAGCGAGGATTGTTTGAGCCTCAACATCTGGACCGGCGCCAAGCCGGGCGACGGCGAAAAACGCCCGGTCTATGTCTGGATCTATGGCGGCGGCTTCATCGGCGGCACCGGCGCCAGCCCGCAATTCGATGGCGAAGCGCTGGCGCGCAAGGGCGTGGTCGTCGTCACCTTCAACTATCGCGTCGGCGTGCTGGGCTTCCTCGCCACGCCAGAACTTAGCAGGGAATCGGGCCATGACGCATCGGGCAATTATGGCCTGCTCGACGATATCGCCGCGCTGCAATGGGTGCAGCGGAATATCGCGGCCTTTGGCGGCGATCCGAGCAAGGTGACGATCGGCGGCCAGTCGGCCGGGGCCGGCTCGGTCGGTTTCCTCACTTTGTCGCCGCTCGCCAAGGGGCTGTTCCGCGCGGGCATAGCCCAGAGCCATGCCCGTTATCCGCGCGACACGGAACTGCGCTATCTCTCCGTTTCCTGGCGGCCGCTCAAGAGCGCGGAGGCGGCGGGACAGGATTATGCGCAGGCGCATGGCGCGACCAGCCTCGCGGATCTGCGCGCCATGCCCTGGCAGAAGCTGATCGAAGGCAGCGCGACGATCGACGCCAGCGTCGAGACCGGCAGCGACGGCAAGCCGCCGCTGTTCCGCCCGGTGGTGGATGGCTGGGTGCTGCCCCGCAATTATTGGGACAGCTATCAGGCCGGCAGCCAGCAGCCGGTCGCCTATGTCGCGGGCAACAACAAGGACGAGACCGGCGCGGTGCCCGAAACCGCCTTTGCCACGTTGCGCGCCAGCACCACGCCGCCCCGCGCCGGCATGCCGCAGACCAGCGTCACCGTCGCCCAGTTCCAGGCGGCGGCCCGGCGCAAGTTCGGCGGATTGGCGGATGATTTCCTGAAGCTCTACCCCGCCCGGACCGACGATGAAGCTGCGCTGCAGAATAATGCATCGGCGCGCGACAATAGCCGCATCTCGACTTGGCTGTGGGGCACGCTGTGGCGCAAGGGCAACCAGCAGCCGCTCCACACCTATTTCTGGACCCATGCTATGCCCGGCCCGCAGCACGACCTGCGCGGCGCCTTTCATGGCTCGGAAATCCCCTATGCCTTCAACAGCCTCGACGCGATGCCCGATGTGCCGTGGACGGCGGAGGATCATCGCATCGCGGACATCATGTCCAGCTATTGGGCGAACATCATCCAGACCGGCAATCCCAATGGACCGGGCCTGCCGACCTGGCCGGCCTATGACCCGCACCGTGCGCAGGTGATGGAACTGGGGGATCATTTCGGCGCCATCCCGGTCGCATCACCGGACAAGATCGCCTTCTGGCAGCGCTTCTACGCGACCCAGCCAGCCTGGTGATCGCAATGGCGAAGAAAGCCCCCATCATGACCCATGCATATCGCAACGGCCTCTTGCTGCTGGCCGCAACTGTCAGCCTCGCCGGTCATATATCGGCACAGGAGCACGGTGCCCCGGTCCAGACTGCACCTTCGCTCGCCGCGACAATCGCCGCCATGCCGAAAAATCTGCCGCGCGCACCGGGGCCATCCCTCGACGAGGCACTTGCCGCGGCGCAAGCGGCGCAACAAGACTGTGCTGCCCGGCATGTCCCTGTCAGCGTGCTGATCGCCGATAACGTTGGTGCGCCTGTGGTCCTGTTATCGGGCGATGGCGCAGGCGTAAGATCGCAACTGATCGCGCGCACCAAGGCGCGGATCGTCGCCCGCTACGCGATGGCCTCGGGTGAGGTGGAAAGGCAATCGAAGAGCAATCCGCAGTTGATAGCGGAAGCGGCAGCAGACCCGGAGATCGGCGTCTTGCGCGGCGGCGGCTTTCCCGTGTCGCGGGACGGCAAGATCCTGGCCATCGTCGCGGTGTCCGGCGGCGCCCTGAGCGGCGTCCAGGGTTTGGACGAAGCATGCGCTCAGACCGCAGTGACCCGACTGCTGCGGCGCTGAGTAGATACGAGGCGCGCGCGCCTGATAGTGACGTGCGTCAAAAAGGCGTCGCAGATGATCCGAAGCGGCATGTCCATGTGTAACGGGAGCAATATCTCGGTTTAGGGCAAATACATCCCTATGCACGCTCTGTAACCCGAGGTGGCTCACCGCGCTCGAAACTGTCGGACATTGTCCGCAAGGGGAGACTTGGCGCGCAGTCGCTGCGATCCGCGCGAACCTCGACCTCCCCGGCGGTCAGATTATTGCGCAGCCGCCTTGCCAATGCCGCGATAGCGCGACAGCCAGTGGGCATAAGGTGCGGGAAGCACCCAGGCCGGCTTCTTGTCGCCAAGTGCCTGCGCAGCGACATAGGGATAATGCGGATCGGCCAAGTGCGCACGCGCGATCATGACGAGATCGAGTTCGCCCTTTTCGACCGCCGCATTGGCGACCTCGGGCCCGTCGATGCACCAGGCGGTTGCGACCGGCAGGCCGGTTTCCTGCCGCAGGCGGCCGGCATAGGGCGCCATGAAGCCTTCTGCCCATGGCGTCTTGCCCTCGATCGTCGAGCAGCCGATGCTGACGTTAAGCATGTCGAGCCCGCGGGCCTTGAATTCGTTCACCAGCGCGATCGATTCCACCAGCGACTCCTCATCGCCGCCGTCGAACTCGATGACGCCGAAGCGCGCAGTCAGCGGTAGATGCTCCGGCCACACCTTGCGGATCTCCTCCAGCGTTGTGGATCGGCGTGCAAAAAGAACCCCGTTAGCGGGGTGATCGGCGTCTAAAAGGGACCCCTCATTTCGATGGTTTAAGCAGCCGGCTGGATTTT
>NZ_JACIEU010000018.1 GCF_014197035.1 Sphingobium scionense | reverse complement strand
CTCCAGGTTCGAGTTCGCATCCGAACCCTACCAGAAGATCGACGGTGGCCACCCTCTCAGGGAAACCTTCCTACACCACCCCGTGGGACACGACCCTTCGTGGCGGGCAGCTTTCCCGATCAAGAGCGGACAGCCGGATAACGAAAAAGCCTGGCACCGATCGACCCGGTGGCCGGCGATCGAGGGTGGGAACGAGACATACCCCCCCTCCAAAGGTGGGTGGGTGGGTGGCGAGCGCAGCGAGCTTCAACCCCATCGAGCGTAGACCGCCGCTCCGCGGCGCACCCACCTCCGGCCCCTCCCTGGAAGGGAGGGGAGTAGGAAAGGTCCGCTTCAGGCCTTCAGGACTGAAGCCGCTTCAGCGCCTCGTCCCGGCCGATCAGGGGCAGGAACTGGCCCATGTCGGGGCCGTGATCCAGGCCGGTGAGCGCGCGGCGCAGGGGTTGGAACAGGGTCTTGCCCTTGCGGCCGGTTTCATCCTTGAGCGCGCCGGTCAGCGTGCGCCAGATGTCGGCGTCGAAGGCGGCGGCGGACAGGATGCGATGGGCGACGGCGAGGAAATCGCGGTCCTCCTGCGTCCCTTCGGGCACGGCGATCGGGCCGGTGACGATCTGCCACCAGTCGGCGGCGCCCGCCACCGTCTCCAGATTGGGGCGGATCGCGGCCCAGGCGGCGGCGTCCATGCCGGCGGGCAGGCGGTCGGCGACCGCATCATAGGGCAGCGCATGAACGATCTTCTGGTTGAGGCTCGCCAGTTCGGCTTCGTCGAAGCGCGCGGGGGCGCGGCCGAAATGGGCGAAGTCGAACGTCTCGATCAGCGGCGCACGGTCCGCGAAGGGCTCGATCGGCTGCGAGCTGCCGAGGCGGGCGAGTAGCGACGCGATCGCGGCCGGTTCCAGCCCGATCTCGCGGAAATGGGCGACGCCGAGCGAGCCGAGGCGCTTCGACAGCTTGCCCTCGCTGCCGGTCAGCAGCGCTTCATGCGCGAACTGGGGCAGCGGCGCGCCGAGCGCGGTGAACATCTGGATCTGGGTCGCGGTGTTGGAGACATGATCCTCGCCGCGCAGCACATGGGTGACGCCCATGTCGACATCGTCGATGACCGAGGGGAGCATGTAGAGCCATGAGCCGTCGGCGCGGCGGATCACCGGGTCGGACAGCAATCCGGGATCGAAGCGCTGCTCGCCGCGAATGAGGTCGGTCCAGACGATCGGCTGGTCATGGTCGAGCTTGAAGCGCCAGTGCGGCGTGCGCCCTTCGGCTTCATAAGCGGCGATCTGGTCCGGGGTCAGCGACAGGGCGGCGCGGTCATAGACCGGCGGCAGGCCGCGCCCGAGCAGCACTTTGCGGCGCAGTTCCAGTTCCTGGCTGGTTTCATAGGCGGGATAGACATGGCCCGAGGCCTTGAGTGCCGCAAACCGCGCTTCATAGAGGGCAAAGCGCTCGGACTGTTTTTCCTCGGCGTCCCAGTCGAGGCCGAGCCAACGCAGGTCGGCCTTGATCGAATCCGCATATTCGGGGCGCGAGCGTTCCAGGTCGGTATCGTCGAGGCGCAGCAGGAACTTGCCGCCGGACTTGCGCGCCCACAGCCAGTTGTGGAGCGCGGCGCGGATATTGCCGACATGGAGATGTCCGGTCGGCGAGGGGGCAAAGCGGGTGATGACAGTCATAAATCCGGTCCTGAACCCGTTCGGTTCGGGCTTATCGAGAACAGTTCTCGACGACGCTTCTCGACACGCTCGAAGCGGCTCGAACCGAACGGCTGAATTACTTACACGCTGCGGAAGGCGTTGGTGATCGGGTAGCGGCGGTCGCGGCCGAAATTGCGGATGCCCAGCTTCACCCCGGGCGGCGCCTGGCGGCGCTTATATTCGGCGATGTAGAGCAGATGCTCGATCCGGGTGACGACCGTCTTGTCGAAGCCGCGCTCGACCAGTTGGGCCACCGACAATTCCTCCTCGACCAGGCCATAGAGGATCGGGTCGAGCACCTCATAGGGCGGCAGGCTGTCCTCATCCTTCTGATTGTCGCGCAGTTCGGCACTGGGCGGCTTGGTGATGACGCGTTCGGGCATGACCGGGCCGGCCGGGCCAAAGCCTTCGCCGAGCGAGGGCATATGCTCGTTGCGCCAGCGGCAGAGGTCGAACACCGTCGTCTTGTAGGCGTCCTTCAGCACCGAATAGCCGCCCGCCATGTCGCCATAGATGGTGGCATAGCCGACCGACATCTCGCTCTTGTTGCCGGTGGTCAGCAGCATATGGCCGAACTTGTTGGAGAGGGCCATCAGGGTGAGGCCGCGAATGCGCGACTGGATATTCTCTTCGGTCAGGTCGCGCGCCTTGCCCTCGAACACCGGGGCCAGCATCGTGTCGAAGGCGGAAACGGCCGGTTCGATCGGGATGGTGTCGTAGCGCACGCCGAGCAGCCGCGCGCATTCGACTGCATCGTCCAGACTTTCCTGGCTGGTGAAGCGCGAGGGCATCATCACGCACCAGACCCGGTCAGTGCCCAGCGCATCGACCGCAACGGCGGCGGACAAAGCGGAATCGATGCCGCCCGACAGGCCGAGGACGACGCCGGGGAAGCGGTTGCGGTTCACATAGTCGCGCAGGCCCAGCACCATCGCATTGTAGATGTCGGCCGGGCGCGGATCGAGTTCATGGCGCTCGCCTGGCAGGCAGACCCACTGACCGTCCCATTTCTCCCACTGCGTCAGCACCAGCTTTTCCTCCCAGTCGGGCAGTTGCTGGGCGATGGAGAGGTCGCCGTTCATGACGAAGGAGGCGCCGTCGAACACCAGTTCATCCTGGCCGCCGACACGGTTCAGATAGACGAGCGGCAGGCCGGTTTCGCGCACGCGGGTGCCGGCGACGACGTTCAGGCGGCGATCATCCTTGTCGACCTCGAACGGGCTGCCATTGGGGCTGATCAATATTTCCGCACCCTCCGCCCGCAAATGGGCGGTGACGAAGGGAAACCAGATATCCTCGCAGATCGGCACGCCGATCTTCACGCCGCGAAAATCGATCGGCGCGGGCAGCGGGCCGGGGGCGAACAGGCGCTTTTCATCGAAGGTGCCGTAATTGGGCAGTTCGCGCTTCTGCCGGATCGCGGTGACGGCGCCATTTTCGATCAGGGCGACGACGTTGAAGAGAACGCCCTGCGACGCGACGACGGTGCCGACCAGCATCGCCGGGCCGCCATCGGCGCTTTCCTGCGCCAGCCGGTCGAGATGATAATTGGCCTGGTCGAGCAAGGCGGGCTTGAGCACCAGATCCTCGGGCGGATAGCCGATCAGCTGGAGTTCGGGATAGACGATCAGGTCCGCGCCCTTGGCGCGGGCGCGCCATTCCAGCATGGCGTCGGCATTGGCCCGGGGGTCGCCCATGGTCTGGGTCATCTGGGCGAGCGCGATCACGAGTTTGTCGGTCATGCACCGCGCCCTAGAGCATTTTGCCTATTTGCGAAAATGCTCTGTTTTCCGATGCCGCATTTTCGAACCGAACGCCCGCTTCGCGCGCGTTCTGAAAATGCGGGGTGCATTTTGTCGCAGGGCGCAAAAGCGCCTTTCCACATGGGACATGCGCCGCTAAAGGGGCCGCGTTTCGCGCATCGTCATCAATTCGTCACGCCAATTAGCCTGGGGATTTTCGCCATGAAACTCATGACCGGCAATTCGAACAAGCCGCTCGCGGCCGCCATCGCCGACTATATCGAAATTCCCCTGACCGAGGCCAGCGTCCGTCGCTTTGCCGACGAAGAAGTTTTCGTGGAAATTCATGAGAATGTCCGCGGCGAAGACGTGTTCGTGATCCAGTCGACCAGCTATCCCACCAACGACAATCTGATGGAATTGCTGATCATGATCGATGCGCTCAAGCGCGCGTCGGCCAAGCGAATCACCGCCGTGGTTCCCTATTTCGGCTATGCCCGCCAGGACCGTAAGCCCGGCCCGCGCACGCCGATCAGCGCCAAGCTGGTCGCCAACCTGATCACCACTGCCGGCGCCGACCGCGTCCTGTCGGTCGATCTCCATGCCGGCCAGATCCAGGGCTTCTTCGACATCCCGACCGACAATCTGTTCGGCGCCCCGGTGATGTCGGCCGATATCCAGGCCCGTTTCGGCGACAAGAATATCATGGTCGTGTCGCCCGACGTCGGCGGCGTGGTGCGCGCCCGTGCGCTGGCCAAGCGCCTCGACAACGCCCCGCTCGCCATCGTCGACAAGCGCCGCGAGCGCGCTGGCGAGTCGGAAGTGATGAACATCATCGGCGACGTGAAGGGGCGTTTCTGCATCCTGATCGACGATATCGTCGATTCGGCCGGCACGCTGTGCAACGCCGCCGCGGCGCTGAAGGCACAGGGCGCCGAGGACGTCGTCGCCTATGTCAGCCATGGCGTGCTGTCGGGCGGCGCCGTTGCCCGCGTCGATGCGTCGGAACTGCGCGAACTGGTCATCACCGATTCGATCCAGGGTACCGATGCGGTGATCAACGCCAAGAATATCCGCCACCTGCCGATCGCCCCGCTGCTGGGCGAGGCGATCAAGCGTATCGCGGACGAAAGCTCTGTGTCGAGCCTGTTCGATTGACGAGAAACAGGCTGGCGGGCCGACCCTAAGGACCGTTCGCCAGCCTGTTCGAACAAGCCAGTGATGCGGCGCCCCGCCGATTGAAGCCCAGGGCTTTTTCGACGGTAGCGCGGCGGCTCACCGATACACGGCTCAGCCACCCGCTCCCCTCGGCGCCTCAGATCGGCCGGATCAAAATACGCGCACCACTCGTCGTGATATCGTCTTCGGACAGGCTGGCGTAGCGCGGTAAAAACTGATTGCGCTCCTCCTGCGAAGGATACATGCGTTCTCGGACGCATTCCAGCACCTCGAATCCGGCGCTGGCCACGATATCGACAAATGCACTGTGCCTGATCTTGTTGATGTAGCCCGGCATATGGTCCAGGTCATCCATCAGATATTGATAATAGCTTGGCGCCGTGCCGGCATAGGCACGATGATCCTTGTAATCGATGACGATGATACCGAACCCGTCTGGACTCATGTTGCGCCGAAGATTCATGAGGGTCGTCTTGGGATCCGCCACATGCTCAAAAACGGTATGCGAGACCATGACATCGAAAAGCTGCTCCTGCTCGGGCAGTTCCTCGTAGAAGCAATGCCGCCATCTTATGGATTCGGGCAATCCTGAACGAATGTCGCCGTCCAGCAACCTGTCCAGCGCAATGGCACCGAGACGCGTCATCGCCTGGCCATAGTCCAGGCCCGCCCCCTTCAGGTCGAAGAAGTCGCGATCGAACATGACCCCCAGACATTGGGCAACCAGACCAACCGCGATGCTGCCTTCATCAAAAAAAGGCTCCAGGTCGATCGCCGTGACCTCCCGCGCGCCGCACAGATGGAAGACCAGGGCAGCACTGAGCGGCCGATGCGCACCGCAGCCGAAATCCAGGACTTTCTTGTTCTCGAATGACAGATTGTGCGGCCTGATCAGTTCCAGCACATGGTCGAACTGAACTCGCGGGACATGCGGTCCTACGATCAGCCCCGGATCCCCGCCATTTTCAAGCAAGCCGGTCAAAAGGTTCCTAAATTCTGCAGTACGAGGATCTCTTACGGCACTAGCTAATGACGTCGCCACCTAAATACCTCCCAATAGATTTAACTCTATCAAGGACAGCATGACTCATGCGAGTTCGATTTCAAAACATTTTATCGCTATTGCAAATTGAGAGCCGAATAACGCGACAGGGGGTCGTGACAATCGCCCATGACCGAAATTAAGTAATAATACTTAACTTATGGGGATAATTGCGAACCAAACTATTGAATTATATATAATATAGTCCAGCGCCGGCGCGGATCAGTCTAGTGCGTCGGAAACAGGATGATCGGCAGGGCAAAGACCAGCGCCAGGCCGGAGACGATGCGCTGGCCGCGCGAGACGCCCAAAGGCAGTTCGCGCCACACCATCGGACAGGCGAGCAAAGCGAAGACGACGAGGATGTTGGACATCGCCACCGATCCGCCGATCGGCATGTCCTGCCGCAGCGCGAGGCCCGCGAACAGGCAGATGAAGCTCAAGATCCAGCCAACCAGCGCCATGACGACCCCCTTTCCCCTGGGAGGCTAGAACGGCACGGTTGCCAAATGCTTAATCCGCGTCTTCAGGGATAGGCTCCCAGGGGTCATAGCTGCCGAAGCTCCAGACATTCCCCTCGGGATCGAGCGCGGTATAGCCGCGCCCCGGATAGCCCGGATTGTCATGCGGTTCGTCAACCACCACTGCGCCTTCATTGCGGGCATGGAGGCAATGGGCATCGACATCGGGCACGACCATATAGACGCAGGCGGTGATGCCGCCCAGGTCGCGGACCGTCGACCAGGTGTAGAGCGATTCGCCCTCCATATCCTTGACGCTGCCCAGCATCACCATGCCCTGACCCAGGACAAGCTGGGCATGATGGATGATGCTGTTGTCGAGATCGTCGGGATAGACGGCGTGCCGTTCGAAGCCGAAGGCGGCGCACAGGAAATCGATGGCGGCGGGCGCATCGGCATAGCGCAGGCACGGGATGACGGGGGAACCGGGCATCTTTCCTCTCTCCTTCGGTGAATCGGTTGAGGCCAGTCTAGCGTGGCGCCCGCCAACGGGCTAGGCGGAGCAGATGACCACCCGCGATGACCTGGCCCTTGCCAACCGCCTAGCCGACGCCGCCGGCGCCGCCATCCGCCCGTTCTTCCGGGCGCGCTACGACATGGAGATCAAGGCCGACAAGTCGCCGGTGACGGAGGCCGACCGCGCCGCCGAAGCCGCGATCCGCGCGATTCTGGAGAAAGAGCGCCCGGATGACGGCATCATCGGCGAGGAATATGGATCGGTGCGCACCGATGCCGAGCGGGTGTGGATTCTCGATCCGATCGACGGCACGCGCAGCTTCATCGCCGGGCGGCCGATCTTCGGCACGCTGATCGCGCTGACGCAGGCGGGTTGGCCGACGATCGGCATCATCGACCAGCCGATCGCGCAGGAACGCTGGGCCGGGATGAGCGGCCAGCCCACCACCTTCAACGGCAAGCCGGTGCGCACCCGCGCGTGCAAGGCACTGGAGGGCGCAGGCATCGCCACCACCAGCCCGCATCTGTTCGCCGAAGGCGACGTGCTCCATTATATGGCGCTGGTCGGTGCGGTGTCCGGCGGATCGCCGCGCCAGGGGCCGGTCTATGGCGGCGACTGCTATAATTATGGCCTGCTGGCGTCGGGCTTCCTCGACATCGTCATCGAATCCGGGCTGCAAAGCTACGACTTCGCGGCGCTGGTGCCGGTGGTCGAGGGCGCGGGCGGCCTGATGTGCGACTGGAATGGCGAACCGCTGACCGCCGACAGCGAAGGCCATGTGCTGGCGCTGGGCGATCCGGCGCGGCTGGAGGATGTGCTGGAGGCGATCCACGGCGCGGGTGATGGGCATGACCATGGGCATCATCACGATCATTGAGGATGGGGTATGGGCAGTCTGCTAGCGACCATTTGCGGCCATTTGGAGACCTCATAACTGCTCCACAAAGCGGACGCTCACTCGCGATTGAAGACGATATCGCTGTGCATCTTTAGGTCTGCCATCGGCCTAAATAATGATGTTGCTGAGCGGATGACTGGAAACGCAGCTATAAGCTCACCTACCGTCAATTCTCTCCACTCCTCGTCGTCTTCCGTGTTTGAATTATATAGATAGTAGGTGACGTGAACGTGGCCCGCTCGCTCATCGAGCGATACAGCTACACTAGCCACATTGGGCGTGAGGTTTCGGGCAGCGATGATGCGAGCTTCGGTTTTAAAGGACTGCATCAAGTTACCATAACAGGTCGGATTTGCCCTTTCATCATCCTAAACCCGTCAGTCCGCCCCCCCACCCATTACAGCCGGTCAAGCGCCGCCCTTTCTCCTCCGCGTCTCCGCGCGAAAAATAATCACGCGGCGGCGCGGAGAGCGCGGAGGAGCGGCAATCCACGTGGCACGCTTCCGCATTCGTCGCGCTCCGCCGCCTCCTATTGTCTTTCAATGTAGGATTTTTGCTGGTCTATCCTCATGGATGGACCAACCTGCCCTCCATCCCCTTTCGTCCCCGCATGGCATCCGCCAACAGCGATGCAACCGTGACCCAGGTGACGCGCCACCGACGCGCAGGGGGCGCGTCATCATGATC
The DNA here is from genome assembly GCF_014197035.1 of Sphingobium scionense. Lineage (GTDB taxonomy): Bacteria > Pseudomonadota > Alphaproteobacteria > Sphingomonadales > Sphingomonadaceae > Sphingobium > Sphingobium scionense. The sequence goes on along the minus strand of NZ_JACIEU010000018.1, from coordinate 102,151 downwards.
CAACAGGCGCGTGAGGGGCGCGTCGGGCGCGCGTGGCTGTCGCGTTTCCGGTCCGAAAGCCCGGAAATGCGTCGCGATCAACGGTGTGAACTTTGCCGCTGTGACCCTGTCGGTCGAACCCATGACCCTGAAAGCAGCGCCGACCGCTCAGGCGGCCATCATCTCCAGCGCCTTGCCGACGGCCAAAATCCCCTCCGGCGCGGCGGCGAAGCCCATATGGGTGCAATCAACCTCGATCGCGCGGTCGCGCTCGCCGGCGCGGCCTCTTGCGCATTCGGGCAGGATCACGCCGTCGCGCTGCGACCAGAGCGCCACGGTCGGCACCGGCGGCTTTTCCTCGCGGGTGCAGGGGAAGGGGGGCGTGTCGACCGGGAAGCCCGACACCAGCTGATAAAGGCGCCAGGCATGGTTGGCGCGCGGGTCGCCGGAAAAGGGCGTGCCCATCGTCACCACGCCGCCGACCTTGGATCGCGCGAACTTGGCATATTCGCGCGCATAAAGGCCGCCCAGGCTCCAGCCGACCAGCGTCACCGGCTTGCCGCATGTCCGGCGGATCGCATCGACGCGGGCGTCGATCTTCTCCAGCGTATCGGCGCGCGGCCCGAAATTGCGGCCCATGTCCCAGCCATGCGCCTGATAACCGGCGGCGTTCAGGATCGCGCGCAGCGGCTCCATCCGCTGTTCCGATGCCATCAGCCCCGGCACCAGCAATATATGCCGTCCGTCCCCGCGAATCGCACGGCTCAGCGTCTCGGCCTGCGCCCTGGTGCGGTTGATGTCGAACGGCACCGACGCATTGCCCAGCAGATGCGACAGCGACGGGCGCGCGGATGCACGCGGACCGCTCGCGAGGCGGCCCTTCCAGAAGCTGGCAATGGCATCGGCATAGGGTGGCACGAGAGACTCTGTCCTGAACCGGGCGGAAAAGGTGACATTCTCGTGACAAACGCAGGGGGCGTCCATGGGTTTCATCGCAAGCGATGAACGGCATGTCTCAGAAAAGGCGGGTCAGGGGGCTAGGGGGGAGGTCTGCGCGACGCTGGCGCCCTCGGTCGTGCGCAGCTGGCGCGGCTCCAATATCGCTGCGGTCTCGATCAGGTCGAGCGCCCGGCGCGCCTCCAGATAGCGGCGGGCATATTGCATCCAGCGATCGGCCGCCGCGCGATCGGGCATGCGCTCCACCTCGGCCAGCGCCGCACCGACGCGGCTGGCGTCGATATAGCGCAACGCCCGCTGCATCGCCATTTGCGGCCGCGGCGAGGGAGTGGAGGATTTGCGGATGATGATCAGTTCGCGCGCTTCATGCTCGAAACTGTCCCACCAACTGGCGTCGGCCGGCGGCGACGTGACGCGATCGGCGACGTCGACCAGGCCGGCGCGCAGGTCAGCCAGCGTCACCGGCTCGCGCGCGGCATTGATGATGGTGGCGACGGCGCGGGGCTGCGCCTGGCCGAAGCGCAGCCGCAACTGCCCCTCGACATAGCCGAGCGGGGCGCCGGTATCGAGCGCGCGGCGGGCGGCAAAGGCGACCAGCAGCCCCTCGGCGCGCGCGGCATTGCCCGACGCGGCCTGCGCCTCGACGGTGATGCGATTGAGCCGCTCCTCCAGCTGGATGACGCGGGCGTCGAGCATCTGCGCGGCGTCTGCCGTCAGCGGACGGCCCGACGGTATGGCGTTGCTGCCCAGCAGCGGCGCGGGCAGGGCGGGCGTCGCCGCCTCGTCACTACCCCAGCGCCGTTCGATCTGCGGCATCGCCCAGATGGTGACGCCGATGCCGATCAGGAACGCGAACAGCAGCAGCACGGGCGTCAGCCAGGATGTGCGTCGGCGCGCGGGCGGCGGCGTTTCCTGCTGAATTTCCACACTCTCCTGCTCGTTCATCAAGTCTCTCTCGTTTGCGACCGGCGTTTCATTCGCATAATCGACGGGCGAGGGCCAGTACCGCCGCATCATTGGGGGCGTCGGCGGCCTGCGCACTGGCCCATCCGCTCCCGCAGGCGGCGAGGGCGGCCGGGCTTATCGCGACGATATCGGTCGTCGCGCGCTGATTTTCGGGGAAAATCTCGGCCAGCCGGGCACCGGCGGCCGGGGAATGGACCAGCAGCACGCCACCGCTCAGCTCCGGCGGATCGCAGGGCAGGGGCTTCATCCGATAGACCGGAAGGCGCGTTACCTGCAGCGGCTCGGCGTCCATCGGCGCCACCGCCTCGCCCGACAGGTGCAGCACGGCCCGGTGCCCGTCGGCCGCGATCCGCGCGGCGATCGCGCTCGCATCGCCATCCCCCGCGACCGGATCGACAAAACCCGCTTCCTGCAGCGCCTCGGCCGTCGCCGCGCCCACGGCATAGGTCGGCAAGGCGCGATAGGCCTGCAGCGCAGCCCCGCCGAATCGCACCGTTTGCGCGCTCGTCACCAGCAGCGCATCGAAATCCCCGGCGCTCGGCGGCGTCCAGGCCAGCGCCTCGGCCGCGAACAGCGGGCACAGTCGCACTGCCAGCCCCATGGCCATCGCCTTGTCCGCCGTCCTGCCGGCGCCGCGCGCGGGCCGCAGGATGATGAGCGGTCTCACCCCTCGAACAGGCTGCGCAGCGCCGGGCTTGCCCGTTCGAGCAGACCCCGGCCGATCGCTTCGGCCGCCGCCGCATCGCCGCGTGCCAGCCACGCCTCGTCCCCCACCGTCTCGTCGCCTTCGGGGCTGATGATCTCGGCGCGCAGATGAATCTGTGCGCCTTCCAGCACGGCCAGCGCCGCGATCGGCGAATGGCATGTGCCGCCCAGCCCGCGCAGCACGGCGCGCTCGGCCATCACGCAATCGAAAGTGTCGCGATGGTTGATCGCCGCCAGCCAGCCCAGCATGTCTGCATTGTCGGCCAGCGTCTCGATGCCGACCGCCCCCTGCGACGGGGCAGGCAGCATGGTGTCGATCTCGACCGTGGCACCAATGTCCGCTTGGCCCAGCCGGTCGAGTCCGGCAGCCGCGAGCAACGTCGCATGGGCCTCGCCGGCCTCCAGCTTGGCCAGCCGCGTGGCGACATTGCCGCGGAACAGGATGATCTGCGCATCGGGGCGCAGCCGTTTCACCTGCGCGGCGCGGCGCGGCGAACTGGTCCCGACGATCGGCTGCGGCGGCAGCGCGGCAAGATTTTCTGCGCCGACCAGCCGATCGCGCACGTCGGCACGCGGCAGCATCGCTGCGACATGGATCGCCTCGGGCCGGATCGTCTCGACATCCTTCATGCTGTGGACGGCGCAGTCGATTTCGCCCTCCACCAGCGCCCGGTCCAGCTCCTTGGTCCAGAGCGCTTTTCCGCCGATTTCCGCCAGTGCCCGGTCCTGAATCCGGTCGCCGCTGGTCTGGACGATGACGGTGACGATAGCGTCCTGATCCCATCCATGGGCATCGCGCAGTGCCTGCGCGGTCATATGAGCCTGGGCCAGCGCAAGCGGCGATCCCCTGGTGCCCAGGCGCAACGGTCGTTCGGGTCTTTTCATAAGCGGCTTGCTCTAATGGCCACGGGCACTAGATGGAAGCGGCAATGACCATCATCCTCGGCCTGGAATCAAGCTGCGACGAAACCGCGGCGGCGCTGGTGACGGCCGACGGGCAGATATTGGCCCATCGCCTCGCCACGCAGGAAGACGCGCACCGTCCCTATGGCGGCGTCGTGCCTGAAATCGCGGCCCGCGCCCATGTCGAGGCATTGGCCCCGCTGATCGAAGCGGCCCTGGCAGACGCAAAGATGACTTTGGCCGATGTCGATGTCATCGCCGCCACCGCCGGCCCCGGCCTGATCGGCGGCGTGATGGTCGGTCTCGTCACCGGCAAGGCGCTCGCCCATGCCACTGGCAAGCCGCTGGTCGCGGTCAATCATCTGGAGGGCCATGCGCTCTCGCCGCGCCTCGCCGACCAGGATCTGCAATTCCCCTATCTGCTGCTGCTCGTGTCGGGCGGTCATTGCCAGTTGCTGCGGGTGGACGGCGTCGGCCAGTATCGCCGCCTGGCGACCACCATCGACGATGCGGCGGGCGAAGCGTTCGACAAGACTGCCAAGCTGCTCGGCCTCGGCTTCCCCGGCGGTCCGGCGGTGGAAAAGGCGGCGGCTAGGGGCAATCCGCGCGCCGTGCCGCTGCCGCGTCCACTGGTCGGCACCGAAGAACCCCATTTCTCCTTCGCCGGCCTCAAGAGCGCGGTGATGCGCGCCGCCCAGTCGGGCCAATATGCGGTCGAGGATATCGCGGCGAGCTTCCAGCAGGCGGTGATCGACTGCCTGCTCGACCGGACCCGGCGCGCGCTCGCCGCCAGCGAAGGCGTGACCGCGCTGGTCGTGGCCGGCGGGGTCGCCGCCAACCAGTCGGTGCGCGGCGCATTGACCACGCTGGCGCAGGACCATGGCCTGCCCTTCGTCGCGCCGCCGCTGTGGCTCTGCACCGACAATGCGGCGATGATCGCCTGGGCCGGCGCGGAGCGCTATGCTGCGGGCATGACCGACGATCTCACCATCCCCGCCCGGCCGCGCTGGCCGCTCGATCCGACGGCGGAAAAGGCCCGTGGGGCAGGAGTGAAGGCATGAAGGCGGGAGTCATCGGAGCAGGGGCCTGGGGCACCGCGCTGGCGCAATTGCTGGCGGCCGACGGGCAGGATGTGCGCCTCTGGGCGCTGGAGGCCGATGTGGTCGATGCGATCAATGGCGCACATGAAAATCCGCTCTATCTGCCCGGCCTGCCGCTTTCGCCTTCGATCCGCGCGACCGGCGCCATGGCGGATCTGGCCGATCGTGACTTGATCCTGGTGGTCAGCCCGGCCCAGCATCTGCGCGGCGTTGTCGCGCAGGCGCCGGCCGGCGTGCCGTTGGTCCTCTGTTCCAAGGGGATTGAGGCGGGCACCGGCCTGTTGATGTCGGAAGTCGCGGCACAGGCGCAGCCAAGCTCGCCGATCGCCGTCCTCTCCGGCCCGACCTTCGCCCATGAAGTGGCCAAAGGGCTGCCGACCGCCGTCACCTTCGCCTGCGCCGACCAGGCGCTGGCCGAGAAGCTGGCAGCGCGCATCGCCCGCCCGACCTTCCGCCCCTATCTGTCCGACGATGTCGTCGGCGCGGAAATCGGTGGCGCGGTCAAGAATGTGCTGGCCATCGCCTGCGGCGTGTCGGAAGGCGCGGGCCTCGGCCTCAATGCGCGCGCCTCGCTGATCAGCCGGGGTTTTGCCGAAATGACCCGCTTTGGTCTCGCGCGTGGCGCCCGCGCCGAAACGCTGGGCGGCCTGTCGGGCCTGGGCGACCTCGTCCTGACCTGTTCCTCCACCAATTCGCGCAACTTCTCGCTCGGCAAGGGGCTGGGCGAGGGGCAGAGCGCCGCCGACCTTCTCTCCAACCGTCGCACCGTGGCCGAAGGCGCGCATACCGCGCCGGTCCTGCGCGATGCGGCCCGCGCGGCGGGCGTGGAAATGCCGGTGGTCGAAGCCGTCTGTGCCTTGCTCGGCGATGCCGCACCATTGGCACAGGTCATCGACGCGTTGCTGGCGCGTCCGTTGCGGCCCGAATAAACATCGCCGCGACACAATAGATCGCCTATAGCCATGAGCATGACAATCGAGGGGGACCAGGGGCCTGTGACCGCGCAGGCGACCCCTGCCGAACAGAAGGATGACATCGCCGCCCTGGCCAAGGGGGGGCGGACCAACATCTTCGGCTTCCTGCTACGCCTCGCTGCGCGCCTGCCTTTCCTGTTCATCGCCGGGCGCTGGTATGGCGCTGACGCGCTCGGGCGCTTCGCCTATGCCGTGCTGGTGGTGGAGTTCGTCGCCCAGATCGCGACGCTGGGGTTGAAGCGGGGCCTTGCCGGCGCGCTCGCCCAGACCGAACGGCCGCATAGCCATGTCGTGACCGATGCGATGGTGGTGACGCTGATCGCGTCGCTGCTGGGCGCGGGCCTGTTGATCGCCTTTCCTCAGGCGATGTTCCCCAACAGCGGCATCAACGGGCTCGACCGGCTGCTGGCGCTGATCGTCATCGCCGTCGCCACCTCCGACGTCGCGCTCGCCGCCTGCGCCTATCGCTTCGATATTGGGGCCACGGTGCGTGCGCGGTCGATCATCGAACCCTGGGCGATCAGCATCGGCGCCTTCGGTTTTGCTTATTATTCGCTGCGCGACGGTCTCATCCTCTCCTATGTCGTGTCGATGGTCGCGGCGATGATCGCCTCGATCATTCCGATGCTGCGGCATTATGGTCGACCGCATGGCTGGCGCCCCGATGCCGGGCGGCTCTGGCGCCTAGCCCGCCGCAACCTGCCGCTCGCCGCAGCGGATGGCGTCGAATGGGGCTCGCGGCGGCTCGACATGGCGATCCTCGGCCTGTTCGTCAGCCCGGCGATCGTCGGCATCTATTATGTCGCGCAACAGGTCGCCTCGTTGCCGCAGAAATTGAAGACCAGCTTCGACCCCATCCTCGGCCCGGTCATCACCCGCAACCTCGCCGAAGGCAATCTGGCGGCGATCGCGCGCCAGGTCAGCCAGGTCGGTTTCTGGATCATCGCGGCGCAGGCCGGCATTGCGCTGGCGCTCGGCATTCCGGGCGAGGCCGTCATGGGGCTGGTCGGCCCGCATTTCGTCGGCGGCACTGGCGCGCTGGCCTTCCTGCTGCTGGCCGAAGTCGTCGCCGCCACCGCCGTGGTCAGCGAATCCGCGCTGGTCTATATCGCCCGCCACCGCAATCTCATGATCTCGCTCAGCATGATCGCGCTGCAGGCGGCGCTCAGCTTCGGCCTGATCCTGCTCGGCAAGCGGTTTGGCCTGACGGGGCAGGAGTTGGCTGCCGCTCCGGCACTGGGCCTCTGTATCGCACTGGGCGCCAGTGCCTTCGTCAAGGCGCGGCTGCTGTCCAGCCTGCTCCACGCCCGCATCAATGCCTGGCGCTGGCCCCTGCTCAGCGCCTCGGGTGTCGCCTGCATCGTCGGCGCGGCCTTCGTCGCCCTGCCAGCGCGTTTCGAATGGGTGGAACTGGCGGTCGGCGTGTGGGCGATATTGGCCGCCTACGGCTTTGTCATCTGGCGCTGGGGCTTTGGCCCGGACGATCGCGCCTTGTTCCGCAAGCAGAAGAACCCCGCCTGATCCTGCCAAATAAAAAGGCCCGCCTCCCGGATGGAGAGGCGGGTCTTTTTGTCAGTGTCTGTCGCGATCAGGCGAACAGCTTGGCGCGGATCAGGTTCAGGTCTTCTTCGGGACGCGCGCCCCAGTGCGAAATGACTTCGGCGGCGGCCGCCGCGCCCAGCGCCAGGCAATCCTCGACGCTGCGCTCTTCCAGATGGCCGGCCAGATAGCCGGCGGCGAACAGGTCGCCTGCGCCGGTGGTGTCGATGATCTGGCTGACGGGAGCGGCAGGCGCCTCGTGACGCACGCCATCGACGATGGCGACCGCGCCCTTTTCGCTGCGGGTCGATACCAGCACCGGCACCTTGTCGGCGAAGCGGGCCAGCGCCTTGTCGAAATCATCGACCTGCGCCAGCGACTGGATCTCGCCCTCGTTCGAGAACAGGATGTCGATCAACCCCTGTTCGATCAGGTCGACGAAGTCGGCGCGATGGCGGTCGATCACGAAATTGTCGGACAGGGTGAAGGCAACCTTGCGGCCGGCATTGCGGGCGGCGTCGATCGCGGCGCGCATCGCGGCGCGCGGCTGCTCGGGATCCCACAGATAGCCTTCCAGATACAGGATGCGGGCCGACCGGATCAGTTCCAGGTCCAGTGCCGCTTCGGGCAGGAACTGCGATGCGCCCAGGAAGGTATTCATGGTGCGTTGCGCGTCAGGCGTCACCAGGATCAGGCAGCGGGCGGTCGGGATGTCGCCCTGCACGACGGGCGTGTCGAACTTGATGCCCAGCGCGCGCACGTCATGGGCGAACACCGCGCCGAGCTGGTCGTCATTGACCTGGCCGATGAAGCCGCACTTGGCGCCCAGCGCGGCGAGGCCGGCCAGCGTGTTGGCGGCCGAACCGCCGCTGATTTCCTTGGCCTGGGGCATGTCGGCATAAAGGGTTTCGGCCATTTCGGCGTCGATCAGCTGCATGCCGCCCTTGGTCAGCGCATGCTGCGCCAGAAAGGCGTCGTCGCTGCGGGCCAGAACGTCGACAATGGCATTGCCGATCGCGACAACGTCAAGCGTGGGGGAAGAAGTCACGCGGGCTCCTGTGAAAGATGATGGGAAAATAGCGGTAAATTGGGCCGTCTCTACCGGTCCGGGGGCCGCCGCGCAACGCTGCTGATTGACGGGCGCGCCCGGGCGCTGGATATCGGGCCATGATCATCACCGCTGCGCTGCGCGCCTTCCCCCTGATCTTCCATGCCGCTGCGCGCCGGCTGCTGGCGAAGACATTCGCGCTGACGCTGCTGCTCTTCGTGCTGCTGGGTGTCGGGCTATGGGCGGCCTTTCACGCAACGCGCCTGCATTTCGGCTGGGGCGAGGGGGATGGCTGGGGCGGCATGGCGGAGGCTGCAGCGACCAGCCTTGCCCTGATCGCGGCCAGTTGGCTGCTGTTCCGTACCATCGCCATGCTGGTCATGGGCCTGTTCGCCGACGATGTGATCGAGGCGGTGGAGCGCGACACTTATCCACAGGCTATGGGCCGGCCGGTGGGCTTCACCCGCAGCCTTCGTTATGCGCTACGCTCGGTCGGTCGCACGCTCGGCTGGAACCTGCTGGCGTTGCCCGCTTATGTGCTGCTGCTGGTCACGGGGATCGGCACGATCGGGCTGTTCCTCGCGGTGAACGCCTATCTGCTCGGCCGTGACCTGGCTGACATGGTCGAGCCGCGCCATCCCGGCCTGCCGCCGATCGGCCGTGGCAACCGGTGGCTCATGGGCCTCGTTTCGGCGCTTCTCTTCCTCATTCCCCTGGTCAACCTGCTTGCACCGATCTGGAGCGCGGCTATGGCGGTCCACATGTTGCTAGGGTCCAAGAGGAAACCGGTCTGATGTCGCCCCGTTTCGCGCTCGCCGCGCTCCTGTCGCTGCCGCTCGCGGCCTGTGGCGGTGTCGTGCCGCCCGCCACCAGCTACACCCCACCGCCCGCCGGTCCGCCGGCCAGCGCCTTCACCAAGACCGGACCGCTGATGGGCATGGATGCCAGGCGCCTGACCCAGATGTTCGGCACGCCGCGCCTCGACATTCGCGAAACGACCGTGCGCAAGCTGCAATTTGCCAATGGCCGCTGCGTGCTCGACGCCTATCTCTATTCGCCCGGCAAGGGGAAGGAGCCGGTGGTGACCCATGTCGACGCGCGCACGCCCGCCGGCACAGACGTCGACCACGCCTCCTGTGCGGCTACGCTCCAGCAGCGCTGAGCAACTGCCCTAGCGCCCATTCGGCCGCCTCCGCCACCACCGGATCGGGATCGGATGTCAGCGGCCGCAAGCGATCGACCAGCCCCAGGTCGCCGCTATTGCCCGCCGCGATCGCGGCGTTGCGCACCATCCGGTCGCGTCCGATCCGCTTGATCGGCGATCCGGAGAAAATCTCGCGAAAGCCCGCATCGTCAAGGTCGAGCAGATCGCCCAGCGCCGGCGCCGCCAGCTCCGCCCGGCCGATAAAGGCGCGATTGGCCGCCGCCCCTTGCGCGAACTTGTTCCAGGGGCAGGCCGCCAGACAATCGTCGCAGCCATAGATGCGGTTGCCCATCCGTGCCCGGAACTCCTCGGGGATCGGCCCCTTATGCTCGATCGTCAGGTATGAGATGCAGCGTCGCGCATCGACGATATAGGGCGCGGGAAAGGCATCGGTCGGGCAGGATGACAGACAGGCGGTACAACTGCCGCAATGGTCCACCTCCGGCGCATCGGGCTCCAGCGCGATCTCGGTATAGATGGCGCCCAGGAACAGCCAGCTGCCATGTTGGCGGCTCACCAGATTGCTGTGCTTGCCCTGCCAGCCCAGCCCCGCGCCCTGCGCCAGCGGCTTTTCCATCACCGGCGCCGTATCGACGAACACTTTCAGCGCGGTCGGCTGCTGATCGACCAGCCAGCGGGCCAGTGCCTTCAGCGCCTTCTTGACCACATCATGATAGTCGCGGCCCTGAGCATAGACGGAAATGCGGCCCCGGTCGCCGACATCGGCCAGCGCCAGCGGATCACGGCCGGGGGCATAGCTCATCCCCAGCATGATGACGCTCCGCGCCTGCGGCCACAGGCCCGTGGGCGATCCGCGCTGCTCGGCCCGCTCCTCCATCCACAGCATGTCGCCATGATGGCCGGCCTCAAGCCATTGGTGCAGCCGCTCGGCCGTGCGCGGCGCGGCGTCGGCGTGCGCGATCGCACAGGCGGCAAAGCCCAACTGCGCGGCCTGCGCTTTCAGGCGCTGCTCCAATGTTTCGTTTTGCACTGGCATGGTCCGGGATTATCAGGGGCGGATGATCGGTGACACTCCGGCTCCTGCCGCCCCCTATGCCGTCGAAGGCCATGCCCTTGTCAAGGCGTTCGGCGATTTTCGCGCGGTGGATGGCGTAGACATCGCCGTGCCCGCTGGCACCATTTATGGCATATTGGGGCCGAACGGCGCGGGCAAGACCACCTTGTTGCGCACCCTGCTGGGGATCATCGATCCTGACGAAGGCCACCGCACCCTGCTCGGCGATCCGGCGCCGCTGCGCATGGCCAGGCAGGTCGGCTATCTGCCCGAGGAGCGCGGCCTCTACCCGTCGATGAAGGCTTATGAGGCGATCGCCTTCATGGGGGCGCTGCGCGGCTTGCCGCTCCATGTCGGGCGCGAACGGGCGCGGGCGATGCTGCAGGATTATGGCATGGGCGCATCGGTCGAAAAGCCGATCCGCCAGCTCTCCAAGGGCATGGCCCAGACGGTGCAGTTGTTCGGGACCATCGTCCATGAACCGCGCCTCATCGTCCTCGACGAGCCCTTCTCCGGCCTCGACGCGATGAATCAGGAGAAGCTGGAGGCGCTGATCCGCGATCAGGCGCGCAAGGGCGTCACCATCCTCTTTTCCACCCATGTCATCGCCCATGCCGAAAGGCTGTGCGAACGCATCGCCATCGTTGCGGGCGGCCGCATCCGGTTCGAAGGGTCGGTCAGCGACGCGCGCGACCGTCTGCCGCCCCAGGTGACATTGCGCACGCGGCTGAGCGACGGCGCCTGGCGCCGCGCCTTGCCGACCGACACGCTGGCGCAGGATGGCGCCTGGCATTTCGCGCTGCCCGATGATGGCATCGAACCATTGCTGCGTGCCCTGCTCGACGGTCAGGCCGGCATCGAAAGCCTGTCGATCGAACGGCCGGGCCTGCATGACGCCTTCGTCGCGATCGCGGGGGAGGCCGCCGCCCGTCAGATGCGCGATGACGCCACGCAGGAGACCGGGGCATGAGGGAATTGCTGCGCGCCGCCAGCGTCATCGCCCGGCGGGATTTCACCGCCGTCGTGCTGTCGCGCACCTTCATCCTGTTTCTGATCGGGCCGCTGGTGCCGATCGTCATCGGCATGGTCTTTGCCGGCTTCACCCAGAAGATTTCCAGCACCGATCTGCGCCCGGTCGTGGGCATCGCCATGACGCCGGCCGATGTCGGCGCGCTCGAACGGGCGCACAAGCGCCTGACCGAACGCATGGGTCCGCAGGCGCTGCCGCGGCTTCACGCTGTGCCGCTCGGTCTCCCGCCGCGCACCCAGCTGGCCAGGCCCGATTCCGACGTCGTCGCCATTCTCTCGGGCACGGTATCGCGCCCGGTCCTGACCGGAAAGCCCGAGGATCTGGACCGGTTGCAGGGCGATCTCAGCCTGATCGCCAGCGCGGCGCAGGCCGAAAAGGTGCTGCACATGGTCAAGGTCGAACGGCAAGAAGTGTCGACCAGTCTCGGCGCCCAGTCGCAGGCCCGGCTGCTGATCGGCCGCACCGGCCAGATCGTCATCTTCTTCCTTACCATCCTGCTCGCGGGCATGATCCTGTCCAATCTGGTCGAAGAGAAGACGAACAAGATCATCGAGATATTGGCCGCCGCCGTGCCGGTGGACGCGATCTTCCTCGGCAAGCTGATCGCCATGCTGGGGATGAGCTTCGTCGGGATCGCCTTCTGGGGCGGCACCGCCTTCGCCATCTTCATGGCACTGAAGGCGCCCGGCACGGTGCTGCCCGATCCCGCGGTGGGCTGGCCGGCCTTCATCGCGCTCGGCATCGTCTATTTCGCCATGGCCTATACGCTGCTCGGCTCGCTGTTCCTGGGCATCGGCGCACAGGCGGCGACCGTGCGCGAGGTGCAGACGCTCAACATGCCGATCACCATGGGTCAGATGATGATCTTCTTCTTCGTCTCCTACACGGTCGACCATATGGGATCGCCGCTGGAAGTGGCGTCGGTGGTCTTTCCCTTCTCCTCCCCCTTCGCGATGATCGCACGGGCGGCGCAGGACGCGGCGCTGTGGCCGCATCTGGTGGCGATCCTGTGGCAGGGCGCGTGGGTGGCGCTCATCATCCGCATCGGCGTGCTCCTGTTCCGCCGCCATGTGCTGAAATCGGGTGGCCGCTGGTGGAAGCAGTTGTTCAGGGGCTCGACAGGCTGAGCAGGCTAAGGAGAATCAATGAACCGGCGGCATTTTCTCTATGGCGTCGCGACCGGCGCCTCTGCATTGGCCCTGTGGCAATTCCGCCCCGACGCGGCACAGGCCGCCTATCCCTATCGCCTGACCGACGCGCAATGGCGCAGCAGGCTCAGCCCCTGGGCCTATAAGGTACTGCGCCAGGGCGCGACCGAATTTCCCGACAGCAGCCCGCTCAACCGCGAACATCGCGCCGGCACCTTCACCTGCGCCGGGTGCGCGCAGAATCTGTTCAGTTCGAAGACCAAGTTCGACAGCGGCACCGGCTGGCCCAGCTTCTATGCGCCCTTGCCCCGCGCGATCGGCACGTCGCGCGACTTCAGCCTGGGGGTGCCGCGGACCGAAGTGCATTGCGCCCGCTGCGGCGGCCATCTGGGCCATGTGTTCGACGACGGGCCGAAACCCACCGGCCTGCGCTACTGCATAAACGGCGTCGCACTGGCCTTCAGTCCCGCCTGACCTTGTAGATGCGCAGCGGCCCCTTGCCCGGCAGCGGTTGCAGCCAGCCAGGCACATTACCCCGCATCAGTTGCGCCGACAGGCTCTGGGGCTGATCCTTGGCATAGAGCGCATATTCGGTAAGCCCCGCGCAGGTCACGACATAGTCTGCGCCATGCCTGCCGTTGACCCATCGGATCACCGCGCGCGCCGTGTCGGGCGTCGCCATGAACCCTTCGATCACGGCGGTAATGCCCGCGGCATTGCGATGATGAGCGGTGCCGATCACGCGATGCTGCGTCTGCACCAATATGTCAGGGCCAAGGTCCAGCGGCGCGAACAGGGTGGATGGGGGCAGGGCGTGCAGCGGCGCCAGCGTGGCGGCGGCCCGGCAATTGACGGCGCTGGTCTTGGCCGATGGCGCCTCGGGGATCAGGGCAATCCACAATGCGCTTATCCCGGCAGGGGTCAGCAGGATCAGCGCCACCGATCCCAGGACGCGCACCAGCGCCTGCGATGATGCTTGTACCTTGCGGAACAGGGCGATCAGCAACCAGGCGACACCGGGCAGGGCATAGACATGGGCGACCGACACGGCGCGCATAACCAGCAGCGACACCGCCATCGCCCCCAGCAGCAACAGCGCCAACGCCAGCCAGCGCATGCGCGCATCCCTGTTGGCGGCCAGGCGAGCGGCGGACAAGGTCCCTGCCAGTCCGACCAGCGCGGGCAACAGGATGACGCCGCGCAGTGACAGGCTCTGGTCCCAGATCGGCCGACCCTCCATCACCTGCAAATACCAATATTTATAGGCCAGCGGCCCCAGCGCCTGGAACGGATCGCCCGACAGGCAGGGGCCACCGATCGCCAGCAGGATCGCGATGGCGGCCCCACCGCCGATCGCGGCGATCAGGAAGCGCCGGGTCATGCTGCCGGTGCCGATCAGTGAGCCGGCCAGCGGCACCAGCACGGCCAGCGCGACGAGCGGCCAGACATAGGCGGCCGAAAGCGCGTCGCATTGGCTATGCAGCAAGGCAGGCTGACCACGCAGCAAGGCCAGCAGCGCAAGCGCCGCCCCGCCCAGCGTCGCCGCAAAGGCCATGAAGCGCGACGCTTCCCGGCCGTCGAGCCATTGGCACAGCGCAAACAGCCCGGCAAACAGCGCGACATAGGGCAGGGCTTCACTCGAAATCTGCAACCATATCGCCAGCGCCAGCGCGCTCGTCACGCCACCGCGGACACGTCGATCATCCAGTGCGCCGGCCAGCGCGATCGTCGCCATCCAGATCTGCCAGCCATGATGGTCGATCCGCAGCGGCGTGAACTGCACCAGGATCGACGGTGTCGTCAGCAGCAGGGCCACGGTCACCAGCGCAGGAACAGGATCGCCCAGTCGCCGGGCCGCCAGATGCACCGCGCCGGCCAGCCCGCCCAGCAACAGCAGCGGCACGATGATGCAGGCGACCAGTTCTGCGGTCGCAGGCCCCAACAACGGCCGCGCCAGTAGGATCAACGCCGCCACCGGCATGTCGACGATGCGCGACCAGTGCATCGGTCCGCCCAGTGGCGGGTTCACCCGATGCTGGCTGACATCCCGGAAGCCTTGTCCGCCGATCCAGTCGCGCACCTGCACCAGCCGCATTGCATCGTCGGGATCGCGAAAGCCCAACGCGGCGAAATCGCCATGGAACAGCCACAGCATGACCGCGCTGCACGCCAGCCAGGCGAGCAGGATCAGCCACAGGTTATAGCGCTCAACTACGCGCGAAAATGCCATATTTGCGGATCGCATAGACGCTCAGGAAACTGGCGGGCACGGATATCAGCTTGGCGGTCGCCGGGGCAATGCCGACGGCGCTCAGCCCGCCGACCATGGCGATGGTGATCCCCATGCCGATCAACGCGCTGACAACGAAGGCGACACGTTGCGTGTTGCTCGGGCCAGCGCCCGTGTCGAACACGAAACGGATGCTGATCACCCAATGCACGACCAGGCCAACCGCATAGCCACCAAATGCTGCCAACATCGGCGTGGCACCGATCCGGCTCAGCATCAGGAAGGCCGCCATGTCGCTCGACAGCGCACAGATGCTGGCCAGCAGATAGCGGGCGAACATGAAGCGCGCGGCGATGCTGCCCAGCCGGGCCGTCAGGGCGCGCAACGGCTCGCCCATCGGCTCATGCGGCCTTCAGGCGAGAGGGCACCAGCCGTTCGCTGGCGAGGGCGGCGCGCTGTCCTTCGACATCCTGCCCTTCCTCGCCCGATTCATGATATTCGGCATCCTCGTTGACGCCCCAGACGTCATAGACGCGCGTGCCCGCCTCGATGTTGCGCACTGTCAACATCGCCGTCATCATTGCATGATCCTGATTGTTATAGCGGTGCATGCCGTTGCGGCCGACCAGGTGGAGCGTCGGGGCGACGGCTTCCAGCTCGGTGCGCATCGCCAGCACATGGTCGGCATAGGCGTC
Organism: Sphingobium scionense; assembly: GCF_014197035.1. Taxonomy (GTDB): domain Bacteria; phylum Pseudomonadota; class Alphaproteobacteria; order Sphingomonadales; family Sphingomonadaceae; genus Sphingobium; species Sphingobium scionense. The sequence goes on along the minus strand of NZ_JACIEU010000018.1, from coordinate 86,658 downwards.
GTCATAGACCGGATAAGCCTTTTCCTGCCGCACCACCGCGCCGCCGACGACATCGTCGGGATTGCACAGGCCCAATATCGCCATTTCCTTCTTGGCAAGGTCGATCAAGTCGGCGTCGGCCGACGCCCACAGGCCATCGCCCTCGAAGCAGAAATATTCCAGACCGACACAGGCGACCGATTCATCGGGCACCATTTCGGGCGACCAGCTGCGGAAATTCTGGATGCGGCCGACCTGCACCTTGCTGTCATGGATATAGATCCAGTTGTCGGGGAACAGATCCTCCGACTTGATCATCAGCGCCACGGTCAGGAAGTCGCGATATTTGAGTTCCATCGCCTCGGGCAGGGTTTCGGGCAGCGGATGGATGCGCGCGGCCAGTTCGCGCATCGGCGCGGACGAAATCACATGGGCGGCGTTGATGATGACATCGCCGTTCGGTCCGTCGGCGACCACGCGCCAGCGCTCGGTGCCCTGGTCCTGTGCCAGCTGCTTCAGGCTGTGCGCCATCAAGATCTGGTTGCCGCCTTCGATCACTCGATCGCGCGCGGCTTCCCACATCATGCCGGGGCCAAGGCGCGGATAGCGGAATGTTTCGAGCAGCGTCTTGGTCGCCATGCCGTCATTGGGCTTCTTGTTGAGGCCCAGCGAGCGCTTGAGGCCATCGACCACCGCGCCCCATAGCGACAGGCCCTTGATCCGCTGCGCCGCCCAGTCGGCCGACATCTCGTCGCACGGCATGCCCCAGACCTTCTCGGTGTAGGTCTTGAAGAAGATCGAGAAGAGCTTGTGGCCGAACGCGTTGACGGTCCAGTCCTGGAAGGAGCGGACATTGCGGTTCGGGAACATCTTCGCCTTGGCAAAGCTCGCCATGCACAGGGTCGAGCGCCAGATGCCCAGATTCCAAAGCGCCTCGAATGCGCGCAGGGGATAGGAGTAGAATTTCCCCTCATAATAGATGCGGCTCATGCGCGGGCGCTGGATGAAATCGTCCGGCAGAATCTCGTTCCACAGGTCGACCACTTCCTTCGACTTGGAAAAGAAGCGGTGGCCGCCAATATCGAATCGATAGCCATCCAGTTCGACCGTGCGGCTGATGCCGCCGACATAGACCGGGTCTTTCTCGATGACGGTGACGGAAAAGCCCTTTTTCGTCAGCAGATAGGCGGCGGTCAGGCCGGCCGGGCCTGCCCCGATGATGGCGACGTCCACACTCTGGTCGACACGCGACATGCTCTATATCCCCTGGATGGTCCTTCGTGTCTCGCTGAGTGCAGGAAATCCTCTAAGGAGTGGTTAATCGCTGGTAAGCATGAGCGCGCGGCCGACAGGACAAAGGGCCGCTCCACAGATGTGGAACGGCCCCCTGCAGTCCCCGTGACGGGGAAGGCTGCCCTTGCGGGATGGGTGAAGATCAGCCCTGGCGCTGGGCCAGCGTGTTGAGGTCGCTGCGCGCGCCGTCCAGCGCATCGCCGACACAGTCGCGATAGTCGGGCGTCGCCGGCAGGATCGATCCATTGACCCAGCCGCACACCTGCTTGGCGGCGCGGCTGATGCGATAATCGGCGCGGCGCAGGCCATTGGTGCTGGCCAGGTTCAGGTCCGCCACCGATACGGCGATGGTGCGGGTGGTGAGGCCGGTGGTGCCGTCAACGACGACTTCGCTGCTGCTGTTGCCGGCGACAGCCATGCCAGGCAGCGCAAGGGCCATGGTGGCGGCCATCGCCACCAGCGTCTTCTTGGTCATCCTATTCTCCTGTCGAACATGCTTTTTCTTATGTCGTGCCCAACGCCTGACGTGGGTGCGGGGTCATCGTTATAAATAGGCCTCGCCGGTGATGTTGAAAAGAGGCCAATTGCCAAAAAATGGCAGTTTTCTGCGATTTTGCGGGTGCGAACAGGATCGTTTCGCACCCGCATAAACTTTGCCGCGTGGCTGTCCCGACGCGCCGTCTAGCGCGTTGGGAAACAAGCCTTAATGGCGGAAGTGACGCATGCCGGTGAAGACCATCGCCAGGCCCGCTTCGTCTGCTGCGGCAATGACTTCCTCGTCACGGATCGAGCCGCCCGGCTGAATCACCGCGCTCGCGCCGGCTTCCACCGCCGCCAGCAGGCCGTCGGCGAAGGGGAAGAAGGCGTCGGAAGCGACGGCCGAGCCGATCGTGCGGGGTTCGCTCCAGCCCGCCTTCTCAGCCGCATCCTTCGCTTTCCAGGCGGCGATGCGCGCCGATTCCAGACGGTTCATCTGGCCAGCGCCGACGCCGGCGGTGCTGCCGCCCTTGGCATAGACGATCGCGTTCGACTTCACATGCTTGGCCACGGTCCAGGCGAACAGGCAGTCCTTCAACTCCTGCTCGGTCGGCGCGCGCTTGGTCACGACCTTGAGGGCATCGCGGTCGACCTTGCCATTGTCGCGGCTCTGGACCAGCAGGCCGCCGGCGATGCTCTTGACCATCAGGCCGGGGCGGGCCGGATCGGGCAGTTCGCCGGTCAGCAGCAGGCGCAGATTCTTCTTCTTGGCAAAGATCGCCTTGGCTTCGTCATCGGCGTCGGGCGCGGCCACGACTTCGGTGAAGATGCCGCTGATCGCCTCGGCGGTCGGGCCATCGAGCGGGCGGTTGACGGCGATGATGCCGCCAAAGGCCGACACGCTGTCACAGGCGAGCGCGGCTTCATAGGCTTCGATCAGCGTCTCGCCGGTGGCGACGCCGCACGGATTGGCGTGCTTCACGATCACCACGGTCGGCGGGCCGTCGCGGAATTCGCTGACCAGCTCCAGTGCCGCATCGGCGTCGTTGTAATTATTGTAGCTCAGTTCCTTGCCCTGGATTTGCTTGGCCTGGGCGATGCCGTTCGCGGTCGGGCCGTTGGGCAGGTAGAGCGCGGCCGACTGGTGCGGGTTCTCGCCATAGCGCAGCGTGGTGCTGAGCTTGCTCGACAGCGACAGGCTCTCGGGGAAGGCGACGCCCTGGTCGGCAAAGGCGAACCAGCTGGCGATCATCGAATCATAGGCGGCGGTGGCGGCATAGGCCTTGGCCGCCAGCATCCGGCGGAAATCATAGCTGGTGGCACCAGCCTTTTCGGCCATTTCGGCGATCAGGCGGGCATAGTCGGCCGGATCGGTGACGATCGCGACGCTCTCATGATTCTTCGCGGCGGAACGGACCATCGACGGGCCGCCAATGTCGATATTCTCGATGATCTCGTCGCGGTCGGCGCCCTTGGCCACGGTCGCGGCAAAGGGATAGAGATTGACGATCACCAGATCGATGGCGCCGATTTCATGTTCGTCCATCGACGCGACATGCTCGGGGTTGTTGCGCACCGCCAGCAGGCCGCCATGGACCTTGGGGTGCAGCGTCTTGACGCGGCCGTCCATCATTTCGGGGAAGCCGGTCAGCTCGGAAATATCCTTCACGGCCAGACCCGCCTCGCGCAGCGCCTTGGCGGTGCCGCCGGTCGACACCAGTTCGACGCCATGCTGGCCCAGTGCCTGGCCCAGTTCGATGAGGCCGGTCTTGTCCGATACGGAAAGGAGGGCGCGCTTGATGGTGACGTCGGTGGTCATGGGGATGCTTCCTGCTGTTCGGGATGCCGCTTCAGGCTTGCCGCAGCCCTCTAGTCGCGCGCGGCGCAAAAATACAGTCCTCAAGCGCAGGGAATTTCCCGATCTTGCGGGCTTTTGCCGCTACTGTATTGTGATCGCATAACAGTTGGGGGATCTGACATGCGCTATCTGCTCGCCGCCACCGCCTTGCCCTTGCTCGCCGCCTTCCCGGCGCTGGCGCAAATTCCTACGCCGGAACGGGCAGTTACCGATCCCAAAAGCCTGACCTCGCCAGTCAATTCCGATGCCCGCGCTGTGCCGCTGGCCGATATCGGCGCCTCGCGCAGCCTGGGTAGCGTTGCATGGAGTATCGATGGCAAGCGGATATTCGTTGCGACCAACCTGACCGGGCGGACCAACATCTGGCGGACCGACGCAGCCGGCAGCTGGCCTGTCCAGCTTACCCAGTCCGATGATGCGCAGACCGGTCTTACCGCATCGGCCGATGGCCAATATCTCTATTTCCAGCAGGATGTCGGCGGCAACGAATATAGCGATATCTACCGCGTGCCGGTGAATGGCGGCGCGGTCGAAAATCTCACCAATACCCCCGACCGACGTGAAAGCGGTATGTTACCTGGTCCCAGCGGCGGGCTCGTGGCGTTGTCGACCAAGCTCCGGTCCGAAGGCCAGTCGAACGTCGCGGTGATGGATGCGAATGGTGTGGTCAGGGTGCTGACCAAGGAAGCCGATCCGCAATATGGCTGGTCGCCGATCGCTTGGATCGATGGCGGCAAGGCGCTGATCGCCAATCGTGACCGCGTCGATTCCAAGGTAGGGGAGGTCTGGCGGATCGATATCGCGACCGGTGCCGCAACCAAGCTGATCGCCAAGGCCGATACAGTCTATACCGCCGCGGACGCCACCGCCGACGGCCGGTGGATTGCGGTCAACACCGACGTCGATACCGGCCAGATTCATGCTGGCCTGTACGATAGCGTCTCCAGGCAGTGGAAATGGCTGAAGCCCACGCCTTGGGAACAGACCGCCAGCATCTTCACGCGGGATGGCAGGACGCTGATTTTCGGCACCAATGCGGACACGCGCAGCACGCTCTATCGCTATGATCTGGCGACCGGGACCGAAACCCCATTGGCGATCCCGCCTGGCGTGAACTATCCCGTCGGCAGCGAGCCCCGCTCGCCTGATGGCCGGACCCTGATGGTCAATCATTCGGGGGCGGATTCGCCGGCCAATCTCTATCTCTATGATCTGACGGCTGGCACTGCGCGTCCCGCGACCCAACTCGCCATCGCCAGCCTCCAGCCCGCCGCGCTGCCCAAGTCCGATGTCGTCACCTACAAGAGTTTCGACGGCACGCTGATCAGCGCGATCGTGACCATGCCCGCCAATCTGAAGCGCGACGGCAGCAACCCCGCCATCGTCCTGCCCCATGGCGGCCCCACCGGTCAGGCGCAGGATGGTTACAGCCGCTACGCCACCGCCTTCGCCAGCCGCGGCTATGTCGTGATCCAGCCGAATTTCCGCGGCTCGACCGGCTATGGCAAGGCGTTCCAGGACGGCAATGTCAAGGATCTGGGCGGCGCCGATCTCAAGGACACGGTCGCGGCCAAGCATTTCCTGGTCGACAGTGGCTATGTCGACGCCAAGCGGGTCGGCATTTTCGGCGGCAGCTATGGCGGTTTCATGACCCTGATGGCGATCGGCCGGGCGCCCGATGAGTTCGCCGCGGCCGTCCAATGGTTCGGCATCATCAACTGGCGCACCATGTATCGCGATCAGGACGAACAGCTAAAGGCCTATCAGCGCAGCCTGCTCGGTACGCCGGACAGCGATCCCCGGGTCTATGACGCAGCCTCGCCGCTCACCTATATCCGTGCGGCGAAGGCGCCCCTGCTCACCATCCAGGGCGAGAACGACATTCGCGTGCCGCGCGGCCAGGCGCAGGAAGTGCACGACATCCTCAAGGCCAAGGGCAATGTGGTGGAGACGATCTTCTACCCGGCCGAGGGGCATGGCTTCCAGAAGAAGGAGAATCAGCTCGATTCGCTGACCCGCACCGTTGCCTGGTTCGATACTTATCTCAAGCCGTCGTCCGCCAGATAGGGTGCGCGCTGCAGGCCGGCGCCCAGCAGCGCCGGCCACAAGGCCAAAGCGCCTAGCGCGACGCCGCTCATCAGCGCCAGCGGCGCGGCGAACAGGGGCATCGCCAGCAACAGCGCCATTCGCGCGCGCACCTCCGCCGTCGCCCGTGGCCACAGCCATAGCGCGGCGAGCAGCGCCATGACGCAATCATAGTCGCTGACATAGAGCGACCCGGCCAGCACGCCCAGCACCAGCAGCGCCTTGGCCCGCGTCGTCGGCCCCTCGCGATACCAGACCCGCAGCACCAGCAGGGCGACCGTCAGGCTGGCGATTGCCTGCGCCGCATAGGCCAACGGGGTTGGTGCGCCGCCATGCCGGACCAGCACGAAGATGGACAGCATCCGGTGCCAGGTGCCGTCGCCATGTTCCAGGATGACGCTCTTGAGCAGGCTGCCCTGCTGCGCATAGGCGATCCAGGCATCAAGGCCGAACAGCGGCAGGGTCGCCAGGATCAGCGCCAGAGCCGACCCTATGAACGCGCCCAGCGCCCGATATTGCCGGCCGGCCAGCAGGGCTAGCGGGATCAGCCAGCCCAGTTGCGGCTTCGCCACGAACAGCGCCAGGATCATGCCCGCCGCCACCGGCCGGTCGCGCAGCAGGATGAGGCCCCAGCCGATCATCGCTGCTGTCCAGCAGCCATTCTGGCCTCCCATCGCATTGATGAACACCGCCGGCGGCGCCAGCGCGACCAGCACCCAATGCCCCGGTGCCAATCGCCGCACCGCCAGCGCGAACGCACCCCAGCCCAGCAACTGCCAGGCCGCCCAGGCCAGCGGATAGGGCAGCAGGCCGAAGGGGGCGGAGATTAGCCACATCACCGGCGGGTAGCTGTAATGATAGAGGTCGATCGGCGCGCCGGCGATCCCGGTCTCGAACGCATGGAAACGGGCCAGATCATAGATGATACCGGCGTGCCCCGTCACCGCCAGATGCGCACCCGACCAGAAGTTCAGGAAATCCTCGCCAAAGGGATGGCCGGCGCCATCGGTCATGCCCTGGCGCAGCTGTCGCACCAGATAGGCGAGGAACAAAATGCCCGCGACCAGACACCAGATGCGCGCAATCCGTCGCAACCGCGCCGTCGGGATCAATCCCATCCGGTCATAAAAGCCCGCCATCATGCCGGGTGCCTAGAATGAAAGAATGAAGATCGGATTAGGTTCGACTGAGGGGGGGGCTAGCGGCCCGGCCGCTGAAAGTGGCCGGGCCTGAGAGCGAGGTCGTTGATTGGTAGCAAACGGGCCTCGGGTCGCTCATCTTGCATGCGCCGATGTCTGCGTCGTTCATAGGATAAAACGGACATCGATGGCCGGCTGCACAATAGTGCCCGCGTGATGGTCAATGCGATGCGGGTCAGCCGACCCGTTTGAACAGCCAGCCGATGCTGGAGCCGCCCGGCAATGCCTCGCTCGTCACCACCAACTGCCTCGTGGGGTGGGGGCGGCCGTCGCCATCGACCCACAGACTATCCTCGACGCTCAGCACGCCGGCACCGGTCCGGAACTGCCACAGCGCGCCCAGCTCGATCCGCAGCAGCGCGCCCTGGCTGTCGGCGGTCAGCGTCGGTTCCACGCCGGGCGCCAGATGGAAGCGCAGCTGCACCGGCCGCTTGACCGGCTTCTTGCCGCGCGTCGCCGGGGTCAGCATGTCCTCGCCCCGGATTTCCTTGCCGTCGCCGCTCATCATCAGCAGGCGGCGGTGGACATAGCCCATGCGGCGGACATAGCCGTCATGGCTCAGCTCCACCCGGCTGCCATTGTCCAGTTCCTGCCGGTTCAGCTCGACCTCGGTCACGCCCTTGCCCAGCGTGCCGTCGGGCATCAGCGCGGTCGAATTGCTGTCGTCCAGCACTAGCGTGCTGTGCGCCGCGGTGGAGCGCAGTGCCTGGGCCAGGTCGCGGGGGATATAGGCGCCTTCCAGCGCCGCGCCGCCGCAGTTGATGACCAGCCGCAGCCGCCCGTCACTGATCTCGATCGCACCGGTGGAGGCGCAGCCGGACTCGGCCAGGCGCGCGACCGGCGGCGGTGCCGCATCGATCTGCACCACCGTATTGCCGGCGCTGATCCGCTGATAGCCCCAGTCGCGCGCCTGGCGCAGCGGCCGGGTCCGCACCCGGCTGGCCTGCACCAGCGCCTCGACCATGTCGGCATCGACCGCGCCCGCACCCTGCCAGTTGCCCAGGCCGCCATCGCCATGGGTCAGGCCCAGCAGCGCCGGCACCGCGCGGGTCAGCCCGTCGACCAGGAAGCCGGGCACCTGTTCGCGCCGTACTTCATAGACCGCGACCACCATCGCCAGCAGCATCACGCCTTCCAGCTGCGCCAGCGGCGATCGGGAAATGATGCCGCCATCGCCGTGGAAGGCGCTATCGATCGCGCGCTTGAGCCCCGCTTCGCCGAACAGCTTGCGCGGATTGCCGCCGGGCATCAGCATCGACGCCGCGACGATCCCGCCCCAGGCGACCAGGCGCGGCAGGCCCGGTGCGGCCTTGTCCGCGCTCTGGTCCAGATGGCGCGCGGTGCGGGCGATGCAGTTGAGCACCAGCGACCGATAGACCAGGTCGCTCGACGACAGGATCAGCGGCGCATGGGCGGTCCAGAACAACAACCGCCAGGCCGCATTGTCGGCGCGCCAGGCCGGGTCGCTCGGCGTTTCGGCATGGGCGGCGAGCCATTTGCGCATCAGCGCCTCGGCTACCGGCGCGCCCTGTTCACGCGTCGCCGCGGTCGACAGGTCGCGCAGCCAGCGGAAACTGTGCAGATAGTCGGTGAAAGCCGGGCCGACCGCCAACTTGCCGAAATCGACCGTGTCGATCGCCAGCTTCTGGCCCCGGAACAGGAAATAGCCGGCACGGATCGCCTGGCCGGCGCGCGGGTCGCCGGGCATGACATCATCGGGCACTGCCAGCAGCTTGAGCGGATATTTGCCCTTCAGCCGCCGGCTGTGCAGCGGCGTCTTCCAGCTCAGCCGATAGAAATGATTGGCGATCCGCTCGGCCAGCGACAGGCCCTTGTCATCCGCGACGCGGATGAGCCGCTTACCCTGTTCGATGCCGTCGTCGGCCGGTTCATGCCCGGCCTCGACGGCGACAGGGGAGGACTGGCGCCGCTGGTTCGTCACCCGCCCCGCAGCGTCCTGATATTATCGGCATAGGCGGTCGGGCCGCCACGGAAGGTCGCGGTGCCGGCGACCAGCACGTCGGCGCCCGCCGCGATCGCCTTGGGCGCGGTGTTGATGTCGATGCCGCCATCGACCTGCAGGCGGATATCACGACCGCTCTTCTCGATCATCTTGCGGCAAGCCTCGATCTTGCGCAGCTGATTCTCGATGAAGCTCTGGCCGCCAAAGCCGGGATTGACGCTCATCACCAGGATCAGGTCGATATCGTCGATCAGATAGTCCAGCATCTTGGCCGGGGTGCCGGGGTTCAGCACCACGCCCGCCTGCACGCCCAGCGACTTGATATGCTGCACGCTGCGGTGGATGTGCGGGCCGGCCTCGGGATGGACGGTGATGATGTCGGCGCCCGCCTGGGCGAAGGCATCGAGATACAGGTCCACCGGCGAGATCATCAGATGCACGTCGAACGGTTTCTTGGTGTGCGGGCGCAGCGCCTTCACCACGGCGGGGCCGATGGTGATGTTGGGCACGAAATGGCCGTCCATGACGTCGATATGGATCCAGTCGCAACCGGCTTCGTCGATGGCGCGGACTTCCTCGCCCAGCCGTGCGAAATCGGCGGACAGGATGGATGGAGAGATGAGAATGGGATGGGTCATTTGACCGCCCGCATTAGCCCTCCCTCGGGGCGAGGGCAACGCATGATTTGCGCGGCGCGGCGATGAGTCGCGTCAGGGGATGAAGAAGGTCGTCGGTTCCAGCCGGACGGGCGCGCCAACGTCCCTTGGCAGCCATTGCTTGACCCCGCGCAGCGCCACCGTCTCCCCATCCAGCAGCACCGGCGCGGCGATCAGCCGCATCGCGCAATCGCTGCCATCCGGGCGGTGGATATCGACATCCAGGGTGAAACCGCGCTGGTGGCGGATGGCATAGGCGCGCAGCCGCTCCATCGCTTCGCGACTATCGTTGGCATAGAGCGATACCGACAGCAGCCGGGGCACGATGCTGCCGGGCTCCAGTCCGAATATGTCATAGACGCCGTGGGTCCAACTGATGCTGCTATCGGCCAGGTTGCAATGCCACAGGCCCAGCCCCCGGTCTGCCAGTGCTGCTTCATTGCCCGCAATCTCCTGGTCCAGCACCACCGGCGCGAGATGTTCGCGCAGGTCGTAGAGCGGCCAGCTATGGTGCAGGGGCAGGGGTTCGGTCGGACGCAAGGCAGGCCTTTCCAGCGAAGGGCAAAACCTTAAGCCCCTCATGGTTAAGCCTTAGTTCCCGATGCGCACGATCCTTGCAACGAAAAAGCCGTCGGCGCCGCCCTGATCGGCCAGCGTGTCGGGCAGGGTGCGCAGCCAGCCGTCGGCGGTCGGCGCCATGCCGTCGGGCAGTTCGCCTGCCGTCACCGGCTGGGCCGCAAAATCGGGCCGTGCTTCCAGGAAGCGCGCCAGCTGCTCCTCGCCCTCGGCGCGTTCCAGCGAGCAGGTGGCATAGACCAGCGTCCCGCCCGGCTTCACCCAATCGGCGACGCGGGCGAGCAGTTCGCCCTGCAACTCGGCCAGTTCCGCAATCTGGCGCGGTCCGATGCGATGCAGCACGTCGGGGTGGCGGCGATAGATGCCGGTCGCGGTGCAGGGCGCGTCGAGCAGCAGTGCGTCGACCGGCGCGTCTGGCGCCCATTGGCGCAGATCCGCCGGCACGACATCGGCCGGCAGGCCGGTGCGCGCCAGATTCTCGCTCAGCCGCTCCAGCCTTTTCTTGGACTGGTCGACCGCGGTGACGGCCCAGCCGGCGGCGGCCAACTGCATCGTCTTGCCGCCCGGCGCGGCGCACAGGTCCAGCACGGTTCGCCCTTCGCCCGCGCCCAGCAGCCGGGCCGGGCAGGACGCGGCGAGATCCTGCACCCACCAGGCGCCCTCGGCGAAACCGGGCAGGTCGGGCACGACCGAACCTTCGGGCAGGCGGACATGGCCGGGCGCAAAGCTGCTGCCGCCCAGCGCCTCGACCCATTTGCCCGTCTCGGCCGGATCGCGCAGGCTGACATCGACCGGCGGACGCACGGCATAGGCATGGGCGGCGGCCAATGGCATCGCCTCGCCCCATTGCCCGGTCCAGCGCTCGGCGACTTCGGCGGGCAGGGTGGGCGGCACCGGCAGGCTCGGCTCGGCACGGGTCACGGTGCCGAACACGCCATGGACCAGCTTGCGCGGGCCGCCATCGACCAGCGGCAGCGCGGTGGCGATCGCCGCATGGGGCGCCGTGCCCAGCGCCAGCACCTGGATGAGCGCGATGCGCAGCACCATCCGCGCCTTGGCGTCGTCGGGCAGGGGCTGCTTGGTCGCGCCGTCGATCAGCGCGTCGAGATCGGGCAGGTGGCGTAGCGTCTCGGCCACGATGGCATGGACCAGCGCGCGGTCGGCCCGGTCGGCCAGTCCCTGGGTCGCACCATGCAGCGCGATTTCCAGCGGATCGCCCCGACGCAAGACGGCGTCCAGCAGCTTCAGTGCAGCACGGCGCGCGGGCAGGCCGGGGACATCATCGGCGCGCGGGGCACCGGAACGGGCGTTAGGACGACGGGACATCAGCGGCCCCTACGCGCTTTTGGCCCTGGGGTCATCTTCAAACGAAGCAGATGACCGTGTAGATCGCTGCCGCAACCAGGGCGATGCTGGTCGCGACGCCGACCCACAGCGCCAACCAGTCCGACCGGCGCGGGCGCGGCACCATCCCCTTCGGCACGACCCGCAAGGATGAGGGGATGCGTTTGCGGCCCAGCGTGGCGATCGCGATCATCCGCCGGCCGATGGCGTGGAACAGGCGCGGCGTATGGCGGGAGAATATATATTCGACGGCAATGTCGACGACCAGGCCGGCCGCCTCGCGCGCTACAAAGCCGGCGGCGCGGAAGGCGATCTCGCCAATCTCGTCGACCGGCATCAGCGCCCGTGCGGATCGAGCGCGCTGCGGCGCCGTTTCGGCGCTGTCGCCGGCGACGCCACCGGAGACAGGGCCGATGCCCGCGTCGAAGTCTGCGACGGCACGCTCATGGGCGGCGGGCCGCCATTCTGCCCCATATCCTGCGCAATTTCCTCCAGCGCGGCGATGCGCTTCTCGGTCGCGGGATGGGTGGAGAACAACTCGCTCACATGCACTGGCACGATATAGAGTTGCGCGGCGGCCGGATTCCGCTCGGCCACCGGATTGGGGATCAACTCGGCCCGGCCGGAAATCTTGGCGAGGGCGGAGGCGAGTGCGCGCGGATTGCCGCTGATCTCCGCCCCGGCCTGGTCGGCGCCATATTCGCGCGTGCGGCTGATCGCCATCTGCACGATCATCGCGGCAAAAGGGGCGACGATCACCGCCAGCAAGGTCGCGATCATGTTACCATGGCCATTCTCGTTATTGCCGCCGCGGAAGAAGAGGCCGAAATTGGCCAGCATCGAAATGGCGCCGGCGATGGTCGCCACCATCGTCATGATGAGGGTATCGCGATTCTTCACATGGCCCAGTTCATGCGCCATCACGCCGGCCACTTCGTCGCGGGTCAGCATATTGAGCAGGCCGGTGGTCGCCGCCACGGCGGCATTTTCAGGGTTGCGGCCAGTGGCAAAGGCGTTGGGCGCGTCCTGGTCGATCACATAGACACGCGGCATCGGCAGGCCGGCGCGCTGGCTCAGCGCCTGCACCAGGCTGTAAAATTCAGGTGCGCTCTGGGCATCGACCTCGCGCGCATTGTGCATGCGGAGCACGATCTTGTCGGCATTCCAGAAGGTGAACAGGTTCATCCCCGCCGCCACCAGCAGGGCGATCACCGCGCCGCCGCTGCCGCCCAGCGTATAGCCCAGCGCCATGAACAGCGCCGTCAGCGCCGACAACAGCATCACCGTGCGAAAACCACTCACTTGCACATCGCTCCTTTGCGGCCCAGATAGCGGGCCTGACACTGAATATGGGGTTGCCGCGCGCGCTCCGCAATCGAAAGGCCCACCATGGGACATTTCAACGGCAAGCGCCCGGCGCATGTGAAGGCGCCCGAGCATCTCTCCAAGAGCCCGCCCGTGCCCCAGCCCGATCCGGTCGACCAGCCGCCGGCGCTGGACGAGGAACTGAGCCCCGTTCGCTATGGCGACTGGGAGCGCAAGGGCATCGCCATAGATTTCTGATTTGGCGACTTCTGATCGGCCACCGCTGAACGCAACTTGTTCGGCTTACCGACGTTTCAGCACATATTCCGCTGGCCCGTGCCCGGGCAGCGGGCGAGCGCGACTCCTCGCTCTGGCCTTTCCGGGCGGGTCTGCGCAGATTCATGGGCATGAGGAGTATGCGGGGCGTGAGCGCGGAATTGGCGCAGGACGACAAGGTGAAGCCGGCGACGGCCTATGCGCCGGAAGATGCGGCATTATTATGCGGTATCGGGCGACTGGTCTGTACCTGGACGATGCTGGAACAGAGTCTGGAGGCGCGGCTGGCCGAATTGCGTGAGACCATGGGCGACGTCCGCACCGTGGGAGCCCGCACGCGCCCGGCCATGACGAAGCTGATGACCGAATTGCGCACCACTGTCGCCATGCGTGACCGTCGCAACGCGGCGGCGCTGACCGAAATTGCGGAGGTCGAGCGCGACCTCCAGCGAATTGACCGTTTCCGTGCATTGATCATCGGCGGTTTTCAGCAGCCAGCGCACGACGGCTTTCTCTGCCGCGATCTACGTAATAATGCTCAGCATGTCAGTCTGGAACATTTGGACGAAGAAATCGCCGCGCTTGAACAAGTGGCGCAGCGCCTGCTGAATATCTGACAGATAAAAGACAAGTAGTCGCACCACTTGACCTTTTCCTCCCGGTTCGCGATCCCCAGCGGACCGGTATTCATCGAGAACGGAGTCCCATGTCGAACAAGCCGATTCGCAAAGCCGTCTTTCCTGTTGCCGGTCTTGGCACGCGCTTTCTGCCCGCGACCAAGTCGGTGCCCAAGGAGTTGCTGCCGGTGGTCGATCGTCCGCTGATCCAATATGCGGTGGATGAAGCGCGCGAGGCGGGGATCGAGCAGATGATCTTCGTCACCGGACGCGGCAAGGGCGCGATCGAGGACTATTTCGATATCGCCTTCGAATGTGAGATCACCCAGCGCGAGCGCGGCAAGGATCTTTCGGCGCTCGAAGGCACCCGGCTGGCTCCGGGCAATGCGGTATTTCTGCGCCAGCAGGAGCCGCTGGGCCTTGGCCACGCCATCTGGTGCGCCCGCGACATCGTCGGCGACGAGCCCTTCGCCATCATCCTGCCCGACGAGTTCATGAAGGGCGCGCCAGGCAATGGCTGCATGAAGCAGATGGTCGAGGCCTATGAAAAGGTCGGCGGCAACCTCGTCTGCGCCCTCGAAATCCCGATGGACCAGACGCCCAGCTATGGCGTGATCGATCCGGGTGCCCGAGATGGCGCCCTGACCGAAGTGAAGGGCCTGGTGGAAAAGCCCAAGCTCGGCACCGCGCCTTCCAACCTCATCCTGCCCGGGCGCTATATCCTGCAGCCCGATGTCATGAAGATCCTGGAAACCCAGGAAAAGGGCGCGGGTGGCGAGATCCAGCTGACCGACGCGATGGCCGCGCTGATCGGCAAGCAGCCCTTCCACGGGGTCACCTTCGACGGCCGCCGCTTCGACTGCGGTTCCAAGGCCGGTTATGTCGAGGCGAACCTTGCTCTCGCGCTGGAGCGTGAGGATATCGGCGCCCATATTCGCGACTTCGCCAGGGCCGAACTCGCCAACTGATCGATTGACCCGATGGGGTGGCTGTGCAGGCTACCCCATTCGGCCCGTCAGGCCAGGCTGGCCGCTTGCGCCAGCAGCAGCGCGACCCCCGACAGCGCAATCGCACCGCCCATGGCGAGTTGCAGCGGGTTGACCATTTGCCGGACCGGGACGGCAATTGCGGTTTCAATTTTGCTCATGCGAACTGTTATCATGCGTCATTGATTCAAAGTCACACGCATCCTTTCGCTCACACTGATGTAGCGGATCGATCATAATTCGTGATTTAAAGTAACGAATGATGGGAATGGGCGCGCTCAAATCAGTAACGCAACACCATGCTCAAACTGTCAGCTTCGTTGTCAATTTTGCACGGTTGGCGACACATAATCGGCATCATGGATGAACGGCATCGCTGCATCGTTCGCCAGCGCCGTTAGGATCGCGGCAAAGTCCGTCTCGCAGCGAAACCCCATCTGGCGCTCGGCCAACCCCGCATCATAGACCCGGCCGATCGAAGTCGGCAGTTGCCAGCCGCGCCGGGTATAAAGCTCGACTGCCTCCGGGAAATGGCGCGTGATCACCGCTGCCGCATCGCGCTTCAGTTCCTCGGTCTCCTCCCGGACGAAGGGCGTCGGCGCGGATACCAGATAGGTTTCGCAGCGCGCCGGCGGCGTCCGTTCCAGCGCGACCAGATGCGCCCGCGCCGCATCCTCCACCGTCAGCCGCCGATGGAGAAATTCATTCGCCTTCAGATTCTGCCCCGACAGGCTGGCGTCGCTGTCGTCATCCTCCGGGAAGAAGCGGGCGGTGCGCAATATGGTGCAGCCGATGCCGTGCTCCAGTTGCTGCACCCGGCACAGCCCCTCCGCCGCCAGCTTGGTCACGCCATAGATGTTGCGCGGTTCCAGCGGGCCGCTCTGCTCGTCCAGCCACACCGCCGCGTCGCCGGCCTCGTCGCGCACCGCCTGGCTGATCATCAGCGATGTGGTGGATGTCATGACGAAGCGGTCATGCCCCGCCGCGACCGCCGCCGACAGCAGGTTGCGCGTGCCGGTGACATTGACGTCGATGAAGGCCTGGGCGGGATAGCGGACGATGTCCGGCTTGTGCAGCGCGCCGCCATGGATCACCGCCTCGATGCCGCGTTCGGCAAAGATCCGGTCGATCAGCGCCCGGTCGGCGACCGATCCGATGATGTCGGTGTCCTGGCCCGGCGCGACGTCCAGGCCGGTCATAGCATGTCCCGCCGCGCGCAGCATCGGCGCCAGGAAACGGCCCAGCCAGCCCGACGATCCGGTCAGCAGGACATGCATGTCAGGTCAATCTCTGGGAAAGGACCGATCAGAACGGTACTTCGTCGTCCAGATCATTGTCGAAGTTCGGGCCGCCCTGACCGCCACCCGAGGAGCGTCCGCCGCCAAAGCCGCCACCCTGGTTGCCGCCGCCCGAGGAGCGCCCGCCACCAAAGCCGCCGCCGCTGTTGCCGCCGCCGAAATCGTCATAGTCGCCGCCGCCAAAGCCGCTGCTGCCTGCGCCCCAGTCGCTCACGCCCTGGTTGCCGCCACCCGACGAGCGACCGCCGCCAAAGCCGCCGCCCTGGCCGCCACCGCCGCCCGGTGCGCCGTCCAGCATGGTCAGCACCGCGCCAGGGCCGGACAGGGCAACCTCGGTGGTGTAACGGTCATTGCCATTATTGTCCTGCCACTTGCGGGTGCGCAGCTGGCCTTCGATGTAGATCTTCGATCCCTTGCGCAGGAAGCGCTCGGCGACGCCCACCAGACCTTCGGAATTGATGACGACGCTATGCCATTCGGTGCGCTCCTTGCGCTCCCCCGACATGCGGTCCTTCCAGCTTTCCGAGGTCGCGATCCGCAGGTTGCAGATCTTGCCGCCATTCTGGAAGCTCTTCACTTCCGGGTCGGCCCCCAGATTCCCGATGAGAATGACCTTGTTGACCGAGCCTGCCATGATTCCTCCGAAAGCACTAAAGGCGCCGTTATAGAAGCCTCGCCTTGGCGGTAAAGAACAAAGCTAGGCCAAATGTCCGCGACTTGGGCTCAGCCGAGTCCCATCGCCACCGCCGCCCAATATGTCACGCCCGCCGCGGCATAGGCCAGCACGAACAGATAGAAGATCATGAACAAAGGCCATTTCCAGCCATTGGTCTCGCGCCGGGTGACGGCGATGGTGGAGATGCACTGCGGCGCGAACACGAACCAGGCCAGGAAGGCGAGGGCGGTGGCCAGGCTCCAGCGGCCCGCCAGCCGGTCGCCCAGTCCCTGTTCCAGGGCCTCGGCATCATCCTCGGCATCGATCGCATAGACGGTGGCGATGGCGGACACCGCCACTTCGCGCGCCGCCATGCTCGGCAACAGGGCGAGCGAAATGTCGCGGTTGAAGCCGATCGGCTCGACCAGCACATTGATGCCGCCCGCGATCCGCCCGGCGATCGAATATTCGCTCTGGCGCACGCCTTCGGGCGCATGGGGGAAGCTGGCCAGCACCCACAGCACGATATTGGTGGCCAGGATGATGGTGCCGGCGCGCTTCAGGAAGATGACGCCGCGCTGCCACAGGCCGATCAATATGTCCTGCGGCCGGGGCCACTGATATTTCGGCATCTCCATCAGGAATCCGCCGCTGCGTCCCTTGGCCACGGTCAGCCGCAGCGCCCAGGCGGCCAGCATGGCGCCGACGATGCCGGCGACATAGAGCAGGAACAGCACCAGCCCCTGCAGGCCGATGCCCGGCCCCACGCTGCGCGCCGGAATGAAGGCGGCGATGATCAGGCCATAGACCGGCAGCCGCGCCGAACAGGTCATCAGCGGCGCGATCAGGATCGTGGTCAACCGGTCCTTGGGATCGCTGATCGTGCGCGTCGCCATGATGCCCGGCACGGCGCAGGCGAAGGAGGAAAGGAGCGGGATAAACGCCCGGCCCGACAGGCCGACCTTCGCCATGATGCCATCCATCAGGAAGGCGGCGCGGGCCATATAGCCGGTCGCTTCCAGCATCAGGATGAAGAAGAAGAGGATCAGGATCTGCGGCAGGAACACGATCACCGCGCCGACGCCGCCGACCACGCCTTGCAGCAGGAAATCGTGGAGGATGCCCGGCGGCAGGGTGTTGGTCACGGCCTCGCCCAGTGCCGTGACCCAGCCTTCCAGAATGTCGGCGGGCACTGACGCCCAGGAGAAGACCGCCTGGAACATCACGAACAACAGCCCCAGCAGAAGGGCGAGGCCCAATACCGGATGCAACGCGACCCTGTCGACCGCCGCCGTCAGCCGCCGCGACGGGGTTTCGCGCACGATCGCGGCGCGGGCGATCCGGCGCGCCTCGCGGCGCACGGCGTCGAAATCGGGTTCGCCGGCCGAGGCGCGCAACATGCCCGTCTGGGCGCCGAGCAGCGTTTCCAGTTCGGTCTTGAGATGATCCAGGCCACGCTTGCGCACCGCCACGGTGGACACCACCGGCACGCCCAGTTCCTGCGCCAGTACATTGGCGTCCAGTTCCAGCCCATCGCGGGTGGCGAGGTCGACCATGTTGAGCGCGACCACGGTGGGCAGGCCCAGCGCGATCAGTTCCAGCGCAAAGCGCAGATGATTGTCGAGGTTCGAGGCGTCGACCACGATCACCAGCGCGTCGGGCAGCTTCTCGCCCGCCTGCTTGCCCAGCACGAAGTCGCGCGTCACCTGTTCGTCGGGGCTGGCCGGGGACAGGCTGTAGGTGCCGGGCAGATCGACCAGCTCGACCGGCCGGCCGTCGGCCAGCGACAGGCGGCCCGCCTTGCGCTCCACCGTGACGCCCGGATAATTGCCCAGCTTCTGTCGCGCGCCGGTCAGCGCATTGAACAGCGCGCTCTTGCCCGCATTGGGATTGCCGACCAGCGCGACGAGGGGGAGGCCGCTCATACCTGCGCCTCCTGCGGGCCGGTGCTGACCTCCACGGCGGCGGCATGGTTGCGGCGCATCGCCACCGTCATCCGCCCGATCTTGACCGCCAGCGGTCCGCGACCCAGCAGCCCGCCATGATGCAGTGCCTCGACACTGGCGCCTTCGCACAGGCCGAACTCGCGCAGGCGCTGTCCTTCCACGGACGACAGCGACTCCCAATCGATGGTTTCAACAAAAGCGGGTTGGCGCAGGGGCAGATCGGTCAGGCGCAAGGAGGATGGACTCTTAACCAGAAATCAGATTTGCGACTGACTATCAATTACGTCTGGTGAAGGCCAGCCCGAACTTCACACCGCCGGGTAGCGCAGCCGGCCGATGAAGCGCGACAGGCTGAGATGCTCGCCATCGCCCACGCCCTTGAAACGGGCTTTCATCTTCTCGAAGCGCATGATCCCCTCGATCCGCCGGGCCAGGAAGGCGCGGCTGTCGGCATGATCCTCGCTCTCGTCATTGACGAAGGTCAGCAGCGTCGCGGCATAGATGCTGCCTAGCGTCGCGCGCTTGCTATAATGGTTGAGGTCGGTGGCGGTATCGCCCGCCGCGCGCCACATGATATCGGCGGCGTGCCAGCCCAGCTTGGCGGCGCGCACGGCATTGGTCGGCATCGCCAGGATCGCCTGTGCCCGGCGCAGCGCTTCGCGGTCGGGTGCCAGCAGCGCCAGGCGGGTCTCGATCAGCGCGCTGATCTTCTTGCGGATCGACATGGCGGCCAGCCTTTCGGGCGGCAACGCCTCCAGCATCCGCGTGTCGATGCTGGCGAACCAGGCCTCGATCATGCCCATGGCGCCACCGTCGAAGGCCAGCGCGGCAACATCGGCATCGATGCCCTTTTCCGCCGCCGCCATCGCCACCGCTTCGGGGCGCCAGCCGTCAAAGGCGGCGTGGCGCGGCAGGATCGGCGCCAGCAGTGCGCGGATTTCGTCCAGGGTCAGGTCTTGGGTCTGGTCGGTCATGGCGACAATCTAGGCCCGCCGGGGCAGGCGCACAAGCACCAGTGCGACCGCAACGGCCACGCCGCCGACAATGTCGGTCGTGCTCAATGTCTCGCCGAACAGCAGCCAACCGGCGAGCGCTGCGATGGCGGGTTGTAGCAACAGGCTGAGGCCCAGCACCAGCGGCGAGAAACAGCCCAGCGCATAGGTCAGCAGCCCCTGTCCGACGATCTGGCTGGACAAGGCGAGGATGACCAGTGGCGTCCAGTCCTGCGGCATCACCGCCTCGCCCATCGCACTGGCGGCAAGCAGCAGCGGCAGCGCGCCGACCGCGCTGACGATCGCCAGCACCGACCAGCTGTCCAGCCGCTTGCGCGCATCCTGGATCAGCAGAAGATAGGTGGTGTAGAGCAGCCCGGCGAGCAGGCAGAAAAGATCGCCCTTCAGGTTGGCAGGCGACAGTTCATAGCTGCTGCCCATCAAGATGCTCGCGCCGATCGCGGCCAGAACCAGCGCCCCGATTTGCAGCTTCGACACATGATCGCGCAGCACGATGAGGCCCCAGAGCGGCAGCATCAATGCGCTCATATTGCCGAACAGCGTCGCATTGGCGACCTTGGTATGGCCGATACCCAGATGCCAGGCGGCCAGATCGGCGGCAAAGCAGACCCCGGCCAGAATCACAATCGTCCATTGGCCGCGCGACAATCGGCTCTTGCGCAGCTTCGGCAGTGCCAGGATGAACAGGAAGGGCATGGCGATCGTCAGCCGCCAGAACGCCGCCGCCACCGGCCCGACATCGGCCAGCCGAACCAGCACCGGCCCTAGCGCCAAAATAATATTGGCCAGGATCAGTGCGGGAAAAGCGAGTTTGGGCGTTGCGATATGCGCCATGGGGGTTGAAGCGGCCATGGCGGCTCCCTAGCTGGCTTTCTGCATCACGTCCCGTTGCAAATTGCAACGTTCATGAGGGAGGTTTCATGACCACTATCTTCGATCCGATAAAACTCGGCGCCGACACTGCCGCCAACCGCGCCATCATGGCGCCGCTCACCCGTGGCCGCGCCACTCGCGGTCATGTCCCGACCCCGATCATGGTCGATTATTATGCGCAGCGCGCCTCGGCCGGCCTCATCATCAGCGAGGCGACCGGCATTTCGCATCAGGGGCTGGGCTGGCCCTATGCGCCGGGCCTCTGGTCCGACGAACAGGTCGAAGCCTGGAAGCCGGTCACCCAGGCTGTGCATGACAAGGGCGGGCTGATCGTCGCCCAGCTCTGGCATATGGGCCGCGCCGTTCATTCGGCCGTCACCGGCGAGCAGCCGGTTTCGTCCAGTGCCACCGCGACACCGGGTGACGCCCATACCTATGAGGGCAAGAAGCCCTATGAGGTTGCTCGTCCGCTCGCGATCGACGAAATCCCCGGCATCATCGCCGACTATGTGACGGCGGCCAACAACGCGATCGCCGCTGGTTTCGACGGGGTTCAGATCCACGCCGCGAACGGCTATCTGATCGACCAGTTCCTGCGCGACAACAGCAATTTCCGCGATGACATCTATGGCGGCAGCATCGAAAATCGTGTCCGCCTGCTGCGCGAAGTGACGCAGGCGGTGGTCGATGCGATCGGCGCGGATCGCGTGTCCGTGCGCCTGTCGCCCAATGGCGATAGCCAGGGCGTCAATGACAGCAACCCCGAGCCGCTGTTTGCTGCCGCCGCCGATGTGCTGAACCAGATCGGCATCGCCTTCCTCGAACTGCGCGAGCCCGGACCGGACGGCACCTTCGGCGCCACCGACGTGCCGCGCCTGTCGCCGCTGATCCGTAAGCATTTCAAGGGACCGCTGATCCTCAACAGCGACTATGGGCTGGGCCGCGCCCAGGCCGATCTCGCCTCTGGGCTGGCCGACGCGATCAGCTTCGGTCGTCCCTTCCTCGCCAATCCCGATCTGGTCGATCGCCTGCGCGACGGTGCGCCGCTGACCCAGGCACAGATGGCGACCTTCTACAGCCAGGGCGCGGAAGGCTATATCGACTATCCGACCCTGGCCGAGGAAAAGGCAGCCGCCTGATCCTTCGTCACCAATGAAGAAGGGCGCGTTCCTCGCGGAGCGCGCCCTTCCTTGTGTCTGCCAAAAGGCCGCGGATCAGATCGCGAAACGCTCGCGCAGGCCCAGCATGGCGATCGCCGCCTTGGCCGCCTCGCCGCCCTTGTCCTTCTGA
The DNA here is from genome assembly GCF_014197035.1 of Sphingobium scionense. Taxonomy (GTDB): domain Bacteria; phylum Pseudomonadota; class Alphaproteobacteria; order Sphingomonadales; family Sphingomonadaceae; genus Sphingobium; species Sphingobium scionense. The sequence continues at coordinate 64,969 of NZ_JACIEU010000018.1, read as the reverse complement.
TCGGGGCGGGCGCGGACCAGGGCCTGCTCCTCATTCTCGACGGTCAGGATGCCGTTGCCGATCGCGATCGCGTCCATGCTGAGGGCCATCAGGCCGCGCGCGCTTTCGTTCGACACCACTTCGAAATGATAGGTTTCGCCGCGGATAACCACGCCGATCGCGACGAAACCGTCAAAGCGGCCGGTCTCGGCGGCCAGCGCGATCGCACCGGGGATTTCCAGCGCGCCCGGCACGGTCACGACCTCATATTTGTGGCCGGCCTCGTCCAGCGCGGCCTTCGCGCCTTCGATCAGCAGGTCGTTGAGATGGTCGTAGAAGCGGGCTTCGACGATGAGAAACTTGGCCATGCGAATATCCTTCAGAGCTCGATCGGACGCTGCCCAACCACGGCCAGGTCATAGCCGTCAAGGGCGATCAGGCTGTGCTGGGTGTTGCTGAGCAGGATCATGTCATGCACGCCCAGTTCCGCCAGGATTTGCGCACCCACGCCATAGTCGCGCAGTTCGTCCATGCCGCCGGGCTGCTTGCCGGCATGGGCCTGGATCATGCGGGTCAGCATGTCAGGTTCGCCGTCACGCAGCAGCACGACCACGCCAGCGCCTTCCTTGGCGATGATTTCCATCGACCGAGCGAGCACGTCGCCACGTGGCCCCTCGCCGCCGAAAATGTCGCTCAGCGGGGCCAGCTGGTGCATGCGGACCAGAGTCGGCTGGTCGGGGTCGACCTTGCCCTTCTGCAGTACCAGCTGTTCCGACTGGGTTGCCTTGTTGAAGAAGGTGATCGCCTTCCAGTCACCGCCCCACTTGCTTTCGAAGGCCGTTTCGGCGCGACGCTCGACGACATGGTCGTGGCGGCGGCGATAGGCGATCAGGTCGCGGATCGTGCCGATCTTCATCTTGTGCTTGGCGGCGAAGGGGATGAGGTCGTCGAGGCGCGCCATCGTACCGTCATCCTTCATCACCTCGCAGATGACGCCCGATGGGTTGAGGCCGGCCAGGCGCGCAACGTCGACCGCCGCTTCGGTATGGCCGGTGCGCACCAGCACGCCGCCATCCTTGGCGATCAGCGGGAAGATATGGCCGGGCGTGACGATGTCCTGCTTGCCCTTGCTCGAATCGATCGCGACCGAAACGGTGCGCGCGCGGTCGGCGGCGCTGATGCCGGTGGTGACGCCTTCGCGCGCCTCGATCGACACGGTGAAGGCGGTTTCATGGCGGGTGCCGTTGTTGCGGCTCATCAGGTCCAGGCCCAGTTCCTCCACCCGGCTCTTGGTCAGCGCCAGGCAGATGAGGCCGCGACCATGGGTGGCCATGAAGTTGATCGCGTCCGGTGTCGCCATCTGGGCAGGGATGACCAGATCGCCTTCATTTTCGCGATCCTCGTCATCGACCAGGATGAACATGCGGCCGTTGCGGGCCTCGTTGATGATTTCTTCGGGGCTGGCGAGCGCGGTGCCGCCCTCGCGCTTGAGCAGATAGGCTTCCAGCTTGCCGAGTGTCTCGGCGGTCGGATTCCAGTCGCCTTCGCCCAGCTTGCGCAAGCTGTTGGCGTGCAGGCCGGCGGCGCGCGCCAGACCCGATCGGGACATGCCGCCATCGGTGACGAGGGCGCGGACGGAATCGATAAGCGAGGACGACATAGTTACTCCTTCCCGGATCGGGATGAGAGCTATATCACACTGCAATGTGATTTCTTCAAGGGTGGAATCACATCATTTGCTGCGAAGGCTCTGCATCCGGTCGAGATAGCGGGCCAGCACATCGATCTCCAGATTGAACGTCCGGCCATCGGGCAGGCTGTCCAGCGTCGTTGCGATCGCAGTGTGCGGGATGATGTTGAGACCGAAATGCACGCTGCCGTCGGGCTGATCCTCGACGCTGTTCACCGTCAGCGAGATGCCGTCCAATGTGATCGACCCCTTTGCGGCCAGCGCTGCGGCCAGTTCCGCCGGCGCGCTTATGACCAGGCGGATCGAATCGCCCTCGCGGCTGGCGGACACCAGATGGCCGATGCCGTCGACATGGCCGGTGACGATATGGCCGCCCAGTTCGTCGCCGACCTTCAGTGCGCGTTCCAGGTTGAGCTTGCCGCCCTGTGCCCACAGGCCCGGCGCGGTGCGGGCGACGGTCTCGGCCGACAGGTCGACCGCGAACCAGCCCGGTCCTTTTTCGACCACCGTCAGGCAGGCCCCCGAACAGGCGATCGATGCGCCGATCGCGACCGTCTCCATGTCATAGCCGCTCTCGATGATCAGGCGCAGGTCGCCGCGCTGCTCATGGGTGCGAATGGTGCCGATGTCGGTGATGATGCCGGTGAACATGGTGCCCAGATCCTTGGGAAAGAAATTTGCGCTGATCTAGGCGCTGCGCGTCCGCGCGTAAACCTCCAGCCGGTCCGGACCCAGCCGGCGCTCCTCGGTCTGGCGCCAGCGGCCATGGGCATCGGCCAGGTCGACAAGACCGATGTCGCCGATCCCGGCCATGCCCGAGCCGATCAGGATCGGCGCGCGATAGAGCAGCAACCGGTCGATCAGATCGGCGCGCAGGAAGGCGGCGGCGGCCTCGGCTCCGCCCTCGACCATCAGATGATCGACCCGGTCGAGCGTCGCGATATCCTCCGGATCGGCAATCGCGCTCCAGCCTTCGGGCGCCGGGCTGCGGCTCAGCAGCAGCCGGCGGGGCGATCGATCCTCTAGCCCTGGCAGGCGCACGTCCAGGCTTGGGGCGTCGGCGCGCAGCGTGCCGCCGCCGACCAATATGGCGTCATGCCGCGCTCGCTCCAGATGGGCATGGGCGCGGGCATCGGGGCCGGTGATCCAGCGGCTCGACCCGTCGGCGAGCGCAATCCGCCCGTCGAGCGAGAGGCCGAGCTTCAACGTGACCGCCGGGCGTCCCAGCGTCTGGCGTAGCACGAAACCGCGCATCGCCTCGGCCGCCTCGGCCGCCATCAGCCCCATCTCGACCGTCACGCCGCGCTCACGCAGCCAGGTTGCGCCCTGGCCATCGGTGCGTGGATCGGGATCGCGCAGCGCGATCACGACTCGGGCGACGCCGGCGCGCGCCATCAGGTCGGCGCAGCGGGGGCCGCGTGGGCTGAGGTGGAAACAGGGCTCCAGCGTGACATAGGCGGTGGCCCCCTCCGCACGGTCAAGCGCCTCGTCCAGCGCCTGTGCCTCGGCATGGGGGCGGCCTCCCTTCTGGGTCCAGCCGCGCCCGACGACATGACCGTCGCGCACGATCAGGCAGCCGACATTGGGGTTGGGGGTGGACAGGCCCCGGCCACGTTCCGACAGGGCAATCGCCGCCGCCATGTAGCGACGGTCGGCGGCGATGTCGTTCATCATGGTCAGGGTTGCGCGGTCGCCGGCTTGGCCTTGCCTTCGGCTTTGGCCAACCGCTCATCCAGCAAGCCATTGATCTGGCGGACGGCTTCCTTGCGGCGTGCGGTGTTGCGAGCCTCTTCGTCGCGCCATTCGATGCCGAATGCGTCGGCAAAGCCCTGCATCTTCTTCTGCTGCTTGACGAGGGCCGCCTCGCGCTTGGCGAAGTCGATCTTCTGCTGCAGGATCACCGCCGCATCGGATCGGTTCGCGTCCCAGCTCTGGACATAGATGATCTTGTTGCGGGTCGGCATCGTGTTGGTGTTCGCATCGACGATGAAGGCCCAGACGATCACATAGGTGAAGGCCGCGGACACGCCGAGCAGCGGCCATTTATGCTTCCGCTGCTGCCGGAAATAGCTCCAGAAGTCGCCAAAGGCGCTCTTGGGAGAAACGGGACGGGGAAATATCGCCATGCCGCGCTTATAGGGCAGGGCGGGCGCGGATGCAAAATGATCCATCGAACATCCCTCCATGAAAGGGACGGGCGGGGCTTGCCAGCCCGTTCTTTGCTCAGCGATCGGTCAGGGTGAAACGGACGGTCAGCGTCTTGATGCTGCTCACCGCCACGCCGTCGCGTGTCGCCGGGCGGAAGCGCCATTTGCGTAGCGCATGCTTCTGGGTGGCGAGCCAGAAGCTCTCGTCAGTGGCCGATACCTTGACGATGTCGGTGACGCGGCCTTCCGGGCTGATGGTAACGCGCACGGTGACGTTGCCTTCCAGCCCTTGGCGGATCATCGTGCCGGGGTAATCGGGCTGAAAAGTGCCCAGCGCATTGGGCGCTATGCTGGCTTCGACCTGTACCGGGATATGTAGCGGAGGCAGGGGCGGATCGATGACCGTCCCGGTTCCGGAGCCGTCAAAGGGTGAGGATGGACCGGTTTCCACCGTCGGGCCGGCCGGCACGGGCATCGGCACGATCGGATCGGTGGTCGTCGGCTTTTGCGGTAGCGGGTTGGTCTGCACCGTCTGGTTGTTCGGTTCCGGTGGCGCCGGTTCGGGCGGCGGAGGGAGCGGGACGGGATAGCCAGTGATCGGCGGTGCCGGACGCACCCAGTCGATGACCTCCTTGGGCATCAGCAGGAAGGCGCCCACCACCACCGCATGGACGGCGATCGCGCCGCCTATCCCGACCGGTGACTTGCGCCGTGCGGCATAGCCCGACCGGGTCGCATCATGTGCCGGTTGCATCGTCATATACATGGACTGCACCCTCCTCTTGTGGCGCCGTCCCTGCGGCGCTCATGCAATGATACAACATCAATTTATGATATGTTGCAACATCAATTTTCAGACCGGGTCCGCTTGAAACATTCGCGTCGCCTTGGGACATATCGGGGCAAAGCGGCGATGCGAGGAACTGGGGTAACGCCAATCCAGGAGCCCCGATGCGCCTTCCCACGATGCTGCTATTGTCGACCTTGTTGCTGCCGGTGCCGCTGTTCGCCCAGCAACCGGCTGACCTGTCTGCGCGGATGGAAGGGTCGCAAGGCGACAAGGGCCGGCCCGATGGCCTCTGGGCCGCCGATGCCGACGGCGACGGTCGGATCACGCGGGACGAGATGCAGGCTTGGCTCGACCGCCGCTTTTCGGCGATGGATTCGGACGGCGATGGCGCGATCTCGGTCGAAGCGATGCAGCAGATGCTGGGCCATCAGCGCGGTCCGCGCGAGGAAGGGCAGGGGGAACGCGGGCATGGCCGTGACGGTCCTGGAGGCCCCGGCGGTGCCGGTGGCTCTTCGCCCGGCGGACCACCGCCCGGGCCGCCTCCTGGCAGCCAGCGCAGCGAGACCGCCCCACCACCGCCGCCAGGCCGGGCCATGCCCTATCCCGAGGATGGCAATGAGGATGGCGTGATCGACCGCGCCGAGTTTTCCGCGCCATCGCTCGCCATGTTCCATGATCTCGACCGCAATGGCGACGGCGTGCTGAGCGCCGACGAACTGCCGCCATCGCCGCCGCCGGGTGGAGAGGGCGGCCCCGAAGACTGATTTTCAGCTAGGAACCGGAAGCCGTCTCCTCTGTGCGACCGGTTCCGGTCGGGGCGCGTCGTTTTTGGCCCGATGCGCCCCGACCATTTCTCAGAAGAATGTGTCGATCGCGTGGATCGCCAGCCCCACCAGTCCGCCCACCAGGGTGCCGTTGATGCGGATATATTGCAGATCGCGGCCGACCGCATTCTCCAGCCGGCTGGTGACCGTGCCGGCATCCCATCCGCGCACGGTCTCGCTCACCAGCTTGACGATCGAATCGCCATAGGTTGCCGTTGCCCCGACCGCGCCGCGCCGCACGAAGCGATTGATCACCAGCTTCAGCCGCGCATCCTCCTGCAGGGTGCCGCCCAGTTGCTGCAACGCCTCGCCCAGTCGCCCCGCCATCGCCTTGCCCGGATCGCGCACCGCGCGCAGCAGGCCGGTGCGGGCCTGTTCCCACATCCCCTCGATCCAGCGCTGCATCGCCGGATTGTCGAGTATCTCGTCGCGAATCTTCGCGGCCTTCGCCTGCATCTCGATGTCGAACTGCAGATCGAAGGCGAGCTTGGCCATGCCTTCCTCGGCCTTGAGGCGCAGGCTGTGGCCGGGATCGGCAGCCATGTCCGCCAACAGCTTGCGCAGGCCACCCAGAATCGCGTTAGCCAGATTTTCGTCCAGTCCGGTCCAGCGCAGCACCGTGCCTGCGCGTTCATGCACCATCTGGCGGATCAGATGGTCGTTCGCCTCCAGTGCTTTGTCTGCCCATTGGATGATGCCGTCCATCACCGGTGCGTGACGGCCATCGCGCATCGCCGCCTCGATCGCCTGGCCGACCAACGGGCCGATATTGATAGCGCGTAGTCGCTGGCCGATTGCGCCCTTCACCATCCCGCCCAGCCGCTCCTGGTCGAGTGCCTCCAGCATGTCGGCGAGCAGCCGCGATGCGCCCATGCGCAATCGCCCGTCACCCGCCGACGGGCTGGCGAGGAAACGGCCGGCCGCGCCGGCCACGTCCATGCCGCGCATCCGCCGCGCGACCACGGCCGGGGTCAGGAAATTGTCGCGCAGGAAGATCGCCAGCGTGTCGCCGATCCGGTCCTTGTTGCGCGGAATAATCGCGGTGTGGGGAATCGGCAGGCCCAGCGGATGGCGGAACAGGGCGGTAACCGCGAACCAGTCGGCCAGGCCGCCGACCATCGCCGCCTCGGCAAAGGCCTGGACGAAGCCGATCGCGGGGTGGAGATGGACGGTGGCACGCGCCGCGATGAAAATCGCTGCCATCGCCAGCAACATCCCCGTCGCCACCAGCCGCATGCGCCGCGCGGGATGGGCAGCGGCGTCGAGGGGCGAACGGGGCATGCGCAGCAGCTTCATGACGGTGAAACGGTTACGCGCCCGTTTCGTTCAGGCAAGCCCCATATTTTGCCATTGGGCTGCCCGCGCGAACCCGGCTCCTTATTCCGCCGGCTGGGCATGGCTGCCCGAATGGCCGTCATGCGACTTGTGGGTCAGGAAGCGGCGGCTGAGCCGCGGCCCGGCCCATTGCTCGACGCCCAGCGCCAGACTGAACACGGCCGGCACGATCACCAGTGTCAGCACTGTCGACAATAGCAAGCCGCCGATCACTGTGATGCCCATTGGCGCGCGCCAGGCGGCGTCACCCGACAGCGACAGGGCAGTCGGCACCATGCCCGCGACCATTGCGACCGTGGTCATCACGATGGGCTGGGCGCGCTTGTGGCCGGCGTCGATGATCGCCTCCTGCTTGGGCACGCCCTTTTCCATTTCCTCCAGCGCGAAGTCGATCACCAGGATCGAATTCTTGGCGACGATGCCCAGCAGCATCAGCAGGCCAATGAACACGGGCAGGGACATGGGCTGGCCGGCGATGTGCAGCGCGATCGCCCCGCCCAGCGGCGCCAGCAGCAGCGACCCCAGGTTCACGAAGGGCGGCATGATCCGCTTGTAGAGCAGCACCAGCACGGCGAGCACCAGCATGATGCCGGAGAAGACGGCGATCACGAAGTTGGTCAGCATTTCCGCTTGGAACTTGCTGTCGCCGGCCTCGATCTTCTGCACGCCTTGGATGCGGCCTTCCTTGATGGCCTTCATCGTCGGCAGTGCGTTGATCTTCTGGTTGGCCTGGCTTGTGACGATGCCGGGCGCCAAGTCCGCGCCGACGACGACGCGGCGAATCTGGTTGTAGCGGCGGATCTGCGTCGGGCCTGCGCCAAAGCTGATGTCGGCAACCACCTTGAGCGGCACCGATCCGCCCGACACCGTCGGCACCGGCATATTCTCAATCGTCGACATGTCCTTGCGGCTGTCCTCGGCCAGCGCGACGCGGATCGGGATCTGGCGATCGGACAGCGAGAATTTGGCGACATTCTGGTCGATATCGCCGATCGTCGCAATGCGGATCGACTGGCTGAGCGCGGCCGTCGTCACGCCCATGCTGGCAGCCAGGTCAAGGCGCGGCTTGATGATGATTTCCGGTCGCTGCATGTCGCCCTGCACGCGTGGCGCGCGCAATTCGCGAATGCCGGCCATTTCATGCACCAACTGGTTGGCCGTCTTTTCCAGTAGTTCCGGATCGTCCGAACCATACATCATGATGATGTCTCGGCCGAAACCACCGCCCGACTGCGACTGGAAATTGACCCGCGCGTCGGCGATCGTCTGGAACTGGGGCGCGACCTTGCGCTCCCATTCCACCGACGACATCGGCCGAGTCTTCTTTAGCGTCAGGAAGATGTCGGCACTGGTCGGCTCGATATCGGCAAAGGCGGCCTCGACAACATCCGTGTCGGCGGCCAGCATGTCGGCGACCTTGCGGGTGATGGCGGTGGTCTGTGCCAGCGTGCTGCCCGGCACGGTCTCGATCTTTACCTGGCTGAAATCGGTGTTGATCGTCGGCTGGAAGGTCATGGGCAGCGTGCCAAAGGCGACCAGCGTGGCAAGAAAAGCCAGTATGCCGATGCCCATCGTCCAGACGCGATGGTCGACGAAAAAGCCGACGAAGCGGTTGCGGAACCCGCCCCGGGCGCGCCGGGCCTTCGCCTTGCGCTGGTCCAGCGACCAGTGGAGCACGTTCATATAGCGGTCCATCAGCCAGCCTTCGCCGTGGCTCGCTTCGCCATGGGCCTTCAGGAAATAGGCGGCTATCATCGGCGTGATCAGGCGCGCCACGGCCAGGCTCATCAGCACCGACACGACCACGGTCATGCCGAATTGGATGAAGAACTGGCCCGAAATACCAGGCATCAGCGCGACCGGCAGGAACACCGCAACGATCGCCATGGTGGTCGCCAGCACGGCGAGGCCGATTTCGTCGGCCGCGTCGATCGACGCCTGATAGGCCGATTTGCCCATGCGCATGTGGCGCACGATATTCTCGATCTCCACGATCGCGTCATCGACCAGCACGCCCGCCACCAGGCTAAGCGCCAGCAGCGAAATGCCGTTCAGCGTGAAGCCCAGCATGTCCATGAACCAGAAGGACGGGATCGCGGACAATGGAATGGCAAGGGCCGAGATCATCGTCGCGCGCCAGTCGCGCAGGAACAGGAAGACGATGACGACCGCCAGCACCGCGCCCTCGATCATCGCCGACATGGCGCTGTGATACTGGCCACGGGTATATTCGACGCTGGAATAGAGTTGCTTGAACTGGACCTTGGGATTTTCCTTTTTCAGCTTGTCCAACACCTTCATCGCATCGTCATAGACGGTGACGTCGGACGAACCCTTGGCCTTTTCCAGGCTGAAGCTGGTCACCTGGCGGCCGTTCATCAGCGCCAGGCTGCGCTGTTCGGCATACATGTCGCGAACTTCGGCAATGTCGGCAAGCTTGACCGTGCGGCCGCCGGAAATGGCGATCTGAGTCTGGCCCAGGTCATGGGCATTGCGGGCATTGCCCAGCACACGGATCGACTGTTCGGCGCCGGCAATCTCGGTGCGGCCACCGGCCGCGTTGAGGTTCACTTGGCTCAGCTGCGCATTCACCTGCGCGGCGGTGACGCCATAGGCCTGCAGGCGTGCGGGTGCCAGGATGACACGGATCTCGCGGCTGACGCCGCCGCCGCGCCGCACCGCCGCCATGCCGCTGACCGACAGCAAGCGCTTGGCGACCGTATTGTCGACATACCAGGACAATTCCTCCAGCGTCAGGTCGGTCGCTTCGGCGCTGAAATAGGCGATCGGGCCGCCATCCACGTCGATGCGCTGGACCTGCGGCTCCAGAATACCGTCGGGCAGGTCGCTGCGGATCTGGTCGACGGCATTCTTGACGTCATTGACCGCGCGATCGACCGGCGTCCCGATCTTGAACTGAACATTGGTCAGCGACTGGCCTTCGGACGCGAAGGAGGTGATGTCCTCGACCCCGCTGATACCGCGCACGGCGGCCTCGACCCGCTGGGTCACCTGGGTTTCCAGCTCGGTCGGCGCGGCGCCCGGCTGAGAGACGGTGACGCTGACCATGGGGAAGCTGATGTCGGGATTCTGGTTGATGTCCATCCGCATGAAGCTGACGACGCCAGCCAGCATCAGCGCAGCAAACATGACCAGCGGCGGCACCGGATTGCGGATCGCCCATGCGGAGATATTGCGAAAACTCATGATGGGCTTCCCTCACCGGACGCTGTCGCGCCCGCTTCCAATTCATTCAGTCCTGCCGGCGCGGGCGCGCTGGCCCGGCCGGGATTCGTGTGTCAGCGCGCCTTCAGTGCTTCAGGCTTGACCTTCTGACCCACGGTCAGGAAGGCGCCGGCCGATGTCACGATGCGTTCCGCGCCGGTGATACCGCTGGTGACGGCGACGCCAGTGTCGGATACCTGGCCTATCTTCACATCGCGCCGCTCGACCTGGTTCTTGCCGTTGATGATATAGACATAGCTGCCCTTGGCATCGCTCTGCACCGCCGATTCCGGCAGCAGCGGCGCATTGCCCGACCCGCTGGTGATGGTGGCGGAGGCAAAGCCGCCCGGGCGGATCGCGTCATTATAGGACAGGGCAATGCGGGCGATGCCCTGGCGGGTCTGCGGATCGACGACCGGCGATACCTGCCAGAGCCGGCCGCTGAAGCGCTGGTTACTGCCGATCGGCGTCACCACCGCGCTGTTGCCGGCACGCAGCGATACCAGATCGCCTTCGCTGACCTGCGCCTGCATCTCCATCTCGCCATCCTTGGCCATGCGGAACAGCACGCCGCCGCCGGCTTGGACGATCTGGCCGGGCTCGACCGTGCGGGTCAGCACCAGGCCGGATGCTGGCGCGCGGATATCCAGGCGACCGGTGCGGGCGCGCTGTTCGGCCAGTTGGGCTTCGGCGACACGCACCTGAGCGATCGCCTGGTCGCGGGTCGCGGTACGCTGGTCGATATCGGCGGCGCTGATGAAGCCCCGGCCGACCAGCGCCTTGGCGCGTTCCAACTGGGCCTGCGCCAGCTTGGCATTGGCGCGCTGCACTTCGACCTGCGCGGCCAGCGAGTTGACCTGTTCGCTCTGGACCGAACGTTCGACCGTCGCCAGCACCTGACCAGCGCGGACCCAGTCGCCCGGCTGCACCAGCACGCGCGTCACCATGCCGCCTTCGCCAACCACGCCGACCGGCATGTCGACCCGTGCGGCCAACGAGCCGGTGGCGCTCACGGTGCGGGCTACCATCGTCTGGCCTGGGCTGGTCACAGTCACGACAGGGGCCTGCGGCGCAGCATCGGGCGTAGCGGCCCCCTTGCCCCGCATCGACAATGCTGCGGCCACAGCGATCAGCGCAATCGCCACCACGCCACCGATAATCAGCAGCCGGCGACGGCGTCGGGACCGCTCTTCCTCATCGATGAGGATCGCGGACGATTCGCCCGTCAGCGTAGTTTCGTAATTCATGCCGTTTCCATCTCTCCGGCGGGTTCCGCCCAAACTCGGAACTGTGTTATATGAATATATCACCGCCCTCAAGTCCCATTATCACGGTTGAATGGGGCTTCGCAAAGCCAATTGTGCTGTTGCGAAAGGGCTGGCGGGCTCTTGCATCTTGTCCGTCTCTTGCCAAAAGGGCCTGACTATGTCGCTACGCCGCGCCTTGGGGCGGGTTGGGCAGTGCAAGAGGATACGCGCCATGGAACTGCTCGGATGGATCATGACGGGCCTGCTCGCCGGAGCATTGGCGCGGCTGGTCATGCCGGGGCGCGATCCCGGGGGGTGTGTCGTCACGATATTATTGGGGATGGCCGGTGCCCTGCTGGCGGCCTTTGTCGGCCAGATCATGGGCTTTTATGCGCCTGGTCAGCGTGCCAGCTTCATCGCAGCCGTGCTGGGCGCGATCACGGTGCTGGCGCTCTATCGCTGGTTCAGCGTCCGGCGCTGACGCAAAAAAAAGGCCGCGCTCTTCCTGGGAAGGGCGCAGCCTTTGACGTTGAAAGTCGGGTTTTTAGCGGACGGATCCGCGCCGTACCAGGTTGACGATCGCCAGCAGGATGACTGCGCCGACCAGCGACACAAGGAAGCTGTACAGTGTCAGTCCGGCGTTGTTGATCGAACCGCCGCTGAAGATCAGGCCGCCGATGAAGGCGCCGACGATGCCGACGACGATGTTCAGCAAAATACCCTGCTGTGCGTCCGTGCGCATGATCATGCTGGCGAGCCAGCCAATGACGCCGCCCACGATAAGCCACAAGATGATGCCCATGTTACTCTCCTTGACCACACCCCCAACGGGTTGCTGGCTATTCAACCCGGAACATGGCTTCGCGTTCCCGCAGAAAATGATTCCGCTTTAGAAACCATCTCCGAGGCGCAATACGAAAGAGGCCGCCGGACGGTGTGTCCGGCGGCCCCTGCATCATCCTCTCCGGCGCCTGCCTGTCGGCGGTGCCTGATCCGTCAATATTTCTGCTGCCGCTCGTAGAGCGACTTATAATATTGGATGCGCGTGACGCGCAGGCCATGCATGCCCGAACGGTCCACCGCCCGTTGCCAGCTGGCGAATTCTTCGAGCGTCAGGCTGTAACGGGCGCATGCCTCGTCTACGGTCAGCAGACCCCCATTGACGGCAGCGACGACCTCCGCCTTGCGACGCACGACCCAGCGGGTCGTGTTCACGGGAGGCAGATTTTCCAGCGTCAGGGGTTCGCCGAGCGGTCCTACGACCTGTGCAGGCCTGATTTTCTGGTTCTCTATCATCTTTACCCTCAATTAGCGGCATTGGCGTTGCCGAATTCAGCAGCGAAACCTTGGTGTCACATCAGCCCTGAAGATCGGCTAAAGCCCCAAGGTAAACACGGGCTTCATCATTCTTGCCCCACCCCTAAATGGCTCGCGATCAACGGGTTAAAGCTTCCCGCGAGACGGACGGCCTCGATCTTGCCGTCGGAACGTGGCGCGAAAATCTCGCCTAGTTCCTGGATCCAGTCCTCCATTCCGTCCTGCCCCCGCAGGACGCCCGCGACCGCAAGGGCCGTGGGACTGGCCGCCTGCGCCGCAGCAGAAGCTGCCCGCAGGAAAGGCCAGGCCGGGACGCGTGCCCGGCCCGTCGGCCTTGTCAGAGCGGGCTTCAGCCCGCCTGTCCGGAGAAAACTCAAATCCATGTCCGGCTTTTATCGGGCCAATGGATAAGGTCCGGTAAATGTCGGACACATTTTCGTAATCGAAACGACGAAGCGTGGGGAAGGCGCTGGAACGCGCGCGCGCCTGCGACTATATGAGCCGTCATGCAGCCCGAATTTCAGCTCCCAGAGCCGCTCTCGCAGCGGCGCATTGTCGTTGCCATGTCCGGCGGCGTGGATAGCAGCGTGGTCGCTGCGCTGGCCGCCAAGACCGGCGCGGAAGTGATCGGCGTGACGCTTCAGCTCTACGATCATGGCGCGGCCGTCGGCCGCACCGGCAGCTGCTGCGCAGGTCAGGACATCCGCGATGCGCGCGCCGTTGCCGACCGCATCGGCATCGCCCACTATGTCTTTGATTATGAAACCCAGTTCCGCGATTCGGTGATCGCCGACTTTGCCGATGAATATATGGCCGGGCGCACCCCCATTCCTTGCGTCAAATGCAATATGGGCGTGAAGTTCACCGACCTGTTCCAGATTGCGCGCGATCTGGGTGCCGACTGCCTCGCCACGGGCCATTATGTCCGCCGGGTTGAAGGGGCGCAGGGCGCGGAACTGCACCGCGCCGCCGATCCGGCCCGCGACCAGAGCTATTTCCTCTTCGCCACGACTCAGGCGCAGCTCGACTATCTGCGTTTTCCGCTGGGTGGCCTGCCCAAGCCCCAGGTGCGGGAAATCGCCGCCGAACTTGGCCTGTCGGTGGCGTTGAAGCCCGACAGCCAGGACATCTGCTTCGTGCCCGATGGCGATTATGCCAAGATCGTGCGCAAGCTGCGTCCCGATGCGGACGAGGGGGGCGACATCGTCCATGTCGATGGCCGGGTACTGGGCCGGCACAAGGGGCTGATCCACTATACTGTGGGCCAGCGAAAGGGATTGGAAATCGGCGGTCAGGCCGAGCCGCTCTATGTCGTGCGCCTCGATCCGGAAGGGCGCCGAGTGATCGTCGGGCCGAAGGTGGCGCTGGCTGTGTCGGGCGCGCGCCTTAGCGACATCAACTGGCTTGGCCGCGACTTTGCCGGGCCGCTGACCGCCAAGGTCCGCTCCATGGCAAAGCCGGTCCCCGCGCGTCTCGAAGGCGATCGTCTGATCTTCGACGCACCCGAATATGGCGTGGCGCCGGGGCAGGCGGCGGTTCTCTATGCCGGCGACCAGGTGCTGGGCGGCGGCTGGATCGCCGCGACCGAGGCGGCGCTGGCGGAGGCGGCCTAAGCCGGCGGCGCGGCCAATTGTGACAATTATATTTCCTTTCGCGCCCGATTCGATCTAGCGTCGCGGCCCCGGGAGCTTCGCTCGCAACAAGGGGCGCACGGATGGACAATCGCGAAGTCGAGCTGAAGCTGGAATTCGACCCAGCGGATCGCGCCCTGCTGGCTCAGGCGCCATTGTTTGCGGGACAGGAAGGGCAAGTGGCGCATCTCGTCGCCACCTATTTCGATACGCCGGGGCTCGACCTGCATCGTGCCGGTTTTTCCCTGCGCGTCCGGCGCAAGGGGCGTGCCCATGTCCAGACGATCAAGGCGGATGGCGGCAAGGCGGCTGGTCTCTTCGCCCGGTCCGAATGGGAAAGGCCGGTAGAGGGCAATGTCCCGCTGCTCGATATGATTCCGGATACTTTGGAACAGGCAGTGGGCACGACCACGGTGGCAACCGCCGACAAAATCTTTGTCACCGATATCGAACGCACCGTGCACCGACTCGATCGGAACGGGCAGGGGGTCGAGTGCGCGATCGACATTGGCCGGGTGCGGGTCGGTCGTCGCGCCACAGGGCTGGCGGAGGTCGAACTGGAATTGCTGTCGGGCGAACCGGCACTGCTCTTTTCGATGGCGCGCCAGCTCAATGACCTCGTGCCGCTGCGCCTGGGCATGCGTTCAAAGTCGGAACGCGGCTACGCCCTGTTGGCGAAGGAACGGCGCAAGCCGGCAAAGGCCGAAATCATTGCCATCCCACCCGACGCGACCGTCGAACAGGCGTTTCGCGCCATCGCTTATGGCTGCATCCGCCAGTTCCGCCTGAACGAGGATTTGCTGCTCGCCACCGGCACGCCCGGCGCTTTGCATCAGGCGCGGGTAGGGCTGCGTCGGCTGCGCTCGGCGCTATCGATCTTTGCGCCGGTGCTTGTCGGCGATCCGGCACTCGCGCCGCTCAAGGATGGTCTGCATGCGCTCGCCGCCACGCTTGGCCGGGTCCGCAATATCGACGTACTTCTGCCCAGGCTGTCGGACGATGCCGCTGCCCGCCTCTCACTCGTCCGAGCGGAAGCGCTGGCTGATGCCGAACTCTGCCTTCAGGCGCGAGAGACCCGCATCCTGATGCTGGACCTCGCTGAATGGCTGGCGCTGGGCGACTGGTGTAGCCGACCGGCCGATTCCGCGTTGCTGCGTTCGCCTGCCAGGCCCTTCGCTGCCGAAATCCTGTCGGATCGACGCAAGCGGTTGAAGCGCAAGGGGAAGCATCTTGCCAAGCGAAGCGACGAGCGGCGCCATCAGGCCCGCATCGCGGCCAAGAAGCTGCGCTACGCCAGCGAATTTTTCGCGCCGCTGTTCCCGAAGAACAAGCCGCAGCGGCGTCACGCTGCCTTCTCCGCCATGCTGGAAAAGCTGCAGGATGATCTGGGGGGACTCAACGATCTGGCGACCGCGCCCGTCACCCTCGCGGCGGCCGGCATCGGCTTCGATCTGCCCGCACCGGATGACAAAACTCGCCGCCGCCGTCTGCGCCGCGCGGAAAAGGCCTATGCGACGCTGCTAGATACAAAGCGCTTCTGGGGCTGACGTTTGCGCCCTTCATGCCCGAAAATCTTGTGCTTTGGTGCTTCGATAGCTAAGGCCCGCCGGTCATGACTCGCCCGATCACCTTCGCCATCCCCAAGGGGCGCATCCTCGAAGAGGCGCTGCCCCTGCTCGCCAAAGCCGGTATCGAACCGGAGGCGGAATTCCATGACAAGAAGAGCCGGGCGCTGCGCTTTGCTACCAACCGGCCCGACGTGTCGATCATTCGCGTGCGCGCCTTCGACGTGGCGACCTTCGTCGCCCATGGCGCAGCCCAGATCGGTATCGTCGGTTCTGACGTGGTCGACGAGTTCGATTATTCCGAACTCTACGCCCCGGTTGACCTCAATATCGGCCATTGCCGCCTGTCGGTCGCCGAACCGGCGGATGCGGGGGACGAGGATCAGGCGGCGATGAGCCATGTCCGCGTCGCCACCAAATATCCGCACCTCACCCGCAAATATTATGAGGCGCGCGGGCTGCAGGCCGAATGCGTGAAGCTCAATGGCGCGATGGAACTGGCGCCCTCGCTCGGCCTGTCGCGCCGCATTGTCGACCTTGTGTCCTCGGGCGCCACGCTCAAGGCCAATGGTCTGGTTGAAACCGCGATCATCATGCCGGTGTCGGCGCGGCTGATCGTCAATCGCGCCGCCTACAAGATGCGCTCGGCTGATCTGACCACCCTGGTGGAGGCTTTCCGCAAGGCCGTGGAGGTGCGCGATGCCGCTTAGGCTCGACAGCAAGGCTGCCGGCTTCGCGGCCGATTTCACCGCTCTGGTCGACGCTCGGCGCGAGGCGGACGAGGATGTCTCGCGCGACGTCAGCGCCATCCTGAAGGCGGTGCGCGCCCATGGCGATACGGCGCTGGCCGACTATACCCGCCGCTTCGACCATCATGACCTGAACGTCAGCGGCTGGGCGGTCGACCCGGCCGATTGTCGTGCCGCGCTCGATGGCCTGTCGAGTGAATTGCGCGACGCGCTCGAACTCGCCGCTGCACGCATCACCGCCTATCATGAAAAGCAGAAGCCGGTGGACAGCGACGGCATTGATGCCGCCGGTGTGCGCCTCGGCGCGCGCTGGACCGCCGTGGATGCTGCCGGCCTTTACGTGCCGGGTGGCCGCGCCGCCTATCCCAGCTCGCTGCTGATGAATGTCATCCCAGCCAAGGTCGCGGGCGTGCAGCGCATCGCCATGGTGACGCCGACGCCCAAGGGCGAGATCAACCCGCTGGTGTTGGCCGCCGCACAGATTGCGGGGATCGAGGAAATCTGGCGCGTCGGCGGGGCACAGGCCGTCGCTTCGCTCGCCTATGGCACCGATCGCATCAAGCCGGTCGACGTCATCACCGGCCCCGGCAATGCCTGGGTCGCCGAAGCCAAGCGCCAGCTTTACGGCGTGGTCGGTATCGACATGGTTGCCGGCCCGTCCGAAATCGTCGTCGTCGCCGATGACCAGAATGACGCCGACTGGATCGCCGCCGATCTCTTGAGCCAGTCGGAACATGACCCGACCAGCCAATCGATCCTCTTCACCGACGATGCCGCCTTCGCCGATGCCGTCGAACAGGCAGTCATGCGCCGCCTGCCGCTGCTGTCGACGCAGGCCGTCGCCACCACCAGCTGGGCGGCCAACGGCGCGATCATCCTGGTCCGCGACCTGGACGAAGCGATGCCGCTGGTCGATCGGCTCGCGCCCGAACATCTCGAACTGGCAGTGGACGATCCCGACCGCTATTTCGCGCAGGTCCGCCATGCCGGCTCCGTCTTCCTCGGCCGCATGACGCCGGAGGCGGTCGGCGATTATGTCGCCGGCCCCAATCATGTGCTGCCGACCGGCCGTCGCGCGCGCTTCTCCTCGGGCCTCTCGGTGCTCGATTTCATGAAGCGCACCAGCTTCCTGGGTCTCACGCCCGAAGCGATCCGCGCGATCGGTCCCGCTGCCGTTGCCCTCGCGGAGGCGGAAGGCCTGCCCGCGCACGCGGCATCGGTCGCGCTGCGGCTCTAGAAATTCCATGCGCCCTGGACGCAGTCGAAGGGCGGACATCTCACTGCGTTTGGTCATGGGCTTCGACAAGCCCGGCCCGAACGGTTATGGACAGATTGATATGACCGAACGTTCCAAATCCCGCTCCGCCGCGCGCCTCGCTGCGGTCCAGGCGCTTTACCAGCTCGAAATGGAGGGCACGCCGCTCCATCTGCTGCTGCACGAATTCCACGAACATCGCCTGGGCGCGACGATCGAGGACGTGACCTATGTCGAGGCCGAACAGAATTTCTTCGACGATGTCGTGTCGGGCGTCGATCGCCGCCGCGCCGAAATTGACGGGCTGATCGCCGCCCGCCTGTCGAGCGGCTGGACCCTTGACCGCCTCGACAAGCCGATGCGCCAGATTCTGCGCGCGGGCGCCTATGAATTGCTCGCCCGCAAGGATGTCGCGACCGGCACCGTCATCAGTGAATATGTCGATGTCGCCCACGCCTTCTACGACAAGCGCGAGGCTGGCTTCGTCAACGGCCTGCTCGATGCCGTCGCCAAGGACGCACGTAACTAAGCCGTAGGCGGTACCTCGGCATATAATTGACGTCATCCCGGACTTGATCCGGGATCCGTTTCTGCGTTCCGGATTGACTGTAGCGCCGAATGATCCCCGCATCCGCGAGGATGACGGATGATTTTTGTTGAAGCGGATGCTGGGATAGAGATTGCATCATGTCCGCCGAATCCCGCTTTCTCACTCTCCTGCGCCTTCTCGCCCATGATCCCGCCGCGCAGGGACTGCAGGATGATGTTGCCGTGCTGCCGGTCGGCAACACGCGCCTCATCCTCACCAGTGACACGATGGTCGAGCGTGTCCATTATCTTCCCACCGATCCGCCGGCTGATATCGGCTGGAAACTGGCGGCGGTGAATTTGTCGGACCTGGCCGCCAAAGGCGCCAGACCCGTTGGCTGCCTGCTCAACTACAGCCTGTCGGGCGACGACGCCTGGGACGCCGCTTTCCTCGAAGGTTTGGGCGAAGCTCTGGAGCGCCACGCGATGCCGCTGCTCGGCGGCGATACGGTCAGCATGCCGACGGGGGCGCCGCGCAGTTACAGCCTGACCGCCATTGGCGAGGCGACGAGCGATCCGGTGCCCAATCGCGCCGGCGCGCGCGCCGGCGACCGGCTCTATGTCACCGGACCCGTCGGCGATGCCGGCATCGGCCTCGACCTTGCCCGCGCCGATCCCGCCGCATCCGGCCCGCTGGTCGCCGCCTATCGCCGCCCGCGCCCGCGTCTTGCGGAGGGCGCCTTGCTCGCCCGGGTCGCGACCGCGATGATGGACCTGTCGGACGGGTTGTTGATCGACGCCGCGCGTATGGGGGCGGCCAGCAACCTTGCCGTCACCATCGATCATATCCCTCTCTCCCCCGCGCTCGAAAGCGTGCGCGGCGCCAGCACCGCGACCCAACTCGCCGCTGCCCGTGCCGGCGACGACTATGAACTGCTCTTCGCGCTGCCCCCCGGCGTGTCTCCGCCGGTGCGCGCTATCCCGATCGGCCGTCTGGCAGAAGGGGCGGGCCTTACGCTGCTGATCGACGGCGCAGTCATGCCGCTGCCCGACCGGCTCGGTTGGGAACATTGATTCTCTGCAAGGCGGGATGATAACTCCCGGCAAATGTCCGATGTGAACAAGGGCCGGGCGTGGCGCCCTTTCTGGAAGGCTACGCCGGTCAGGAGGTTTGGGCGGAAAGCCGAATAGGAGCAGTGCCGAAAGCGGCTTCATCCCCGCTTCCAAATCTCCCGATGATCGCAGGCCGTCGCTCCGGCCGTCAGTGGAAATCGCGGGACTTGGGCAGGATGCGCACGTCGCGGGGATGGCGGGCGGCGGCTGGTGCGCTCTGCGCTGGCAGTTCGGATTGTGACAATCGGTTGAGGTCGGCGGTGCGGTCGTGGATGCGGCTGGCCATCAAATGGACGACGCCCTCCTTGCTGCGCTGCACCTCGCCCTCGACCAGCATCAGCCGGCTGGCCATGACCGGGCGGCGCTGCAGCTCGAACAGGCGCGCCCAGAGCAGGATATTGGTGATGCCGGTCTCATCCTCGATGGTGATGAAGACGGCATTGCCCTTGCCCGGCCGCTGGCGCACCAGCACCACGCCAGCGGTGCGGACGCGCGCGCCATTCTTCGCCGCGCTGGTCTGGGCACAGCTCAGCACCCCTTCGGCCGCGAACATCGGGCGCAGAAACTGCATCGGATGGCCCTTGAGCGAGAGGCGGGTCACCGCATAATCGTCCATCACCTGTTCGGCGAGCGGCATGGCGGGCAGCATCGCATCCGCCTCCTCCCCCAGTTCGCGGGCGGCGCGATCGTGCCGACGGGCGGCGGCGAACAGGGGCAGTTCGTCCGACGGGGTGCGCCGCGCTTCCCATAGAGCGGTGCGCCGGTCCTGTCCCAGCGAGCGGCAGGCATCGGCATCGGCCAGCAGCCGCAGCGCCCGCGCGGGGAGGCCGGCGCGCCGGGCCATATCCTCGATACTGGTGAAGAGGCCGCCCGTCGCCCGCGCGTCCACCATTTGGGTTGCCCATTGTTCGCGGAAGCCATCGACCTGACGCAGGCCGAGGCGCAGCGCCAGCGCCCGGCCGGTTCCTTCGCCCTTGTCTGCGCGACGGCTGCGCAACAGCGGTTCCAGGCCATTGTCCCAGTCGCTCATATTGACGTCGACATCATGGATGGCGACGCCATGCTCGCGCGCGTCGCGGACCAGCTGGGCCGGGGCATAGAAGCCCATCGGCTGGGAATTGAGCAGGGCGCAGGCGAAAATGGCGGGCTGGTGGCATTTGATCCAGGCCGAGACATAGACCAGCCGGGCGAAGGACAGGGCATGGCTTTCGGGAAAGCCATAGCTGCCGAAACCCTCGATCTGCTTGAAGCAGCGCGCGGCAAATTCCGCCTCATAGCCGCGCGCGGTCATGCCGTTGATCATCTTCTCGCGGAAATGATGGATGGTGCCGACATTGCGAAAGGTCGCCATCGCGCGGCGGAGCTGGTTGGCTTCAACATTGGAAAATTCGGCGGCCGTAATGGCAAGTTTCATCGCCTGCTCCTGGAACAGGGGCACGCCATAGGTCTTGCCGAGCAGGCTCTTGAGTTCGTCGGCTGGACCATGTTGCGGGCCGGGCGAGGGATAGGTCACTGCCTCCTCGCCGCAGCGACGACGCAGATAGGGATGGACCATGTCGCCCTCGATCGGGCCGGGCCGCACGATCGCCACCTGCACCGTCAGGTCATAGAGGGTGCGGGGCCTGAGACGTGGCAGCATGTTGATCTGCGCCCGGCTTTCGACCTGGAACACGCCGATGCTCTCGCCCTTGCAGAGCATGTCATAGACGGCCGGGTCGCTGGAGTTGAGGTCGACGGTCAGGCGATGGTCGCCCAGCCCTTGGCCGCGCATCAGATCGAATGCCTTGCGGATGCAGGTCAGCATGCCAAGCGCCAATATGTCGACCTTCATCAGGCCAAGCGCGTCAATGTCATCCTTGTCCCATTCGATGAAGCTGCGATCCGCCATCGCCGCATGATGGAGCGGCACTGTCTCGTCGAGCCGGTTCTGGGTCAGCACGAAACCGCCGACATGCTGGGACAGGTGACGAGGGAAGGGGGCGTCCAGCAACTGGCCGATCAGCGCGCGCAACTGCATGATCTGGGGATTGTCGAGCGCGAAGCCGGCTTCGATGATGCGCTGGTCGCCGACATCGCCCGAATAGCTGCCCCAGACAGTGCTGGAGAGGCGGGTCGCGACATCTTCGCTGAGGCCCAACACCTTGGCGACCTCGCGCACGGCGCTGCGCGAGCGATAATGGATCACGGTCGCGGCGATGCCCGCGCGATGGCGGCCATAGCGCTCATAGATATATTGCATCACCTCCTCGCGCCGCTCATGTTCGAAATCGACGTCGATGTCGGGTGGTTCGTCCCGCTCTTCCGACACGAAGCGGGAAAAGAGCAGGTCATGCTGCTGCGGATCGACCGAGGTCACGCCGAGCAGGAAGCAGACCATCGAATTGGCCGCCGATCCGCGCCCCTGGCACAATATGCCCTTGCTGCGCGCGAAGGCGACGATGTCGTGTACGGTCAGGAAATAATAGGCATAGTTGCGCTCGCCGATCAGCTTGAACTCCTCGTCCATCAGCGTGCGCACCTTGTGGGGGATGACCGGGCCATAGCGGGCATGGGCGGCGCTGACGGTCAGTTCTTCCAGCCATTGCTGCGCGCTCCAGCCCTCCGGCACCGGCTCGTGCGGATATTCGTAGCGCAGTTGGTCCAGGGTGAAGCGGATGGTGGAGAGGAAGCGGATCGTTTCGGCCACCGCCTGCGGACAGGTTCGGAACAGATGGGCGATCGCGGCCGGGGCATGGATATGGCGCTCGGCATTGGCTTCCAGTTTCTTGCCTGTCCTGGCGATGGTCGTTCCCTCGCGAATGCAGCTCAGCACATCCTGCAGCGGTCGCTGCTCGGGACAGGCGTAGAGGGCGTCCATCGTCGCCAGCAGCGGCACGCCGGTCCGCGCCGCCAGATCGGTGAAACCGGCCAGCCGCCGCGCATCGCGCCCGTCGCGACGCAGCGCTGCGCCCAGCCAGATACGACCGGGCGCCAGGCGATGGAGGCGCAGCAGCAGGGCTTCCAGTTCGGTCGGGCGCGGCGGCGGGACCAGGCTTAGATGCTTCTGGCGGACCGCCTCGCCGGGCGGCCGATCCGCAAAATCATAATCGACCGGATGGCGATGCGCCTGCTGCTCGGTTGCGCTGGCATAGGGCAGGACGATCAGTTGCAATTCGTCGAGATGGCCGGTCAGATCCTCATAGCGCAGGATGCAGTCGCCCTTGATCGAGCGGAGATTGCCGACCGTCAGCAATTTGGTGAGTTCGCCCCAGCCGCGCCGGGTGCGCGGATAGGCGATGATGTCGGGGGTGCCATCGACGAACACCAGCCGGGCGCCGACCGCCAGGCGCAGATCGTTCTCGCAACCCTGTTCCTCCTCCGGGCTGAGTATAAGCGGCAGGCCGGCCGCTTCCCTGGCCTTCATCAGTGCGGCGCGCGCCTTTTCCGGGGCCTTTTTGAGAGCGACATGGGCGCGGACCACGCCGGCGACGCTGTTGCGGTCGGCAATGCCGATGCCGGTGAGACCCAATGCCATGGCGCGTTCCACCATGTCGCTGGGGTGGGAGGCGCCTCGCAGGAAGGAGAAATTGGTGGCGGCGACCAGTTCGGCAAAGGGCGGTTCAGCCGGTGCCGGGCTCGGCGGGGCGGGTTTCGTTTTTTCTCGCGCTGCTTCGATCGCATTGAGTTCGCGCCGGTCGATCGATCGCGGCCTGGCGGGATCGGGCGGCGGGCGCCGGCCGATCATGCGAACAGGCCGTGGATATACCAGCCGGGATGGACCGTCTCCGCACCATAAAGGCCATGGCGGAAGATCCAGTAGCGGCGGCCGCGTGCATCCTCGATCCGGTAATAGTCGCGGGTGCGGCCGGTGCTTTCGCCCTCGATCGCGCCGTCCCTGGCCTGCCACCATTGCGGTGCGATCCGCTCCGGCCCCTCGAACCGGGTGACTTCGTGCAGGGTACGGCGCCAGCGAAAGCGATGGGGTGGGCCATCGGGCACGTCCGCGATCACATCGATCGGCTGGGGCGGATCGAACAGATGGAGCGGGCGCATCGGCGGGTCGCCGGGCTCGCCGACCGGCGCCCAGCCTTCGGGCGTGCGATGTTCGACCGCCGGCAGCGCCAGCTGCGCCTGTTCGGGAATATGGCTGTCGCGTGGTTCCAGCCGCTGGATGCGGGCGCGCCCGGCACGGATCGACAGGCGATCGACAAGCGCCTCCACGCCCTCGCTCTTGCGCGCCTCGCCCCCTTCGAGCGCGAGCTGGGTCGGCGCCATCGGGTCGGCGCGCGGCACGGTGAGGCGCAGCATGTCGAAGCCGAAGCCGGGATCGAGCGGGTCGGACAGGCTGTCGATCCGTTCCTGGAACAGCCGCATGATCGCCGGCGCATCGCGGATCGGCAGGCTGGTTTCGACCCGGATCGGGAAGGCGAGGCCGTCGCTGCGGAAGAAGACCGCCTCGAACCGGCGGCCGCCCTGGCCGCGCTCGGTCAGTTGTTCGCCCGCTTCCGCTGCCATTTCCGCCACGACTTTCACAGCATGGGCGCTGCTGCCCATCGGTTCAGCAAAGCGCCGTTCGACCCGGATCGCGGGGCGCGGGCGGCGCGGGGCAAGCGGGCGGTGGCCCAGACCCAGCAGCGCATGGAGCGCGTCGACCGCCTCCTCGCCGAAGCGGGCGGCGAGCGCGGCGGCCGGGCGCGCGGCGAGATCGCCGACGGTGCGCAGCCCCGCCCGGCGCAACGCCACCGCGCTCTCCGCCTCCAGCTCCAACGCCTCGACCGGCAGGCGGCGCACCGCCGCATCCTCGTCCGGCGCGGGGGCGGCGGGGAAACGGGCGAGCGCATGGGCCGCCTCGGGCGATGCGGCGATGGCGTGGCGCACGCGCATGCCATGCCGTTCCAGCCGGTCGGTCGCAGCCTGCGCCAGTTCCGCCTCGCCATGCCACAGATGGGCGCAGCCGCTGATGTCGAGCATCAGGCCATGGCCGGAATCGAGCGCGGCATTGGGGGTGTAGCGGGCGCAGCCATCGCACAGTCGCTCCAGCCAGTCCTGGTCGCCATGGGGATCGGCCTCGAACACGCGCAGTTCCGGCTCGCGGGCGCGCGCATCGGCCAGCGTCATGCCCGGGGTCAGGCCCGCCGCCAGCGCATCGGCATCCAGTGTCGCGAGCCGCATCGCGCCGCGGACATTTTCCACCACTACCGCGGGCGCATCGCCCTGTGCAGCCCAGAGATCAGGCCGCGCGATCCGCAGCCGATCGATCGGCAGGAAGGGGAACCAGAGCGCCAGATAGCGGCGCGCCGCCCTGCTGTCCGTCCTGTCCATGCTCATGGCGTTCATGCCGTCCGTCTCCAAAAGCCCCCTTCTCGCCATCCCACATCAGCCGCCAGGCCAGCCCGTCCGGCCCCGCCCGTCGCCGCAGCAGGCTGAGGGCGAAGGCGCTGTGCCCGGGCGCATTGCCGGGCAGCGGATCGGACGGGGCGGCCGCCACCTGCCAGCGGGTTTCCGCGGCGCTGGGCACTGGATCGCCGCCGACCCGCAGCAGGAAGCCGGTCACGCCCGATTGTTCGGC
Organism: Sphingobium scionense; assembly: GCF_014197035.1. GTDB lineage: Bacteria > Pseudomonadota > Alphaproteobacteria > Sphingomonadales > Sphingomonadaceae > Sphingobium > Sphingobium scionense. The sequence goes on along the minus strand of NZ_JACIEU010000018.1, from coordinate 40,026 downwards.
CGCCAGCGCCAGTCGCCGGCTGGCGGTGAGGTCGAGCAGCGGCGCGCGCCCGCGCAATTCGATCAGCAGCGCGCCGAGCGCGGGGCAGCGCAGACCCTCCACCGCCGCGCGCAACAGCATCGCATCATCGGCCATCAGCCCGATCAGCAAGCGGGCCGGGTTCAGCCCCAGCGCCGCGAGGCCGGGGCCATAGGGTGATCCGCCCGCTTTGGCCGATGCGGTGGTGCGCAGCCAGAGCAGGGGCGCCTCATCCGCCGCCAGCCGGGCGAGGATCAGCGCCAGACCGGCCGCCGCCCCTTCCTCCTCCGCCGCGCCGAACAGTTCATGCACGCGCCCGCGCAGAAGGCCGCCGTCGAGCGCCGCGTCGAGCCCGGCATGACCGGTCGCAAGCCGGGCACAGCCGACCGTCGGCGCTGGCGTCCGGTCCAGCGCCGCGATATGCCGCTTCAATGCGGCGAGGCTGTTGATCGACTCGCTCATTGCATTTGTTCCTGATATGTTCTTATTTCACGCCATTGGCTTCCCGTGTCAATCCGCTTGCCAATCCAGAGGACAAAGAAGGATTTCCCAATGACCGACACCGCCCGCAAACGCACCGATTTCCGTGCCCTGCATCAGGATGGCTTCTTCCTGCTGCCCAATGCCTGGGACGCGGGCAGCGCGGTGCGGCTGGCGAAGAAGGGCTTTCGCGCGATCGCGTCGACCAGTGCCGGCGCGGCCTGGGCGGCGGGCAAGGATGATGGCGAACTGGGCCGCGACGCGGTGCTGGCGCATCTGGAGATGCTGGTCGCGGCGACCGACCTGCCGGTCAATGCCGATTTCGAAAATGGCTTTGCCGATGCGCCCGAGGATGTCGCCGCCAATGTGACGCTGGCGGCGCAGACCGGCATCGCGGCCCTGTCGATCGAGGACTGGTCGGGCAGCGCGCTATATGACCTGCCGCTGGCGGTGGAGCGGATCGCGGCCGCGCGCGAGGCGATCGACCGGGTCGATCCGGCGCTGATGCTGGTCGGACGCAGCGAGAATTTCCGCGTGCCCGGCATGACGCCGAGCGAGAGCATCGCCCGCGCCGTCGCCTATGCGGAGGCGGGGGCCGACTGCCTGTTCGTGCCTTTCCTGCTGGACCATGGCGCCGTCGCCGAACTGATCGCGGCGGTCGCGCCCAGGCCGGTCAATGTCGTCATCCATGACTATGACGCGGCCGGGATCGCCGCGCTGGCGGCGCTGGGCGTGCGCCGTTGCAGCATCGGCGCCAGCCTGGCCCAGATCAGCTGGGCGGCGTTCGACGATGCGGCCGCGCGGCTGAAGGCGGCCGAGGGGTAAGGCTCCGGAGGTGGATGGAGTAAGGGGCTAGGCGTCCTTACTCCACCGTCACCAATGTCACCGATTTGGACGGCAGGGTCAGCGCCACCTGGCCCTGTGCCAGCCGTGCCGGCAGCGGGCCGGGCACGAAGGGATCGGCGCCCTCGAAACGGATGCGGGTGTCGATGGTCGCGGCGGTCAGTGTCCGGGCGCTGGCCTTGCGCCAAGCGCCGCCCTTCAGGTCGATGCGCACCGGCCGGGCGGCGGCGGGGTCGAGATTGACGATGCTGAGGTGCAGCGCGCCCGCTGCATCCTTCGACGCCGACACGCTGAGCCCCGGCAGCCGCACCGCGCCCTCGACATAGTCGGGCGCCTGCACATCGACCGGGATCATCGTCGCATTCTGATGGACCTTGTAGAGGTCGAACACATGCCAGGTCGGCGTCACCACCATCTTTGCGCCCTGTGTCAGCACCAGCGACTGGATCACATTCACCATCTGCGCGACATTGGCCATGCGCACCCGGTCGGCATGATTGTTGAAGATGTTGAGGCTCATCCCCGCAATCACCGCGTCGCGCAGCGTGCTTTCGAGGTAGAGTTGCGAGGGCGCGTCCTTCTCGCTGTCGAACCAGGCGCCCCATTCATCGACCGCGATCGCCACCTGCTTTTTCGGATCATAGCGGTCCATGATCGCGGCATGGCGGCGGATCAGTTCGTCGGTCAGATGGGCGCGGGCCAGCGCGGATGCCCATTGGTCGGTGCCAAAGCCGATATTGCGCCCCTTGTTGCGCCAGTCATTGCCGGCGAAGCTGTAGAAATGGAGCGAGAGGCCCCACATCAGCGGGCGTTCGGTGTTGTAGGCGAGCGGCGTCGGGTTGGGACGCCATTTCATCGCCTGCGCCATGACCTTTTCGGTCCATTCATAATCGTCGGTATCCGCGCCCACCGCGATCAGCTTCGCCCGCTCGCCCGAATAGGCGCGCAGGAAGGCGGCATAATGGCGGAAGGCGGTGGCATAGGTGTCGGCGGTCATGTTGCCGCCACAGCCCCAGCTTTCGTTGCCCACACCGATGAAGGGCACGGTCCAGGGCGCGGCATGGCCATTGGCGGCGCGTTCCTTGCCCGGTTGGCTGTCGGCCGGCGCGGTCATGTAGCGCATCCAGTCGTCCGCCTCGCGCACGCTGCCCGACCCGACATTGACCGATACGAATGCTTTGGAGCCGATCTGGTCCAGGAAATCCATATATTCATGAGTGCCGAACGCATTGGTTTCGGCCGACTTGTCCCAGGCGGCGTTGATGCCGGCGGGGCGCTGCGTGGCCGGGCCGATGCCGTCGCGCCAATGATAACCATCGGCAAAGCAGCCGCCCGGCCAGCGGATCACCGGCACCTTCACCTGGCTCAGCGCGGCGACCACGTCGCTGCGGATGCCGCGCACATTGGGGATGGGGCTGTCCGGCCCGACCCAGATGCCTTCATAGACGCCGCGGCCCAGATGCTCGACGAACTGGCCATAGATATTGGGATCAATGGTGGCGCCGGGCTTGCCGGTGTCGACGGTTAGGACGGCGCTGTCGCCGGGCGCTGCCGCCGGGGCCGATGCGCCGGCAAGGCCGGCGAGCAGGCCCGCCGTCGCCGCCAGCAGCGCCCGCCGCGTCCGCGCCCAAGCCCGTCCTGAAAGCTGCACGACCATGCCATCCCCTTCCTCAATTTGTCTGAGTATAGGCTAGGCGGGCGGCAGGGCCGGGGTCAAGGGGCCGTGCCGTCCCTTGGATCTTCCACCCGCGTCACATGGATCGCCTGTTCGTTCATCTGGGCGCTGCCGAAGATGGTCATGAAGGCGATGTCGGTGGCGTCGCGGCCGACGGCGATGCGCACCATGCCCTCGATCGGCGCAAGTCCTGTCGCGTCGACGATATGCCAGGCGCCGTCCAGCCACACCTCCACCACGGCATGGAAATCGGGCGGGTCGAGATCGGCGGCATAGACCGAGACCAGCCGGGCGGGAATGTCGCGCGATCGGATCAGTGCGGCGGTGAGGTGTGCGAAGTCGCGGCACACGCCACGCTGGGCGACGAACGTGTCGGCTGCGGTGGTGGTGATGTCCGAACTGCCCGGCACATATTGCAGATTGTCATGCACCCAGCCCACCAGCGCCTGCACCAGCGGACCGCCGTCCAGTCCCTCGAAATGGCCGCAGACGAAGCTGACGAAACGGTCCGCCTCGCAATAGCGGCTGGGCCAGATGAAGGGCAGAACATCCTGCGGCAGGCTGGGCAAGGGCGAGCGGGCGAGCAAGAAGAGATCGGGCGCCGGCCGATCGACATCGACTAGCGCCTTGTAGCGGCTGAGCATCCGGCCGGTGCCGCTGCGCGTCCAGGTGCGGCGGCCGATCGCGCTGCCGCCCATCAAATTGGTCAGCGGCCCGGCATTGTCGATGATGTGCGATTGTTCGACGATGCGCTGGTCGGCCATGGCCGCCGCCTCGACCGCCATCAATACGTCGGTCGGCCCGGCAAATTCATAGTCGAGGGTCGCTTCGATCGCGAGGCGCATGGCGATATGTCCTGATGGAGGGCCGGAGAATCGGCCAATTGCCATCCTGTCGATCTTTCAGGAGGATGTCGCGCTATTCCGCCAGCCGGCCGAAGGGCAGCAGCTTGCGCGCCTGGGAGGCGGCGGCCTTGCCATTGCCGGCGCGCAGCGCGGGCAGGATGGCGGCGGCATTGCGCTTCATCAACTGGTCGAGCGGGGCGGGGGCAGGCGCATTGGCCGCCCGTTCGGCCAGCGCCAGCGCGCCGGCGACATCATTATGATCGGCCCGGATGCGCATCAAGGCGGCGAGGCCGGGATAGAAGGCGCGGTTGCCGCCCAGCGCCACCGCCCTGCCCAGCGCCGCTTCGCCCACCTGTTCCTTGGCGCCCAGCACGGTGCGGGCGACGAAGCTGCCCAACTGGTCGATCGCATCGAGATGCCAGCCGGCGATCACCATCTGCGCCTCGGCATCGCGCGGGTTGCGGGCGGCAAGCGCCTCGAAGGTACCGAGCGAGGCGCGCGCATCGGCTCGGCTGCGGGTCAGCTTGGCGCGATAGCCGATCGCGACCGCGCGTTGTAGCACCGCCTCATGATCATTGGGGGCGGTCATCAATATGCGGTCGGCCGCGCTGATGGCCTGGCCAATCAGGCTCAGCGCCCGCGCCTTGTCGCTGGTCTGGAAGGCCGCCGCGGTCAGCAGCTCGCGCGGGGTTTCCGCCAGCGCGGCGGGCGCGGTAGACAGGGCGACGGCACAGATGAGCGGGCGGCAGAGCGACGGGGCGAAGGGCACATATTCTCCTGTTGTGGCGGCGCCACCCTGGCGCCGGATCAATAGTCCCTGGAATAACGAAGTGCGGCGGAAGATCCCGCATTGGTGCCGGTCTTCGACAGGATGCTCAGCGTCTTCGACAGGGCGACTTCCAGCTGGGTCGCGGTAAAGCCCTTCGAGTCCGTCACCACCTCCACATAGATATTGTTGGAGATATGCTGGCCGACGGCGAGCGATGTGCCGCGCCCGGTATCCTCGTCACCACCGACGATGCCGATCCGGTCGAGGCCCGATGCGCCCTGCAGCTTGCCCATCGGATTGAGCCCGCCGCTGCCGCCGCGCAGGCCGTTGAGCGCGGCCGCCAACTGGATCGCCTGGGTAGCGGAAAGATTGGCGACATTGTCACCGAACAGGATGCGCGAGAGAATCTCGTCCTGCGGCAATGTCGGCGTCGACACGAAGGTGATGTCCGGCTGTTGCGCGGTGCCGGCGACGGCGATGCCGGCGCTGACATCGTCAATTTCGGTCAGCGCCTTGATCGCCAGGGTCGGGTTCATCATGTCGCCATTGAAGGTGATGACGCCCTGATCCAGGTTGAACTGGTGGCCCGAGAAGCTGTAGCGGCCGCGGATCACCTCGATCTTGCCGCTGACGCGCGGCTTGGTCGCGGTGCCGGTGACGCGCATGTCGGTCTTCCATTCGGAATCGAGGCCCATGCCGGTCACATAGATCTGGTTGTCGGCGCGCAGGCGGATGTCGAGTTTCCAGTTGGTCGGCGATGCCGCAGCGGCCTTGCGGTCGGCGATGCGCTGCGCCAGCACATCCTGGCCCTCGCCCTTGCGGCGGACGCCCTGCAATTCGCGAATCTCGGTGCCGCCTTGCCAGGCGACGCGATAGCGGGTTTCGGGGAGGGACAGGTCGCCCTTAATCAGGCCGCCATTTTCCGCGCTGTTGATGATGGCGAGCGTGCCGCTGACCACGCTGGTGATCGCTTCGCTGCGGGCGAGGCGGGCATGGTCCATCTTGACCGCGATGTTCATCGGGAAGCCGCTGTCTGCGGCCAGGCCGACGGTGCCGCTGGCCTGGACGGTGCCGTTGCCGGCGCGGCCGGAAAAGTCGCGAATGTCGAGCCGGTCGTTGGTGAAGCGGCCGTCGAGCTTCATCTGGGTGACACGGGTGCCGAAGCTGGTGTTGTCGTAGGTTAGCGCATTGGCGCGGACCAGGCCGTTGAGCTGCGGTGCTGTCAGGCGGCCGCCAAAATCGGCGGCGACCGCGATACCGCCGCTCAGCCGCTGATCGGCAAGGCCGGCGAAGGAGAAGAGCACATCAGCGGGGCCGGCATAGCGGATGCCGCCGCCCAGCGGCGCGGCCATCAGCTGTTCCGACCAGCTGTCACCCGGTCCCGGCGGGGCCATGGTGGCGACGAAGCGGCCGATCGTGCTGTTGCCCTTGCGGATGAGGCCGCGCATGTCGCCGCCGGCGGAGGACAGCTTACCCTCGACATTCATCGACACCGCGTCGGACACGGCGGCCAGGCTCGACCGGCGAAAATCGCTGATCGCCAGGCGCGTGGTCGCGGTCGGGAAAGCGGTTCCGCTCTGGCTGTAATCGACCATGCCGGTCGCCTTGCCGCCGATGCCCAGGCCCGGATTGGCGACATTGGCGATGGCGAGGTCGAAATCCTTGAATCGGGCCTGCAGCGCCGTGTCCGTGCCGAAATGGCCGGCCAGATCGACCTTGCCCTGTGGCAGTGCCAGGCTGACCGGCTCCAGCCGATAGCCGGTCTTTTCGACGCGAATGATCGCTGGCTGGTTCAGGCGGAAATCGACATTGCTGGCCCTGCCTTGCAGCGCGACCGCATAGAGGTCGGGGCGCAGCGCGGCATTGACCGCGACCGAGAAGGGCACGCCGCTGGAGCCGTCGGCGACCAGTTGAGCCTTGCCCCGGCCGCCCTGATAATCGAGCTTTGCCCGTGCCTTGCGCACGACATAGTCGCCATAGGCGGCATTCGCCATCTGCACGTCGGCGATCACCTTGGGCTGGTCGCTCAGCAGCATGGAGGCGGTGACGACGGCGCGGCCGATGACGATGTCGGCCTCGCCCGGCAGCTTGGCATTGCTGGCGGTCGCGTTGACGTCGACGCCCTGCACCTTGCCCACGGCGTTGAGCTTCACCGCGCCGGTGATGCCCGACCCGTTCATCGCCAGCTGGCCGGTGAAGGGGCCGGCACTGGATTGCTGGATGCGGCCATTCATGTCGACCCCGGCGAAGCGCGCCTTGGTCACGTCGATCGTCAGCGGGCCTTGCGCGGTGCGGATCAGGACATTGGCGAAGAAGGGGCCATAGGGCGATCCGCCGGTGGCATCGAGGCGATAGCCGGCCGGTTCGCCATTCAGCTTGGCGACGACATCGGTCAGCTGCACGCCGACATTGGGGCGTGGCGCGCGCAGCACTGCCTGCGGCCGGTCTGCCGTGCCGCGCACGGTCAGGAACAGCGGGCCATATTGTTTCGAATAGGCTTCGGTGTCGAAGGCGAGCTGGCCGTTGGTGTCATAGCTGCCCGAACCGGACTTGATCTGGAAATTGGGCGCGGCGCCCTTGAGCCCGGCCAGGGTGAACCTGCCCTCCGGCGTCATGCCGATCCGGCCGGACATCACCGCATTGCCGCCCAGGAAGTCGCGGACCGAGGCATTTTCCCAGCGCGCGGTGCGCACGCCGAACATGCCCGACAGGCCGAAGCCGCCCTTGGGACCGGGGATCAGCTTGACGTCGGTGTTGAGGTTGACGATGCCGACGCCGTCGATCCGATAGTCGTTGACCCGGCCCTTGAGCGCGCCGCGGTAGATGGCATTGTCGAGATCGGCGAGGATGACGGCGGTGGCGTCGATCTTGTCGCTGTCGAGCTTGAGATTGTCGCTGATCAGCTTGCCGCCGGCATAGGCAAAGTCGCCCTTCACCCGCAAATTGGTCATCAGGCCGCCGGCCGCCGCATTGAGGCCGGTGACGCGCCTGGCCGTTGCGTTGACCGGGATGCGGATGCGATCGGCATCGATCACGGCGCGGCCGCTGGCCTTCAGATTCTCGATGCCGGTGGCGTCGAAGGCGAGGGACGTGGCGCTGATGTCATAATCGATGAACGGCGTCGCCATCGGCCCGTCGAGGATGATCGAGGCACGGACATCCTTGCCCTTCACCTTGTCCATGAAGGCACCCGGTTGCAGCAGCGCGGCGTTGATCTTGAGCGCGCTGAATGTGTTCTTGCCCAGGTCCACCAGACCCTGCGCATCGGCCGACATGGCGGGCGAGCGCAGCGATCCCTTGAGGTTGACGCGCCGTTCGTTGAGGCCGGCGAACAGGTCGACGTCGAGCCGCGGCCGGGTCAGCCGGTCGGCAATGTCGCCATAGACGAGGCCGGGGCGCAGCGGCCCCTTGGCGGTGAAGCTGCCGTCGCGGGCGGCGAGCGCGATATTGGCCAGTTCGCCCTTGGGCGTGGTGGCGATCAGCTTGCCGTTCCAGGCCTGCCAGGTGCCCTTGCCGTCGAGCGAGGCGGTCATGCCGTCGGGCAGACCGCTCATCGCCGCGATCACGCCGCCCTTGGGCGCTGTCAGCGTGCCGCTCATCGCCAGGCGATTCTGTGCCGGCACCGCGTCCAGCTTCGCCTGTAGCCGGTCGCCGCTGTCGACCACCGCATTGGCGGACAGCTGGGCACGGCCGTCGGCGATATGGACGATGCTGTCGATCGCGATCTCGCGCTTCTGGCCGATCACCGGCTTGGCGAGCAGGAAACGGTCGAGCCGCATCCGGTCGACGTCGATGTCGAGGTCGGGCAGGATCGGTGCATTGGGATCGGTCGGCGTCTGGTTGAATTGCGGGCTGCGCGCCAGCACCACCAGCGGGCTTTCCAGATTCTGGACCGAGATGTGATTTTGCAGATAGCGGAACGGGCGCCAGACGACATGGACCCTGGGGCTGACCGCGAACACGCCCTTGGGATCGCGCAGGATCAGGTCGTGGATGGTCATGTCGCTGTAGATCGATCCCTCGATCCGGCCGACCTCGATCCCCATGCCCGATTCCATCTTGAGCGCGGCGATCTGCTTGATGAGGAAGCGCTTGCCCGGCTGGGTATCGAGGAACAGCAGCAGGCCCGCGACCAGCACCACCAGCCCGACGATCAGGCCGGCAAGGCCGATGGCGATCTTCTGCCACAGCGGGCGGCCCTGGCGGATCACCACGGTCTCGGTCGCTTCGGGCGCGGGGGGAGGGGTATCTTTCGCCATCAGAAGGCCTGTCCGATGCCGATGTAGAGGGCGAATTTGGATTCACCGGGCTGGCGGTTGATCGGCATGGCTATATCTGCGCGGAAGGGTCCGAAATTGGTGTAGAAACGTCCGCCCAGGCCCACGCCATAGCGGATGTCGGAAAATTGCGGGATCTGGCTTTCATAGACCTGGCCCGCATCGACGAAGGCTACGACGCCATAATTGCCGAAGCGATAGCGGCCCTCGACCGCAAATTCATTGACCGAGCGGCCGCCGATCGGATCATTGTTCGCGTCCTTTGGCCCCAGTTCCTGATAGCCATAGCCGCGCACCGATCCGCCACCGCCGGCATAGATGCGCCGCGAAGGGGCGACATCGTCGCGGGCGACGCCGTTGATCGTGCCGATCTTGGTCCGCGCCGCGAGCACGAAACTGTCGGAAATCGGATAATAGCCGGCCAGGTCGAAGCTGGCGCGGACATAGGGCGAGACATTGCCCTGCAACGACGCTTCGGGCGACACGCGCAGATTGGCGCGGAAGCCGCTGGTGGGGTTGAGCAGGTCGTTGGAGCGGTCATAGCCGACCTGCACCGGCAGGGCGCCGATGAAATAGGTCAGCCGCTTGTTTTCGCCGCTTTCGTCGATCGTGGTATTTTCGTTCGAAAGCAGGATTTCGCCGCCATAGGTATAGGTCCAGCGCTTCTGGAAGATCGGCGTCGACTGGCGCGACCAGCTGGCGTTGAGGCCCAGGGTGAAGGCTTCATAGGCGTCATATTTCTGGTGGTTGACGCCGGCGCCGGCCTGGAAGGTCTTGTCGCGCTTGCCCGCGTTGGACCGGCGGAAGGTGCCCGATACGCCCTGCTCCTGGGTGCCGGCGATGACGCTGGCGATCAGGGCTCCTTCGGGCGGGAACAGGTTGCGATGGGTCCAGCTGCCTTCGGCGCGGAAGCCCTGTCCGGTGCCATAGCCCAGTTCGCCGGCCAGCCGCCGGGCCGGGCCGGCTTCCTGATCGACATGCAGGTCGACATATTCGGTGCCATCCGGGCCGGGCTCGCCGGTCTGGACCGGATCGACGGCGACGCTGGCGAACAGGCCGGTGGCGACCAGCGCCTTGCGCAGATCGTCGACCTTGCGGCTGTCATAGAGGTCGCCTTTGTCGAAGCGGGCGATCACCGCCATATGATCGGCGCCGAACGCCTGCTTCTCGCCGCTGGTGGTAATGGTGCGGAATGTGCCGCGCGGGCCCGGCTCGACCGGCAGCGTATAGTCGCCGGTCACGGTCGCGGGATCGAGCAAGATGTCGCGGTCGCCGATCCTGGCGAAGGCATAGCCCTGTTCCGGCAGCTTGAGCGCGACATTGGCCTCTGCCGCCTCTACAGCGGTGGCGACGATATAATCGCCGGTCTTCAAGGTCAGGCTGTCGCGGATCAGGCCGGGCGGGATGGTTTCGGGCGCATGGATGACGATCTCGTTGATCTTGTAGCGCTTGCCCGGCGTTACCGACAGGATTGCCTTCAGCGTGCCATCCTGCTGCTGGTCGAGCGAGGCGAGGGCGGTGGCATCATAATAGCCCTCCGAATGGAACAGCCGCACCGCCAGTTGCTCGTCGGCCTGGGCGCGCTGCTGCACCATCGATGCGGTCTCGGCCTTGCCCTTGCCGTCGACCAGGGCTGACGCGGCGCGGAACTCATCCTCCAGACCGGTCTTGCCGAAACCGTCGAGCTGGGTCGCGTAGCGGACCTCGGGTGTCTTTTCGTCGCTGTCATCATCGGCGACATTTTCCGGCACGGTGACGCTGTCGAGCGCGGGCAGCGGCTGGGCCAGTTCGGTTTCGACCGGCGGTTCGGTGGCGGGGGGCAGTTCGGCGCCGGTCGCGGGCGCCGTGCCGCTGGCCGGCGCGCTGCCCTGGGCATTGCCCTGGGCCGGCATCTGCTGGTCGAGCCAGTCGTCGATCGAGGGCAAGGCGGCCTTGCTGTCGGTCCCGCTATTGCTGGCCTTGTCGTCGACGCTGCTGGCGCCGGGCAGGCGCGCGTTGAACTCGTCGTCGGGCAGGATCGGTTCTTCGTCGGCGGGCGCTGTGGTGCTGGGGGCGCTGGCCGGAACCGTCTGCGCCATCAGGGGCAGGGGAGAGGCGGCTGCCATGATCATGCCCAGCGCATGCCGAACATATCTCGCCTGCCGCTTCTTCATCTGTCTGCGATGCCCCTTTCGCACCGGGCATCCCATATGTCCGGCAAACTGGCAACACGCCCAATGACTTGCGACGGTTCCGCCTGCGTGACGATTTCGCCCGGCGGTGCAGTGCTTCCATCGGTGCCCCGGCCGGTCTAGAGCCGTCTCATGACATTTGCGCTGAACATTGCCCGATCGATCACTGGCCAGCCTTGGCGCTGGCGCGGCCTGGGGGCGGATGCACGTTCGCCCGGTTATCAGCCCGATGATCTGGTGGCGCAACTGCTGCTGGCGCGTGGCTGCCCGCCCGACGGGGTGGAGGCGCATCGCAACCCGACCATCCGCCATTTCATGCCCGACCCCAGCCTGTTCCGCGACATGGATGCGGCTGCCGAGCGGCTGGCCGATGCGGTCCAGCGGGGCGAGGATGTGCGCATCTTCGGCGATTATGACGTCGACGGCGCGACCAGTGCGGCGCTGTTGATCCGGCTGTTGCGTGACATTGGCCTGGATGCCCGGCCCTATATCCCCGACCGGCTGATGGAGGGCTATGGCCCCTCGGGCGAGGCGCTGGTGCGGCTCGCAGGCGAAGGGGCGCAGCTGATCGTCACCGTCGATTGCGGCGCGCAGGCGTTCGAGGCGCTCGACATGGCGAAGGCGGCCGGGGTCGATGTCGTCGTCGTCGATCATCATAAATGCGCGGCGGCGCTGCCGGTGGCGCTGGCCCTGGTCAATCCCAACCGGCTGGATGAGAATGCCGACGCCGCCATCCATGGCCATCTCGCCGCCGTCGGCATGGCCTTCCTGCTGGGCGCGGCCTTGCTGCGGACGCTGCGCGCCCGCGGCTGGTTCGCGACCCGGCCGGAACCGGCGATCATGGAGTTGCTCGATATCGTCGCGCTGGGCACCGTCGCCGACGTCGCGCAGCTGAAAGGGCTCAACCGCGCCTTCGTGGCGCAGGGGCTCAAGGTCATGGCCAAGCGGCGCAATATCGGCCTCGCTGCCTTGATGGATGCCAGCCGGTTGAATCGCGCGCCGCTTTGCCATGATCTCGGCTTCGCGCTGGGGCCGCGCATCAATGCCGGCGGGCGCGTCGGCAAGGCGGATCTGGGGGTGCAGCTGCTGACCACCGAAGATCCGGCGGAGGCCGTGCGAATCGCTGCCGAACTGGACCGGCTGAACGAGGAACGGCGCGCGATCGAATCGATCGTGCAGGAACAGGCGGAAGAATTGCTCGGGGCGCAGGGCAATCGCGCCGTGGCGCTGGTCGCAGGACCCGGCTGGCATCCCGGCGTCATCGGCATCGTCGCCGGGCGTCTCAAGGAACGGGCCGGTCGCCCCGCCATCGTCGTCGCGCTGGACGAGGATGGCGTGGGCAAGGGGTCGGGCCGGTCCATTTCCGGCGTCGATCTGGGCGCGGCGGTGCTGGCGGCCAAGGATAGCGGCCTGCTGGTCGCGGGCGGCGGTCATGCGATGGCGGCAGGGCTTACCGTGATGGCGGACAAGGTCAATGCGCTGGCCGACTTCCTGGATGAGCGGCTGTCGGCTGCCGTCGCTCGTGCCCGCGACGATCGCGCTTTGCTGATCGATGCGGTGCTTGCGCCAGCCGGGGTCAATCCCGACTTCGTCGCCGCGATCGAGGCGGGCGGCCCCTATGGCGCGGGCTGGCCCGCGCCGCTGATCGCCGCCGGCCCGATGCGCGTGATCAAGGCGGATGTCGTCGGCAATGGCCATTTGCGCGCGATCATGGCGGGCGATGACGGCCGGTCGATCAAAACGATCGCCTTTCGCAAGGCCGATTCGGAACTGGGCCAGGCGATTCTGGGGGCGCCGCGTGATCGCCGCCTGTGGGTGGCAGGCCGTGCGAAGATCGATGATTGGGGCAGCCGACCCGCGGCAGAGCTGCATCTGGAGGACGCCGCCTGGGCGGATTGAGAAAGATTGCAATTTTCTTGGCGTTAGGGGGTTGACCCTTTCGCCGTCCCCGCCTAATTGCGCCCTCGCTTCGCAGCGCTGCCACGGCGGCGACAACGAACGGCCCCTTCGTCTAGCGGTTAGGACGCGGCCCTTTCACGGCTGAAACACGGGTTCGATTCCCGTAGGGGTCACCAGTCAAGCGCCTTAGTGCTTTGACATTGGCTGATAAATTAACAATCTCGAAAATTCACCCCCACATGTGTTCCCACAATTTGGTTGGGACATGTTGAACCGATTCGCGATCTATCGAGACAGCCCTGCGCAAATCCAGAGAGGTTCGCTGAAATCCGAAGCGATTCAGATTTCGCCTTTTTGGGCGATAGTCCGAACGACGCGCTTCCCGTTCCGTCGCTCAAGCTGCACAAAAATATCCACGGTGCTGCGCACATAGTGCAGAATATCTTCGCGCTTTAGCTGGGTCCCCGATTGCAGAATGATCAACGCCAGTTGCTCGATCGCCTTAGCAGGGCTGTCGGCGTGTATCGTCGTCATGGAGCCGGGATGACCGGTATTGATCGCGCGTAGGAATGTATAGGCCTCACCGCCCCGCAATTCTCCCAGGATGATCCGATCCGGCCGCATACGTAGGGATGCCTGGAGAAGATCGTCAGTAGTGACCTTTGCTTCCCCCAGTTCGCCTTTAACCGCGACAAGGCCCACGGCATTGGCGTGATCAGGCTGTAGCTCGGGCGTATCCTCAATGAGGATCAATCGCTCATCGGTAGGTATCTTACGCATCAATGCGCCAAGGAAAGTCGTCTTGCCGGTCGATGTGCCACCGGAAATCAATATTGTCTTACGCTGGCGCACGGCCTCGGAGAGCATGGCGACACGATCATCCGTCTCGGCAATCGCTTGCGTGATCTCTTGCTCCTCCGGCCCATCAAACGCACCATTCAGAGCATAATCTTCCAATGTGAGGTTGGATGATATGTGCCGCCTTATGGCAAGCGCCAGCGGCCCCCTGGTCGCCGGCGGCGCGACGATCTGCACACGCGACCCATCGGGTAAGCGGGCGGCGAGCAGCGGATGTTCTCTGTTGATGCCTTGATGGGACAGGCTCGCAATTTGGCGTGCCAGACGCCAAAGTGTGGCTTCCGTGAGCGCTGGCACCACTGATCGGGCAATGCCGCCGCCCAGCCGCTCAATCCATATCTCGCCAGGGTGGTTGATGTAGATATCGGTTACGTCAGGTTGGACGAGCACATCCGAGATTGGGGAAAGATAGGCGTCGAGAAATGGATAGTCCGAGATCGCTGAATTCGTCCTAGCATCTGTCATGCACGCACCGCCATCCATCATCGACGCAGACCCGTGCCGCTAAAATCGAGATCCTTTGCGACGAACACCGAGATTTCTGCGCCAGGGGCTACTTTGACGGTCGGAGCGGAATCCACATTGGGGAGGAGGTTCTGCGCCGTGGCACCGACCTGCCCCGGCAGGCCGACGATCACGGAATTGCCTTTGGGTTGGGACGCAAGATTGACGCCAATTGTGAGGGCAGATTGCAACACCGCATTACCGAACCGTTCAAAGAAATGATTATTGACCTTGCCTGCGATACCCGCGCCACCCAGCACATCCGCAGCGGGTGAGCCAATGCGGATGGCAACGCCATCGGGCCCGATGAGCCTGGTCCAGGTTACCAGGACACGCTTTTGCCCGGCCTTGGGGTCGCCCGACGCTTCTCCGATCAGTCGGCTACCGCGCGGGATGAGGACACGCGTGCCATCGAACCCCCGCGCATCACGCGAGACTACTGCCCGCACCAATCCAGGGCGACGGCTGTCGATCGGCGTTTCCAACACCGCATTGATCATCGAACCTTGTGGAACAAGATTGGTGCGATTGCGGATGACACTCGCGCGGACGGCCTGGTCATCGCCCGCCGCGCCTGCAGCAGCGGAGGCGTTACCCAGACCGTCTCCCACACCCAAGTCGATGATCAACGGCGAATCGTCGCCATCCTCCTTCGCGCGAGGCGGCGATGCGGCTTGAGCAACCTGTATCGGCGCCATAGGGGATTGGTAGATGGGTACCGGCTGCCGTGGAGACATAGGGCGGTTTACGGTCGCCGCCGGTGGCGGCGTCACAATCGGTTCGGAGGTCGGTATAACTACGGTTGGTGTCGCAACCGGTAGAGCTGGCAAAGGCAGGGCAAGCGGCTGAGGGGAAGCTATGATGCCCTGAGCAGATGCCGCCTGGCCATTTATTCGCTCATTGTTTCGCCTGTTGCTGTCCAGAACGAGAAACAACCCAACTGCAAGAACGGTGCAGATGCCGCCAATGGCAAAGCCGGAAAGCCCTGCAGGTTGAGTGCGAACAATGGGTCGCACGTCACGCGCTGACAGCGCCGCACGCGGATCTAGTTCGTCGTTCATGGCTGGCCCACCGGGACTTGCCGCGTTGCGGTCGCCTTGCGCTTGCCAGCACGGAAAACGAATTGAGGTGCGATGGAATCCACCACAAATGCACCTTCGCGCATGGCACCATTGATCAGCGTTTCATCTCCCTGTGCATCGATGGCGTAGACTGCCGGGATGGCGACATCGGCGGCCCATCGAATGCTTGTTGCCATGCCATCATCCGACATGGCGGCTGGTATGAGCTCCTTGGCGCCGCGAACACGAAAGGTCGCATGGCTCTCACTTATGACGGTGGGGGGCGCCATATCGATACCGGCATAACGAAAGCGGACGATGAAGGGAGTGGTGCCAAAGCCAGCCCCCGGCACCAGCATGAAGCTGTATCGACGCGCATCGGTCAACACTATGAGATTGGTGTCCTGCGCGCCTTCGACAGGCTTGACGAAAAGATGGTCAGCCCGTTTATTGGGCGTCACTTTCCAACCCTCCCCCTCGCCGATCGCAACATTTTCCACCCGCTCGTCCGCCGCAAACTCGATCGCGACCGTATAGCCTTGTTCAAGGCTCAGGCGAACGACCTGGTCAGTATCATAATCGACTGTCTGGATACGAGGATCGCCCGGCGACGCTTGTGGGATGACCTCCGCGGAAGCCGGAACAGTCAGCGCCAGCGCCATGAAGCATATAAGAGGCTTGATCATGGCCGGGCCGCCTGTAGCGCCGACGTCTGCGGAAGCGGCGCGGGCCGCGCCGGAACCTGCATGGACACGCTGCTCATCGATACTGGATCAGGCGCCTCCTGATCACGCCTGTAGCGCAAGACTTGGAACCCGAGCGGATTGACCAATCGGTCCTCCATTGCCATCGGCGCATCAATGAAGCGGTAGCGGATAATCGATACCCAGTCCTGCTTCGAACCTTCGACCTGTCCCTGATCCTTGCGCTCGGTCTCAAACCGGACTTGGGCGACATTGGCGCCCAGCGGCGAAACGCTCTTTATGCGAACCGCAAGAATCGTGGTTCTGGGCAGGCGTTGGAATGGGCTCGCCGGATTGGTCGCCGGCATCATCGCCATATAGTCGCTGCGCGCCCGCTCGGCAGACCAGAGACCCACTTTGCGATAGTCGGCCTGGATCGTGGCAATGTCGAAACCCTCGCGCGCCATCACATATTGGGCGAGCAGCGACTGGGTCAAAGCCCCGTCTGGCGCCAAGCGCTGACGGCCATCCCCCTTGAGCAATTGCACATAGCCGGTGGTGCGGTCGACCAGCAAAGTGTTGGATTCCACCGTCTTGAGCGGCATCATCAACACAATCGCCAGGATGGCGAGGACAGCAACGCCGCAAGCAGTGCCTGCCACGATCCAGGCAATGCGCCGGGATTGGCGTAAGCAAGCCTGACCATCTTCCGCCCAAGTGACGGCGCGCGCATAATAGGCTTCACGATCGGGCGCGACCTTTGCCGCCTTGTTCTTCTTCTCACTCATGTCCGATTGTTCCGCTGGCTTATGCTCTTGGTGTTGCGCTGATTGCCCGTGCGACGGTAGCTCTGGCCAATAGGCGTGGGACGAGGCTCACTTCCATGCTGCCCTGCCAGCTCTATCCGCCGGCCAGCCTCCGGCCCAACGCCCGCCAGGACGGGGCGAACGGCCCACTGGTCGCTGGCTCTGATGGAATCTGCAATCAAGGCACCGCGTGAGCGCCCTTCATCCGCCGGGGCGGATGGCAATCCGGTACGTTGCTCAATCACTTGACGGGGCTGAGCCAGGCTTGATGCCTGCCAGCGGCGGCCGAGCTGTGATCCTATGGCGAGGCCACGCTCAAGGAAGCGGAAACCGGCGCCGATCTTGAACGAGACCGCAAGTGCCACCAGCAGCGCGATAAGAAAGATCAGCGTTGTCGCCAATATCTCTCCGGGTGCCATGACCGGCAAAGCACCGGCCGCCATGACCGTCACCAGATTTTCAAGCTGAGGCTCGATAATTGATATCTCGATGCCAAGCAGGACGGCAGTAGAGATGCTGGCAACTGCCGTTCCCACCAGCCCGCGCACCCAGCCTTCGAACAGGCCGCGCGTCGTATCGAACAACAGGCAGGCAAAGAAGAGCGGACCAAGCGCCAACAGCAAGCCAGCGACAAGGCGTACCGAGATCAGCACGGCCAGGCCCGATACCAACAGCAATATGCCTGCTGCGCTGAGCAATGGATTGCCAGCAAGCGAGAAGGCCATGGGCGCCGGATCGGTAGCAGCCGAGCCAGCCGCAGATGGAGCCTGCGCTGGTTGAACATTTTGAGGCGCGGCGTTGGGCGACGGGCGCACGATTTCGGCGACCAGTTGATAGCTGCCCTGCAGCCGGGCCGGAAAGCTCCGTCCACTCCCACCACCCGCGCCGGGAAGCACGGTCAGCAGGTCACGCGGCGCTTCGACGGTCAGGTTATAGACCACCGAACGATAGGCCGACCATTGGGTGGCGAAGGCGAGCACCAGGCCGATCTTTGCCGCCAGTAATATGCCATCGCGGATTTGCAGTTGGTCGCCCAGAAGCAGGCGATAGCCCTGAATGGCGATCAGGATGGTGAGGAGGCCGCCCAGAGCAAGGATGATGGGCGAATTTGCAGCTGCGAGCGCAGCATAGCCGCCTTCGCCAAGAAGCGAGGCCTGGCAATCGACATAGCGGGTGAGCGCCATGGCATAGCCCTGGGTCGCATCGAAGGGCGCGCAGCCTTCCATCAGGCAACCTTGAGCAGTTCAGGGAGCCAGGCATCGGGATCGTCGCCAACCTGCGCCCGAATGTCGTCGAGCAGGCGTACCGTCCGCTCCCGGCCGGACAGGATCGTCAGAATATCGGCTTCGCCACTCAAATTGAGGCGGGCGACGACACTGTCATTGCCATGCTTGATCAGGAAGCAATGCGCGTTGTCCGGCAGACTGCGGATGAGGTCATATTCATGGGCGGTAAGGCCAAAGCCGTCGCAATAATCCTCCCGCCGCGCCTTGGCGTTGGCCATAAAGATCTGGGTTGCGGCCTGTTCAACGATAGCACTCGCAATTTTGCTGGAAAGCGCATCCTCTGCGCTCTGGGTGGCAAAGCCGACCAGCCCGTTGCGCTTGCGGATCGTCTTCTCCCAATCCTTGATCTTGTGGACGAAGATATCATCGTCCAGCGCCTTCCAGCCCTCATCGATAACGATGATGGCTGGCGTTCCATCGAGCCGCTCCTCCACCCGATGGAAGAGATACATCATGGCCGGTGTGCGCAAGGTCGGCGTATCGAGGATACGGGTCATATCGAAGCCGATGGTCGGGGCTTCGATATCGATCTTGTCTTCGGCATGATCGAACAGCCAGGCATGCTCGCCTTCACCCCACCAGGGGCGCAGCCGCGACCATAGGTCGTTGGCATGCGGACGCTCACTGCCCCGAAAGAGCTGGGCGACATAGCGCAGGCGGCGGTGGGATTTGGGAACGCCATAGCTTGCGTCCACCGCCTCCTGAATATGGAGCAGTTCCTGCGGTGTCAGCGGCTCACCCGGCAGCGCGACCAGTCGGGCAAGCCAATCGCTGAGGAAACGCCGGTTCTCGGGCGTATCGTCGATCTGGAGGGGATTAAGCGCGGCGGACATGCCGGGGCGCAAAATGTCGTAGACGCCGCCGATCGCGCGGATGAACAGTTCGGCGCCGCGATCCTTGTCGAAGAAGATGATGCGTGGGGCGAATTTGCGCGCCTGCGCCAGCAGGAAGTTGAGGACCACTGTCTTGCCCGAGCCTGACGGTCCGATGATGGTGAAGTTCCCCAAATCCCCTTGATGGAAGTTGAAATGATAGGGGCCAGCAGCGGTCGATTCCAGGATCGTGACCGCGTCGCCCCAATGATTGCCCGTGGCCTTGCCACTCGGGAAATTATGATAGCTCGCCAGGCTTGCGAAGTTGCGCGATGAAATGAGCGCGCGCCGAGCGATATAGGGGAAGTTGCCGGGGAACTGCGCCCACCAGGCCGCCTCCAGGCCAATCTCCTCGCGCACCGCAATCAATCCGAGATCGGTGAGCGCGGACTGGACTTCGGCCACTTGCGCATCGACAAGATCAATTTCGCTGCCGCGCACTGATATGGTGAGATGATGTTCGCCAAAGGCCGAACGCCCGGCGGCCAGATCATCCTTGGCATTGCCGAGTTCGCCGCGCAGGCTCAGCGCTTCATCGTCCGAGGCGCGCATGCGCCGCAGCGCCAGGTTCATTCGACCCAGCCCTGCCTGGCGATCGACGAAGCCGAAGCTCTGGCTCACCACCATCTCGACGGGGAGGCGCAGCAGATCATCCAGCATACCCGGCGTGGTTTGCCCCGGATAATCCTTGATCGAAAGCATGGCCTGGAACTCGCGGGGCAAGGCGCCCGCAGCGCCAAGCTCGACCATATCCTGGCCAAAGCTGATCCGGCGATAAGGCAGATACTCACCGACATCGCCTTCGGGCAGGCGAACGGGCCGCATCTCGCCATTGAGGATCATGGAAAGGAATTCGAGTGGCTCGGAATAGAGGCCCTGCTCGGTTTCGTAAGTACTGAGCACGCGCGGGCGATAATGGCCTAATGCGGCTATGATCTGTTCCGTTGCCGTGGCGAGGGCGCGCTTGTCAGCGGAGCGATCGGCGGCCGAAGAACTACTTCCGGTCAGTCTGCGCGACAGGCGGTCTACGATCCCGCTACGCCCTTGAAGAGGGCGCCGCACGATGGTGAGGAAGAGATCGTTGACATAGAGATGCCGTGCCCCAAGGCGTGCGCGCCAGGCCTCATCCAATCTCGCGCTGAAACTGTCGGGATATTCCGCCTCGAGCGCGGTATCGATCCGTCTGCGGACGATATGATGATAGATGGCGAAGCGCGACGATCCGATCGCCTGGAGCATCGCGTCGCGCAGGCCCTTGCGATAGTTGAGCTCATCGGTGTCGGCGGTCTCGAATAGAAAGCCGCCCAGGTGGATGACCTGCATTATCAGGCCATCGCGGGTCAGCAGCGTATGATCATCGATTTGCGCAACATAAGGCAGCCGGCTTCCCACCGATCGCTCACGCTTGGCCACTTTCTCCGTTGCGCTCAAGGATGATAGGAATTGCAACGCCACAGCCGATAATTGGGAATGCGGGGGCAGCGAGCGACCTTCACCAGCCACAGGTCGAAGATGTTGGCGTCGCGCAGGCAGGCGAGATAGCCGATCGCGTGGACCACTAGCGCCGCAAGTAGCACCCAGGCCGATTTCATGATCAGGAACAGTTCGGTCGTGACGATCGCGTTGATGACGAAGAAACTGTAGGTGACACCGGCGAACATTTGTGGCCGCGCGAGTGCGACAAACAACGTATCGCGATCAAGTCCGCCCATCGACTTAGTAGCCGGCGGACGCGGTGGACTGGATGCCACCCACGATACTGGCTGCACCGAAGAGGATGAAGCAGCCAAGGATAACTACTGCACCATAGCGCCAGTTCATCCGGCCGGTCAGCATCATGAAGCCCACAGCCGCCACAGCGATCACAGCGGCAACGGTAGCGACCGTCCCAAGTAGCGTGCCTTGTAGCCATTGAAGGGCCCCCACTATGGGACCCGATCCAGATGGATCTTCAACGCTTGATTGAGCCATCAATATCTTAGGCCAAAAAATACAAAAAATTATAACATCTAATTTTAATGCGCGACGAGCGGCGGTGAAATTGACGCGATAAATATTGAAGAACTTATTCATTCAACAAAATTCTACACTTGAGAGAGAAATATTACCTGAATTAGATTTAATAATATTAGCATAATTTCCGGATAATTCTGATATTTCATTGACATGAATAACTGTTAAATAATCTCCATCAACCCTGCCAGAAAATTTTATTCTATACATTTTTGAACCGCACTTTCCCTGCGATCCTTGCTCATTAATTTTAGTTACATTTCTCATGTAAGTGCTTTCACCAGGATTCAATTTTATTGTCTTTTTGAATTTATCATCATAAGAATAAAGTGAAAACATTTTAACTTGCGCAACATATCCATCGTATTGCTCAATACGGTCAATTTTCTTATCGTTACAAGAATTGCAAGAAATAAATGATGTCAACAATAATGCCGTTCTATTTAAATAAAATGTTACCGACATGGCGTATTTCCTCCGGTAGCAGGATCTCGACCAAAATTGTCGGGTCCGTGGCTTGCCTCGCTTTCTCTAATAGAGGATTCTTGACAATTAAATATACCAGCTTCGCGAGCGGCAACAAGGAGGTCGCCGCCGATTCCATTCGGGCCTACGGGATTAAACCAATTTAATCCGCGCGACACTAGTCCTCCAATAAAATAGGCTCTTTGCTCGCGGTAGGCCCTATCCCTGTTGTTAGTTAGGGCTCGTCCGGCGGCTCGATCTGCTCCATGCGTTCCCTCATGCGCCAGTGTAACAGCTCCTTGATTTTGACCACCGTTGCCATTTATTTGATTGAAATCTAGCTTTATAACAATGGCACCCCTTTCCCCGCTCGTTTCACCTAACGTGCCCTGGTCCAGATTTGCACTTTGTATATTTACGCCATTTTCAACATTTTCTTTACCGATAAACGCGGCCACTGCCATCAACGCCCTTCTTTCAGATGAAACAGGGCCATATGATTGCGCTGATCGAATTATGGATTTGCGGTAAGCCTCTGCTTTTTTGCAAGTATCCGCTGTATCACACGAATACATTCCAGTTGGGTCAGATTTTCCGATCGGATCATTTTCCGTGTAGCCATAGAGATTCATTTGGTCTTTGTATCCGATGGGATCGGTTTGCATAAAGCGGCCGAGGGTCGGCGAGTACATTCTTGCCTTGTAATAATATAGGCCCAGGTCAGGCATCCACGCCTGGCCGGTGTAGAGGAACCGAGCGCCATTGGCGCTCGTCAATGCCGCGACATCGCTCGCTTGAGGAATGCCGTAATCGTCGAACCGAAAAGTCCGCGTCAGATTGCCCACATAATCGAGCGCTGCGGAGATCGATCCTTGCTGGTCAGCATGCAGAAGGCGTCGACTGGAGTTTTGAACGGTCGCTCCTTCGTACCAGGCTAGCGGATCATCAATTTTTACGTTTGCCCCATGGGCATATCGGCGCAGCAGTGAGCTGCTGGTATTGTATTCGGCAAC
Organism: Sphingobium scionense; assembly: GCF_014197035.1. GTDB lineage: Bacteria > Pseudomonadota > Alphaproteobacteria > Sphingomonadales > Sphingomonadaceae > Sphingobium > Sphingobium scionense. The sequence continues at coordinate 17,488 of NZ_JACIEU010000018.1, read as the reverse complement.
CATGGCATCGCCATCGATGAGATATCGGGTCGTCCCTGTCACCGCGCCTGCCGTCTCGAACATTCTCCCTGCTGGGTCGTAGCGCAAGGTCGCCTGGAGTGTGCCGGTATAGGCCAGTGCAGCACAATCACTGTTGGCTTGGCTGCGCTTCTCTATGAGCCGATTTTCGACATCATATTTATAGACGAAACTACCATCGGCAGTGAGGTTGCCATTGGCATCGTGACAAAAGGCAACACCAGCCACCGTCACATATTGATTGAGGCCATTGGCCATATAATAGCGCGTCACGTCGCTGTCGGCGCCATAGACATAGCTGTCGTTGGAGCGCGTTCGCGACGCAATCTGCGAAGCGGGGCTGTAGCTCAGGCCGATCGTGAGATCGCCATTCGTACCAGCCGCATCGATCGTCAGGCTCGACAGGCGCGACAGATTGTCGAACCCATAGCTCTGACTGCTGACGCCGGTCGACTGCCCGGTCCGCTCGCCCTTCGCGTTGTAGGAGATGGATGCCAGGGTAACAGCACCATTTTCCTTCACCGCACTGGAGCGATCCAGCCCGTCATATTCATAGCTGACATAATTGCCATCCGGATGGGTGAGGCGCGTACGATTGCCGTCCGCATCCCATTGATAGCCCAGTGTCCATGCGCTGCCGCTCATATTGTTCGAGGATGATGTCGGACGCCCGGCATTGTCGAAGCTGGAGGTTAGCCCGAGCCCGCTGGTCGATCCAAAGCGAGCGTAAAGCTGGAGGCCGCGCAGGTCGTAGCCATAATAGACGTCAGCACTGGTCCCACCGGGAATGTCCTTCACCGTCATCCGGTCGAGGGCATCATAGGAATAGCCAATGACCTGACCGTCCCGCTTGCGCAGGCTCGTGCGGTTATCATTGGCGTCATAGCCATATTCTTCATAATCGGCCATGTTGGCGACGCCCGCCGTCGTCTTCGACGGGAAAGACCAGCGCGTCATCCGATCAAAGCCATCATAGGCATATTGGGCAAGAGCGCCGTTCGCATCGGTCACCGTGGCAATCTGGCCGTTCGGTGTGAAGCTGTAGGTCACATAGTCCTGCTGCAACGCCGTCCCATAAGCCTTCTGAACCTTCTGAACCTTGCCGCCGTAATAAAAGGTGCGGGTGATACGGTCCGGCCCGAAACTGCCCTGCGTACCGAGGGCGCAAGCGTCAGATGGCAATGCGGAGAAGGCTGCGTTGTTCATGCGAACCGCCACGCAATTCACCGTATTATCGCCATTATAATTGGTCTGAGTCACCAACTGCGGCGCACCCGCTACGACCACGCTCTCCTTCGTCTTCCGGCCGGACAGATCATATTCGAACACCACCGAACGGAAGATCGTGAAGCCGGCCCAGTTCTGCGGAAGCACGGATTCCGATTGCCAATTGGCGAGCTCGCCATAATCGGTCTGCGTCAGCCTGCCATTGGCATCGTAGCTGTTGCGAACTGCGCCATATTTGATCGAGCCAGTTCCATCGGGATCCGGACTGATCGTCCCCACCAAATTGCGGGCCAGATCATAGCGATAGCCGGTGGTGAATGAAGAGGCACTGGCCTGTGCCTGAGCATCACCGGAATGAACGGCGGTGCCGCCAGCGGCCAGGCCCAGCCAGGCCACGCCGTGGAGAATGCGCTTGCGCATGCCAAAGCGCGCGGAGGTTCGCGAGTTGCTGATGTTGATCACGGGCAGCCTCCCAGGCCAGCACGCGGCTTGGTTTCGCTGATCTTGTTCCCCATCGCGTCATATCCATAGCAGGTTCGCAGGGCGAGGCCCGTCGCATCTTCGACCACGCCACGCAGTTCAAGATTATTGGGGCCGCTATTCGGGCCATAATCATAGGTGGTGACGACCTCATCGCCCGCGATCGCGCAGCCTGAACCCGAGGCTGCTCCTGTCTTGCAGATGCTCTTCTGCGTCAAAACCCAGATAGGTGTCGCAGCCTGCGAATAGCCGCCGCCCGAATTTTTGATCCAGGCATAGCGTTGCGCATAGCTGTATCGCACCTGCGGGCGGATGCCGCCTACCGACGGACCGGTTTCCGTCAGAACGCCGCCGTGCGTGCCGTCATAAGTGAAGTCCGTCTGGTTACCCTTTTCATCCACTTGAGTGATGGGCTTATTGCACAGCACATCGGCTGCATTGCACAGCGTTGGACTTGATAAGGGATAGGCATTCGGGAAAGTCTGCGTGGCGACCTTGTCCGCCAGGCCAGAACCAGGCTTTGCTGTCTCCCGCCTTGTCAATGCATTTCCGTTGTTATCATAATCGAACTTCAGTTTGTTCCCTTCAGGGAAAGTCACCTCGACAGGCTTTAGAGCGCTGAATTTATAGTCCCTCGCCCCATTGTCGGAGTCGTCGATATGGGCAGCAACGCCATTTTCAAATATGATGTTGGCCACCTTGGGCCCCATCATGGTGGCATAGCTCAGGATGATCTGCCCCGGCTGAGGCGCAGGATTGTCGCCGCCGTAATTGGTATTATCATATTGGTATTCGTACGTGTCGCCGGTAGCAGTGGTTTGAAACCGCACTTGATCGGGCTTGGTTTGAACCGTCGATTCACCCCCCTGAGGTCCAAACACATTCTGGATCTTGCATGTGCTGCTATTGACTAGCGTGATGCAGGTTATTTGCCCGGCCGTTCGAATCAAGCTTGTTGTGCCGCCACGAACGTCCACCAGAGATGCAATCTCTGATGACCCAGTGAGATTATAGTTAACTTTAAGAGATGACGAATTACACGTGGTATTTTCATCTACATATGTGACGGACCTGTTGTAGCCGCATATATATATTTTCGAGTTTGCGAGGTCATTCTGAAAGACAATCGCGTATCCACGATTACTCTTTATGTTCAGGAGATTGGCAGATACATCGTAGGTGTAATCCAGCCGATGACCATTTGGCTCGACCTTGCTACCCAACAATTTATTTTTATCGAGGTAGGTAGCAGGCGGGAGCGCGGGGTGATCAATGAAGGTGTATACTTCGCCGGACGCATTTGTGAGGATATAGCTGGTGCCTGACTTTACGAGCTTCCACCCTTGCGTGCCCGGATCCCAAGGTAGATAACTGAGATTTCCAGATACATTGCTGACAGCAAAGCCCAGATGGGTTTCCCCCATCGTGAACTTTATCATCGTCATCTGACCGCCGCCGCCGGTATTTTTATTAATCCAATACATGAGCCCCCGCAAGTTAGAGCCAGCGACGCTTGCGGTGGATTGCACGACGAACGGGCCAATCGAGAAATCGGTACTGAGGTAGCGGAAGCGCCCGGTCTGAAGATTTACCCCCAATGGGCTCATGGTCATGACTTCGGGAAAGTCATCCCGAAAGTCATCTGCCCTTGCAAGACTCGGCAACATAATGCCTGCAAGCAGCGTAGTGCCCGCAAGAAACGCGGCCTTGATCGGCCGAGCAAGCGGCTTCTTTTTCATCTTCTCTCTCATGTCAGCTGCAGCCAGTGCCGCTTGTGATGGTGATCGCGAGCGTTCCGGTTGCGGTCGCTCCCAGGCTGTCTTTTACCGTGTAGGTGACTTGGGCGTTGCCGGTTGAGCCATAGGCTGTGAAGCCGATGCTGCTGGCATCGACGACGTAAGTATCGCCCTTCGTCGTGGAGGTGACCGAGACCACGGTGAGCGGGTAATTGCCCTCAGGATCGGTATCATTCGCCACAACATTCTTGACCGCGCTCATGCACACTTTGACTGCCATGGTATCGGTGACAGTCGTCGGGGGCTGATTGGGTGCTGAACTTGCGTTGATTGTTCCTGCAGCCGACACTGTTCCAAGACTGCTTCCTCCGCTAGGCGATGAGAGCGCGAGCGAAAATTGCTCGGCGCCTTCCGCAAGGGTGTCGACAATTGTTGGGACACTAACCGTCTTGACCGTTTCCCAGCCTTTGAACGTCAGCGTTCCGCTGGTCGCGGTGTAATCCCCCGGCGCTACAGCAGTGCCATTCGCTGTCGCATAATTGACGGTGAGAGGCACCGACCAAGGCGCCGACTTGGTAATGGTGAAGACAGAACTCTGCCCCTCATTCACCGCGCCGACGCTGGCAACCGAGAAGCTGATATTGTTGGTCGGCGCTGCGCCAGGCGTCCCCTTGGAGTAGCGCTTACGGTTGCCCGCCTCGTCGAATTCGGTCGACGTCTGCTTGCCATTTCTGGGGCCTCCAGAATTGGATGTCGCCACCAGTCGACCAAGTGCGTCATAGCTAAAAGTCGTCGTTTCCGCTGCGTAAACGCTACCGCCTAGGCAAACGCCTGCCAAGATCGCAAATCTTATCTTTGTCATGAAACCCCCACTTGCTGCTAAATCAGCACCAACAAAAGATTCTGGCAAGATATTTTTGCGCTCGTTCTCAATTATATAGTACAGATTATTTGCGTATTTTACGCAATATTTAGACGAGGAGACCTGCTTTGCGCAGCGCTGCGAAACGTCGGGACTGAATAAAGTCGGAGCGGTTGCGCTGCGCGTTTAGGACGAGGGCACCGATGCACCACCATAAGGGTCAAAACGCTCCGGGGCGCGCAGCGGCGGAGGCGATACTTCCACTTCCTGAGTCGGTGCGTTAACCTGCCCACTGCCACTTGCTGCCGTCGTCATTATCCCTGCAGCAATCATCGGCGCGCCAATGATGATAAAGCATCCAAGGAGCACGCGGACAGCAAAGCTGCGATCCATGCAACCCCGAAGAGCGAATAGGCCGAGGATCGCGACCGCCATGATCATCACGCTCGTGCCAACGGAACCAAGCAAAAGCCGTTCGCCCCATTGGACGGCCTCAACTATTCCATTATCGTTCGAATTGCTCATTCTGACGAACCCGATAAATCTCGATGGTATCGAAGTCAGCGCGACGGCCGAATCATCGGTTGGCGTATCCCAAAGGCTTTCTCACCGCCAATCACCTTATTCGCGTGATCGCTCGGTATTGCGAATTAAAATAGTGCAGCGCACGAGGCGGTTGGATTTTGCGGCGGTCTGCTCGCATTCACTCAAGGCTTCGCTATTCGCCTTGAGTATATCCATCCCCTCGACGATTGCCTGCCAAGCTCGCGGATTTCCGGTTTCTAGCAGTCTGGTTCCTGCCTCCCATAAAGTCGGCTCGCCCATCGTCCTGCGCGCGACGCTTTCGGGCCAAAGCCAGCTTTGCGGACCGATACTTGCCGCCCAGCCAGGATAAATGAGCCAGAGCAACATAACGGCCACCGTCGCGCCCATCGCGCTGTAGGCCATATGCCATCCTTGCTCCCGCCTGCTCCGAAGGTGCCCGATCGCTCGCAACTGGCTTTCACGGGCATCATTGAGGAGCATACGCGCCTGCTCGATATTGACCCGATCCGCCTCCCGCGCCTGCCGAGCCACCTGATCGATGCGATCCGCCATATCTTCAGGCGTCATTTGCAGCGCCGGCGCCTTGGCCATCTTTTGAGCCTGCGCCGCCAGTTCCACCAAATAGCTGTTCATCTTGGTGAGCGTGGGCGTGTAATCGGGTATCTCGATGCCCTGCTTCTCGATCGCGATATGTTCGAGCGCCCGTGTCATCAGCGCGATCCGGCCATCCATCTCGGATATCCGCGTTTCCAGCCTGGCGAAGGCTTCAGCCGCGAGATCCGGCTCGGGATCGCCCGCACGTCCACGTTGATCCATATCCATTCCTCCTGAGAGTTAGCGGCCAAAGCCGCGACTGACGTCGTGCCGATGATCGAAGGGGATTGAGGCGGCGAGTTGCTGGGAAAGGCTGCGCTGCGCGTGCTGGCCAATCTCAAGGCCAAGCTCGCGGCTGCGCAGCCCCAGCACTGATTCCAGTTGGGCGTCACGCTGCAGGCTCTTGGCCATGTCGGTCATTTGCTGCGAAGCCGTTCTGGCACCCCGGAAATTGCCGTCGCGAACAAGCGCGCCATGCTGCCGCTGAAGTTGCTGCCAACCTTCTACGAACCGGTCGGCTCGGGCGTAGGGATCGGCGCGAATTTCCGCTTCCAGTTGCATCGCGCGGACAGCCGCCTGGCTTCGCCCTTCTGCGGCGTCCCTGACAAGTTCAGGGCCTTGCCGGAATGCGCGATCGAGATCCGATGCGCCCTCGGGGCGGATCGCGTCCAGCGCCTGCCGAGCCTTCTCCAGCGCCACCTGCTGGTGCGGCATGGCTTCCAACCCCTGCGCCCGCGTCTGCTGGATCTCATGCGCCGCCCTTGCATAGCGCTCCACGGCACCGCGAAGACCACCGAGCCGGATCGGTTGCGGATCACGGCCATGGTCATGCTGGACTGCTGGCTGGGGCTGCGCAGGCGTTGCCTTGGGCCGGAAATGGTCGAAGAGACCACGCGCTTTCTGCGCGCCTGCGCGCGCAATCTCCACCACCCGTTCACGAAAGCTGATGCCCCGCCGCTCGGCAAAGGCCCGCGTGACCTCGGTTGACGGCTGATGCGCGGTGCCAGCCTTCTCATAGTCCGTCGCCATATCCTTGGCGCGCTCACGCGAGAGCGTGCGGACCAACCGTGCCTGGTCGCGGAAATCATTGCGCCCATAATGAAGGGCGACTCCATCCCGGTGTCGCGACAGCGCGACATAGGCGCCATGCCGATCCATCCCCGGCGTTGCCAGCACATGCGACCGGTCAACGGTCATGCCCTGCGCCTTGTGGATCGTGGCAGCATAGCCATGATCGAAGTCGCGATAATCCTTGGTGTCGAACGCCACCGATCGCCCATCGTCGGTCTGCACGGCCATATGGCCGATGCCGATCTTCTCGACGGTGCCGAGCGTGCCGTTCTTGACCTCAAGGCTGCGCTCATTGCGTAGGAACATGATGCGGTCGCCTGTCGCGAACTGCCGGTCGCCGCGTTCGGTCTCCACGGCGATGTCCGGCCCGAGTTCGCCGGCCTCGCGCATGCGATCACGCGCGGCCTCATTGAGGTCGCGCACTTCTGCATTGGTGTGGGTCAATATGATCCGGCTGGCATCCGGCTTCGCCTGTCGATCGCGATCCCAGCTTTCGATTAAAGCGCTGCGCGCCTGATCACGGGTATCGGCGGCATGGACCATGTTGTGCTCGGCATAGGCGCCGATCGCTTCTCCGGTGCGCCCGGTCGCCAGATGACGGGTCGCATCCTGCTGCCAGCCTTCATGCTGACGGCGGACCTCGGTGATTTCGACGCCACCATGACGCTCATGGAGCGCCCGGAACGCGGCGCCCGCTTCGATCGATTGCAACTGCTGCGGATCGCCGACCAGCACGACCCGTGCGCCAACCTCGGCGGCATGGGAGAGAACGCGCTCCATCTGGCGCGTGCCGACCATGCCGGCCTCGTCGATCACCAGCACGTCGCGGGCCGTCAGAAGATCGCGCCCATGCGCCCAGCGATGTTCCATGCTGGCGATGGTGCGCGAGGCAATGCCCGAGCCATTCTCCAGCCCTTCGGCAGCAATGCCGGCAAGGGCCGCGCCGCGCACGTTTAGGCCGGCGTTCTCCCACACATCGCGTGCCACACCCAACATGGCGCTTTTGCCGGTGCCGGCATAGCCAAGGATCAGTGACAATCCCTGCCCACCTGTTACATGTCGCAACGCGGCGTCTTGCTCTGCTCCCAGAGCAAGGCCTTTACCCTCGGCGGCACGAATGGCGTAGTTCGTTGCCGTCGGGAGACCAGGCTCCTGCTGTAGTGCAAGCCGGTCGGCCGCGCGCTCCAGCCTTTGCTCGACCTCGATCATCTCACGACTGGTAAAGCGATCCTCGCCGCGTCCATCCTTGCCGAGCGCAATCAGGGCTGGCGAACCGCGCACCGCGCGCATCGCCTCGTTGAACTGCTGCTGCCCATCGCTGTGCCGGTGGATGAACATGGCGAGGTCACGATGGGTGAAGGTCGCCTGGCCATGGGTGATGGCATTGAGCGCAACGCCAGGGTCAGCAATGATGCGTTCGCCATTCTCCCGCGCGATCTCGCGATGGAGTTCGACACGGTCGGCTTCGAGGCCTTGCGCGCCCATGCGATGCGCGGGGCCGCCGATCTTGCTTTGCGGCTCAAGATCGATGCCCTGATCGGCTAGGCTGCGATGATCGATCCGTGCGTCGATGTCGAGTTCGGCCAGCCGTGCGTTGACATGGGCGCTCCAGTTCTCGCGCCAGCGCTCGACATTCGCATGGTCGTTCCACTCACGCACCTTCTGGCCAAAGCCATCGGGCGTGACCTCGCGCATGGTCAGCATGACATGAGCATGGGGCTTGGCCTGGCCATCGGCGCCGATGTCCCAATGGACATTGAGATCGGCGATCATGCCGCGATCGACAAACTCTTGGGCAACAAATTCGCGGGCAAGCTCGATACCCTGCGCCCTGGTCATTTCACGCGGGATAGCGAACTCGATTTCGCGCGCTAGTTGCGCGTCCTTGCGGCTCTCGAACGCCTCGACATCGTTCCAGAGCCGTTCGCGCTCGCGCCATTGCTCGGGCGCGCCTTCGGGCAACATGATCTCGCTATGCTCGACACCGGACCGAGCGCGAAAATCATGGTCGCGATCAAGGCGCTCATCATGCAGCCGCTCGCCTGCCCGATAGGCAGCCGCCGACACGGAAGAGCGGCCCGCTGCGAGACTGATGACCTGAACGGAGAAATGGAAGATCGCCATAACGATCGTCCATTTACTATGCTGAGCCGCACGTCGGAACGACGTATAAGCGCGCCCTTCTCGAAATTTTCCTGGAAGGGACTAGGCGGTGCCAGACGGTCCCGGCGACTCTACTGCGCGCCACAGGCCCTTCTTCTATCATGAGCGCATCATCATTCAACGGAGACTTGATCATGCGCAAACCCCGCGATTTTGATTCGGAGCTGAAAGTGCTGGCTGACAAGGCAAAGCAGTTGAAGGAACGGCGCGTACGCCAGTTGGGCGAACTGGTCACGGCAACCGGCGCGGACATTCTCGACGCCGACATGCTGGCCGGGGTGCTCCTTCATGCGGCACGCAGCAAGGATGCGACAACCAAGGAGGCGTGGCGCAAGGCTGGTGCCGCCTTCTTTCGCGGCGACAAGCGTCAGCCTGCGGGCGGACCTGATCGCCTCCAGAGCGGCACTCTCCCGCTTGACGGTGGCTCGGCATCGGCTTGAGGCACAGAAGGCACGAACCGACATGAGAGACTGGGCCGTCAAACGCCGGGAACGCACCCGTCATCTGATCGAACTGGGCGGGCTCGTCATCAAGGCCGGCCTGGTCGATCTCGTCGATGACGATCGTGCTGCCCTCTATGGGGCCTTTCTCACCGTCGCGGACAGGCTGCGCGGCGAGGATCGGCAACAGGCGCTTGCCCTATGGCAACGCAAGGGCAAGCGTGCGTTCGAGGCTGAAAGCGATCAGCGCGAGCGATAGATTGTCGCGCTTGCCTGCTCTTCCGGCTGCATCACTTCGTCAGTGCTGGCGATGACAAAGCGGCCGGATGGATCGCAGAAGCGTATGGTAATCAAATCATCCCTGATGGTCGGGCAAAGGCCTGAGCCGTAGAGAATGTCGGCAAGTGCGTCGAAGGTAGTAGCCTTGGCACGATAGGTTCCGGTCCAGCGGACCGTCCAGATGTCCTCATTGGCTGCGATCCGATAGCCGGCTCGATTGGCTACTGCGCCAACCGCCTGCAACACGGTTTCGGCGTGAATATCGAAATCGAGAATGGCGGTCAGCTTGGCCGGCTCAGATGGAATGACCGGACCTGCGCGCAAACGCCAATGCATTGCCTCGGCGCCGGCGAAGAACAGGCAGAGGCCAGCGCAAAACAGGGAGGTTCGCTTTACCCAACGCCTGATGGCATTGCTGCCTTCTCCGGCATGTAAAAGGCCGCGCAGCCGAACCAAGGGTGACAGGTGTCGGCACTTGCCTTCGGCTCCGGGTAACAGTGTCGGCAGTGCGCGAGAATTTGGCGTCAAGATCAGCGACGGCGGAGGCGGCTCGGATGCTGTCAGTTGATGCTGATTGGCAAGCGATGCGTCATGCTCGCGCCAACATTGTGTTGCCAGTTGCCTGAGCACTTCGCCTCGTTCCATCGCCCAGACCAGTTCGGCCGGCGTGATGCGATACGACCGCTCATAACGAGCCTCGACATAGGCCCTGCGGATGCATCCGAAGGCGCGTCGCTGGTGCCGGTCTTCGCGTGGCCATGCGGCGCGAAGATTGGGCGCCAGCACTTCCGCCGCTTCGCGCAGTTCATCCAGCGCATGGGTGCGTGGTCCATGGAGCGTGAGGGACCATAATATGCTCTGATAGAGATGCTCGCAGGCCTGATGCAGCAGCAGCGCGGCCATCCGCATATTGCCCCTGTCGAGATAAAAGGCTGCCCCAGCCAGAAAGTCGCAGCCATTTTTATGCCAGCGCGCGAATTCCGCTCTGCTCCTTCTGGCCCTTTCTTCCTCAGGCAAATGACGCGGCGCTTTGAGGCGCAATCCTTCCGCCTGATACAGCGCTATTCCTTTTTCCGCGATCGTGACGAAATGGGGCACGGCATCGACGAGCGCGCTATTGATCCGGTCGAGGCTTTCCACCGTCATCCGGACCGGCCGGGCGATTTCTCCATGTTCCCATGCGCGGCGCAATCGGTCGCGCACCAATCGCCAATCCTGATCACTGCGCGCGAGGCGCACATGGTTGACGATCAGCATCAGACGAAACGCCTCGCCCGGCGGAACGTCCTCCCACGCCTGCTCGGCGTGCGGGCCGTGCAGAATGACTGCCAGTATACGCCCCTCGCGATATTGCTGCGACAGTCTGCCTTTGCAGCATTCCGCGAAGGTCTCGAAGACCATCCATGTCACCTGCTCAAGCTCATGCTGGATCGAGGCTGGAAGTTGGCCGAAGTCGGTGCGCAATGTCATGACGCTATCGTCGCATGCTGGTGGCCTCCATGCGCCAGGCGGGCATGACCGGTGGCGTCATGCACGCGATCCAGCAAGGCACGGATCAGCAGGCAAACTTGCTCGGGAGAAAAGCCGCCATCATCCATCGGCGGGTCGCCGATCAAATGGGGATATCCCCATTTCCAATAAGGGGTGAGAATGGCAGCCAGACGCGCCATGTGCGGGCAATCAAGACCAAGGCCGGTCGCGTTGGCATAGGCCAGCGCCTTGGCAATATCCTGTCGGATATGCTCGGCATTCCACGCGTCCGAGAACCCGACGTCGAGCAGATATGCACACAGCGCCAGTTTTGCGACCGCGCCGGCCTGATGAAGCGTCGTGCGGATATGCCGCCTGAAAAAGCCGGCATCGATCCCGGTAAAGGCAATCTCGGCGCTCTGAAAACGGTCTCTGCTCAGGTCCCGGCTTTCGCGGCTGCGGCGCAAGGTCACTGGCGCGTCTGCATATCGCCCTTGCAATGCAGTCAACGCTTCATTCCAGGGAGCAGTAACGATCGCACTCCCCGCTCCTGCAATCGCGAAACTTCGCAGGATCTCACGCCGGGAGGGGTGACCTACCGATTCGCTGGCGAACATGTCGTTGATGCTCATCGCATTCACTCCATTCAGCCGTCTGGAGGTCGGTTCAGTCTCGCAGACGGATTAAACGGCACCGCTTATAACGGCAAAACGCACAATCTTGCAATAAGCGGTGCCGCTTATTCTGCTTCTTGTTGAACAGGGTTCGCGGGCAGTTACGACGAAAGCATGGGAAGACCGCCGCTTAACCTCAGATCGACCAATGTGCGTTTGCCCGAAGGACTGGGCGAGCGGATCGATAAGCTGGTTGGTACCAAACGGCGGGCAGGCTTCATTCGCGAGGTTCTCGAACGCGAAGTCGAGCGGATGGAAAAGGAACAGGGTAAGGCCTGAAAGACGCAGCCCCTCCTGTTGTATCCGGAGAACAATTCCAGCATGCTCGTTGATGGCGGGCAGACCTCCATTTTGTTGGAGATCGCCATGAACGACTCGACCTAAATCGAATGTAGATCGCCAATTTGGCGATCCGGAACGTCCGGATGCTCATCCATTGGGACGATATGGGAAAAAAATCTGCGCTGATCGCCAAGCCTTCACTTTGCTACGCCATCATCCACAGCCGTTCCCAATTGTTTTCAGAAGTCTCCAGACGTCCACGCTCTGCGCGCTTTCCGGTCCGTGACGCCTAGTCCCACCCTCTTGCAGGGCGGTTCCGGCCGTCTGATGTTGATCGGAGGGGGCGTATGCAACGTCATGAAATGAGGACACTGCCCCATGAACAGTTCCGATCGTATCATTCGAATGAAAACCGTTCTCGCCCGCACTGGGCTTTCTCGTTCGACCCTCTATCGCAAGATTGCCGACGGCACCTTTCCGGCACAGATTAAGATCAGCGTGCATGGTGCTGGATGGCGGGAGTCTGCCATTAATCATTGGCTTTCCGATCCCGTCACCTACCGGGCTCCGACAGGTGATCCGAAATGAGCAATCCTCCTGTCCCTGATCCGATCTGCGTGCGCGTCAATGATGCGGCAAGAATGATCGGAGTCGGGCGCACCAAGCTCTACGCGCTAATTGCTGCCGGGGAAATTGACATGGTAAGGCTGGGAAAGGCAACCCGCATCACTACGGCTAGCCTGCACGAACTGATCAAGCGACGCAGCGCCGCGTGAACGGCACTGTCTTCCGCCAGGCATTTCCGCCTCAATAAGACGATGGAGCGTCTCCCTCACGGATCTGCCGAAGAAGGAGACGCTTTCCGCTAACCCTCCATGTCGCGCATTGGCCGATTTCGGAATGTCGACTTACAGCAGGGCAAGCGGCGATAGCCGCCGGTCCTCTTTCGGGCAGTCAAGACGGTCGCAGGCGGAAATAGCTGTCTGTCGCTGATCGACCAAGAGCGGTCGTTCCTACCCATCCATCCCGGCGATTTGGTCGGATGAAAGGCGCTGCGAGCAGCGCTAGTCCCTCCGGTCCGCTTTTTGCTCTTGCCAGACCCGAAGTCAGAATGGCGGTGACGGGTGGTTAACGATCCGTCCGCTGTCGTATTAGCCGCCAAACTTTAAGAATGGCAAAAACAGTTGCAATGCTAATTACGCTTGCAAGACTAGCTGCGACCCAGCCATTCATGCCCTCTGCATGCAGCGCCAGCAAAGATAACTGGTAAATTGCTAGCCCGATGACTGCAAAAGTGATCGCCCTAAAGTCGCGCATTTCGAAACCCTATGCTGTCCGTAATATGTCTGCGAGTGGTCTCTTCGGGCCGGGCAGCTTTCCTCCCCCAGGATCGGATCAACCGCTATCCGGGTAGCCTCACGCCGAGCGGCCCGGTTAATGGCTATCAAGGGTGAACGTTCGACTTTGAGCTTTCAAGAAGATGGAGGGCGATAGGAGCCGTTCCACGCATAGCGACCTCCGTGCCAGACAATGTTTCTCGGTCCGTCATGAACCCCGCTGGATGAATTTGGAGACTGCTACGGCAATTGGTGATGCTGCCTCCCGCCATTGCGGCGGGAGGCGACGATGCTGACAACGCTTAGCAAACGCAAATAACGTTGATATTTACGCCCGCTGGCGCCCACTTTCTAATGGGGGAGAAATACATATTCCCAGCAGTATCTTTTCCATGAACCATCCCAACAGCTAAGCCACCTTGATAAACAGGACCTCCGCTATCGCCTAGTTCACTCTGTTTAGGATAAGACGAATTTGCATTAACGCGAGAGAATTCGCCGTAACTGTCTGAGTAAGCGTATGGATCTACCTGCCCACAAGTAATTTTTGTAGTCTTTCCATATTTGCAGACCGTCATTCCGGGATATTCCGAGACCCCTCCGGTGACATTAAAATTGACTATGCCATTCCATACTTGCGGCTTTATGACCCAATTAACTCCGCCGCTTCCATTTACAAGATATCCCCATTGAATATCCAAGCTGTACCATTCACCAACGAAATTTATAGCAGGCTCAACCGATGAGTACGTCTGAGAAAGCTGTACTCTTGCAGGTGAATTTGGACAGTGTCCTGCAGTTGAAACCCCATAAACGTTGGTCGCAGGCTGCCTAACATTAAATCCCATCGTGCAACTCATTGTTGGAGTTGCCCAATAAAATTGGCCGCCGCTTATATCGGCTGTAGTGCGAATTCCAGAAAATTGTTCGACTTTATAGGCGACCCCCATCGGATTTGCGGAAATCTTGCCTCTGCTTGTTCCAGACTGGAATGCGGATGGATCGCGGACCAGCGCTTTCAATTCACCGGTCTGATCATTTCGGGCTACTTCGCCTTGAATTCCAGCTGCCCTCATTTGCTGTAAAAGCTGACTGGCCGCTTCTGCTGTTGCCTTGGCAGACCTGGGAGCAGGACCGGCCGAAACTGCGCTGAGAAGTTCGCGGTCGGTGGTGAAAGCTTGAATTTTCTTAAGAATTGACGCGCCGGTTTCGTTCGCGAATTTAAAGTCAAAAGTCAGGAACCTGCCTTCCTTAACCGACATTCCGGCGAATTTATCTGGATACTGCTCCTTCAGCTTATTTGCCAAAGTTGCAGCTTTCACCATTAATCCTAAGCGCTTTCCAGCTTCTTGCAATGTTATCCCATTTACCGAAGCGTAATATCTCGTAGTTTCCCCGGATTGATCGCTAAATCTCTCTGAAAATTTCACAGTTCCATAAGATTGCGCATTGGAATTGCTATGAATGAAAATAGCAGAATATGCAATCGCGATACTGTAAACAGTAAATTTCATGACCGATCACTCCTAATTTCACTTATAAGGAAATTGACTTTATCTTTACTGCATCTGGAAACTATATTCCCACCTTCCAATGCAAGTGACCCTATTTCACCACCGGAAAATACCAAAATCGATCCGTAATTGTATTTTCGGCCATCGTAATAAAAATTAGTTTTTTTGAATGTATAAGTATTTTCCGGCCATATGGGATTGTATAAAACTGAACCAGATTTTATATAAATACATCCATTCCTACGCACAACCGAACCAACAATTTTTCCAAGTGGAATTATATTTGTCGGTTTGTAAGTGGAAATCTCAATTTCCTGTTTAGTGCAACTATAAGATGGCTCAGCTAAGACCATGGTTGCGACGGTGTAGGCGAGAAAATTTTTCATAACTCGAAGGTGACGTTTCATTTTGACAATTTCGTGAATGCACCTGTGCCGGGATACGATGCCCATCCGCCATGGATTATTATATATTTACTTTCTTGCCGATGATACGGCTGTTGACTGCCGATAGAGCAGAGAGATTTCGCCAAAAATATGTATTTCATGCCGTAAAGTTGCTGTCGCAATCGAAAATCAGCGATAGGTAACTGTCGCTTATCCGAGGCTTTGGCCGTTCTGGGCGTGGATTTACGTAAAGCAGACGGACGGCTTTTTGGAACGGGCGGGAAATCGCTGCGTGGCCCGCGTTGGTCGACGGCTGACCGGCAGCTTTTGCCCCCGGATGGGCTGCGCACATCTGAACACATGACCGCTTCCGAGAACCGGAAGTGAAGCGCTAGACGGCGACAATGGGCGCGTTGCGGCCGCTTCCGTCCTCGACCCATCCCGGGCCCTCAAGCGCGACAAATTGGACTCCGCAAGCGGAAAGGCAGCTATTCAAACATCGACCGTCAAACTGGCCGACTACAGGTGCGGTTTGCAGGCCGGGTTGCCAGCCTCAGGGATGGCCAAAAAGGTAATAGTGCGCGGCGCGAAACTGGCGACGGGTGATCGCTCCGCTAACCCAACAATCGCGGGAAGTCTGTCGCGTGCGTCGAGTTGTAACAGCTGTCCATTCAGCTTGACGCCCACTGAGGGCGTGTCTGTCACGGAAAGGGTATAGCGAAAGCGCTTGCCGGGCAGTGTGATCGACGCGGTGCGGTCCGCGTCATTGTTGATGATGAGGAGCGCCACGCCACCGACCCGATCGGGCTGGCAATGGGCATAGACATGGAGACCCGGCTGGAGCGGAATGCCCGCGTCGAGGACGGTCGTCCCCATCAGCCTGTGCCAGAGCAGGGCGGCCCAATAATTGGCTTTGGGGCTGAAATCCTCGGGATCCAGCAGGCTGTAGCTGCCTGCGGCGAGCGTATTGTGGATCGAGACCTGAACACCCTGCTTTGCCAACAGGCCAAGCTGGTCGAGATAACGGAAGCTGTCGATAAAGCTTCCGCCCCAGGGATTGCCGCCGCAAGCCGCGTCGGCGCCCTCGGTCATCCAGATCGGCTTGCCCGGCGCATAGCGGTCACGCAGCGCTGCATAATAGGCATGGGTTACGCCGGTGCGGGCCAGCCATTGTTCGGATAGAGCATCCTCTAGTCTTGTTTGCGGCAAGTGTGAGGCTTCGCAGCGGACAGATGCAGCGCCATAATGATGATAGGAGAAGGCATCGACGTCTGAACCACCGCTTGCTAGCAAATCAGCGCTGGGAATCGATCCGGGGATGCTGGGCGGCATGCCCCATGGCTCAGGTGTTTCCGTCGCGGAGCCGGGGCCCAGAATCAGCATGCCGGGCGCGGCTTTTTTCGCGAAGACGCGGAAAGATTTGAAGTCTCGGCCGTAAGCGGCGGCATCGTATCCCTTGGGTGCACCGCTGATACCGGCGATCGACGGTTCGTTCATAAATTCGGCGGCGCTAATCGTGCCCCCGATCGCGTGGGTGTAGGCGAGCCAGCGCTCGGCCATCTTGGGCGTCCAAGCGCCCCTAGAATCTCGAACGCCCGAGCTGATAGCGAAAGAGGTCATGATCTTCGCATCCGTCGCCTTGGCGAACGCGATTACGCCGCGCCATTGTTGGCGAGTGAGAACGCCCTTGAAGCCATCGGGCGTCTTTGCAGGCCGAGTTTCGCTGTCCGCGAAATAAATGCTGTTGGCCCAGGTTCCCGCAACGCGGACATAGGCCGGACCGAGCGCTCGGGCTAGGAGCCGGAGGCGGGCATTGGCAAGGTCGATCGGCGGGCGGTATTCGAACTGGTACGTGTCTATGCCCAACTGGGCGTCGTTAGAGGTGAGCAATGCGCTGGCGGTCGAACCATAGGGCTTCCAGAAGGCGCCGCCTGTCACCTCGATCATCTCGACATTGTATGATTGAAAGCGAGAATCGATCGTGCCGATCCGGCGCAAGCGTGCCGGTTCGGCGGCTGCGCGAAGATTGCTCGCTGGCTTTTGCGCAACCGCCGGCGACATGACGAAGGATGATAGCGACAGCGCGGCAAGACAATAGCGATGAACCCGCCGATAACGGACGCGTGTAGTGTAACCGGCGTGCATCAATCCATCTCCCAATCGGCGGCCTTGGTCGCATCCTCTTCAATCTAAGGTCAAATAAGGAATTTTGGTCGCACCATAGGTGTGGCCTATGACGTAACGCTTGCCGAGGGATTTAGATGGGGTGGCCGGTTGTCGAGGCATCGTTAGATAACAGTCTACCTGCGCATGACGGTAGAGTCAGGAAGTGGCGCGGTGTCGTGCGGCGCGCCTGTGGGGCTTGCCAGACGGTCCGTTTCCACTCCCTGCTCATCGAACCGGACATGC
>NZ_JACIEU010000017.1 GCF_014197035.1 Sphingobium scionense | reverse complement strand
TGATGCGCCCTTTTAGCTATCGCAAGGAATCATCGCGTTTTATCAATGCATTATTATTAATGATACACTTGCTCACGGGACAGAACAGCGCTTCTTCAACCACCTCATTACCGCAATGCAGACCCCAGCGCTGATCGCCAGCATCGAACGCGATCTCGAAGCCGGCCACGCCGCCATCATCCAGATCGTCTCGACCGGCGAGGCCCTGCAGGAACGCCGCCTCGCCGAAATCCCGACCGAGGAATGGGATGATGTTCGCGTGGATGTGACGCCTCGGGAGTATGTTCTGTCCTACCTCGAACACAGCTTTCCGGTGCAGCTTTACGAGCCCTTCAGCGACAGCGAGGGCAATCTCTGCTCCCGGCCCGTCACCGACAAGGACGGCAATCCGGTGATTTCGCGCGAGGCGATCGAACGCCGCGATCGGATGATCGAGCGGCTCGCCTCGCTGGCGCCAGTCCCGGCCGCGCTCGACCAGGTGCTCCACCACTTCGGCACCGACACGGTCGCAGAGGTGACGGGCCGGTCGCGGCGCATCGTCAAGCGGCGCGGGTCGGACGGGATCGACCGATTCGTGGTCGAGAACCGGCCGGGCTCGGCGAACATCGCCGAAACCGACGCCTTCCAGAGCGACGCCAAGCGCATCCTGATCTTCAGTGACGCGGGCGGCACCGGGCGCAGCTATCACGCCGATCTCGGCGCGAAGAACCAGCGCCTGCGGGTCCATTATCTGCTCGAGGCGGGCTGGAAGGCCGATAATGCGATCCAGGGCTTTGGCCGGTCGAACCGCACGAATCAGAAGCAGCCGCCGCTGTTCAGGCCGGTGACGACCGATGTGAAGGCGCAGAAGCGCTTCATCTCGACCATCGCGCGTCGGCTCGATTCCCTGGGGGCGATCACGCGCGGCCAGCGCCAGACCGGCGGCCAGGGGCTGTTCCGGCCCGAGGACAATCTGGAATCCTGGTATGCGCGCGATGCACTGCGCCAGCTCTACCGGCTGATCTTCAGCGGCAAGGTCGAGGGCTGCTCGCTCGGCGAGTTCGAGGCCGCGACCGGCCTGACGCTCGGCGACGAGGGCGGTCTTCGGGACGAACTGCCCCCGATCACCACCTTCCTCAACCGGATGCTCGCGCTCACCATCGATCTCCAGAACATCCTGTTCACGCGGTTCGAGGATCTGCTGACCGCCCGCATCGAGGGGGCGATCGCGAGCGGAACCTATGAGCTGGGACTGGAGACGCTCCAGGCCGAAAGCTTCAAGATCGTCGATCGCGCCACCATCTATACCCATCCGGGCACGAGAGCGGAGACGCGATTGCTGACCATCGAACGCAAGGACCGCAACAGACCGGTGACGCTCGACGAAGCCTTCGGCCATCTGCGCGATCGCCGCGCCAGATTGCTGGTCAACGCCCAGTCAGGGCGTGCTGCGGTGCAGGTACCGACGCGCGGTCTGCAACTTGATGACGGGAGCATAGAGGCGCGCATCCGGCTCGTCCGGCCGATGGAATCGACGCCGATGCCGCTTGCCACCATGGCGGAAACCCAATGGCGCGAAGCCGATCGAGGCGAGTTCGAGCGGGCATGGGAGGCGGAACTTGCCGATGTGCCGGTGTTTGCGACCAGCACCATGCACATTGTCGCCGGGCTTTTGCTGCCGATCTGGAAGCGACTGCCGCAGGAATCCACGCGCGTCTATCGGCTCCAGACCGACGATGGCGAGCGGATCGTCGGGCGCCGTGTGTCGCCTGCCTGGGCGGCGACCGCGAGCGCGAACGACAATGGCCCGGTGCTCGCGCCCGACGCCGCGTTCACGGCGCTGATGGATGGTCAGGCCATCCTCGATCTCGCCGAACGGCTCCAGCTTCGCCGGGTGCGTGTCATGGGCGTGAATCGGATCGAACTGGACGGCTTCACCGACACGATGCGCGACCGGCTGAAGGCGATGGGGCTGATCTCGGAGATCATCTCCTGGAAGCTGCGGCTGTTCGTCCCGACCGGAAGCGACGGCCCGACCGTGCTCGCCCGACTGCTGGATCGGTATCCGCTTCAGCGGGTCGGCGAGCGCCATGCGGCGTGACGGAGGGATGTGAGATGAAGAACTCCGCCACCGGGATATCGCAGCGCCTCGCCGATAATGCCGAGAGTGTCTGTCGCCGCTATCTGTCGAAAGGACATCGCGAAGGCCGGTACTGGCTGGTGGGCGATGCCCGCAATACGCCCGGACGCAGCCTCTATGTCCGTTTGGTCGCCTCTCCCGATGGAGGGGCGGCCGGTAAATGGACTGATGCCGCAACCGGCGACCATGGCGATCTGCTCGATATCATCACCATTGCGGGAGGCCATGCGCGGCTACGCGATACGCTGGAGGAAGCCCGGCGTTTTCTCAGCCTGCCGCAGCCATCGCCCCGGCAAGAGGGCGCTGGGTCCCGGCGGGAGCGCAAAACGCCGTCCGGCACGCCGGAGGCAGCTCAGCGTCTGGCGGCTGCTTCCCAACCCGTTGGCGGCACCCTTGTCACGGACTATCTTGCAGGGCGGAGCATCGGACCGCTGCAAGCGGGCGATCCGCTGCGCTTCCATCCGCGCTGCTACTATCGGCCATCCCGGAAGGATCCTCCCGGCACCCGTCGGGCCTGGCCGGCGATGATCGCTCTTGTCACCAATCTGGCCGGCGCGATCACAGGCGTGCATCGCACCTGGCTCGATCCCACGACGATCGAAAAAGCGCCGGTCGCCTATCCACGCCGCGCGATGGGCCATCTGCTCGGCCACGGCGTTCGCTTCGGGCGCGCTGGCGCGGTGATGGCCGCCGGCGAAGGCATCGAGACAATGCTATCGCTCCGCACGATCATGCCTGCATTGCCAGCGATCGCGGGGCTGTCGGGCGCCCACCTTGCAGCCATCCGGTTCCCGCCGGATCTTCGGCGCCTCTATATCGCCCGCGACGCGGATTCCACCGGAGCCGCCGCCGAAACCCTGTTGACCCGCAGGGCTGCGGAGGTCGGGATCGAGGCTATCCCGCTGGCGCCGATGCTCGACGATTTCAACTCGGACCTGCATGGCCTGGGGGCGGATCGGCTGCGAGCGCATCTGGCCCCTCAACTGCGGGACGAAGATGCCGAGCGTCACCTTCTCCTGTCCGGCTGAAGGCCGGGAAGCGGGAGTTCAGCTTTGTCGTCACCGGCGAAGCTGTGTCGCGTCATAGGCGCCATTTTCGCTGAAAAGGCCGCGCCCACGCCTTCATAGAGGGCGACAGGAGCAGCGGGCGTCCGGCGAGCACAACGGACAGACGGGGGCTATTTTCCGCCGCGCCCGCGAGCGGCCGCTTTGCATCGCGAGGCAAAATAGCCCCCTTTGTCCGTCCTCCGCTTTGCTCCGGCCGCCATCACGCGCCCGAAAGGGGCGCGCGCACGCTTGGCGCTTGGCGGTGCGCGCGCCGTCCGGCCCGCTGCCTTTCGTCGCCATGAAGGCCGCGAGGGTCGCGGCTCCCAGACGAAAAGGCGACATCCCGTGAACGACAGCAACGACATCCCCGCTGACGAGCCCGAACACGCCCAATCCCAGACAGCCTATCTGCTCGAGGAAATGCAGCTCTATGGCTATCGTCCCTTCGAAGATGAACCAGATCAACGTCCGCTGCCCGAATCCCGCCTCGTCGATGGCGCAGTGGCCGATATGTTCGATGGTATGGTCTCGGCGCTGATCGACACCCGGATCGAACCCGACCTCGAAGACATCCTCTGGGGGCTGGTCAACGTCTTCCACAACGGCATCCAGCGGGTCGAACGCGAACTGGACGATAACGAAGTGGCGCAAAAGCGGATGCAGCGCGAACAGGACGGCTCGGAGGTCAATTCGGTCGAGCTGGAGCGCGCGATCGCCGAGGGCGTGACCATGATCGAGCGGCGCGACACGTTCGAATATCTGCGCGATGCCGCCGCCGACCAGTACCGCAGCTTCACCAAGAAGCCCTGGCTTCCCCGGTCGGGTTCGAAGGTCAATCGCAAGGCGCTCACTTCGGCGGTCATCGCGAGCAAGGACTTCATCAACGATCGCAAATGGTCCGACAAGCAGGTGCTTATGCCCAAGGGTGTTCGCATCGCGATCTCGTCTGGGCCGGCGTTCAACGATACGCGGCTGATCTGGTCGACGCTCGACAAGATCCGGGCCAAGTTCCCCGACATGGTGCTGATCCATGGCGCGACCGAAAGCGGCGGCGAACATATCGCAGTCCTCTGGGCGGACCAGCGCGGCGTGCCGAGCGTCCCCATCAAGCCCGACTGGAAACTCGGCAAGGCCGCTCCGTTCAAGCGCAATGACGAGATGCTCGCCGCCATGCCCAAGGGACTGATCGTGTTTCCGGGCACCGGCATCCAGTCGAACATCCGCGACAAGGCCAAGGCGCTCGGCATCAAGGTCTGGGATTTCCGGCATCTGGGCGGCGCGTAAGCGCCGCCCATCCTCGCATTCTCTCGATGGGGCGATATGGTCCCTCGATCATGAACATCTCGCGTTACATAACTGCCGGCTTTTTCGCTGCGTTATCCTTCGACCTCCCGGTTCCGAGCTACGCGGCCCCGCCTATCGAGGGCCGGGCCAGCGTGGTTGACGGCGACACGTTCGATCTCGGCCGGGAACGGGTGCGGATTCTGGGGATCGACGCCCCGGAGCTGGATCAATCCTGTGCTGATGCAGCAGGCCGGTCATGGCCGTGCGGTCAGCGCGCCAAGGCGGCCCTGCGGACCTGGCTCGGCGGCGCCTCCGTTCGCTGCATTCCCGCCTATCGTGACCAGGGCGGCCGTCCTGTCGCTCGCTGCGCTGCTCGCGGGCGCGATATAGGGGGATGGCTGGTGGAGAATGGCTGGGCGCTTGACTATCCGCGCTACAGCAGCGGCGCCTACCACACCGCCGAACAGGGCGCCCGTCGCCGCCGGGCCGGCGTCTGGGCCGGGACTGTCACGCCACCATGGGAGTGGCGCGGCTCGCGCGAGGTTGCGCGGCGCGAGGCCCCATCACCGCCGCCCAATCCCCGTTGCGCGCTCAAGGGCAACATCAGTGCGGACGGGAGCCGGATCGTTCACGCGCCCGGCCAACGCGACTATGCCGCCGTCAGGATCGACACCGCGCGGGGCGAACGCTGGTTCTGTTCGCTTGCGGAGGCCCGTCGTGCCGGTTGGCGTCCAGCAGCGCGCTGATCGATCCACGGGCGCGGCCAGATAAGAAGGCAGCGCGGATCACGCCGCCAGTCCTGCTGCGTTCCGACCAGAGCCATCACAGTGTCCCGTTACGTTGGACGCGCACCGCAACATCCCCGCCGTTCGTGAACGGGCAGTTCGGTCCCAGTGCTGGGTCTGGCATCCCGCGTCATGGCGTTTTCTCCCTGCTGCCAGGTCCAAGGTCGTGGAAAAGGCGTCCGCACCACCCTCACGCCCGTTGCCTTGTCTGCCCCGTCGCGGCTGCCGCTGCGTGATGGCGTATGGCGGCGATGAAGCAGCGGCCCCAGTTGCGAAGATATGTGCCGAAAGGTCTGGGCGGTCGGGTGCGCGAGGTCGGAGCGGGTTAGTGTCTTCGATTGAAGCGTCCTTTCGGATTGGCGCCACTGTGCGAGAGCTGCCTTCGTTCGCGGTCATCACCGTCATGCGTCGATCGAGGGTTCGTTCCCTCCGACTGGCGAATCCCTAAGTCCTTTCCATTTCCGCCAGCAACCCCGGTGGCGCCGGACCGAGTTGCCGCTGCGCGGCTGCCCGCACCACTCCGGGCCTATGGGGTCAGGCCGCCGCCCGAGGGCGGCGATGCAGACGGCTCTGGACGGCCTTCACCCGGGCTTCGTCGGAGGGACGGTCCCTCGGACTCGAAGCAACGGAGATACATCATGCAGAACATCGTCATCCTCGCCGGCAACATCGGCGCTGAGCCGGAAAGCCGCAGCACCCAGGGTGGAACTAACATCACCAGCTTTCGCCTCGCGACCTCGCGTCCCCGCTACGCGGACGGCAAGGCGCTTCGCGACGACCAGGGCCGTCGCCTCCAGGACACCGAATGGCACCGCATCACCGCATTCAACGGCCTTGGCAAGACGGTTCAGGCCCATTGCACTACGGGCATGAAGGTTCTGGTTCGCGGCCGCATCCACTACACGGAATGGAACGATCAGCAGGGGGTGAAGCGCTACGGCTGCGAGATCATTGCCGAGACGATCGACTTCCTCAGTCGGGGCAGACCCGCCCAGGACAATGGCGGCGAAGCCGGCAGCGGCAGCTATGACACGGACGATGACATCCCGTTCTGATCAGAACGCAGCAGGCCCGGCGGAGCGATCCGCCGGGCCTTTTTTCGTGCCGACGCCCGTGGGGTTTGGGCCGCGACGCTGACACCGCCATCACATGCTTCCAGAGGCTCCGGGGTCAGCGCGAGATCCGAGGTGATCGCGAATGGAGCGCGCTGTTCAACCTCGCAGCCGAGACCGCAGAAATGGACGGAAGATCCGAGGCAGAGCGACGATTATCGGGACGGACATCACGCTCGCTTCGCCGCCGGCGCCATCCCCGCTCTCATTTGGCTCTTTCCTTGGTCCGGCCCAAGGCCTGATGCCATCAACCCGTAAAGGGTCCGCTACGCTTCGCGTGCGGCCTTCAGGCTGCGCCTGCGCGGTGATTGCGGCCATGCGCCCGACACTTCGGGAGCCTGTCGAGCGGGGATGGCCCCCGCGACGAAAGACAGGAGCCCAAAAATGTCCACGTCGCTCAAAACCGTATCAGCCTATGCCTGGAGCCTCGCCCGCAGCCTCATGGTCAATATCATCGTGTTCCGCACCGAAGCCGGTCTTTTCAGCGCGATGCCGGCCAGCGAATGGGACGGCGACTCGGCTAGCATCGTTCGCGAGTTTGATCCCTTCGCCTGGTGAGGCGAATGCGGGGCCGCTGGTCGGCCCCGCTTTCCTGAAACCCTGAAGCGCGCTTTCGCGTAGATACGCAGATACGTATTTACGATTCCCTAGTATATTGGGTGGCCATGGGTTAGGCAGAGCGGCGACGTCCCCGGCATGAGCCTGCGGGAGATCGTCGCCACGAATTTGCGTCAAATGCGTCATGCCAAGAGCCTGTCGCAGGAGGAGCTTGCCGATCGTGCAGGTGTCAACCGCAACTATATCGGAATGCTGGAGCGTGAAGAACACGCCGCGACGGTCGATATGCTCGAACGCATCGCCGCGATACTCGAAGTCGATCCCATCGAATTCTTCCGCAAGGCAGATTGATCTTCCAGCGGTATTGTCGTCGGGCCAGGTGGGACGGGCACCATCTCGTTTCCGAGTTCGCACCCCCGACGCGATGAGTGCGCTGGGGCGCCGCGGCTTTTTCCATTATCCCCTGGACAGGATAATCTCACCCCGACGACCGAAGAACTGGCGCTCCGGGCGCCGAGCGGGCCGCTAAAAATGGCGATCCCCGATTTCGATGACCGCCCGCCGCAATCTTCGCGCGTGACCCGCTACGACGAACGCCATTTCGTCACCTATCTGCGAATGCTCGAAGCGGACGAGGAAGGCGCGCATTGGCGTGAAATCGTCCGCATAATCTTCGATCTCGACCCTGTTCGCGAGCCGCAGCGGGCATGGGGCGTCTATGAAAGCCATCTCGCCAGGGCCAAGTGGATGACCGAGATCGGCTACCTCGATCTTCTGCAGGGAAGGCCTCGATAAACCGAGCTTTTTGAAGGTTCGAAGCTATTCGAATCCCAGGTCAACTCCATCGCGCACCCGGCTCTTCCAGCGGACATCAGCGCAGGCAAGCTCTTCGACTGTCCCGAGACAGGGGCAACAGGGAGAGGTGCGATGCCAACTGCCAGCGATTGGCGGTCGCAAGCGATCGCCGCGGAAACCGCCGATCTCGATTATGCCGATTTCGCGCAGGAATTCCTTCGGCACAACAAGGAATACCGGCGGCAATACGCTCGATATGCCGCGCGCAGGAACGGCGCTTCATCAAAGGAGACCCTCAGCACGGGCTTTGCCCGGCGCTGGGGGTTGGTGTTTTCCGATCGATCCCGATGTTTCCGCCGCAGTGTCTCCTGCGCTCTGGCGGCCTGAGGTCGCCCCCGGGACCGTTGCCCTGGCGCCTCCGCCGCGTGGCCTGGAGATCAGGGGGCGGTTTGCACCAGAACGATTGGGCCTGATCCTCGCCGATCATAGTGATGAGGGCGGTCGGCATCTCGTCATCGACGACCCTGGCGGTCGCTTGCGACTGTGGCTCGCTGAACCGAATCTGGAAGTCGAGCCGGCCATAGTTCTCACCCCCGACCGCGACTATGCTTTGCGGCGTTCGGTCGCTGATCGTCTGGCCCTCCGACTGCAGGGCGCCGCAGGCGGGCGCGTGCCCACAGCTTTCCGGCCGACAGACTTCCAGCGCATGAGACTGACATTTCTTCTGCATCTGCTGGGCCTCCTTGCGACGGGCCTCAGCACCCGCGAACTGGCCGATGCCGCCGTCTATCCTGAGCTTGGCCTACATGGTTCGGACTGGCGCGCGGCCAATGAACGCCGACAGGTTCAGCGTCTTCGCGACGAGGCGCTCCGGCTCAGCGAGAGCGGATATCTGGATCTCCTGCGCGGGCGCTGATCGACCAGGGCCAGTGCGACATTTTCCTTGGCCTGATTTTCCCCTCTCTCCCGGCGCAAGCAGATTACGCCAGCCTTGTCTCCGCCACTACGCGCTCGCCCCACGCGGCCTGCGCTTCGACGGAGACCGACAATGCAGCCCAATCCCCCAGATGATGCGCCACGCTTTCTGAGAACCCCCGATGCCGCGAAGCGTCTGGGCCTCTCGCCGCGCACGCTGGAGAAACATCGCTGCTTCGGCACCGGCCCCATCTACCACAAGCTCGGTGGCCGCATCGTCTACACGGTCGCCGACATCGACGACTGGGCAGCGGCCGGGATGCGCCGGTCAACGTCCGATCCGGGACCGGGCATCGCCACCACGAGACGGCCTGCGAATGCCGGGCGTGGACGGTAATCCGTGACAGCCAAAGGCTTCACTTCCCGGCAGCTTGACCTGTTCCGTCCGATCGCCGGAGATATCGCCCCGCGTGACGCCCAGGATCTGATGAGCTGGCCCTTCTTCTCGCTTGCCAAGAGCAAGCGGGTCGCACCGATCCTGTTCCGCATGGGCGATGTCTCGATCCATGTCGAAGCGACGCCCGAACATGGGATGGCGACCATCTGGGACGCCGATATCCTGATCTGGGCGGCAAGCCAGATTGTCGAGGCGCATGATGCGGGACTGCCGACCTCCCGCCTCATCGCCGCGACGCCCTATGACATCCTGACCTTCACCCGGCGCGGCACCGGCAAGGCGAGCTATGAGCGGCTGCGCGCCGGGCTCGACCGGCTTCAGTCGACCACGATCGCTACCAGCATCCGTCAAACCACCCAGCGCAGGCGCCATCGCTTCTCCTGGATCAATGAGTGGCGTGAGCGTCTCGATGGCCAGGGTCGCGCGCTCGGCATCGAGATGATCGTCCCTGACTGGTTCTATGCCGGGGTGCTGGATCACGCGCTCGTCCTCACCATCGACCGAGCCTATTTCAACCTGACCGGCGGCCTGGAACGCTGGCTCTATCGTATCTGCCGCAAGCATGGCGGACGGCAGGAACATGGGTGGAGCTTCGACGTCGCCCACCTTCACCTGAAGTCGGGCGTCCTCTCGCCGCTCAAGCGCTTCAGCTTCGAGCTGCGAGATATCGTCCGCCGCCAGCCGCTGCCCGGATACCGGCTGACACTCACCTTCGAACTCGGCCGTCAGCGGCTGAACTTCGCTCCGCTCCCCATCGATCCGCTCGACGCCGCCATGCGGCGAATGGGCTACCCGCCTGTGGATAAGTTGCCATGAGGCACGGACTATCGGGAACCGCGACTATCGGACGATCGGGAACCCGATCCTCGGACTATCAGGAACCGAAACCGGGCTTAACACCTTGGAATCGTTTTCCGATTCTGCCCCCTAACATTGCTAACTCTGAATCCTTCGGATTCATACTAACGGGCTGCGCGCCTGTGGACGAAACGCGATGATCGTCGCGTTGCTCAATCAGAAGGGCGGCGTCGGCAAGACCACTCTCGCGCTTCATCTGGCTGGCCAGTGGGCTGTCACAGGCAAGCGTGTCCTGCTGATCGATGCCGATCCGCAGGGCTCGGCGCTGGACTGGGCGCAGGAGCGCGCGTCGCAAGGCCTGCCACGGCTGTTCAGCGTGATCGGTCTCGCACGCGACACGCTGCATCACGAGGCGCCGGAACTGGCCCGTGGTGTCGACCATGTGGTGATCGACGGACCGCCGCGCGTCGCAGGGCTGCTTCGCTCGGCTCTGCTGGCCGCCGATCTCGTTCTCATGCCGGTACAGCCATCCCCGCTCGATGGCTGGGCGTCAGCCGAGATGCTGGCCTTGCTCGATCAGGCCCGCATCTTCAAACCCGCGATCGCGGCGCGGTTCGTTCTCAACCGCTATCCCGCGCGCACGCTGATCGGGCGGGCCACTGCCGACAGTCTCGAAGCCCATGATCCGCCTCTGCTGCCGGCCCATGTCGGCCAGCGGGTGATCTTCGCCGATGCACTGCGGACCGGGCGCCTCGCGTCCGAAATGGACGCGGACAGCATCGCTGCGCGCGAAATCTCAGCATTGGCACAGCAGGTCGAGAACCTGCTGTCATGAGCGGTCCGGTCAAACCGCCCAGGCGTTTCGTCGCCCGGCCACGCGGCGTCGAAGCCTGGGTGTCCGCCGGCGAAGGGGAACGGACAACGTCGCCTTCACGCAGCGCGAACACCGCGCGCCTCACCATCGATGTGACGCCGGAACTGCGGAAACGACTCAAGCTTGCCGCGCTCCAGCGCGGGCTGACGCTGGCCGATCTGGTGCGGGCCATGCTGGCCGAAGCCTTCCCGGCGGAAGACCAGGAGCGCGCGCCATGATCGCTGTCCGCGATGATCGCACCCGCGTCGAGCTGCTGTGGATCGAAAAGAAGATCGAGCGCTGGATACGCTTCGGCCGCCCTGTCGAGGATCAGATACTCGACCGGCGCCGGCGCCGCCTGGGCTTCGCTCCCGACAGCATATTCGCTTTCGTGCGCTGGGCGTCGAACGACTACGGCACCGTCGTTTCTCGCATCGACATCCTGCGCGCGGTGCTGCCAGGCGAGCCCTATCAGACCGTGCCTGGTGTCGATCCGGGCGGTGACATTCTGCTGCGGGCTTCCGGCTGGCCCAAGGTTCAGCGTGTGTTCGAAGCGATCGACGCGGTGGACGCCCTCGAAATCGATCCCGCCGACGTCGCCCCGGACCATTGGCGCCACGTCCACAATCGCCTCGCCGCCCGCGAAACGCCGCGTCCCTACACGCTGGAGCGCCATCGCGCCTGGCTCGCCCGCAAAGGCTCCTTGCAATGACCTATCCCTGGAAAACGCTCGCGGCCGCCGTCGCCGCAGTCAATCTCATAGCGATCTCGATGTGGATCGATCCGCCTCCGCGCCTGATCTGGAACGCCAGTCCGAGTGTTCCGATCGGCTTCTACCGGGTGCGCGTCGGCGACCCTGTCTCGCGCGGCGAGCTTGCGGTGGTTCTGCCGCCACCGGACATCGCACGGTTCCTCGCCGAGGGCGGTTATCTGCCGCTCGGCCTGCCGCTCCTCAAGCGTGTGGCGGCGCTGCCCGAACAGACGGTTTGCCGAACCGGCGACACGATCAGCATCGACGGCGATGTCGTTGCTGTGGCGCAGACAACTGACCGGCTTGGCCGCGCGCTGCCCGTCTGGACGGGATGCCGGACGCTCGCAGCCGACCAGCTTTTTTTCCTCAATGCCGATCGCGAGGACAGCCTCGACGGCCGCTATTTCGGACCACTTCCCGCAGCAACCGTGATCGGGCGGGCGACGCCCATGTGAGCGTTCGCCGTGCCGCGAAATTCATTCCACCCCGCCAAGCAAAGGAGACTGGCAATGCAACCCAATATCTTCAAACCCACCGATGAGGGCTATAAGGGCCGCATCCGGTTGTTCGGCATCGACGAGATTGTCACGCTTGTTCCCGCCGAACCGAGCGATGCAGACAAGGCGCCGGATTTCCGCGTGCTGCTCGACGACGAACATGGCCCGAGAGTTGGCGCCGCGTGGAAGGATGTCGGCGAACGCGCTGGCGACTATGTCTCGCTGGAAATCGAAAGCCCGCTGTTCGCGGGCCAGACTCTGCGCGCGCATCTCTTTCGCACCGACGACGAGGGCTCGGCGTTCCGCCTGTCGGTAAGCCGTCACCGTGTCCGCGAAGACCGGACCTGATCCGGTGCGCCCGAGCTGCTGCAAATCGCGCCGCCGGGCGCTGTCGCTGGCGCTGCTCGCATGTCTTGCGAGCGCGCCGGCGATGGCCATAGCGGGCGGCGAAACCGCCGCGGCGCGGTCGCCATCCGCGGTAACGCCGTTCGCCGCCCATGTGGCCGAGGCATCCCGCCGCTTCGGCATCCCGGAGCGCTGGATACGGGCGGTCATGCGCGCCGAAAGCGCCGGCGATGTGACCGCGATCTCGCACGCTGGAGCCATGGGTCTGATGCAAATCATGCCCGGGACCTGGGCGGAGCTTCGCACGCGCTATCGCCTCGGCCGCGATCCCTACGAGCCCCGCGACAACATCATCGCGGGCACGGCTTATCTTCGTGAGTTGTATGATCGTTACGGCAATTCGACGGCAATGCTGGCAGCCTATAACGCCGGCCCAGGACGCTATGATGAGCATCTGGCGACGGGCCGGGCGCTACCGCGGGAGACGCGCGCCTATCTCGCCATGCTCGCGCCGATGGTCGGCGGACCGCCCGCTCGCGCGCTCGCGAGCGCGCCCGCCGATGCGCTGGCCTGGACCCACGCGCCGCTCTTTTCGCGACCGGTCCGCGTCCAGTCCACTACCGTGTCGACATCATCCGGTTCGCCACCGGACGATGGTGAAGACGCACCAGATCCCGCGCCTCGCCAGCTCGAGGACAGCCTCTTCGTCCCTCTTTCCGGTCTGCACCCGTCATGACGGGCCCGCTCGCAGGCAAGCGTACTCAGGGGAGCAATGACGTCCTCTATCGAACAAGCGGCTGGGAACGCAGGAAGAACAGGGAGGCACGGCAAGATAAAAGGACCGCCAGCAGGCTCGGTCCAGATGGTTGGTTGGTCGGGGATTTTTCGTATGGCTCCGCGAGCGGCCTGCCAGCATGTTCTCGTGAAACTGCCGAAATTCTCATCGATCCACGTCTGGCAGGCTTTTGCGCCGATGGTTCCAGCCTCCGATGAGCGGCCCCGACGACGAGTTCCAGGTCAGGCCTGGACGGCCCCGCGACGGAGGGACAAAAGGCCGGCAAGCGAAGTCCTTCGTCGGCCAGGTGCTGCGGGCGGCGAACAAAGGCGGGCGCGGCGGTCGCGCATACAGTCCTCGCCGGAAAGGGGGCGGCGCTTCCCGCTTCGGGCGCGGCCGGGTGACGGCCCCTCGTCGCGCGCGCAGGTCATCGGATCGACGCGTCGTCGTCAAGATGCGGATTGTCCGGCACCAAGGGGTCAAATATCGTGCAGCACCGCTTGCCCGGCACGCCAGCTATCTCGAACGCGAAGGCGTCACGCGCGACGGTGCGCCAGGCCGACTGTTCGACGCGACTGGCGATCAGGCGGACGGAAACTCCTTCGCTGATCGCTGCGAGGACGATCGCCACCATTTTCGGATCATCATCTCACCGGAGGACGCCAGGGAGATGGAGGACCTGCGTGCCTTTACCCGCGAATTGATGGCGGATGCACAGCGCGATCTCGGCACCTCGCTCGACTGGGTAGCAATAGATCACTGGAATACCGATGACCCGCATATCCATGTGCTGGTTCGTGGCCGCGGCGACGATGGCCGCGACCTCGTCATAAGTCGGGACTATATCCGCGAGGGCTTCCGTCATCGCGCCGAAGATCGCGTGACCCTCGAGATGGGGCCGCGCACCCAACGCGAGATCCAGGCCGCACTCGGCCGCGAGGTTCAGGCCGATCGCTGGACCAGCCTCGATCGCACCCTGAGGGATATCGCCGATCGTCATGGCGGCATTGTCGATTTGCGCCCGGATGCCAATGGTCATGGACCTCAAAACCGGCATCTCCTGATAGGCCGCGCGCAGAAGCTCGAAGCCCTGGGCCTGGTCGATCCGCTCGGTCCCGCAGCCTGGACCATCAAGCCTGGTCTGGAAGACACGCTGCGCGATCTCGGTGTTCGCGGTGATATCATCAAGACGATGCACAAGGCGATGGCCAGGGACACACCGAACCCCGACGTGTCCCGCTTCGCGATCCACCAAGCGCCCCCGATCGATCCTGTCGTGGGCCGTCTGGTTGATCGCGGGCTTTATGATGAACTCAAAGGCAGCGCCTATGCCGTTGTCGATGGCATCGATGGTCGCACCCACCATCTCCGGTTCGACGATATCGACATGACTGGCGACGCGAAGCCCGGCGCCATCGTCGAACTGCGCTCCTGGGACGATGCCAGGGGACAGCGGCGCCATTCGCTCGCGTCACGCTCCGATCTTTCGCTTGGCGAGCAGATCAGCGCCGATGGCGCGACCTGGCTCGATCGTAATCTCGTCGCACGCGAGCAGCCTGCGCTGGGAGGCGGTTTCGGCGCGGAAGTCGCCGCCGCCATGGAGTCGCGGGCCGACCAGCTGGTCAATGAGGGATTGGCGGAACGACGGGGTGGCCGCGTCATATTCGCCCGCGCGTTGATCCAGACGCTCAAGGACCGGGAGATGCTGCACATCAAGACCGACCTTGTGAACCGCACCGGCCTCGCGCCTCTGCCATCGAGGCCCGGCGATCATGTCGCGGGTATCTATCGACAGCGGGTGACGCTGGCCTCAGGCCGGTTCGCCATGATCGACAATGGGCTGGGCTTCCAGCTCGTTCCCTGGCGGCCGGCGCTCGAACAGCATCTCGGCCGCCACGTCTCCGGCACGATGACGCCGGGCGGCGGTGTGGACTGGTCCTTTGGACGGCAACGTGGACTGGGATTGGGATTGTGATCGGTACTCGTCGAAGACAGAATTCGCCGGCATTGCTGCCGTTCGCAGCACCCGAAGCTCGTCCTAAAACCCGTCTACATTCATCCGCCCCGAGCGGCTTACCGACGGCCTCAGCGCCGCTATGTTTTCTTTCCGAAGAACACCTGACGCGCCTCATCCTCGTGAAGGTCAAATTTTGCGGTGTGGTACTGGGACGGCTGAACGGCGTCCGAAGTCATTTTGAACGGCAGTTCGTCGATGCAAATCTCCGAGATTAAGGCGGAGAAATCCTTGTCGTAGCAGTCCGCCAGTACCTTCAGGTTGGTGGACGGGAAGCTCTCCTTGAACTCCTTGTTGAACGGTGGCTGGAAGTACCGGATTAGCGACGCCTCGTAGAGGGTCACGCGCTCGGCGTCGGATGTCCCGAACAACTTATCCAGGCCCGCCGAAATGCGGGCGCTTCCCTCCTCCTTATTCTCGGCCCACGGGTTCATGAAGGTGATCATCCGATTGCCCGGTTCGATCTCGAGCATGAGCAGCGTGAGCCGGCGATCAGGCGGCACGCCCTTGACCGAGATCCGCTGCAGGGTCTCGTGCTTGAGCAGCCGGTCGAGGGCGTTGCGCGACCCGTCCTTGCCATAAGCCTGACCAATGTAGAGGACCTCGAAGCCGATCGCATCCTGCTCGTCGTTCAGCCGTCGCGCCATCTCTTCGTCAGAGGGTGCCCAGTAACCATCACCGTTTTTGATGAACCACCCCCGCTCGGTCTCGACCAGCTCGACGCCGTCAGGCATGGGCCAGGCAAGTTCATGGCGTTTGCCGGCAACGAGGATAACGATGACAAGCCGTCCATCCTCAAGGCGCTGATCGACGGTCTCTATCGCCGGCATAGTGCCGATGACGTAAATGTGGCATTTCGCGAGATGCGGCTTGAACGCCGCCACGATCTTCTCCTCGTAGATTCCGAAGGCAGGCATGAGCACGAAGCTCGTCGCGTACATGTTGAGAGCGTGTTCGACGTCGAACCGCTTGCCGCCGAACAGCTGGGCGGGATCGCGCTTCGGTTTTTTGTCGGGTTGATTTTTAGTCATCCACTGATTCTACTTTTACCTGTCGGCGCGAAACAAGTCACATGGCATCCATAAATTGGATCAGGCAGTCACGATGTCGCCGACGTTTCGGTCATTCCGACATTTGAGCTTGCTATCTAAGAGTGGTCCTTTGCTCATCTTGTCGAGAACGATCGAAACATGAAAGAAGAAGGAGGAATCGCGGAAGCAATAGAGTTCTTGTTGCACCCGTTCGCTGGTGCGCCAGCTTACCGTTTGGTGTGAACGCGCGAGCGTTATTAGGAAAGATGTTTTAGACATATCAGGAATCTAAAGATCCCCAAGAGGGTCAAAGATTCCGTCAA
Organism: Sphingobium scionense; assembly: GCF_014197035.1. Classification (GTDB taxonomy): domain Bacteria; phylum Pseudomonadota; class Alphaproteobacteria; order Sphingomonadales; family Sphingomonadaceae; genus Sphingobium; species Sphingobium scionense. Next base: position 117,466 of record NZ_JACIEU010000017.1, on the reverse strand, counting down.
AGCGATTTTTCCAAGCAGCATGGACTTGGACTCTGCCCAGCAAATGCTTGTTGTCCATCGCGTAGAACATCATGTCAGGGCTGCTGTACCCGCGGCGCACGATCGTACCAAGGAACTCGATCAATTGCCGATCGAGATCCGCTGGCTCTTCGGACCCTATCGCGTCGCTGGCGACGCGCGCGACAAGGCTCAGGATGAAAGAAATCGCCCTCGGCACGATCGTGCCCGCAATCTCGCGCGCCCGCGGGCAGACATACTTCGTCGGAGTGTGATGATCGGGCTCACCGCCGAGTATAAGTTCAATCGAACGCAGATTGTCGCCATTGATCCATGCCAGCAGGCCGCGAAGCAGATGATCGAGATGCTGGGGGCCAAGGGCACCGCCCTTCGGCTCACCGCATGCTGCGAGGATGCTATCCGAGACGTCCGAAAGCAGAGCGGAGCGGGCGTCGGAGTCCTCGGCGAGCCATTTGAGTGTCCAAGCCAGCCAGTCGGCGACCGAGTTCGGAAGTGTCGCCAGATCGGCATGGACGCGGGCCTTGAGCGCGACGAGCAAGTTTGCGGAAAGCCCGCTTTGGGAAGACAGGATCGCGACGTTGTGATCGATATCCGGATCGCGCTGAGCTTCGATCGACATGCGAAGCTGCTCTATCTTGGCTTCGAACTCGGCTGCAGCGGCACGGCTCGCCGCCCTATAGTAACCGAACGACTTGTGAAGATTGAACAGGTGTGCGGCATCAACCGCATTCTCCCCGCTGGCGAGGACCGCCATGCGGTTGATCGTATACTGAACGTCGGAATCCTGCATTTGGCCCGCCATGAGGCGGTCCAGTACAGTTTCCAGCGGATCCGTGATGGTCACGCAGTGGTCGTCCTCCGGGAGAACGCCCTTGAGCTTACCTATGAGGTTCGCGTTGAGTGGCTGTCCGCTGCGAAATGTGATGATGGGTTCCGGGATCAGCAGGACCAGCCCGTTCGCAAGATGGCCTGCGCGGCCGGCGCGCGCTGCGGCATTTAATATTTCGTGCGCCTCGAGATTCTCGCGACCACCGGCGCGATCGGCGCGCTTGTCACCGGCAAGGATTGCGAGCTGCGCTGGCAAGTTCAAGCCTTGCGCTAGGGTGGGCGTCGCCACGATGACATTGGCGCCGTTACCTCGTTTGAACATACGCTCGGCAAGGTCGCGCTCGAGCCGCAGCATCGACGAGTTGTGCGGTACGGCGCAATGCTCAGGTGTGACGAGGGAATGTTTGAGACCGCCGAGTTCGATTTTGAGCGCTGCCCACCGCTCGCTTTCCGGTTCTGTCGCCGGAATACGGGTTCCCAATTGCGTCGCGATCTCACGTGCCACCGAAACCGCATCGCGCTTCGTGTTCACGAACACGATCGTCTTCAACTCGCGAAGACTGGCCGTGGCGGCGAGACGCGCGGCAACCTCGTTGACGTTCGGCTTGAGCCTTAGTGAGCCAGTCTTGATCGACCCGGAAAGTAAAACGGGCGTGTCGAGCAGCGCGGTCGTGACGACCCAGGCCTTGCTTTCAGATACGGAATGCCAGTTATGCTGCAGCCCCCAGATTCCGTAAGGTCGCGCAGTCAGCTCCCTTTGCGCCGCGCCGCGCAAATCCTTTGCAGGCTTGGGAGCGGCAGCATCCGCGGCGATCTGCCGCTCCCACGCGCGGGTGCGCGAGGCGGTGAGTTCCGTCTCGTCATAGATGACGACACCCCGTGCCTGGCGGCTCGGTTTCCACAGGAGGTCGACCGCGATGCTCCGCCGCTTGGTCAGCGTTCCAACCCAGTCCGCGAGTTCGGCGCCGTTGCGCACCATCGCAGACAGCAAGAGCAGATCGGCCTCGGGCGCAGCCTCCGCAAAGGCTAACACGCACAGCATCGCGTCGAGCGCGCGGCGGATCCTGCCTGTCTGTGGACTCAATAGATGGCACTCGTCGAATACGAGTAATCCCACGTCGGCAAAGGCTTCGGGCGCGAACGAGAGCATCGCCAGGCAGCGCTCGGGGGTCATCACCTCGATATCCTGGAACGAGGCATCGTCGCCGAGGAGGAGATCGAAGTCGTTAGAGATAACCGAGTCCATGATCTCGCTCGGAAACATTTCCTGGAGGTCTTCAGTCAGCTGATCGACCAGGGCATGTGTGGGGGCAAGGAAGGCGACTTTCTTTCCGCGCGCAAGAACGCCTGCGATCTTGAGCGAGGAGACCGTGGTCTTACCCGCCCCTGTCGGGAGCACGACGACCGCGGAAACCCCGGTCTGGTGAAATTCGTCGGCGATCGCCTTGCGGTGGTTCGGCCAGACAAAGGGAAATTTATCCGCCCGAAACCGAAGCCAACGCTCCCATGTTGCCGCGTCGGCGCCGCTTGGCATCGGGGTGTCGTGCAAGCTCGCCGTCTTGAGGACGCCGTCGGCGGCGGACAGCAACGATGCGAGGTGGAATGGACCGGGATAGAGCGCGCCAAGATCGAACGCGACGGCATCAAGGCCGGGGCGTTCGACTGCCAGCCCGACGACGGTGTCAAAGGCATCGCGCGAGCTGGCGAAGCGGCCAGCGATGGATTCAGGAGCGGGCGCGCGGAGAATATGTGCCGCCAGGAGTTCGATGCCCGTCGCTATGGTTTCTAGCAGCGCAGCAAGCGCCCGATCTTCCATTCCGCCCGGAAGCGCTGGCCGACGCCAGCGGGCCGAGCGGTCTAAGATACGGGCCAGCCTGCCACGCGCCATGTCGGCGACATGCTCGCTCACGATTGCGGCTTCGTAGGTTTCGCCCCCGCGCGCGATCCTGATCTGCAAGGCCGCCTCGTTGGCGTCGCCATACTGTTCCGCCATCAGGAACAGGATTGCGGCCGAGAGCGAGGGATCGACCCGGTCGCGGTCGATGTTGGAGATCGGCTGGTCGGGGGATTGCAACAGCTGCCGGCGGGCAAGGATTTGCTGCGCCGTCCCGGCAACGAATGCCGCGGCGGCTCTTGACGGCGACTCGCGCTGCGTCGACGCGACGAGTTCATAGGTGTCGGCGATGCGCTCGAGGGGCCAGTTAGTGTTTGGCGGCGATGCTTCGCTTCCTCTCAGCCGGGACGAGGCGAGTTCGGCATAGTGCTGAGTGAGGAGCGCCGGAATCATCTCCGGATCGAGATCCGGCAGAGGTGGAGCTGACCGCAGGAAGCGAGACGTCTCGGCGTCAAACATCAAGGTCGTCCTCGAGTGAATTGAGGTAGCCCACTGCCTGAAGCCCAAGTTGGTCAAACCATGGCCGCAGCTCGGCGGGAACGACGAAGCAGGCCGCTTGGCGCTGGTCGGTCGTTATTCCAGTCAAATCTCCATAGGTGGAGAAGATGTTGGCGCGAGCAGAGTCATTGTCCAGCTCTGCAACGGTGGTAACCGCGGCGCGGTAGCGGCGACGGTTGCGGTCGGTAACGGCGGCGGCCATTCTCGCCGCGAACTCGTCGCTGATCCCCGCCCTAGTCAGCAGCGCGCCCGCCGTCGCGATGATTTCCGCGCTTCGCCTGTTGTCGTGGCGCTCCCGGAATCCCGCCATTACCTTACCGGCAAAGATCGATTTCGGATCGTCGGTGCATTTATCTTCAAAGATCGTCGTAGTCTCGATCGCAGACTTGTCCGGCGACAACACCAGCATGAGACCATCGAGTCCTTGGCTCGTCGCACTGACGTGCGGGTCTTTCATGAGCACGGCTGGACCATGAGACTGCCGGGCAGCAATCCAGGACATGGCCTCGAACATGAAGCCGTCACGTTGCCAGCGCGGATAGCCGATACGCGGTGTCTGCGGCCCGTCCTGCACCGTCAGTCGGATGATCGCTTCGGACCGCAATTCCGCGAAGGAGAAGGCCGGGGCAGCCGGCGCCAGACTCGAGACGATGTGCGCGGCTTGACTCACCTGTCCCATGGCGATGATCGCTATCAGGCGCGCCAACTGCGCGGCGTTCGCAACCGTCCAGCGCTCGCCCACGCAACCGGCTCCGGCATGGCAAGCTGCCGCAGTCAGTGGATTCCAACTTATATCGCCAGATTGTTCGATGTCGCGGTCCCCCCGTTCCCCGGCGGCCAACTGACTTCGGTTTGGCAGGAAAGCCAAGCCCCAATTCACGAGCTCGACGTCTTTCGTCGACAAAGCTGTCATTCGTGCTTCGGATTAGCTCGTCGATGAGGCCGCAGCCTCTTATCCTACCCGCATCGATGTCACTTTCGTTCCACCTTCGTTCTGTGTAGACAAGTGGGGATCAAAGGAGTGGGAATGTGGACGGTCAGGACGACGAGGCGCATCTAGCGGCGGTAGAGGCGATGCTGGCGGCCGAAGGCATGGCCGAAGCGGCCGAATTGCTCCGCGAGGCTGATTGCGAGGTAACTGAGACAGGCTGGGACAATTGGAACGGCGGAACGCCGATTTATACCGTCTATCTGTCGATCGACCCGGCGCACTACGGCCGTCTAGGTACAAAGCGCGCTACGCTGGAGGAGCAAATCACGGCGCGCGTGAAGGCCGTATATGAGCGCGACGGAAATGTGTGGTTCAGCGCATCAATCAGGCCGCGCATTCAACCGCGTACCGACTGGCGTTCGGCGCCTGCGAACCTATCGCGCCGAGCACGCCGCAACATCATTGACGGTCTCAAGGTCGACAACATTGCGTGGATGGGATCGCTGGATGATGTCGAATTTCTGCAGCGGCTCTGGGATCTAGAGACACTGCCGTCGCATGACTCGCGCTACAAGGATGCTGCGGGCGATATCTGGCAGCACCGCTGGAACAATCACGACTGGGAAGACGACTGGATTTTCGAGGACAAGCGTTTCGACCTGATCGATGGTCCGGCGGACCGTTTCCTCGCTTTTCTTGCCGAAATGGTCCACCCGGTCGTGCGGCCAGACCGCAATCAAGCGCTGGATATGGTTCGTAACTTCAACGACCAGCTGCGTCCCGAAGGTTGGATGCTGGTCGAGGTTGAGAAGATCGCTGGCCGGCCACGGTTTGTTGCACAGGCCATCGGCGAGTTGGGCAGCAGATCGGTGATGCGGGCGCGAACTGTCGCTGACGCGCTCGACGCCGCTTGGATGCACCGCGAGATCGAGCGGCTCGAAAATGCGGTTGATCGAGATCCGGCGCTGGCGATCGGAACGGCTAAGGAACTGGTCGAAAGCTGTTGCAAATCGGTCCTGACCAAGCGCGGGATCAGCTATTCAACCGGCGCCGATCTTCCAGCGCTCACCAAGCTGGTGGCTAAGGAGTTGGGGCTGGTCCCCGATAACATTACTGACGCAGCCCGAGGCGCTGAGACCATTAGGCTGATTTTGCGCAACCTGTCGGCGCTCACGCAATATCTTGCCGAGCTGCGTGGCCTCTATGGCTCAGGTCATGGTCGCGATGGTCAACACCGCGGCTTACAGCCGCGTCACGCGCGGCTCGCAGTGGGTACGGCTGTATCATTCATCGATTTCGTGACGGAGACCTTCCGCGAACGTCAGTTCAAAGAGGAAGTGGAGTGTTCCGCAGTGGCTCCAAGCAACCAATTGCAAAGCAAGCGCGCAGGATGCCGGGGCGTATGACCCGGTATGTTTATACCTATCCGAGCGCACCATGCTGAAAACGCGACCGCCGATTATATTGTCCGGCGCGCCTTTTCTTCGGTAGAACTTTATCCTTAATGATACGTAACTACATTGTTGCTCACGGGAAATAGCGGGCGAGTAGCCCGATGATGTTATTTGGGGAATACTTTATGACGGCCAAAGCCACCTCTATAGCCAAGACCTATCTCGATGCGCTCGCCGATGAGCTCGAGATCAGCGATACGCGCTATGAGCAGGCGCAGGAGAGCTATCGGTCGCTCGGTCGATGGTTCAATCGTCCCGCCTCCACGCTGCGTGGCTATGATCCCGCTGTCTATGTCCAAGGCTCCTTCGGCCTCGGAACGGTGATCAAACCGCTGCATGCCGAGGAGGAATATGATGTCGATGCAGTCTGCGAACTGAAAGCGCTCAACAAGTCACAGCTTTCGCAAGAGACCCTGAAGGCGATGGTTGGCGCGGAAATGGAGGGCTACCGTCGTTCCCAAGCGATGACCAAGCCCCTCCGCGAGGGCCGGCGCTGCTGGACCCTCAACTATGCCGATGGCGCACAATTCCACATGGACGTGGTACCCGCGCTGCCAAATGCGCGAGACGTTCGCATCCTGCTTGATAGCAAGGGTCTCGACGCCAGCCGGGCGGCAACCGCGATCGCAATCACCGACAATGAACGGCTGGGCTATCAGCAGATCAGCGACGATTGGCCGCGTTCGAACCCCAAAGGCTATCTCGATTGGTTCAAGGGCCGCATGCGCGTCGTGCTCGAGAAGCGCCGCCGCGCCATGGCCGATGCGGTCAAGGCCAGCGTCGAGGCGATCCCGGACTATAAGGTGCGCACGCCGCTGCAATCCTCGATCATGATCCTGAAGCGGCACCGCGATATCATGTATGTAAAGGATGAGCTCAACTGCTGTCCGATCTCGATCATCATCACCACGCTCGCGGCGCATGCCTATCAGGGCGAGGAAGAGATCGCCGACGCGCTGCTGTCGATTCTGAGCGGAATGGAAGCCTATATCGCGCGTGACACGCGCGGTCGTGCAGTGATCGCGAATCCGAGTGACCCGCTCGAGAATTTTGCCGACAAATGGGCCGAATTCCCCGAGCGTGAACGGGCTTTCTATGCGTGGCTGCGCCAGGCGCAGCGGGACTTCGCCCATGCAGCGAGCCTTGCCGATCGACACTCAATCACTGACTCGCTGTCGCCGCATCTCGGGCAGGAGCTGGCCAAGCGCGCAGCCGATCGGAGCGCCAGCAAGCCCGCTGGGCTGCTCCGCGGGGCGACGGCGGCCGCCGCCGGTGCGCTGTCGACCCCAAGCTTTAGCAACACCGCGCGCACGCCGACCAAGCCGCAAGGCTTTGCGTGATCTGGTGGACAGATCTGCCGTCCCGCGCCCGCGCCGAACGGCAGGCGATCGCCGAGCTGGCTGAAGAGGCGGACTGGCTCCAGTCCGCCAAGTGGCGGCTGACCGACGATCTCCAGTTCGTCGCGGATTTCGACATCGTCCATCTCGGTGCCAGCTACCCGCTCAGCCTGACCTATCCGCACTTTTTTCCGGCGGTGCCGCCGCAGGTGACGCCGCGCGACGGCGCGAGAATCTCGGGTCACCAATATGGCGCAGGGGGCGAGCTCTGCCTCGAGTATCGTCCTGACAATTGGGAACCGCAGTTCACGGGCGCGATGATGATCGGAAGCGCTTATCGGCTGCTGTCGGGCGAAAGTCCCTCAGACGGTGAGGTCGCCGATGTCGCCAGCGCCCATCGCCAGACTGTCGCGCAGGAGGTGCGCAACACCAAGCTGCGCCTGATCCTCAACACGACCTTGCTGGATATCCTTGTGGAGCAGCCGCTCTTGCAAGCTCAGCCTTTCACCCTCGATGAACATTGGTTCGCGAAACATTGGCTTGCGCATCCACGCCGACTTGGATCGCCCGACGCCCCGCCGATATGGGCCGCCGCGCCGCCGCTCACGGAGCCGCGCACGCGCGAGGGATTTGCCATCCGGCTCCCCGACGAAACTAACGTTCCGTTCGAAGGCAGTTACGCCTTTCTGAACACCATTCTGACCGCGCTGAACTTCGCCCCGGCGCTGGAGCGCATGACAGCTTCCGACGCCGAGATGCCGCTGCTGCTGGTTCATCGCGGGACGGCGCGGCTCTATTCGCTCGCGCAGGGCACCGGCAGCCGCGCTGTCTATGTCTACCGCACGATCGTCGCGCCGGCGAACGAGCAACGCCTGTCTGCCGAGCACGGGGTGCTTGCGGACCAATGCGTCGCGATCGTTGGTTGCGGATCAGTAGGATCGAAGATCGCGGCAACCCTTACCCGTGCAGGTGTCGGCACGCTGGTGCTGGTTGATGGTGATCTGCTGCTACCGGGCAATCTGGTGCGCAATGAACTCGACTGGCGCGCGGTCGGCCTCAATAAACCTGATGCGCTGGCGGCGCGGCTCGACGACATTAATCCGTCCACCAAGACGATCGTAAGACGATTGCTGCTCGGCGGACAGGAAAGTTCTGCGTCGACCGACTCGGCGCTGCAGCAAATTGGCCAGTGCGATCTGATCATCGACGCGACAGCAGACGCGCAGATCTTCAACCTTTGTGGCTCGGTGGCATGTGCCGAACGGAAGCCGTTGATCTGGGCTGAGGTCTTTGCCGGCGGCATTGGTGGCATGATCGCACGCTCGCGCCCCGATCTCGATCCGCCGCCGTACGCTGCGCGGCGGCAGATACTGCGTTGGTGCGACGACAATGGCATTCCCTGGACCGGTGGCGATGGCGAGCAATACAGCCTGCAGATCGATGCCGAAAAGCCACCGCTGATCGCCGACGACGCGGATGTCTCAGTCATCGCCGCTCATGCCGGACGCATGGCGATCGACTTGCTCAAAGGTGGCGCGACCACCTTTCCGAATTCGGCCTATGCAATCGGGATGGCGCGTGAGTGGATCTTCGCAGCGCCATTCGACACTTATCCGATCGATCTTGTGCCCGAGGGGCAATGGGGTCCGGACGCCGACGAGAATGCGCGAGACGAGTTGGGCGGTTTGCTGCGCGAGTTTTTCCCCAAGGCCGAGGAGGCCGCGGATGAAGGTTGAGTTCACGCAGCCGCTGCGCGCACGTATGCGCCAGGCGCTGGCGAAGGCGCGACGGCGCGAGATCGGCGGTATCCTCATGGCCGAACAGGTGGAGGCCGGCCATTTCAGGCTCGCCGACTTTACGATTGATGAAGTGACGGGTAGCGCTGCTCATTTCGTGCGATCGGTCGAACATCACCACCGCGCGCTCGACCGATTCTACGAGGAAACCGCGTCGGATTTCGTGCGGTTCAACTATCTCGGCGAATGGCATTCGCACCCAAACCATTTACCCATTCCGAGCTCCACCGACCTCGCATCGATGCAAGATCTTGTCGAGGGGGAGCGCGATATTCCCTTCGCCATGCTGCTGATCGTGCGCACCGCTTGGTGGCGGCGGCTGTTGTTGTCGGCGACGCTGTTCCAGCGCGGCGCGCCACCGGAGCCGATCGAGATCATCGACGGCGCGAAGGGGAACCAGACGTGAAAAAGCATTTCGACTATTTCGTTCGCTCCTGGATCGATTTCATCTTCCTGCGCCCGCTGCCGGGCATGCGGCTCATCAAATGGGGCGTGACGCTGATCCTCGCGACCTTTGCCGGGTTCGCTCTGACGGTTGGCATCCCGACCGAGAACGGCCGGATCGATGTGTCCTTCGATTCCGGTGCCGGCATACCGGCCTTTGCTTTGGCGCTCGTCCTCACGCTCGCCTCCCTAATGATTATTGGTGGAGCACTATGGCTGTTTGTCGATCTGCGACGCGAGAGCCGCAAGCAAGTGATTGCGATCGAGCTGCGAGGGCTACGGGACATGAGCGGACAACCGCTTATCTCCGCGGTCCCCACGGGGATTATGAACCGGCGCGTCTCACTCCTACTCGATATCCGGCAGGGTGCGGACGGCGTTTTGCTTTCGCCCGAGCAGGCGTTGGCCAGGCTCGAGAGCCTACCGCACATGATCCATCAGAACTCGACCGGCCGGGACCGTCGCGACCTCACGGTGGTTGCCGGCGGCATGGCCGCGGTGCCGTTCGCCTTTCTGATGGGGGTTCTTCTAGATGATGAGGGCCGTGTGACCCTGCTGGACTGGAATCGGGCCCAAGAATGCTGGCGCCGTCTCGACGAACCAGACGACGGCGAGCGATTGGTGCTGACCGGGCTCGAGACGGTCGGTGATGCCAGCGAAGTTGTGGTCGCGGTCTCGGTGTCTTACCCGGAGGATCGGGTTGCTATCGCACATCGCTTCCCAGGCCTGCCGGTCATTCGGCTAGGGCTACCTGCTCCGACAATCGATCATCATTGGTCAGCGGCGAAACAGGCGGCATGGGCGCAGCAATTCTTCGACTTGGCGCGCCAGCTTTGTGCGACCAACGTCCGGCAAGTTCACCTTGTGCTTGTTGCGCCGACCAGCGTGGTGATCAGCTTCGGCCGCAGCTACGACAAGCGCAATCTGCCGGCACTCACCGTCTATCAATATGAGAATGGATCGCCAGCGACCTACCCATGGGGTATCAAGATGCCCGTCGCGAACGCGCCAGGCGCAACGCTCGTTCGCTCATGAAGCTGAAGCTTTTCGGCTTGTCGAGGGCAACAAGGGTCGAACCGGAAGGCAGTTTTTTGCGTGAGTGAATGTCCGATTTCCTGCTTTCGTGACCTGTAACCTGCCGTTCCGGATCGTCCGACATCTACGCCATTTCTTGTATTTGCACGCTATAATCGCCGTCCCTACGCTGGAGCCCCATAACCTATTGTAAAAGCGCCATTTCGATCCCGACCTTTAGGCAATTTGCCGGAAAGGAAGGGTTATGTCGGCTACCAAGATACTGTGGGGCCAGATCCTCGCAGTCTTCGCGATCGTTCTCGCGTCGGTCTGGAGCGCAACCCAGTGGACGGCCGCCGCGCTCGCCCATCAACCCCAGCTTGGATCACCCTGGTTCACCATAGGCGACTGGCAGATCTATCCGCCGCCCGCTTTCTTCTGGTGGTGGTTTTCGTTCGACGCCTATGCACCCGACATATTTCTGCACGGCGCCTATATCGCCGTCTCAGGTGGATTCGTATCGATTGCCGTCGCCATAGGCATGTCGGTCTGGCGCGCCCGTGAACTGAAGAATGCCGAGACCTATGGCTCGGCGCGCTGGGCGACCGAGACGGAGGCGCGCGCCGCCGGATTGCTGGGTGATGATGGCGTGATCCTCGGTAAGCTGGGAACCGACTATCTGCGCCACGACGGCCCGGAGCATGTGCTGTGCTTCGCGCCAACCCGCTCCGGCAAAGGCGTCGGGCTGGTCGTGCCGAGCCTGCTGACCTGGCCGGGCAGCTGCATCGTCCACGACATCAAGGGCGAGAACTGGGGATTGACCGCGGGATTCCGCAGCCGGTTCGGCAAGGTGCTGCTGTTCGATCCGACCAATGCGGCGAGCGCGGCCTATAACCCCTTGCTCGAAGTGCGCCGCGGCGAATGGGAAGTGCGCGACGTTCAGAATATCGCCGACATATTGGTCGACCCCGAAGGGTCGCTCGAGAAGCGGAACCACTGGGAGAAAACCAGTCATGCGCTGCTGGTCGGTGCCATTCTTCATGTCCTCTACGCCGAACCCGACAAGACACTGGCCGGCGTCGCCAACTTTCTCAGCGATCCGGGCCGACCGATCGAAACCACCCTGCGGGCCATGATGCTGACCCCGCATCTAGGGGAAGCCGGCGTCCACCCGGTCGTCGCCTCCGCGGCACGCGAGCTGCTCAACAAGAGCGAGAACGAACGGTCGGGCGTGCTCTCGACCGCCATGTCGTTCCTGGGTTTGTACCGCGATCCGGTCGTCGCGGCCGTCACCCGGCAATGCGACTGGAGGATCGCCGACCTCGTGAACGGGCCGCATCCAGTCTCGCTTTACCTGGTCGTCCCGCCTTCTGATATCAACCGCACCAAGCCACTGGTCCGGCTCATTCTCAATCAGATCGGGCGTCGGCTGACCGAGGAGTTGAACTCCACTGCCAAGCGGCAGCGCCTGCTGCTGATGCTCGACGAGTTTCCGGCTTTGGGCAGGTTGGATTTCTTCGAGAGCGCACTGGCCTTCATGGCGGGCTATGGGATGAAATCCTTCTTGATCGCCCAGTCGCTCAATCAGATCGAGAAGGCCTATGGCGTCAATCACTCGATCCTGGATAACTGCCACGTCCGGGTTTCGTTTGCGACCAACGACGAGCGGACGGCCAAACGGGTTTCGGACGCCCTCGGAACCGCCACAGAAATGCGGGCGATGAAGAATTATGCGGGCCACAGGCTCAGCCCCTGGCTCGGCCATCTGATGGTGTCGCGATCCGAGACCGCCCGCCAGCTCCTCACGCCTGGAGAGATCATGCAGCTTCCACCCGACGATGAGATCGTCATGGTGGCGGGCACGCCGCCGGTGCGGGCGAAGAAGGCGCGATATTTCACCGATCCCCGCCTCACCCGCCGCTTGCTGCCGGCACCAAAACCCCAGCGCAGCCAACGGCCGCCACGCCCAGACGACTGGACGGGTATCGAACCGCCGCCGCAGCCGGACAGCCCGCCTCCCGGTCAATCCGGCGGAGCGGCCGCCACGCCTGAGAATGCGGACAGCGGTGACGCCAATGCCAATATCCGCCGTGAGCCGGGCCTTCCCGACCATGAGGAAGTGGTGCGTGAGGCGCCGGCGCCCGTCAACGAGTTCGATTTCGATGAACCGGATACAGCCAGCGATGAGGCGACCACCCAGCGCCGGATGCACCGCATCGCCCGCATCGCAAGCCTCGATCCCGGCGACGGCATCGAACTTTGACAGGGAGAACCCAGACCATGCGCGTCAAACGCACCTATCGTCTGCCGCCCGATCTCGTCGATCAAATCGAGGACTATGCCGCCCGCAAGCGCGTGCCGCAGACGCACATCATCGAGGCCGCACTTCTCTCGTTCCTGTCGCCAGACGGGCCTGAGCGCCTGGAGGCGGCGCTGGCGCGGCGCCTCGATCGCCTGTCGCGGCAACTGGAGCGAGCCGAGCAGAACATCACCATCTCCAATGAGGCGATCGCTCTGTTCGTTCGCTTCTGGCTCACCACAACCCCGCCCTTGCCCGACACCGGGCAGGCGGCCGCGAAGGCCAGCGGCAATGAACGCTATAAGGCCTTCATCGAAGCGCTTGGCCGTCGGGTCGAGACGGGGTCGAGTCTCGCTCGTGAGATCACGCAGGACGTTGGTTCACAGGCGAGCCGTCCCGTTACCGGGTTTGAGGACTGAATAAGTCCTACGCCCGGCTTTCTATTCCTTCGACGCCCTTCGCTAAACACAAATAGTTGTTGCGATAGCGTTTTTTCTGTCTCTTCTAACTGTCCCCATGCCCACGCGCGGCTCGCGCCAAGGCGCAATCAGGGGACGGTCATTGGCAAGCTACAGCCTTAAATCGGAGAGTTCGGCACGCGGTGCGCGGATGCTTCGCACGGCGCTGGGCGCTTCGATCGCGGGCTGGCTGGCGGACCCGAAGACCGTCGAGGTCATGCTGAACCCCGATGGCCGGTTATGGCTCGACCGGCTGGGCGAAGGCCTGTCCGATACCGGCGAGCGGCTTTCACCGGCTGACGGTGAGCGGATCATTCGGCTGGTCGCCCATCATGTCGGCGCCGAGGTTCATGCAGGGAGCCCGCGCGTCTCGGCCGAGCTGCCGGATAGCGGGGAGCGGTTCGAGGGGCTGTTGCCGCCTGTCGTCGCAGCACCGGCCTTCGCGATCCGCAAGCCCGCCGTCGCTGTCTTCACGCTCGATGATTATGTCGCCGACGGCATCATGACGCGGTTGCAGGCGTCGGCGCTGCAAATCGCGGTCGCCGACAAGGCCAATATCCTGGTCGCCGGCGGCACCGGCACCGGCAAGACCACGCTGACGAACGCGCTGCTGGCCGAGATCGCCAGGACCGGCGACCGGGTCGTTCTGATCGAAGACACCCGAGAACTCCAGTGCAGCGCTCCCAATCTCGTCGCGATGCGGACCAAGGACGGCGTCGCCAGCCTGTCGGATCTCGTTCGCTCCTCTTTGCGCCTGCGCCCGGACCGGATTCCGATCGGCGAGGTGCGCGGCGCCGAGGCGCTCGATCTCCTCAAGGCCTGGGGCACGGGCCATCCCGGCGGCGTCGGCACGATCCACGCCGGCAGCGCGATCGGCGCGCTACGCCGCATGGAGCAGCTCATCCAGGAAGCGGTGGTGACGGTGCCGCGCGCGCTGATCGCGGAGACCATCGATTTCGTCGCGGTCCTTGTGCGCGACGGTCATGGCCGCCGCCTGTCCGAACTGGCTCGGGTCGATGGGCTCAACGCCGCCGGCGAATATGCGCTGCGCCAGCTGCCCGGCCCGCTCGAGCCCGTCCGCAGGGCGGAAGACGTCCCCATCCATCAGACAGGAGAACTCGGATGACCAACGCACTTTCCCGTTTCCGCAGCACCGCCAACACGGCGATGATCGGCCTCGTGGCCGCGCTCGCCATGTCGAGCGCGGCCAGGGCGTCGGGCTCCTCGATGCCCTGGGAAGCGCCGCTCCAGTCGATTCTTCAGTCGATCGAAGGGCCGGTCGCCAAGATCGTGGCGGTCATCATCATCATTGTGACCGGCCTGACCCTGGCGTTCGGCGACACCAACGGCGGGTTCCGGCGGCTGATCCAGATCGTGTTCGGTCTTTCGATCGCCTTTGCCGCCAGTTCCTTCTTCCTCTCCTTCTTCAGCTTCGGCGGCGGGGCCGTCATCTGATGCAGGGCGGTGGAGATGAGGTTGCGGGCTTCTACGCCCCCGTCCATCGGGCGCTGACCGAGCCCATCCTGCTCGGCGGCGCCCCGCGCACGCTCGCCATCGCCAATGGCACGCTTGCGGCCGCGATCGGTCTCGGCCTCCAGTTGTGGATTGCCGGCGGCGTGTTCTGGCTGGTCGGCCATCTCGCCGCTGTCTGGGCCGCGCGCCGCGACGCGCAGTTCGCCGACGTCGCCCGCCGTCATCTCCGATACCCCGCCTATTTGCGCGTGTGACGAGGAGCACTGCCCATGATGAACCTCGCCGAATATCGCAGCCGCGCCGCCTGGCTCAGCGACTTCCTCCCCTGGGCCGCGCTGATCGCCGAAGGCGTCGTCCTCAACAAGGACGGCTCATTCCAGCGCACCGCTCGTTTTCGTGGCCCCGATCTCGATTCCGCCACACCCTCTGAACTGGTGGGCGTTACCCACCGGCTCAACAATGCACTCCGGCGCCTGGGATCGGGGTGGTCGATCTTCGTCGAAGCCCAGCGCATCCCGTCCGACGATTATCCCGTTTCGGACTTCCCCGACCCGGTCTCGGCGCTGGTCGACGAGGAACGCCGCGCCCAGTTCGTCGACGCGGGTGCGCATTTCGAGAGCCGCTATTATCTCACGCTGCTCTGGATGCCGCCCGCCGAGGATGCGGCCCGCGCCGAAAGCTGGCTCTACGAAGGCAAGGCCAAAGACGGGGTCGATCCCTGGGAACTGGTCAAGAACTTCACGGATCGCTGCGCCCAGCTTCTCAATCTGATCGAGGGGTTCGTGCCCGAATCCGCCTGGCTCGATGATGCGGAGACTCTGACCTATCTCCACTCGACGATCTCGACCCGGCGCCAGCGGGTCCGCGTGCCCGAAACCCCGATGTATCTCGATACGCTGCTGGCCGATGAGCCGCTGACTGGCGGTCTCGAGCCCCGGCTGGGCCAGCATCATCTGCGCGTCCTCACCGTGATCGGCTTTCCGACCATGACCTGGCCGGGCATTCTCGATGAGCTGAACCGGCTCGCCTTTCCCTATCGCTGGTCCACCCGCGCCATCATGCTCGACAAGGGCGACGCGACAAAGCTGCTGTCGAAAATCCGGCGGCAATGGTTCGCCAAGCGCAAATCCATCGCCGCGATCGTCAAGGAAGTGATGACCAACGAGGCGTCGGTCCTCATGGACAGCGATGCGTCGAACAAGGCGGCCGACGCCGACGCGGCGCTACAAGAGCTGGGCGCCGACGATGTCGGTCAGGCTTATGTGACCGCGACCGTCACCGTATGGGACGAAGACCCCGGAATCGCCGCCGAGAAATTGCGTCTGGTCGAGAAGATCGTCCAGAGCCGCGACTTCACCTGCATCCCCGAAGGCATGAACGCGATCGAGGCCTGGCTCGGCTCGCTGCCCGGCCATGTCTATGCCAATGTCCGGCAGCCGCCGCTCTCGACGATGAACCTCGCCCATATGATCCCGCTCTCGGCGATCTGGGCGGGACAATCGCGCGACGAGCATTTCAAGGCGCCGCCGCTGCTGTTCGCCAGGACCGAGGGAAGCACGCCCTTTCGCCTGTCGCTGCATGTCGGCGATGTCGGGCACACGCTTGTCGTCGGCCCGACCGGCGCGGGCAAATCCGTGCTGCTCGCCACCATGGCGCTCCAGTTCCGGCGCTATGCCGGCAGCCAGATCTTCGCCTTCGATTTTGGCGGCAGCATCCGCGCCGCCGCGCTCGGGATGGGCGGCGACTGGCAGGATCTAGGCGGCAGCCTGTTCGCGAGCGAGGCCGGGAAGGAAGAGGACAGCAGCGTCCTGTTGCAGCCGCTGGCGCGGATCGACGATGCGGCCGAGCGCGCCTGGGCCGCCGAATGGCTCGCAGGCATATTCGAATCCGAAGGCGCGACCGTCGATCCGCAGGCCAAGGACCATATCTGGTCGGCCCTGACCTCGCTCGCCAGCGCTCTGCCCGGTGAGCGAACGCTCACCGGGCTCGCCGTGCTACTCCAGTCGCAGGAGCTGAAGCAGGCGCTTGCGCCATGGTGCGTGGGCGGCGCCTGGGGGCGGCTGCTGGATGCCGAACAGGAACGGCTCGGCACCGCCTCGGTGCAGGCGTTCGAGACCGAAGGGCTGATGGACAGCGGCGCGGCGCCCGCCGTTTTGTCCTACCTCTTCCATCGCATCGCCGGGCGGCTCGATGGGAGCCCCACGCTCATCATCATCGACGAAGGCTGGCTGGCGCTGAACTCGCCCGCCTTCGCGCGCCAGCTCTCCACCTGGCTGGTGACGCTGCGCAAGAAGAACGCCAGCGTCATCTTCGCTACCCAGTCTCTCGCCCAGATCGAGAACAGCAGCGTCGCGCCCGCGATCATCGAAAGCTGCAAGACGCGTATCCTGCTCCCCAACGAACGCGCGCTCGAGCCGCAGATCGCCCGCATCTACCGCGCCTTCGGTCTCAATGACCGGCAGATCGAAATCCTGGCCCGTTCGACGCCCAAGCGGGATTATTACTGCCAGTCCCCACGCGGCAACCGGCTGTTCGAGCTGGGTCTCGGCGATGTTGCGCTCGCTTTCGCGGCCGCCTCTTCCAAGACCGACCAGATCACCATCGGCGAACTGATGGACACCCATGGGCAGCAGGGCTTCGCCGCCGCCTGGCTGCGCCATCGCGGTCTGAACTGGGCCGCCGACCTTCTGCCCGCTTTCACAGAGGAGAATCCGCTATGACACGTCATAAACTGCGCCGCAGCATCATCGCTGGCATCGCGATGCTGGGTCTAACAGCCGTCTCAGCGCCTGCCAGCGCGCAGCTCGGCTTCGGCGGGATCGTCTATGACCCGACCAACTATGCGCAGAATGTGCTGACGGCGGCGCGCTCGCTCCAGCAGATCAACAATCAGATACAGCAGATCCAGCAGCAGGCGACGTCGCTCATCAACGAGGCCCGAAACCTCGCTTCGCTGCCGTTCAGCAGCCTGGGCGAGCTTCAGGCGCAGGTTCAGCAGACCCGCCAATTGCTGAGCGAGGCGCAGCGCATCGCCTATGATGTGAAGACGATCGAGGATGCGTTCACGGCCCGCTATCGCGACGTCGATATGAATGCGTCGGAAGCGACGCTGATCGCCAATGCCCGCGAGCGCTGGCGGGACAGTGTCGGCAGCTTCGAGGATGCGCTCCGCGTCCAGGCCGG
Source organism: Sphingobium scionense (assembly GCF_014197035.1). Lineage (GTDB taxonomy): Bacteria > Pseudomonadota > Alphaproteobacteria > Sphingomonadales > Sphingomonadaceae > Sphingobium > Sphingobium scionense. The sequence continues at coordinate 99,839 of NZ_JACIEU010000017.1, read as the reverse complement.
CGTCGTCGGCAATATCGAAGGCTCGCAGACGGCGATGGCGGACATCGTCGGCGCCAGCCAGTCGGCGACCGGGGCGCTTCAGGCGGCCCAGGCCGGCAACCAGCTTCTTGCCCTGCAATTGCGTCAGATCGCCGATCTCACCGCGCTTCTCGCCGCGCAGGGCCGCGCCCAGGCGCTCGAATCCGCGCGCAACGCCGCCACCGAAGAGCAGGGCCGCGAGCATTTTCGCCGTTTCATGCGCCGCAGCGGCCAGTGACCGGGCGATAATCGACAAGGGGAAACGCACATGAGCCGCAGCGCCAGGATCGCCGGAGTCGCGCTTGCCGGAGGCCTGTTGATGGCGACCGCTATCGCCATAGCGGTCGACGAGCGCAAACCTGCCGCGCCTCTGCCATCGCCCACAGATCTCGCGCCGTACGATCCCTTGCGCGACGAGCTTGCCCGTTGCCGCACGCTCACCATGCCGGATTCCGGCTGTGACGCGGCCTGGGAAGAGCATCGCCGCCGCTTCCTCGGACGCGAGGGTGACCGCCATGAATGATACCGGCGTCATCAACACCTTCCTCGACACCTTCAACAATTACATCGACAGCGGCTTCGGGCTGCTCGGCGGCGAGGTCGCGTTCCTCTCGACCACGCTGATCGTCATCGACATCACGCTCGCCGGTCTGTTCTGGGCCTGGGGCGCCGATGAGGACGTAATGCACCGGCTGGTGAAGAAGGTGCTTTATGTCGGCTTCTTCGCCTTCGTCATCGGCAACTTCTCCGCGCTCGCCGGCATCGTCTTCGAGAGCTTCGCCGGGCTGGGCCTGAAGGCGAGCGGATCGGCGATCAGCCTTGCCGACTTCATGAAGCCGGGCAGCGTCGCGGCCGCCGGATTCAATGCGGGCGAACCGCTGCTCGATGCCGCCGGAGAACTGACGGGTCCGGTCGGCCTGTTCACCAACTTTGTCCAGATCGCGATCCTGTTGATCGCCTGGGTCATCATCCTCATCGCCTTCTTCATCATCAGCGTGCAGCTCTTCGTGACGCTGATCGAGTTCAAGCTGACGACGCTGGCCGGTTTCGTTCTGCTCCCCTTCGCACTGTTCAACAAGACAGCCTTCCTCGCGGAAAAAGTGCTCGGCAATGTCGTCGCCTCCGGCATCAAGGTGCTGGTGCTCGCTGTCATTGTAGGCATCGGCACGGGCCTCTTCGCGCAGTTCGAAAGCGCCTTCGGGGAGATGCCGACCGCCGAACAGGCGATGTCGGTGGCGCTGGCCGCTCTGGCCCTGCTCGGTCTTTCCATCTTCGGTCCCGGCATCGCGACCGGGCTCGTGTCGGGCGCGCCCCAGCTTGGCGCCGGCGCCGCTGTCGGCACCGCGCTCGCCGTAGGCGGAATGGCGGTTGGCGGGGCGATGGGCGCGCGCATGGCCGCGGGCGGCGCCGCCTCCGCCATCGGCGGCGGCATGAAGGCGGGAGCGGCGGCTGCGCGCGGCGGATCGTTCGCCGCGGGCGCCGCCGCCAGCAGCTACAGCCTTGGATCACTCGGCAAGAGCGGGGCCGGCGCCGTTGCGGGCGGTCTCTCCGCGGTTGGACAGAGCGCCGCCAGCGGCGCCGCCAGGGCAGCCATCGACCCCATCAGGAACGCCGCCGCCAAGGCCAGTCAATCCATGAAATCCAATTTCCGCTCCGGCGCGCGCGCCGGCTTCTCGGCCTCGGGCGGAACGATATCGGGCGGGTCTGGCGGTTCGGGCGGTGCTTCGGTCGCATCCACATCCGCCCCCGCAACATCAGGCGGAGGGGCGCCGCCTGCCTGGGCGAAGGCGATGAAGCGTCAGCAGGCGCTGCAACGCGGCGTCGCCTCGGTCTCGCACGCGGTCCGCTCGGGCGATCGCGGCGGCGGCGGCATGTCGCCCGACATCAAGCAGAAGGATTGACCGCTCATGTTCAAGCGACCCTCCATTCGATACGGCAATGCCCCCGAGCCGGAAACGCCTTACCAGCGCGCAGCGCAGGTCTGGGATGAGCGTATCGGCTCCGCCCGTGTCCAGGCCCGCAACTGGCGGCTTGCCGCCTTCGGCTGTCTCGCACTGTCCGCCGGTCTTGCCGGCGGTCTCGTCTGGCAGGGCGCACGGGGCACGATCACGCCCTGGATCGTCGAGGTCGACAAGCTCGGGCAAGCCCAGACGGTCGCACCCGCCAATGCCGCCTATCGGCCGAGCGACCCGCAGATCGCGTTTCATCTGGCGCGGTTCATCGAACAGGTCCGCAGCATTCCCGCTGACCCGGTGATCGTGCGCGAGAACTGGCTACGCGCCTATGACTTCACGACCGATCGCGGGGCGATGGCCCTCAATGATTACGCAAGGTCGAACGATCCTTTCGCCAATATCGGCCGGGTCCAGATCGCCACCGAGATCTCCAGCGTCATCCGGGCATCACCCGACAGCTTCCGGGTCGCCTGGATCGAGCGCCGCTATTCCGACGGCAGTCTTGCCGCCACCGAACGGTGGTCCGCCATTCTCACCATCACCGTGCAGCCGCCGCGCGATCCCGAGCGCCTGAGGAAGAATCCGCTCGGCATCTACGTCAACGCCATCAACTGGTCGAAGGAACTTGGCCAATGACCATGTCCGCATCTTCCCGTCGTCAGGCGCCGTCCCGCATTTACGTGCTTCCGGCCCTCATGATTTCCGTATCCACGCTTTCGGCCTGCGCCACCAGTGCCGCCAGACCACCCGCCATCCGCTATGACGATGCGCCCGCTATCGCCGCCGTCCAGACCTTGCCAGCGCCTGCACCTGTCGAGATCGTCACGGTGCCGGAGCCTCTGCCGCTTCCGGGCCAGTTGAAGCCGCTTGAAGACAGGACGCCGCCGCCCGAGCCGGTCGATCCGTCGGCGCGTGTAAACGAGGCCAATGCGGCCGCGCGGATGCAACCTGTGCGCGATGGCTTCATCAATGCGATCCAGGTCTACCCCTGGTCGGAAGGGGCGCTCTATCAGGTCTATGCCGCGCCCGGACAAGTGACGGATATCGCCCTTCAGGAAGGCGAACAGCTTGTCGGACCTGGGCCGGTCGCCGCTGGCGACACGGTGCGCTGGATCATCGGCGATACGGTGAGCGGGACCGGGGCTTCGGCGCGGGTCCACATCCTCGCGAAGCCGACGCGGCCCGATCTTTCCACGAATCTCGTGATCAACACCGACCGTCGAACCTACCATATCGAACTGCGTGCTACGCGCGCGACATGGATGGCCTCGGTCTCATGGACCTATCCGCAGGACCAGCTGATCGCGCTGCGCGGCCAGAACGCGGCAGCAGCCGGAGCAACGCCCATCGCCACTGGTGTCGACGTCGCCCGGCTCAACTTCCGCTACCGCATCGAGGGTGACGAAGCGCCCTGGCGGCCGCTGCGCGCATTCGATGACGGCGCGCAGGTATTCATCGAGTTTCCCGCCGGCATCGCGCAAGGCGAAATGCCGCCCCTCTTCGTGATCGGCCCCGAAGGCGGCGGCGAGCTGGTCAATTACCGTGTCGCCGAACGCCATATCGTCGTCGATCGCCTGTTCGCCGCCGCTGAACTGCGTCTGGGCGGCGAGCGTCAGCAAGTCGTCCGCGTCGTGCGCGATGACGGGACCCGCCAGCGCAGGAGCCGGCGATGACCGGTGATCGCGATCCCCGTTCCGAGGGTGAAGGGCCGGAAAGGGAAGATGGGGCTGGCGCCGCGGTGTTGGCCGAGGGGTCAGGAGACGAAAAGCCGGAACTCCAGGTGGAGGACGAGCACCACCTCGACGGGCCGCCGCTGGCTGATCCGGCCGGGTTCAGGCTGCGGGGCGATCCGCCGCGCGTCATGCGCCTCTCACGCAAGGCCATGGCGACGCTCGGTGCGGTCGGCGCGCTGGCGGTGGGCGGTGCGCTCACCTTCGCGCTGCAAAGCCGGGACAAGGCCGCGCCGGAAGAACTCTATAATACCGATAGCCGCGCCGTAACCGAGCAGGTGGCCACCGCCCCGCGCGACTATAGCCAGTTGCCGGCTGGCGTACCCCCACTCGGCGAACCGCTCCCAGGCGACCTCGGCGGTCCGATCCTCGCCGCCCAGCAGGAAGGCGGCGCCGTCGATCCCACGGCGGCGCCTCCCGTGGGCGCACAGGCAATGACGCCGGAGGAGCTGGCGGCGCAGCGTGCGGCGCAGGAACGCGAGGCAGCTCTTGCGAGCCGGCTGTTCCTCGGCGGTCAGGGGGGAACCGCAGCGTCAGGTCCTGTCACGCCCACCCCATCGCCCAGCCTGGATCTGGCGGCGCTCGGCGCCGCCTCGCCTGCCGCGCCAGAGCCCGCGGACGGTCCGAACATGCAACGGGCGAAGCGCGAGTTTGTGGAGCGCTCGCCCGAGAACCGCACCGTCAACAGCGGTCAATTGACAGCACCCGTCTCGCCCCATGTCGTGCAGGCGGGCAGCGTCATCGCGGCCGCGCTCATTACCGGCATCAGTTCCGATCTACCGGGCCAGGTCACGGCGCAGGTGACGCAAAGCGTCTATGACAGTCCGACAGGCCGCACCTTGCTCATCCCCCAAGGTTCGCGCCTGATCGGCGACTATGACGCAGACGTCGCCTTCGGACAACGCCGCGTGCTGCTGGTCTGGAACCGGCTGATCCTGCCCGATGGCCGCTCGATCATCCTCGATCGCCAGCCCGCGGGCGACCCCGCCGGTTATGCCGGGCTCGAGGACCGGGTCGATGAACATTGGGGCGGCATCCTGCGCGCAGCGGGTCTTTCGACCCTGCTCAGCATCGGGGCTGAGCTTGGCACGGATTCCGATGACGATATCGCCCGCGCCATTCGTGACGGCGGGCAGAATACGATCAATCAGGCGGGTCAGGACATCGTTCGCCGCCAACTCAATATCCAGCCCACGCTGACCGTGCGGCCCGGCCATCCGGTACGCGTGCTGGTGAGTCGCGATTTGATATTGGCGCCCTGGAGACAGACACGATGACCAAACTCAAACTCGGCGATCTCGCGGAAAGCAAACCGGTCCGCCTCACTATCGAGCTGCCGGCCTCGGTCCACTCCGACCTTGAAGCCTATGGCCGCGTGCTTGCCGGTGACGGCGCCCAGCCTGTTCCGCCCGCGCGGCTTATCGCCCCAATGCTGGAGCGGTTCATGGCGACGGACCGGGGATTTGCGAAGGCGCGTCGTCAGGCGCCGAAGTCGTCTTGAAATCGCTCGATCTGGTGCATCCGCTCATGCAGTACGGTCACGATGCCCACCGTGCCATCCTCGAGCAATTTCCAGTAGATCACGTGGCGCTCATAACGGCATACGAAACCGTCGACGCCAAATTCCGCGGGGATCGGTCGCCACGGGAAGCGGCGTTCAGCGATCGCCGTGAACCGGTCAAAGAGGCCGCGGATGTAGCTGTCCGCCTGCGCCTCTCCCCAAGCGTCGAGCGTGTGGAGATAAATCTCATCCAACCGATGCCCGGCGGCCGATTGGACCCTGAACTTGCTCATTTTTGAGCGCGACGCGCATTTCGACGAATAACGTCTTCGGCATCAAGGGTTTCGTAGCTGCTGTCGGGCGCAGCAAAGGCCCGGGTCAGTTCGGCTTTGAGCCGCTGGAATGACTCGTCTTCGCGACGCGACTTATCTTGTCGGATGAGGTCACGAACATACTCGCTCACATTCTCGTAGGCGCCATTCTCTCCGATATTTGCCGCGACGAAATCGCTGAGCGAGCCGGAAACGCGAACATTCAGGGTCATGGGTTTGGGCATCGCGGCCTCCTTTCCTTGTCCTCATATTAGTGGATATTGTGGACATCACAACCCGACGTTCCATCGCTGATGCACCAATCTGAACTATCCCGATCGCTGTTTCGGTTGCCCATGAAAGCGTCGAATCGCGCCTTGCCGTCGGCTTCGGCGATTGCGATCTCGGCATTGGCGCATTCCTGACCCCGCACCGTGCCTGCGGCGCATTGCACGACGATCTCGCGCGCTTCGTCGAGATGGGCTTCGAAATATTGCGTGCCGCGCGCCTCCCCGGCAGGGGCCGCCAGGCTTGCGCCCTGACTGGCGGCGGGTGCGCTATCGACCGGTATAAGGACAGGTCGCCGCACAAGGCCCGATCCGAAGCCGATCGCCAAAGTGACTATGCCATCGTGACCGCTGGCCCGATCTGATCGCGTCTAATTTTTGGCCTGAACCTCGATGCGGGGATGACCGGCCAGGATCTCGCAAATGATGTCGAAATAGGTTGCACCTGCGCCCCGTTCCAAGGCGGCGAGATCGTCATTGATGCGGGCGACGTTGTACCGATCGGGAGCGTCCAGTTTTGCGCGGTAATAAGCCCGCGTCGCTTCCAGCCCAAGATCGGTGCGGTTTTTCTCCATGCCCCGCCAGATCAGGACGACAGGGCCGCTCCCCTGCAAGGCGCCGTAACCCCCATAGAGCATGTCATCGAGCGCATCGAGGCTCGGCCCCAGCTTCCAATCCCCATTGCCCATGAAGACGCGGTTGATCTCGTCATAGAAGGACGGGATGTCGTGGATATTGCTTCCCTCGATGACGAAGGTTGCAGGCGTCGAGCTATCGTTCAAGAATGAAGCCCCGGCTTGTCAGCTGCATCCGATCGGGATTCAGGCCGGAAGCGACGAGCGCCTGACGGGCGGAGCGCCCCAGCGCGTCGATGGTCACCTGATCCCGCGATTTCTGCGCCTGCTCGGAGGCCAGGTCCATCAGGATCGCCTGATACAGCAGGGTTTCGGCAAACTCCTGACGCCGGGCCGGCGTGTCGAGGCGCGCGGCGGCAAGGTCGAACGTCGAAGCTGTTTGCATCCGCGCACCTGTAATCGCGGAACGCGGTGGCGGCGTGGTGAGCCCTTTTGCAGCGCCCCACATCGCCAGGCGATAGATGGTCACTGCGTCGATGACGTCGCCCGACCGCAGACCGAAGGACGACAAGGCGCGATCCCCCATGGCGATAAGGTCGTGCCGCGCGAAGGTGGCGGACAATTCTTCACCGGCGGCTTCGTTCTGCCGCGTCACGGCTGCGACGAGCTTTTGTTGCACGGTGCGGCGGACATTGGGATCGACCCGATAGGTCGCATCCATCCGTGCTGGCGCCGGGGGCGTGCCGCGCGCTCCGTTTTCGCCTTCCTCTGCCGGATTGACAATCATGTGCTGCCGCATCGTGGCATGGACCTGATTCATCGCCTCGGATGCCGCGAGATTGTTCCAGTCCTGCGCGGCGGCCGGCGTCGCAAACAGTGGAAGAGCAAGGAAGGCCGCGAGAACACGCATTTTAAGTCGATTCCGATCCAACATCAGTTCTGCTCCATAGCGCCCTGCATCGGCTGCGGATCTCAACAGTCAGTCGTTAACCTCACGATCCGCCCGCACGGTCGGATTCTTTTGTTGCGGGTCTGTGACTGCATCCTGCTGGAGATTGACCTTCACCTTCGAGGACGAAATCCTACCAGAGCCGCTTCACTGCGAAGCTATCGAACAGTGCCTCATTCGACACGAGGAGCATATCCTCCGATTGAGCCTGAGCGATCAGAAAACGATCAAAGGGATCCTTGTGGGTGATCTTCATCTCACCCGCCAGTCTGGCGTGGTGAACGGTAATCGGCAGTTCGGTAAACCCTTGGGATGCGACGATCGTCTCGAACTCCTGCGCCAGAAGCGCCGCGTCGGGCAACTTCCCGATCCGAAACTTCGTTGCGACTTCCATCGCCGAAGCCGCGCTCACGGCGACGCTGTTCACATCGTCGGCGATTGCATCGCGGGCGATCTCGCTAAGTGCTTGATCCCCCGCGAGCCACCAGATCAGAGCATGGGTGTCGAGAAGAAGTTTCACCCGAGATCCCAACCCTTCAATTCGTCGTCAGGCAAAGGTTCATTGAAACGGTGATCCATTGCGATCTTGCCCTTTAGCGCTCCAAATCGACGTTTCCCAACAGGAGCAACGGGGACAAGGCGCACAACAGGCTGACTCCCGCGCGCGATCACGACATCACGGCCATCGAGAGCGGCGGCGATGAGTTTGGACAGGTTGGTCTTCGCGTCGTGAACAGAGAACTGAGCCATGGGTATCTCCCTTAGCTAAGAATATAGCTAATTTGACGGCTCTCAACAAGACGCTCCCTGTATAAACGACGCGTCTGGGTGGATGCGGCGGATCAACGCTTCCCTTTATCGCCCCATGAAGGCGTCGAAATTGGCCTTGCCGTCCGCCTCAGCCACAGCGATGTCGGCATTCGCGCATTCTGCCCCGCGCACCATGCCGTCGCGGCATTGCGCGATGACTTGGCGGGCCTCGTCCAGGTTGGCCTCGAAATATTGCGTTCCCCTCGGTTCTGATGATCCTACCGCATCGGCCCCCGGCAATAGCACCGGGCGCAGGACGAACCCCGAACCAAACCCGATCACGAGCGCGACGATCGCGATCACCAATGACTTTGCGGGCATCCGGTTATTCCTTTGCAATATCTGTGGGAACGGGAGCGCCGGATCAGGCATCCGGGTAACGCTCGCGGATGAGCCCGAGGAACCGACGCAGCGCGGGACTTGTGTCGTCGCTACGCCAGTAACAGCCATAGTCGATCCGGGCCTGGCCGGTCGGCTCATGAACCTCGCGGAAGATGATGCCCGGATGATTGACGCCCAGCGCCGATTCCGAAACCAGTGTCAGAAACCAGCCTGCGGACACCATCGCCAGAACATTCTCACGGCTGACATCCTGAGTTTCTACGTCGGGCTCGTAGCCTGGCTCAGCGAGACGGGCCTGAAGGAGGCGAACCAGGTCAGGGCCGGGATCTTGTGTGCCGAGGACGAAAGTCTGGCGGCGCAGATCGTGCCAGTAGATTCTCTCCGTCTCGACCAGCGGATGTTCGTCAGGCAGGGCGACAAGGACGCGTTCGGACCAGAGTGGGCGGCGTCTGACGCCAGGATCGCCAAGGTCGCCGGTAACGACGGCTAGATCGATCACTCCGGCGTGGAGCGCGTGATGCAGAAAGCCGCGATCCCGCTCGACGCCATTCAATCGCACATCGGGAAACCGGCGCTGGAACTCGACGATCGCGAAGCGCAGATCGCCGGCGGTCAGTGAACTGCAAAAGCCGATGGTCAGTTCACCCGCATCACCGTTCCGCATGGCGCGCGCTCGCGTTTGCAGAGTCTCGACCTCCGTGAGTATCCGACGGGCGGTGGCGATGATCGGCAAACCCTCTGGCGTCACGAACGCGCCGCGGGTCCGGCGCTCGAACAGTTTCACGCCGAGGCGGTGTTCCAGGAGCAGCACATTTCGGCTGAGCGTCGCCTGTTTGATCCGCAGCAGCGCCGCAGCCCGTGAAAAGCTTCTGGTTTCCGCAGCGAGCACTGCGTAGCGCAATTGTTTCGTTTCTAACGGCACGACCGACCTCCCCGATGGAGGAAGGGAGGGATGTCCGGGACAGTCTGCCGGTCCGCCCCCGAGATCCGTTGCTCACATCACTTCCTCCTGACTGAAAGACCAGCGCAGGCGGCTGCAAACGAAACGGATTCTGTCATTGAAACGAAATAATTAACCTTGTCAGCTCATCAGGGCGTTCAATCCGTCAGGATCTGCACCATGGTCCTTACATGAGCATCGATCCGCTCCAGCACGGATGGAGGAACGACGTCCCGTTCTGGCAAGGTCCACCAGTGCTTGTCGATCCGATGGACTGTCTCGGCCACGGCTTTGAGTACGGCGGGCTCTGGAAGTCTTGCCCGGTTGGCGAAGGCCTTCCACCGAGCCGGTCCCAGTGCCTTGAACGATCGCTCACCGCCAAGCGACAGCGCCAGGCCATCTGAGGGAATATAGGGAACCGTTGAAAGCGTGTCGTAGATCGGCGCCAGTGCTGGGGTGTCGCCCGCGCCCGGATAGATCAACGACCAGTTCTTGAGATGCATATCTCCGTTGCCCATCACAGCCGAGAGGGTCAGTCTGCGGACGAATTCCAGCGCGGCGAAGGATGAGATTGCGACGTTCAGCACCGAAGCGATGTCGTGGAAGGCGGCCCCGTCATATTTACGTGCGGGATAAAGGCCGAAGATCTGCGCGAAATCTTCGATATGGACGCGCCGTCCATTCGCCGTTCGATCGAAACGGCGAACGAGGAGAACTTGCCCTTCGGCAAGCGTATCAAACTCTTCGGGTATCCCCTCAAACTGGTCGCGGCTGAGAAGCTCCCGCTCGGGCACGTTCATCCCGATCGCTTCGGCGAGCGCGAGGTTCGCGAACTCATTTTCCGACACGCCCGGAAAGGCGGTGGACGGGAATTTGGCGATATATTGCCCTTCGCCGTCACCAAGCGGCAGCGTCAGACCTCCGCCCTTGCCGGTGTTCTTCATCACCGACAGCTTCATTTGCACGCCCGCCAGCGAAAAGCGCACCTTGCGCGGTCCATCTGTGGTTCTCGTCGCGACGCTGGCTTGTCCGTCGGAGGGCAATACGCGCACAGCGCCGGGCAGATCAACGCCGAGCGCCGCCAGGAGATCAAAATCATTGCCCGGCCGCACATTGCCGGCATGGTGCCTCTCCATCGCTGCGCGCAAATGGTCTTCGGGCAGGAGGTTGGCGAAAAAAGGCGGCAAGGCGCCAGAGACGGGACGCGCGTCTTTACGCAAGCCCCCCGAAGCGGAGCGAAGGGACAGGCTCAGGATCGGAACACCGCCGGTCGCGCGATAGGCCGGATCAAGGCTGAAGGCGCTGAAATCACCGGGTGTTCTGACGATCGTGCCGACCTTCACATCCCTCAGCAACACATCCATGCAGGTTATCGTCTCAGCGGTTGGCAAGGCTGTCATCACCGCTCTTCCGGTTGCGGGCTGAAGGCTGGGCGATCATCCTCTGTTTCCGGATGTAAGAGCGCCGCCACAGCCGGCGCCATTGCCTGGGGCACCAGCATCATTTCGAGGCCGACGGCCCGGGCGATGTTGATCAATGTCGTGGCGCGCGCCGCTGCAGCCCCTGTCTCAATGTCGCGATAGCGTGGGCGTGATATGCCGGCGAGATCGGCGACTTGTTCCTGGGTCAGGCGCGCGGCCTGCCGGGCGCGCCGAAGGTGGTCGCCGATCTCTTTCAACGTGCCATCTTCCATTTGATACCTTTACGGATCGATCGACTCATAATTGATCCGAATAGGTATCACATCGACGAAGTGTAATCAATCAAAGATACTAAAACATATCATTTATACACCGAATGGATCGTTTTCAGATCATTGCGCGCGTTCGAGGCGCGGGAATGGCCGGAAGTGGGTTAGCTCATGACCACCACGCCGCCGGCGAGATGGCGGGCGCGCAGGTTCAGCAATTGCTCGATCTGCGGGACGGCTTCCTCGATCCGGTTGGTGTGGAAGATCGCATTGACCTCAAGGCCGCCCAGCGCCGTATTGGCGAGCACAATCTTGCCCGAACGGTAGAGATTGATCTGGTCGACCACCTCGGCCAGCGACGCGCCTTCGAAGATCAGCAGGCCCCGCCGCCAGGCCGTCGCCTTGGCGCCATCGATCTCGCTGCGCCGTGTTCCGCCGTCGGCTGCGACGAACACCTGTTCATTGGCGCGCAACATGATCGGCCGATCGCCGCCAAGGCATGTCACCTCTCTATCGACACAGGCGATGCGAACGCCGCCATCGAGGCGCTGGACGTTGAAGCTGGCGCGCCGTGTCGAGGCCTCCACTGCGCCTGCCTTCACCCGGAACGGCGCACTGCGTTCCCCGGCGGTGATGAAGGCCTCGCCGACCACGAGACTGATGCCGTTTGCACCGTCGCGGGTCGTGTCGAGCAGGGATATGGCGGTGCGGGAATTCATCTCCACCTTGACGCCGTTTACGGGCGCAAAGGCGTATCGCTGCCCGATTGCGGTCCGGTGGTCCGCGGTGAGCTCGGCAAAGGAAGGCCAGAGGCCGAGCGGCGGTCGGGCGACGCCCAGCGTCAGTGCGGCGAGCGCTGCCGTGCCGCCGCCGGCCAGAACAGCGCGGCGGCTCACCATGGCGGGCTTCTTGTTGTGCTTCGCCGCGACGGCGTAATTGCGCACGCCGGCAATCTCACGAAAGGCGGCCTCGTGCGCCGGGCTGGTGGCGCGCCATGCCGCAAGCCGGGCGGCATCGTCGTCCGTCGCTGCGCCGGAGGTCAGGCAGACGAGCCAATCGGCCGCTTCGACGAGCAGGTCGTCGGCGTCATCTTCACGGATCTCCCGATCCGTCATCGGCAATCCGAATCCAACGGGCGCGGCCATTGCGCGGTCTGCATCCTCAATTCTTTCTCCTCCTATCGGGTAGACACGCGAGCGGCCCGCTCAGCGAAAGGGTTTTTTCGCCGGGTACGACGCGCGCAGTGCAAAATGGCGCCGCGCAGGTCCATCTGGATCAGCCGCACCGTCACGCCATAGTGCTCGGCGAGTTGCTCATGGCTCATCGTGCCGGTGAAACTCTCAATGAAGACGTGGCGCTGGCGGGGCGTCAGTTCACCCAGCACTTTCCAGACATGGGCGAGTTCGCTGCGCGCCAGGGCGATCCGTTCCGGGCCGGGCGCGTCATCGGGGATCGACAATATGTCTTCGATATCCTGGCTGCCCAATACGCGGCGCTGTTTCGCCGACAGGGTCGCGGCCATGTTGATCGCCGCGCGATAGATATAGGCGTCGGGGTCGTTGACGGGCGCGTCATCTTTGAGATCGCTGAACTTGATCCAGGTCTCGTGCAGCGCTTCGCCGGCCAGGTCCTGCGAGCCAAGACGCGCGGCCAGGCGATCGCGAATTTGGGTGTAGCGGAGCGCCAGCGTTGTTTTGAGACTGGCCCGCGTCGCGCTCATTGACGCCGCCTCCCGCCAGGCCGCGCTTCACGTCCCGCAAAACGGTCGGTTTCCACTTCGAAGCGCATCGACCGGCTTAGCCCCTCGGGCGGCGGGCTGCTGATAAGCGTGCCGAACAGGATCTGGCGGACGCGGGCGTCCCAATCAGGTTCGGAACTGCCGCGCATCAGGCGCACCTCATCGATGCGGCCGGTCGGATCGACGGAGACGGCGATCTCGATGCGAAAACTACGCCCCTCATAGGCGCCGTCGCGCTTCAGGCGCTCGAAGATTTCCGTCTGAACGCGCTGGGCATAATGGTTGTAGGCGCTCGGATCGCGGCGACCGACCAGGCGCGGCGCGCGAACTTCCGCCATGTCGAGATGGAGCGCGGACGGGCTGGCCGTCACCGCATTTCCGGCCCGGTCGGTCGGTGGCGGCTGGCCCGCGACGAAAATCACCGCGGAGTTGGGGCCGGTGAAGCGCGCCGAGAGGCCGGTGCCTTGCAGCAGATGCCGGAGCGCGGCAGGCGCGGCATAGACGCCGCTGAGCGGTGTGGACTGCCGCGCACCGGCGAGGCTTTGGCGATAGATGATGTTGACGCCGCTCACGGTCGCAAACTCGGCAATCGCCTGCGCCACGGGTTGGGCGGGAATATCGTAGCGCCGCTCTTGCATCGCCGGCGCTGTCTGGGCTGCCGCCGCCCCGGCCATGCAGATCGTGAAGACGATGGCGGCAACGAGCAGAAGCCCTCGTCCGCTTCGCCTGACTGCAATGAAAGGGATGCGCGCAACCCTTGTCATCCGAGCCTGAAGGTCACCGGGAGGACGACGCTGAGCTGGCCGGGCCAGCCTTCCGGGAAAGCCGGGAGGGGCTGCGCGCGCATGACCGCGGCCACCGCTTCCCGGTCGATGTCGGTGGCGCCGGAGCTTTCTCCAACCCAGGCCTCGATCACTCGCCCCTCACGCGACATGGTGAAGTGCAGCATGACCACGCCCTCGCGGCCTGCATCGCGCGCACCGGCGGGATAGAGGCGGTAACGCGCCAGATGAGCCTCTAGTCGCCGGCGATAAGCGAGGACATCGGCGGTCGGGAGATTGGCCAGATCCTGTGCGTCGCCCTGCGCCTCGGCACTGGCGCGCATCCCATCTGACTCAGGCCCGGCAGCGCGCGGCAACGGGTCAGGATCTCCGGTCAGGCCGGACGCCTCCGGGGGGCGTGGTTGCGACAGAGCCTCCGCCATCTCGCCGCGCTGGGGCCTGTCGTCGCGAGCGCGTCCGTCCGCGGGATCAAGGGGGATGAGTTCGACGATCAGTACCGAACCGCGATCGCCGCCGGCGACGTCGCGAACAGGCGTGCCCTTATCCCAGGCCCATAAGAGAGCAGCCCCCATGGCAGCGTGCATGGAGAGCGAGGCGAGCCAGCCTATCAGTCGTGTCGAGACCTCCCGACTCATCGTGCGTCTGTCATCCCACTGTCATTCAAATGCTCAGCCCGTAGGCAGAAATTATCGCGTCTTCGTGACAGCTGGCCGGGCGGCAGAATTCTTTCGCGATGCCGGGCTGAAGAAAAATGCCTCGAAGCGAAAAAAGTCTTTCGTTCGATGTCGCGAGATTGGTCTTCCAGTCGAGGACCATGACCATGAACCCGAATATGGCCATCAGATTGGAGACGCATGACGCGGATAACAGGGCGATCGCCTTGCCATCCGTGCGTGCAGTCGCGCCCCATCGTCACGCGGTTGCCGTCCGTGAAGCGGCACGCCCGGCGGTCTTGCGGCAACGCTTCAAGCTCGGTCCGCTCGACTTCGATTATCGGGCTTTTCCGCGCCAGCGCGTTGTTGCGCTCTCCTCCACCGACGCGACCGTCCACATCGTCATGCCGATCACCGGGACGGCCGTGGTGGTGACGGAGGGGAAAGCGCAGACGCTCAGCGCTGGTTCGGCGCTGCTCCTTGGCGCCATTACACGGACGGCCGTTGTCTGCGCCGCCGGTTCGAGCGCGCTCTTCCTGCATATTCCGCGCGCCGCCATCCAGTCGGCCGCCTCGCGCGTGCTTGGCAGTCCGCGCCGTCTCGCGGCGATCGATCATCTGTTCGGCTGGTCTCTCGACGATCTGGGCGCCCAACTGCCGCGCGCTTCGGTTGCGGCGGAGCCCGGCCAGGACGATCGCGTGCTCGAGCAGCGCACGCTTGATGGACTGGTGAAGCGGTTGCGCGAGGATGCGGCTGCTGACACGCTCTTTCCCGTCGCGCGCTCGGTGCAGCGGGCCGTCGAGCATATCCGCGCCAACCCGCAGCACAGTTGGACGATCAACGATTTGGCGCCGATGGTGGGCGTGACGCCTGGCACCTTGCGCCGGAACTTCCGAACCTGCCTTGGAAACACCGTTACCCAGCTCGTTCAGCAAATCCGCATCGAGTGGGTGAGAGCCCGCCTCGAAAGCGTGACCGAAAGCCGATCTATCAGCGACATCGCGCTCGCCGCCGGCTTCGGCGCGCCAGGCGTGATGAGCCGGACCTATCAACGTCACTTTGGAGAAACGCCGAGCAAGACCCGCGCGCGGGCCTTTCGCGCCATGCGCGACTGAACCTTCCTCCCGCCCCTGGGAGACAATATTCTCTTCAGCGTCCCGACGAATAGTCAGGGCGCAATTTCTGCTGCAATGAAGTAAAAATACAATATTATTCGACATAAATTACTATCAAGTGATTCGCCTGTGGCATTACGATAATACGTATACCAGCGATCCCTGTAACACAACTTACATACTAAACGACCTAGGCGAGACGAAACGCATTTGTTCATGCGTTATGTCTTGAGACTCTCCCGCATCCCTTCTTAAGAGCGCATCGACAACTGGCGCTGCAATGCAGCACGAATCTTTGCGTGCGCCAGCCATGGGACGACAGCGACCGATCGCCGTTCGGCTCCAAGCCGTGGCGGCGCTTCCGGCAGGGGGTACAGGTTTTGAGGTTTGAAAAAGATCACCGGCGTCGCGCTGTGAGCCATGTCGCGCTTGCCGTCGCCATAGGCCTGATCGCAGCCCCGGCATTCGCCCAGGACGGTGTGGCCGGCGACGCCACGGGCGCGCCCGCCGATGCAGGCGCTCAGTTCGACATCATGGCGTTTCAGGTGAAGGGCAACACCGTCCTTGCGCCTGACGATGTCGAGCGGGCGATCCTGCCCTTCATGGGGCCGGGACGAAGTGAGGCCGATGTGGAGGCCGCACGGGCGGCTTTGCAGAAAGCCTATGAGGATGCCGGCTATGTGGCGGTCTCTGTCTATGTGCCTGAACAATCCGTCGACGGCGGGGTTCTGCAACTGGCTGTTCAGCAACAGGCCATCGGCCAGCTGCTCGTCGAAGGCGACACGGGACGCGCCGATGCTCTGCGCGCGATGGCGCCCTCGGTCGCGCCGGGCCAGACGCCCAACCTGACCGCCTTCCAGCGCGATGTCGTCGCGCTCAACAGCAATCCCAATCGCCGCGTCACGCCGGAACTACGTGCCGGCGAAGCGCCCGGAACGCTCGATGTCGTCCTCAAGGTCGAGGAAAGCTCGCCGTTCCATGCCTCTGCGGAGCTCAACAATTTCAGTTCATCGGCCACGACCGATCTGCGGGCGTCCGCGACAATCCGCTACGACAATATGTGGGGACGCGGGGATTCCCTAAGTCTGTCCGCTCAGACCGCCCCCGAGCGCACCGACGACGGCACCGTCTTGTCCGGCAATTATCTGATGCGGTTGGGGCAAGGCACGCAGCTCCTGCTCTATGGGGTCCATTCCGACAGCGACATCGCGGTGGTCGGCGGGACCAATGTCGTCGGCAAGGGCAACATGATCGGCGCCCGGCTGATCCAGTCGCTCGGGTCCAGCGAGGGCTTTTATCATTCGCTGACGCTCGGTTTCGACTGGAAGGACTTTAAGGAGGATGTGATCCTCGGTTCCGACCGTGCGTCCGCCCCGATCGAATATTTCCCGGTCATGGCGAGCTGGCGCGGCGACTGGGCGGGCGATCGCTCGAACAGCAATATCACCGTTTCGGGCACCTTCGGCATCCGCGGTCTCGGCGATCCCTGGGAGCGCTTCGACGCCAAGCGTTACATGGCCCGCCAGAGCTTCATCGCCTTGAAGCTCGACGCGGAGACCACGCGGACGTTCGGACCCGATCTTCAGCTCAACGCGCGGTTCTCCGGCCAATGGTCGCCCGATCCGCTGATCTCGAACGAAGGCTTCTCGCTCGGCGGCATGTCGAGCGTGCGCGGCTATTATGAGTCCGAGGCGATCGGTGATTATGGCTTTGCCTATCAGACCGAACTGCGCTCGCCGGATTTAGGCCGGATGCTCGGCAGCGAGCTCATCAATGAGCTGCGGTTCCACGCCTTTATCGACAGTGGCTATGTCGGCATCCACCAGCCGCTCGAAAGCCAGCTTGCGACCCGCAACACCTGGCTTTCCAGCGCCGGCCTCGGCGCACGGCTCAAGCTCTTCAACCATCTGACCGGCGCGATCAACGCCGGTGTTCCGCTCAGGTCGGGTTCGGAATCCGAGTCCGGCGACATCTTCGTTCGCTTCCGCATCCAGGGGGAATTCTAATCATGTCCGTTATTGCACGTCTCAAAAAGGGTGCGGTTGCCGGTGGCGTCGCGCTGGCCGCGACTGTCGCATTCGCCGCTCCGGCTCATGCCTGGTGGGAGGCCGATTACAGCTATCGCACCAGGATCAATCTCAACGTCGACGCCGCCGGCATCACCGGCGAAGTCACGCGCGCGCCGGTGCTGGTTCGCCTGCACTCGGGCAATTTCAGCTTCAAGGATGTGAAGGCGGACGGTTCCGACCTGCGCTTTGTCGCTGGCGACGATCGCACGCCGCTCAAGTTCCACATCGAGCGCTGGTCGCCGCAGGACGAGCAGGCGCTGGTCTGGGTTGATGTCCAGGGACTTCAGCCGGGTCAGGCGTCCGCGATCTATGCCTATTATGGCAATGAAAGCGCGGCGGCTGCGCAGGATGCAGCCGGCACCTTCAGCGCCGACTATCGCCTTGTCTATCACTTCGACAACGAGGGAGCTCCTCGGGACGCCACCGCCAATGGCGCCCACGCCACTGGCGGAGAAGCGCGGAACGCGGGCGGCCTGATCGGATCGAGCCTCATTCTCGATGGCGCGAACCCGGTGACGCTGCCCGCGTCCGCCTTCGCTTCCGGCCCGCTTTCCATCAGCTTCTGGGTAAAACCCTCGGGCGATGGCGCGATCTTCAGCCTGCCGGGTGCGGTGAGCCTCGTCGCGGAAGGCGGCCAGCTGTTCATCGACGCCAATGGGACGCGCAGCAATGGCGGCGCTCTGGCGGCCGATAGCTGGGCCAATGTCGCGCTGGTGAACGACGGCGCCAAATCGACCCTCTACATCAATGGCCAGCCTGCGGGCGAAGTGGCGGGCGCGCTCGCGGCTGCGACCGGCGCCGCCGTCATCGGTCAGGGCTTCACCGGCGAGATCGACGAATTCCGCGTGGCCGGCGCGGCTCTGCCGCAGAGCCTGTTCCAGCTCGCCGCCGCCAGTGAAGGCCAGGCCTCGCGTCTGGTGACGACCGATACGCCCCAGCAGGTCGAGACCGGCGGCGGCCACAACCATTTCGGCATTCTCTTCTCGGCGCTGACGCTCGACGCCTGGATCGTCATCATCATCTGCGCCTTCATGCTCGCGATCGCCATTGCGATCATGATCACCAAGGGCTTGCTGATCAGCCGCGTCCGCAGCGCGAACGAGGCCTTTATCGACGCCTATAGCCAGCTTTCGCGGCGCGCAGGCGATCATGATGGCCTCCCGGCGTTCGATCCGGGCAATGCCGCCGCGGAGTCCACGCTCGGTCGTCTCTACAATATCGGGCGCCGCGAGCTCACCGAGCGCCTGCGTGAAGGCAAGGCCACCGGCTCTCGCTTTGCGATCCGCGCCCAGTCGATCGCGGCGATCCGCTCGGCCCTCGACGCCGGACGCGTCCGCGAAAGCCAAAAGCTCAACTCGAAGCTGGTGCTGCTGACCATCGCCATCTCGGGCGGCCCCTTCATCGGCCTGCTCGGCACGGTGCTGGGCGTCATGATCACCTTCGCGAGCGTTGCCGCTGCCGGTGAGGTCAACATCAACGCCATCGCGCCGGGTATCGCCGCCGCGCTGCTCGCCACCGTGGCGGGCCTTGCCGTCGCGATCCCGGCGCTGTTCGGCTACAACTATCTGCTCAGCCGGATCGAAGAACTCACCGCCGACCACGACATCTTCGTGGACGAGCTGGAGAAGCGCATCGCCGAGACCTGGCAGGACACGCCGGCTCCCGCACCCGTCCCCGCCAAAGCGGCCTGACCCCAACTTAAGGAGATCAGGCCATGGGTATGCAGGTCGGTGGCGGCAAGAAGCCGTATAATGAAATCAACATCACCCCGTTCGTCGACGTGGTGCTGGTGCTGCTGATCATCTTCATCCTGATGACGACGGCGGCAGTCCAGGGGATCAAGGTGGACCTCCCATCCGCCTCCTCGGCCAAGACGCTCGAGGCGCAGAAGAGCCGGGTCATCGCGGTATCGAACGACGGGACCGTGTCGATCGACGCCATCCCCGTCTCGATGGCCGAACTGGAGAGCCAGTTGCGCTCCTCGATCGCCACGACGCCGGACTTGGCGGTGATCCTGCGCGGTGACCGCGCCGTCCAGTACGACAAGGTCATGCAGGTCCTCGACCTTTGCTCGAAGGTCGGCGTCCCCAGCCTTGGCATGGCGTCCACGCGCCCGCCGAGCGCGAACTGAGGCGGAGGGAATGATGGACCATGCGTGTCAAACGCTCCCGAAGCCACTTTCGTCGTCGCAATCGGCGGCCCTGGTTTCTGCTGGCGCTGGCGATCCTCTTGACGCTTGCGGCGATCTCGATCGTCCGGCTGACGACCTAGGGAGGCGATCATGGCCGCAGGCGCATTGATCGCCCCCGGAAGCCCCAATGGGCCCCGGGGCCGCCGCAAGACATCGCCCATCACCTTCGGACGCGTGCTGGTGGTGGTCGGCGTCGGTCTGGCGCTTGTGATCGGCTATAATTTCCTGGGCAAGCAGACCGTCTCCGATCGTCCCAATGAAATGCGGACGACGCAGGTGATCCTGCCGCCGCCACCGCCCCCTCCGCCGCCGCCCGAACCGCAGCAGGTCGAGCAGCCGCCGGAGCCGACCATCGCGCCGCCGATCGAGCAGCCGCTCGATACGCCGCCGCCGCCCGACGCCAGCAATGATCCAGCGCCCGGCGACAATGCGCTGACGGCGCGCGAAGGCGCGGGCCCGAGCAATTACGGGCTGGCGCGCGGAGACGGATCAGGCACCCGCATCGGTGGCCGCCCCGGCGGCGGCAATCCGTTCGGGGCCTATGCCGCGCAGGCGCAGAGCTGCATCCAGCGGGCCGCCCAGGCTGACCGTGAACTGACACGCGGCCGCTATAGGGCCGAGCTTGCCGTCACCATGGCCGCCAATGGGCGGATCGCCGACGCCCGCGTCAGCGGGGTTGATGACCGCCGCGCCGCGCGCATCCGTGAGGTGCTTTCGGGAACGACCTGCCCGCCGCCGCCGGCAGGGCTCCCGGTCATGCGCCTCGAAATCAACAGCCGCTCGGGAGGCTGATCGCATGTCCGCGCAGCACCCAGTGACCACTCTCTCGAAGGGGATAGACATAATGACGAAGGTTCCCGGCCAGACAGGCCGCCTTAAATCTCTGCTTTTGGCGGCGTCCGCTGGCGCTGCGCTTCTCGGCTCGCCGGCGTTCGCGCAGGACGATGCGGGCATCGATCCGCGTCAGCTCATCGAGCAGATGGTGGCCGAGAATATCATCACCCGCGAACAGGCCGATCGGATGATCAGCAATGCTCGGGCCGCAACCGTCCAGGCGCGGGCCCAGGCGCCGGCGCCGCTCCCGCAGCCCGGTGTCGCCGCTGACGGCACCCAGACCGTGACCTATGTCTCGCCGGTGGTGCGCGAGCAGATCGC
Source organism: Sphingobium scionense (assembly GCF_014197035.1). Lineage (GTDB taxonomy): Bacteria > Pseudomonadota > Alphaproteobacteria > Sphingomonadales > Sphingomonadaceae > Sphingobium > Sphingobium scionense. The sequence goes on along the minus strand of NZ_JACIEU010000017.1, from coordinate 79,028 downwards.
CCAGCATGTCCGCGCCGAGCTTGGCACCCAGGCGCAGGCCGAAGGCTGGGCACGTCCCGGTGAGACGCCGGAATGGACGCGCCGCATCCAGCTTTATGGCGATGTGCGGGTGCGCGGCGAAGCGCGCCGCTATGACGACGCCAATGGCGACATCTTCTGGGACTATGGCGCGATCAACGGCGGACAGCCGCAGAACGTCAACGCCAGCTCGACCGGCTATATCGATGCGCCGTTCCTGAACACGCTGGAGGATCGCCAGCGCTTCCGCCTGCGCGCGCGTCTCGGCGTCAAGGCCCAGATCACCGACTGGATCACCGCCGATATCCGCCTCGCGACGGGTGCGAGCAGCTCGCCAGTCTCGACCAACCAGACGATGGGCGCCGACGGCAGCGGCAAATATCATCTCTGGCTCGACCGTGCCTCGATCCGCCTCGCGCCGACCGAGAATGTCGCGCTCGAGTTCGGCCGCTTCGCCAATCCGCTGTGGACGTCGGATCTCGTCTTCGACAACGACATGAACTTCGACGGCGTCGCGATCTCCGGCCAGGGCGCTGTTGCGAATGGCGTGCGTCTGTTCGGCACGCTCGGCGCCTTCCCCGTGTTCAACACCGATCTTAACTTCGGGACCCGCAATGCGCCCACGATCATCGATCCGGAAACGGGCGGCGAGATCGGCACCGGGCGGCCGTTCAAGAGCGAGGATCGCTATCTGTTCGCGGCGCAGGCCGGGGTCGAGTTCAACCCGACCGAACAGCTCAATGTGAAGCTCGCCGGCGGCTATTATCATTTCGACAATATCGCCGGGCGTCTGTCCGAGCCCTGCTACTGGACCGAGCTGGTCTGTTCGACCGACGCCCTGCGTCCGGCCTTCCAGCAGCATGGCAATACGATGATGGCGCTGCGCGATCCGCTTTATACCGGCTCGCCCAATCCCGAACTGGAACCGGATAATCAGTATTTCGGGCTCGCGTCCAAGTTCGAGCTGCTCCACATCCGCGCCCAGGCCGAATACCGCGCCAATGAACGCTTCGGCGTCCGGCTCGAAGGCGATTTCGTCAAGAATCTCGGCTGGGACCGTGATGTGATCTCCGCCGTCGCCTGGAACAATCTCGGCCCCAATGGTGACACCTATAACGGTGGCTACGACGGCGGCGATACCGGCTGGCAGGCCCGCCTGACCGTGGGTTCGGTGATGAACCTCAATCTCGCCGGCGACTGGCAGGCGAAGCGCGGCGACTGGAACGCCTGGGTCGCCTATCGCCGCCTCGAAAGCGACGCGGTGGTCGACGCGTTTGCCGACAGCGACTTCCACATCGGCGGCACCAACAATCGCGGCTGGCAGATCGGCGGCAATTACGCGATCGCCAGGAACACCATCCTCGGCTTCCGCTGGCTGTCGGCTGAAGAAATCGCGTCTGCGCCGTTCAGCGTCGATCGCGGCTTCATCGACCTCATGACGCGGTTCTGAGGCCGACATGTCCACGTCAACGCTCCTGATTGTCTCGACTGCGCTCCGCTCCCACGGCGCCGGCCATCGCAATCGTCCGGTTCCGTCCGGCCCCCTCAACGGGCGGGACCGGGCGTTGACGCACCTTTTCCAGATCTCCGGCGCCGCTACTCGCCTGATCCGGTCCGGTTCCCCCAAAGACGGACAGGACCAGGTTGCGGTGCAGGAGGCCGTCATGGACCGGCTATGCCAACGGCCGGCCCGTGCGGCGGGAGCGGCGCTGGCCATCGGTCAGCGCCCGCTCACCCTTTTCCCGAACCCGCGCACTGGTTCACGCCAGTTCCTGCGCCGCGCAGTGACGGCGGGCTCGCCCGACACGCTCTTCATCGGGCGAGCCTCGCTTGCGCTGGCGTCTTTCGCCACCCTGTTTCTCGCCGGCAGCGCGCTTGCCCAGACGGCCGAGACGAGCGCCGAGGCGCCCCCGCTGGCGATCGAACTCGATCCGGCCGAAGTGCGCGCGCCCGCGCCGCAGCGTATCAGCGGCTCCGGCCCGCAGCCCTGTGTGATCGTCGATATCGCCGGCACACGCGCCGGGCATCTCGATTGCGCGACGGGCCGTCTTCAGGAGGCGGCGCGCGCCGCCCAGGCTGAAAGCCGCGCCGGGCTTGAAGCGCCGACGCCGGGCGCCGGCTCGCCCGATGTTCAGGTCGGCGTCGCCCATCAGGCCGCAACCCGGCTGCGCATGGGTGATGCGCTGGGCCGGTCGGTCCATCCGGAGCGGCCGAACAGCCGTCCGCCCACGACACGGGGACCGCGCTGATGACCCGCGCAATTCTTGCTGAGGAGCTTGGCCGCACCGTCCCATGGGTGCTGGCCTTCTTTCTCGCCGCCTTCCTGCTCGGTGACGGCCCGCCCGGCGCGGCCATCCCGACCTCTCGCGACATTCAAGAACATGCGGCCGCCACGCCTGCCGCAACGATGCTGGAGCCAAAACAATGACGAACACCAACCACTCGCTTCGCACGCGTCTGCTCATCGGCGCTTCGATCGGCTCCCTTCTGCTCGCCGGCGCCGCCGAGGCGCAATCGAACCGCATCGGCCAGGGCCGTGGCGGCGGCAATCCGGCGGCAGCGGCCGCCCGCGTCGCGCAGGCCGAAGCGCAGCGCGTGACCGAGCGCAACAGCGCCACCCAGCGGGCAGTCGAGGCGATGCGCCGCGCGGCGCAGACCCGCGCCCAGATGAACGACGCGCAGGTGCAGGCACGTATCGCCGCGCAGAACGCCATCAACACTATCCCCAACGGCATCGGCCAGGGCGGGCTTCGGCAGGCGCCCGGCATCGAGATCGATCCCAATCTGTGGCAAGGCGCCAATGATCCGGTTGAGAGCGCTGGCCAGGACGGGCGCACCACGGTCACGGTCGATCAGGACCAGCAGCGCGCCATCCTCACCTGGGACAGCTTCAATATCGGCCGTGAAACCGATCTGGTGTTCAACCAGGCCTATGGCGCCGACGCCGTCGTGCTCAACCGCGTGCGCGACGCCAGCCCCTCGCAGATCCACGGCACGCTCACCGCGCCCGGCACGGTGCTGATCCTCAACCAGAACGGCGTGCTGTTCGGCGGCACGTCCGTGGTCAATGTTCGCAATCTGATCGCCTCATCGGCCAATATTCTCGACAGCGATTTCCTCGACACCAATCGCGGCATCTATTCGCAGCTCTCCGGCGCCAACTATCTGCCCTCCTTCCGCGATGCGGGCGGCGCGATCACGATCGAGGCCGGAGCGCAGATCACCACCCATGCGCCTGCCAGCGCCACCCAGGGCGGCGGCTATGTCATGCTCATGGGAACCGAGGTCACCAACGAAGGCAGCATCGTCACGGCAAAGGGCCAGACCCTGCTGTCGGCCGGCGATGATTTCATCATCCGTCGGGGCTACGGCACCGAGGAGAACCAATATTCGACGACACGCGGCAATGAGGTGCGCGGGCTGATCGATGCCGAGTCCACCAGCGGGACAGTCATCAACCGCGGCCTGATCGAAGCTGCCCAGGGCGACATCACGCTGGCTGGCCGCACGATCCGGCAGGAAGGCGTTCTCGTTGCGACCACCGGCGTCAACCAGCGCGGCACGATCCATCTGCTGAACAGCGTGAGCGACGCCGAGGGCTCGGTGACGCTCGCCAGCGGCTGGGAACTGAGCGATGTCGACGGCAAGGTGGTGGGGTCCGGCGAAGGTCTCACGATCATCCTGCCGGAGCTGGATAGTGAGGATACCGCGCTCAACGGCCAGCGGGACTCGCTGATCGAACAGAGCGAGACCGCCAATACCAATCGCTATACAACCACCAATGGCGGGTTTGACGATCGCTCGCTGCTCGCCGATCGCCTGGACCAGTCGCGCATCGAAATTGTCACCGGCGGTGACGTCGTGTTCGAAGGCCGATCGCAGACCAGCGCCCAGGGTGGTCAGGTCGCGGTGCAGGCGGCTGGACGCATCACCGCCGAGGACGGGGCGCTGATCGACGTCTCGGGCGTTCAGGGCATCGCCCTCGACATGGAGTCCAACTCCATCCTTGTGAACATTCAGGGTAATGAGCTGCGGGATTCGCCGGAGAACCGCGAGAACGCCAATCTGCGTAGCACCGACGTCTGGATCGATGTGCGCGACCTGGTTCTGCTTCCGGACGGCACCGGCGGCTATGAAGGCGATCGCTGGTACACTAAGGGCGGCCTGCTCGAGGTGGGTGGTCATCTGAACAATATGGCCCATGGCATCGGTGAATGGGCGGCGATCGGCGGCACGATCACGCTCGCTGCCAATGAGGTGGTGGCGCAGCGCGGCGCGACCTTCGACATATCCGGCGGCAGCCTCGACTACCAGGCCGGTTGGGTGCTTTCGACCCGTGTGCTGGGCGCAGACGGCAAGCTCTATGATCTCGCCAATGCGCCGGCCGGCATGAAGATGGTCGCCTGGGGCGATGCCTTCGTGCGCGAGCATTCGCGCTGGGGCGAACAATACACCCAGGTCTGGTCCCACCCGATATCGGGCGCGCGCAGCGTGCGGCGCTGGAGTGATGGCTATACGGTCGGGCGCGACGCGGGCCAGCTCATTCTCTCGACGCCGACCGCCATCATGGAAGGCGATATCATCGCCGAGGTGATCGAGGGCGAGCGGCAGGTCAATGCGCGCGCCGATGGCATCACCGATGGCTATGATGTGGCGCAGCATACCCGCGCGCAGCCGGGGTCGCTGGCTTTAGGGCGCTATGACCTGTTGGTGAGTAACACCAACCCCTATTCAGTGGAGGTGAAGATCGCGGATGTTGCGAGCATCGCTAAGCATCTCGCGACGGGGGACGCACTGCCTGAAGAGCGGAACGGCACCGCCTGGCTCGACGCAGGCCTGCTCAATCAGGCTGGTCTCGGCGGTCTCAACATCGAAACAACCGGCGTGATCGCCATCGACAATCCCCTGACACTGGCCGATGGCGGGGCGCTAAAGCTGGTTGCGCCAACGATTGACTTCAATGCGGACGTCACCGCCCATAGTGGCTCGATCAATGCGACCAACCGGGCAAGCAATCACTATGGAAGCAGCGCACAGGTTCTCCTGGATGGGAATGGGGGCTCGCTTATCGCGGTCGGTGAAGGCGTAACGCTCGATCTCACCGGCCTGTGGGTCAATACCGCCCTCAATGCTTCCGACACTGGAAAGCTGGGTTATCTCGATGGCGGCAAAGTCACCCTGGCCTCTACCCATGATCTGGCTCTGGCGGAAGGCAGCCTGATAGATGTTTCATCTGGTGGAGCGATCCTCGCCCAGAATGATACAAGGGGCGGAGCCGGCGGTGACGTTTCGCTCGTTGCGGATGGCTATAATGCTATTGTTGCGCCGGATGGCACGCTCCTGCTCGACGGGGAAATACGTGGCGTCGGCGTGCTGGGCGGCGGCACGCTACATCTCGAAACCGGCAAGACGTTCACTGTTGGCGCGGCCGATGAACAGGGCGGCACACAAGTCGATACTGCGATCTTTCAGACCGGTTTCGCTAGTTACGAGTTAGTCGGACGCAAGAGCGTGACAGTGGCCGATGGCACGGATCTGTCCGTAGTCATGCCGGTGTTGCTTTTTGGCGAATTCGCGCCGGATGCGGCTACCGGCGCGCCGCTGTCCGAAGCGCTCGACCTTTGGACGCCACCCACCTATTTGGAAAATCCGGTAGATGGCGTTTTGACCCGGCGGGGGGGAGCAAGCCTGACTATCTCCGCCACGCTGGGAGCGCCGGCTGGAAGCGATGAGGCTATTGGCGGAATTCTCATTGGACGCCAAGCTGCGATAAATGTCGATCCTGGCCAATCCATCACGTTGCTAGGCAAAAATATTGCGGTCGATGGCGGCCTTTACGCTTGGGGAGGCAATGTTACGCTGGATGTTCCTCGCCTGGCGACAGCCGTTTCTGATGGCTACGGTTCTCCCGAACCGGGCCTGATTCGTATCGGCAGCGAAGCTGTGATCGATGTCGCCGCCCGCTCTGCTACCGCCGTGGACAGGCTGGGGCGCCGTTACGGCATTGTTGCGGATGGGGGAACGATCGCCCTCGGTGGCGGCCTTGATTGGGAGGACACCGGCTCGGCCAAGGCTGCGGATGCGTTCATCGTCATCGAAACTGGTGCGCTACTCGATGCCTCCGGTACGCAGGCGACACTCGACCTTCCTTCTACGATGGGTATGCCCTCTATTACGACGCAGGTTGTCAGTGACGGCGGTACGATTGTCGCCAAATCCAATGTCGGGCTCTATCTGGACGGCACTGTGAAGGCCGAGGCCGGCGGTAAAGGCGCTGCGGGCGGAACGCTTGGCCTTGCGCTGGAATCGGCGGCCTATCGTGTGGGGGAAGCGTATGCGGACCTGCTCCGACCGCGTGAATTCATACTGTCGCAGGAGCAGGGCGAAAGCCTGCTTCCTGAAGGTTTCGGCGTCAATGGAGTTCATGGTGACCTTGTCGCGGGGACCGGATATTTCGGAGCCGACAGGATCGAGGCTGGCGGTTTCGACAACGTCTCGCTGTTGGTGAACGGCGCGCTGTCGTTTGACGGTAGCGTCACACTCTCGTTGGGCCAGAGCGCTCGTTTTTATGCGGGCACATATGCGCTGACGGTCGCCGCCGCAGAGGATAGCCGGGTATCCATTGCGACTCCTTACCTGCGCCTGGCCGGCACGACGCGCATAGGTCCTGAGCATTATGAGATGCCTTCGCTTCACTGGGGCGACGGCATATCGCAGGCGCCAACGAACGCGCTGTTCTCGGTCGTAGCCGATTTGATCGATGTGCGCGATCGGGTAGGCTTCGGCGCCCGCACTGCCGATCAATCGACCGGTGAGATATTGGATCGGCGCGGCTTCGCGCAGATCGATCTCACCAGCCGCGGCGACCTGCGGATGCTTGCAGGCACGCCGGGGCGCGGATTGCCGACCAATGCCACTACGGAACTGTCTTCCTCGGGCGACATTACCCTCACAGCAGCGCAAATATATCCGGCAACGGGTGTCGGCGGCAGAATCATGAGTGGCTATCAGGGAGAGGGTGAGGCTTTTCGGGCAGGTAGCAGTTTAACGATCCTCCGCTACGACGACAGTATTGCCGAAATGCCCTATTCCGCTTTTGGCATGCTAGCCTTGGGTGCCGAAACCATCAATCAGGGCGGCGTGGTGCGCGCGCCCTTCGGATTGATTACGATCGGTTCGACCTTCAACAGACAAGTCACGTCCTTGGTCAACCTGCTTCCAGGCAGTGAGACCTCGATCAGTGCCGCCGGACTGACGATGCCTTATGGCGGAACTGTCGACGGCATCGAATATGACTACAATGGTTCGCCCGTTGCACTCACCGCCATCAGCGGTACGGACTGGGGTCATGGCCTCGAAGTGAAGTCCGCTCGTCTCGATGTGCAAAGCGGAGCGCTGCTCGATCTTTCGGGCGGTGGGGATCTTGCCGGCGCCGGCTTCATGAGCGGACGGGGCGGATCGGTGGATATCCTCAAGACCGCGCTGATCAATGCCAACCCAGGCTATGGCGCGAGCGCGAGTGGCAATGCCGTTTACGCGATAGTTCCTTCAAGCAGGTCTTCCTACGCTCCCGTCGCGCCCGATGCTGGGTATGGGAATCCGGTGGTTGGGCAACAGATCACAATCCTTGAGAGCGTACCCGGTCTCGCTGCCGGCACATACACGCTGATGCCATCCAGTTACGCGCTGCTGCCAGGCGCCTTCCGTGTTGAGATCGGTGCGGGAATGACCAGCGGCTATTCGGGTGTCAATGCGATCGGCAACGGCTCTTATCTGACGCAGGGTACACTCGGCATCGCCAATACCGCGATACGGGATACCCTGCCTAGACGGGTGACATTGACTTCCGCGGACGCTGTACGCGCGCATTCCGGCTACAACGAGATGGGCTACAACGCCTTCGTCGCGGCCGATGCCGCCCGACTGGGCATGCCGCGCGCGATGATGACTTCCGATGGCGGGACATTGGATCTTGCGTTCACCCGCGGCACCGACAGCGCGGACGGCTTGGCGCTGCGAGTGCTGGGCGACGTGAATCTTGCGGCTGCGAAGGATAGCGAAGGCTACGCTGGCGCGGTGCAGGTGCGTGGCATCGGCGAGGTCGTGGCGACCGGCGCGCAAGCATCGGCGGGGCTGGATTCCGCGTCGGTTGATGCGGGCGCGCTAAGTGCGCTCGAAGCGCCGCGCCTCATCCTCAATGCCACGCTGTCCAGCCTGTATGGCAAGAGCGGCCGCTACGTCACTGTGAATGGCGAGGGTTCGCTAACCATCCGCAGCGGCGCGGCGATCTCCGCCGCCGACATTATTATGGCCGGTTCAAAGTCCATGGGTAATGACGGGGGCACGTTGACGATCGAGGAAGGGGCCACTCTCAGCACCATTGGCATGGGTGAATCCAGCTATGATTCCGACGACGGCTATATTTTCGGCGGCCTCGGCGTGCTGGCCCTCTCCAACGGGTGGTTCAATCTGTTCCTTCAGGAAGAAAATCCCAATTCTCCCGATGGCCTCTACGTTAATGTTGGAGCATGCGTGACCGATGCTTGCGACCGGACGACGCAACTCCTGTCCGAAGGGACCATCGCTCTTGCGACCAATCGCGTGCTCACCATCGAGAAGAAGGTGGCATATGGTACGCGCAGGCTGGTACTGGGCGTATCCTCGGTAAATCTGGGAGAGAGTGCGGCGCTGGCGGCAGCCGAGGCAAGCGGACAGTTGCCGGATGGGCTGGAACTCAACCAGACCCGCCTTGCCGAGATCCTGGCGGGGAATAACGCGACGCACGCGCCGGCGGTCGAGATGCTGGAGCTCAATGCAACAAGAGCGGTCAATGTCTATGGCGCGGTTGACCTTGATGCCTCGTCGCTCGATCAACTCGTGTTCGGCACGCCTGCTATCTTTGGTTATGGCGCCGATAGCGATGTCGCGACGATCCACGCGGGCGAATTCATCTGGACCGGCACGGACGGTGAGGCAGGCGCTCCGGTCGCCGGTCTGCTGGGTAAGGGCATGCTTGATATCCGGGCGAACTCGATCCTCTTCGGTCATGGGGCGAACACCCAATCTTCCACGGGTATCGATGAGCGGCTTGTGCTCGGCTTCGGGCAAGTCAACCTCACAGCAGCCGAGCGTATTGTCAGCAGCGGCAAAAGCATGCTTTCGGTCTATGAAACACGCGGCGACTATGTGACCGGTAAGGGCTGGGATTATCAGGGCGGCAACCTTGTCGTCACTGCTCCTGTGCTGACCGGGGAAGCCGGATCGATGCTCACCGTGAGGGCAGGCGGCGACGTGAGCGTGATGGCGCCGGAGGGCGTGGCGGGTGAGGTCGCCAGCGATGCGCTGGGGGCGCAGCTGGCGATTTACGGTCGCAACCTTTCGATTGACAGCGCGGTGATCCTGCCATCGGGAAAGCTCACGCTGTCGGCAAGCGGCGACCTCGTGCTCGGCGACCTGGCTCGCATCGATCTTTCGGGTCGAGCGGTCGAGATGGTTGACGTCACGCAGTATAGTTGGGGCGGCGATCTTCTGATGGAAAGCACGGGCGGCAATATCTCTGCCAGCGCCGGTTCGATCATTGACCTGTCCGCCGTCAACAATCGCGCGGGCACGATAAGTGTCACCGCACTTGGCACAGGTGCCGGACATGTCGATCTGGCGAGTACGATTCTCGGTTCCGCTACGGGCAGGGCCGATGCCGGAGGCTCCGAAATCGCCTACAACGGAGCGGAGTTGGCGGTCCAGGCGCAGTCCCTTGCGGATTTCGGAGAGCTAAACACCCAGCTTAACGCAGGCGAGGTTTTCGGAGCAAGGCGCTTTCGCATCCGACAAGGTGACCTCACCGTGGGTGACGGCGTGAAGGCGCAAGATGTTCAGATTGTGCTCGATGGTGGCAGCCTTACCATCGAGGGGACGATTGATGCCAGCGGTCAGGGGGTCGGCGCAATCCGTCTTGCGGCCATTGGCGATCTCGTCGTCAACGGCGCGCTCGATGCCCATGGCACGGGTCTTCGCGTAGATAGCTATGGTCAGATTATCGATAGCCCCAACCGCGCGGTTGTCGATCTCTCCAGCACGGCGGGTACGCTGGTCCTCGGCGACAGCGCGCGGATTGACCTGCGTGCCGGTACCGATGTGCCTGGCCAGAACGATGGCGCAGCACGGGGCTCGCTCGACTTGAACGCGCAGCGCACGGCAACGGACGACGTCGCAATAGACGTGGGCGGCATGGTAGACATCCAAGGCGCCAAGTCGATCGCCGTCAATGCCTTCCGCACTTATGACGATGCGCCGCTGGCCGATCTGCCGGACGTTTCCGGCGAACGGCCCCAGCTTGTCACCCAGGCTTATCTCGACCGGATTGACCTCGACAGCACCACCTTCATCAATTTGGCGTTGGGCAATGCAGCGCTTTCCGCTCGCCTGGCGGGGCTGGGACAATATCATCTGCGCCCTGGTGTTGAGATCGTGAGCAATGCAGCGGTCAATCCTTCAGGAACGCTGACGGTGCTCGGCGACCTCGATATGTCGGGCTATCGTTACGGACCGGAAGCCAACCGGATCGATCCGGCGCTGCGCGGTTTCGGCGAGCCGGGCGTACTGGTGCTGCGGGCCGCCGGCGACCTCAACATCCTAGGCAGCATCACTGACGGTTTCGCGCCACCCGCCGCCACGGCTGATGACGATGGATGGGTGCTCACGGAAACCAAAGGTCCTAACGGACTCGTCGGCGGCCTCACTCCCTTTGGTGGGGATATCATCATTCCGATCGACGGTGTCGTGCTGGATACGGGAACGACTTTCCCGCGGGAAGCGACGCTGAATTATGACGTGCCCGTTGGCGCTCTCACTCTTCCCGCCGGCACGGTGCTGCCGGTCGACGTGGCGCTGACTGGACAGCTCACGCTCGGGGCCGGATCTGCCCTATCCGCCAACATCTATAATGCCGATGGATCGGTGGCTTATTCTGCGGGGATGGTGCTCGACAATATGGTGACGTTGACGCCGGGGATGAAGCTGGGCGCGGGCACTGCGCTCTCCAGCAGCGCAGCGGTGGATGCCTTGATCTGGCCCAAGGGCGCGCCCTTGCCGGTCGAAATGGTGACGAACGAACGGATCACTTTGCCACGTGGGGCCCTCATCCCGTCAATGACGGACGTTCAACTTGTCGATGATCTTGGTATCAACCTCCGTCCATCCGATCAGGGATTCATCAATCGCAATTGGGCCGTGGCCCCGATGCTGGCTTCGGGCACCAGCAGCTGGAGCTTCCAACTCGTTGCTGGGGCAGATGTCGCCTCGGCTGATCGCAAGGCGCTCGATCCGGCCTCGGTCGGGACGATTCGGCTGGCAGACACCCACTATAGTGGTACGCCGACGTTCAGTAGCACGGGCAGCGAGATACTCGTATGGGCAGAAGGTAACTGGCTGGGCTACGAACCGGGCACGCCGGTTTCGGAAGAGGAGGCATCATGGTGCGAGTATGACTCGACATTGTGCGCCATGCAGGAAGTCGGTGGCGAGATACTCGTCTGGGCGGACGGCAACTGGCTAGGCTATGAGCCCGGCACGCCGGTTTCGGAAGAGGAAGCGTCATGGTGCGAATATGATTCGACATTGTGCGCCGTGAAACAGACAGGCGGCGACCAGATTGTCTGGGCGCCTGACAACTGGCTGGGAATGCCTGCGGGCGAGCCCGTGTCAGAAGATGAACAAGCAGCCTGGTGCGCTCCCTTCCCTGATTTGTGCCTCGTTCAGGAAGGCGGTGGGCCGAAGGTTTGGACGGGATATGATTATGTCGCGCCGGGTATCAGCGTGATCCGAACGGGTACGGGCGATCTGTCGCTGACGGCGGCGGGGGACATCCGCATGTCCTCGCTCTATGGAATCTATACTGCCGGCACGGCGACCGATCCGGGCGATGGCTACGACCTTCGGCGTGGAACCTTGCCAACTGGCGTGGTGCTTGGCGGCGATACAGATTATTCGGCCACCCTTGCCAGTTATCATGCCTGGTATCCTGACGGTGGGGGCAATCTGGCGATCACGGCCGGCGGCGATCTAGTCGGTGATATCCTGGGTTTCCGCATGCTGGAGAACGGGCAGAGCTATCAATCGAGTGCGGTCGCCGGCAACTGGTTGTGGCGGCAGGGTTCGGGTGGCGCCGTCACGGATGAAAAGATCCCGACGGCATGGTGGATCAACTTCGGCACCTATGTTTCCTCGGCAAATGGCAGCAGCATTGCGAACCCGGCAATAACCGGCTTTACCGGCTTCGGCACGCTTGGCGGAGGCAATCTGACAGTTCGTATTGGCGGAGATGCGGGCCGCACGGCCAAGCGTGGCGGTGAAAACACTTCATTTAACTATGGTGATAGTCGTAGCGAAGGCCTTGTTCTGGCTGTTGGTTCGACCGGTCGTGTGGCAGCGGACGGCACGCTGAGGCTCACCGGGGGCGGTGACATGGTCATAAGGATCGGCGGGGCGCTCAATCCTTATGTCGAAGGTGATGCCGCCAATGCCAAAGCCAGCCTCGGTGGCAGCATTGTCAACCTGCGGGGATCGACCAGTGTTGATGCCGATTCGATCGGCGCCGTACAGGCCGGCTATCGCTCAATGTCTCTTCCTAATCCGCTCGATCCGCGCGGCACCGATCCGTTCGAGACCACGAAGGCGGAGGCGCTATCGGGTGTCACACTGGTGCCGGGCGATTCAGTCTTTACGGTGCGGACCCTTGGCGACCAGGTGATTGCCGGCGCAGGCGACGCCACACGCAGCATCGGTCTCAATACGCAGCCCTTCACGGTGAATGGGGTCAACTATGGGGGCGGCGGCAACAGCTGGTTCAGCCTCTGGACCGATCACACTGCCATCAATCTACAGTCGGCAGGCGGAGACATCGCGCCGGGCAAGCATGGGATCGAAACGAGCCAGACACTGATCGCCGCGGCCGACATTGCCGACACCTGGCCGGCGATTCTGCGGGTCACGGCGATGGGCGGAGATCTCTATTTCGGCGCATCGGCAGGCATGACGAATGATCTCGTGACCCGCGACCGCCTCTCGCCCTCGCCTTCCGGCGAACTCTCATTGTTGGCAGCAGGGTCCATTTATGGTGGCGATCTGACACGTTCCTCAAACCTCGCGTCGCGCCATGTAATCAGCGTGTCTTTCACCGACACGCTCCTGCCGACACCATTTAACCCGGCATTTGTCGGACGCGAAGATGGCCGGTACAGCGAACGCGCCATGAACCTCTCGCTCGATGGTTCGGCAATCGACGCAACCAACAATGGCGAACTCAAGACGTGGAACGATACATATTCGCTCTTCGCCTTCGGACCCAACTCAGCTGCCGTCTCGTCGTCGAACTGGGCTGATCGACTTCCTGTGCGAATCTATGCTGTCGGGGGCGATATCGTCGGCCTGGGCAGTGGTGAAATGCTCAGCTTTAATTCGGGAAGTGGGCGCACCTTGTTGGACTGGTATGTCGGCGGAGGCCCGCTGCGCATGACTGCTGGGCGTGACATCGTTGCAAGCGGCACCGTGGGCGCATCCAATCTCATCGTCCACAGCAACGATACTGATGTTTCGGTGATTTCGGCCGGTCGGGACATCATCTACAGCAACTTCGACATTGCCGGTCCGGGGACGCTTGAGGTCACAGCGGGGCGCAACATCCTCCAGGAGGATCGGGGTTCCTTCACCTCGATCGGGCCGATCCGGGCCGATGATACGTCCGATGGCGCCTCGATCGCGTTGATAGCGGGCATGACCGGCGTGAACTGGGATGCGGTGCGGGACTTCTATCTCGATCCGTCTCGGCTGGCCGATCCGGCGCGTCCTCTGGGCGAACAGAATGGCGTGACCGACGAGGGCATTGTCGAGAGCGTCGGCAAGTTGGTGAAGGTCTATGACGCCGAACTCGCCGCCTGGCTGTTCGACCGTTACGGCTACGTCGCTGAGGGTTCATTTGCCGAATTCGTCTCCGCTAATGGGCTGGTCGACGCGAATGGCGTGAAGCTTCCCGCCGCACAGCTCGGGGAGCGCCTTTCGGCCCTGGGCTTCAAGGATGCGGCGACCAACCAGGGCAATCTCTCGGCCCTGCTGCGCTCGACCGATATGTTCGACTATGGCTATGCCGATGGCGCAGCGTCGCTGAATGAAGCGCAGTCCGGCTTACTGACACAGGTGCAGGAGCGGTTCGACGGTCTCTCACCGGAGCAACAGCGCATCTTCCTGCGGCAGGTCTATTTCTCGGAACTGCGTGAAGGCGGACGCGAATATAACGACGCCGATGGCCCGCGCCTCGGTTCCTATCTTCGCGGGCGTCTCGCGGTCGCTACCTTGTTCCCGGACAAGGATGCAGACGGCAATGTCATCGACCGCAGCGGCGATATCATCATGTATCGCGGCTCGGGCGTTCGCACCAACTTCGGCGGCGACATCGAAATGATGGCGCCCGGCGGCCAGATCGTCGTCGGCGTTCAGAATGTGATGACCGACGAGGACCAGAAGACCGCCGGCGTCATGACGCAGGGCAGTGGCGATATCCGCATCTTCAGCGAACAATCGCTCCTGCTCGGTCTCTCACGCATCATGACCACCTATGGCGGCAGCATCCTCGGCTGGTCCGAGGAGGGCGACATCAACGCCGGACGCGGGGCGAACACCACGGTGCTGTATACCCCGCCACTTCGCACATATGACGCCTATGGCAATGTTCGCCTCGCCCCGCAGGTGCCCTCGTCCGGCGCGGGCATCGCCACGCTGAACCCGATTCCCGAGGTGCCGGCCGGTGACATCGACCTGATCGCGCCTTTGGGCACGATCGATGCGGGCGAAGCGGGCATCCGCGTGTCGGGGAACATCAACCTCGCCGCGCTCCAGGTGCTCAACGCCGCCAACATCAAGGTGCAGGGCGAAGCCGCCGGCATCCCGGTGGTCGCGGCGGTCAATACCGGCGCGCTCACCTCGGCCTCCTCGGCCTCCAGCGCCGTCGCCAATCAGGCGGCGGAGCTGGCCGAGCGGGCGCGGCCGCAGGTTCGGACCGAGATCCCGACGATCCTGAACGTCCGCTTCCTCGGCTTCGGCGAGTAAGCCGAACAGTTTGGGCCGAATGGTCGGCCCGCTCCCACCGGGACGGCGGCAGTCCACTGCCGCCGTCCCGGACTACCTCATTCGGAGATTGTTTAATCATGGCAGACAACGCCAATGCTGCGGCCTCGACCGCTGCCCCCATGCTTCCGCTCTTCTACAAGGCCTTGCAGCCGCTCCATTCGACCGTTCACGCTGACTGGCGCCTGAAGGCCGGCGATGTGTCCTTCGCGGCCGAAACGCCATTCCTGCCGATCGTGGCGAGCGAAATCGTTGCGGCGGCACGTAGCTATCCGGTCCTATTCGCCGGCGACACCGCGCAGCCGATCGTCGTGCTGGGCCTGGAGCCGACCAATCTCTTCGTCGAGGACGGCCGCTGGGCGAGCGATTGCTACATCCCCGCTTATGTCCGCCGATATCCCTTCACCTTCGTCAGGACCGAGGAGCCCGACGGCTTTGCCCTGTCGATCGACAGCGGTTCGGATCGGGTCGTCCAGGGCGGGACTGAAGGTACGGCGCTGTTCGAGGACGGCAAGCCCTCCGCGTTGACGCAGCAGGCGCTGGAGTTCTGCACAGCGTTCGGCCGGGAAGCGGAACTGACCAAGCTGTTCACGGATGCGCTGAAGGAAAAGGATCTGCTGGTCGACCGGCGGGCGGATGCGACCCTGCCCGATGGCCGCAAGCTGGGTCTCAATAACTTCCTGATCGTCGACGCTCAGAAATTTGCAGGCCTCGATGATGAGACGGTCGTTGCCTGGCACAAGCAAGGCCTGCTTGCGCTCGTGCATCATCACCTGGCCTCGCTCGACCGCTTCCGCGCGCTGGTCGATCGGCAGGCGCTGCGTCTCGTCGCGGAACCGTCATCGTCAGGTGCTTCGAACGAACCCGCTACTGCCGAGGCCGACGCCCCGGCAAAGTCCAACAAGTCCAGGAAAGTCGTATCATGAACAGCCGTCCTCTTCTCCTCTCCGCCCTTATTCTCGCTTCCGCCTTCACAGGCGCCTCTGCCTGGGCGCAGACGGTCGGTGGCGGACAGGCACCTGCCGCTGCCCCAGCCGCGCAGCCCCTTGGCGGCCCAGTCGTGCCCGGTGTCTGCCTGCTCTCGCGCGAAGCCATCTTCGCCAATGCCGCTGTCGGCAAGGCCGCGTCTGCGCGTCTGGCCGAGCTGACCCGCGCCGCTCAGGCCGAAATCGACGGGCAGCGCCCGGCTCTGGAAACCGAAGCACGCGCACTCGAAGGTCAGCCCGACAATGCGGCCAACCGTCAGCGCCGCGAAACCTTGGCGCGCAACTGGCAGGCGCTGCAAACGCAGGCCGCCCATTCCAGCCGTGAGATCGACGCGACCCGCGCCAAGGCGCTGGAGCGCATCGCGACCGAAGCGCAGCCGGTCATTGCCCAGGTCTATCAAGCCAAGAATTGCGGCCTGCTGTTCGATCGCGGCGCGGCGCTCGGCGGCAATTTCGCCAACGATCTGACAGCGGACGTCGTGCGCGCGCTGGATGCCCGCATCCAGACCATCAGCTTCGAACGCGAGCGCCTGCCGCAGCAACAGCCAGCCGTCCAGGCGCCAGCGCAGCGATAGGCCGGAAAGAGGGAAGCGACCATGGGGACGATCCTGATTGCCCTTGCGGCCTTCATGCTGGGGGTTCTCATCACCAGCCTGTTGGCCCTTGGCGCGATCGCAATCCTCTACCGCGAGGCGGAGGCCATGGTCGATTCCTACATGAACGCCATCCCCGGCGCCTGCATCCCTCGGGGTAGCCGGGACTGGCGGCCGCGCATCATCGCCGGCGGAGGCGCCGGTGTCTGAGGGTCCGGTCGCCGGCGTTCGCGGGTTAGCGGGCTGGGTCCAGGCGATCCGTGCTGATTGCGTTGCCGAACAAAAGCGCCGGGCGCGGGTCCGGGCGGTCAAGCGGAGCCGCCCGGTCGGCGCTTTCGAGCTTCATTTCTATCGCATGGTGAGTGTCGCAGCCGCAGTGCTTGTCGGCCTCATGTTTCTGGGAGCGCGCTGATGCGGTCTACCTCCAAATCCTCACCTTTGTCCCGCGTCACACGCTGGATTGCGGCCCTTGTCGGCGCCGGGATCGCCTCGACCACGCCTGTTGCGGCGCAGAGTGTCGCGCCTTCGGCCGCGCCGGTCGAATGGGTGCGCTACGCCGAGTTCGCGACAACCTCCATCACCGGTTGGCTCGAGGCGCACAACGAGCCGGTGACAGGTCTGCGCGCCTATCTCGATGCGACCCGACCCGCACCAGACGCGGCAACCGCGCCCCTGGTCATCAAGGTCTGGATCGAGCGCGACGGCAAAATCTCACGCATCGACTATCCTGCCTTCACCCATGCGGAGGCCAATGCCGATATGCAGGCGCTGATCGTCGGCCAGCAGCTCGCGGCCGCGCCGCCGCGCGACATGCTGCTGCCGCTCCGCATCGCCGTCCAGCTGGATGCGCCGGCATCAGCTCCAGCGCCTGCCGCAAGCGAGACGTCGCTTCCGCGGACATGACCCTTACTCTTCCCCTTTCCGGCTCGATCCGATCATGATGAAGCGGTGGCTCCACGGCCTTCGCTGGCAGCGCTCCCGCCGGTTCGAGAACGCGGTGTCGCTCGCAGTCGAAGAGCTTCTGCTTGAACATGGCGACGCAGCGTTGGATCAGGCCCGCCGCAAGGCACGTCCGCGCGACCAGCCCACCCGCCGAGAGGGACCTGAGAGGCGGCCTGACGTTGACGAAATGATGATGGGCGCAAAATTCTAAGCACAAATTGTCCATTAATATTTACCCACCCTCTCGAGGGTAGCGCAGGCTAGCGATTATTCAGTCGCCGCGGCCCCGGTCCCGACCGCCCCAGTTCATCCATCGGATTGCGTAGCGGACATTCCTCAAGCGACAGGCAGCCGCAGCCGATGCAGCTCACGATCTGGTCGCGAAGCTGAGTCAGCGACATGATCCGCTCGTTGAGCATGCCGGTCCAGGCATCGGTGAAATTCCGCCAGTCCCGCGCGGTTGGAACATGGTCGTGCGGCATATCGGCCAGCGCGTCCTTGATGATCGCCAGCGGGATGCCGGCACGCTGGGCAATGCGGATGATGGCGATCCGGCGCAGGACGGAGCGGTGATAACGGCGCTGGTTTCCTTCCGTGCGCCAGCCCGCGATCAGACCCTGCTTCTCGTAGAAATGAACCGTCGAAACGGGAACGCCGCTGCGGCGCGCCACTTCGCCAACGGACAGCGCCTGCGGCATCGCGGGAGACATAAATAGTCCTTGACCTCAACAAATGTTGAGGTTGTATGAGGCAGGTCGGCTTGTTCCGCAAGCATCCATTCCGTCCGAACTCGCGGACATAAACCGGAGCCGACATGAGCTTGATCGAGCGCACGAAAGCGCGCCTCCCACACATTCGCACCATCCTTGCAACGGTCTTCGCCCTTGCCCTTGTGCTGGGAGGCTTGTTCGTCTGGCGCATGCTCAAGGCGGGACAGGCGCAGGAGTGGCATCAAGCACCGCTGCCCGTGGCCGCCGTGCAACTGGAGCCAAGGAACGTTCCCCTGTCCCTGGAAGCGATCGGCACTCTCAGGGCCGTGCGCGAAGTCGAATTGTCAGCCGAAGTTGCCGGTCGCGTTTCGGTAATCCGGTTTGATTCGGGCGCAGAGGTCGGTGCCGGGGCCTTGCTTGTTCAGCTTTTCGACGGGCCGGAACGGGCGGACCGGGACGCGGCGCGGGCAAGGGCTGCCTTCGCGCGCATGCAGGTTGTGCGCTCGGAAGAGCTTGCACCGAGCGGCGCGGAACCGCGCGAACAGCTTGAAGAGCGCCGCGCGGAACGGGATCAGGCGCTTGCGGCGGTGCGCCAGCTCGACGCCCGGCTGATCCAGAAGCAGGTGCGCGCGCCCTTTGCCGGACAGATCGGCATCCGCCGCGTCAATCCCGGCCAGTATCTCAATCCCGGCGATCCGATCGCCACGCTGACCGACCTGTCGCGCCTTTATGTGGAATTCGCGCTGCCGCAGCAGAACCTCGGGATGATCAAGCCGGGCGCCACGGTCACGGTCGCGAGCGATGCCTATCCGCAGCGGACATTCACCGCGCGCGTGAACGCGGTCGAACCCCGGATCGGCGAGGACACGCGCAATATTGCCGTACAGGCGATCCTGCCCAACCCCGACCGGGTGCTTCGCCCCGGCATGTATGTCACCGCCTCGCTGGTGCTGCCGCCCCAAACAGGTGCGCTCGTCGTTCCGGCGACGGCTATCCAGACATCGGCGCAGGGCGACAGCGTGATCGTCATTCGCGGCAAGGATGCCCGGAAAGGCGGCAAGGCGGAGTTCGTTCCGGTCCGCACCGGACGACGAATCGGCAATGACATAGTGATCGAACGGGGCCTGAAGCCCGGCGATGTCGTGGTGACGGCAGGGCAGCTTCGCATCCAGCCCGGCGCGGACGTGACCGTGACCGCCCCCGCACGAGCTGGAGGCCGCTGATATGGCGTTCACCGACATCTTTATCCGTCGCCCCATCCTCGCGATCGTGGTCAGCCTGCTGATCCTGCTGGTGGGCGTCAGTGCGACGTTCAGCCTTCCGGTCCGGCAATATCCCCGGATGGAAAGCGCGACGATCACGATCGACACGGCGTTTCCCGGCGCGACGCAGGATGTGATGCAGGGTTTCGTCACCACGCCCATCGCCCAAGCCATCGCGACCGCCAGCGGCATCGAGTATATAACCTCGACATCGCTGCAAGGCAGCAGCCGGATCAGCGCGAAGCTGGTGCTCAATGCCGACGCGGACCGGGCGATGACGGAAATCCTCGCCAAGGTGCAGCAGGTCAAGTTCCGCCTGCCCACGGGCGTTACCGATCCCGTCATCACCAAGATCACCGACGGCGCTTCGGCGATCCAGTATATCTCCTTCATCAGCGACGATCTGCCGCCGCCGCAGCTGGTGGATTTCGCGACGCGCGTCGCCCAGCCGCTTCTGACCTCGGTCCGCGGTGTGGCATCCGCCCAGATCAGCGGCGGCGCGCCGCTGGCAATGCGCGTGTGGGTCGATCCGGTGAAGCTCGCCGCGCGCGGCCTGACGGCGGGCGATATCGCGGCCGCCTTGCGCGCCAACAATGTGCAGGCGTCCCCCGGAAAGCTGAAGGGCGAGAATACCGCGATCAACATCACCGCCGGCACCGACTTGCGGGATGTGGAATCCTTTCGCCGCATGGTCGTGAAGACCGGCAACAGCGGCGTCGTGCGGCTGGGGGATATCGCCACCGTGGAGCTTGGCGGCCAGAATTATGACGCTGCCGCGCAGGCCTCCGGCCGCCCCGGCGTGTCCATCGCCATTTCGCCGACGCCGGACGGAAACCCGCTGGAAATCGTCGCAGCGGTAAAGGCGCTGCTGCCGGAAATCCAGCGCGTCGCCCCGCCGGGGGTGGAGGTTGCCAATGATTTCGACGTCGCCCATTTCGTCAACGCCTCCATCGATGAGGTCGAGCGCACGTTGATCGAGGCAGTCCTGATCGTGGTTGTCGTGATCTTCCTGTTCCTCGGCTCTCTGCGCGCCGTCATCATCCCCATCGTCACCATTCCGCTTTCGCTGCTGGGCACGGCGGCGCTGATGCTGGCGTTCGGTTTCTCCTTCAACTTGCTGACGCTGCTGGCGATGGTCCTTGCCATCGGGCTGGTGGTCGATGACGCGATCGTCGTCGTCGAGAATATCCACCGGCATATCGAGGAAGGGCTGAAGCCGTTCGACGCCGCCCTGGTCGGCGCGCGGGAAATCGTCGGGCCGGTGATCGCGATGACGATCACGCTCGCCGCCGTCTATGCCCCGATCGGACTGATGGGCGGCCTGACAGGGGCGCTGTTCCGCGAATTCGCCTTCACGCTGGCAGGCTCCGTCATCGTCTCCGGCGTGGTCGCGCTGACTTTGTCGCCCATGATGAGCGGCAAACTGCTCCATTCGAAACTGGGCGAAGGCAGGCTGAGCCAGGCCATCGAGCGCAGCATGCACCGCCTCACTACCGGCTATTCCCGCCTGCTGGACCGGACGCTGGCGGCGCGGGCGGCCGTCCTGATCGTGGGCGTCGCCATGCTCGGCGCGATTGTGTTGCTGTTCACCGGCGCCCAGCGCGAACTCGCCCCGCCGGAGGACATGGGATATGTCTTCGTGCAGACCAAGGCGCCGCAATATGCCAACCTCGATTACACGCGGCGCTATAGCGATGAAGTCGAGCGCATCTTCCAGACCCTACCCGAGTTCAGGAGCAGCTGGTTCGGCTCGGGCGGCGATAACAACGCCAATGGCGGGTTCGGCGGCGTCGTGCTCAAGGACTGGGCGGAACGGGACCGTTCGGCCGACGACATTCAGGCGGAGCTGACCGCGCGCACGGCGGCGGTGACCGGCGTCTATGCGACCGCCTTTCAGGACAGTCCCTTGCCTGCGGGCAGCGGCGGCCTGCCGGTGCAGATGGTGATCCGCTCGGCGGACGATTTTCCGCAAATCTACCAGACGCTCGAAACCATCAAGGGCGCCGCCTGGGGCAGCGGACTGTTCGCCTTCGTGGACAGCGACCTCGCCTTCGACAGCCCCGAAGCGCACATCATCATCGACCGCGCGAAAGCGGGCGAAATGGGCGTCAGCATGTCCGAAGTCGCCGACACGCTGGCGATCCTCGTCGGCGAGAATTATGTGAACCGGTTCAACTGGCACGACCGCTCGTATGACGTGATCGCGCAGGTTCCGCAGAGCCACCGGCTCGCGCCCGACGATCTCGGCCGGTTCCAGGTGAGAACGGCGTCGGGCAGCCTCGTTCCGCTCGCCACCATCGCCAGCGTCGAAATACGCCCACAGCCTAACCGGCTGCCGCAGTTCAACCAGATGAACAGCGCCACGCTGTCGGCCGTGCTGCTGCCGGGCGTGACCATGGGACAGGCGGTGGACTTCCTGCAAAGCCAGACGCTGCCCGAGGGCACGAGCGTCGACTGGCTGTCGAACAGCCGGCAATATGTGCAGGAAGGCAACCGGCTGACCGTCTCCTTCGGCTTCGCGCTGGTGGTAATCTTCCTCGTGCTGGCGGCGCAGTTCGAGAGCTTCCGCGATCCGCTGGTGATCCTCGTCACTGTGCCGCTGGCGATATGCGGGGCGCTGGCGCCGCTCTATCTCGGCTATGCCACGCTCAACATCTACACCCAGATTGGGCTCGTCACGCTGATCGGGCTGATTTCCAAGCACGGCATCCTGATGGTGTCCTTCGCCAACGAGATGCAGCGGCATGAAGGCTGGAGCCGGGTCGAGGCGATCCGCCATGCCGCAGCGGTGCGGATGCGGCCGATCCTGATGACCACCGCGGCGATGGCCGCCGGCCTCGTGCCGCTGCTGTTCGCCGGGGGCGCCGGGGCGAACAGCCGCTTTGCCATCGGCATCGTCGTCGTCATGGGCCTGCTGGTGGGAACGCTGTTCACGCTGTTCGTGCTGCCCACAGTCTATTCCCTGCTGGCGGGCGATCACCGCCCGAAGGAGCCGACCGAAACCGGCGAATACCCGGCTGAAGGGGGTCTGGCCCATGCGTAAGTCCCGGCTCTCTCTTATCCTCTTGCCGCTGCTCGCTTCGGCTTGCGCGGCCGGCCCTGCCTATGCCCCCCCGCAGACCCCCGCTGCGTCGGCAGGGCCGTTCATCACGACGGCCGACGGCATCGATCGGGCTGGCGACCTGCCCGACGATTGGTGGCGGCTCTACCGCGATCCGGCGCTCGACAGCCTGATCGAGCAGGCCCTCGCGGCCAACACGGACCTGCGCGTCGCATCGGCCAATCTCGCCCGAGCGCGCGCGATCCTGCAGGAGGCACGCGCCGGACGGCTGCCATCCACCGAGGTATCGGGCGGCGTCAGCTATGGCGATTCCACGCAGGTCGGCGCGCCGGTCGGCAACGACGCGCAATGGTCGCAGAACGCCGGAGTCGCGCTGGCGTGGGAAGCCGATCTGTTCGGCCGGATCGGGCGCGCCATCGAGGCGGCCCGCGCCGATGCCGAAGCGGTCCAAGCCGCCCGCGATGCCGTGCGCGTGGCCGTCGCTGCGGAAACGACCCGCGCCTATCTGGATGCCTGCGCGGCGGCTTATGCCCTGTCCGTGGCGCAACAATCCTTGCAGACCAGCACCGACAGCCTGCGCCTCGTGACGGCGCAGGAGCACGCCGGATCAGCCAGCCGGCTCGACGTGGAACGGGCTACGGCGGCCGAGGCGACCGCCAAGGCAGCGCTTCCGGCGTTCGAAGGACAGCGGCAGGTCGCCTTGTTCGAACTGGCGGCCTTGCTCGGCACCACTCCGGACGATGTGCCGGAAACGGCGCGGCTCTGCGCGGTGCCGCCTGAACCCGCTGCCGCCGTTCCCATCGGAGACGGCGCGGCATTGCTGCGGCGAAGGCCCGATCTCAGGCAGGCCGAGCGCCAGCTTGCGGCCGATACGGCGAGGATCGGCGTGGCGACCGCCGACCTCTATCCCGTCATCAGCCTTGGCGGTTCCGGCACCTTCTTCCGCAACGACGTGGTGCGGGGAAGCGATTCCTTCAGCTTCTCGCTCGGCCCGCTGCTGTCGTGGCGGTTCCCCAACATGTCGGTCGCCCGCGCGCGGCTGCTTCAGGCGGAGGCGCGGGGCGCGGCATCGCTGGCCGCGTTCGACGGGAAGGTCATCACGGCGCTCAAGGAGGTCGAACAGGCCCTCGCCATCGTCGCGACCGAACAGCGTCGGCTGGCCGCGCTGCGCGAGGCGCAGGACCGATCGGCGCGGGCTTACGAGCTTGCCGACAGGCGCTATCGCGCCGGTTCGATCGGCTGGCTGGACGTGCTGGTTGCCCAGTCCGACCTGCTGGCCGCGCGAGCCTCCCACGCAGCGTCCCTGCGGCAATTGTCCCTGGCGCGGGTCGATTTGTTCAAGGCGCTCGGCGGCGGCTGGTCAATCGACGGCGCACATCTTTCCGAAAGGTCGGCAAAGTGAACAAGGCTCTTCCCCTGTTATCGACGATATTGGCGTGGCCGCTGGCGGCGTTTTTCCTGTTCGGGGCCTATGGCAACGCCTTCATCTCCGAAGAATATGCCGCCGCCTATGCGGCCTGGGGCTATCCGGACTGGTTCCATTACGTCACGGCCGCGCTGGAACTGACCGCCGGCATATTGCTGATACGGTCCGCCACCCGCGCGTTCGGCGCCGCGCTCGGAGCCGTGGTCATGGCGGCCGCGACGCTCACGACCTTGGTGAATGCGGATTACGGCCATGCTGTCGCGCCTGCCGTGGTGTTCGCAGTGTCGCTCGCCGTTCTCGGCCTTTCCCTCGCTTTGAGGCGGAATAGAAGCAGATGAGCGGCGAGGCTGCGGTCATCACACTGCCGTCGTCAATCCGGGTTAAGCCGGGGTGACCACTCTTCCCCATCTGATGCTTCATCGGCAAGCTGCCGAAGCGCGTCGTTACGCCTGAAGGACAATATAACGAAAACGGCGGCGATCGCGGCGACAATGCTGAAAGCAAACCCGCTGGAATATCCCGCCACCCCGGCAATGGCGGTGACAGTGGCGGAGGTTCCGATCTCACCCAGATCGCGGCTGCTTTGTACGACTGTCATGTCGGTCCCGGCTTGCCTTGCCCTTGCGGCGAAGCGCATTGCGAGGGTCATTGCGGCGACCGATGCGCCCCCGCTGCCAGCCGAACCCAGCAGGATGGCGACAAGAGCGATATGCCTTTCGACCGGCAGAATGGCTGATGCCTGCATGATCCAGAGGCATGCGCCTGCGCAGGACAGCCCAAGACTGAGCAGCAGGACGCGCGCGATGCCCATCCGGCGCACGAGCCACGCCCCTCCGCCGCATCCAACGACCACTGTCACGACCCCGCCGATCATGCCGATTTGGCCGATGGCTTCCAGCGCCCAGCCTCTATCGATCAGGAAGAGCTTGGACAAACCAAAGACGGAGCTCGCTGTTACGGCCGTCAGCAAGGCAATAGCCAGCACGGAAACTGCTCCCGGCCGCCGGACGAAGCGTGACAGACTGGCGTGTTCCGGCCTGGTGGTTGATTGCGCCGCTGGTGCCGGCTCCCGCCACAGGAGTATCAGCACAAGGCCCGAAAGGACGATCAGTGCCATGGCCGCCAATGCCGCTTGCCTGCCCAGCATTCCGGCGAGGATCAGGCACCCGGCGCCGCCGATGAAGAACCCGATCATGGTGCCGCCGACCTGCACCGCATTGGCGCGAACCAACATCGCGCCCTCGAAATTCTCGGCGCCAAGACCGTCGGTTGCCGTGTCCTGCGTCGCCGACGCCAGCGAGGCCAGCGCGAACAGTGCGATCGCAATGGGCGTGGTCGCTTCGCCGATACCCAGTATCGCCACCGCCGCGAGGCAGAGGAACACGGTCGCCTGCATCGGAATGATCCAGCTGCGCCGCTTGCCGATCCGTCTGGACCAGTGATTGTCGACGAAGGGCGCCCACAGGAATTTCACGATCCAGGGCAGGCCGACCAACGGCAGGAAGGCTATCCCTGTCAACGACACGCCATCCCGCCGCAGCAGCGTCGGCAACGTTTCCATGGCAAGTCCCAGCGGGATGCCCTGCGCGACATAGAGCGCGCCGACCGTCGCGAGAAGCCGATAATTGTGGAAATAGGAGGCGGCGTTCATCGAGCATGCCTTTTCGTTGGGCCTCGCTGCCACCAGAGCCATGGACCGGTTACGAGAAGGATCACGCACAGCGTGGCGGCGAGCAGATAGAGGCCAAGCATCACGGACCTGTCCCACAGGCCGGTGTGCAGGGATTTTGCAGCGATCATCAGCTTCATGAAGGCCGGAACAGGCCGTGCTGGAGCCATCACGCCGGACTGGCCGTCGAAACGCACGGTCACCGACTTGCCCCAGGGAGCGGCGTCGCGAACGAGGAGCATCACTGCCACCGGCTCGGCGCCGTGTCCGGGCATGATGCCCAGAAGCTCGGCACCCGGATGTGCGTTCAGCGCGGATTCCAGCATAGGCCGTAGCGGCGCCCGGGGGACGTCGGATATCGGTCGCGCCATTGCCGTGTTTGGTCGACCGGGCCGGCTGAATTCGCCGAGTGTCTTGAACCCGAGCAACAGGAAGCCGCTGCTCGCGGAGAGAAACAGAAAGATCATCACGACCAGCCCCGTCCATTTGTGCAGTCCGGCCAGGGGCGAGGGGCTATGCCAGGGCGCGCTCGTCAACGTCCGCAAACGTCGACGCATGATCGCAAACCCGCTGATCGCAAGCATGATGAGTGCGATGGCCGTCAGAAGCGCGATGGCCTTCCCGCCCAATCCGAGCAACAGGCTGTTATGAACGGCGAGCAGGATGTCCCGCGCCGCCGATCCGGCAGGCACCGGCGGAAATATCTGTCCCGATTGCGGATCGAGGGCGACGGTGAGGGGCTCGCCATCCGCCGCATGCACCGATGCCTGCCATGCATGACGGGGATCGGGTGCGGGGAGGATCAGGCCCAGTGAGGTATCGCCGTAGCGCGCCCGAAGCGCTGAAATCGCCACATCGACTCCGGCCAGAGTGGTAACGGGACGATCAAGCCGTGGTCCCGCGGCCGTTTCGGTCGCATGACAGATGAGCAGGCCAAGTCCCGTGACGGCCAGGAGCGCAAACGGCATGGCGCAGGCGAGCCCGATCCATCGGTGCAGCTTCCAGAGCAGGATGCGCGTTTTCATACTTCATGCGGACGCATGCGCGTGCCGCCGGCCGGGGTCAGGAACATCAGCCGTGAGGGCGCGCGCAGCAGGAGGCGGTGCCAGGTCCCACGCTCGACCACGCAGCTCTGTCCGCGCGCGAGCGGCAGCAGGATTTCGCCGCTTTCATCCTCGACGACGAGATCGATATCGCCTTCGACGAGATGCAGGATCTCGTCGCCGTCGGGATGCATTTCCCAGTTGTCCGGATGCAGGTCCTCGGGCCGTTTCGGTTCGCTCATGCCCAGAACGCGCGAGGCTTTCGCCCGATTGACCTGCCGCCAGGCGTCCGGCGAGCGCGGCAAGGCATCGGCACGGCCGTCGACATCGAGCCGGACGAGCGTGCCCAGCGGATCGAACAGGGTGACGCCCATGTCAGTAGCGCGCGCGGAGCGTGGCCATGACGCTGCGCGGCTCACCATACCAGTTGTTCCAGCTGGTGCCGCCGATCGACGCGAAATAGCGCTTGTCGAACAGGTTGTTGGCGTTGAGCCCGACGTCGATCCGTGGCGTGATGGCATAATCGGCGCGCAAATTGACCACGGCATAGCTGCCCTGCGTCATGCGAACGGCGCCCTGCTGGCTGTAGAAGCTGCTCTGCCAGTTGACCCCAGCGCCGAGTCCGAGCTTTCCGTCGAGCACGGGCGGTCGATAATGGGTCCACAGCTTCACCATATGTTTTGGCGTGAAGCTGGAGAACGGCTGGCCCTCGTTACCGCTGGGCACGCCGGTGGCGGTGCGGTCCCGCAGATTTTCGGTGTCGACATAAGTATAGCCGGCCTGGATGGACCAGCCCTCTGTCAGGTCGCCCTGGACCTCGGCATCGAAGCCTTTGCTCTCCACCTTGCCGTCGGCGATATAGGCGCATACCGATCCGGGCATGCAGGGATGATCGGGGTCGAGCTGTGCCCGGTTGTTCTGCCGGATACGGAAGGCGGCGAGCGATGCGTTGAGTTTTCCGCCGAACCATTCACCCTTGATGCCGGCCTCGATATTGCTGCCGGTCATCGGATCGAGCACCTCGCCGTCGTAAGTCAGGTTGTTCTGCGGTGTGAAGATCGAGGCATAGCTCGCATAAAGCGAGAAAGGGCCGCCCACCTTCCAGACGAGACCGCCATAAGGTGTGAACTCGCGGTTGATCCGGTATTTGCCGGTGGGCGTCTGCGGCCCGCCGATCGTGGCGCGGCGAACCGTCTCCGTACGCCACCAGCTGAGCCGCCCGCCCGCGATCAGCGTCAGGGGCTCGGCGAGACTCAGGCGAAGCACCGCATAGCCGCCATATTGGGTGGTATCCGTCGTCTGCTCGCCGCCCCAGCTTTGCGTCGTCGGCTCCGGCGTGGTGACGGGCGTGTCGGAGAAAAGGTCGACGGGCTGCATCAGCCCCGGCAGGTTGTAGGAAATCTGCCTGGTGTGGCCGTCCCAGTAATTGGCCCCGGCCAAAATCTGGTGTCGACGGCCGAGCAGGTCGAAGCCGCCCGAGACATAGCCGTCGAGATCGGTCTCGCGATTCCTGAAATCATAGGCCCCGCCATAAAGGATCGGTCCCATGCCGGTCGCACGATCCACCGCGCCCATCGCGCTGGCATAGGTCATGTCGCTGTCGCCGGAGATGCGGCTCACGGCGACCTTGGCTTCCCAGTCGCCGCCGAACTCATGGCGTAGCTCCGCGAACATCTGCACATTGTTCCAGTTGCGGCTCGACCAGGGCGCGCCGGGATAGCGCGAGCGCGGGATCGGAAGTTCGCCGCCATCCGTATAGCGCGGCACACCCATCAGCGTGCCGTCATCGGCGACGTCCTGCCATTTGATCGTGGCGGCCACCACCGTGCGCGGCGCGAGATTCCATTCGATTGTGCCATAGGCGAGATATTTGCGCCGATGGCCTTCATCGTAGAAATAGTCCCGATCCTCGAAGATGCCGACAAGGCGAGCGCGCAGATCGCCGGATGCGACCAGCGGAACGCTGATGTCGCCCTCCGCCCGATAATTGTTCCAGCTTCCGGCGCTCAGCGTCGCTTCCGCCGCGAAATCGCTGCCCGGGCGCTTGCGGACGAGATTGATCGTGCCCGAAGGGTTGCCGGTCCCCTGAAGAAGGCCGCTCGCGCCGCGCAGAAGCTCCACGCGATCATAGATCGCCATGTCCTCGGTGTTGACCGCCTCGTTCCAGCCCGAGGTCGGAATGCCGTCGAAGTTCAACGTATCGATGACGAAGCCGCGCGAATAATATGCCGTCCGCAACCGCGTGCCCGGCTGAACGGTAACGCCGGGCGCATTGGTCATCACGTCGTCGAGCGTGATAAGCCGCTGTTCGTCGAGCCGGTCGCGATCAATGATGCTAATCGTCTGCGGGGTCTCGGAAAGTGTCAAAGGCAGCTTGGTGCCCACGCCCACACCTTCGGCGAACGCGGCCGTGACGATGATCTCGTCGGTTTTCGAGTCTGTCTCTTCCGCCCGCGCGGTTCCGGCGGTGGCCCAGCCAATGGCGAGGCAAGCCACGCCCGCGGTCAATCGCACGATAATCTTCCGATCCACTCTTTGCCCGATCTTCGCTAATTACTCGCAATAGCGGAGCGAATAGGAGCTGAGTGGCGATCTGTCTTTCCGATCGCCGGACGGAAATTTCAGATTCCGGGCGGCTCGAGACCGGAACGGTTAAGGGTGCTCGGCAGGATACCGAAACGCTGTCGGAAGGCCGTGGTGAAATGCGGCAGCGTATAGCCGACCTGTTCTGCCGTCAGCGTGACGCTAAGCCCGGATTCGAGCAGCCGCCATGCCTCGCGCAGCCGAGCCTCGCGCAGATATTCCCCGATGCTTTGACCGAAGAGGCGCCGGAACCCGGCCGTCATCCGACGTACGTTCATGCCACAGTCGCGGGCCAGGCGATCCAGCCCCGGCATGTTGGCGGGGTCGCGGTTCAGGCGATCGCGTAATTCGTGCAGCCGCCTGACTTCGAGCGGCGTTGCCAGACTTACCGAGCTGTTGGTGGATGGTCGCGCCAGCGTGTCGAGCGCCAGTGCTGCCAGTTCGAGCGCCTTGCCGGCCAGGTGAAGCCTCCGGGCCACGCCCACATAGGGCGCGTTCAGAATTTGCTCCGCAATAGCCTGCATCGCGACGGGGCACGTCGCTCGATGATGGGCCATGCCCTCCGGCAGAAGAGCATCGGCATCACCGAGCAACTCGTCGGCAGCCTCTGCGTCCAGATGCAGGGTCAGATATTGCAGCGAGCTGAGGCTGGAGAAGCGATGGTGAAGCTGCCATTCGTGACGGCTGACAAACAAGTTCACGCTCGGGCCGGACTCGCTGGCGTGTGTCTGACCAGCAATTCCCACTTCGATCGCCCCTTTGAGCAATAAAGCCAGCTTGATCCCCGGGCGCAAATTCTCGATCGCCTCGGCTTCTTCCCTGAAGCTGCGGGAACCCGCGCCCACCGACAGCCCTCGCGCCGCATTGCACGACCAGAATGTCGGTGTGAGTGAACCCGCTTGCACAGTGTCGTGAAACCCCTTGCAACGCGTCATGTATACTATTGAGAATTAATTGCAATATACTCAACGGCAGTCGAAGCCTATGCCGGCAAGGTCAGCGCGTGGAGATGTGCTGGCGAACGAACGATACACGCTCGGAAACGCTGGCAAGGGGTAGCGGCACGAGATCATATTCCAAGGCAGCATAGGTCTCTGTCATCACCTGATGCGTTGCTCTCGCCTCCGCCATGCTTTGCTTTCGTTCAGCATCCTGGATGAAAATCTCCGGCCAATGGGGGGCGATGAATACGGTACGGTTATACCGGAAGAGCTCCGCAGCCCGGCATATGTGGGCCGGTGCATCAAGTCCGCACAAAGCCAGATAGCCTAACACGTCCGGAATGCCCCGATCACACAGCACAGGTCCGGCCCGCCTGCTTGCCTCGCGATAGGATCTCAGATCCCAGGTCAGCATCAGTTCCGCGAACGCCTGTCGGTCGATCCATGGAAGCGCGCTACCGCCGATGGTGACCTGATCCTGAATGATTGCGCGGCCTGCTTCCGGCGTGTGCCGGAAACCCTCCAGAGCAAGAGCCTCGATGAGAGAGGTCTTTCCCGATCCCGGTCCTCCGGTAACGATGAACAGGTGATCCGCATGTTCCGGGGATCGATCGAAGCTCTTGCCGACTGTCGGCCGGGGAACCGGTATCCTCACGCCGCGGTCGGGGAACGAAGATAGTTGAACATATGCGGCACATAGTCGGCCTTGCCGATCTCGATCCCCCGGCTTCTGAGGATCGCGTAAGCGGTTACGACGTGAAAATAGAATTGGGGCAGCGCCCAGTCCCTGACATAGTCCTGGCCGGTCATATCGAACGTTGGACCGCCCGGCAGTTCAAGGATCACTCGCCTATCCTCGGTTCCGTCAAAAGCGTCTGGCTCAAGGCTGCCGAGAAACGATAGGGCGTCACCGATGCGGGTTTGCGCTTCGACCATCGATCCTGGTTCTTCACCGGCCGCATGCCCTTCCTGTCCGAGTTGCTCCAGAGCTTGCGGCAATAGTTGACCTTTGAGGCGGAATACGGCTTCCTGCGCCTGCAGACAGGCGAACCGCACCTGCGCTGACAGGGGGAGCATGTCGGGCGCGAGGCGTTGGGCAAGGAGCGCTTCGGCTTCTGACTCCGACGATTGCTGGCGCGCCTTTTCCAGCAATCCTGCGAGCGTTTGCAACATATGCGTATATGTCGGCACGAGAAGATCGGTCGGGGACATGGAAGCTCCTGTAGATGCAAGGAAGCAAGGATGATCGCGTCTAGCACCGACGGGATACAGCGGGCTTTTCTGATCGCATGGCCGGAACTCGCGGGCCAGGCCATTCAGGTCGCGGATCGTCACAGACAAGGTTCATCCCCGCGCCCTCGGTGGCCCGGACGGGAAGTGCGGTCGCGTCGAATCCGTCGAGGCAGAAGATGTTGACCCCGAAGTGATCGGGCGCCGCGCGCTTGCGGTGGAAGACGTAGATGCCGCAACGCCGGCAGAAATAATGTTTCGCGCGGCCGCTGTTCCATACGTAGAGCGAGAGCAGTTGCTCTCCCTGTTCGATATGCAGCGCTACTTCGGGCACTTTCACCATCAATGCGTTGCGCTTCACGCATAATGAGCAATCGCATGTCGTCAATTCGATCGGATCGCTGTCTAGGGTGAAGCGGACCCCGCCGCAGTGGCAGGAACCGGGATGACGGCTTACCATCGGCTCGCTTCTTCCGCGCCGAATGGGTCGAGCATCCTAGCGCCTGAACCGACGCCGGCCGTCTCGTGCTGCGCTGCCGCCAATATGGCCGGTTCGATCACCCGCAGCGCATGATCGACATAGAAGCTCTTCTCGCCCACCGGAGCGACATAATGCATCGCTTCGTGCGTGATGTCGATCGACGCGCCGCGCGCGATGATCCACGCGGCGAGATAAGGCGCGGCAAGGCAGCCGCCCGCTGTCGCGACATTGCCATGAGCGGCGAACGGCGCGTCGATAACGTTGACGCCCGCCTCCACGACACACGGCTTCGTCGTCAGGTCGGTGCAGGCCGGCAGGTCGCCGATCAGACCGAGCCTGGCCAACAGCAACGTGCCGGAACATTGCGCGGCGATCAGCTGACGGGTGGGATAGAGCTGCAGGCGAGCCAGCAAGGCGGTGTCCTCGGCAATCTCGCGCGTCCGAATACCGCTGCCGATCAACACTGCATCCGCCTCACAGGCAAATTCAAGCGGGCGCTGGCGCTGCACGGTCACGCCATTCATGGACGTGACCTGTTTTGACGGGGCAGTGATATGGGCCTGCCAGCCTCGCGGCCGGAGAC
Organism: Sphingobium scionense; assembly: GCF_014197035.1. Lineage (GTDB taxonomy): Bacteria > Pseudomonadota > Alphaproteobacteria > Sphingomonadales > Sphingomonadaceae > Sphingobium > Sphingobium scionense. Next base: position 46,383 of record NZ_JACIEU010000017.1, on the reverse strand, counting down.
GGTTGAGGATGGCAGCGCCAATGAAGGAATCGAGTTCATTGAAGCCGTCGAAGGTCAGGACCGCGATTTGCATCAACTGGCACTCCGGCCGCTAAAGAGCGTACGGGTGGCACCGGCAACCCATATCTGTCCGGCATCATCCTGTTCGACGTGGATGCGACCGCTCCTTCCCAGCCGCGTGCCTTGTGCTGCAATGTAGGCATCGTTCACGCGGCCGCTCGCGAACAGCCATTGGCCGAGCGCGGCGTTGAGGCTGCCCGTCACCGGGTCCTCGATCAGCGCGCCATGGGCGTCGCTGAAAAAGGCGCGGACCTCGAATGCTGCGTCACCGCCTGCCGCATAGGGGCCGAGAATGCCGATATCGATTCGCTGGCTCTGATTCCTTTTCGGTTCCACCGCCAGCACGGCATCGGCCGATTCCAGCATCACCGCGATCCAGCCGGGACCATTATCCGCCCACGTCGCACCCATGATTGCGCCACGCTCGATACGCAAAACCTCCGCCACCCGGGCGATGTCTGCTTCCGTGGGAGTGCCGCCGCGCAGCAGGGGCGGCGCAGCGAAGGCAAGGCGTTCGCCGTCGTTCCGGATCTTCACCAGACCTGCGCCGCATTCCTGCACGATCATGTTCCGATCCCTCGGTTGTCCGCCCGCCTCCATCCAAGCATGAGCGCTGCCCAGCGTCGGATGTCCGGCGAAGGTCAGTTCATGCGCAAGCGTGAAGATGCGCACCCTGTAGTCCGCTCCAGGGTCGGTCGGCGGCAGAAGGAAGGTAGTCTCCGACAGGTTCAGCCAGCGGGTGATGGCCTGCATCTCCTCGGTCGAGAGAGCTTCGGCATCGGACAGCACGGCGACTGGGTTGCCGGTAAAAGGGTCGACGCCGAACACGTCGACGAGGTGGAAGGGATTGTTCACGCTGTAACTCCTGTTGCGCAGACGGCTTTTCTAACTGGCGGCACCGGCATCGACAGGCACGGATCGATACGATATCGTCAAACTGTACTGGTCATGAAAGCAGGACGGTGGCGGCAAACCCCAATGAAACGCGGACAGGACGTATCGTCCGCCATATTCGCGACCGGATCGAAGCCCGCACGCTGACGCCCGGCGCGCGGCTGCCATCCATCCGCGCGATGGCGGACACGATGAGCGTCGCGCGCTCGACCGTGGTCGAAGCTTATGAGCGTCTTGCAAGCGAGGGTATGATCCGCTCGCGGCCCGGATCGGGCTTTTATGTCGCGGCTCCGCTGGCTCCGCTGACGCTTGAACGGTTGACGCAAACCGCCGAGCGGGAGGTCGATCCGTTATGGATGCTCCGTCAGTCGCTGGGGGAACGGCGCGCGGAACGGATGCCGGGGTGCGGCTGGTTGCCGGATGACTGGCTCGCAGGCGAGGCGCTGCGCAAGGCCATGCGCGCAATGGCGCGTACAAAGGATGCGGGCGCTCTCGCGAGCTATGCCTCGCCGTTCGGTTCACCTGCGCTGCGCTCGCTGCTCGCTCGCCGCCTCGCCGAACAGGGCGTGGCGGCCTCGCCCGACCAAATTCTTCTCACCGACAGCGGCACCCACGCGCTCGATCTGGTCTGCCGCTTCCTTCTCCAGCCCGGTGACACGGTGCTGGTCGATGATCCATGCTACTTCAATTTCCTTGCCTTGCTGCGAGCGCATCGGGCCAAGGTAATCGGTGTGCCGATGACGCCCAGCGGCCCCGATCTCGCCGCGTTCGCGGAGGTGGCCGTCACGCACAGGCCGCGCCTGTATCTGACCAATTCGGCCGTCCATAATCCGACGGGTGCGATGCTTTCCGCACCTGCGGCGCATCGGCTGCTCCGCATCGCCGAAGCCCATGACATGGTCATCGTCGAGGACGATATTTTCGCCGATTTCGAGCATGTCCCGGCTCCGCGCCTCGCCGCCTTCGACGGGCTGGAAAGAGTGATCCGGATCGGCAGCTTTTCCAAGTCCCTGTCCGCAGCCGTGAGATGCGGCAACATTGCCGCGCGCGGCGACTGGATCGAGGCACTGGCCGATCTGCGCATCGCGACCTCCATGGCTGGTAGCCCCTTGTCGGCAGGCTTGCTCCACACGGTCCTGACGGATGGAAGTTATCGCAGGCACCTTGAATCCGTCCGCTCCCGCCTTGCCCGCGCCATGCCGCGCGTGGCGAAGCGGCTGCGCGACCTCGGTATTGAGCCTTGGGCTGAACCGGGTGCGGGCATTTTTCTGTGGGCACGATTACCGGATGGCGTCGATGCGGTCGCTCTCGCCCGCTCTGCGTTGGCCAAGCAGATCGTCCTTGCACCGGGTGCGGTGTTCAGCGCCAGTGGCGGCTGGCGCGATCATATGCGCTTCAACGTGGCGATGAGCGATGATGATCGCCTGTTCGGTTATTTACGTATGGTGCTACAGTAGGGATTTGCGAGATTTCGGCCGCACACTACAGTCACTTCCATATGTCAGGCTACGATAAGACGCTGCTGACATCGTTGACGCCCTTGCAGCATCGCAGGGCATTTCGAAGGCTGATGCGAAGAAATCTCTCGATACCGTCCTCAGCCTTATCGGCGATGCGCTGGTGAAGGGCGACGAGGTCTCCTTGAACGGCTTTGGCAAGTTCCGCGCAAAGGACAGCGCCGCCCGTGAAGGCCGCAATCCTCAGACCGGCGAGACGATCGTGATCCGCGCTTCCAAGCGCGTTGGCTTCACCGCCGCGAAGGCCCTGAAGGACAAGGTCAACGGATGAACGGGCAGGCAGCAATGACCGACAACCACAACGTCGATGAGTCCACATTGCTGTCGCTCACCGCAGAGATCGTGGCCGCCCACCTCGGCGCCAACCAGGTCACGGCCGCCGACGTTCCGCAGCTGATCGCATCCGTTCATGGCGCCCTCGCTGGCCTGGGCGCGCCCGATACCACGGAGCCTGCGCCGCAACCCGCTGTCTCGGTGCGCGCGTCGGTCAAGTCTGACCATCTGGTCTGCCTGGAGGATGGCAGGAAGCTGAAGACGCTCCGGCGTCACCTCATGACCGCCTATGGCATGACGCCGGACCAGTATCGCGCAAAGTGGAACCTGCCTGCGGACTACCCAATGGTGGCGCCGGCTTACTCAGCTAGGCGCAGCGAACTCGCCAAGGCGGGCGGCCTCGGAAGACGGAAGGGCGCTGCGCCTGCCCACAACCAGATCGCGAAAGACCAGGCTCTGATTTCAGCAAGCAGCGAGGAAAAAACACCGCGCCGCACCCGGCGGAAGCTGGGGATTGCCGTTTCGTAATCTCTGAGTGCCGAAAGCGGTTGGATCGCCGTTCGATCAGCTCAATGCCTCACCCTCAAGATAGCCCTTCCGAGTGTTGCGGTGGGCGTCTCTTGACCCTGAACAACTCAATTAAAGCGCATCCCGAACAATCCGCCGGAATCGGTCGCATCGGTGAGCTTCACGTCAATGACATGCGCGCTGACATCGAAGCCTTCCCGGAAGCCGTCCCTTGGCAACGCGTCCGAGTTCATCGTCACGATGTATTGAAAACCGACACTCGCTGCGTGATCCGCGCCCAATTGCAGCGCCTTCGCCACCTGGCGTTCATCAACACCGTCGAAAAGATGGCTGTCATGCACTAGGAAGCCAGGACCGATACCTCGACGCGCGGCGAGTTCGGCAATCATCAGATCAAAGCAGAATATCTGCATGTTCGTGATGCCCTTACTGCGCTGCCCGTCGATACGAACATCGACTTGGGGGCCGTTGGTGGTTGCGCTGATCGTGAGGCTTCCTGCTTTCTCGTAGAGAGCGTTCGAGAGGTCCTCGAAAACGAGGATGGCCTCTTCAATCAGGCTTTCGCGCTCATGGTGATCGTCCTGGAGCGTCTTGAGCAGCCGGGCGCGCTCGATGTCGAGTTCGGCCTTGGTGCTCTCGATCTCCTCCGCAGTCTTCAGCCGCTGCCGCAGACCCTCGGCATCCGCTTCGGCTCGGCCAGCTTCCTGCTGGAGGAGTGCATAGTGCTCCAGCGCACCGCCAGATTGCAAAATGCCCATCAGTTCGCGGCGTCGCTGGTCCAAGCTCTCGCGGGTCCGATCCCGCTTGCTGATGCGATCTTCGGCAGCCTGTACTTCCGAAGTCAGATGTGAGCGGCGGTTCTGCACGATCGCCTGATGGAATTCTTCCACCTCTTCGAACCGCTTTCCGACCGAACCCGGCAGAACCACGCCTGCCTCACGATAAAGCCGATCGAGGCTGGTAGAAGCCGGCGGAGCCTCGCTGTCGATCGCAGCCTGCAACTGAAGGATTAGCTCTCGGTCGGCGGTATTGTCATCGTTCAGAGTGGAAATCTCGCGTGTTATCCGCGAGGCCTCCTTTTCCATCTCGGTATACTCGGGAACGACGGTGAAAGTGCTGACCTGATCCCGCAGACGCCGGGCGCGTGCCTCCGCAACGGTCATTTTCGTCCGCAAGTCGGCAGCGGTACCAAAATAACGGCCCAGCCCGCCGTCCTTCGCTGCCTTCCGCAACTCGCCCATCGCGCGCTCGCGCGTCCGAACTTCCTGAAATTGCTGCGGGACGGCCGCATCCAGGCCCAGCAGGAAGCTGATGGCGACCTGCTGGTCCCATCCTTGCTGCTTGGATGATTGCTGGGTTGGCGACAGGAAACCATCGCTGTTCTGTCGGCGCACGAAATAGGAAAACAGGGAACGAAACGAGGGCCGGTAACGGACGTTCTCGTCTCCATCGGAATCGGCGTTTAGGCCGAACATCAACGCCCCGAGGACACTCCGCCAGTTCTCGTTGCTGATGATCTGGTCGCCAGTTTTCACGTCCAGCGACGGCGGGATGGGCCAGCTTGCAGCGTCGCCCTGGATCACGACGCGCGATGGCTTGGCTCCGGAGCGGGCCACGTCGACGAGGGTGGTGCCAACGTCGACCCTCGCCTCGAATGTGTGCCCCACCAAAGCACTGGATCGAAAGATGCTGTCCTTCCCGGCATTCGCCCCGAACAGAAAGTGGATCAGCTCGACGAGACTGGTCTTGCCCGCTCCGTTGCGCGATTGCCGATCAGTCGCCCCGGCGCTCTTGTCCGCGAGCAGGATATTAAGGCCGGGACGGAAGGTTAGGCTCTTGAACGTCGGAAGATCACTGCTGAGGCCGTGGATCATGACGCGGTCTTCTGGAGCAGGCCGCGATCGAAATGCACGGCTTTCACCATGAACAGCAGATCGAGAGCCAGCACGAACCAGTCATAGCTGATCGGTGCGGACACCGCCCGATCGGCCCGCGCCGACCTGATCTCATCCCACAACCGCGACACTGTCATCGGCTCGCGCAGACAGCCAAGTACGTCGGCGCCAACCGCGAGAAGCGCCCGATCCGGACGGATATGTTTGGTCGGCAGTATCATGTCACATCGACTCGAATCACATCCTCGAAAATGTCGCAACGCTCAAAAAAATAGGACAGCACGGCAAGAACCGCGCCTTGCCGGGCCGGTTCTCCCGTCATCCCGCCGGCAAACGCTTGAAGCTCGCCGAAGATTTCGTCTGCCGGCAAGCCGGCACCCTTGAGCGCCTGATAGCGCAGTCGGAAGCCCTGCGCGATCTCTTCTCCAAAATCAGGGTCGGGCCATGCCGCGAAGAACGCCTCGACCAGTTGTTCCCGCCGCCGGCCCTGCCGGAGCAGCCCGGCAGCATCCTGCGACAACGCATTGTAATCGAGTTTGGCAGCCGACGGAGCGGCCAGCGGTGGATGGGTGTCTGGCTCCTTGCGTTGAATTGCGAGCAGGACCGGCCGCAAAGCAGCAAAGTCTAGTCGTTCCAACGTCCGATCTGACGGGACAGCTCCGAAAAGATCTTCGAGCTGGTGAAGGGCCAAGCTCATCACGATGGCACGCAATTCCGCTTCGCCGCAGACCGCGAGGACCACGTTCGGGTTCGCCGTCCCTAAATCGGCCAGTTTCTGGACCGCTTGAGCAGCAAGGCCCCGCTGATCGTTGTGGACGAACTCCCACCGCTGCATCCTCGCAGCCCAGTGCTGAATGGCGCCATTGAAGTCTTCGTCAATCTTCGCGAGGAGTGGATCGACTCTCATGGCATCCGGCGCGTAGCATTGGAAAACCGTTCCATCGCTGGCCCGATAGCCGTCACATTTCAAATCGCCGCGCGGACCGTAGGGGCGAACTGGCTGGAAATCGCCGGGGTGGGCGTGGGCCATGATACGGGCGAACAGCGTTTCAAACGCCTTACCCCGCTCCCGCAAGAAGGCATTCTCAAACTTCAGCCCGTACCCAAAGCGTTGCGTGTTATCCAAAACATCCCCCCGTCACCGCCATAGCCGTCCACGGCGCGGTCGATCAATTCGAATTGCAGTCGACCAGACTGGCTATGTGTCGCCGTCCATACTGCGCCTGCAGAAATCGAGCCTCAGGCCGCCATCTGCGCCGCTGCCGCATCATTCGCACCGAACGCATTCTCCCCATCGTCAAACCCGAGGAATCGCGACAGCGCAGCTTGCCGCGACTGGCGATCGAGCGCGTAGGACGTGTGCTTGAACGCCATGCCGTGCAGCAAGCCCTGAATGTAGCCCGAGATCGTATCGGCCGCCATGATGAGCGCGGTGTCGAGCGTGTGGATGTATTTACTCGTCACGCTGTGGCGCGAGTGCCCAACGATCGCGGAGATTGTCGCCTCGGTGAAACCGAGATCATTGCCAAGGCTGGCGAAGCTGTGGCGCAGGACATGGGGCGTCATCCATTCCAGCTCGGTGCCCTTGAAGATCGCCTTCCACTGGCGCGGAAAACCGCCGAATGCCTGATCGTGCTTTCGAATTCCTGGGAACACGAAAGTCTGTTCTTCAACCGGGCGCAGGCTCTCAAGCCTTTCCACGACGCACAGGCCAATCGGGCGAACCGACGCGCCCTCCTTGCTGTCGTTGAGCCGCAGGCAGCTACTATCCGCATCGAACTCGCTCCATTCCAGACCGATGATCTCGCTGCGCCGCGCTCCGGTCAGGGCGATATTGCGAGCGATCTCTACCGTCATGGCGTAGTTGGGATTCCGCCCAGCTTCTTCGAGTATCTCGCCGAAGATTCGATATTCGGCTTCGGTCAGGCGCCGGGTTCGGACCTGGTCTTTCGGTTTCTTCACACCGGCGGCAGGGTTGACGTCGATGATCCCCGCGTCCTTCGCATAGGTCAGGATACCACCGAGCAGACCGACCGTGCGGTTCGCCGTACCGGCCCCGCCCTTGACGATAGAACGGCCACGCAAATTCTTGGTCTTCACGTTTCGCCGGGTCTTACCCGCCATCACATCTTTCAGAACCTTGGTGACGTCGGCCTTGGTCAGATCCTTTACCCGGCGCGTCCCGATCAACGGTACGATATGGCGGAGGATGCGCCCCTTGTCGGAAACGATGGTTCCTGGGCGCTTGGGCCGACCGCCTTTGCCAAGGATCAGACCGGACTCCAGATCCTTGAGATAGAGGTCGCAAAGCTCCTTGACCGTGATTGCCTTATGGTCGAGCTGCCGTTCCTCGGCGGGATTCTCGCCCTGCGCGATGCGCCCCAGAAGCACCTTCGCTTCCTTGCGAGCAAGCTCGGGCGTCCACACGCCATGCAATCCAATCGTGAACCGGCGCGTCCGCCCGAGGGCGCGATACTGGACGAGATAGCTGCGCTTTCCTGATGCGAAGACCCTCAGCCCAAAGCCGGGCAGTTCATCGTCCCAAAGAAAATAGTCCTTTTCCTGGGTCGGTGCGGCATCCACATTGCGCTTGTTGATCTTTGCCATTGCGACGAATCTCCGGCATCTGGTCCTGCTTCCGCGGAAGCACCACGGAAGCAGGTGGGAGCGAACTCCCGGTTAGAATAGCGTACCCACGGCGTATCCTAACTGTAGAAAAAGCTAATGAATATAGAGCATTAGCGCGTATCAGCGTAGATCAAGGTAGATTAGGGAGCCGTGGCGTGGCCCCTGTTTTAATTCTCCGAAGGCAAAGGCCAGTGGTTCGAATCCACTTGGGTGCACCATTTCCGATCGAAAAAGTGCAGGAACGCGATCTTCGCTTTCGTAGCTGCGCGCCAATCCGCACGGTTTTGGATATAGAAAAGCAGATCTGGTCCCTCCTATCCTTATCGTGCTGAGCGGCGACCGCATTACAACTGGTGCCGATCGGCTGCTCTGACCGCACGTCTGGCGATGCGCCGCATCTCCAGTCGATCTTGTCGATGCGCTCCCCCTTTTTCGCGACTGATTGCGATGCCAGCAATACAGGCCGCCCCTCCGCACAGCCAGCCACATGACAGAAATGTAATGTTTGATATGTTGTAACATCATGGACATGTTTTTAGAGAGGCAGGGCAGCCTCCAGCGCGACCGAGCAGGGCGTGGAGGTCAGAACAATGTCGCTCCATCCACCTCGGGGGATTCAAGTCCATGCAATTCCAGTTTCTCGCCGGCTGCGCGCTTGCCGTTCTCGGCGTTTCGACGGCCGCCCATGCGCAAACCGCATCGGATGACGCCGCCGACGGCTATCATCAGGCGGCCCGCACCGACATCATCGTCACCGGCATATTGCCGACCCGCCGCCAGGACATGCTGTCCAGCGTCGCCGTGATCGAGGGCAAGGATCTGACCCAGGCGATCCGCCCGTCGATCGGCGAGACGCTGGAACATCAGCCGGGCGTATCCGCCACCTCCTTCGGCCCCAGCGCGTCGCGCCCGGTGCTGCGTGGCCTGCAGGGCGAGCGCGTCAAGATGCTGACCAACAGCCTGTCGACCGTCGACGTGTCCAACACTTCGGTCGATCATGCCGTGGTCGTCAATCCGCTGCTGGCCGAGCGTATCGAGGTGCTGCGCGGTCCGCAGTCGCTGCTCTACGGATCGTCGGCGATCGGCGGCGTCGTCAACGTCATCGACAAGCGCATTCCGAACGCAATCCCGGACGAGCCGGTCCATGTCGATGCGATCGGCACCTATGGATCGGCCGCGGACGAGCGTTCGGGCGCGGCCTCGGTCGACGTGCCGCTGTCAGGCGGCTGGGTCGCCCATGCCGATGGCAGCTATCTGAAGAGCGACGATGTCCGCATCGGTGGCCATGCCCTCACCCCTGCCCTGCGCGATCAGGCGCTGGCATCGAGCCTGCTCCCCGCCGACGATAGCGAGGAAGCGATCGACTTCGCCGGCAATGCCGCGGTCAGGGGCAAGCTGCCCAATTCAGCGGCCAAGACCTGGACCGCGGGCGGTGGCATCGCCTATATCGGCGACACCGGCAATATCGGCATTTCCTACGACCATTATGACAGCCTCTATGGCGTGCCGATCCGCTTCGCGACCCAGCCGGGCGACGAACAGGAAGCCCCGCGCCTCAGCATGAAGCAGGACAGCGTCAACCTGCGTGCCGAAGTGAATGGCGACGGCAATGTGCTGGACAAGATTTCGCTGCGCCTGGGCTATGCAGACTATACCCATGCCGAGCTGGAAGAAGATGGCTCGGTCGGCACCGCCTTCTTCAGCAAGGGCATGGAAGCGCGTCTGGAACTGACCCAGGCCAAGCATGGCGCCTGGCGCGGCGCGACCGGCGTGCAACTGTTCAACCGCGACTTCAACGTGATCGGCGAGGAAGCCTTCCTGCCGAAAAACTCGACCACGCAGGTCGGCGTCTTCACTCTGCAACAGCTCGATTATGGCGCGCTCAAGTTCGAGCTTGGCGGCCGCTACGAACATACCAGCCTGACCGCCAATCCGCTGGAGGATCAGGATCAGTTCTTTGCCGGCCAGCGCAGCTTCGACGCCTTCTCGGGCTCGGTGGGCGCCTCCTATGGCCTGACCGACAGTTGGCGCATCGGCCTCAACCTGTCGCACACTGAACGTGCGCCGGCCGCCGAGGAACTGTTCGCCAACGGCCCCCACGCCGGCACCCAGGCCTATGAGGTCGGCAATCCCGACTTCAACCTGGAAAAGGCGAACAGTGTCGAGGCGATCCTGCGTGGCAGCGGCGACAATTACAGCTTCGAGGCGTCGGCCTATCACACCTGGTTTTCGAACTTCATCTATGAGGATCTGACCGGCGAGGCGGAGGATGGCCTGCCCGTCTATGCCTTCAACCAGGCGGATGCCCGCTATTACGGCTTCGAAGTGCAGGGATCGCTGACGCTCGCCAGGCTGGGCGACGGCAAGATCGTCGCTGATGGCCTGGCCGACTATGTCCATGCCAATATCAAGAGCGTCGGCCCGGCCCCACGCATTCCCCCGCTGCGCCTGCTCGGCGGCCTCGCCTATCAGGCGACCAAGTTCGACCTGCGCGGCGAAGTCGAGCGCGTCAGCAAGCAGGATCGCGCCGCCGAGTTCGAGACCACGACGCCCGGCTACACCATGGTCAATGCCGAACTGAATGTCCGCCCCTGGGGCAAGGAACGTCCGCTCAGCTTCGCCCTGTCGGCCAACAACATCTTCGATGTGGTTGCCCGTCGGGCATCGTCCTTCCTCAAGGACTATGCCCCGCTCACCGGCCGCGACATTCGCGTGACCGCGCGGGTCAGCTTCTGATTTGAAAGAACCGGGGCGGCTTGGTCGCCCCGGTTCATCGGGCTCAGCGCTCCCTGAATATCGGATAGAGATGATGATAGGGGCTGCGATCAGGTAGCCGGGCCGACAGCCAGTCGAGCCGCGCGTCCCCATTGGCCGCAAATGTCGGATCGGCAGCCAGCTTCGCCTCGAACGCGGCGCGCAACTGCGCATCAGCGGCCAGCAGCGCCTCGGCGATCGGCGCCCGCACGAAATCCTCCGCCCCGGACGGAGCGGCCAATATCTCCGGGAAGAAGCCCCAGGCAAGGAAACTGTCCTGGCTTTCCGGCTCCAGCAGCGCCGCCGCCAGCAGGCCGAGCGGCTGGTCGGCAGGCACCCGCACTGTGCCGACGGGCAGCGTTTCGGTGACGGTCTCGTGCAGCAGCTTGGTGTCCAGCGGGATGCGCGCATCGCGCACCGGCATCGACTGCGGATCGACCAGCCGCGCCCGATCGAGCGTCAGCGTGCGCGGCGCGTCCAGCACATCATAGCGAATGCCATGCAGCGTCAGCCGGTCGATCACCTCGGCCTGCCCTGCCGGAACCCACCATGCCTTGGGCAGGCGCACCGTCTCGACCGGTTCCTGGCCGATGATCGGCATCCGCCAATCGACCGGACGGCCCAGCCATCTCTGTTCCCTGCGTCCGCTCGCCGGCGAGACATAGGTATCGAAGGCGATGCCCTTGAACCGTTCGACCCAGCCGATCGGCTGCGCGGCGGGCTTCCAGCGGGTCAGCATTTCGGCCGGGCGGGAGGCCCGATCGCTGGCTTTCGCCTGCGCGATCACTCCGGCATCCTGTCCGGCCAGCTTCAGCGCCGCCTCGATCAGCACATAGGTGCCCAGCACCCGCTGGCGATAAGGCTTCATCATGTGATTTTCGACCAGCACGGTCGGCACGCCGATGAAATCGCCATAGCCGGTCGAATAGCGCGGTCCTTCGGGCGCCTGACGGATGCCCTTTGTCGGCTCGCGGGTATCGATCGGGCTGGGATAGATGGTGGGGATATGCCCCGCCTTTTCCAGCGCTGCAGTCACGTTCGGCCCGAAACGGCCCTGCAGCCAGTCGGCGGTCGCGCGATGATAGCCATAGCGGCCCCAGCCGGCATAGGTGAAGCTGATGTCATATTGCATGTCGAAGCCGTCGCTGACATGGCAATCGACATAGAGGATCGGATCCAGCCGGCGCAGCAGGCCAATCATCGCCCGGCTTTCGGGCGCGTCCGCTTTGGAATAGTCGCGGTTCAGGTTGATGTTGCGGCTGTTGCCGACATAGCCCTTTTCCGCCGGGCCGCGCAGCGCCGGGAAGTTCCAGCGGCTCATCTTCTCATGCCCGTCGATATTATAGACCGGCACGAACACCAGATCGACCTTGTCGAGCAGGCTGTCCTTGCCGCGCAGCGCGATGTCCCTCAGCAGCATCAGGCCGGCATCCTTGCCGTCGATCTCACCCGCATGGATACCCGCCTGCACCAGCACGACCGGCTTGCCCGGCGCGCCCCTGCTGGCGCGAACCAGCAGCATATCGCGCCCTTCGCCCGTGCGCCCGAAGGTTTCGAGGCTGATTATGGGCGACGCCGCATCCAAGCGCTTCAACCACGCCGCGACCTCGTCATAGCGCGGCGTGGTGGCAAAACCCGCCTGCTCGGCCGGCGTGATCCAGGGATCGTCCTTGTCGACGACCAGCTTCTCGCTCGCACCGGACCAGGGCAGTGTTGGCGGTAGCACCGAAGCGGGCAGCCCCGGCAGCGGTGCCTGGGTCGGCTGCTGCGCGATGGCGGTGCCCGCGAAACACAGGGCGGCGGCCCCCAGAAGACGCATCATCCTCTTGCTCATGTCTCTATCCTTCCGGCTCAGAAGCGGGCGCGCACGCCGACGGTGGCGGTGCGCGGCGTGCCCGGCTGCACCCAGACCGAGCTGTAGCTGCTGGCATACCATGTCTCGTCGAACAGGTTGCTGATCGTCCCGAACAGTTCGACGCCCTCGATCACATCGACGCTGCCGAACAGGCGGAACAAGGTGTGCGACGGCAGGGTGAAGTCCGTGCCCGTCTCGCCGAGCCGTTCGCCGACATATTGCATGCCCGCGCCCAGTTGCGCTCCGCGCCCGGCAACCTCAAAGTGCTTCGCGACCTGGATGTTGAGATTGTGATCGGGAATGTTGATCAGCCTGTCGCCCGGCAGGATCTGGGTGGCGAAATTGGGATCGTTCACCGCTTCCCGCGCCTCGGCATCGGTATAGGCGTAGCTCAGCAGGATATCGATGTCGCCGGGCAGATGGCCGTTCACGTCCAGTTCGATGCCGCGGCTCCGCGCCTTGCCGATCGCGACGGAAAAGCCGGGATTATTATTGTCGCTGGCCAGCACATTGTCCTTGGTCAGTTGGTAGACGGACAGGGTGCCGGTCAAGGCGCCGCCGAGCGCGGTCAGCTTGACGCCGGCCTCGATCGACTGGCTCGTTTCCGGGTCGAAGATATTGTTGAAGAAATCCGCGCCGACATTGGCGCGATAGCCCTGGCCATAAGCGGCGTAGAGGGTGATCGGATCGCTCAGTTCATAGACGATGCCGGCCTGCGGACTGAACCGCTCATATTTGCGCCTGTTATGGCGATTGGCCTCCGCAAGGACGCGGTTGTCGACCTTCAGCGTCAGATTGTCGTAGCGGCCGCCGATGCGGACCTGCAGCCGGTCGGTCAGTTCGATCTGGTCCTGCACATAGACGCCGAAGCTGCGCTGCGTATCCAGACGATTGGTCAGCACCGACGTCGCGGGCAGCGGATATTGGCCATAGACCGGATTGTCGATGTCGATGACATAGCCGGCCTGATCGCTCGGGTTCGTGCTCAGCGCCGGCGGGCGATAGCGGGTGAAGTAGTTATCATATTCGAACTGGTCGAAATCCCCCCCGATCAGCACGCGATGGCGCAGCGATCCGGTCTCGAACTTGCCGGCAACTTCGGCGCGGACCACGCTATGCTCCGCATCATAGCGGCGCGAGCGGCGCTGGCGCGACAGGGAATGACCGTCGACATAGAGTTTCTGGCGCGATGCGGTCTGCTCCGCGTCGGACGAAAAACCGGTCAGCAGCGTGTCGCGATGGCTGGCCCCGATCAGCAGGCTCCAGTCGTCATTGAACTGATGGTCGAGCCGCAACTGGTGGCCGGTGGCGCGCGCCACCGTGTCGCCGTCGCCCGGCTCGCCCAGGAAGCGCGACCGCGGCACGGTGTCGAAATCATTGTTCAGGACGACGATGCCGCGATCGAACGGCACTTCCACGCGGGTCCATTCGAAATCATAGGTCAGGCGCGTCCGATCGCCGAGCGCAACGCCGATCGAGGGCAGGAAGCCCCAGCGCTTCTGCGACACATAGTCGCGGAACGTATCGCCCTTCTCATAATAGCCGATCAGCCGCGCGGTGATGCCATCGGTCAGCGCCAGATTGGCGTCGGCGTCGGCACGGAACCGGTCATAGCTGCCATATTGCAGCGTGCCCGTGCCGAAGGTCCGGCCGATTTCCGCCTGCTTGGTGACGAGGTTGATCGTGCCGCCCGGCTCGCCGCGCCCGATCAGCGCCGCCGCCGGCCCTTTCAGCACCTCGACCCGCTCGATCCCGGCCACGTCGCGCTGGCCGCCAAAGCCGCGCCCTGCATTGAAGCCATTGACCAGATAGCCGCTCGGCAGATTTTCATCGCCGGCAAAGCCGCGAATGGCGAAACTGTCCCACAGCCCGCCCAGCGTATTCTGGCGCGCGACCGAGGCGTTCATGTCCAGCGCGTCGGTCAGCCGCAGGATATTATTCTGCTGCAGCGTCTCCGCGTCGATCTCGGTGATGGCCTGGGGAATTTCCTTCACGGAGAAATCGCCGCGATAGGCCTGGCGCACGCCGTCGACCGTGATGGCGCCCTCGCCCTCCGGCACATGATGAACCGCATCGCCGGTCTGCGCCTGGGCCGGAAGCCAGGCCAGGACAGCGGCCAGCGGCAGGGCACGGGCGATGTGATGAAAGCGACGGGAACGGACGGGCGCAGCGCAGGCGCGCGGCAGGAACTGGATCGACATAATTTCCCCTGAATGAAATGAGACGAAATCTCATTCGCCGCAGCCCCTAGGGTAGCCCCGCCGCGCCCGTCAATGGAAATGTTATATTATTTCATTGACAGATTGCTGCATCGCCGAAATGGTCCGGCGCAACAGCCAAGGAGCCTTGCCCCCATGTCCCTGACCGCCACCGGCCAGCCCATAATATTGTCCGACGTCAACCTGTCCTATGGCAGCCAGCCTGTGCTGCGTGGCCTGACCCTGCATGTCGATGCCGGCGAAATTTATGCGCTGCTGGGCGGCAATGGGGCGGGCAAGTCGACCACCATGTCGACCCTGCTGGGCTTTGCCCGGCCCGACAGCGGCACCGTGCTGGTGGCGGGGCATGACCCGGCGGCGCAGCCCGACAAGGCGCGCGAGCAGATCGCCTATGTCCCTGAAAATGTCGCCCTCTATGAGCATCTGACAGCACGGGAAAATGCCGCCTATCTGCTGGCGCTGGCCGGTCGCCACCCTGCCCCACAGGAGATTGACGGCGCATTCGAGGCGACGGGCCTGCAGGCATCGGCCTGGGACAAGCGGCTCGGCGGCTTTTCCAAGGGGATGCGGCAGAAGGTGGCGATCGCCATCGCGCTGTTGCGCGAAGTGCCGGTATTGCTGCTCGACGAGCCTTCATCCGGCCTTGATCCGCGTGCAACCGCCGATTTCAACCGGCTGGTCCATGACGTCGCGCGCAAGGGGGCAGCCGTGCTGATGGTCACCCACGACCTGCTGTCGGCCGCCGACATTGCCGACCGTATCGGCTTCCTCGAAGCCGGCCGGATCGTCGACGAGGCATCCGCGCAAGGCACGGACCGCTTCGATGTGCGCGACCTGCATCGCAAGTTCGCGCGGGAGGCTGTCGCTGCATGAGCGCCATCACCCTGATCGCGCGCGACGAATTGCGGCTGATGCGGCGCAACCGCGTCGCCGTCATCGCCTTCGCGCTGCTCGTCCTGCTGACGCTCGCCGCGGCGCTCATCAGTTGGT
This sequence comes from Sphingobium scionense, assembly GCF_014197035.1. Classification (GTDB taxonomy): domain Bacteria; phylum Pseudomonadota; class Alphaproteobacteria; order Sphingomonadales; family Sphingomonadaceae; genus Sphingobium; species Sphingobium scionense. The sequence continues at coordinate 30,770 of NZ_JACIEU010000017.1, read as the reverse complement.
CGCACCAGAGCGGCATTGCCGAAAGCCGCGCCCGTTTTCAGGCCCAGGCGGCCGAGGAGTTTGCGGCGCAGCCTGACCGGCACCCCCATCGCATGGTCCATTTCGGCAATTTCATCTTTCGTCCGCTGCCCCCGCTCGCCGCCTTCGATCCCGGCGTCGACGCCTTCACCGGCAATAGCATGTTCCTCGAAGGCCACCGCCAGAACAGCGCCAATTTCGGCGATGTCCGCCAATCCTCGCTGCTGGTCCGTTTCGGCCAGTTGACCCCGGCCTTCGTGCTGCAGGTGATCGCGCCGCTACTGTTGGTCTTCCTTGGCTATGGCGCCGTCGCGCGCGAACGCGAACGCGGCACGTTGCGCCAGATGCTGGTGCAGGGCGTCACCGCCCGCGCGCTCATCATGGGCAAGCTGCTGGCGCTGGCGATGGTCGCGTCCCTGGTCGGCCTGCCTTCACTGGTCGCCTTCCTGCTGATTGCGGGGCAACCGGGCGCGCTGGCCGGGCCGATGGCGGTGATTGCGCTTGGCTACGGCGCCTATCTGGCGCTCTGGGCGATCATCGTCATCCTCGTGTCCGCGCTGGTGCGGCGCGGACGTGACGCACTGCTCGCGCTGCTGGCGCTCTGGGCGGTGCTGGTCATCCTTCTGCCGCGCATCGCGCCCGATATCGCGGCGCAGGCCCATAGCCTTCCCACCCGGCTGGAAACCGACATCGCCATCCAGCAGGACCTCCATCGCCTTGGCGACGCGCATAATCCCGACGATCCGTTCTTCAACGCCTTCAAGCAAAGAGTGCTGCGCCGCTATGGCGTCGACAAGGTAGAAGATCTGCCGGTCAATTATAGCGGTCTGCTGGCGGTCGAGGGCGAGAAGCTGACATCGCACCTGTTCGACGACCATGCCGATCGCAGCTTCGCGATCCAGCAGGCGCAGAGCCGGCTGAGCGACGGCTTCGGCATCCTCAGCCCGGCTATCTCGTTGCGCCAGTTGTCGATGGCGGCCGCAGGCACCGACCTTGCCGGACATCGCCGCTTCCTTACCCAGGCGGAAGCCTATCGCTACGCCATGGTCCAGCATCTCAACCAGTTGCAGGCCGATGCCGTCAGCTATGCCGACGACAAGGCCAAGGATGCCGGTGCCGACCAGCGCAAGCGCATCTCCGCCGACCATTGGCAGGCGATCCCGCAATTCCTATTCAAACCCGCGACCGCCGGCGCTCTGGTGACGGCCAGCCTGCCCGGCCTGGGCCTGCTGCTCGCCTGGCTGGCGCTCGCACTACTGGCGCTGCTGCCCGTCGCCCGCCATCTCCAGAAAGCCCGTCCATGACCCTCTTCACCCATGAACTGCGCCTGCTGCTGCGATCGCGGATGGCGCTTCTGGCGTTGCTGCTGGTCGCCTTGCTCGCCGCCGCATCGGTTGCCGCCGGCATGGCCGAAGTCGCCCGCCAGCGCGCCGTCATCGCCCGCATTCAACCCAAGCAGGCACAGGATATCGCCGCCGTCGCCCAATGGGTCACCGCCACGAAAGATCCCGGCAACGCCGCCTATTACAGCTTCCATGCCACCTGGGATGCGCCTGCGCCGCTCGCCTTCGCTGCGCTCGGCCTGCGTGACGTGGCGCCCTATATCTTGCGCGTCCGCGCCCTGGGGCTGGAGGCGCAACTATACGATGGCGAGGCCTTCAATCCCGAACTCGCCCTGCCGGGTCGCTTCGATTTTGCCTTCGTGCTGGTCTATCTGACGCCGCTGTTCGTGATCGCCCTATTCCACGACCTCGTCTCGGGCGAGCGGGAAGCCGGGCGGCTGCGGATGCTTGATGCGCTCGCGGGATCGGGACGGCATCTCTGGGCGCGGCGCGTGCTGCTGCGCGGCGGCCTGCTGTTCCTCGCGCTCGCCCTGCCTGTCACCATAGGGGCAATCCTTTCGCATGCGCATTTCTTCCCTCTTCTGGCAGTGCTCGGCCTGGTGGCCCTCTATCTCGCCTTCTGGATCAGCGTCACGCTGTTGGTAGGACGGCTGCGCTGGAGTTCGGTCACCAATGCCGCGACGCTTGCCGGCCTGTGGCTGCTGCTCACCCTGCTGCTGCCGACCATCGCCCATGTCGCGATCAATCGCGCCATCCCGGTCGGCCAGGGCGTGGAACTGACACTCGCCCAACGCGAGGCGGTCAATCGCGCCTGGGACATTCCCCGCGAACAGACGATGCAGGCTTTCTATGCCGGCCATCCCGAATGGAAGGACAGCCCGCCGCTGACCCACGCATTCCACTGGAAATGGTACTTCGCCTTCCACCAGGTCGGCGATGAAAGCGTAGCCCCCAGGGCCATCGCCTACCGCCAGGGGATCGAGGCGCGTGATGCCGCCGCCCGGGCCATCGGCTGGCTGTTGCCCTCGGTCGGCGTGCAGGCGCTGCTCGCCCGCCTTGCCGACACCGATATGCAGGCGCAACTCGCCTATCAGGATCGCATCCGCGCTTTCCATGCCAGGCTGCGCACTTATTATTATGGCTATCTCTTCACCGACAAGCCGTTCGACAAAGCCGCTTTTGAGCAAGCACCGACATTCGACGGCGGCTGACCCGACGTCCACGCACAGCATGATTGTCACCGACCGAGGTAGAGAATGCTCTCCCAGTCGTTTGCAGCCGCATTGGGCCTACGCTTCCACTTGGTTGTCCATGACGACCTTTTTGAGGCCTATTCGTCCTCGTCCAGCTCCGCTCTAATGCCCCCCTACCGAAACGCGGATGGGCGGTGGCACTTCGACATATTGGTCCTGCTGCGGATGTGCACGCGGACGGAAGAAGTCTGTTGCGCGCAGATGCGGATCATACCGGATCGCATCGATATCGGGTATTGGCATGCAGGAAACGCCGCCTGGATGATGTCGTCATAGGCCTGCAAGCCTATAGGGTCCGCCCGGTCCGCGCCAATTGCCCGCCACCATATATGGTCGCCAGATAATGGCAGATTGCAGCGAACTCGCTCATGCAGACGGCTCCGTCGACAAGCAGTGGGAAGATTCCCAATGGATTGTCCGCCAGAAGGGACAGTCCTTTGTCGCACGAATGAAAGAATAGCCTTTTAGGACGCGCGAGTCCCACAAATCTCCGTGCGGTCACGAACATCCGGGAAGTTGAGGTGATCGGTACACGCGAAGATGGCCGCATGCTGGCCTATGCCTCCGGCAATTTCGGCAAGGCGCTGGTTTTCGGCGGCGCGGAACTGACGATCCTGTTCCTGCTCACTGATGTGTTCGGCCTGAGCGGCACGATCGCAGGATGGTTGATGCTGGCAGCCATGTGTGGTGATTTCGTTTTCGATCTGATCGCCGCGCGGCTGGTCATCCGGCTGCGGCAGACCGGCAAGGGCTATCGCTGGATGGTTGCGGTCGCGGCAACGCCCTGCGCGCTGGCCTTCGCCTTTCTCTATGCTATGCCGATGCTGGGCGCGCGGCAGCTATGGATGCTCGCGGCGGCGTTGCTGCTGTTCCGGGGTGCCTATGCGATCATCGACGTGCCGCACAATGCGCTGATGGCGCAGTTAACCAGCGACAGTCGCGCCCGCGGGCGCGTATCGGGTTATCGCTTGTTCTTCAGTACCGCCAGTGCGCTGGTCGTCGCGACCGTCTTGACGCCGTTGGTGCAACGTGCCGGCAGCGACCATGCCTTCGACCAAATGGCACTGGCCGGTGCGGTCGCGGGCGGCCTGTTTGCCCTGACCATGATCCTGTGCGCCTGGACGTCCGGCGGCGGCAGGGCTCGTCCCACGCAACGCGAAGCCGGGCTGGACGGCATCGCTGTGCCGCTGCGCGACCCGATGGTGATCGGCATGGGCCTGCTGGCGCTGTTGACCGGCTTTGCCGCGCCGACCTTCGGACGGACGCTGCTCTATATGGGCAGCTATGTCGTCCACCGCCCCGACCTGGTCGCGACGCTGTTGCTGGCGCTGGCGGCGGGCCAGTTCGCCGGCGTCCTGTGCTGGACTGCGCTCACCGGCCGGTTCAGCAAAAGCATGCTGCTTGCCATGGGGCATACCGTAAGCGTTCTGGGCCTCATCGCTTTCGGCCTCTGCCTGTCCTGGCCGACGGTGCTCCTGGGGTGTGCGGCCGTGATTGGGTTTGGCCTCGCCAGCGTCTTCATGCTGCCCTGGGGACTGCTTGCAGATGCCGTCGATGTCGTGGAATGGCGGCACGGACGGCGGTTCGAAACAGGCTTGTTCGCCTTTTACCTCGTCATAGTGAAGGCGAGCGGCGCCGCTTCGACCAGCCTGATCGGCTGGACACTGGGCTGGCTGGGCTATGCCCCCGGCCAACCGCAAACGGTGACGGTCCAGACTGGCATCGTCAGCCTGGGCTTGGGCATCCCGCTAATCGGCAGCCTCGCCGCCATCCTGCTGATGCGCCGTTTCGCACTGGGCCATGCCCGGCATGGTCGCCTGCTCAACGCGCTAAGCCGGCGCCGTCAGTCGGGTGCCGATCCGGTTTCCGGATTGAACCGCGGATTACTGAAATCCAGCGGCGCGGGGACCACCCTGGCCGGCGGACTGGCGCTTTCCGCCCAGGCGCGGCAGAGCATGTCGCGCAGCATGGCGGCGCCGGCAGCGGTCCGTTCATAGACGAGGGCGCGCACATCCTTGTTGGCGAAGTCGGCGAAGCCGTCCCGCTTTTCGAGTTGATAGACATATTCCATCCGGTCGCCGGCCTGATCCAGAAAGGCGAGGATCGCGTCGAACATGTCGCCGTCGCGATGGCCGCGCGCGCCGATGCGCGGCGCGATATCCGCCACGGTCAACTTCATGCCATCGACGAACTGGCTTTCGAAGCGGCCATGGATGCTGCGATCGCGGGTGTAGCCCCTGGGATTGTCGCCGCGCCAGCCATCCGAATGGACCGAGTCATGCAGCGGCTGGGCGCCGTCGCCGATATAATGGCCAAGGCGGATCGTCTGGAAGGCGCAATGCTGGGCCGGGACGGATATGTCGCCCCCTTCGGCCTGCGCCTTGCGGACGTATCGCATGCAGACGACGAGCCGGTCATAGGCCTCGACCGCGGCATAGGGCAAAGTGCCGGTCCAGCGGACATTGGTGCGCGCGGCGGTCGCCGGATCGCTGTCCTTGATCGTCTCATGGCGCTTGTAGAGCGCCAGGATGAATTCGTAGCGCGAGCGCGGGATCGGCTTCACGAAGCGGAACTGCTCGCGGAACCAGCCATGATTGGGATCTTCCTCCATCTTGGAGAAATTCTCCGAATCCCCTCGCCAGCTGTCGGGCAGCGAAGCGGAGGCGGCAATATAGTCGGTATAGGCCTTGAGGAAGATGGGGCCGTCCTGCGGGATGGCGTCGAGGGCGGCGCGATCGATCACCGCATGGGCGGTGCCGCCCCAGGCCATGGCGGCGCCGGGGCTGAACGCCAGCGCACCGAGCGCCAGGGCCAAGGTCAGTTTACGCATCATCATGCCTCCCTTCAGGGGTCGAGCGGATCGCGCGGATCGACCCGCGCGGACAGGCGCGACGGGCGGAACAGCAATTCGGTGGGGTTCAGGCGCGCGCCGATGGCACCGGGCTGATAGCCCAGTTCCTTGTCGTTGCGCTGTATGAACAGCGGATTTTCGATCATGGCGCTTTGCCCCGGATTGCAGACGATCAGCGTATCCTTGTCCAACGGCGCCGCCATCGCCATCAGCAGGCGGGTGGCGTTGCGCAAATTGGTGGTGGTGTGCCGGGCATAGGGTTCGATGATGATGGCATCGGCCGGCACGCCATAGCGCTCGATCAGCGCCTGGCGCATCTCTTCCGCCTCGGCAAAGCGGGTGGCGCGCGGATGGGCGCGGCCGCCGGTCAGGATGAGGAAGGGCGCGTCGCCGTCGGCAAAGCGGTTGGCGGCAAGGCGCAGATGATATTTGCCGAACGGGCTTAGCGGCATGCCCTCGACTTCCGGTCCGACCCCGGTGACGATCAGCGCGCTGTAGCGATAGCGTTTCCAGTCGATGCCCCTGGCGCGGGCCATGGCGGCCGCGTTGAGGCCACCGGTCAGCGGCTCGAAGCCGATCGCGTCGGTGCGGTCGCTGACGTCGAGCAGGGCAAGGGCATAGTCGATGCTGGAATCCAGCGCCTGGGCCGATCCCTTGCGCGGCGTCTGCGCGATCCAGGCGGCGGCGCGCAGCCGGGCCTGACGCTCGCGCGGGTCGATCGTGCCGGCGCCGTCGATATCGGGATAAGAGGGCACCTGCCCCAGCGCATAGCTGCGCAGGATGGCGTTGATCCCTTCCACCTCGCGACGGATCTGCGCACCGGCACCATCGTCCGCGACCGGCACATCACGTAGCGACAGCGCAGCCTGCACCATCAGGGCGATTTCGGTCGGGGTCCAGATATGGGCCTGCGCCACGCAATCGGCATCGCCGGCGCACGCCGTGCGGCGATCTTCACGGGCATGGAGCAGCGCATCCATGTCCGGCCGGGCGCGGAAGGCGGCAAGGGCGGCCGGGTCGTGTCCAAGAGCGTCCAGCACGGGAAAGAGGCGCCGGGACAGCGCCTCCGTCACGGCGTCGCGCGCCGCCCCGGCCAGAGCCGGGACGGGCGTGATCGCCACCGCCGCCATCGTCATCAACGACGCCGCAACGCGGCCGAGGCGGCGGGCCATCACCAGGACTTGCTGATGACGAGGCGGAAGTTGCGGCCGAAGATCGGGCGACCATAGATCGCCTCCGCACTGCCCTGCCCGCTCAGCGAGTCGGTGCGGGTATTGCCTTCGGTCAGGCCATGGGCGTTGAACAGATTGTCGCCCACGATCTGTGCCTGCCAGCTGCCATGGCGCGCCGTGATGCCCGCGCCGATCGTGCCATAGGCCGGCAGCGCGGTGTTGTTGTAGAGGTCAACATAGCGCTTGCCCATATAGGTGTAGCGCCCATAGACCGACACGTCGGTGTCGCCCGTCTGGAAGTCGAAACTGGGGCGGATATTGCCGTAGACCTTGGGCTGGCGGACGATCTGGTTGCCTTCGGCCTGTTCCGGGTCGGCGCCGGTCGAGCTTTCGAAATTCTTGTATTTGGGATCGCTGATGGTGAGCGCGCCGTTGAGCGAGAACCAGTTGGTGAGCGCCAGCTTGCCGTCGAATTCGACGCCCTTCACCTGCGCCTCGCCGATGAAGGGCACGTTGACATCGTTACGGCCCGTGGTCGGATCATAGGCCAGGAAGCTGGCGTTCAAGGGATCGAAATTGGTGTAGAAGCCGGTAACGTAGAGATAGGAGCGGCCGAAGGCGAGCTTCAGCCCGGCCTCGAACTGGTCGGCCTTGGTCGTGATGATCGTCGGGTTGATGCTCATCACCGTCTGGATGTTGGGCGGCGTTTCCAGGTGCGAGGCGCGGCCATAGATGCCGACATGGCTGGAGAAGTCGTAATTGGCGCCGACCGTCCAGTTGGTGACATTGGGCTTGAGCTTCTGGTTGAGGATCACGCCGGTGAAGGCGCGGGTGCTGTCGTCCGCCAGCGTGCTGGTGTCGCCCAGATTGGCCGCCTCGGTCAGCGCGGCCCAGCCCTTGTAGCTGTAGCGTTCGTGACGGATGCCCGCGTCGATGCGCAGGCCCGGCACGATTTCCCAGGTGTCATTGGCAAAGACGGCAAACATCTTGGCGTCGCTGTCGCCCTGATTGAGGGTGGCGGCATAGTTGAGCACGCCATTGTCGGTCACGCGGCCGATTTCCGCACCGGCGGCATTATAAGCGACCAGGTCCAGCGTGCGCGGCTTGCCCGCCACCTCGATCAGGTAATTCTGATAGAGGGTGCGGCTGTCCTCGCCATAGAAGCTGCCATAGACGCCGAGCTTGAGGTCATGGGTGCCAAAGCCGGTCTCGAACTTCTTGGCGACCGACAGATTGGCCTGGGCCGAATAGAATTTCGAATGGATGTCGCGATATTGGCCCTGCATCACCAGGCCCGACGCCGCATAGGGATCATAGACGGTGTTGGTGCCCGCCAGCGTATAGCCGAAATGGTCGACCGCGCCGAAAGCGGCCGTCGCGCGTGTCAGATAGCCGGCGGCGAAGGCGTTGCCGTCGGCCGGATTGGTGGTCGAGTAGAAGGCGCTGAAATCGAGCTTGCCCTGGGTGTAGCCGGCCTTGGCCGAGACCAGCCAGCCGTCGAAATCGCCATCATATTGGGCGCCGAAATTGACCATCTGCATATGGCGGCCATCCGACAGGTCGCCGGTACGGCTCTGTATCTGGCCGGTGCCGTCACGATATTTGAGGTTCACGTGGCGTAGCGACGGCGAGTTCATCGTGCCGTCGAAATAGTCGATATATTTGTCGAGCGAGACGCTGGGATCGCGCGGGTCGGCGATCGGGATCGGCAGATAGAAGACGTTGTGGTCGTTCACATAGTTGAGGTTCAGCTTGATCGAACCATTGTCGAAATCATGCTTGATATTGGCGCGCAGCTGCCCGCCCTTGTCATTGGCGAAGCCATTGTCGCGATAGCCGTCATGATAGCGGATGAAGCCGCCGATCGCATAATAGGTGTCGTTGCCGAGCGGGCCGGCCTGATAGGCGTCGAGGCGATAGAGGCCGGTGTCGCCCAGCGTGACCTGCGCCTTGCCGCGCGCCTCGTCGCTGCCGGTGACGGTGATCGCGTTGATGATCGCACCCGAATAGCTGGCATAGACCGGGGCCGGGCCGCCCCGCACGACTTCCACATGGTCGGTCATCAGATCCTGTTTCAGGATCGCGTCACCGCGGAAGAAGACGCCGTCATTCTCATGAAACAGCGGCAGGCCGTCCTGCTGGAAGCTGACGAAGCCGCCATCATTGGGCAGGCCGCGGATGCGGTAGATATTCTGCACTTCGCCGCCGGTGATTTCGGTCTGGAAGCCGGGCAATTGGCCGATCAGGTCAGCGAAATTGACAGGGGCGATCTTCTCCACATCTTCAGCGGAGATAGTGTTGATCGCATAGGATACGTCGAAGCGGCGCTGGGCGCGGGTGGAGCCGGTAACGATGATGTCGTTGGGGCCGTTGCCGGCATCAGCAGCCGCCTCCGCCGCCGGTGCAGTGTCGGCGGTCTGGGCCAGGGCTGGTGTGGCGATGATGCAGAGCGCGGCAAGCGCCGTGCCGGAGGCAAGGAAAGTCTTGAACATGATGCGTCCCCTCTGAATTGGTTGGGGCGCCTCTGGCCGTGCGATATGACATTTTTAATTATTGTTGTGAAAATAAATAAATCACCTTAACCGGTCGTCGCTTTTCATCGATAGCGGGATCGATCATGCAGTTTCCTACCCTGGACAAGGACCAGCGGCGCATCCTCCAGATGTTGCGCAAGTCCGGGCCACTGTCCCGTTCCGCTCTGGCGGCCGGGCTGGAAATCAGCGGCACCGCCCTCACCCGCCTGTCGCGCGACCTGATCGGCCTCAATCTGGTGGAGGAGGTGCCGGGGGCGGAGGCACAGGGGCGTGGGCGCCCCGCGATTCCCCTGCGCCTGGCGGGCCATGGCGGCTATGCGGTCGGCGCCACGGCGCACAAGGGCTTCATCGATATTGCCTTGGTCGATTTCACCGGCGCCACCATCGCCACCCATCATGAGGCCGTCGCGCCGATCGATCCCCAGGGCTTTGCGCGCAAGGTGCGGCGGATGACGCACGAACTGGTGGACCGGCACTGCCTGCTGGGGCGTCGCATGCTGGGTCTGGGCGTCGCGGTGCCGGGACCATCCTTGTCGCCTGCCGGCGATCGATGGAGCGTCGTCGACGTCCTGCCCAACTGGCGGGACGCGCCGCTGCGCGACATATTGTCCGCCGAAATGGGCTGGCCACTGTGGATCGAAAATGACGCCAATGCTGCAGCCGTCGCCGAATATTATCTGGGTGGCCTGCTTCGGGATTTCGGCACGATCGTCGTGCTGCTGCTGGGCTTCGGCATTGGCGCAGGCGTCATTGTCGATGGGCGGCTGGTGCGCGGCCAATATGGGGTGGCGGGCGAAATTGGCTGCCTGTTCCCGGGGCATCTGCCACGCCCCAGCCCCTTGGATCTGCTGGCGATGCTTCGTAGCAATGGTTGTGACCTGTCGTCGGTCACGGACATCGACTTCAATGCCCCGGACCAGATCCGCACGATCGAAAGCTGGCTGGACCGCGCCTCCGCGCAACTGGAAGCGATATGCAACACTGCCTTCGCCTGGCTTGATCCGGGGGCAATTGTCCTGGCTGGCACCTTGCCGCCCGCCATTCTTCAAGCGCTGGCTGGCCGCCTGCATGATGCCGATCTGGTGACGACCGTCCATCAGCGCCGGCCGCCCATAGAGATATCGCGCCTTCGTGGTTCACCGATCACCTTTGGCGCGGCGCTCTTGCCTATTCATGCCTTGTCCGCAGATGTGTGAACAATTTTTCGGCAACAGGATCGGAAAGTGACAAAATTTGCAGAAATTTCAGCTATGATCGAGGCCATGCAAAGACGCCGTATCGATCGCGCCATGCGAAATATTGAAACAAGATCGACCTAACCCTCGATTTCCCTTTCCCCTCCCCATAGCAGAGCGGTTCAGATATTTCTCATTTCATTTGCGACATAACGCTTTTACGCATCCTCATCTATAATACGACACTGAACGATTAAAACGCGCTTCCCGACTCCCGACCGTCCAGTTTCCCGTGCCGTAGCTTGGCGCTTCTTCGCGCAACGCCGAATTGCCGCGTCTTTCGGCGTCCCACTGGCAGTGAAGTTCTCCCTCAACGTTCGCCGATAACCTTTGACGGCCGCGCTACCACATACACGGCCCGCGCCATCTCCCGATAATAGGCGTTGCGATCACCGTCCCGCGCATGGACTTCGTTGATGCTGTACGACGCGCCGGGAACATAGATGAACTCCGCCCGGCCACCGACCTTCCGAAATGCGGTCTTCAGATCATGCACGGCGCCATCGAGATAATAGGAATCGGCGGTCCCGACCACGACATGGACCTTGCCGTCCAGGTCATGGCGCAGCCGTGGCCACTGGGTCTCGATCCGGTGGCCGATATCATGATTGTCCCGCCAATAGGCCGCGACCTGCGCATCGACTGCGCCCGTCACCCGGTCGAAGAGCGGCGCCGGCCTTCCGTCCGCGCGACGCGGCGAGAAGCTCCAGTCGAAGGATCGCAACCACACGGCCGATAGAGGTCGACACCGATGAAGTGCCGGAAATCCACCGGATCGACCGAGGGCTGGCCCGTCTCGCTGTAAAACAGCGCCGCCTGCATCACCATCCAATCACCCATAATGAGCCCGCCCCCAACGACGGGGCCAGTGAATCAGGACTTGGCAATCACCCCAAGCCCACGTTTTTTTTCAACATTATCGCCCCTTTCCTGCCATTGAGGGGCCGATTTTTCACCTCAAAGTCCGGTCGGTCCGCTTTTCTTCATCGCAGATCGCCCTACAGCCCTAGCTCGCTCAACCCCGGATGATCGTCGGGCCGTCGCCCCTGCGTCCAGTGGAACTTCCGCTCCGCCACGCTGATCGGCGCATCGTTGATGCAGGCGAAACGCCGACGCATCAGGCCGTTCTCGTCAAACTCCCAATTCTCGTTCCCATAGGATCGGAACCAGTTGCCGCTGTCGTCATGCCATTCATAGGCAAAGCGCACCGCGATGCGGTTGTCGGCAAAGGCCCATAATTCCTTGATCAGCCGATAATCCAGTTCGCGCTGCCATTTGCGGGTGAGGAAGGCAATGATTGCGGAGCGGCCATTGACGAACTCCGCCCGGTTCCGCCACTGGCTGAGCGGCGTATAGGCCATGGCGACCCTCGTCGGATCGCGGCTGTTCCAGCCATCCTCGGCCAGGCGCACCTTCTGTGTCGCGCTCTCCAGTGTGAAGGGCGGCAACGGCGGTCTCACATTGTCCATCATGCGTCTCCCATCTTGGCAAGGCGATCCTGCAATACCAAGTTCTCGGCTTCCAGTTGCGCCAGCCGCTCATGCAGCGGCCGGACTGCCTGTTCGATCTCGCGCTCGGTGAAGCGCGGGGTGATATGCTGCGGGCAATTCCAGTCGAACGCCTCCAGCCGCAGCCGGAAGATGCGTTCGGCCCGCGCCTTGTAATCCTTGTCCATGACAAGATCGGTGAGCGCCGGATCGGCATCGAGCGCCAGCTTTTCGACATGGACGTAGATTTTGAGCCGGGCGCGGCGAGGATAGTCCATCAGGATCAGGCAGGCCCGGTCGTTCGCGGCGAGGTTGCCGGTGCTGATATATTGGCGGTTGCCGCGATAGTCGGCAAAGGCCAGCGTCCGGTCGTCGACCAGCTTGAGGAAGCCGGCCGGGCCGCCGCGATGCTGGACATAGGGCCAGCCATCCTCCGACACGGTGGCCATGTAGAAACTGTCGCGGGCCGCCAGAAAATGGGCTTCATTGTCGGTGAAGCGGTCAAAGGCGCGATTACCGCTGAACGCCGCCCAATGGGCGTCCGCCCCCATCTCCGCTTGCGCCGCGCGCACGCTCGGCGTCGTCGCGATATCCAGAAAACCGTAGGACATGGTCCGTCTCCCGTCATCCGTCCGTTGCGGGGCCATGCATGACCATGGCCCCGCCGGGGTTCAGCGCACCGCGACCTTGCGATCGAGGAAGTCGCGGATCAGCGGCGCCATTTCATCCAGCTTGTCTTCCAGGGCAAAATGGCCTGTATCGAGAATATGCATCTCCGCGTCGGGCAGGTCACGCTTGTAGGGATGCGCGCCGGGTTCGGGGAAGATCTTGTCATTCTTGCCCCAGAGGATCAGCGTCGGCGGCTTGCGTTCGCGGAAGAAGGCCTGGAACGCCGGATAGAGCGGCACATTGGTGCGATAGTCATAGAACAGATCGAGCTGGATATCCTTGTTGCCCGGCCGGTCGAGCAAGGCCTGGTCCTGCACCCAATTGTCGGGGCTGATCCGCGACAGGTCGCGCACGCCATCGGTATATTGGAACTTGGTGGCGTCGAGGCCGACGAGCCAGGCCTGCGCCTCGCGATCCTTGGCAGACCCGCTCTGCCAATAGGTCTTGATCGGATCCCAGAAGGCCCCCAGTCCTTCCTCATAGGCATTGCCATTCTGGACGATGAGGCCGCTGACCCGCTCTGGATGCTTGAGGGCCAGACGGTAGCCGACCGGGGCGCCATAATCCATGACATACAGGGCGTAGCGCCGGGCGCCGATCTTGCCCATCAGCGTGTCGACCATGTCGGCATAATGGGCGAAGCTATAGCTGAACTGGCGATGGTCGGGCGCATCGCTCTGGCCAAAGCCCGGATAGTCCGGCGCGATCACATGATAGCGGTCGGCGAGCAGCGGGATCAGGTTGCGGAACATGTGCGACGACGTCGGAAAACCGTGGAGCAGCAATACCACCGGGCCGTCGGCGGGGCCGGCTTCGCGGTAGAACATCTTGACGCCATCGATCGTGGCGCTGCGATAATGGACGGTGGCGGCCGCAGCCTGCGTGGCAACGGCGCTGGCAGGCGCGGCGACCGCGTCGGCCGAGGCAGCGATGCCGGCGGTCGCCAGCAGCATCGAAATGACCAGTTTCTTCATCATGTCCTCCACCCTGTTGAGGTCGCTGAGCAAGGGCTTCAGCTTCTGGAGGCAGAGATAATCCTTGTCCTCATTCCTGATAATTCGAGAAAACTGGAAGTCATTATTCCTTATTGTGGAATAATTATCAGCCTTGCTGAAACAGCATATTGGTCCGCAGCCGGTCGACCGCGAGATCGACGAAACTGCGCACCTTGGCAGCCGCCCGCCGCCCTTCGGCATGGATGACATGGATCGGCAGCGGCTTTTCCATATGCTCGTCCAGAACCGTGACCAGCCGCCCGGCCGCCAGTGCCCGTTCGACCTGATAGGACAGCACGCGGGTCAGCCCCCAGCCCTGCTCGGCAGCGGCTATGGCCGCTTCATTGGTGTTGCAGAAAAGTTGGGGGTGGACAGTGACGCTGCTCCGGCCCTCCGGCCCGAAATGCCATTCGGGTGAGGCCCATGCCCCGGTCGGGCCGATTATGCGATGATGAACAAGGTCGGTCGGGGTCCGGGGCATGACATGCTGCTCGAAATAGGCCGGCGCGCCGCAGATGACCCGCCGCACCGTCCCGACCCGAATGGCGCTCAAACCCGAATCCGGCAGATGACCGATCCGGATGGCGACATCGATGCCTTCCTCGACGATATTGACCAGCCGGTCGACGAACAGGCTGCGCCCGGTCACCGCCGGAAAACGGTCCAGATAGTCGAGCAGGATCGGCAGCACGTACATCTGGCCAAAGATCACCGATCCGGTGACGATCAGCGTGCCGGTGGGATTACCATGGGCGCCTGCCGCCGCCGCGTCCGCATCCGCCATGTCGGCCAATATGCGCCGGCAATCGTCCAGATAGCCGCGCCCCGCTTCGGTCAGCTTCACCGACCGCGTTGTCCGGGTCAGCAACCGCACGCCGATCTGATCCTCCAGCGCGGAAATTGCGCGTGTGACCGCCGGCGGGCTCATAAGCAGCTGCCGCGCAGCTTCGGCGAAGCCACCGGTTTCCGCCACGCGAACGAATATCTTCATGGCTTGCCAGCGGTCCAAGACATTTCCCGGAATTAATTCTGCGACCAGAATGTGCGTGCAGTGCCAGGGGTCGGTCAATCCAGACAAATGGATGTCTCGAATTAATATCTCGTCTATTTCGACCATTTGACGCCATCCTCTATCCGCCTCGCGATCGCCGAAACCAGACGTCGGGGCGAGAATGCTTGAGGCGGACGACATTGAGAATCCCGTACCACCGGAACGGCGTGCCGCCTTTCATGCTATCGCTGACGCATTTTTTGCTGGAGATTTTGCCCTACAAACCCATGTGATCGAGGGGGTTTCGCCGACTGGACAGTCAGCCGCTCAATTCATCGCGGACAACATTTATGCTTACGGCGATCCTATCGCCCCTCTGAAACCAGCAACGTGGGACAGGGCCGTTTATTGTTGGATGGACGGATACTGGCCATTTCTCGTCGATCGCTCGACCGAAGGTGGAGATGTCGGCGACCTGACACTTCAGGCCACCCTACGGGATAGCGACAATACGCGAATTGAAGTGCCGTCGGGGCATGTCCCTTAAGGTGTAGGCCATGCCCAAAAGCTGCTGGTCTAGTAACCACGTCCGCGCTCCAGAGCAGACGGGCGGGAAACCCAGCAGATCGGCCGCCGGATTATCTCCCGCGAATGCACCCAGCCGACGGGCCTGCTGACAGGACATGGCACCATAATTGCCAGCGCGACATGTTGGGATCGATCGACGATGATGACGCGGATTTCCGAGAATTTCAGCCGGGTGAAGCCGGCTCCTCCGATCACGACCGTGTTGCGAGCGGGCAAAACGGTTTCCCGACCAGCGCATGAAGGTGGCGATCAAGCGCGACCGCCAGGATGACGCGATCATCGGGAAGGACTACCGATGCGCCGCCAGGGAAAGGACAGCGACACAGGACCTCCGCGATGAACCGCCTGGCCGATGCCAGGCCTATGCCGACACCAAGCTGCTGATCATCGCGCTTGCCTTCGCGATTGCGCGGCACCGGCCCGGCGTGCTCAGACTATCTCTTGGCCGCGAATGCCGCGTAGCGCTCGCGCCAGGCGGTCACTTCGGCTCTCAAATGCGCAGGCGCGGCCTCTCCCGACAGGAAGAAGCTGGCGACGCTGTTGTCGGGATGCATCAACATCTTCTTCGATCCGTCGGTGAACCAAACCGGCACCAACTCATCGCAGACGCCGTCGAGGATGGTGCCGGCCATGCCATTTTCGATCGCTTCGCTGCCGGGGAGCAGGCGTACCATGATCGATACGCCTTCGAAGCAGTTACGCGGCTCGCGAACAAAATCGAGCGATACCAGAATGCCGGACCGGTCGGGACGGGCCTCCTCGGGCATGTCCGCGATCCTGCGCCAGGCGCAAAACCAGGTTCTGCAAATATGCGGGCGCACGGCATGGATGCTGCATCCATCTGCGACCAGATGTGCACAATGGGTTCCAGCCGGCTTTTTGAAATCAGGCGTGTCCACGGTGAGGACAGTACAACAGATCGTGCAGTCTCCACACATCCGGTTGGAGAGCACTGGACCAAACAGGGTCGTTTCCAGATCATCAACTGTGTGCATTGGGATGCAAGTGCGTCGAGCTGGGGATAGAATGCAAGTAGGAACGGTCATGCACAATCGCACAGGATAGCATCAGACGATATGCGATCCATGCGAATGGCACGGCACTGATGGCTCAGTCACCCCTTCATCGCCATGCGACGTTCCAATTTTAATCCCCCCATGCAGACCTTCAATCCTCATGCCCTTCCTGCGAGGTCCAGACCTCATGCGCGTCGATCTGGATGCGCAGGATGGCGCGCAGCAGGGTGGCGCGGGCGTCGATTTCCTGGCGGCGCGTCTCGTTCGCCTGGCGACGGGCGAGCAGCGTATCGGCCAGGTCGATCTGGCCCAGTTCATAGCCTCTTTTCGTCCGGGTCGCGGCGGCGGCGGCGCTGACGGCGGCGCTGGCCATGCTGCGCCAGACCGCTTCGCGGGCACGGACATTGCTGAAATCGGCGGCGGCGGTCGCCTCTATCTCGCGCCGCACGCGGGCAAGGTCGAGTTCGGCCGCGCTGGCGTCTGCGGTCGCCTGGTCATGGGCCGCACGGCGATAACCACCGCCAAGCGGAATCGAGCCGACCAGCCCCACGCCCTTTTCCAGCCCGCCCCGTTCGCTGAAGACGCGCACGCCGAGCGATGGATCGGCGATGCGATCCGACGCGGCCCGGCGAGCGACCAGCGTCAGCCGCTGTGCCTCGCGTTCCGAAGCGCGGATTTCATGGCTGCGCTCGATCACCAGATTGCGCAGATCCTCCAGCGCCGTGGCCGGCATGGCCGGATCGGCGAGCAAGGGCGCCTCTTCGGGCAGAGTAAGGCCGGAGAAGCCGGCAGCGAGCTTCACCCGCGCCTCATCCCGCGCCGCGCGGGAGCTTGCGGCCTGCGCCTCCGCCTGGGCGAGCGCGGCCTCAGCCTGGTCCAGGTCCAGCAGGGATGCGTCACGCAACTGGGCGCGGCGGCGCACGGCCGCCATGTCCTGCGTCAGGCTGGCGGCGGAATCGAGGTCGGTGCGGTGTTGGGCACTGGCGAGCAACCAGTCATGCCACAGATCGGAAAAGGCGATCGCGGTCTGGTGCCGCACATCCTCCATCAGATTATGGGCGACCTCGACGCCCAGTTCGCCGGCCTTGCGGTCCAGCGACGCCTTGCCGGGCAGGCGGAACGGGCGGGTCAGGTTGACATCATATTCGCCATAATCGCCCTCCCCCTCGGCCGAACGGCGCGACACCGTGCCCTGGAAGGTGAATTCATGACCGCCCCGGCGGAGCATGGCCGCGCCAGCCTCGGCCGAACGCACGCGCGCCTGCGCCGCAGCCACGGCGGGATGGGTATCCAGCGCCTCCACCACCAAGGGTTCGGGCGGGAGGTCGGTGCGCTGGGCGAAGGCGGGCGTGGCGACAAGCGCCGTAGCCGTCAGGAGAAACGCGCGGATCATGCGACGCGCCCCCGTGCCGCGACCGGGCAGGCATGCCAGCGGACAGGATGGCCCCGCCGCGCATCGGTGACGGCGGCGACCAGCGGATCGATATCGTCCGCCGCCACGATCAGGTCGATCGCCGCCCGGCGCAGCGCGCCGCGCACCTGCTCGCCTGCACCAGCGTCGCCGAAATCGCGGCCCAGCACCTGCTCGTCGCGCAGATGGAGCGGCGCCTGGATATGGCTGCGCAGCGCGTCGGCCACGCCATCGCGGTCGATCGCGGCGCAATAGAAGGTCAACAGCATATCGGTCATGATCGGGCTTCCGTGGCGCCTTCACCGAAGCGCTCGAACAATATGGGCAGGAGGATGAGGGTGAGCAGGGTCGAACTGATCAACCCGCCGATCACCACGATGGCGAGCGGCTTCTGGATTTCCGACCCCGGCCCGGTCGCGAACATCAGCGGAACGAGACCGAAGGCGGTGATGCTGGCGGTCATCAGCACCGGGCGCAGCCGGCGTTCCGCACCCAGTCGCACGGCCTGGGCCATGCTCTGCCCCTCCTCCCTCAGCTGACGGAAATAGGCGACAAGGACGAGGCCGTTCAGCACCGCGATGCCGAGCAGGGCGATGAATCCGACCGAGGCGGGCACGGAGAGATATTGGCCCGACGCCCAGAGCGAGATGATGCCGCCGACCATGGCGAAGGGGATGTTGGCGAGGATCAGCAGCGACGCGCGCATCGAGCGCAGGGTCATGAGCAGCACCAGCAGGATCAGCAGTAGCGCGGCCGGGATGACCAGCATCAGCCGGGCGGAGGCGCGCTGCTGATTTTCGAACTGGCCACCCCAGACCATGCGATAGCCGGCCGGCATCTTGATCTCGCGATCGACGGTGGCGCGTGCCTCATCGACATAGCCGACCAGATCGCGGCCCGAGACGAAGGCCTGGACCAGCGCATAGCGAGAGCCATTTTCATGGTCGAGCTTGACCGGCCCCTCGGTGCGCTCGACCCGCGCCATGTCGCTGACCCGCGCGACGGTGCCGTCGGGCGTGCGCAGCGGCAGGTCGGCGAAACGGGTCGCATCGCTGCGGATCGTCTCGTCGCCCTTGACCAAAATCGGCACGCGCTTCTGCCCGTCGGCGACGACGCCGGCATGCACGCCCTCGATCTGGGCGCGCAGCGTATCCTGCATCTGGTCGATGGGCATGCCGAAGCGGCCGGCGGCGGCGCGATCGATATCAAGCTGGAGATAGTCGACATGGTCGTTGGCGACGGTCATCACCTCCGAAGCGCCGCGCGTCTTCGACAATATCTTCTGCACCTGTCCGGCCAGGTCCGACAGGGTGGCGAGGTCCGGGCCGAAAATCTTGACGGCAAGGTCGCCACGCGATCCGGTCAGCATTTCCGAGACGCGCATCTCGATCGGCTGGGTGAAGGTCGGCTCGATGCCGGGCAGCCGGTCGAGCGACTTGCGGATTTCATCGACGACGAACGCCTTGTCGCTGCGCCATTCTTTCTGCGACTTCAG
Source organism: Sphingobium scionense (assembly GCF_014197035.1). Taxonomy (GTDB): domain Bacteria; phylum Pseudomonadota; class Alphaproteobacteria; order Sphingomonadales; family Sphingomonadaceae; genus Sphingobium; species Sphingobium scionense. Next base: position 11,712 of record NZ_JACIEU010000017.1, on the reverse strand, counting down.
CACCACGAAACTGTCGGTCTCGTTCGGGCTCATCGGATCGAGGCCGATCTCGTCGGTGCCGACGCGGGCGATGATCTGGGCGATTTCGGGCACATCCTTCATCAGCGACTGCTGCACCGCCGTGTCGCCCAGCACCGACTGGTCGAGATTGATGGTCGGCAGCTTGGCGGTCTGGACGATCACCGATCCCTCATCCATCGACGGCATGAAGGTCTTGCCGACCGTGCCATAGGCCAGCCCCGCCAGCACGAGGCCAAGCGCGGCCAGGCCATAGACCAGCCGTTTGCGGCCAAAGGCGCCGTCGAGCAGCGCACGATAGCGCGGCGTCAGCTTGCGCATGATCCAGGGGTCGCCATGATGGCCCGCCTTGAGGCCGAGCGAGGCGAGCACCGGCACCAGAGTGAGCGCGATCAGCAGCGATCCCGCCAGCGCGAAGATGATGGTGAGCGCGACCGGGGCGAACAGCTTGCCCTCCAGCCCTTCGAGCGAGAGCAAAGGCAGGAAGACGAGCGCGATGATGACGATGCCGGCCGACACCGGCACCACGACTTCGCCGGTGGCGCGGTAGACAGTGTGCAGCCGAGGCGGGCCGTCATCCTTCGCATGATTGAGCCGCTCGACGATATTCTCGACCACCACGACGGCGCCGTCGACCAGCATGCCGATCGCGATGGCGAGGCCACCCAGACTCATGAGGTTAGCCGACAGGCCCATGCCGCGCATCATCAGGAAGGTGACCAGCGCCGACATTGGCAGGGTGGCGGCCACGATCGCCGCCGCGCGCCAGTCGCCCAGGAACAGGATCAGCAGGATGATGACCAGGATGGTCGCCTCGATCAGCGCCTTTTCCACCGTGCCGACGGCGCGATCGATCAGGTCCGAGCGATCATAGAAGACGGCGATCGTCGTGCCCTGTGGCAGGGTCTTTTCCAGTTCGGCGACGCGCGCCTTGACGCCATCGACGACGGCGCGGGCATCTGCGCCGCGCAGCGCGATCACCAGCCCCTGCACCGCCTCACCCTTGCCATTGGCGGTGACCGCGCCATAGCGGGTCAGGCTGCCGGTGCCGACGGTCGCAACGTCGCCCATGCGGACGATGCGGCCATTGCGGGTGGCGATCACCATCGATTGGAGGTCCGCTTCCGACCGGATCGCACCGACGGCCCGGACGATCAGCGATTCCTCGCCCTGCGACAGGCGGCCCGCGCCGTCGTTGCGGTTGCCGCGCTCGATCGCATCCTGAAGATCGGCGATGCTGAGGCCCGCGCTGGCCAGCGCGATCGGATCGGGCCGCACCTCGAAGGTGCGGACATAACCGCCCAGCGCGTTGACGTCGGCAACGCCCGGCACGGTGCGCAGCGCCGGCCGGATCGTCCAGTCGAGCAGGGTGCGCTTTTCCTCCAGGCCGAGCGGCCCTTCGATCGTGAACATGAAGATGTCGGACAATGGCGTCGAGATCGGCGCCATGCCGCCCGATACCGCCGGCGGCAGATCGCCCATCACGCCCGACAGGCGTTCGGCCACTTGGCTGCGCGCCCAGTAGATGTCGGTGCCATCGACGAAATCGATGGTGATGTCGGCGATCGCATATTTGGCCGAGGAACGCAGGATCGCCTGCCCCGGAATGCCCAGCATCTCCATCTCGATCGGGGTGATGACGCGGCTTTCCACCTCCTCCGGCGTCATGCCGGGGGCCTTGAGGATCACCTTCACCTGGGTCTGGGCGATGTTGGGATAGGCGTCGACCGGCAGGTTGACGAAGGCCCAGGCGCCCAGCCCGGCGGTCAGCAGGGCAAGCGCGATGACGATCAGGCGATAGGAGAGCGCCCAGGCGGCCAGCGATTTGAGCATCCCGCCTTACTCGCCCATCGCCAGCGGCTTGAGCGCGCTGGTGCCCGTAACGACGACCTGCTCGCCCGGCTTCACCCCGGACAGGATCAGGATGCGCCCGCCGTCCTTGCCGCCGGTCTTGACCGGGCGCACGACGACGCCGGCGCGGGTGCGCACGAACAGCGTGTCGCCGCCGGGCAGCGTCGTGACGGCGGCGGCGGGCACCATGGCGGCACCGGCCGGGGCCGGGCCGAAGATCGACAGGCTGGTGGCGCGGCCGGCCATGGCACCGGGACCGGCCGGCAGCCTGGCCTTCAATGTTACCGATCGGGTGGCGGGATCGATGGTCGATCCGACCGCCGTCACCGTGCCGCGCAGATCATCGCCCAGCGCCACGGTCATGCCGGGCTTCACCTGGCCCGCAAGCCGCTCGGGCAATTGCGCCTGCGCCTCATATTGGCCGGCCGCGTCGATCACATAGGGGGCGGTGGTGCCGTCCGCGACGCTGCCGGCATGAATGGTGGCGCTGGTCACGCGGCCGGCGATCGGCGCGGTCAGCGTGTAGGTGCCGCTGGCGCCCGATCCGTTCACCATGGTCAGGATGCGGCTCTTTTCCGACACATCGGCGCGGGCTTCACCCAGCACGGCACGGGCCTCGTCCGCGCGGGCGCCGGCGATAATGCCTTCGCGCTCCAGTTGCGACAGGCGGATGGCGCTGGATTGCGCCACGCCCAGCCGTGCGCTTGCCCGATTGAGGTCCGCGCCCATGGACAGGACATCGCGGCTGGAGACGATCGCCAGCGGCTGGCCGCGCCGCACTTCCTCGCCCTCGACCACCAGGATGCGGGTGACGACGCCGGGGAAGGTGGCGGCGACGGCGACACGGGCATTGGGCGGCGGCGCGATCAGGGCGGGCACGACCGCGATCGGCGCTTCGGTGGCAGCGACGGCCGCGTCGAATTTCAGGCCCAGCCGGGCAATATTGTCCGCCGTCAGCGGGATCGATCCGTCCGCCGGCTGCGCCGCGGCGCTGTCATTGGCGGGCACGGCCTGCTCCCCCGAACAGGCGGCAAGCGACAGGAGAGCGAAAGCGCCGGGCAGGCGCACGAATCGGAATAGCGGGACCATGCCCTCTGCCCTAGTCGGTCAAACTGACGAGACCCTGACGAGCGGCCTTGGGCCGATCAAAGCGGCGCGAAGTCCAGCACCAGTTCCTGGGCATCGGCCACGCTGGAAAGGGTGCCGCCATGCGCCGCCATGATGCGGGCGACGATCGCCAGCCCCAGCCCGGCGCCTTCGCTGCTGGCATGATCCGCGCGGCGATGGCGCTGGACCAGTTCGGCCAGCCGCTCGGGCGTGAGGCCGGTGCCGCCGTCCTTCACGCGCAAGCGTGGACCGGGACCAGCGATCACGGTGACGGCGCCGCCCGCCGGCGTCACGCGCAGCGCATTTTCGACAAGGTTGCGCAGCGCCGCCGCCACCGTCTCGCGCTGGCCCACGATCGGCACGGCTTCTCCCACACGGGTCAGCGACAGGGTCTTGTCGGCCGCGATCGCGCCGGGCGCCAACAGGCTGACGATGTCGGCGCCGACATCCTCCAGCCGCACCATATCGCGGATCGACTGGGCCGCGCTCTGCGCCTCGACCCGCGCGAGCAGCATCAACTGGTCGATCAGGCGGCGCATCGCAATCACCTCGGCACGCAGACGGGGTGCGTCGGGATGGTCAAGCCCGTCCAGTTCGAGCGCCAGCACCGCCAGAGGCGTGCGCAATTCGTGCGCGACATCGGCGGCGAACGCCTCATGATCACGCGCCGCCTGGTCAAGCTGGCCGAGAAGGCGGTTGACGGCCTGGGCAAAGGGCACGGCCTCGGTCGGGAAAGCGGCATGATCGATCAGCACGCCGCGCTGATGGCGTTCGGCCACCTGCAACTGGGCGACCGCCTCCCCCAGCGGCGCCAGCGCCTTTCGGATCACGATCAGGCTGGCCATGCCCATCGGGATGATCAGCACCAGGATCGGCAGGATTACATGTTCGAACAGTTCGCGGAAGGCATGGCGGGCGGCGGCCGGATCACCCAACGCGGTGAAGCTTTGCCGATGTTCGTTGATGATGAAGACCAGCAGCAGCGCGGTGCCGATGAAGCCGACGATCGACAGGCCGATGAAGAGGCGACGGGCGATCGAGCGGCGCGGGGTCATGCTATCGGCTCCCGCAGCATGTAACCGACGCCGCGCACGGTATGGAGCATGCCGCGCGCGCCAGCATCTTCCAGCTTGCGGCGCAGTCGCGACACCGTCGCCTCGACCGCATTGGGCGTGACCGGCTCGGCAAAGGAATAGAGCGCGCTTTCGATGCTCTCGCGACGGACCACGGCGCCGGCCTGACGCAACAGCAGTTCCAGCAGATCGGTTTCGCGGCGGGACAGGTCGATCGCCTGACCGGCGCAGAGCGTCCTGCGGCGTGCAGAATCGACCAGCAGCGGACCGAAGCGCAATTCGGTCTGGGCGCGCGGACCCGGGCGACGCATCAGGGCACGTATGCGCGCCGCGATCTCGTCCACCTCGGCGGGCTTCACGACATAATCGTCGGCGCCGGCATCCAGTCCCGTAATCCGATCCTCCAGCGCGTCGCGTGCTGTCAGGATCAGCGCCGGCTGCATATGCCCCTGCCGCCTGATGTCGCGCAACCAGGCGATGCCGTCGCCATCGGGCAGGCCTCGATCGACGATCAGCACATCATGGACCTGGGCCACGACGGCCTCGGTCGCAGTGGTCAGAGTTTCAGCATGGTCGCAATGGAAACCCCGCCGCTCAAGGCCGGCCACCAGCAAAGCGGCCAGACGACCATTGTCCTCGATCAACAAGACACGCATGATAGGTCTCATCCCGGTTCAGACATGTCCGATCAACAGATTTTTCCGACATTGGCGAAGTTTCTTTCGCCTCTGCCAGCAGCGCGAGGAGGCGTCGCCATGAACAATCTGATTTGGCTTTCGGAGGCACGGATGGGCCGGATCGAACCTTGATTTTCGCGGTCGCACGGCATGCCACGGGCGGACGGCCAGGGCAGACCGCCGGTCATGCTGCTTAGCGAGGGGCAGACGAGCGGCTAGAGGGGGCGCTGCCCTGATGCTCGACGCCTTGCCCCGCGCCGACTCCCTGCTTGGCGACTGGGAGAGGATGCAGCACGACACCATACCCTACCGTCGGCGCCACAAGATCGAAAACCTGCTCGGTCGGCTCAAGGTCTGGCGACGCATCACACGCTACGACAGATGCGCCCATAGCTTCATGTACGCGATTTGCATCGCCACCACCATTGTCTACTGGCTCAATCAATGAGGCCTGACCTTATTTTTCCGTCCAATCCAGCCGGCCCAGCGCACGTGTCTGAGGGGCATTTGTCCGTGCCGCCAATGTCATGCGACGGCTGATATCCTGCCGGTCACCAGCAGTGCAAAAAGGCAGGAAGCCAATATCAGGCGATAGAGGACGAAGGGCAGATAGCTGCGGCTGCTCACCAGTTTCAGAAAGGCGACGATCACGCCATAGCCGACGACGAAGGCGATCAGCGTCGCCAATAATGTCTGCGCCAGGCCGAACTCGCCCGCCTGCCCCCAGCTTTTCCAGAGCTGATAGAAGCCCGATCCCAGCACCGCCGGAACCGCCAGCAGAAAGGAATAGCGGGCCGCCGCCTCACGCGTGTAGCCGAGCATGAGCCCCGCCGTGATCGTCCCGCCCGAGCGCGACACGCCGGGGATCAGCGCCATCGCCTGCGCCAGCCCCAGGACGAGGCCATGGCCAAAGGTCAACCGCTCCACCCTTCGCACTTTCGCCCCGAACCGATCCGCCAGCCCGAGTGCAATGCCGAAGAGCAGCAGCATCGACGCTGTAAAATAGAGATTGCGCAGCGAATGCTCGATCGCATGCTGAAACGCCAGGCCCAGCACGACGATCGGCACCGTCCCCAGCAGGACCAGCCACCCCATACGCACATCGCTCGGTCTGCCCTGCGGGCCAGACAGGAAGGATCGCAGCCAGGCCCAGGCGATGCGGACGATGTCGTGCCGGAAATAGAGCAGCACCGCCGCCTCCGTCCCGATCTGGGTGATCGCGGTGAACGCCGCACCCGGATCCTTCCCGGCCCCCAGGAACAGGCCCGCAATCCGCAGATGTGCGCTCGACGAGACCGGAAGAAATTCGGTAAGTCCCTGCAATAGGCCGAGACATGCCGCTTCGAACCAGAGTGCGGGATCGTCCATGGGCCGTTGCTCTCACATGAAAAAATGCCCCAGGGCAAGGCCCTTGGGCGCTGGCCAGCCGAATCTGCGCTGGCCTGGGCTCAGGCCTGCCTGACCGCCGGGAAGGCCTGCGCATCATTGTGCCGCGGTCCGATCTTGCGGTCCCACAGATCGGCATAGAGCGCTTCGAGCCGCTCGTTCATCGACGACACGCTCCAGGGGCTGAGGTCGATGCCCCGCACCCCTTCTTCCAGCCGCTCGGACGTCGGCTCATGGCTCAGCACCAGATTGATCGGCCGCTCCATCGCCTCCACCGTGTCGACGCGAAAGCCGGTGACGTCATTCTGGACGATGAAATCGATGCCCGGCAGGTCGGTGGCGATGATCGGCTTGCCACCCAGCGCATATTGGACGATCACGCGCGGCAGCCCTTCGCGTTCGGACGCCAGGATGCACAGCTGCGCCGTCTTGATCCACCGCGCAATATCCTTGCGGAAACCGATCACGCGGACATGGCCGGCCAGCCCCAGCGCGTCGATGCGCGCGCGGATCGCCGGTTCGAGCGGCCCCGCCCCGGCCAGCAGCAGGCAGGCCCGCGGATTGGCGGCAACGATCCGCGCAAAGATGTCGAGAAACTCGACATGGCGCTTGCGCTCCTCGAACGCGGCTACCATCAGCATCAACTGCGCGTCCGCCCATCCCATCGCCGGCGCCTCGGCCATCGCGGCCAATTCCGCCTCGCTCAGCGGCTCCGCCTGCTGGAACGCCGCGACATCCATGCCGCTGGGAATGACATGATGCCGATCCTCGTCGCCGATCCGGTTGACCAGGCATTCCGTCTTCATGCCCGCGCTGACGTCCACGAACGCATCGGTCACCGGCGACAGCATCTTCTCGCACGCCAGATAGATGCGCCGTTCCATCGGGCCGACATTCAGGAAGGGCAGGATATGGACCCCATGGACGATGATCGGCGATTGCGAGAACATCGCCGCCAGTCGCCCGACGAAGCCGGCCTTGCTGGTATGGGTATGGACGATGTCCGGGCGGATCTTGCGCAGCCGCAGCCCCATGTCGAGCAACGCCTGCAGATCCTTGACCGGGCTGACCTCGCGCACCAGCGCGTCGATGCAGATCGGTCGGACGTCCGGATGCAGGCGCCCCAATATGTCCGCATGATTTTCCCGCCCGTACATCAGATAGACTTCATGCCCCTGCTCGGCCTGTCCGTTGCAGGAATAAAGGGTGTTTTCGTCGGCCCCGCCCCGGATGAACCGGGTGATGATGTGTACGATCTTCATATAGCCCCCGATGAACAGCATTGGACGGGACGGCTATTTGATTCGCATTGATTCGTAAATATCAATCAAGTTGATTTCTTTCATTGACGACGAGATGTGAACGCGTATGCTCATCATCGTCATGGAAGGGAGAGAGGAATTGCGCTGCATTCACGCGACGGCGTTCGGATGCAGCGCAATTCCGCGATTTCGTCCCGTATATCAGGGAAACCCACGCGCCACCGCGCCATGAATTCATGACAAAATCACATACCGGACAGGAATCGAGGGATTACGCATGAACATAGCGTTAGTCGGACTGGGCTATGTCGGCCTTTCAAATGCTGTTCTGCTTGCTCAGCATAATCATGTCATGGCCGTCGATGTCGCCGCGGACCGTGTCGATGCGGTCAATGCGCGCCAATGCCCGATCGTCGATGCGGATCTGGAAGACTATCTGGGAACCCGCGACCTCGACCTGTCGGCCACGCTGGATCTCGACCAGGCCTGTGTCGGTGCGGACTTCGTCTTTGTCGCCACGCCGACAAATTACGATCCCACGACCAACTATTTCGACACCTCCAGCGTCGAAGCGGTCATCGCACAGGTGACGCGCATCAACCCGCAGGCGGTTATCATCATCAAGTCGACGATCCCGGTCGGATTCACCCAGGCGATGCGCGACAGGTTCGATACCGACACCATCATCTTCTCACCGGAATTCCTGCGCGAAGGGAAGGCGCTGCACGACAATCTCCATCCCTCGCGGATCGTCGTGGGCGAAAAATCGATGCTGGGGCAGGTCATCAGCGAATTGCTGCGCCAGGGCGCCATCCGCCAGGATATCGAAACGGTGCTGACCGACCCGGCCGAGGCGGAGGCGATCAAGCTGTTTGCCAACACCTATCTCGCGATGCGCGTGGCCTTCTTCAACGAACTGGACAGCTACGCCCTGCATCGCGGCCTCGAAACCCGCCAGATCATCGACGGCATCAGCCTCGATCCGCGGATCGGCAACCACTACAACAACCCGTCCTTCGGCTATGGCGGCTATTGCCTGCCCAAGGATACCAAGCAGTTGCTCGCCAATTACAGCGACGTGCCGCAGAACATGATCACCGCGATCGTCGATGCCAACCGCACCCGCAAGGATTTCCTGGCCGACCAGATCATCGCGAAACAGCCCCAAACGGTCGGCATCTACCGGCTCGTCATGAAGGCCAGTTCGGACAATTTTCGTCAGAGCGCTATCCAGGGCATCATGAAGCGGATCAAGGCCAAGGGGATCGAAGTCGTTATCTACGAACCCACCCTGGGCACCCCTGACTTCTTCGGGTCGCAGGTGCTGGCCGATCTCGATGAATTCAAGTCACGCTGCAGCGTGATCATCGCCAATCGCAAGTCGCAGGACCTCGCCGACGTCGAGGCGAAGATCTTCACCCGCGACATCTACGGAGTTGATTGATGAGAACCGTCCTGGTTACCGGCTCGTCCGGATTTATCGGCTATCATTTGTGCCGCCGCCTGCTCGCCGATGGCTTTCACGTCATCGGCATCGACAATCTGTCGGATTATTATGATGTCGGCCTCAAGCAGCGCCGCCAGACTCTGCTCCAGCACAATCCCAATTTCGTCGTGATCAACGAGGCGGTCGAGACGCCGTCGCTGCTGATGGATGTTTTCCGCGACTATCGGCCCGATTATGTTGTCCATCTCGCTGCCCAGGCGGGCGTCCGCTATTCGATCGAGAATCCGCGCAGCTACCTGGAAAGCAACCTTGTCGGCACGTTCGAACTGCTCGAGGCTGCACGGGCCTTTCCGCCGCAGCATCTGCTGCTGGCCTCCACCTCATCGGTCTATGGTGCCAACGAGAAAATGCCTTATCGCGAGACCGACAAGGCCGACCATCAGTTGAGCTTCTATGCCGCGACCAAGAAGGCGACGGAGGCGATGGCGCACAGCTACGCCCATCTCTTCGCCCTGCCGACCACCATGTTCCGCTTCTTCACCGTCTACGGCCCCTGGGGGCGCCCGGACATGGCGCTGTTCAAGTTCACCAAGGCCATCCTGCGAAACGAGCCGATCGACGTCTATAATTATGGCGATATGCGGCGTGACTTCACCTATATCGACGATCTGATTCAAGGCATCCGCCTGCTGCTGGACGCGATCCCCCACACGGGCACGCAAAACGGCGCGCAGGCCCCACAGAGCGAAGCCGACAGCCAATCGCCGGTCGCGCCTTTCCGCGTCGTCAATATCGGCAATTCCCAGGCGGTACAGCTCACCGACTTCATCGCCGCCATCGAGCAAGCGACCGGGCGGACGGCCATCCGCAACCTCATGCCGATGCAGGCCGGCGACGTGCCGGCGACCTGGGCGGATGCCAGCCTGATCCGCGACCTCACCGGCTATACCCCCTCCACTCCAATCGCGCAGGGGGTGCGCAATTTCGTTGCCTGGTATCGTGACTATTACCGGCTCTGACGCCCCCACCCTCAGCGCGCGCCGGCCTTCTTGCATGACAGACCCGTCATGACCGGCGGGCGCGCTCTATCGACAAGAGGCCCGATGCCACGGCTGGGTTCCCATCTCGCCTTCGCCTCCATCTCGCAACTGCTGCGCTATGCGGCGCCGTTGCTGGTCTATCCCTATCTCACACGGACATTGGGGATCGATGCGATGGGCTATTTCTCCACCGTGATGGCGGTGGGGCTGATGTGCAGCGTCTTCGTCGAATTCGGCTATGGCCTGATGTCGGTGCGCGAACTGGCCAGCGGCGACCGGCATGTGACCGGCGCCGTGCTGTCCGAACTCTGCCTCGGCCGATCTGTCATGTTCCTGCTGGTCGCCGCAGGGCTGGCCATCATCTGCCATTATGTCGATCTGCTGGCGGACAGCGGTGCCTATGTCGCAGCGCTGGCGATCGGCCTCGCCTACGGCTTTTCGGCTTCATGGTATTATATCGCGGCGGAACGGCCCAAGGCGCTCGCCGGCATCGACCTGTCCTGCTCGCTGTCAAGCTTCGCGCTGATCCTCACCTTCGTCCGGGGACCGGCCGACGCCCTGCTGGCGCTGTGGCTCTTCGTCATTCCGCTGTTGATCGCCGCCATCTACGGCCACCTGCTCGCCCGCAAAAGCTACGGCTTCCGGCTGACCTCGCCCGGGGCACTACTGGCATCCCTCACTTTGTCGCTGCGCTTCTTCTTCTTCACCGGCTTTCCATCCCTCACCAACCGGTGGAGCGTAGTCGCGCTGGCGATATGGTCCGATCCGCTGCAGGTCGTCTATTTCGCGGCCGGCGAAAAGCTGACCACCGCAGCCATCAACACGACGGTGCCGCTGACCCGCGTCCTCCTGCCCCGGATCGGGCGGCTGATGGCCGGCGATCCGGGTGCCGCCTATCGCGACATCCGGCGCTATGTCATCGGCATCGGCGGCTTCTACCTGTGCGCCAGCGCGGTGACGATCGCCCTTGCGGGGATCATCTACCCCATCATGTTCGGGGCGAACCTGGCCGAAGGATCGCGCATCTTCGCCGCGCAGATGCTGATGGTCCCCTTCGCCGCTTCGTCGCGCGTGCTGGTCCAGGTGGGCCTGACCAGCCTGCGGAAGGAAAGCTTCTGCGCGCTCGTCTTCATTGCCTCGACCCTCCTCTACCTGCTGCTCTCCGCGCTGATCGCCCCCACAACCGGGGGGATCGGCATCGCGCTCGCGCGGGCGGCGATCGAAATGATCGTCCTGCTCCTGTTCGTGCGCGCCTTCATCCAGGCGGGTCGGAGCCAGGCGCACCGATGACCTGCAACCAGCCCACAGCGAGCCACCCGCAATGAAAGCCCTTTTCGCCGTCGATCATATTTTCGGTCGCTCTGCCGACGGTGCCGTCTTCACCATCGGCGGGAAATTTCCCTATCCGGCATGGCAAAGCTATCTCGATGTCTTCGACCAGTTGACCGTGGTCAGCCGCGCCATTCCGCTGCCCGACCCGGCCGGCCAGCGCCGGTCCGATGGCCCCCGCGTCGATTTTCAGCTCTTGCCAGCCCGTCGCGGCATCGATCGGCTGCGCGGGATACGGGACGCCCGCAAGGCGATCTTCGCCGCGGTCAAGCAGGCCGATGTGGTGATTGCCCGTCTGCCTTCCGAAACCGCGCTGATCGCCTGTGCCGCCGCCCGCTTCCACGGCAAGCCCCTGTCCGTCGTCAGAACATTCGGCACAACTCGCGGCGTAGATTAGCGGAGTGCGGACCTCGTCAGGGGGTTGATCTTAGGCGGCGAACTTGCGGTGCTGCAAGCGCCGATGTTCGATGGTCTGTCGCTTGATCCTTTCGCGCAGTTTGATGATTGCCGGAGCCCTGCCGA
>NZ_JACIEU010000016.1 GCF_014197035.1 Sphingobium scionense | reverse complement strand
AGACTTGCGCGCGCAGCGCGTTAGTCGCAGCGGGGTGGGCTTGTGCGACGTCCAGCCCACCCCCTAACCCCCTCCCGCCTGCGGGAGGGGGAACAGGTCCGCTTCTGTTCGAAATCCGACGATCGCCACAGAATGGGGAGCCCCGAAGCGACCCCGGATCGAGTCCGGGATGAAGAGATGGAAATGGCAACGTCCAGTCGCGTCCAGGCCGCCCGGATATATCCTCGCGGCCTGAGGCCGGGCCTCCCCATGGGGCGGCCCGGCACGCCTCAATGGCTGTCGTTGCGCAGATCCTTGCCGGCCTGCTCCAGTGAGGCGCCGACATCCTGCTTGGCTTCCTTGCCCTCGCGCTTGGCGTCGTCGGCCGCCCGGTCGGTCGCGGCGCCGATCCGGTCCGCGCCATTGTCGATCGCGGCGCCCGCGCGGTCGAGGCCGTTATCAATCTTCGCGCCAGCATCGTCGACGGCGTTGCTGACGTCATTGCCGATCGCAGAGCCGGCATTTTCCAGATTGTCCGACGCCTTTTCCGAACAGGCGGACAGGCCGAGGCCCAGGGCGGACAGGGCCGTGATGGCCAGAAGGGGTGCGCGCATGATGTCTCCTCATTGCGTTGGCAAGGCTTGGGCAGCGCCGCATCATATCTGACGCGGCGCTGCCTAATCTCTTGTTGTCGCATCGTTTCAAGCGGAAAACCGGTTCCCACTTTTCCGCACGACGCTCCTAAAAGCGCGGCAGCGGCCATAAGGTTGCGTCTTTTCGCGATCAGCCGCTGCTGAGGCCGAACACCATCGACCGGTCGGCGTCGGGGATCAGGCCCTCCATCACCCGCCAGAAACCGGTGACGGACCCCTGTCCGGCCTGGGCATAGGCGGCCGCCATCTTCTCGCGCAGCGCGCGGAAAAGCTCGGCCTCCAGCGCGCGGCCGGCGGGGCTGAGGCGCAGCAGTTTCTGCCGCCGGTCGCTGCTGCCCGGCCGGGTCTCGATATAGCCGCGCTCGATCAGGTCATTGAGCACCCGGCCGAGCGATTGCTTGGTGATCGCCAGCAGGCGCAGCAGATCCTTCACCGTCAGGTCGGGCTGGCGCGAGATGAAATAGAGGGCGCGGTGGTGGGCGCGGCCCAGGCCCTGCGCCGCCAGCCCCTCGTCGATCGAGCGGGTGAGGGCGGAATAGCCGAAATAGAGCATCTCGATGCCGCGCCGGATTTCGTCCTCGCGCAGGAACAGCGGCGATGCCGGTGCGATCTGGCTGGGGGAAGGGGCTTGGACGGACATCGGCACGGGTTTCCGGCTGGAAGGGGACGGGTATAGGCCTGATCCCTAAGATGGGTTGGACAGGAAGGAAAGGGAAAGGCGAAGTCGATCGTCAGGAGGGCTTTTCTTTCGTGCATCAGCCGCTATATGGCGGTCCCGCGCTGACTTGGATCGGCGCATTGCTGGGGCGTCGCCAAGCGGTAAGGCAGCGGCTTTTGATGCCGCCATGCGCAGGTTCGAATCCTGCCGCCCCAGCCAGTCATGAGAATTTCTCAGCTACGGCATGAAGACCGCAGTTTCGAGCCTTCATCGCTGAATCCGACTATCGAAATGGCAGCAATGACTATCGGTCGTGGAGCCGTCTATTGGGCGGCGGCGGCAGGCGCGCGTTATCGCGCAGCATCCTTGAGTGTTCAGAGCGAGGTTATACTCGATCCCTCCCACGCATGTCGATTGGACGGCTTGCACTGGACGGTCTGAGCGGGCCTGCGCAATATACATATGAATAATATATTTGTTGCATATGTATTTTGACTCGGATATCAGATCCATATCGGACGAATATCGCGCTATCAGGACGCGAGCCGACGAGGGGATCGAGCATGAAAAAGGCGCTTGCATCACGAACGGAGGCGGTCGATCCGACCAGCAGCGCACTGGGTGTGCTGGCGCAGGATCCCGCCATGGCCTTGCGGCTGGCGGAGATCACGGTCTTTCGTGACCTCGCGATCGCCTTCCGGCCCTTCGGTCTGTCACCACCGGAATTTGCAGCGCTGAAGATCATCGCGGAAAATCCAGCGCTTCGGATGGGGGAGCTGGCTGATCTGATGATGATCAGGCAGCCCAATTTGCTGGCCTTCATCAGCGGGCTGCAAAAGAACGGCCTGATCGACCGGTCGCGGGATAGCGTCGACAAGCGATCGTTCCGACTGACGCTGACCGCCGAGGGCAAGGTGCTGCTGGAGCGGGCCGACATGGCGCAGACGGCCTATCGGGAACGCATGGCCCAACATCTTGGACAAGATAATCTCGAGCAACTCACACATCTTCTCATGCAGCTTGTGTCGCTGCGCCCGCTCCATCCGGAATTCCAACCATAATAACTGACTAGGAGGTCAGCGATGTCTGTTTCGTCTCTCGCTCGCGCGTGCGCGGGCTCGGCTTCGATCGCCCTGGCGACATGGGCCATTTCCCCCGCTTTCGCCCAGGACAATGCCGGTTCGACGCAGAGTGTCGGCGTCGAGGATATCGTCGTCACGGCCGAACGGCGCGAGCAGAATCTGCAGGATGTGCCGATTTCGGCGACCGTGCTGAACGCCGAGCAGATGGCCCGGCGCGGCGTCACCAGCATCGCCGACCTGCAGCAGGTCGCCCCCTCGGTCGCGATCAACCAGGTCAACCGCTCGACCTATGTCAATATTCGCGGTGTCGGCATTGCCCAGACATCGCCGTCGTCGAGCCCCGGCATCGCCTATTATGTCGACGGCCAGTTGATCCCGCATGAGCAGTTCATCGGCCAGTCCTTCTACGATGTCGGTTCGATCGAGGTTCTGCGCGGGCCACAAGGCACGCTGACCGGACAGAATTCCACCGGCGGGGCCATCTATGTCCGCACGCCCGAACCCAAGTTCGACGATCTGAGCGGCTTCGTCGAACAGACAATCGGCAATTATGACAGCTATCGCACCGTAGCCGCGCTCAACATCAGCGACAGCGACCAGGTGGCGCTCCGCATCGCCGGCACCCATGACGAACGCGACAGCTTTACTCGCAATATCGGGTCCAGCCCCAGCAATCCTGGCGACGTCAATCTGTGGGCGGGCCGGATCAATTTGGCGATGCGATCGGCCGACCATAGCCTGCGGGTGAATGTGCGCGGCGAATATTTCGACAGCAATAGCGACAATGCCGCGATCAAGCGTCGCAACGACACGGTCAGTACCGATCCTTTCGTGATCGAGGAAGACGCGATCGCCTTTCTGCATCAGCGCGGCCTGCGCCTGTCGGGCGAGGTGCGCTATGCGCTGAGCGACGGCGTCGAAATTCGCGGCCTCACCAGTTGGCAGGACGGCAAGACCACCGACCAGGCCGATGGCGATCGCACGAACACGGCGTTGCCACGTCCGCCCGCCGCCAATGTCGGCCGGGTGAGCTATACCAACACGCGCTTCAAGACCTGGATCAACGAGGTCAATCTGCTGTCCACGGGCAATGGGCCGCTCAGCTGGGTGGTGGGGGCTTTCGTCCTGGACGAGACCATTCCGGCATCCATCCTGCGCGACAATAATCATACCGTGGATTTCGTGTCGGCCACCTCGACGATCGAAACCGAGATCCAGAATAATTCCAAGTCGCTGTTCGGTCAGATCAACTGGCATTTCACCGACCAGCTCGAACTGGTGGCGGGCGCGCGCCATTCCTGGGACAAGCAGGTCTATAACCGGATCGCCAGCGCGGGCGGCATCGGCGTCACGCAGACCAAGTCGTCGCAATGGACCGGCAAGGTCGGCCTCAACTATACCCCGGTCGATGATGTGCTGCTCTATGTCAGCGCGTCGAAGGGCTACAAGGCCGGTGGCGGCAACCTGCCCGTCGCGGCCGCGCCGTTCGGGCCGGAAACCAACTATGTCTATGAAGGCGGCTTCAAGACGACGATGTGGGACCGGCATCTGCGGGTCAACGGATCGCTCTTCTATTCCGATTATCGCGATATCCAGCTGGCCAGCCTCGCCAATGGCCTGCCGCTGACCCAGAATGCGGCGCGCGGCCGTTCCTGGGGTGGCGAGTTGGAGGTGACGGCGCAGTTCGGCGGCTTCAGCCTGAACGCGGGCGGCGGCTATCTCAATGCCGAGTTCGCGCGCGACGCGCTGCTGCAGAATACCGTGACCAACCAGAATGAGATGGTCCGCAAGGGCGATGTCCTGCCCTATAGTCCTAAACTGACGGTCAATGCCGGCGTGCAATATGCCATCCCGGTCGGGGATCGAACGCTGACGCCCAGGCTGCAATGGTCGCATATCTCGACCAGCTATGTGACGCCTTTCCCCGGCGACCAGACGGTGGTGCCCGCGCGCGATATCGTCGACGCTCGGCTGACCTTCGATCTCAACGAAAGCCTGCGGCTCGAGGCGTTCGCGAACAATATCTTCGACAAGACCTATATCGCCAACCAGCTGCAAAATTCCTCCACGGCCGACGGCGGCATCGTCTATGGCGCGCCGCGCCAATATGGTGGCCGCCTGACCTATCGCTTCTGAAGGAGGACGGGGATGGCGGCGTTTAACTTTCGACCGATGATGTGGCCGATCGCCGCGGCGGCGATCCTGGCGACGGTCGGGATCGCCCAGCCGCCATCGCCGCCGCCCGATCGCTGGTGGAAGCCGGACGAGGGGCGCCGTTTCCCCGCCGTCCTCGATTATGAGAACGACTATGGCGTGCTGCGCACCCTGCTGATCGGCGGGCCGATCGAGACGCGCGACCATGCGTTTTTCCGCGCGATCGGCCCGGATGGGCGGGCCTGCGTTACCTGTCACCAGCCGGCCGACGGGATGAGCCTGTCGGCCGCATCGGTGCAGCATCAGTGGCAGGCCGTGGGGCCGCGCGATCCGCTCTTTGCTGCCTATGACGGATCGAACTGCCCTAGCCTGCCGCAACAGGACCGGGCGTCGCACAGCCTGCTGATCGATCATGGCCTGATCCGGATCGCCCGTCCCTGGCCGCCGCTCGATCAGAATCGCAAGCCGGTGAAGGCCGATTTCACGATCGAGGTGGTGCGTGATCCGACCGGCTGCAATCTTGATCCACAATGGGGGATCGATTCTGCCCGCCACCAGATTTCGGTCTTCCGTCGTCCAAGGCCGGTCGCCAATTTCAAATATATCGAAGCGATGGGCTTTGCCTATGATCCCAAGGCAGGGATGCCGTTGCCGGTTGATCCCGACACCGGAAAGCCCGTCAGCGGCAACCTGATGGCGGACGGTCGGGTGCTCAGCCTGCAAAGCCAGATGCGCGAGGCGGCTGGCACCCATCTGCAATTTATGAAGGCGATGGACCGCAAGGATATCGCGCAGATACTCGACTTTGAATCCCGCCTCTATGTCGCCCAGCAGACGGATCGGGTCGGCGGGGCGCTGGAGGCGGATGGCGCCGAGGGTGGCCCGCGCAAGCTGGCGGACTCCCCGGCCGGTCGCCTGGGGAGCCAGGGAGTCGCGATCTGGAGCGAGTTCGCAGCCTGGGAAAAGCCGGCCGCGATCGTCAAGGACGGTTCGGCCCAGACCGCTTTCCGCCAGTCGGTCGCGCGCGGCGCGCGCCTGTTCCGCGACCGGACCTTCCTGATTACCGACAGCGCCGGCATCACATCGCCGGTCGGCTTTGGCAATCCGGTCCGCAATGGCTGTGCCTTCTGCCACAATATGAGCCAGATGGGCATGGACGTCGCGCCCGGCCAGGTCGACCTGGGCACCACCAATCAGCCCTTTGCCGACCCGGCGCCGCATCTGCCGCTGTTCCGCATCCGGTGCCTGGGCAAGCCGCATCCCCATTATGGTAAAATGATCCTGACCAGCGATCCGGGCTATGCGCTGACCACCGGCCGCTGCGCCGATGTCGGCCGCATCACGCTCCAGACGCTGCGCGGCCTGAGCGCGCGCGCGCCCTATTTTTCCAATGGCAGTGCCAGGGATCTGCGCGGGATCATCGATTATTATGATCGCCGCTATGACATCCGATATACCGAACAGGAGAAGCAGGACATGGTGAACCTGTTGAAGTCGCTGTGAAGTTTCTCGCTGTCCTGGGCCTGCTGGCAACGGCATCGGGGGCCGCCACGACCGGCGCCGAACTGCGCTTCCTCAGCTGCCCGGTCTATCGCGATACCGATGCCGGCAAGAAATCCGGTTGCTGGCTGGCAACGGATCCCGCCAGCGGCATCCGCTACGACATCACCACCGCGCCGACCAAGGCGGACTGGAACCGGGCCGTGCTGGTCGAGGGACGGGTTGCGGCCAATCCGGCGGACAATCCATGCGGCGGCGTGGTGCTGGAGGCGGCACGCGTATCGGTGCTCGATCGCCCCTGCACCCGGCACATGCTGCCGGCCGAGGGGTTTCCGGGCCGCAAGTTCGTGCTGCCGGACCGCAATGTCCGCCCGCTCTACGCCAGCCACGACCTGCCGCCCAAACCCTGGGTGGCGCAGAACTTCATCATCCCGTTCGATTTCGACAGCGATTTCATCACCTATCAGTTATCGGATTATTATCTCGACAGGGCGGTGAGCTATGCGCTGGACGTCAGGGCCAGCCGGGTCGACATCATGGCCTATGCCGCGACCAAGCCGACCCTTGTCTCTGGCGAACGGCTGGCGGAAGACCGGGCGATCGCGCGCAGCCGGGCGGAACGGGTCCGCGACTGGTTCACGATGCGCGGCATCCCGCTCCAGGTGGTTCACATCCGTTGGCAAGATGCGAAGGTGCCGCGTCCAGGGCCGGAAACCGACATGCTGGTCGCGCCCTCGCTGCGCGTTGTCGATATCCGGATCACACCGGGCGCCTGAGCGGCGCCCGGCATCGCATTCATCCCCTGGCTGCGGGGCGCAGGAACAGGAGCGCACCCGCTGCAATCAGGGAACCCGCCGCCATCGCGACCGCCACGGTCGGCAGCCCGAAGTCCAGGCTGAAAAGAAAGCCCGCGACGATCGGTCCGAGCGCCGCGCCGCCACGCCCCACGCCGATGACGAAGCCGGTGCCGCCACCCCGCACGGCGGTCGGAAAGGATTGGGCGATGATCGCATAGAGACCGACCACGCCGGCATTGGTGAAGAAGCCTGCCGCTGCCGCGATCGTTGCCAGCCCGGTCAGGCTGGACTGTCCCTGGCCGAAGATGGTGACCATGACCGTCGATGCCAGCATCGCGGCGATGACCAGCGCGCGAATGCCGATGCGCCAACTGAGGATGCTTAGCAGCAAGGCGCCGATCAGGCCGCCGACATTGGCCCAGACCAGCACGCCGCCGGCCGCCGAGGGGGCATAGCCCATGTCGACCACGATCTTGGGGATCCATTTGAGGATGAAGTAGAAGGTCATGATATGGGCGAAATAACCCAGCGTCAGCAGCATGGTGATGCGGCCAAGGCCGGGCGCGAACAGCGCGGTAAAACTGGGCTTTGGTGCGGCGGCATCGACAGGAGGAAGCGCCTCGACCGGGGCATGGCCCATGCGGCGCAGCAGGCGATTGACCTTGGCCAGGGCATCGGCCGGGCGCTTCTGCAGCAGATAGCCGATCGATTCCGGCAGCAGAAACCAGGCAAACGGCAGGAAGATGCCCGTGACGATCGCGCCGAACAGGAAGACGTCGCGCCATCCGCCCGACACCAGCAGGCCCGAGGCGATCGATCCGCCCAGGATCGCGCCGACGGGGTAACCGGCCGCCATCACCGCCACTGCCAGGCTGCGGGCTCGCGCATTGGCCAGTTCGGCCACCATCGCATTGGTGCAGGCCAGCATGCCGCCAATCCCCAATCCGGTGAACAGGCGGAACAGCGATAGCGACTGGACATCATGCGCGGTGGTTGCGGCCAGCATGCCGGTGGCCATCACCACCAGGCACAGAAGGATGGTGGGGCGCCGACCCGCGCGGTCGGCCATCGAACCGAGCAGGATCGAGCCGACCGCCATGCCGATCAATTCCATCGACAGGACGAGGCCGAGCGCAGCGCGATCGATGCCCCATTCCGCGGCAATGCCGGGGGAGGCGAAGCTGATTGCCAGCACGTCGAAGCCGTCCAGCGCATTGAGGGCAATGCACAGGGTGATGGCGGCAATCTGCGCCCATCCCATCGGTGCGCGGTCGAGCCGCTCTCGCACATCTTCCATAACAGGCGATCCTCTCATTCTTTGTTATTAGGCGACCGAAAAGACATCCAGCCGGACATGGTCGCGATAGCGCGCCGCGCTGCACAGGAAGATGGTGCGCGCCATCCAGCCATGGCGGCTGTCGGCGGCGACATCGAAGCGCGGCGTGGTCCGGAAATAATAAAGGGCCGGATCGACATCCTTGCCGGCGGCGATATCGGCGATGATCCGGGGCGGACCATGGCGCATCCCCGGATTGGTCACGCCGATCAGCGTGCCGTCCTCCGCTTCGATCGTGTAACGGGCTTCGATCCGGGCGATTCCGTCCGGGCCGATCCCCTGCCAGTCGCCGCCGCCCGGCAGCACACGGCCGGCAAGGCGTGGTCCCTCGGCCGTGCCACCCGTGATTGGGATCACTCGGCGGCGGATGCCATCTACCAGCCCCATGTCCTGCGGCGGAGCGATCAGCACCTGCAGGCGAAAGGCAAATTCCAGGGCTGGTGCCGCGGGCGCAGCCAAGGCCGCGCTACCCGCACTGCCAAGCCCCGCCATTGCCATGATCGGCATCGCCTTGATCAGGCCCCTGCGTTCCGGGTCGTGCATCGCTGCTTCCTCTGCCTGTGGTGGGGATCAGTCCTGTCGCGGGGCGGTCAGCATCAGCGCATCGAGCGCGACGGCGCCCTGTGGATAGAGGATGACCGGATTGAGATCGATTTCGCGGATTGCAGGCTCGGTCAGCAATATCCGGCCAAGGGTGGCGATGATCTGCGCGACCGCCGCCACGTCGAGCGCCGGAGCGCCGCGAAAGCCGCGCAACAGGGCGGCCTGCTTGAGCTGGTGCAACTCGCCGATGATCGCCTCGATCGGCAGGTCGGGGGTCAGCAGACGGACATCCTGCAGGATTTCGGCGGTGACGCCGCCGAAGCCGGCCAGGATCACCGGTCCCCAGTCCGGATCGCTGCGGGCGCCGACGATCAGTTCGATGCCCCGCGCGCCCATGCTTTCCAGCAGCGCGCCGTCCAGCGTCAGCCCGGCATCATAGGCGGCGACATTGGCGAACAGCCTGTCCCAGCCCGCCCGCAATTGATCGGCATCGGCGAGGTTGAGGATGACACCGCCGGCGTCGCTCTTGTGGCTGAGGTCGGCCGACTGTGCCTTCAGCGCGACCGGATAGCCCAGCCTGTCGGCGGCTTGCAAAGCCTGCTCTATACTGGCGCAGAAGGCGCCTTCCGGCACCGGAATGCCGAGTGGACCCAGTATCTGCTTGGCCCGATATTCGGGCACGACGCCGCCTTCCGTCGGCAGGCCGGGCGCAGGGAGGGGGGGCATGTCGGCCTGGGTGAAATCGCGCCGGGCAAAATCATTGAGCCGCTTGAGTGCCCGCAAGGCCCGTTCGGTCGACGGGAAATAGGGGATGTTCAGCGCCCGCAGGCTGGCGACATAGTCCGCGCCGATCGCGGCGCCTTCGTCCAGTCCGGCAAAGATGACCGGCTTTTGCGGGGCCAGATCCTGCACGGCCCGCAGGATCGGGGGCAGCTTGATGCCCACGGTGACAGGATCGGTCTGGATGATGCCCGCAACGATGCTGCCGAAGCGGTCATCGTCGAACAGCGCCGCCAGCGTGCGATAATAAAGATCGGGCTCGACCAGCCCCTGCGCCGTCAGATCGAGCGGATTGGACACGCCGACGAAATCCGGCAGCGCGGTCCGCAGCGCCGGGGAATCGCTATCGCCAATCACGGGCAGGTCCAGCGCCAGTCCCTCGCACAGATCGAGCGTCAACGCCTTGAACGCGCCGGATTCGCCCATCACCGCCACGCCGCCGGCCGGCAGCACGGGGCAGCGGAGGGCGATTTCGGCAATGTCGCCCAGTTCCTCCAGCGTTTCGGCAAAGATCACGCCGGCGCGCTCCACCTTGGCTCGCATCACCTGATAATCGCCGGCCATGGCGCCGGTATGGGTGGCGGCGGATTCCCGCGCGGCGCTGCTCTTGCCGGGGTGCAGCAGCACGATGGTCTTGCCGGCGCGGCGCGCCCGCGCCGCTGCCGCCAGAAACAGCCGGGGCTTGCGGAATTGCTCGACGATCATCGCGATCACGCGGGTCGCCGGATCGTCGATCAGATAATCGACATAATCCTCGACGCCGCTCGCCGCTTCATTGCCGGTCGAGACCGAAAAGGAGAGTCCGAGGTCGCGGCTGGCCAGTGTCGTGCAAAGGACGCACGCCATGGCGCCGCTCTGCGAGACGATGCCGATCCCCGGGCGATCACCGAGCGGCCTTGCATTGGTCTCGACGAACGTCAGCGGAATGCGATCGATGAAATTGGTCATGCCCAGGCAGTTGGGGCCTTCGACCACCATGCCCGATGCGGCAGCGATGCGGCCGATCTCGCGCTGTTCGGCCAACCCCTCTTCGCCGCCTTCGGCAAAACCTGCAGAAAAGATGACGGCCGATCCGACACCGCGTTCTGCAAGTGCCCGCACCGCGTCGAGCACGGCGACGCGCGGAATGGCGAGCACGGCCGCGTCGACCCCCTGCGGCAAGGCATCGACCGACGGCAGGCAGGGGCGGCCGCCAATCTCCGCCCGCTTGGGATTGATGAGATGGATGTCACCGGCAAAGCCGTTGCGCACCAGATTGGAGAGGACCGACGCGCCCAGCGCCCCGGGCTTGTCCGACGCGCCGACGATGACCACGGATCGTGGGCGCAGCAGCCGGTCGAGCGAAAGGCGGGCCGTGGCCTGCGGGGGCGTGAGGGTCTCGACCGTCATGATAGCATCTCCATCGCGTGCCGGAAGAAACGCGTTCCGGCCGTCATTATCGAAATAGGCCGGGCCGGCGCGATCGCGCGGCCCGGCGGGACAGGCCCTTGGTTCTTCAGGTCCTCGGCTCAGGCGCCCTGCTTGGACTTGTCGTAGGCACCCAGACCAGGCTTGTAGCTCTTGTCGTCGATGAACTGCTTGATGCCTTCCTTGCGGCCTTCATTGTCGAAGCTGTTGGCGGCTTCCTGCGCCCGGATCAGATAATCCTCGGCATTGTCATAGCTCATCTCGCGCACGCGCCGGATCGCATCCTTGGTGGCCTTGAGCGCGACCGGATTCTTCTTCAGCAGCACATTGGCAACGTCGGTGACGCGCGCCTTGAGCTGGTCGAGCGGCAGCGCTTCATTGACGAAGCCCCATTGAGCAGCGGTCTTGCCATCGATATTCTCGCCCATCAGCGCATGATACATGGCGTTGCGGAAACCGGTGAGTTCGACGGCCACCTTGGCCGCGCCGCCGCCGGGCAGGATGCCCCAATTGATCTCGGAAAGGCCGAACTGTGCCTCTTCCGCCGCGAAGGCGAGGTCGCAGGCGAAGAGCGGGCCATAGCCGCCGCCGAAGCACCAGCCATTGACCATCGCGATGGTTGGCTTCTGATACCAGCGCAGGCGGCGCCACCAGCCATAGCTTTCGCGCTGGGCGGCACGGGTGCCCTGCAACCCCTGCGCTTCGGTCTCGCGGAAATATTCCTTGAGGTCCATGCCCGCCGACCAGGCCGTGCCTTCGCCGGAGAGCACGAGCACGCCGACGTCGTCGCGAAATTCCAGTTCGTCGAGCACCCGCATCATCTGGCGATTGAGGCGGGGGGACATGCAGTTGCGTTTGTCGGGGCGGTTGAAGCTGACCCAGGCAATGCCATTGTCGATGCTATAGGCAACCGTGCCGGTTTCCAGGGGATCGACGCCGTCGACATGCAGAATATTGGTCATGGGAATAAGGTCTCCGGATAGGAAGAAAAAGGGGATCAGATCGGGAAATGGCCGGGCGCGGTCTCCATCGTGACCCAGCGCAATTCGGTGAAACTGTCGATGCCGGCGCGGCCGCCGAATTTGCCGTAGCCCGACGCCTTGGTACCGCCGAAGGGCATCTGCGCCTCGTCATGCACTGTGGGGCCGTTGATGTGGCAGATGCCGGCCTGAATCTGGCGGGCGACTCTCAAGCCGCGGGCGGTATCGCGGGTGAAGACCGCAGACGACAGGCCGTAATCCGTATCATTGGCGAGCTTGATGGCTTCCGCCTCGTCCCTGGCGCGGACGATGGCGACCACGGGGCCGAAACTTTCCTCGCGGAACAGCTTCATCGCCGGCGTCACCTGGTCGACGACATGGGCCGGCATCAGCACGCCGTTGCTCGGGCCGCCATTGACCAGGGTGGCGCCGGCGGCCAGCGCATCGTCGACCAGCGCCTGGACATGATCGACGGTCTTGCGATCGACCACGGCGCCGAGCGGGGTAGTGCCCTGGCGCGGATCGCCCACCGCCATGCCTGCCACCTTCGCCTGGAAGCGGGCGACGAAATCATCGGCGATGGCGTCAGCGACAATGATCCGCTCGGTCGACATGCAGATTTGGCCCTGGTTCATGAAAGCGCCAAACGCCGCGGCCTTGACCGCTTCGTCCAGGTCGGCATCGTCCAGCACCAGCATCGGCGCCTTGCCGCCCAGCTCCAGCAGAACGGGCTTCAAATTCTGGGCACAGCGCACGGCAATGATCCGCCCCACCGCCGTCGAGCCGGTAAAGTTGACGCGGCGGACAGCGCGATGATCGATCATCGCACCGACGACATCGGCCGCATCCTGCGGCGCGTTGGTGATCAGGTTGACGATGCCGCCGCCCAGTCCGGCCTCGACAAAGGCCTCGACGATCAGCCCATGGGTACGGGGGCATTGCTCCGATGCCTTGAGCACCACCGTATTGCCGCAAGCCAAGGGCACGGCAATCGCGCGCGTCGCCAGGATGATCGGCGCATTCCAGGGGGCCATGCTCAGCACCACGCCGGCCGGTTCGCGAATGGCCATGGCAAGGCAGCCCGGCTTGTCCGAAGGGATCACTTCGCCGCCGATCTGCGTGGTCAGCGATGCCGCCTCGCGCACCATCGAACTGGATAGCATCAGGTTGAACCGTGCCCATCCTTCGGTCGCGCCAATCTCCGCCATCATCGCGTCGACGAAATCGGCGGCGCGGGCGTCCAGGGCGTCGGCGGCCTTCAGTAGCGCGGTGCGGCGGGCATTGGGGCCGAGCGCGGCCCAGGCGGGGAAGGCGGCCTGCGCTGCGTCGACGGCTGCCAGAGCGTCTTCCACATTGGCGGCTGCCGCCTGTGTCGCGACCGCGCCCGTCACCGGATCGATGCGACTGAAGCTATGAACGGTGCGGCGCTGCTCGCCGCCGATCGACAGGAAAATTTCCGATCCAGGCATATCCGACTCCTCATTATTGCTATGTGACATATCAATGTTGATTGCTATGGGCAATAGCGTTATGAAGGGTGCATGGATGAAATCTCCCTCGCCCCCGCCGCGCATGATCCGCTTGCGTCTCGCCTCGGCTATCTGTTGCGCCGAGCCTCGCTGGTCATGATGGCCGACCTTGGTGCCAGCCTGGCCGATCTGGGCCTGCGCCCGGTAGAAGGCAGCATCCTGATGCTGGTCGGTGCGACGCCGGGCTGCATCCAGAGCGACGTCGGCAAGACATTGGGGATCAAGCGGGCCAATATGGCGCCGCTGATCGCGGGGCTGCATGCCAAGGGGCTGGTGGCCAAGGCGCCGGTCGATGGGCGCTCGCTTGCCCTGTCGCTCACGGAAGAGGGGGCAAGGCTGCGCGAACGGGTCGAAACGACGATGGACCGTCATGAGGCGCGGTTCGACGCCTTGCTGGGCGAAGGTGATCGAGCGCAGTTGCACGCTGCGCTGGCCCGTATCGCGCAGCAAGGGCAGGACGGCCCGGACGGAATTGTTGTCGACGGGCGCTGAGGGGCGGCCGTCTAGGCGGTCGATGATGCACCGAGGCCGATCCCCAGGCGCCTGAATATGGAGGCGCTGCCGACGGCGGCTTCGGCATGGTTGCGCATCACCCGTTCCGCCTCGTCGGGGGCTCGGCGCAGGATCGCATCGACCACGGCGCAATGCGCCCGATGGGCTGCCTCAAGATGCGCGAACTCGGCAGGGCGGTCGTTCCAGTCGACGGCCAGTGCGGATGCCGAAGCGAAGGGCAGGTGATTGTTGCGCGCCAGCGCCTGTCCGATCGACGGGTTGCCGCATATGTCGATCAGCAGATCGTGGAAGGCCAGATTATAGGCGTGGAAGCGATCAAGGTCGCCGTCGCTTAGGCAGCCCTTGGAAAAAATGGCATCTCCCTGCGTCAGGCATGCCGCAAAGCGTTGTTCATCCAGTGAGGAAAGGCCCTGCGTCGCGATCCGGCGCGCCGCCAATCCTTCCAGCACGCCGCGGACTTCGATCGCGCCATGGATCTCGGACGCCGTGATCGCCCGTGCGGCGTAGCCGCGACCACCCAGCTTGGTGACCAGTCCCTCCGCTTCGAGCGCCCGAAGCGCGGTGCGGACCGGCATGCGTGAAACCCCGAGTGCCGCCGCCGTCGCCACTTCGGCAATCCGCTCGCCCGGCTGGATCACCCCTTGGGCAATCATGCGCCGCAAGGAGATGATGACATGCTGTCCGGGCTTGGTGGGGCGCTGGTCGACATTCGCGTCGCTGTCGGATGGATCCTGCATGACATGCCTTTTGAAGGTTGCTCGCCGGCTGTCAAATCGGTGTGATCTCCGCTGCGATGGCCCGCTCGATCATCATGCGCGATCGCACCCCGCCCGCATCGATGTTGAGCTTCAACAGCCGGCGATCGGGATATCGGGTCAAATTTGCCTGCTGCTGTTCGAGCATGTCGAGATCCTCCGCGAAGATCCGGCCCTGTCCCTCGCGGATCGTGTCAGTGAGCATTTCGTCCTCGGTCGCGAAGCGACGCGCCATGCCCCAGAAATAATGGTGTGATGTCTCGGTTTCCGGCGTGATGAAATCGACGACGATCGCGGATGCCTTGAGCGCGTCATCGGCCTCATAACCGCCGCGTCCCTGCAGCGCGACACCCACTTCGATCATGACGTGGCTCGGTAGGGTGAAGCGGCAGATTTGCCAGCGGTCGACCGGCGCGTCCTCCGGCAGGCCTGCACCCCGAAGCGCCATTTGCCAGAAAGGCGGCGCCGAAACGGCATCCATGAACCGGCTGGTGACGACCTCCCTGTCGGTTGCATGGGTCTTGACCGGGGCCTCGTCGATTTCCTTCTGTCCGATGCTGCTGGCATGGACATAGGTTTCATGGGTCAGGTCCATGAGATTGTCGACCATCAGCCGATAGTCGCAGGCGATGTGATAATAGCCGCCACCATAGGCCCAATCGGCGCTTTCCGCCCATTCAAGATGATGCAGCGCGGCCGGGTTGGACGCATCGGCTCTGCCGGGCCATACCCAGATGAAGCCATAACGTTCGATCGTCGGAAAATGGCGGGTTTTGGGGAAGCCGCCGACCCGCTGGCCGGGCATGGAGGCGACCTTGCCGTGACAGTCGGTCACAAGGCCATGATAGCCGCAGACCAATTGCCCACCCCTGACAAAGCCAAGGGAGAGTGGGGCGCCGCGGTGCGGGCAGAAATCCTCCAGCGCGCAAACCGTGCCATCCTTGCCGCGAAAGAACACCATGCGTTCGTTACAGATGGTTCGTCCCAGGGCCTGGTCGGTCACTTCAGCCGAGGTGCAGGCTACATACCAGCTATCCTTCGGCCATAATTGCGCGCCGGCCGGCGCCAAATCTGCTCGCATGATCCACTCCTATTATTGGATCCATAATTTACGTTATTGGATCCAATATCAAGGTGAATTTACCTGCTCAGGCCTGACGTGGCGCAGTTCGGATGTCGGCTCCAAGGCGTGATCGACCTGTACGCATTTCATTAGCTCAGATTATAATGACATGCATATTTTGATGTCTAATTTCTAGGAGAGCCTTGCGCTAGTTTCCGTCCGAAAGCGGGAGGAAAGCATGTCGCGACGCCTATCCTTGTTGTCGGTGATCCCGTTGATTGGGGGGCTGGCATTATCGCCTGTTCTGGGCGCCGAGCCAAAACAGGCGCCTCTGGTCATTGCCGAACAGGGCAGTTTCACCGCCGGCGGAGCCGTCTTCGAAACGCCGGGGCAATACGTCAATAATGCGCCGACGGCGCAAGGCCAAAGCCTGCATGGCGACCATCTCTATGCCTTTTATCAGGTTCCGGAGCGGCCGCGCGATCTGCCGATCGTGATGCTCCATGGCGCCTATCAATCCGGTCGCAGCTGGGAAACGACGCCCGATGGTCGAGAAGGATTCCAGACCCTTTTCCTGCGCCGCCGCTTCACAACCTATGTCGTGGACCAGCCGCGCCGGGGGCGGGCGGGGAACAGCGCAGTCGCTACGACTATCGACGCCGCGCCCAATGACCAGCTCTTTTTCGATCAGTTCCGCCTCGGCATCTGGCCCACATTCTTCGACGGCGTGCAGTTCGATCGCAGCCCGCAGGCGCTGGACCAGTTCCTGCGATCGGTCACGCCCAATACCGGCCCCTATGACGCCAAGCTGATATCCAGCGCGATGACCGCGCTGCTGGAACGAACCGGGCCAGCGATCCTCTTCGTTCACTCCCAGGGCGGCGAGTCGGGCTGGCTGACGGCGATCCAGAGCGCGAACGTCAGGGCGGTGGTAGCTTTCGAACCGGGCAGCGGCTTCGTTTTCCCTAAGGGCGAGGCACCGGCGGACATGCCCAGCGCCGCCGGCACGCTCAAGCCTGTCGAGATTGCGGCAAGCGACTTTGCCAAGCTGACGCGGATGCCGATCGTCATTTACTATGGCGACAATATTCCGACAGCACCGACCGATGCGCGCGGCAAGGACAATTGGCGCGTCCGTCTGGCGATGGCGAAGCTCTGGGTCGCGACCGTCAATCGCCATGGTGGTGATGCGCAACTCGTGCATCTCCCGCAGATCGGCATCCATGGGAACACCCACTTCTTGATGTCCGATCTCAACAATCGTGAAGTCGCTGACCAGGTGTCACGCTTCCTTGCCGAGAAGCAACTCGATCGAACCGGAAGGCAAGAATGACAGGCCCGCTAACCCATCGTAACAGGCGCGAATTCCTTGAAGGTTCGGCGCTGATCCTTGCCGCCGCAATGACAGGAGTATCCCCCATGAGCCACGCAGCCACGGCCCCGATGGCCACGCCGCTGGATTATCGGAACAATCCATTCACCCTCGTCTATGATGGCGCGCTGACGACGAACCAGCCAGGCAAGGTCAATATTCATCCCGTCACCTACATGCTGAACGGGCTTGATATCGCCGCCAATGTCTACACGCCCGCAGGCTATGCGCCGGACAAATCCTATCCGGCGATTGTCGTGGCGCACCCCAATGGCGGGGTGAAGGAGCAGACGGCGGGCCTCTATGCCCAGCATCTGGCCGAAACCGGCTTCATCAGCATCGCCATGGACGCAGCCTATCAGGGCGGTAGTGGCGGTCTGCCGCGCAGCGTCGACAAGCCGATGTTTCGCATCGAGGACATCCATGGCGCGGCCGATTTCATCGCGCGCTTTCCCGGCGTAGACCCGTCCCGTCTGGGACTATACGGCATTTGCGGTGGCGGCGGCTATGCGCTGGCTGCGGCCAAGACCGACAAGCGCTTCAAGGCGGTCGCAACCCTGAGCATGTTCAATTCCGGCCGGGTGCGACGCAACGGCTTCCAGGATAGTCAGATGGCCACGATCCAGGAGCGCCTTAATCTGGCTTCGGCGGCACGCGCGCAAGAGGTCGCGGGTGGGGGCATCCCCTATTCGGGCGATGCGAACCTGACCGATGCGCAGATCGCGGCCCTGCCGTTCGACCTCTATCGCGAAGGCTATCATTATTATTGGCGCACCAATGCGCATCCCGGCTCGACGTTCCGATACACGACCAGCAGCCTGATGGACCTGATGCGCTGGGACGCGACCGATGAAATCGCGCTGATCGACGTGCCGCTCCTGATGATCGGGGGCAGCGCGGCGGATACGCTCTATATGAGCGAGGATGCCTTTGCCAAAGCCGCCGGAACGCGCGACAAGACATTCTTCCGGATAGAAGGCGCGCGCCACATCGAAACCTATTGGGTGCCCGCTTATGTCGCGGCGGCGCTGGGTCAGTTGACGCCCTTCTTCGCGCGCACGCTCAAGGCCTGAACCGCCACCATGCCGGGATTGGCGGTCGTGATTGACCTCGCTCCAGGAGAAGAATGCCATGATATCGAATAGCCCCAGCCGATGGATCGGCGCGAGCCTGATGCTGGCCTGCGCCATCCCTGTCATGGCGCAAGCCCAGGCGGCGGGTGACGCCGCAGGCCAGCCGCCGTCGCGCGCGCAACAGTTGATGGGCGACGTCGCGCCCAAGCTTGCCGAACTGACCGACGAGGTTTTGCTGGGCGACGTATGGGAGCGGCCGGGCCTTGCCAAGCGCGACCGGAGCCTCATCACGGTGGCGGCGCTGGTCGCATTGAACCGGCCCGAACAGTTGCGGTCCCATATGGAACTGGCGCGTCGCAACGGAGTCACCGAAGAAGAACTGGTCGAGGCGATCACGCAGCTTGCCTTCTATGCGGGCTGGCCCAACGCCATCAACGCGGTCGGCGTCGCCCGCGCTGTCTTTCATCCGGAGCGGGACGGCCGATGATGCGCCCCGTGAAGGCGGCGATCATCGGGCTTGGACTGACGTGTGTGGCGGTGCCGGCGATGGCGGAAGACAGACCAGCGGGATCGCCGGGCCTGTCGGTCATCCGCCCGGGCAGCACAGTCAGGATTGTCGGTGCGCCCGAGAATTTCAAAGGGATCGCCCATGTCGAAGGCCTTTTCCAGCAGGAAGAGCCGGCCCGGATCGGGGGCGCAACCGTGACATTCGAACCTGGCGCCCACACCGCGTGGCACACGCATCCGCTTGGCCAGACGCTCGTCATCCTCAGCGGCCATGGCCTTGTGCAGCAGTGGGGCAGCCCGGCCGAGCGGTTCGGGCCGGGCGAAGTCGTCTCCATCCCACCCGGCGTGAAACATTGGCATGGCGCCGGGCTGGATGAGCGCATGGCGCATGTCGCTCTCGCCGAGCGCCTGGACGGCCGATCCGTCAACTGGATGGAGCCGGTCAGCGATGCAGACTATGCGCGTGCGGCTGGCGCTCAGCCGCGATAGCGCAGGGTCTCGACCAGTAGCGCGAAGGCCGGCGAAGCGTGACGCCGGCTGGGATAATAGAGATGATAGCCGGAGAATGGCTCGCACCAGTCCTCCAGCACCCGTACCAGCCGGCCATCCGCGATATGGGGCAGAACCTGATCCTCCGGCAGATAGGCCAGGCCCAGGCCATCCAGCGCCGAACTGAGCCGCAGGCCGATATTGTTGAACACCAGCTGCCCTTCGACCCGGACATTGACCTCATGCCCGTCCTTGTCGAGATCCCAGGGGAAAATGCCGCCATAGGTTGGCAGGCGGATGCCGATGCAATTATGGCCGGTCAGATCCTGCGGTGCATGCGGGATCGGGTGGCGGGCGAAATAATCGGGGGAACCCACGACCGCCATGCGCAGGTCCGGACCGATCCGGACCGCAATCATGTCCTTGGCGACCTGATCGCCCAGGCGCACGCCCGCGTCATAGCCCTGCGCAACGATATCGGTCAGGCCATAATCGACGATGATTTCGACGCGGATGTCGGGATTGTCGGGCAGCAGCTTGCGCAAGGCCGGCTGCAGGATCGAGATCGCCGGATGCTCGCCGGTGTTGATCCGGATGGTGCCCGAAGGCTTGTCGCGCAACTGGCTCAGCGCGGCGAGTTCCTGCGCAATTTCCTCGAAACGCGGCGCCAGCGTGCCGAACAGCCGGTGGCCTGCCTCGGTCGGCGATACGCTGCGGGTGGTGCGGGCAAGCAGCCGCAGGCCCAGCCGTTCCTCCAGCCCACGGATGGTCTGGCTGAGCGCCGATTGCGAGATGCCCAGCTTGGCCGCGGCACGGGTAAAGCTGCGTTCGCGCGCCACCATCACGAAGGCTGAAAGCTCGTTATAATTTTCGCCCGCCATTGATTAGATCACCTTATAGCGACATGCCGATTATGGCGTCTAATCGCATTCCGCTGCCCAGGCTATATCCTGCGCATCGATTTCCTGCGCTGCCTGAGCCGGGTTGGCCGGCAGCCTGGAAAGCGCTGCTGTCGCTGTTTGACCGGAGTTGCCCTCATGACGCAGACCACCCCCCATGTGACGCTGAACAATGGCGTCGAAATGCCGAGCCTTGGCTTTGGCGTATTTCAGGTTCCCGATCCGGCCGAATGCGAACGCAGCGTGCGTGACGCGATCGATGTCGGCTATCGCCTGCTCGACACGGCAACCTCCTATGGCAACGAGGAGGCCGTCGGCCACGCCATCCGCGCCCATGGCATTGAGCGTGGCGAATTGTTCGTCACCACCAAGCTGTGGATCGAGGATGTGAGTTATGAGGGCGCCAAGGTCGCCTTCGAGCGTTCGCTCAACAAGCTGCAACTCGACTATCTCGACCTCTGGCTGATCCATCAGCCCTATGGCGATGTCTATGGCGCCTGGCGCGCCATGCAGGAACTCTACAGGGCAGGCCGAATCCGCGCCATCGGTGTCAGCAATTTCTATCCTGATCGACTGCTCGATTTCGTGCTGCACAATGACGTCGTGCCAGCGGTCAACCAGATCGAGATCCATCCCTTTCACCAGCAGCATGACGCCCAGGCGCTGCTGACCGAATATGGTGTCCAGGGCGAAGCCTGGGGGCCTTTCGCCGAGGGCAAGAACGGGTTGTTCAGCGACGAACTGCTTGCGTCGATCGGCCGGAAACATGGCAAGAGCGTCGCGCAGGTGGTGCTGCGCTGGCTGCACCAGCGCGGCATTGTCGCGATCCCCAAGTCGGTCCGAAAGGAGCGCATGGCCGAAAATTTCGCGATCTTCGACTTTGCACTGGATGACGACGACATCGCCGCCATCGCCACGCTGGACCAGAAGGCCAGCAGCTTCTTCGACCATCGAGATCCGGCGATGGTGAAATGGCTCGGCACCCGCAAGCTCTGACGGGGGAAACGTATATGGCAGACCATATCGAATCGGGACATGTGAGCCGACGCGGGCTGATGGGTGTCGCCGGCCTGGGCATGGCAAGTGTCGCGCTCGCAGCGAACGGCTCTGCCGGGGGCACCACATCGCGGACAGCGCGCACGCTGTCCGGCGAACGGCGGAAACTGGGCTCGCTCGCAGTCTCCGCCATCGGCCTGGGTGTCCAGAACATGCATCGGACCTACCAGACCACCATCCCTGACCGGGCGGAGATGCACCGCATCATCGGCGCCGCCCATGACCATGGCGTCACCTTCTTCGATACGGCCGAAGCCTATGGACCGCATGAGGACGAACGCATCCTGGGCGAGGCGACGCAATCCTTTCGCAACGACATCGTCATCGCCTCCAAGTTCGGCTGGAATATCGACCTTGAGACCGGAGAGCGCCGCCCCGGCCTGAACAGCCGTCCCGACCATATCAAGCGGGCGGTCGAAGGCTCGCTCCGGCGGCTGCGGACCGATCGCATCGATCTGCTGTACCAGCATCGCGTCGACCCGGCGGTGCCGATCGAGGATGTCGCCGGCGCGATCAAGGATCTGATGGACGAGGGCAAGATATTGCACTGGGGCCTCAGCGAAATGGGGCTGAACACGTTGCGCCGTGCGCATGCGGCGCTGCCGCTGACGGCGGTGCAGAGCGAATATTCCATGCTCTGGCGCGGGCCGGAAGCCGAAGTGCTGCCGCTCTGCGCGGAACTGGGCATCGGCTTCGTGCCGTGGAGCCCGCTCGGCGTCGGCTTCCTGACCGGCGCGATCGATGCGCGGACCGCCTATGCCGACGGCGACATCCGCAAATATGAAACGCGCTTCGCCGGGGAGAATATCACGTCGAATCTGGCGCTGGTGGCCTTGCTCAAAAGCTGGGCGGAACGGAAGGCGGCGGCACCGGCGCAGATCGCGCTCGCCTGGCTGCTGATCCAGCGGCCATGGATCGTGCCGATACCGGGCACGACCCAAATGGCGCATATGATGCAGAATATCGGTGCGGCCAATCTCGACTTCACGCCCGCCGAAGCCGCCGAACTGACCGCTGCCGTCTCGGCGATCATCGTGAAAGGTGACCGCCTTCCGCCCGCCGTGCAGGCCTTTTCGGGCGTGGAAGCGCCATTGAGGGCATCATGAGGGATGTGCCGGACTTGTCGCGGCGCATGGTCCTGGGTGCGTCTGCGATGCTGGCATTCAGCAACACGGCGGCCTGTGCCCAGGATGGCGACACTGCGCGCATCAGGGGCGGCAAGATCCTTGTCGCCTATCTTACCCGTTCGGGAAATACCCGGGTCATCGCCCAAACCCTGCACCGCGCTCTCAATGCCGACCTGTTCGAAATCCGGCCTGCAAGTCCCTATCCGGCGGACTATGAAGAACATGTCGCACAGGCCTCGCGGGAACGCGCCGAGGGCTATGCGCCGCCCTTGGCTGCGCTTGTTACCGACATCGCATCCTATGATGAAGTCTTCCTCGGCTTCCCGATCTGGGGTCAGGCCGCGCCACCACCCATCCTGTCCTTCCTGAAAGGCCATGACCTGCGGGCCAAGGCATTGCGGCCCTTCATCACCCATGGCGGCTACGGCGTCGGTTCCGCGCCGGGCACCTTGGCAGGCCTTGCACCGGCGGCGCGGATCCAGCCCGCTTTCGTGATGGAGGCGGATCAGGAACGGCGCACACTCAACCAGATCAAAGCCTGGCTTGGCCGGATTGAAGGGGAATGATCATGACGCTGCCCGTCCAGGGATCATATATGCTGGGCCTCCTGTTGCTGGCGGCCGGCCCCGTAGAAGCGGCGCCTCCAGCAAGGGCGGCCATAGCGGCGGAGCAGGAACTTATCGCCCTTTCCCGGCAGAAGTGGGACTGGATGGCGCAGCGCGATGTCGCAAGGCTGGGTGCGCTGTTCGACGATCAGGCGGTGTTCGTCCATATGGGCGGCACCATGACGAAGGCGGCCGAACTGGACGTGATCCGCAGCGGGAAAATCCAGTATAAGCATGCGCAGATCAGGACCGTCTCGGTGCGGGTCATCAACGCGACCGCCATCCTGCTCAGCGACATCCGGTTGACCGCGATCGTTGGCGGCAGGGAGGTCGTAAACCCCTTCATGGTGACCGAGACCTATGTGCGCGACAATGGCCGATGGAAGCTGGGTGCCCTGTCCTTCACCCGGCTTTTGACGGATTGAATCGAAAATCTGTCGTCGACCGAATGATCTGGGTCGCCTCTCTCTTCGCAATCGAAAGATAGATCCATGTCGCAGATCGACTTCACCAGCCCGCGCGAGGCCGCGCGCGCCTGCACCTCGCAACTGGCCGCCTTCGTCGAGGATCCGCCTTATGCACATGTCTGGAACGATCCAGCCCTTTCGAAGCGCGACCGCAGCCTGGTCACGCTCGCCGCGCTCATCACGCTCCATGCCGAACACGAGTTACCCGCGTATCTGCGGCGGGCACGGGACAATGGCGTCACTGATGCGGAACTGGCCGTGTTGATCACCCACCCGGCCTTCTACGCCGGTTTTCCCGCCGCCATCACCGCCTCGGCCGCCGCCGCCGCAACCTTGGCCTCCAAGAGCGGAGCCGATCAGTGAAGGCGATCCAGTTCAACCGGTTCGGCGATGCCCACGTCCTTCGGATGCGGGATGTGGCAGACCCGGTCCTGCGTGCCGCCGATATCCTCATCAGGGTCGCGGGCTCCGGCGTGAACCGCGCCGATATCGGCTTTCGCAACGGCCATGGTGATCTTCACTGCGTCCGCCGATCGTATCGACAAGGTCATGGTGATCGACAGCATTATCCTCTGGAAGAGGCGCCTGAAGTCCACCGTCGCATGGAAATCGGCGCCAGCTTCGGCAAGATTATCCTGCGAACGGATTGAGCGGTTGCTGTAGGGAAGGTCGTGCCTAAGGGCGTGTCCTTCCCCACAGTGCAACTTTTCACTGATCTGCGTTCCCGCATTGTCGCTGGCGTTCGCAGCACGCCCCTAGTGAAAAAAACCGACGGTCTGCACTGGAGAATTGAAAGGGAAGCGTAAGAGCGTCTCAAATGGATCGGTCTGCCGATCTATATTCCGCGTCTTGGCTAAGCCTGAAGTTTCGACTAGGGCATCCTCGATGCTCCAGTTCGCGCTGGGGCATTGCATAACTGACGCCGGTGTTCCGCAAGGAACTTAATCGGGAATACGGTGCGGGGGCCTTGCCCCTTATTCCGTGGCTGTCCCTGCAACTGTAAGCGGATAGCGCGATGCACGAGCCCATGAGGGCAGCCACTGGACAGAGCGTCCGGGAAGGCGTGCATCCCGCAACGACCCGCGAGCCAGGAGACCTGCCGGCGTTTCGGTCGCTCTTGTCCTGACCCAGGGGTTGGTCATGGCACGGTCTCTCTTCCGTCTGGGCGGCGAAGCGTGTGGCTGGGGCTGCACGGCCGCGTGGTGTCGGGCGCCTGTCGCGCCTGCCTGCCGCCTCGCGCCGACCGGCGATGCCGGCAAGCCCCGCCTGGTTGCGTCCCGGCGCGCGGAGGATTTGCCTGTGAGCCAGACCGGCGCGGGCAGGGATAGGGCGACCGCGAACCATGCGGTGGCCCACGGGCCGGCCGTTCGGGGCTGGTGTCCCGACGCCTGGCGCCCAATGGCGGCGGGCGACGGGCTGATCGTGCGCGTGAAGCCGCGCCTCGGCCGTCTTTCGGCCGACGACATGGGCGCGCTGTGCGAGGCGGCGATCGCCCATGGCAACGGCCTGATCGACATGACCCGGCGCGCGAACCTCCAGATCCGCGGCGTGCGCGACGAAAGCTGGCGCCCCTTGCTCGACCGGCTGCTCGACCTTGGCCTGGTGGACCGCGATGCCCGGCGCGAGGGCGCGCGCATGATGATGATCGCGCCGGACTGGCGCGAAGGGGACGATAGCCATCGCATCGCCAGCCAGTTGCTTGATCGCTTGGACGAACTGCCGGACTTGCCGGGCAAGATGGGCTTTGTGATCGATGCCGGCGTCGCGCCGGTCCTGTCCGATGAAGCGGGGGATTTCCGCATCGAGCGGGCGCGGGATGCTGGCCTGATCTTGCGCGCGGAGGGGCGGGCACAAGGCATGCCGGTGGATCGCGGCGGCGAAGTGGATGCGCTGCTCGCGCTCGCCCGGTGGTTCGTGGAGAGCGATGGGCCGCGCGCGGGGCGCATGGCCCGGCATGATGCCTTCTTGCCGGATTGGGCAACGGGCACGGCAGAGGCGGCGTCGCCACGCCCGCGGCTGACCCCCGGCGCATGGCATGGCGGCATGGCCTATGGTCTTCCCTTCGGCAGGATCGACGCGCGGCATCTTCTCGACGTGCCGGCGATGCGGTTGACCCCGTGGCGCATGTTGCTGGCCGAAGGGCAGCTGCCCGGCCTGTCCGCCGACGCTGTCGACCCGCTGCTCCATGTGGAAGCCTGTCCCGGCGCACCTGCCTGTCCGCAAGCGAGCGTGGAGACCCGCGACCTCGCCCGCCGGCTGGCGCCCCATGTCGCGGGCCGCCTTCATGTCTCCGGCTGCGCCAAGGGTTGCGCCTGTTCGATGCTGGCCGATGTCGTGCTGACGGGACGGGACGGGCGCTACGACCTCGCCTTCCATGCCCGCGCAGGATCGGCGCCCGTCCGTCCTGACCTCTCTGCCACCGACCTTCTTGCCCATTTCGGAGCCTGTTGATGCCCCATGATTATGAGAGGGACGGCGCGGCGATCTATCGCCAGTCCTTCGCCACCATCCGCGCCGAAGCCGACCTTGGGCGCTTTGCTGCCGAGGAAGAGCCGGTCGCCGTGCGCATGATCCATGCCGCAGGCATGGTGGACCTCGCGGCCCATATCCGCTTTTCGCCGGGCTTTGCAGCGGTGGCGCGGCAGGCCCTGGCCACAGGCGCGCCGGTGCTGTGCGATGCGCGCATGGTGTCGGAAGGGGTCACGCGGGCGCGCCTGCCCGCCGACAATGCCGTGCTCTGCACCCTGCACGACACCGCTGTGCCGGACATGGCGCGGGCGATGGGAAATACCCGGTCCGCCGCGGCGCTGGAACTGTGGCGGCCGCATCTTGCCGGGGCGCTGGTTGCCATCGGCAATGCGCCCACGGCGCTGTTCCACCTGCTCGACATGCTGGAAGATCCGGCCTGTCCACGCCCGGCGGCGATCATCGGCTGCCCGGTCGGCTTCGTCGGCGCGGCGGAATCCAAGGCCGCTTTATGGGCAGCGCAGCCGGTCCCCTGCTGCGTCGTCGACGGCCGGCTGGGCGGCAGCGCGATCACGGTCGCGGCGATCAATGCGCTGGCGAGCCGCGCGGAATGAGCGGCACCGTCTATGGCGTGGGCCTTGGCCCCGGCGCGCAGGACTTGCTGAGTGTGCGCGCTGACCGGCTGGTGCGGGGCGGACGGCATGTCGCCTATTTCCGCAAGGCCGGCCGACCGGGGCAGGCGCGCCGCATCGCGGAGGGCATGTTGCGGGACGATGCGATCGAACTGGCGATGGAATATCCGGTGACGACCGAAATTCCGCTCACCGATCCGCGCTACAATGACTGCCTTGCCGCCTTCTATGCCGACTGCACCGGCCGGCTGCTGGCGATCGCCGAGGCGGGCGCGGATGTGGTCGTATTGTGCGAGGGCGATCCCTTTTTCTACGGCTCGTTCATGCATCTGCACAGCCGGCTGTCGGGGCTGGTCCCGGTCGAAGTGGTCCCCGGCATCATGGGCATGTCGGGCGCCTGGAATGCGACCGGCCTGCCGATCACCTGGGGCGACGATGTGCTGACTGTCGCAATGGCAACCCTGCCGGAAGAGGAACTGGTTCGCCGCATTCGCGATACCGACGCGCTGGTGGTGATGAAGATTGGCCGCCACCTTGCCAAGCTGCGCCGTGCTGTGGCGGCGGCCGGGCGCAGCGATGAAGCATGGCTGGTCGAACATGCCGCCATGCCGGAACAGCGCGTGACCCGGCTGGCCGATGTCGACAGGGTGACGCCCTATTTCTCTATCCTGCTGATCCACGGCCAGGGGCGCCGGCCATGAGTCTTGCGGCGGCAGAGGGCGGCTGGATCGCGATCGCGGGGCTTGGGCCGGGGGACGAAGCGCTGGTGACGCCGGAGGTCGATGCTGCGCTGGCTGCCGCGACCGATGTGGTGGGCTATATCCCCTATGTCGTGCGGGTTGCGCCGCGCGCGGGGCTGATGCTGCATCCTTCGGACAATCGGGTGGAACTGGACCGGGCTGCCCATGCGCTGGAGCTGGCGGCGCAGGGACGGCGGGTCGTCGTCGTCTCCTCGGGCGATCCGGGCGTCTTTGCCATGGCGTCTGCGCTGTTCGAGGCGCTGGAGGCCGGGCCGGTCGGCTGGCGCGACATCGACATACGCGTGCTGCCCGGCATCACCGCGATGCTCGCGGCCGCCGCGCGGGCGGGCGCGCCGCTCGGCCATGATTTCTGTGCGATCAACCTG
The DNA here is from genome assembly GCF_014197035.1 of Sphingobium scionense. Lineage (GTDB taxonomy): Bacteria > Pseudomonadota > Alphaproteobacteria > Sphingomonadales > Sphingomonadaceae > Sphingobium > Sphingobium scionense. The sequence goes on along the minus strand of NZ_JACIEU010000016.1, from coordinate 111,077 downwards.
TCGGACAATCTCAAGCCCTGGTCCGTGATCGAAAAGCGGCTGCGGCTGGCGGCGGAGGCGGATTTCGCCATGGCCTTCTACAATCCCCGCTCGGCGTCCCGGCCGGAGGGTTTTGTCCGCACGCTGTCCCTGTTGCGCGCGCTTTGTGGCGATGCGCGGCCTATCCTCTTCGCCCGTGCCGTGACCACCGCGCAGGAGACACTGCATATCGTGTCGCTGGGGCAGGCGCGGGCGGACATGGCGGACATGCGCACCATGGTGATCGTCGGATCGAGCCGGACCCGTATCATCGAGCGGGCACGCGGGCCGATCCTCTATACGCCGCGCGGCATCCCTGACGAGGCGACCGGATGAGCGATCCAGTCGAGAATATCCTCGGGCCGGTGAAATTCCTGCCGATCCGGCACCGGGGGACGGTCGATCATCAGCACGCGCAGGCCCAGCGCGCGCGCGGCGTCCAGCTTGGCGACCGCGCCATAGCCGCCTGCATTCTTGGCGACGATCAGGTCGATGCGATGGTCCTGCAGCAGGCGGGTGTCGTCCGCCACCGTGAACGGGCCACGATCCACGATCAGGGCATGATCGGGCAGGGACGGCGCCGCGTCCGGCGCATCCACGAAGCGCAGCAGATAATGATGCTGGGGCAGGGCGGCGAAGTCCTCCACATGCATGCGCCCCAGGGCAAGCATGATCCGCTGAGGCGGGCCGTCGAGCGCGGCTACCGCCGCTGCCATGTCCGGCACCGCGGTCCAGCGATCGCCGGCGACGGGCGTCCAGGGCGCGCGGGTCAGCGCGGCATGGGCGATCCCCGCCCCATGCGCGGCCGCCACCGCATGGGCGCTCATCGTCGCGGCAAAGGGGTGGGTGGCGTCGACCAGATGGGTGATGCCTTCCGCGCGCAGATGCGCGAGCAGTCCCGCCACCCCGCCAAAGCCGCCGACCCGCACGGGCAGGGGTTGTGCCCGTGGGCTGGCGGTACGACCGGCATAGCTGAAGGTCGCGCGGATGCCGCGCGCGGCAAGCAGGACCGCCAGCGCGCTTGCCTCCGTCGTGCCGCCCAGCAGCAGGATATTCGGCATGGATGACATGAACTCTCCACCCTGGTTGACGATCGTCGGCATCGGTGAGGACGGGATGGACGGCCTATGTGCGGCAAGCCGCACGGCGCTGGCGACGGCGGCCCTGGTCATGGGGCCGGCCCGGCACCTTGCGCTGCTGGGCGGGATTAGCGCGCCGATCGTCGAATGGCCAGTGCCCTTCGCGGACGGGATCGCGCGGCTGCTGGCGCATCGTGGGCGGCCGGTGGTGGTGGTGGTGTCGGGCGACCCCTTCTGGTTCGGCGCGGGCAGCAGCATCGCGCGCCATCTGGCGGCCCATGAATGGCGCGCGCATCCCGCTCCCTCCACCTTCGGGCTGGCGGCGGCGCGGCTGGGCTGGGGGATACAGGATGTCGCGTGCCTGGGCCTGCATGCCGCGCCGCTGGAACGGCTGCGTCCGCACCTCGCGCCGGGCGCGCGGGCGCTGGTGCTGCTGCGCGACGGGGCGGCGGTGGCGGGGCTTGGCGCCTGGCTGTCGACCAGGGGATTTGGCGCGTCGCGCCTGCATGTGCTGGAAAGCCTCGGCGGCCCGCGCGAGCGGATCCGCTCGATCGAGGCCGGGGCGACGATGCCGGCCGACATCGCCCATCCCGTGGCGGTCGGGCTGGAGGTCGCCGGTGACGGTCCCGTCCTGCCGGTCGCCAGCGGTCGTCCCGACGCGATGTTCGACCATGACGGACAGATCACCAAGGCGCCGGTGCGCGCCCTGACCCTGTCGGCGCTGGCGCCCCGACCGGGGGACTATCTGTGGGACATCGGCGCCGGGTCGGGGTCGATCGCGATCGAATGGCTGCTTGCTCATCCCGCCAATCGCGCCTGCGCGGTGGAGGCCGATCCGGCCCGTGCGGATCGCGCCCGCGCCAATGCCCGTGCGCTGGGCGTGGATCGGCTGGAGCTGATGGTCGGTCGCGCGCCGGATCTGCTGCCCGATGGTCCGATGCCGCAGGCCGTCTTCATCGGTGGCGGCCTGTCGCAGGCGCTGCTGGAACGACTGGAGACGTTGCTGCCACCCGGCACGCGGCTGGTCGCCAATGCCGTGACATTGGAGTCGGAGGCGTTGCTGGCGCTCTGGCACGGGCGGCGGGGCGGCAGCCTGCTGCGCATCGAACTGGCCGACGCCGCGCCGCTCGGCAATCGCCATGGCTGGCGGTCACGCTATCCGGTGGTGCAGTGGAGCGTCACGCTATGATCGTCGCGGGCTTCGGTTTCCGTGCCGGCGCGACCACTGCGTCGCTGCGCGCGGCGCTGGCGGCGACCGGCGGCGGGCAGGACATCACCCATCTCGCCACGCCGGCGGACAAGGCGCCGGCACTGGCCGAACTGGCCGCGCAACTGGCGCTGCCGCTCATCCCCATTGCGGCAGACCGCCTCGCGTCCTTGCCCACCATCACCCGGTCGCCGGCGTCGCTGGCCGCGCGGGGCATAGGCAGCGTCGCCGAAGCCTGTGCCCTGGCCGGCGCGGGGAAAGGCGCCCGCCTGCGTGCCGCCCGCAGCCTTTCCCCCGATCGCATGGCGACCTGCGCCATCGCTCAAGGAGTATCATCATGACCGTCCATTTCATCGGCGCCGGCCCTGGCGCGCCCGACCTGCTGACCCTGCGCGGCCGCGATCTGATCGCGGCCAGCCCGATATGCCTCTATGCCGGGTCGCTGGTCCCGGCGGAGCTGCTGGGTCATTGCCCGCCCGGCGCGCGCATCGTCAACACCGCGCCCCTGGACCTGGACGCCATCATGGCGGAGATCGCCACCGCCCACGCCGCCGGGCAGGATGTGGCGCGGCTCCATTCCGGCGACCTGTCGGTCTGGTCGGCCATGGGCGAGCAGATCCGCCGCCTCCGGGCGCTGGACATTCCCTTCACCGTGACGCCCGGCGTGCCGGCCTTCGCCGCGGCTGCCGCTGCGCTGGAGGTGGAGCTGACGCTGCCCGAACTCGCCCAGTCGCTGGTCCTGACGCGCACGCCGGGCCGCGCCAGCACCATGCCGCCGGCCGAGAGCCTGACCAATTTCGCCGTAACGGGCGCGACCCTGGCCGTCCATCTGTCGATCCACAATCTGGCGCAGGTGGTGGCGGATCTCATGCCTGCCTATGGCGCGGACTGCGCGGTTGCGGTGGTGTGGCGCGCAAGCTGGCCCGACCAGCGGATCGTGCGGGCGACCCTCTCCTCGATCGAGGCGGCGGTCGCGGGCAGCATGGAACGCACTGCCCTGATCCTGGTCGGCCCGGCGCTGGACGCGGCGGATTTTGCCGAAAGCAGCCTTTATGCGCAGGGCTATGACCGGCGTTTCCGGCCCCAGCATGCCGGATCGCGCTACGCCGGGTCGTCCGAGTGACGGTGCCGGGTCTGCTCGTTTCGGCGCCCGCATCGGGCACCGGCAAGACGACCGTCACGCTTGGCCTGCTGCGGGCGTTGCGCGAGGCGGCGCTGACGGTGCAGCCGTTCAAATGCGGGCCGGACTATATCGACCCGGCCTTCCATCGCGCTGCCTGTGGCCGGCCGTCCTTCAACCTGGACAGCTGGGCGATGGACGGCGCGCTGCTCGACCGGGTGGCGGCCGAGGCGGGGGATGCAGACATGGTGCTGGCCGAAGGGGCGATGGGCCTGTTCGACGGGGTGGCGAGCCGGGGCGCTACCGGCCACGGCACCGCCGCCGACGTGGCGCGCCGCATGGGCTGGCCGGTGCTGCTGGTGCTCGACATATCCGGACAGGCGCAATCCTGTGCGGCGACGGCGCTGGGCTTCGCCCGCTTCGATCCTGATGTGACCATTGCGGGAGTCATCCTCAATCGCGTAGCCAGCCCCCGGCACGAACGGCTGGCGCGCGCGGGGCTGGCGGCGGCGGGCATCACGGTGTTCGGCGCCTTGCCCCGGCACGCCGACCTTAGCCTGCCCGAACGGCATCTGGGGTTGGTGCAGGCCGGCGAGCAGGAGGGGCTCGATCAGGCGCTGGATCGCTATGGCGCGCTGATGCGGGAGCGGATCGATCTTGCTGCGGTTCGGGATGCCGCGCGGTCGCACGGCATCAGGGCCGGCGGGCGCTTGGCCGATCCCCCGGCGCAGCGGATCGCGGTGGCGCAGGACGTGGCTTTCTCCTTCCTCTATCCGCATCTTCTGGAAGGCTGGCGACAGGCCGGGGCACAAATCATGCCCTTTTCCCCGCTGGCCGATGAGGCGCCAGCGGACGATGCCGACCTGATCTGGTTGCCGGGCGGCTATCCCGAACTGCACGCCGGGACCATCGCGGGCGCGCAGCACTTCCTGACGGGCTTGCGCCGCCATGCCGAGGATCGGCCGGTCCATGGCGAATGCGGCGGCTATATGGTGCTGGGCGATGCGCTGATTGGCCGGGACGGCACCGCCCATCGCATGGCCGGGCTGCTCGGCCTTGTCACCAGCCATGCGGATCGCCGCCTGCATCTGGGCTATCGGCGGGCGGAGCTTCTGGCGCCTGTCGCGGGACTGCGCGCCGGCACCATGCTGCGGGGCCATGAGTTCCATTATTCGACCATCGTGGCGCAGGGCGACCCGCCGCTGATGCGGGTGACCGACGCCGATGGCGCCGCCGTCGCGGAGACGGGATCGCGGCGCGGCTGGGTCAGCGGTTCCTTCTTCCACATGATTGCGAGCGCATGATGATCGACCTGGACCTCATCGGCATCGGCACCGGCAATCCCGATCATCTGACCGCCCAGGCGGTGCGGGCGATGAACAGCGCAGACCTCATCCTGCTGCCGCGCAAGGGCAACGCCAAATCCGACCTTGTCGACCTGCGCCGCACCATCTGCGCGGCCGTGCTGACGCGGGCGGTGCGCGTGGTGGAGTTCGACCTGCCCGTGCGCGATGCGCGCGGCGACTATATCGGCGGCGTCCAGGACTGGCACGATGCCATCGCGCAGGCCTGGGCCGGACAGATCGCGCGCCACCTGCCCGATGGCGGTCGCCTTGCTCTGCTCGTCTGGGGCGACCCCTCCCTTTATGACAGCAGCCTGCGTATCGCGGATCGGCTGGCGGGGAGGGGGCTGGCGATCCGGGTGAGCGTGGTGCCGGGCATTACCAGCCTGCAGGCGCTGACCGCCGCGCACGCAATCCCCCTCAACCGGCTGGGCGCGCCGGTGGTCATCACGACCGGGCGCCGGCTGCGCGACGATGGCTGGCCGGCGGACGGAGACAGCGTCGCCGTGATGCTGGACGAGGGCTGTGCCTTCGACACGCTCGATCCCGCCGGCATCCATATCTGGTGGGGGGCCTATCTCGGCATGGCGCATCAGTTGCTGGTCGAAGGGCCGCTGGCGGTCGTGCGGAGCAAGATCGCGGCGCTCCGCGCGCAGGAACGGGCACGGCATGGCTGGATCATGGACATCTATCTGATGCGCAAGGGCGCATGACTGATATCTGTTTCCAGACCGTTGGCGCTGATTGACCTTCCCGTCTATTAGAGCAGCATAGCTGCACTGACTGCGTGGCTGATCACCCAATTGGAAGGATGCTCTCTTGCTCGATGGCCCCCGCCTTGCCCCGCTGTCAGGCGCGCAGCCAGACGCTCTGGTCATATTGATCCACGGTTACGGCTCGAATGGCGAGGATCTGATCTCGCTGGCCGCGATGATGCAGCCCTCGCTGCCGTCCGCGGCATTTGTAGCGCCGAACGCGCCGTCGTCGCTCCCCCACATGGCAGCGGCCTATCAGTGGTGGCCGATCGAAACCTTCTCCATGGCCGAACGCACTGCGGGCGCGGCGGCGGCAGGGCCGGCCCTTGATGCATTTATCTCGGAGGAACTGGAGAAGGCGGGGCTGACCAGCGACCGTCTGCTACTGGTGGGATTCAGCCAGGGGACGATGATGGCGCTGCATGTCGGCCTTCGCCGGCCCTCGGCCATTGCAGGCATCGTCGGCATTTCGGGCATGCTGGTCGCGCCCGACCAGTTGGAGGCGGATATCGGCAACCGTCCTTCGGTTTTGCTTATCCACGGCACCGAAGACGAAATCGTCCCGTTCCATTCGCTGGAATTGGCATCCTCGGCACTGGCTGCCGTTGGCGTGCCCGTAGAGACCCATGCGTCGCCGGGCCTTGGCCACAGCATCGGATCGGACGGTCTGGCCGCTGCCACCGCGTTCGCACGTCGCCTCCTCCTCTGAACTCGCAGGTGAAGCCTCTCATGCCATCGGTCGTTTCCTCCCCCATGTTCGTCTTCCTGGACTTCGAGGCCTCGTCCCTCGCCAAGCTTAGCTATCCGATCGAGGTTGCCTGGGTCTTCGAGGACGGCAGGAGCGAGGCGCATCTGATCCGCCCCGCGCCGCAGTGGACGGACTGGGATGCGGAGGCCGAGGCTGTTCATCACATTTCCCGCGACATGCTGGAGCGCGATGGCACGCCGCACGATGTCGTGGCGCGACGCATGGTCGAACAACTTTCGGGCCATAGCCTCTTCGCCAGCGCGCCGTCCTGGGACGGGAAGTGGCTGAGCGCATTATTGCGTGCCGCCAAGCTTCCGCGCCACGCCTTGCGCCTTCGTGACACCGAGGAAGCTCGTGTGGAAGGCGCCAGGCGAAAGCTCGCCCCGGTCGTTCCGGCCGAGCGCCTGCACATCGAGATCGACGATCTGCTGACCCTTGTCGAGGTCGGACGCAAAGAAGGAGAACGGGTACATCGTGCGCTCGCAGATGCGCAGGAAGAGCATCGTCATTGGCTGGAGGTCGTTACCCAAGCCGAAGCCATCGCCCGGAAAGACGGGCATGACTGAAGATGCACCGAGGGAGTCCGGCGGGCGCTATCAAGCGCTGTTTGGAGCGTGCGACGATCGTCGCGACGGATGAGGACGAGGCCATCCCTCTGGTCCCAGCCACTTCGCCTAGCGACGATCTGTCCCGCGTCCGAAGCTGGGCCGTTCCGTGGCATATTTCTCTGCCTCCTCGTCCGCCCGCTTTTCCGCCGCTGCGTTTATGAAGAGCATCACCAGGTGCAGACCATTTTTCTTCGCGAGCACCTGCATCACGACTTTGGGGCTGCGCATATCTCGTGACAGGATCAGCCAGTCCCGCGCCTCGACGGCGATCCAGGCTGTGGGCTGGTCGATCTTGTCGCTCAGGACCGAAGACGGCGCCGCATCGCCCCGATGGATCGCCATCGCTGGGAATGCCCGCGATGGACGCGCATAGTGGACGACGCCATTTTTGATGAACAGGATCGCGCACGCTGAAGGCGTGACGTCGAGGTAGCGGTTCGCCGCCGCCTCGATAGTGACGCCGTAGCTGGCGGCAAGCTTGGCCACATGGGCAATGGCTGGCTTGCCGAGGCTGTCGAGCGACGCAGCCATCAGGGGCTTTGGCATCAACAGTCCGGCGGCAAAGCGATTGGCTTGCGCTTCCTGCTTGCGATGAGGTGTGTCTCGCCGGTTCTCGCTGAGGTCGCGTGCGGCACAAGGCCCGTCTTCGCGCTGGGTTCCGAGCAGAAAATGCCCCAGTTGATGCGCGATAGCAAAGCGCCGACGCGGGGAAGATAGCGCCACTGAGCACGAGATGATGCCCGTCGCACCGGCCCCATCGACCAGGAGGCTACTGCTGCCCCCTTCCTCTGCCAGGTCGCGAATATCCGTGATGCCGACGCGCCGAGCGATGTCCTCGACAGGGACAGGGGCACTGATATCGGGATGATGCTTCAGAATTGCCGCAAGCAATGTCTCTGCGGAGCCGCCGCTTACCAATTCCGTCAAAAGTAGGTCTTTCGCCATGGCGGCGTCCTAGCTTAGGGAACGGGGATAAGCGAGGTTTCGCCGTCATCCCCCAATTCGGGAAACAGCTCCTCGATCGCCGCCTTGAGATCGTTTGTTTCGGGGAGCAGCCCGAAATGCGCAAGCATCCGCTTTATCAGCTGTACGCGATAGGGACCGATGGCGGGCAAGGTCTCCAGCCCGGGCAGGTCGGGGTCTGCCAGTCGCTGCTCAAGATCTCCCAGCGTGTGAAAGCCGGCGGCGTTCAAGCGCTTTCGCAGGTCAGGAGGCAAGATGGACTGGCCAATGGACAGGTCGCGCACTGTCGCATCCGGCCTATTCTTGCGCATCCGTGTTTGCGCCGCCTTCGCCCGTTTCAGGGTGCGTCGGATCAGGGCGATCTGGCTGGCGGTGAGGCCAAGCTTCTGCCGGATCTGGGCATAGGAATGACCGGCCGTGCGTAGGTCACGCGCGTCTTCGAGATTGAGTGTTGCCTGCTCAGGCCTGCTCAACATGGATCGGACAGTCATGGTCAACGGCCGGTGGGGAACGGAATGGACAGCGTGAGTGATTCGTAAACCTATTGTAAAACAATATATTGCGGCTGAATCGGCGTGATTGATATTCGTAAATTAAATTTTGAAAATCAGATGCTTACCATGCGCTATGAGAGGGATCCATTGATCGAGCCAGAAGATGACGGCGGCGGCGATACAAAGCGTGGACATGAAGCTATGGGCGCATCGTGCCATCGCAAGCCGTTCCTGATCACGAAGGTGATGCGCTGATGATCCGACGGTCATCCACCCGTGGCATGCCGTGCGACCACGGAAAATAAGGTTCGATCCGGCGCTTTCGCACCGGCCCACACCCCCACCCGGCTGCCCGGACATACCCTGATGCGTGGCCGGGTGGGGGCCGGTGCCGCTCTTAAAAATGCGCTCTTTCGCGCATTTCAAAACAGCTTCTAAGTGGCGGCGATTTTCTAAATATCACGCAAGATGTTCTACAAGAAAATCGACGAACACGCGCAGCCGTGCCGGCACGTTGGTGCCGCCCAGGAACACGGCATGGATCGTCTCGATATCGCCGGGATTATAGTCTTCCAGTAACGGCACCAGATCGCCCGACGCCAGTTCGGGCTGGACGCTGAACCGGCCGACCCGCGTGATGCCGACGCCATCGGCCGCCAACTGTCCCAGCGTTTCGCCATTATTCGCCTCGATCATGCCGCGCACGCTCAGCGCATAATCGCGCCCGTCCTTGCGGAACGGCCAGACCGGTTCGGCCCGCCGGAAATTGAAATTCAGGCAATTGTGATCGTGCAGATCCTCCGGCACGACCGGCGTGCCATGCCGGGCAAGATAGGCGGGGGAGGCGACGATGACGCGGCCATTCTCGCCCAGCTTGCGGGCGGTCAGCGGACTGTCGGCCAGCGGCCCGAAGCGGATCGCGACATCGGCCTGCCCGCCGGCAATGTCGACCAGCCGGTCGCTCAGGCTGATGTCGACCAATATGTGCGGATAGAGCTGCGCAAATTCGCCGAGCAGCGGCACGATGCACAACCGGCCATGGGAATGAGCGGCGCTGACCCGCAGTCGCCCACGCGGCGCGCCGCGATCGGCGATCGTCTGTTCCGCCTCGTCCAGATCGGCCAGGATGCGACGCGCGCTGGCCAGATAGGCCTGGCCCTCCGCCGTCAGCGTCAGCGCGCGGGTGGAGCGCAGCAATAGTCGCACCCCCAGCCGATCCTCGATCCGGTCGACCGCGCGGCTGACGGCGGAGGGGGTGAGGCCCAGCAATCGCCCGGCGGCCGAAAAACTGCCTTCGGCCACCACGGTCGCAAAGGTTTCCAGCGCCCGTGCCCGATCGGCATGAAAGGGTATCTTTTCATCCATTGCAAAGATCCTTCGCCTTGCGGCCCTCTAAACGCCGGAAGTCCTGCCTTCCATTTATGCGTCCATCACGGAATGGAAAGGGATGATGATGGAATATCGGCAATTGGGGGCATCGGGCCTGCGCGTGCCGGCGCTCAGTTTCGGCACCGGCACCTTCGGCGGCTCAGGGCCTTTGTTCGGCGCCTGGGGCCATAGCGACGCGCAGGAGGCCCGCCGTCTGCTCGACATCTGCCTCGACGCCGGCATCACCCTGTTCGACACCGCCGACGTCTATTCGAACGGCGCATCGGAAGAGGTGCTGGGCGCGGCGATCAAGGGGCGGCGCGATCGGGTTCTGATCTCCACCAAGCTCGGCCTGCCGACCGGCGATGGTCCCAATGACTGGGGCGTGTCGCGCGACCGGCTGATCGGCGGCGTGGAAGCGGCGCTCCGGCGCCTTGGCACCGACCATATCGACCTGCTGCAACTTCACGCCTTCGACGCCTCGACCCCGGTCGAGGAACTGCTGGTGACGCTTGACGGACTGGTCCGCGCCGGCAAGCTGCGCCATGTCGGCGTGTCCAACTATCCCGGCTGGCAGCTGATGAAGGCGCTCGACGTGGCGGATCGCCATGGCTGGCCGCGCTTCGTCGCCCACCAGGTCTATTATTCGCTGATCGGCCGCGCCTATGAGGCGGAGCTGATGCCGCTCGCCGCCGACCAGGGCGTGGGGGCACTGGTGTGGAGCCCGCTCGGCTGGGGACGCCTCACCGGCAAGATCCGCCGCAGCAGCCCGATCCCGGAGGGCAGCCGCCTGCACCAGACCGCCGCCTTCGCGCCGCCGGTGGAGGACGAACATCTCTATCGCGTGGTCGATGTGCTGGACGAGATCGCGGCGGAAACCGGCAAGACCGTGCCGCAGGTCGCGCTCAACTGGCTGTTGCAGCGGCCGACCATATCGTCGGTCATCATCGGCGCGCGTAACGAGGAACAGTTGCGGCAGAATCTGGGTGCGGTCGGCTGGTCGCTGACCCTCGATCAGGTCGCCCGGCTCGACCGGGCCAGCTACCAGATGCCGGCCTATCCGCACGCCCCCTATCATCAACAGGCCGGTTTCGCCCGGCTGAACCCGCCGCTTGTCTGACGGGAGGAGCATCATGAAGATCAATCCACCGCTGCTCGCGCTGGCGGCCGGTGCCTTCGGCATCGGCGTCACCGAATTTGCGCCGATGGGCCTGTTGCCCGTCATCGCCACCGATCTGGGCGTCTCCATCCCCGCCGCCGGCCTGCTCATCAGCGCCTATGCGATCGGCGTGATGCTGGGCGCGCCGCTGATGACGCTGACCACCGGCCGGTTGCCGCGTCGCACCCTGCTGATCGGCCTGGCCGCCATCTTCACGGTCGGCAATCTGATCGCGGCGCTCTCCAGCAGCTATTCCATGCTGTTGTTCGCGCGGATCATCACCTCGCTCAACCATGGCGCCTTCTTCGGCGTCGGATCGATCGTCGCCGCCAGCCTGGTCCCGCCCCAGCGGCAGGCGGGCGCGGTCGCCGCCATGTTCATGGGACTGACCATCGCCAATGTCGTCGGCGTGCCGCTGGCGACCTGGGCGGGTGAAGTCAAGGGCTGGCGCTCGGCCTTCTGGGGCATTGCGGCGCTGGGCGTGCTCATCATCGCGGCGCTGCGCCTGACCCTGCCCGACATGCCGGCCCCGACCGAGGGCGATGCGCGTTCCGAATTGCGGGTGCTGATGCGCGGGCCGGTGCTGGCCGCACTCGGCCTCACCGTGGTCGGCGCCAGCGCGATGTTCACCGTCTTCACCTATATCACGCCGATCCTGCGCGATCAGACCCATGGCTCGATCGGCTTCGTGACCGCAATGCTGGTGCTCTATGGCGTGGGCCTTACCATCGGCAACTGGCTGGGCGGGCGCTTCGCCGACCGCTCGGTGGACAGGACGCTGATCGTGACGCTCGCTGCGCTGACGGCGATCCTCATCGCCTTCGCCTTTGCCATGCCCTTTGCCGGGCCGACGGCGGTGCTGATCTTCCTGTGGGGCATTGCCAGCTTTGCGCTGGTGCCGCCGCTGCAGGTGCGGGTGATGAGCGCCGCGGCCGACGCGCCCAACCTTGCATCTTCGATGAACATCGGCGCCTTCAACCTGGGCAATGCGATCGGCGCAGCCCTGGGCGGCGCGGTGATCGCCGCCGGCCTCAGCCTGCCGTTCGTCGCGATCGCCGGGGCATTTGCATCCGGCGCAGGTTTGCTGGCCATCCTGCTCAGCCCTCGGGCGGCTGCGGCTCGCGCGGCAAATCTGCAAAGCCTTTAGCAATGCGCGGTGGCTGAGTGGTTCGGAGCGGCAAGCCAGTCGCTCCGAACCCATATCGAAAAACAGCAAGGCGCGCGGTTTGACGCCCGAACGCGGCGCGGCTACCGCCCGCAGCTATGATCGTTCTGCTTTCTCCCGCCAAGACCCTCGACTTCGAGCGCGCCTTGCCGCCGCTTGCCGTCACGACCCCGCATTTCGCCGAGGAAGCGCACGGTCTTGCCAAATCGGCCGCCAATCTCTCGCAAAAGCGTCTCGCCGAGCTGATGCATATCTCGCCCCGCCTGGCAAAGCTCAATGCCGACCGTTTCCGCGATTTCGCCGACCTGCCCGAAAGGCAGGCGCTCTACGCCTTTGCCGGTGACGTCTATACCGGGTTCGAGGTGGATACGCTCGACGAGGCGGCCGTCGCCTTTGCGCAGGATCATGTCCGCATGCTGTCGGGCCTTTATGGCCTGCTTCGCCCCCTGGATGCCATCCGTCCCTATCGCTTGGAAATGGGCACGCGTTGGGCGCCGCGGCACAAGAAGCTGACAGACTGGTGGGGCGATCGCATCGCCGCGCTGCTGCGCGCCCAGACCGAGGAAGAAGGATCGGGGGTGGTCCTCAATCTCGCCAGCCAGGAATATTTCGCGGCCGTCGAGAACAGGCTGGAGGGGCTACGCGTGATCCATGTCGATTTCCGCGAACCGGGACCGAACGGCCCGCGGTTCGTAAGCTTCAACGCCAAAAGGGCGCGCGGCATGATGGCGCGCTGGATGTGCGAACATCATGTCGCAGATGTCGACGCGATGCAGGGTTTTGACAGCGACGGATATCGTTTCGATCCGAGCGAGAGCGACGCTGACCATTGGCGCTTCACGCGGTCATAGGCCCTGCCAAAGGGGGAGGGCCTGCGATCCTCGCCTGCGACGGTTTCGTCTTGTCTGGCACCCCCACGCAGGCCAAGTGACGCATGAGATGAAGGTAAAGCCTGGACAGGGCATGTATCGCCTGTGTGGCGATATTCATCCATCCAGCCCGCGCAGTTTCCGCAGGTCGATGCCGAGCCGGCGGACCCGATAATAGAAGGTCTTGCGCGCCAGGCCGAGACGCTCGATCGCCTGGCCCATGTCGCCGCCCGTGGCCTGGATCGCCTCGATGATCGCCATGCGCTCGAACGCATCCATGCGTGCGTCGAGCGGCAGTGTCGCGCCATCGGTGGCGGGTTCCTGTTCCAGTCCCAGCGCCAGCCGTTCGGCCAGCCGCCCCAGTTCATGGACATTGCCGGGCCAGTCATGGTCGAGCAGATGGGCCAGCACTGCCCGGCTGACCGGCGGCACCGCGCGGCGGAAGCGGCGGGCGGCGGCGTCGAGCAGATGGGCGAAGATCAGCGGAATATCCTCGCGCCGTTCGCGCAACGGCGGAATGTGCAGCCGCACCGCCGCCAGCCGATAGAGCAAGGCCGGCTGGATCGCCGCCACCTGGCCCTGCTGCGTCATGCAGCCGATCACGCGCAGATCCACCGGCTGCGGTTCGCGCGCGCCGACCGGGCGGACCAGCCGATCCTCGAGAAACTGGATCAGATGCGCCTGCAGCGCCGGCCCCGACTGGTCGACATCGTCCAGGAACAATGTGCCCTGATGCGCGCGGGCCAATCGGCCTTCGAGCGGCGCGCGCCCGGCCAGACTCTCGCCATGCAGGCTGGTCTCGGCGATCGCATCGGGCACGGCGGCGCAGGCGATGCTGACGAACTGGGCGCTGGCGCGGCGGCTGCGCTGGTGGATCATGCGCGCGACCAGTTCCTTGCCGGTGCCGGTCTCGCCGTCGACCAATATGTCGATATTGGTGTCGGCCAAGGTCGCCACCATGTCACGCAGCCGCTCGATCGCCGGGGAATGGCCGATCAGCGGGGAGGGGACGGCGGTATCGACCATCGCGCGCAGGCGGCGATTCTCGATCACCAGCAGCCTATTCTCGCTCGCCCGTGCGACCGAAGCCAGCAGGGCATCGGGATCAAAGGGCTTGGTGAGGAAGTCCCACGCGCCGGTCTTCAGCGCATCTACCGCCATCGGCACATCGCCATGGCCAGTGACCAGGATGACCGGCAGTTCCGCGTCGCGGGCGTTGAGCGCCCGGAACAGGTCGATGCCCGACATGTGCGGCATCCGCACGTCGCTGACCACCACGCCGGGAAAGTCCGCGTCGATCGCCGCCAGCGCGTCGGCGGCGCGGGCGAAGGCGCGGACATCATGGCCCGCCAGCATCAGCGTCTGCGCCATGGCGGCGCGCAGGTCATCATCATCGTCGACCAGGGCGATCGGACGCGGGGCCATGTCGGTCATGCGCGTTGCAAACTCAGCTGGAAATGGGTGCCGGCCTCGCCGGGCAGCAGGCGCAGCGACCCGCCCATATCGGCCATGATGTCGCTGGCGATGACGAGGCCGAGCCCGAGGCCCGATGGGCGGCTGGTGACGAAGGGGGTGAAGAGCTGGCCCTGCACCGATGGATCGATGCCCGGCCCATTGTCGATCACCGACAACAGCACCGTCTCCGCATCGAGCGCGACCGACAGGCGAATGGTCGGCGCCGCCACGCCCTCCAGCGCTTCGAGTGCATTTTGCAGCAGGTTGACCAGCACCTGTTCCAGCCGGATCGTGTCGGCCATGACGCGCAGCCCATCAGGCAGGTGGGGCAGGTGCAGGTCGACCCGCGCCAGTCGCGATTTCAGGATCAGCACACTGCCTTCGATCGGTCCGGCCAGCGGGATGGCGGTGATCGCGCCGGTCGCCTTGCGGGAGAAACCGCGCAGTTCGGCTGTCACCTTGCCGATCCGGTCGGTCAGCCGCTCGATCGCTGCCATATTCTCGGCCGCCGCCTCGGCATCGCCGCGCTCGATCAGCAGCCGGCCATTGGCGGCATAGCTGCGGATTGCGGCGACCGGCTGGGCGGTTTCATGGGCGATGCCGGCGGTGATCTGGCCGAGCGATGCCAGGCGATTGGCCTGGCGCAACCCTTCGCGCAGCGTGTCGGCGCGCGTCTCGCTGGCGGCGCGCTCCTCCATCTCGCGGCGAAGTTCCTGCGTGCGGGCGGTAACCATCGCCTCCAGCTCGGTCGTCCGGGCGGCGGCCATGGCGGCCCGTTCGGCGCGGCGATGGGCGCGCTCGCGCAGGATCCAGATGCCGCCCGCCAACAGCAGCAGCAGCAGCAGGGTCGCCAGCCGTACCGTGCGCACGAAGCTCTCCACGCCCTGTAGCGGGGTCAGCAGGTTGAGCTGCCAGCCCGGTTCGCCCGCCGCGACCGATTGCCACAGCAGGCGGCGGCGTGGCTCGTCCGCGGGGCTGACGATCTGCCGGCCATCGGCGTCGCCCATGCCCTTGAGCGGCACCGGCAGCAGCGATCCGCCACCGGACTGCAATTCGGCGCGGAAGCGCTGCTTGGCCTGGGCCGACAGCGGATGAATGGTGGTGAAGCGCCAGTCGGGGCGGCTGGTGATGAGGATGATGCCTTCGCGACTGGTGATGAAGGTGATTTCGCCGAGCCGCGCCCATTGCTGCTCGATCCTGTCAAATTCCAGCTTCACCACGACATAGCCGCCGCCGCGCGATCGCCGCGACAGATACATGCCGGGCCGTTCGCTGATCGTGCCGAGCGCGAATTGCGCGCCCGATCCATGGGCGGCGGCCAGCTTGAAATAATTACGGAACGAATAGTCCTGCCCGACGAAGCTGCGTTCGCTGCCCCAGTTGCTCGATGCGACGGTGCGCCCCGATGCGTCGAGGATATAGATTTGCGCCGCGCCGGTGGTGCGGGCCAGCGCCTGCAGCTTGCGGTCGAGCGCGCGCAGCGCGGCCTGCGATCCGGTGAGGCCCGCGACCAGGTCGCTGTCGTCGGACAGGGCAACAGGCAGCAACCGGAACCGCTCGATCTCGCTCTTGAGATAGGCCTGACGCAATATGGCGGCGCCGCGCATTTCCGCGCTCAGCCGGGCGATGGCATTACGCTCGGCGACCTCGCCCGACAGCCAGAGCAGGCCGCCGGCCATGCCCAGAAACAGGGCGATCCAGAATAAGCGAGTCGGGAAGCGGGCGCCGATCATACCCCAGCATATCCCGCCGTTATGCGATGTGCAAATTTCTGCACATGATGCGAATATGGTGGGCAAATATATGCACTAGCGCACTCTCTTGTTATCATTATAATCGAGTTAATATATTGAATCATAACAATATAATCTCATTCCTTCTACAATTTGTCGCGCATGGCTGACGGCTCGATACTGGTCGCCTCAATTCCCGACCCGCCCAATCAAGAAGGCGGGAAGGCTTTTGGCGAGGGCCAGAAAGATAGCTGTCATGCAGATTTCCCATTTCCCCGACACGCCGGTCGCCCGGCATCCCTGGTATCTTCATCTCTATGTGCAGGTGCTGCTGGCGATCATCGCCGGCGTGACGCTCGGCCATTTCGCGCCGCATCTGGGGGAGGCGATGAAGCCGGTCGGCGATGCCTTCATCAAGGCGGTGAAGATGGTCATCGCCCCGGTCATTTTCCTGACGATCGTCACCGGCATCGCCGGCATGCGCGACATCGCCAGCGTCGGCCGGGTCGCGGGCAAGGCCTTTGCCTATTTCCTCTTCTTCTCCACTCTGGCGCTGGTCGTCGGCATGATCGTCGCCAATGTGGTGCGACCGGGCGCGGGCCTCGACATCGATCCCGCCACGCTCGACGCCAGCAAGGTCAGCGAATTTGCGGAGAAGGCGCATGACAGCACGCTGACCGGCTTCCTGACCGGCATCATCCCCGACAGTTTCCTGTCCGCCTTCGTCAGCGGCAATATCCTTCAGGTGCTGTTCGTCGCGATCCTGTTCGGGGTCGCGCTGGCGCTGATCGGGGATCGCGGCGCGCGCGTGCTCGACCTGCTCGAAGATGTCTCGACCGCCGTGTTCAAGCTGGTCGCGATCGTCATGAAAGCGGCCCCCATCGGCGCGTTCGGCGCCATGGCCTTCACCATCGGCAAATATGGCGTCGGCACGCTCGCCAATCTCGCCTTCCTGGTCGGCACCTTCTACCTCACCTCGGCGCTGTTCGTGGTTGTGATCCTGGGACTGGTTGCCCGTGCCGCCGGTTTCTCGATATTCGGCCTGATCCGTTACCTGAAGACCGAATTGCTGCTGGTGCTGGGCACCTCCTCGTCGGAAAGCGCGCTGCCGGCCCTCATCGAGAAGATGGAGCGGGCGGGGTGCCCCAAGTCGATCGTCGGGCTGGTCGTGCCGACCGGCTACAGCTTCAACCTCGACGGCACCAATATCTACATGACGCTGGCCGCGCTGTTCATCGCGCAGGCCACCGGCGTCGACCTGTCGATCGGCGACCAGATCCTGTTGCTGGGCGTCGCCATGCTATCGTCCAAGGGCGCGGCGGGTGTGACCGGGGCGGGCTTCATCACGCTGGCGGCGACCCTCTCCATCGTCCCGTCCGTGCCTGTCGCTGGCATGGCCCTGATCCTGGGCGTCGACCGCTTCATGAGCGAATGCCGCAGCCTCACCAACTTCATCGGCAATGCGGTGGCGACGATCGTGGTGTCGCGCTGGGAAGGGAAGCTCGACCGGACGCAATTGCAGGCGGCGATGCGGGGCGAGGGCGGGGCACCATCCCCGGCCGAGCCGGCGCTCGCCAACGCCGTCCCGGCGGAATGAGGCGCAGCCACCATGGTTCGTTTGTCCTGCGCGGTCCCGCGCCACCCCATCGCCGTCTCCGCTCTCACTTTGGCCACCCTGTTCGCTCGCCCCGCATGGGCCGACGATATGCCCGCTGAGCCCGCCAGCCTCTATCCCGCCGATGCCGTCGGCGAAGGATCATTGTCGGGCGGCTACGCCCTGTCGCGCTGGGCCGAGGACTGGCGCAGCAAGGCCGATCCGCAGCAGCGCGATGACCTGTTCGATCGCCTCAAATATCTGCCGCTCGACGATGATGGCGACATCTATCTGACGCTCAGCGGTGAGGCGCGGGTGCGGGTCAATTACACGACCAACCTCAACCTGCGGAACGCCGGCAGCCAGCGGCAGGACATCAACCGGTTGGTCGGCGGCGCCGACCTGCATGTCGGGCCGCATCTGCGCTTCTATGGCGAAATCGCCCATGGCGGCATGTCCGGCGACAATATCGGCACGCCGTCGGGATCGCTGCGCAACGATCTGGTGCTGCTCCAGTCCTTCGCCGAACTGAAGGGGCGGGTTGCGGGCATGGACCTGGGCCTGCGTTATGGGCGCCAGGAATTTACCGACGGTCCCAATCTGCTGACGTCGCAGCGCGACAATAATACGATCCGCTATGCGTTGAACGGCGTGCGGGCCTGGGCACGGACGGGATCGCTGCGCATCGACGCCTTCGATTTCAAGCCGACCGCGCTGGGCAATGGCGGCATTGACGATGACAAGGTCGAGCAGGGGCGGCGCTTTTCCGGCTTCACGGCAGGCATCCGCATTCCCGAAAAGGCGCTGGGCGGGTCGGAGCTCTATCTCGATCCCTTCTTCTGGCGATTGCGCACCAGCGAAGCGCTGTGGGGCGGCGTGACCGGCCGGGTCGAGCGCTTCTATGCCGGCGCGCGCCTGTGGGGAGAAGTTGGCCCGGTCAATCTCGACTGGACCGTCAACCACCAGTTCGGCGACTTCGACGGTCGCGCCATCAGCGCCTGGCAGCTTTTTTTCAATCAGAGTTACAAGCTGCCCGGCGACCTGCCGATGGCGCCGCGCGTCGGTTTCCATGCCGATTATGCGAGCGGCGGCGGCACGTTTGAGGGCGGCACACTGAAGGCCGCCTACGCCCCCTTCGGCAACAATATCTATTACAGCTACCAGTTGTGCATGACGCCGACCAACCTCAAGACGCTGGCGCCCAGCCTGACCCTGTCGCCGCTCAAGGGGGTGAAGGCGACGATGGAATATCAGTTCGCCTGGCGCGCCGATGAAAATGATGCCGTCTATCGCGCCAACAAGTCGATCTTCGCCGGCACCCAATCGGTGCCGGGGCACAAGATCGGCGAATCGATCCGCGCCCAGATCACCTGGTCGATCACGCCGCGCTTGTCCTTTGTCGGCCGTTACGAGCATCTGGATGCAGGGCCGGTGCTCAGCCGCGCCGGCTATGGCAACAGCGATTATCTGGCCGGCTGGCTGAGCTTCCGATTCTGATGGGGTGGTGCGCATGACCTGACGGACAAGATTGGCGAACGCGCATCCGGCCGCCCGGCCCCTTTCCACGCAGATTTGGAATCCACGATCATGACATCCTCCTCCAGTCCGGCGGCACCGCGCCGCCGGCCCCTGTTCAAGAAGATCCTCCTTACCCTTGCCATCCTCCTCCTGGTGCTGGCGATCGCCGCCACCGCCTTCCTGTTCCGTCCGATGGCCTCGCCCGCCGGCAAGGCGGCCGCCAATGACCAGCCGGTCGACGTGCTGGTGATCGGCGGCGGTATCATGGGGGTGACGCTGGCCACCTATCTCCAGGAAATGGAGCCGGACTGGCGGATCGACATCTATGAGCGGATGGACAAGGTCGCGCAGGAAAGCTCCAACGGCTGGAACAATGCGGGCACCGGCCATTCGGGTTTTGCCGAGCTAAACTATACGCCGGAAAAGGACGACGGATCGATCGCGACCGAAAAGGCCGTGGACATTGCCGAGCAGTTCGAGATTTCGCGCCAGTTCTGGTCGCACGAGGTCAGGCAGGGCCGTCTGCCCAAACCGACCGACTTCATCAACCCGACGCCGCATATGAGCTTCGTCTGGGGTGACGACAATATCGCCTATCTGCACAAGCGCCGCGATGCGCTGGTCAAGAACCCGCTCTTCTACGGCATGCAATATTCGCAGGATCCGGCACAAATCCGTAGCTGGGCGCCGCTGGTGATGGAGGGGCGCGACCCCCGGCAGAAAGTGGCGGCGACGTTCATGCCGCTCGGCACCGATGTCAATTTCGGCGTCATCACGACCCAGTTGACCAACGCGCTGACCCGCAACCCCAATTTCACCCTACGGCTTGGCCATGAGGTGCGCGGCCTGCATCAGAATGCGGACAAGAGTTGGAACGTCACCGTCCATGACCTCAAGCAGAACAGCGATGCCGTGGTGAAGGCCAAGTTCGTCTTCATCGGCGCGGGCGGTGCCTCGCTCAAGCTGCTGCAGATGTCGGGCATTCCGGAATCCAAAAATTATGCCGGCTTCCCGGTCGGTGGCCAGTTCCTGGCGTTCGAGGGGCCGGCCGCGACCAGCCGCCACAATGTGAAGGTCTATGGCAAGGCGGAGGCTGGATCGCCGCCCATGTCGGTGCCGCATCTCGACGCGCGCAAGCTTGACGGCAAGTCGGTGACCCTGTTCGGTCCGTTCGCGCTCCAGAGCACGAAGTTCCTCAAAAATGGCTCGCCGCTCGATCTGTTCGCCTCCGTCTACAAGAATAATGTCGGCGGCATGATGAAGGTCGGCGCGGAAAATCTGGATCTGGTCCGCTATCTGGCGCAGCAGGCGACGCTGACCGACGCCCAGCGTCAGGCCGAACTGGTCAAATATTATCCCAACGCCAAGCGCGGCGACTGGAAGCTGATTACCGCAGGCCAGCGCGTGCAGGTGATCAAATATGATCCAAAGAAGGGCACGGTGCTGCAGTTCGGGACCGAAATCGTGACCGACAAGGACGCCAGCATTGCCGCGCTGCTGGGCGCCTCGCCCGGCGCCTCGACTTCCCCGGCGATCATGCTGGAAGTGATGCGCCGCGCCTTCCCGCAGCAGATGGCGACCAGTTGGAAGCCCAAGGTGGCGGCGATGGTGCCCTCCTATGGGCAGCAGCTCAACGCCAGCCCGGACCTCACCAACCGCATCCGTCGCATGACCAGCCAGACGCTCGGCCTGCCTTATATCGAGGTGCCGGCAACCCTGAACGGTGCGACGCCCGATGCCGGCGCCAGGGCGCCGGCGAAGCGCAACCTCAATTCGGAACAGCAGGCGCTCTGATCTTGAGCCGATCGGGATCGGCACGCCGTTCAGTCGGCACACCGATCCCGATAAGTGGCTGAGCCCCCTCTCTTATCTTTCCATACGCGGGTCGCGGCGGCGCGTTCTTGCAAATCGGCCAGTTGTGTACTAAATGGTACATAGCGCCGGAATAGCGGCGATCCGGTGACTGAGCGTCTCGCCCATTGCGGAACTTCATTCTCCGACGACCATAAGAGATGAAGGAGGTGCCGCGTGTCAGGCACGAAAATGCACGGCCAGCCGCTCGTTCGCGGTTGGCTGCTTCTGTTGGGGGCGGTGATCCTTGCCGCTGGCCTCTTTTTCGCCATCGGCGGCGGCAAGCTCGTCAGCCTGGGCGGCAGTCCCTATTTCCTGATCGCCGGCATCGCGCTGGTCCTTGCGGGCGGCCTCATCGCCCTGCGCAAGACCAGCGGTGGCCTGCTCTTCGGCGCAACCTTCCTGTTGACCATCTTCTGGGCGCTGTGGGAGGTCGGCTTCAGCTTCTGGCCGCTCATTTCCCGCCTGCTGGCAATCGGCGTCGGCGCGACCGTGGTCGCCTTGTCCTACCCGTTGCTGCGGCGCCGGGATGGTTCGGCACCCGCCTGGCGGCCGGCGCTGCTGGTGGCGGCGCTGGTCGGCCTCGGCTCGGCCGCCGGCGCGGCCGGCATGTTCATGGTCCATCCGACCGTGCCCTTCGCCGGGCAGGTGGCATCGCTGGTGCCGGTCGATCCGGCAGGCGAGCAGAAGGACTGGACCGCCTATGGCAACACGCCAGGCGGCAGCCGCTTCGTCGCGCTTGACCAGATCACCCGCGACAATGTCGACAGGTTGAAGGTCGCCTGGACCTATCGCACCGGCGACGTGGCGCAGAGCGATGGCAATGGCGCCGAGGACCAGAATACCCCGCTTCAGGTCGGCGACACGCTGTTCATCTGTACTCCGCACAACAATGTTATCGCCCTCGACGCCGATACCGGGCGCGAGAAGTGGAAGGCGCTGATCAATGCCAAGGCATCGGTCTGGATGCGCTGCCGGGGCCTTGCCTATTTCGACGCCCATGCGCCGATCCAGCAGCCCGGCCTGCCCGGTGCGACGCCGGTAACGGTGGCGACGGTGCCGACCGGCGCTGCCTGCCAGCGCCGCATCCTGATGAACACGATCAATGCCGAACTGATTGCGCTAGATGCCGACACCGGCAAATATTGCGCCGATTTCGGCACCAATGGCCGGGTCGAC
This sequence comes from Sphingobium scionense, assembly GCF_014197035.1. Taxonomy (GTDB): domain Bacteria; phylum Pseudomonadota; class Alphaproteobacteria; order Sphingomonadales; family Sphingomonadaceae; genus Sphingobium; species Sphingobium scionense. The sequence goes on along the minus strand of NZ_JACIEU010000016.1, from coordinate 88,851 downwards.
CTGAAGGCCGGGCTCGGCGATGCGCCCGATCCCCAATATCAGCTCACCTCCGCGCCGACGCTGGCCGGCACGACCGTCGTGGTCGGCGGCCGCGTCGCCGACAATGTCCAGGTCGACATGCCGGGCGGCGTGATGCGCGGCTTCGACGTCATCACGGGCAAGCTGCGCTGGGCCTTCGATCCGGGCAATCCGACGATCACCGGCACCCCGCCGGCGGGCAAGACCTATGCCCGCTCGACCCCCAATGTCTGGGCCGCCATGTCCTATGATCCGGCATCGAACACCGTGTTCATGCCGGTCGGCAGCGCCTCGGTCGATCTCTATGGCGTCACCCGCAGCGCGCTCGATCATACATATGGCGCGTCGATGCTGGCGCTCGACGCCACCACCGGCCGCGAAAAATGGCATTTCCAGACGGTCCATAACGACCTGTGGGACTTCGACCTGCCGATGCAGCCGAGCTTCGTCGACTTCCCCGTCGATACAGCCCGCAAGGTGCCCGCGCTCGTCTTCGGCACCAAGGCGGGGCAGGTCTATGTGCTCGACCGTGCCACCGGCAAGCCGCTCACCAACGTCAAGGAAGTGCCGGTCAAGCCGGCGAACATTCCGGGCGAGCCCTATTCGCTGACCCAGCCCAGGTCGCTGGGCATGCCGCAGATCGGCGTCGGTCCGCTGGCCGAGGCGGACATGTGGGGCGCCACTCCGTTCGACCAGCTGCTCTGCCGCATCGCCTTCAAGGGCATGCGCTATGAAGGGCTCTACACCGCGCCGGGCACCGACAAGTCGTTGAGCTTCCCCGGATCGCTGGGTGGGATGAACTGGGGCGGCATCTCGACCGACCCGACCAGCGGCACCATCTTCATCAACGACATGCGCCTTGGCCTGTGGGTGCAGATGTTCCCGCAGACGACGGCGCAAAAGGGGCAGTCGGGCAGCGCGGGCGAAGCGGTCAATACCGGCATGGGCAGCGTTCCGCTGAAGGGCACGCCCTATTCGGTGGTGAAGGACCGCTTCCTGTCGGCACTGGGCATTCCCTGCCAGGCGCCGCCTTATGGCACGCTCACTGCGATCGACCTCAAGAGTCGCGCCATCAAATGGCAGGTGCCGGTGGGCACGGTGCGCGACACCGGGCCGATGGGCATCCGCATGGGCCTGCCGATCCCGATCGGCATGCCGACGCTGGGCGGTACGCTGGCAACGCAGGGCGGCCTGGTCTTCATCGCGGGAACGCAGGACTTCTACCTGCGCGCCTTCAATGCGGCGACCGGCGCGGAAGTCTGGAAGGCCCGTCTGCCGGTCGGCAGCCAGGGCGGGCCGATGAGCTACAAGTCGCCCAAAAGCGGCAAGCAATATGTCGTCGTGACGGCGGGTGGCGCGCGCCAGTCGCCTGACCGGGGCGATTATGTGATCGCCTACACGCTGCGCTGAACCATGGGCGGAGCGGCCCGGTGCCGCTCCGCCTGTCTGTCGTCATCCATCATGTCACCGCGCGCAGCCTTGCCGCGCGGAAGGGAGGGGCTTTGGCCCACTATCTTCACCTCCATGCCCGCCTGACCCTGGCGACATTGCTGATCCTGCTGCCGGTCGCGGGTGCCCATGCGCAGGAAGTCGCGCCCGAAAAGAAGGTGTCGGCGGCCCCGCGCGAGACGCTGACCGGCGACTGGGGCGGGTTGCGCACGCGGCTGAAGCAGGCGGGCGTCACCGTGCGCGCGGACTATGTCGGCGAAGCCTTCGCTGCGGTCGATGGCGGCCAGCGGCAGGGCAGCGCCTATACCCAGCAATTGCGCGCCAGCCTCGATTTCGACATGGACCGGATCGCCGGCCTGTCCGGCGGCATCGTGCATGTCACTATCAACGATCGGCGCGGTGTCGGCCTCTCCTCCGACATCGTCGGCAATCGCCTGCCGATCCAGGAGGCGGCCGGCGGCAATTATACCCGTCTGTCGGAACTCAGCTACGAACAGAATATCGCCAATGGCCGGCTCAACCTGAGGCTGGGTTATTTCGCCATGGGCAATGATCTGGGCGGGATGATCCTGGGCTGTAATTTCGTCAATGCGGCCTTCTGCGCCCATCCGCTGTCGGAATCGGGCAATAGCGGCTGGTATAATTATCCCAATGCCCGCTGGGGCGCGGCGGTGCGCTATCGCATCCGGCCGGATCTGGCGCTGCGCACTGGCGTCTATCAGGTCAATCCCCGCCTCAACGATCCCGACAATGCCTTCCGGCCCTTTGCCGGCGGCACGACCGGCGTGCTGCTGCCGCTGGAACTGGAATATGATCCCGGCATCGCACCGGGCAGCCATGTGCTGCCGGGCCATTACAAGATCGGCGCCTATTATGACACGTCACGCGCCGCCCGGCGCGGGGAGCAGGGCATGTTGCGTGGCCGCTATGGCGTCTATGCGCTGGCGGACCAGATGATCCTGCGCGAAGGGACGGGCAATCGCGGCCTTTCCGTCTTCGCCCAGTTCACTGCCAATCCGCAGGCTTCGGCCCAGATCACCCACTGGTATGCCGCCGGTCTGGTCAAGACGGGCACCTTTGCCGGCCGGGACGCCGACAGCATCTCGATCGGTATCGTCCATGCGCAGGTCAATCCGCGACTGCGTCGCGTGGCCGCCGATGCGCAGGATATCCCCGGCGGCTATGCCGCGCTGCCGGTGGGGGAGACCGCGATCGAGATGAGCTATGGCATCCAGTTGCGCCGCTGGCTCAGCATCCGGCCGGACGTGCAATATATTCTCGATCCCGGTGCCTTTTCCTACCGCCGCACCAATGATGCGCTGGCGCTGGGCGGCCAGGTCAAGATGCAGTTCTGATCCGGTCCATGTCCTTGCCTCACCCCTCAGGGATCGGCCCGGCAGTAGCGCAGCACATTGTCGATCACCTGCGCGCGGCGCCGCTCGGCCGCCGCCTCGCTGGTCATGTCGACGCCGAAGATCGCGTGGAAACTGTGGCGGTTGGACACGAAGTAGAAGGCGAGGGCGCTGATCGTCATGTGCAGGTCGACCGCGTCCAGCCCGGCGCGGAAGCTGCCATCGGCCATGCCGCGATCGATCAGCGCCTGGGTCTTGGGCAGGACGATCTCGTTATGTCCTTCGGAAATCTCGCCGACATGCGGGCCGCCCCGGATATTCTCGTCCATCACCAGCCGCACCAGTTCGGGATGGTTGAAATGATAGTCGAAGGTAAGGGCGGTCAGCCGCTCCAACGCGGCAAGCGGCGGCAGGTCGCCCAGTTCGGCCTCCAGTTCGGCCGATCTGATGCCGCGATAGGCTTCGGTCAGGACCGCGCGATAGAGCCCGTCCTTGCTGCCGAAATGATAGTAGATCATCCGCTTGGAGGTCGCGGTGGCGGCGGCGATCTCGTCCACCCGCGCGCCGGCATAGCCTTTTTCCGCGAAATGCCGGGTGGCGATCGCGACGATGTCGCGCCGGTTGCGCTCGGTGAAATTCTGCTTGTCCACGCCTCGCTTTGCGACGCCGGGCCGCCTATTGCAATGCACAACCGGCGCGCCGCAGCGCGATCCGCCGGCGAGCCGATCGAGGAGGAATGCGCTTGATCCCCGACAAGAAGACCCAGATCGTCATCGTCGGCGGCGGTGCCGCCGGCCTCGAACTCGCGCGCAAGCTGGGCGCCCGCTATGGCCGCAAGCGGCATGACATCATCCTGATCGATCGCAACCGCACCCACATCTGGAAACCGCTGCTGCACGAGGTCGCGACCGGATCGCTCGACGCCAGTCTGGACGAGGTCGGCTATCGCAGCCACTGCCACCGCTGGGGCTATCGCTATCTCTATGGCACGCTGCAGGGCATCGACCGGGCAGCGCGGCGGGTCCATGTCGCGCCGGTGTTCGATCCCAAGGGGCGCGAGGTGGTGAGCGCCCATTCGGTCCGCTACGACTATCTGGTGCTGGCCTATGGATCGGTCACCAATGATTTCGGAACGCCGGGCGTCGCCGACAATTGCCTGTTCCTCGACAGCCGGGCGCAGGCCGACAGCTTTCGCGACCAGTTGCTCGACCATTGCCTGCGCGTGTCGCGCGCCATGTCGGCCGATCCCGCGTCGGACGCGCGGGTGCGGATCGCGATCGTCGGCGGTGGCGCCACCGGGGTCGAACTGGCGGCCGAACTCTATAATGCTGCCGATGCGCTGGGCTATTATGGGCTGGAGGTGTTCGATCGCCAGCGGCTCGACGTCACCTTGCTGGAGGCCGGGCCGCGCATCCTGCCGGCCTTGCCCGACCGGCTGGCCGACGCCGCGCGGGAGGAACTGGAGGTGTTGGGCGTCAAGGTGCGCGCCGACGTCGCCGTCACCGCCTCCACGCCGCAGGGGATGGAAACGAAGGATGGCGGCTTCATTCCCGCCGATCTTCAGGTCTGGGCCGCCGGGGTCAAGGCGGCGGCAATCCGCGATGGCCTTGATGGGCTGGAACTCTCCCGTGCCGGGCAGGTGATCGTGCGCCCGACGCTCCAGAGCCTGGCCGACGACCGCGTCTTCGCGATGGGCGATTGCGCCTCCTACACGCCACAGGGCGCCGATCGGCCGATCCCGCCGCGCGCGCAGGCCGCGCATCAGATGGCCGACACGGTGTTCGCCAATCTCGGCCGGCTGATGGCCGATCGCCCGCTCAAGACCTTTGTCTACAAGGATCATGGCTCGCTGGTGTCGCTCAGCCGCTATTCGACGGTCGGATCGCTGATGGGCAAGCTGGTCGGCGGGCGCATGGCGGTGGAGGGGCGGCTTGCCCGCTTCGTCTACATGTCGCTCTATCGCATGCATCTGCTCGCCGTTCACGGCAAGATACGCGGCCCGGCGCTGATCCTGGTCAGCCATATCAACCGCTTCGTGCGCCCGCGCCTCAAGCTGCATTGAGGCCGGGTTTCAGCTATTCCAGCCCGGCGACCAGCCCGTCGATCGCGCCCTGGAGGATGTAGCTGGCGGCGAGTTTGTCGACCAGTTCGTCGCGACGGGCGCGGCTGGCGTCGGCCTCCAGCAGGGTGCGGGTGACCGCCTGGGTCGACCAGCGCTCGTCCCAGAGCAGCACCGGCAGGCCGATGTCCGCGACATTATGGGCAAAGGCGCGACTGGCCTGGCTGCGCGGGCTGTTGGTGCCGTCGAGATTGAGCGGCAGGCCGATGACGATGCCCTTGACCTGCTGCTGCGCCATGAAGGCTTCGAGCGCCGGCTTGTCCTTGCTGAACTTGCCGCGATTGACGGTGTAGGCCGGGCTGGCGATCGACCATTCGGCATCGCACAGGGCCAGGCCGATCGTCTTGGTGCCCACATCCATGCCGATCAGGCGGCCGCCCTCGGGCAGGGCTGCGCGAAATTGCGCGCGGTCGGTCGTGACAAGTTTCATGTGTCCCCTGAACCTGATCGTTTGAGGTGGAAGCGCGTTGCGCTTCCGCCGATAACGTGAATCAGGTTCTCTTCCTTGTTTCTAGACCTTGATTCACGCTTCAAGCCGGTTCGGCTTGCAGCGATCAAGGTTTAGTGCGTCTTGGTAAAGGCCGCCAGTCGCTGGCGGGCGTCATCGCGCACATTGCCCCAGAACAGGCTGTAATCATAGACGTGATAATTATTGCCGGGCAGCGTGTACGGCCCCATGTCGACCGGCTCGCCGATCATCAGCACGCCGCTGGTGTCGCAGCGGGCAGGCACGATACCGGCGACCAGATGGGCCGGCTTGTCGGCGGCGCGGGCGTCGAGCGTGCCGATATTGGCGCTGGCGGGGGCATTGCCGTTGAAGGTGCCGGTAATCGGATTGGTGCAGAGCATGTGCGTGCCCTTGCGCGGCTGGCCATTGAGGCCCTGCTTGCGCTCGAAGCTTTCGACCACGGCGGACGGATCGGCCGGCTCGGCATAGCTTTGCCAGCTGACGATGCAGTGCGACTGGTCGCGCCTGGCGCAGGCGGGGAAGCCCAATGCGGGCAGGTCTGCCTCGACCGAGATCGGCCAGCCCACGGCATAGATGGCCGCGACCCGGTCGGCGACCGGCTTGCCCGCTACCTGTTCGCGCACCAGTTGTAGCAGGTGGCGTGACCCCTGGCTGTGGCCGGCCAGGATCAGCGGGCCGGTGGGATTGGCCTTGAGGAAGGCGGCGAAAGCCTGCACCACGTCGCGATAGGCGGCGGTGAGCGCCTGGTCGCCCTCCGCTCCGGTGGTGAGGAAGGCGCCATAATTGGCCTGGCGATAGCGCGGTGCCCAGACATTGCCGGCGGCGCTGAAGGCGCTGGCCTGGCTCAGCACGAAGCGGCGCGCGGTCGCATTGCTTTCCGCATCGTCCAGCGGCGCATTCCAATGGGCATTGCCGAGCGGTGTCACATAGCTGGTCGGATGGATGAAGAAGATGGCCGCCGTCTGTTCCAGTGGGGCGAGCTTTGCCGCGCCCTGCGGCGTCCAGAGCGCGGGATTGTCCTTGGTCAGGTCGGGGCGGGCGATCCACATTTTTGGATCGTCATAGGCGTTGGCGGGCAGGGGCTGGAGCGGCTGGAACGCCTCGCGCGGGACCATCACCGCACGGATCAGCTGACTGCCCCAGACGCGGTAGGCGAGCAGCATCGCAAGTACCAGCACGATAAGGCCAGCGACGACATAGAGGAATTTGCGGGCCACTTGCTCTCGTCTCCATCCCTGTGCGGGGATCGCCCCGCCTTCGTGCGGCCTGTCTGGCCCATGCGCAGCGGTCATGCAAGATGGGGGCATGCAAGATGGCGGATGGTGCAGCAGGACACTTGAAGCGGACTGGTGCGGGTGCTAGCGGCTTGGCCCATGTCGATAGACCTTCAGACCGTGAAAAAGATCGCCAGCCTCTCGCGCATTTCGGTGACCGACGCCGAAGCCGAAGCCATGGTGCCCGAACTCAACAATATCCTTGGCTGGGTGGAGCAGCTGGGCGAGGTGGACGTGACCGGCGTAGAGCCGATGACGGCCGTCATCCCCAACCATCAACGGCTGCGCGATGACGTCATTACGGACGGCAATGTGCGTGACAAGGTATTGGCCAACGCGCCGCAGGCCGAACATGGCTTCTTTGCGGTGCCCAAGGTGATCGAATAATGACCAATTTGACTGATCTGACGGTCGCGGAAATCCGCGACGGCTTCCGCGCGGGCGATTTTTCGGCGCGCGAAGTGGCCGAGGGCTTCAACGCCAATGTCGCTGCCGCCAAGGCGCTGAACGCCTTCATCGTAGAAACGCCCGAAAAGGCGCTGGCAGCGGCTGATGCCGCCGACAAGGCCAAGGCCACCGGCGAGACGCTGGGCGCGCTGGCCGGCGTGCCGATCGGCATGAAGGACCTGTTCTGCACCGAAGGCACGCAGACCACCGCAGCGTCGCACATGCTGGAAGGCTTCGTGCCGACCTATGAATCGACCGTGTCCGGCAAGCTGTGGGCCGCCGGCGCCGGTATGCTGGGCAAGCTCAACCTCGACCAGTTCGCCATGGGATCGTCCAACGAGACCAGCTATTATGGCAGTGTGATCTCGCCCTGGCGCCGCAATGATGGCGGTAATGCCGCGCTGGCGCCCGGTGGCTCGTCGGGTGGCTCGTCCTCGGCCATTTCCGCGCGGCTCTGCCCGGCGGCGACCGGCACCGACACCGGCGGCTCGATCCGCCAGCCCGCCGCCTTCACCGGCATCAGCGGCATCAAGCCGACCTATGGGCGCTGCTCGCGCTTCGGCATCGTCGCCTTCGCCAGTTCGCTGGACCAGGCCGGGCCGATGGCGCGCACCGTGCGCGACAATGCGATCCTGCTGGAAACCATGTCGGGCTTTGACCCCAAGGATTCGACCAGCCTCGATCTGGCCGTGCCCCAGTGGGAAGCCAATCTGTCGAGCGACCTGAAAGGCAAGAAGGTCGGTATTCCCAAGGAATATCGCCCCGATGGCCTGAACGCAGAAATCTCCGCCATGTGGGATCGCGGCATCGAATGGCTCAAGGACGCCGGCGCCGAGGTGGTGGAAGTGTCGCTGCCGCATACCCAATATGCGCTGCCGACCTATTATATCATTGCGCCGGCCGAAGCCTCGTCGAACCTCGCCCGCTATGACGGCGTGCGTTACGGCCAGCGCGACCTGCCCGATGGCGCAGGGCTGCAGGACATGTATGCCGCGACCCGCGCCGCGGGCTTTGGCCCGGAAGTGAAGCGCCGCATCATGATCGGCACCTATGTGCTGTCGGCCGGCTTCTATGACGCCTATTATACCCAGGCGCAGAAGGTGCGGGCGCTGATCGCGCGCGATTTCGAACTGGCGTTCGAGAAGTGCGACCTGCTGCTGACGCCGACAGCGCCGAGCGCGTCCTTCGCGCTGGGTGAGAAGCAGGCCGATCCGCTGGCCATGTATCTGAACGACGTCTTCACCGTGCCGGCCTCGCTGGCGGGGCTGCCGGCGATGGCGATTCCGGGCGGGCTGGATGCGGCCGGCCTGCCGATCGGCCTGCAGGTGATCGGCAAGGCGCTGGACGAGCAAACCGTGCTGAACGCCAGCCTCGCCATCGAGGAAAGGGCCGGCTTCACCGCGCGGCCGGACAAGTGGTGGTAATGGCCTGATCGAAGTGTTACCTTGGTAACACTGGAGATATGACGATGAACGCGCCGCGCAAGATCGAAACCGGAACCATGACCAGCAAGGGGCAGATACTGATCCCCAAGGCCATGCGGGACGCGGCCGGTCTTGTTCCGGGGCAGCCCTATAAGGTGCTTGTCAATGAAGCCGGGCAGGTGGTGGTCGCTCCTCTGGGTTTCAGCCCGGAAGAATCCGCCGAACGGGTACGGCGCGTGCGCGAGGCTATTAACGCAATCGCGGGAAAATATCCCAACCCGGACGGGATGAGCACGGACGAATATATGCGGGAGATACGGGGTAATTACGAGCCGTGATCCTCATCGATTCCAATGTGCTTATCGATGTTCTGGATCGAGATCCAAAATGGTTTGAATGGTCTGCCAGCAATATCGATCGAGCCGCTTTTGGTGCTTATCTGTTCGTCAACCCCGTTGTGGTTGGCGAAATGGCGTCAAGGTTTGAATTGCTGGATGATTTGCGCGTGATATTGGCTGCGATGCTCATCAGTGTCGAACCATTGATGCCGGAAAGCGCATTTCTGGCGGGGCGGGCATTTGATGTCCATCGCCGTAGAAAGCAGCCGGGCGCCGCCAAATCTATCCTGGCCGATTTCTTCATTGGCGGTCATGCCCAAGCCGCCGGCGCCACAATCCTGACGCGTGACCCGCGTTTCTACAAAAGCTATTTTCCCGGCGTGCCGTTGATCACGCCTTCAAAGGACGACTGATGACTGAATCAACCTATCGCATCCAGGGCGCAACCGGCGAGTGGGAGGTCGTGATCGGCCTGGAAGTCCATGCGCAGGTGACGTCGAACGCGAAGCTGTTTTCCGGCGCCGCGACGGCGTTCGGCGCGGAACCCAACACGCAGGTCAGCCTGATCGACGCGGCCATGCCCGGCATGCTGCCCGTGCCCAACCGCGAGTGCATCCGCCAGGCGGTGCGCACCGGCATGGCGATCGACGCGCAGATCAACAAATGGTCGCGCTTCGACCGCAAGAATTATTTCTATGCGGATCTGCCGCAGGGCTATCAGATCAGTCAGCTCTATCACCCGATCGTGGGCGAGGGGCAGATCGAGATCGTCCTGGATGAGAAGAACCCCGAGGCGAGCACCAAGGTGATCGGCGTCGAGCGCATCCATGTCGAGCAGGATGCCGGCAAGCTGATGCACGACCAGCATCCCACCAGCTCCTATGTCGACCTCAACCGGTCGGGCGTGGCGCTGATGGAAATCGTGTCGAAGCCGGACATGCGTTCGCCTGCCGAAGCAGGGGCTTATCTCTCGAAGCTGCGAACGATCCTGCGCTATGTCGGGTCATGCGACGGCAATATGGATCAGGGCTCGATGCGCGCCGACGTCAATGTCTCCGTGCGTCGTCCGGGCGAAGAGTTCGGCACCCGCACCGAGACCAAGAATGTGAACTCGGTCCGCTTCGTCATGGCCGTGGTCGAGCATGAGGCGAACCGCCAGGTCGACGTGCTGGAAGCCGGCGGCAAGATTGTGCAGGAAACGCGCCTTTACGATCCGGATCGCAACGAGACCCGCTCGATGCGGTCGAAGGAAGATGCGCACGACTATCGCTACTTCCCTGATCCCGACCTGTTGCCGCTGGAACTGGACGACGCTTTCCTGGAAGCATGCCGCCAGTCGCTGCCCGAACTGCCGGACGCGAAGCTGCGCCGCTATGCGCAGGATCTGGGCCTGTCCGCCTATAATGCCGCGACCCTGACCGCCGACGCCGACACGGCGCGCTGGTTCGAGGCGCTGCTGGCCGAAGGCGCGCGCATCCAGAAGAAGAGCGAGGGCGAGGTCGCCAAGGCATCGGCCAACTGGCTGCTGTCGGAGTTGTATGGCGCGCTCAACCGCATTGGCAAGAGCCTTGAAGAAAGCCCGGTAAGCCCCGAGGAAGGTGCTGAATTGCTGGCGCTCGTAGCCGATGGCACGATCAGCGGCACGATCGCCAAGCAGGTGTTCGAGATCATGCTGGAAACGGGCGACAAGCCGGGCAAGATCGTCGAGGAAAAGGGCCTGAAGCAGACCTCAGACACAGGCGCGATCGAAGCCGCGGTGGCCGATGTCCTCGCCAAGAATGGCGACAAGGTCGAGCAATATCGCAGCGGCAAGGAAGCCTTGTTCGGCTTCTTCGTCGGCCAGACGATGAAGGCGATGCAGGGCAAGGCCAATCCCCAGGTCGTCAACGAACTGGTGAAGAAGGCGCTCGCCGGCTGAGGCCGATTCTCCATGGCCTTTCGTGATTGAGGGGGAGCGGCCTGATGGCCGCTCCCCCTTTTCGATCAGGCCTTCTTCTTCAATGCCATGGATTTGCGGGCATTGTTGGCATATTCCTCGAAATTCTTCTTGAAGACGCCAACCAGTTCGTCCAGCGCGGCCACGGCGTCCTCGCCTTCCTTTGCGGGGAAGAGCGACAGGCCATTCCCGCCCCAGGCCTTATATTCGAAGTCGATCTTCTGGTCGTTGCCGAAGTCCCGAACCATGAACAATGTCTTGAGCGAGCGGCCATAGATCGCCGCCTTGTGATACAACACATCTGCGGTGATGAGTTCGGAGTAGCAGGCGGCGGTGGAATCGGACCGGCGCGTCTTCACCTTGTTCATGGTCTTGCGTTCAAGCGGCGCTTCATGCCGGATGATGACCGTTCCCGGCTTCAGTTCCAGCAACGTAGCCAGGTCCAGCGACTGGAGCGCATCAACCTGGCTGGGGCTGTCGAGCGCACTGGCCATCTGTGCCTTGTTGCTGGCATCCTTGCCGGCGTGCAGGGCGGCGTCGAGCAAGCCGCCGCCAAGCAGGCCGGTTGTCACGGAGGCCATGCGTTCGGCCGGCCATATGTGCAATTCGCAGGCTGGCGACGGAGCCTCGGCCGTCTGGGCCTGGGCGGCACCGGCAAGCGTCAGCGATGCCAGACCAACCCAAATGGTCTTCAACATAATCATTTCCCCCAATTGTCGTGATAAAAGCTGTTTAGTTACGTGTCCTTACCGGGCGACGCAGATATTCCCCGAATTTCTCGACATCCTGTTGGAACGCCGATTTGAGGTCCGTCAGGGCTGCATCCTCTGCCTCCGCCGTTTGCGGCGGAAACAGGGTGAGCCTGGCCATCGTCCAGGTGCCGAAGCTGCGTCTGGCGATTTGCTCCGATCCGAAATCGCGGAACCGGAACAATATCTTGAGATAGCGGCCGGTGACGACATCCTCCTGAAAGATCAGGTCGTCGATCATGAATTCGGCGTAGCAGATCGATCCGTCCGGCCGGATGCGGCCAGCGGTCGAGCGCATCGTCCGGCTGTCCAGCGATTCATCATGCAGGACCAGTCGATGGTCAGGCAGGCCAAGCCATGACGCCAGCGGTAGCGAAGCGAGCAATGTACGTTGTTCGGCCGTCGCAAGCGGATTGGCATTCATGGGCTTGTAGCCCTCGCGTCCCTGGACGGCACCATTGACGATGCCGCCATGCAACCAGCCATGATAGACCGATCCCAGCCCGCTTCCCGGCCAGACATGCAGTTCGCATGGCTGTTGACGATCTGTATCCGCCGGTGCGGTTTCGGTCTGCGCATGAGCCAGCGACATTGCTGGAAGCCATATGCCGACAAAAGTCGCGCATAGGCGAAAGATTCCCCCCATTCATCCCCCGTTTAGGCCCAAGAGCCTGATTCCCCGCTACTTATTCAGCACGGGGGGATGCTGCCCGCAAGATGTCAATGAAAGGAAGGCGAGCAGAATTTCGCAAAAAAAGGGGCGCCGCTCGGGTGAAACCCATGCGACGCCCCTCTTTTTTGCCTTGGCGTCCCTTGGGGAGGAACATCATGCCGTGGCGCAACTGGCGGACCGGGAGGGTCTGTGGGGTGTGGCCCGCCAATTCCTTATTCAGACGTCACAGGACGAAGTTAACCGTCGCCCGGAATGAGATTGCGACGTGATTTTGTTGTTCTTCCGCACCGAATTCACCGCCGACGCGGAACGTGTCGGTGCCGCCATAGAGGCGAGCCCGGCCGGTCCAGCCGCTGGTGCGCTTGTCGGCGACCAGGATGAAATCATCGCCATCCTTGAAATGGGCGACCGTGTCGCCGAGCGAGCCGCCGATCAGCTGGCGGCGACCGCCTTCCAGTTCGAACCGCGCCCAGCCATCCTCGCGATTGAGGCTGCCGAAATCATAGCCGGCGGCGATCGTGCCGTTGGCGGTCATTTCGTCGCTGGTACGGCCGTCGACCGTCAGGTTGAACGCGTCGCCACCGCCGCTTTCGCTATAGCCGCCTTCCTTCAGGCGATAATAGTCGATACCCACGCCCGGACGCAGGCTGAAGCGGTTGAACTGGAGCTGGTAGGAAGCTCCGGCCGTGGCCGAATAGAGCTTGCCCGACCAGTCGCCGGTCGCCTTGCGCACGACATCGTCCAGGGTGAAGTTGCGGGTGCCGTCAAAGTCGATATGTGCCGCCGAAACGCGCGCGAAGGCCTGGAGCGGACCCCAGCTGCCGCGCCAGTGGGCGGCCAGTTCGAACTGGTCGGAATCCGCCGAGCTGTTGGAGCTGTCGCTGGTGTCCCGGCCATGGATATAGGCGAAGGAGCCACCGAAGGCGCCAAGATCGGTCAGATATTCGACGCCGCCGCCCGCGCCCCAGCCGTTGATGTCGTAGGAGGCGGTGTCACCGATGCTCTTGGAACTGCCGAACGCCACCTGCTGCAGCCAGAAGCCGAGCTTGCCGTCCTTGGTGCGATAGATGCCGTTGGGATCGGACAGGATGCGCGCGGTCGCCCGCGAGCCGGCGGTGACGGCTTCGAAGGTGCTGCCGGAATGTTCGGGCAGCATCTGACGCAGCGCGCCGTTCAGCGTCTTGCCGTCGGTCACGTCCAGATAGGCCGACGCCATCGAGCTGTCATTGTCGAGCGCGTTGAAGATCGCCGAATAGGCCCTTGAAAGCGAACCGGTCAGGCCCAGTTCCGACGTGGTCTTCGCGGCGATCGACAGGGTCACGTCGCCAGTCGTCGTGTCACTGGCGACGCTGCCCTTGAACATATAGGGCAGCAGGGTCGCGCTATCGAGCGCCGGGGTGCCGGACAGCGAAGCGGCGCGGACGATGACATAGTCGCCTTCCGATCCGCCGACCTGGGTCAGCGCGACCTTCACCTTGGAGCCGCTGGCGAAGCTGGCGGCGCCGGCCACGTCATAGACGGTGTTGGAGCCGTCGGCGCCGTTGATGGTGACGCCCAGGGTCGAGCCCGACGACGCGCTGAGCGAGGCGAGCGCGACCGAACCGGTGTTGCTGGCAGCCAGCGTGCCGCCGTTCAGCACCAGCGCCATGTTGCCGCTGTTGCTGATCGCGCCCGTATAGCTGGACGTGCCGTTCAGCGTCATCGTGCCGCTGGCGCCGCCAAAGTCGAGCGCGCCGGTGACGCTGGCGGTATCGGCCAGGGTCAGGGTGGCGCCGGTGCCGGCATAGCTGAGATCGCCGGTCAGGGTCGAGCTGCCCGAGAGCGACAGGCTGTTATTGCCCGCGCCCAGGCTGACATCGCCCACGATCCGCCCAGCCGACACCGTCATGACGTCATTGCCCGAGCCGAGCTTGACGTCGCCGATGATGCTGGGCGCGGTCGCGGTCGAGGAGGCGAGCGCCTGGGTCAGCGTCACGCCGCTGCTGTTGGCGCTGAGGTCGATGGCGGTGTTGGTCAGGCCCCCGGTCGCCGAGATGGTGCCGGTGTTGCCGAGGCTGGAGACGGTGCCCGAGGAATCCAGGATCGCGATCGCGCGGCCCTTTTCATCATCGGCGGCGACCGCGGCGACGGTGCCGCTGACCTTGACCGAATTCACCTGTGCCCCGGCATCGATGACCAGGCCGCGCGACGTGGTGTTGGCGAGCGCGGCGCCCGAAGCGGCGACGGTGCCCGAAATCTCGATCGCGTCGCTGGTGGCGCCCGAACCCAGGCGCAGGGCGGTGGCGTTGCTGTCATAGGAGATCGCAGTGATCGATCCGGCGACCAGCACGCCCTTGGATATGTCGACATCGCCGCCCAGGCCGCCGATCACCATCGCATTGGCGTCGACGCCGTCATAAATGCCATAGCCAGCGATCGCGCCGCGCACGACCACGCCATAGCCCGAACTGTCGCCCTGAACCACGCCGATGCTGGTGTCGGCCGTGGCCGATCCGATCTGGACCGCGGCCGCCGAGCCATAGTTGATGACCGTGGCGGTGGTTTCGGTGCTGTCGAGCAGGCCGTCATCATCGATGTCGGTGTCATCGTCGTCGTCATCATCGCTGGCGGTCGGCGCAACGTCGAACACGATGCCGCCGCTGACATTGCCGGCGATGACAAGGGCGGGGCCGCCCTGCAGCAGGTCGTCGGCGTCGAGCTTGGTCACATCGCTGGGCCGGGTGGTGGAGCGATAGCCGGTGCTGACGATCGTGCCCTGGATCTTCACCGCGCCATCGACATCGCCGAGCAGGGCGACGGCGGTGCTGTTCGCGCCCTTGGTGCTGATCGCGCCGCGGATCGTGGCATTGCCGTCGATATCGTTGGCGACCACGCCATAGCTGTTGTCGCCGGTCACGGCGATCGTGCCATAGGTCGACAGATTGCCGATCAGGGTCGAGTTGACGCGGATGCCGGCGCTGTTGTTGCCTTCGATCGAGATCGTGCCGGTGGTGTCGATATTGCCGGTGTGGGCCGCGCCGGATTCGACCAGGATGCCATTGCGGTTCGTCCCTTTGGCGAACGTGCCGTCAATGTCGCCGTCACTGTCCGTGTCGGTGGCGGTATAATCCTCTGTCAGCGTGATCGTGCCGCTGTTGGTGATGTTGCCGGTGGTGCCGGCCTTGACCAGGATGCCGGTCGCGTTGTCGGCGTCGTTGATGGTCAGGCCGCCAGCATTGCTGACAGCATTGTTGCTGTCCATCGTGATCGCAGTGCCGCTGGTCAGCGTGATGCTGCCCGCCGAACTGACCGTGATCGCGTCGGCCGCGCCCGAGGCGATAGTGGAGGTCTTGACGGCGGTGGTGGTGGATGAACCGATCGTGGTTTCCGCCGCGGCGTTGGTCGCGCTTAGCGCCACCAGAACCGGGGCGATGGCCGTGCAGGCCAGCAAATGTCGCATGATATCTCCTCTGAATGCCGCGCCGTTTGATGGGCGCGTACATGCGGGAGGGACGCCGCCGCCGTGCCGGTCCCGTCAGGGAAAATGCGACGCAGGAGATTTAGAAGGCGAAATCCAGGCCGATGCGCACGGTGCGCGGACGCAGCGGCGTATAATAATCGGTGCGCAGGTCGAACGGCGTGCCGAGCGAGAAGCGATTGCCATCGCTGTCGAGGATGTTGGTCAGTGACAGCGACAGTTCGACCGGTCCGCGCGTCACGGCGGCGGACAGGGTCGTGTCGACATAATCGCCCTGTTCCCGGCCCAGTATCGGCCCGACACCCAGGCGCGACTTGCCGACATAGCGGGCCGAGGCGGACAAATGCAGGCGCATGGCGTCGCCCAGCAGTGCGCGATAGTCGGCGGCGATGCGGCCGCCCAGATTGGCGACATTGGGCAGGGTCAGCGATCGGCCATCAAAGGAAAGGGCGCGCACGAACTGGGTCGGTTGCGTCAGGCGGCTGTCATTATAGATGATCGAGCCGTCCAGCGTCAGCGGGGCGATCGGGCGGACGACGATCCGGCCCTCGACCGTATAGATGCGCCCGTCGCCGATATTGGCGGTGGTCGGCAGGCCGATGCGGTCGGTGACGTCGGCCTGGATGTCGCGCCAGTCGGTATAGGCGATATTGCCGCTGAGCGCGACCGTGTCGCGGCCCGGCACGCCCTTGCGAAAGCCCAGTTCCATGGTCGAGATGCGATCGTTGCGGAAGCTGCGCGCGCGCTGGTCATCGACCGCCAGCCCGCCGGGGCGGAAGCCCTGTTCGAACCGGGCATAAAGGGTGAGCCCCTTCACCGCGTCGCTGAGCAGCGAGAAGGAGGGGAGGAAGATGGTTTCGGAGCGATCGGCCTGCGCCTCGGCACGGGCAAGGTCGGCCACGGCTGAGAGCATCGCCACCGGATCGATCGCCTCGCCGGTGAGGCGGCTGTTGGTCAGGCGCCCGCCGACGGTGGCGACCAGCCCCTGGAGTGGTTCGAACGAGGCTTCGCCAAACAGCGTCGCTTCCTTGATCCGATTGCGCACGCCGGTCGCGGTTGCCGCCTGGCCGCGGCCATAGATGGGAACGCCGGGCAGGATCTCGATTGCCGGCGCGCTCATCGGGCCATAGCCGGTCAGCGACCGCTGGATGGTCGAGCTGCTTTCCAGATAGGAAACACCCAGCAGCCAGCCCAGGCCATTGTCGAGGTCGCGGACCAGCCGGTTCTCGGTCGAGAAAAGTTCGATCTTGTTGCGCTGGCGGAACAGGGCTGGGGCGCCGCCCGGCTGGGTCGCATCATAGCTTTCGGCCAGCACGTTGCGGACATAGCCGGTCGAGGAGACGAGGCGCAGGTCGTCCCATTGATGCTCGATCCGGGCATTGGCCAGGACATAGTCGGAATGATAGGGCTGGGCGACGCTGGACGCGCGCTCCAGGCGGCCGACGTCATGGCTGGCATATTGGGCATCGTCGCCCTCGATATGCTGGTAGGCGGTGCTGAGATCGATCGTCCAGTCGTCCGCTGGCGCGATCCGCAGCATGGCGCGGCCGCCATAGGTGCGGGTGCGATTGACGTCATCCTTGTCGCGCAGGACATCGTCGATATAGCCGCCTTCCTGCACGCCATAGCCGACGACGCGCAGCGCCACCTTTTCGGCCACGATCGGCAGGTTGAGGATGGCCGACAGGTCGCCGCCCGGATCGCCATGCTGGGTCGCCGACACGCCGGTCGAGATCTGGCCGCCGAACTGCGCGAGATTGGGGGCGTTGGGGCCGATGCGGATGATGCCGCCCAGCGAACCCGCGCCATAGAGCGTGCCCTGCGGCCCTTCCAGCACCTCCACCCCGCCGATATCATAGAGGCGCAGGTCCGGGTCGGGCGCGGCATAGTTGAGGCGCATGTCGCCCAGATATTGGCCGGTTGTCGCCTGGGTCGGCCCGGCCACGCCGGAATCGGCGATGGCGCGGATGAACAGCTTGTTGCGGCCGGCGCCGGCATGGGTGGAACTGAGGCTGGCAACGCGCGAGAGGAGGGCGGCCGTGCCCTGCGCCGCATCGGCGGTTTCGAACAGGCCGCCGGTCACGGTTTCGACCATGCCGGCATAGCGGGGCAGGGGAATGTCGCGCTTGGACGCGGTGACGATGATGTCGGCCGGCGGTTCCTGCGCAACGGGCGCTAGCTGCACGGCGGCGGCTGGCGTGGGCGATGGAGGCGAGGCGCTCTTGCGGGCGCGCACGATGCGCCAGGTACTGGCATCAATCTGCTTGGCCTTGGCGCCGCTGCCGCGCAGCAACTGGGAAAGGGCGCCCGCGGTCGACAGGCGGCCCTTGATCGCGGGGGTGGCGATGCCGGCCAGCGACTGGTCCGACATGCCGATGCTGGCGCCGGTTTGACGGCCGAGCGCCACCACCGCCTCGCCCAGGCGTCCCGGGGCGAGGTCGATCGATTGTCTGTCCGCCGCTCGCGCGGGCGATGCGGCCGCTATGGCGAAGGCGGTGACGAAAAGGACGTCAGTTCTGCGACCCATCCCCTTCCTTCAGCAGCCATCCATTCCCCTGTCGGATGGCAGACAGCCCCATCAGGGGCGCGGCAGCAGCGAAGAAGCGGGACGGATCCCGTTCCAGCCGGATCGTGCCGGTAAAGCGCATGGCGCGAGCACCGGGCGTCGCGGCCAGAGTTACGCCCAGCGAGCGGGCGATGTCCTGCGTCACGTCGCCGACGGGCGCGTTGGCGTAGATAAGCTGGCCCTGGCGCCAACTGGCGACGGCCTGCGGCGCGACGTCCATCACGCGCAGCCCTTCGGCGCCGTCGCTCAGCGCACGGCCGGCGGGCAGCGCGATGGCTTCGGCCTGCGGATTGTAGATCACCTTGCCCTCGGACACGCCGATGCGCGTCGCATCGCCGCTATGGACGATGTTGAAGACGGTGCCGGCATCCTCGAACACGGCGTCGCCGACGGTCACGCGGAACGGATTGGCGGCGTCATGGCGCACGGTGAAGGCGGCTTCGCCGGCGTCGAGCGCGGCAAAGCGCGCATTCTTGCGGTCGAGGCGCAGGCTGGTGCCGCCGTTCAGTTCGATCCTGGTGCCGTCGTCCAGTGCGATGCTGCGGGTTTCGCCGGGGCGGGTGGTGATGCTGTAGATATCGCTGCGGCTGAGCAGGCCGACCGAGACCGCGGCAACCAGCGCCGCGGCGATCGCGCCGCCGCCGATCCAGCGCAGCGGGCGACGAACGCCCGGGTCATTGGCGGCGACAGGCATGACGACGGGCTCTGCCGGAACCATGTCCGCCAGGTCCGCGTCCGCCGCCATCAGCACATCATAGGCGGCCGCGCGCTCGGGATCGCCCTCCAGCCAGATGGTGAAGGCGTCCCAGTCGTCAAATTCGGGATCGCGCGTGCGGATGACCCACCCGAGCGCCTCCTCGTTCATCATGGCCTGTGCCCTGTTCATTTCTTGCCCCTTGAAGAGCCAGACGCCGCCGATCCGCTCATTCCGTATCCAGACTTTGCTTGAGCGCAAGCATCGCGCGATAGGCCTTTTGCAGATCCTTCTCGACCGTGGTCAGGCTGACCCCCAATTCCTCCGCGATCAGCCGCTGGCCGACCCCCTCTATGCGGAAGCGGCGGAACACCAGTTCGACGCGCGGGCCAAGATCGGCCAATATGCCCCGCGCCTGTTCCAGCCGCTGATTGAGGATCATGCGTTCGTCCACCGCCAGATCGTCATTCGGGTCGGCCATCACCCCGCCGGCCCCTTCGGCCCAGTCCTGCTCGCGCCGTTCGCGCCGGGTGGCGGAGCGATAGCGGTCGAGCATGAGGTTGTTGGCCATGCGGTAGAGATAGGGCAGGGGATCGGCGACCGGTCCCAGATCCTTGGCCTCCAGCTTCATCCACATGTCCTGCAGCAGATCTTCTGCATCCTCGCCCGCACCGCGCGCGCGCAGGAAGCGCAGCAGAGCAGCGCGATTCTGGAAGAAGATAGCAGAAAGGCCCGTGGCCATGCCTGTGGTGCGTCCGGTATTGGCGATCAGGCGGGTTGCCATAGAGGCAGGGGTGGGGTCTTGGCAATGGCAAGGCACCGATGGACCGGTCATGGCCTGAAATCATTTACCTGACGCGCGGCTTGCTCTAGCCCGGTTCGCCTATGGCAGGAGCGGACATGGCGATAGCGAAGGTGACGGATGCGGCGGCGGCACAGGCGGCGGGAATGGATTCCGACCGGCTGGATGCGCTGATCGATCATCTGGACCGGACCTATGTGCAGAGCGGCAAATTGCCGCACATGCAGATGCTGGTGTCGCGCGACGAGGTGCCGTTGCTGTCGGTCAGCCGTGGGCAGGCGCGGGCGACCGGCGAGCCGTTGCAGGCCGATGCGCTGTTCCGCATCGCATCCATGACCAAGCCGGTCACCAGCGTCGCCTTCATGCGGCTAGTCGAGCAGGGCCAGGTGGCGCTGGACGATCCGGTGACCGATGTGCTGCCCGAATTTGCCGATCTGCGGGTCGGTGCGGACGGGCGTGGACGGATGACGCGCCCGATGCGGATGATCGACCTGCTGCGCCATACATCTGGCCTGACCTATGGGCTGCAACGCCAGACGCCGATCGATGCACGCTATCGCGAACTGGGACTGGACGAGTTTCAGCAGAAGCGGTCGTCGGACGCGTTCATCGCTGACCTCGCAAGCTTGCCGCTGGAGTTCTCACCGGGGGATCGGTGGAATTACGGCGTGTCCACCGATGTGCTGGGCGTGATCGTCGAGCGTCTGTCGGGGCAGGATCTGGAGCGCCATTATCGCGAGCATATCTTTGCGCCGCTTGGCATGGAGGACACATTCTTCACCATCCCGCCGGACCGGATCGACCGTCTGACCGACGCCTGGCGACTGGAGGATGACCGGCTGAAGCTCAAGGATCGCGGCGCGCGCACCAGTTGGCGGCGCAAGCTGCGCTTCCGTTCGGGCGGGGGCGGGCTGATTTCCTCCACCGCCGACTATCATCGCTTTGCCCGGATGCTGCTGCGCGGCGGCGAACTGGATGGCACGCGGCTGTTGCTGCCCGAAACGGTGGCGCAGATGCGGACCAATCATCTGCCCGGCGGCGGCGATCTTGCCAGCATGTCGCAGGCGATGTTCAGCGAAGCGGATTATGCCGGCGTCGGTTTCGGCCTGGGTTTCGCGATGACGCTGGCGAACCAGCAATTTTACTGGGGCGGGGTGTTTTCGACCTATTTCTTCATCGACCCGGTCGAGCGGCTGATCGGCCTGTTCATGACCCAGCATCTGCCGTCCAGCACCCATCCGGTGCGGGCCGAACTGCGGGCCGGGATCGGGGCGGCGATCGTCACGCGACGCCGTCAGGGCTGAGGCAGGCCAAGCCCGCAGAAAGAAGCGGGAAAAGTCCATGCTGCGCTGCAAAAAAATGGATTGGCATGGCGAAGCGCGCTGTGCCATCATCCCCCGTGACTCATAAAGGGGAACCCGGCCATGAATCTCAAGGGCGAGACGCAGCTTCCCAAGCCGGCACCCCGGCAGGTTGATCCGCAGATTCTGGCCCATGAGATTGTCGAGCGATTGACCTATCGCATCGGCAAGGATGCCAAGGCGGCCAAGCCGCATGACTGGTTGCACGCCGTCATCCTTTCGATCCGCGACCGGGTGATCGACGCATGGATCGAGTCCACCCACAAGACCTATGAGGAGCAGGGACGCCGGGTCTATTATCTGAGCCTGGAGTTCCTGATCGGCCGGCTGATGCGCGACGCGGCATCGAATATGGAAATGCTGGACGATTTGCAGGCGGCGCTCGACTCGCTCGGCGTCGACCTCGACCTGATCGCCGCGCTGGAGCCCGATGCGGCGCTGGGCAATGGTGGCCTCGGGCGCCTCGCCGCCTGCTTCATGGAGAGCATGGCGACGGTCGACATCCCGGCCTATGGCTATGGCATTCGCTATGTGAACGGCATGTTCCGGCAGGAGATCAGCGACGGCTGGCAGGTGGAACTGCCGGAAAATTGGCTGGCGCATGGCAATCCCTGGGAGTTCGAGCGGCGCGAGGCGAGTTACGAGGTCGGTTTTGGCGGGCGCGTCGATCCGGCCGAGTGCGAGGATTGTGGGCCGCACCAGATGAACTGGCGCCCGGCCGAACGGGTGATCGCCACCCCCTATGACACGCCGATCGCCGGCTGGCGCGGCAGGCGGGTCAACACGCTGCGCCTGTGGGAAGCACAGCCGATCGACCCGATCCTGCTCGACAAGTTCAATGCCGGCGACCATCTGGGTGCGCTGTCCGAAAGCAACCGGGCCGAGGCGCTGACCCGCGTCCTCTATCCCGCCGACTCTTCGCCGGCGGGGCAGGAATTGCGGCTGCGGCAGGAATATTTCTTCTCCTCCGCCTCGCTGCAGGACATCGTCCGCCGGCATATCCAATATTTCGGCAGCATCCAGACGCTGCCCGACAAGGCGGCGATCCAGCTCAACGACACCCATCCGGCGGTGGCGGTGGCGGAACTGATGCGCATCCTGCTCGACGAGCATGGGCTGGATTTCGACGAGGGCTGGGACATTACCCGCCGGACCTTCAGCTACACCAATCACACTTTGCTGCCCGAGGCGCTGGAAAGCTGGCCGGTCCCCCTGTTCGAGCGATTGCTGCCCCGGCACATGCAGATCGTCTATGCCGTCAACAGCCGGCTGCTCGCCGAGGCGCGCAAGTCGGCCCAGTTCGACGATCATGCGATCGGCACCATCTCGCTGATCGACGAGGGGGGTGAGCGGAGGGTGCGGATGGGCAACCTTGCTTTCGCTGGGTCGCACAGCGTCAATGGCGTGTCGGCGCTGCATACCGACCTGATGAAGGTCACGGTCTTTGCCGATCTGCACAAGCTCTATCCGGCGCGGATCAACAACAAGACCAATGGCGTCACCTTCCGCCGCTGGCTGATGCAGTGCAATCATGGACTGTTCGAACTGATCCGCGAGGCGATCGGCGACCGTTTCATGGACGATGCCGAGGCGCTGCGCGAGCTTGACAATTTCGCCGACGACACTGCCTTCCAGGAGCGGTTCCTGGCGGTGAAGCGCTTCAACAAGGTCGCGCTGGCCGATTTGCTGCGCAAGCGGATCAATGCGCGGATCGACGCCGACGCGCTGTTCGACATCCAGATCAAGCGCATTCATGAATATAAGCGGCAACTGCTCAACATCATCGAGGCGGTGGCGCTCTATGACCAGATCCGCTCGCATCCGGAAAAGGACTGGGTGCCACGGGTGAAGCTGTTCGGCGGCAAGGCGGCGCCCAGCTATCATAATGCCAAGCTGATCATAAAGCTGGCGGGCGATGTCGCTCGCGCGATCAATCATGATCCGTCGGTGCAAGGGCTGCTGAAGGTGCAGTTCGTGCCGAACTATAATGTCTCCATGGCCGAGATGATGATCCCGGCGGCGGACCTCAGCGAACAGATATCGACCGCCGGCATGGAAGCGTCGGGCACCGGCAACATGAAATTTGCGGTCAATGGTGCGTTGACCATCGGTACGCTGGACGGCGCCAATGTCGAAATGCGCGACCATGTCGGCGAGGACAATATCATGATCTTCGGCCTGACCGCTGCCGAGGTGAACCAGCGCCGCGCCGAGGGCTATGATCCGCGCGCGGCGATCGAGCAGAGCCGGGAACTGAGCCAGGCGCTCAATGCCATTGCCAGCGGCGTCTTTTCACCCGACGACCCCAATCGCTACAAGGATCTGATCCAGGGCATCTACGACCATGACTGGTTCATGGTGGCGGCCGATTTCGACAGCTATGCCGCTGCGCAGCGCCGGGTCGATGGCATCTGGCAGGATCAGGCATTGTGGGCGAAGAAGGCGATCCACAATGTCGCGCGCATGGGCTGGTTCTCGTCCGACCGGACGATCCGCGAATATGCCGCCGACATCTGGAAGATGGGATGATAATGATGGCCGTAGTCGGCGGAGACGGGAGATAGGAGCGTGCTGACGCCGGAGCAGATCGACCGGCTGGTCGAAGGGCGGGATGCCGATCCCTTCGCGACGCTTGGCGTGCATCCGGCCGATCCCGGCAGCGACAAGGCTGGTTTTACCACCTGCGTATTGTTGCCCGATGCCGTGGGCGTCCATGCGCAGACGCTGGATGGCAAGCCGGTCGGCGAACTGGCGCTGATCCACCCGGCCGGGCTGTTCGAGGGCAAGGTCAAGATCCGCAAGCGCCAGCCCCTGCGCTACGAGGCGCAATATGCCGATGGCGGCACCTATGCGACGATCGACCCCTATGGCTTTGGCCCGGTGCTTGGGCCGATGGACGATTATTATTTTGCCGAAGGATCGCACAAGCGCCTGTTCGAAAAGCTGGGCGCGCATCCGATGGAGCATGAGGGCGTGGCGGGCACCCATTTCGCGGTCTGGGCGCCCAATGCCCGGCGCGTGTCGGTGGTTGGCGACTTCAACCGCTGGGACGGACGGCGCGCGGCGATGCGGCACCGGCAGGATGCGGGTGTGTGGGAAATCTTCCTGCCCGAAGTCGGCATCGGCCACCCCTACAAGTTCGAGATTGTCGGGCCGGACGGCGTGGTGCTGCCGCTCAAGGCCGATCCCTTCGCCTTCCGATCGGAACTGCGCCCGTCGACCGCGTCGATCGTCAACGGCCCGCCGGCGCATGTGTGGGGCGATGCACGACACCGCGATTATTGGCAGAAGGCCGATGCGCGGCGCCAGCCCATTTCCATCTATGAGGTGCATGCCGGGTCATGGCAGCGCGACGAAAATGGCGAGTTCCTGCATTGGGATGCGCTGGCCGAGCGGCTGATCCCCTATGTCGTGGGCATGGGCTTTACCCATATCGAATTGCTGCCGATCAGCGAATTTCCCTATGACCCAAGCTGGGGCTATCAGACGCTGGGCCTCTATGCGCCGACAGCGCGTTTTGGCGATCCGGCGGGGTTCGCCCGCTTTGTCGACGGCGCGCACCGGGCTGGGATCGGCGTCCTCCTCGATTGGGTGCCGGCGCATTTCCCGACCGACGAGCATGGCCTGGCCCGGTTCGACGGCACCGCGCTTTATGAACATGCCGATCCGCGCAGGGGGTTCCAGCCGGACTGGAACACGGCGATCTATAATTTCGGCCGGCGCGAGGTGGCGGAATATCTGACCAACAACGCGCTCTTCTGGGCCGAACGCTATCATGTCGACGGGCTGCGGGTCGATGCGGTCGCCTCGATGCTCTACCTCGATTATTCGCGAAAGCCCGGCGAATGGATCCCCAACGACCATGGCGGGCGGGAGAATGTGGAGGCGGTCGCCTTCCTGCAGGGGATGAACAAGGCGCTCTATGCGGCCTCTCCCGGCGTGATGACGATCGCCGAGGAATCGACCAGCTGGCCGCAAGTGTCGGCGCCGGTGCATCAGGGCGGGCTGGGCTTCGGCTTCAAATGGAATATGGGCTTCATGCACGACACGCTGCGCTATCTGGCGCGCGAGCCGGTGCATCGTCAGCATCATCATGACGACATCACCTTCGGCCTGCTCTACGCCTTCACCGAGAATTTCGTGCTGGCGCTGAGCCATGACGAGGTGGTGCATGGCAAATCGTCGCTGCTGCACAAGATGGCGGGTGACGACTGGCAGAAATTCGCGACATTGCGGGCTTATTATGCCTTCATGTGGGGCTATCCCGGCAAGAAGCTGCTGTTCATGGGGCAGGAGTTCGCCCAGCGTGGCGAGTGGAGCGAGGGACGGGCACTCGACTGGCACTTGGTCGACCATGCCCCCCATCATGGGGTGCAGTTGCTGGTGGGCGATCTTAACCAGCTCTACCGATCGCGACCGGCGCTGCATGCGCGCGACTGCGAGGCGGAAGGGTTCGAATGGGTGCTGGTCGATGGCGCTGCGGACTCCGTCTTCGCCTGGCAACGGCGGGCGCCCGGTTTCGCGCCGATCGTCGTCATCAGCCATTTCACCCCGGTGCTGCGTCATGGCTATCGCATGCGGTTGCCGGCCGGCGGCCGCTGGCGCGAGATACTGAATACCGATGCGGGCGAATATGGCGGCAGCGGTGCCGGCAATATGGGTGTGGTCGAGGCCGATGGAGAAGGATGGGCGAACATAACCATTCCCCCCTTCGGAACCTTGATGCTGGAACTGGACTATTGATACCGACGGACGCGTGCAGGCGGTCGCGGGCACGAGAGAGGAGCCCTAATGCAACAACGCAATCAGCCGATCGCGCGCGACGCCATGGCCTATGTGCTGGCCGGCGGGCGCGGCAGTCGCCTCGCCGAGTTGACCGACCGGCGGGCCAAGCCGGCGGTGCATTTCGGCGGCAAGGCGCGGATCATCGACTTTGCGCTGTCCAACGCGCTCAACAGCGGCATTCGCCGCATCGGCGTGGCGACCCAGTATAAGGCCCATTCGCTGATCCGCCATTTGCAGCGCGGCTGGAACTTCCTGCGGCCCGAGCGCAACGAGAGCTTCGATATCCTGCCCGCCAGCCAGCGTATTTCCGAAAGCCAATGGTATGAGGGCACGGCCGACGCGGTGTTCCAGAATATCGACATCATCGAAAGCTATGCGCCGGAATATATGGTCATCCTGGCCGGCGACCATGTCTACAAGATGGACTATGAGCTGATGCTGCAGCAGCATGTCGACAGTGGCGCGGATGTCACCGTCGGCTGCCTGGAGGTGCCACGCAAGGAAGCGGTCGGCTTTGGCGTGATGCATGTCGACGAAGCCGACGTGATCACCGCCTTTGTTGAAAAGCCCAAGGATCCGCCCGCTATTCCCGGCCAGCCCGACATGGCATTGGCGTCGATGGGCATCTATGTCTTTCGCACCCGATTCCTGATCGAGCAACTGTGGCGCGACGCCGACGACAAGACCAGCAAGCGCGATTTCGGTGGCGACATCATCCCCTATATCGTCAAGCATGGGAAGGCGGTGGCGCATCGCTTTTCCAGCAGTTGCGTGCGCGCGGAAAGCGAACTGGTGCCCTATTGGCGCGATGTCGGTACGATCGACGCCTATTGGCAGGCCAATATCGACCTGACCGACGTGGTGCCGAGCCTTGACCTCTATGACCGGAGCTGGCCGCTCTGGACATATTCGGAAGTCACGCCGCCCGCCAAGTTCGTCCATAATGAGGAAGGGCGGCGCGGATCCGCGACCAGTTCGTTGGTGGCGGGCGGTTGCATCGTGTCGGGTTCCTCGCTGCATCGCAGCCTGCTTTTCTCGGGCGTGCGCACGCACAGCTTCTCTTCGGTAACGGAGAGCATCATCATGCCCGATTGCGAGATCGGGCGTGGCGCGCGGCTGCACAAATGCGTGGTCGATTCCGGTATCAGCATCCCGCCTGGCCTGATCATCGGCGAAGATCCGGCCTTCGACGCGCAGCATTTCCGTCGGAGCGACAGTGGCGTGTGCCTGGTGACGCAGCCGATGATCGATCGGCTGGTGGCCTGAAACGAAGGATGACGATGAAGCTTCTGTCGGTTGCGTCCGAAATCTATCCGTTGATCAAGACCGGGGGGCTGGCCGATGTGGTCGGCGCGCTGCCCGCTGCGCTGGCCGGCCATGATGTCGAGACCCGGACGCTGGTGCCGGGCTATCCATCTGTGCTGTCGAAGCTGGGCAAGGCCAAGGCTGTTCGGCGGTATGACGGGCTGTTCGGCGCCTCGGCGACGGTGCTGGCCGGCAAAGTCGGCGACCTTGACCTGCTGGTGCTGGATGCGCCCGATTATTTCGCGCGCGAAGGTGGTCCCTATGGCGACCATGGCGGCAATGACTGGGGCGATAACTGGCGGCGCTTTGCCGCGCTGTCGCGCGCCGGCGCGGACATTGCGGCGGAGGGGGTGAAGGGCTGGGTGCCCGATATCGTCCATGTCCATGACTGGCAGGCGGCGATGACCGCGGCCTATATGCGCTTTGGCCCGGCCCATGCCGTGCCGCGCGTCGTCACCATCCATAATCTTGCCTTTCAGGGGCGGTTCGGGCCGGAAATCTTTGCCCAGCTGGGCCTGCCGGCCGAGGCCTGGGGCATGGACGGTGTCGAATATTATGGCGGCACCGGCTTCCTCAAGGCGGGGCTGGTGTCGGCCGATGCGATCACAACGGTCAGCCCGACCTATGCCGATGAAATCCGCTCGCCGGTCCATGGCATGGGGCTGGATGGCTTGATCAATGGACGCAGTGACAAGCTGCACGGCATTTTGAACGGCGTCGATACCGACATCTGGAACCCGGCCGAGGATGCGCTGATCGCGCGGCGTTACAGTGCGCGCGGCCTTGGCGGGCGCAGCGCCAATCGCCGGGCGCTGGAAAAACGGTTCGGTTTGCAGCGCGACGATGCGCCGATCTTCGTCATCATCAGCCGCCTGACCTGGCAAAAGGGCATGGACCTGATGATGAACGCGATCGACCATCTGGTCGGGCTGGGCGCGAAGCTGGCGGTGCTGGGATCGGGCGATCATGCGCTGGAGGGCGGTTTCCTGGCCGCGGCGGACCGGCATCGCGGCCGGGTGGGCGTGCAGATCGGCTATGACGAGCCGCTGTCGCACCTGTTGCAGGCGGGCGGCGACGCGATCCTGATCCCGTCGCGGTTCGAGCCGTGCGGCCTGACCCAGCTTTATGGCCTGCGCTATGGCTGCGTGCCGGTGGTAGCGCGGGTCGGCGGCCTGGCCGACACGGTGATCGACGCCAATGAGGCGGCGGTGAGCGCGGGCGTGGCGACCGGTATCCTGTTTGCCGGCGATGATCCGCTGGCGCTGCACGGCGCGATCGCGCGGTCGGTGCGCCTGCATGGCGAGCCGGAGGCCTGGCAGGCGATGCAGCGCGCGGGGATGCGCGCCGATTTCAGCTGGACCCACAGCGCGGCGCGCTATGCGGCCCTCTATCGCAGCCTGCTGGGGCGCGAAGCCGCATGAGCGCGGGCGGGTTCGGGCCGGTGATCGATGCCGGCGGAACCCGCTTTGCCGTCTGGGCGCCGGAGGCGACGCAGCTC
Organism: Sphingobium scionense; assembly: GCF_014197035.1. Lineage (GTDB taxonomy): Bacteria > Pseudomonadota > Alphaproteobacteria > Sphingomonadales > Sphingomonadaceae > Sphingobium > Sphingobium scionense. The sequence goes on along the minus strand of NZ_JACIEU010000016.1, from coordinate 60,135 downwards.
TGGCTCTGCCTGTTCGATCAGGACGACCGGGAAACCCGCCTGTCGATGGCGCGGGGAGAGGAGGGCGTCTGGCAGGTTCATGCGCCGGGCGTCGGTGCCGGGGCCCGCTATGGCCTGCGCGCCGATGGCCCATATGATCCCGATAGCGGCCTGTGGTTCGACCCCGACAAGCTGCTGCTCGATCCCCATGCGCCGGCGATCGACCGGGCCTTCGTCCATGATCCGATGCTGGCCGCACCGCGCGGGCAGGGGGAAGATACCGCGCCGCTGATGCCCAAAGGGGTGGTCGCCGCGCCGTTGCCGGCCGTCGCTTCGGCGGCGCCGCGCTTCCAGCCGGGTGGGCTCATCTACGAATTGCAGGTGCGCAGCTTCTCGCTGCTGCATCCTGACGTTCCTGAAGCGCTGCGGGGCACGATCGCCGCGCTGGCGCATCCGGTGGTGATCGATCATCTGCAGAAGCTGGGCGTTGGCGCGGTCGAACTGATGCCGATCAACGCGTGGATCGACGAGCGGCATTTGCCGCCGCTCGGCCTGCGCAATGCCTGGGGTTATAATCCGGTCAGCTATTTCGCGCTCGATCCGCGACTGGCGCCCGGCGGGCTTGCCGAACTGCGCGATACGGTGGCGGCGCTGCACGATGCGGGGATCGGCGTGATCCTGGACATGGTCTATAATCATGACGGCGAAAGCGACAGGCTGGGGCCGACCTTGTCGCTGCGCGGCCTCAATGCCCGCGCCTATTTCCGGCACGAGGCGGACGGGCGGCTGATCAACGATACCGGCACCGGCAACAGCGTGGATTGCAACCAGCCGATGGTGCGCCGGATGATCCTGGAATCGCTGCGCCATTTCGTGGTGCAGGCGGGGATCGACGGTTTCCGTTTCGATCTGGCGCCGGCGCTGGGGCGGTTGCCGGACGGGTTCGACCGTGATGCGCCGCTGCTAACGGAGATGCGCGCCGATCCGGTGCTGGGCGACCGCATCCTGATTGCCGAGCCATGGGATATCGGGCCGGGGGGCTATCAACTGGGCCGGTTCGGGCCGCCCTGGCTGGAATGGAATGACCGCTATCGCGACGATATGCGGCGTTTCTGGCGGGGCGACGCTGGCACGATCGGTGCCTTCGCCACGCGACTGGCGGGATCGTCGGATATTTTCGAGGGGACGACCCGCAGCGTCAATTTCCTCGCCGCCCATGACGGCTTCACTTTGGCCGACTGCACCGCTTATGCGGACAAGCATAACCTAGCCAATGGCGAGGACAATCGCGATGGCCATGGCGAGAATTTCAGCTGGAACAACGGCGTGGAGGGGGCGAGCGACGATCCGACGGTCATCGCGGCGCGGCGGCGCGACATCAAGGCGCTGCTCTCCACCCTCTTCTGCTCGCGCGGGACGATCATGCTGACGGCGGGCGACGAGTTCGGGCGCAGCCAGATGGGCAATAACAATGCCTATGCGCAGGATAATGGCATCAGCTGGATCGAATGGGACGCACGCGATCGGGAGATCGAGGCCCATGCCTTTGCGCTGGGGCAATGGCGGCGGCGTTGTGCCGAGCTGACCGACGTGGCGCTGCTGGGCGAGGGCGATGTCGTCTGGCTGGACGAGGGCGGTCAGCCTCTGAGCGTCGCCCAATGGGAGGATCCTGCGCGGCGGCGGCTGGTGCTGCATTTCCGGGCGTCGGGTCTCAGCCTGTGCATCAATGGCGCGGAGGGCGATTTTCTTTTCGATCTGCCGGATGGCCCCCTGATGGTGCCGGGGCGCAGCATGATGCCGCAACGCCGTAGCGTTATCCCGGAAGGCGCGACCGCGCCCGATTGATGCGCGGCGATCCAGCCGTCATCCTGCCCGCCGATCGGGGGCTTCCTTCGCCCGCCAAAGCATGGCTAAGCAGGGGCAAAGGGAGCAGGACGACAGATGACGGAAGCAGGATCGGCGGCAGGACCGGGAGCGGACGAGGAACGGGATCTGCTGGGCGGGCGCTGGCTGACGGGCGATACGCCCTATGGCGCGATGATCGACCGGTTGCGCGATTTCCTGGATCATGTCGCGGAGGCCAAGCTGGACGACGCTACGGCGCAGGCGCTGGACGCGGACCTGGCCGCCTGGACGCAGCGGCTGACGCCGATGGTGGCGGACGAGGCGCATCGCATGTTCGGCCGGGTGCGCGATGCGCCGGGCCATGGCCAGGTGTTCGCGCCGGCCTTCATCCCCGATAAGATGGGCGACGATTCGCTCCATGCGCGGGTAACCTTTGGCGCCTTCCATCTGGGCGCCAATTATGCTGCCCATGGCGGGGCGGTGGCTTTGCTGTTCGACGAGATATTGGGCCTGCCGGCGAATATGAGCGCGCAGCGGATGGCCCGGACCGCCTATCTGCACGTCAATTATCGCGCGATCACGCCGATCGATAAGGAATTGCAGGTCAGCGCCTGGGTGACGAAGGTCGAGGGGCGCAAGCGTTTCGTGCGCGGCGAACTGCGTGACGGCGATCTGCTGTGTGCCGACGCCGAGGGGCTGTTCATCGAATTGCTGCCGCATCAGCAATAAGGTGGGAACCATCGTGGCACTGGCCCGTTCTGTTGCATGAGGCCGCCGCACTTCCCCCCGCTCGGGCGGTCTCGCAGATCGGGCCCGTCGACATCCCCCCGTCGACGGGCCTTTCCTTTTTTCAGGCCATTTGGATCCGCGCGCCGTCCTGCGCGGCGGACTGGCGGATCGCGTCGAGTAGCGCCATCGCCGCGACACCGTCATGGAAGGTCGGGATCGGGACGCCATCGGGCATCGGCCGACCTTCGACGCCGGCGCGCAGGGCTTCGCACAGGCGGATGAAGGGGGCGAGTTCGAACAGCATCGCCGCCTTGCGCGGATCGTCGGCTTCGATCGGCGGCAGGTGGAGGTCGGCATCGACCGGCAGGTCGCGCACGCCATCCCGGTCGGCGATCTTGACCACGCCCTTGTCCGCCCAGAGCGTGCCATGGGTGCCGGCGACGCGGCTGATATTATCGGATGGACCCCAGACGCCGGCGCTGTGCTGGAGAATGCCCTGCGCGCCATTCTTCATGCGGAAGCGGACGATATAGCTGTCCTCCGCCGCGTCGGCCGGGCGATCAGACACGGTGGGCAGGGTGGCGCTGAGGCTGTCGACCTCGCCCAGCCAGACGCGCAACTGGTCGACCAGGTGAGAGCCATGGGCACCGAGCCAGCCGCCGCCCGCGCCGGTATCGAACCACCAGCGCGGCATGCGGGCGGCGGGATCGGCGACGATCGGCAGGACGCTGGACAGAGTGACATAGCGCGGATCGCCGATCAGCCCGTTGGCGATGGCGCGGCCGATCATCGCGCGATCGGGCGCCCAGCGGAACTCGTTGCCGATGAGATGGGTGACGCCGGCCTGTTCCGCTGCCGCCAGCATCGCGCGGGCTTCGGCCAGGTCGGCGGCCATCGGCTTTTCGCAAAGGATGTGACAGTCGCGCCCGATCGCGGTCAGGGCGAGCGCGGCATGGGTGGCGGGGGGCGTGGCGATCGTCACCGCGACCGCGCCGGTGCGGTCGATCGCTTCGCCCAGATCGGCGAAGATGTCAGCGATGTTGACACTATCGGCGCGGCGGCGGGTGCGGTCGGGATCGGTGCCGACGAGGCCCGCCACCTCGAACCCGGCGGCGCGCAGTGCGGGCACATGGATGCGGCAGCCAAAGCCGGTGCCGACGACGATCGCGCGGGCGGCAGGGGGCATGGATGATCCTTTCGAACTGGTCAGGTGGCGGGGACGGCGGCGAAGAAGTCGATCCCGGCCTGGGTCGGGAAAATATATTCGAGATAATGGCCAAGCTCGGGCGCATCGACGAAGCAGCTATGCATGAAGCCTATATTATGGCTGACATGGGGAACGGGCAGGCCGTCCGCTTCGGCGCGGGCGAGCAGCGCCTGCCACTGCGCGTCGTCGTGGATCAGATAGCCCAGATGATGATGGCGCATCTGGAAAGCGTCGCCGGGGGCGAGACGGTCCATATAGATGGCCGACCCCGGCCCGGAGGCGGTCAGCAATTCATACATGACCGGGCCGACCCAGGCCAGTTCGACGCGGATCTGGCCGCCCGCCGCCAGTGGCCCTTCGAGCCGGCGAAAGGCGCCGATGCCATAGCGATCGGCCAGGATCGCCTGGGCGCGGTCGATATCGTTGGTCGCATAGGCGATCTGGAAATGTTCGGCGCGCAGCACACCAGATGCCGGGTCGACAAGCGGCGATGGTCGGCGCAACAGCATAGGCGCTATCCTCTCGGCATGATCCTGTTCGCGGGATTCGGCGTGAAGATAGTATATGCTATCTTTTTGGGGCAAGGCGCGACAGCCGTGATCCCCCCGGCGATAGGGGACGATGATGATGCAGGAAATCGGTGTGGGCCTGATCGGCTATGGCCTGGGCGGACGGGCGTTCCACGCGCCCTATGTGATGGCGACGCCGGGCATGGCGCTGCGCGCCGTCGTCTCGCGCGATCCCGTGAAGGTTCATGCCGGCCTGCCGGGCATGCAGGTGGTGCCCGATGTCGATGCGCTGCTGGCGCTGCCGGGGATCGACCTGGTCATCGTGTGCAGTCCCGATGAATTGCATGCCGATCATGCGATCGCGGCGCTGCGGGCGGGCAAGCATGTGCTGGTGGACAAGCCCTTTGCCACCACGCTGGCCGATGCGCGCCGTGTGGCGGCCGAGGCGGACGCTGCGGGCAGGCTGCTGGCGATCTTCCAGAACCGGCGCTGGGACGCGGATTTCCGCACCGTGCGTCGGCTGATCGCCGAGGGGCGGCTGGGCGAGATCATCCAGTTCGAAAGCCATTTCGACCGCTGGCGACCGACCCCGGCGACGACCTGGAAGGATGCGCGCGCGGCGGGCATCTGGCAGGATCTGGGGCCGCATCTGGTCGACCAGGCGCTGTGCCTGTTCGGCAAGCCCGAAGGGGTGAGTGCGGATATTGCGGCTTTGCGCGAAGGGGCCGGATCGCCCGATTATTTCCATGTGACGCTGCGCTACCCGCGCCATCGCGTGCTGCTGCATGCGACCAAGCAGGCGGCGGCGCATGGGCTGCGCTTCGTCGTCCATGGCACGGGCGGTAGCTGGATCAAGAATGGGACCGACGGGCAGGAAGCGGCGACGGTCGCGGGCCAGCGGCCGGAAGGGGCGGACTGGGGCGTCGATCCGCAGCCGGGCCATCTGACCGATGCGGCGGGCGATAGCCATATGGTCATGAATGAACGTGGCGATTACCGGCTGTTCTGGCAGGCGCTGGCCGATGCCATCCGGGGCGAGGGCGCCAATCCGGTCCCTGCGGATGAGGCGATCGCGGTGATGGAGATATTGGAAGCAGGCTTGCGCAGCAGCGCGGAAAGGCGCGAAATCCGGCCCTGACGGGGTTGAAGATACATAATCCGGAAATATTTGGGCGAAGGGGGATTAAAGCGATCACTGAGGCGTAAGTGACGTATGAAACCCACGCCGCCCAAGGTCGTCGACCTGTTGCCCGCGCTGATGCGCTATGCCCGTCGACTGACCGGCAATGAAAGCGATGCCGAGGATCTGGTACAGGATGCGCTGGTGCGCGCCTATGCCAATGCCGACAGCTATCAGCGCGGTCGGCCACTGCGCGTCTGGCTGTTTTCCATCCTGCACAATGTCTTCATCAGCGGAACCCGCCGGGCGGCCGTGCGGGAACGGTTCCGCGCCGATGCCGTGGCGCAGGGAGAGCCGATGGCGGCACCGGCGCAGGAACAGATGGTGCGGCTGCACCAGATCGAGGCGGCGCTGACCGCCCTGCCGGAGGAGCAGCAGACCGTGCTGCACATGGTCGCGGTCGAGGGCCTGTCCTATCAGGATGCGGCCGACGCGATCGGCATTCCCATCGGCACGCTGATTTCGCGCCTGTCCCGCGCCCGCGCGAAGCTGCGGGCGCTGGAAGAAGGCGCCCCCGTCGTGCGCCCCGGCCATCTGCGTGTCGTGAGGGATTGAGCCATGGCTGAACTCATCATCACCGAATGCGAATTGCACGCTTATGTCGACGATCAGCTCGATGCCATGGGGCGGCTGGAAGTGGCCGATTATCTGGTGCGCAATCCCGATGTCGCCGCGCGTGTGCTGGCCGACCTGTCGGTGCGCGACGCGATGCGGGCGCTGGCGCAGCGCGACGAGCAGCCGGTGCAGCAACGCCTGCATGACAGCGCCCGCAAGGTGGAGAGTGCATTGCACCGCAGCCGCCTGTTTCGCCGGTTGAGCGGCGGGCTGGCGATGGCGGCGGGCATCGTCGCCGCGGTGGCGCTGGGCGTGGGCAAGCTGAACATGGGCGTCGCGCCGACGGCGCAGGCGATGCCGGTGTTCATCGAGGAAGCCCTGATGTCGCACAAGACCGCGCTGGTGCGGTCGCACATGAAGTCGCAGCCCGAAATCCCGCATTTCGACCCGGCCGATGTCCGGTCCGCCACCCATATCAACGTGCCGGTGCTGCCGGCCGGCTGGCGGGTGCTGGATGTGCAGCTCTTCCCGTCAGACTATGGGCCAAGCCTGCAACTGGTGATCGATGCGGGCGAGAAGGCGCCGGTGTCGCTGTTCGCGGCGCGGGCCGTCACCGGCCTGCCGGAAACGCCGCGCACGCAAGTCGTCGACGGCGAGACCATCGCCTACTGGGCCAGAAAAGGCACCGTCTATGTGCTGACCGGCGTGGAATCGCAGGATTTTCTTCAAAAGCACGCGGCCGATCTGGCCAATAATCAGGACGCATGAATGAGCATTGATCTCTCGCAACAGGCCGGCGCGCTGCGCCGGCGGGCAGATGTCTGCGTCATCGGCGCGGGCGCGGCCGGCATCACCACCGCGCGCCGGCTGCTGGCGGCCGGGCATCAGGTGCTGCTGCTGGAAAGCGGCGGGCTGGACTATGAGCGGGCGACCGCCGACCTCAACGCCGGCAGGAATGTCGGCCAGCCCTATTATGATCTGGACGATGCGCGGCTGCGCTTCTTTGGCGGCACGACGGCGATATGGGGCGGGCGCTGTGCCACGCTGGACCCGATCGACCTTCAGCGCCGCGACTGGGTGGCGGGATCGGGCTGGCCGCTGTCCTGGGACGAGCTACAGGATTATTATGGCCAGGCGCGCGGCCTATTCGAGATTGGCGACGAGCCGGCGAGCGCCGACGCGCTGAGCACCCATGGCGTGCCGCTGCCGGGGTTCGACAAATCGGAACTGCACATGCCGGTGTGGAATTTCGATCCGCGCTTCAACCGCTTCACCTTCGACGCGTGCCAGGACCTGCGCGACCATCCGCGCTGCGAGATCATCACCCATGCCAGCGTCACGCGGATCGTGACCAGGGATGGCGCGATCAGCCGGATCGAGGCGAAGGCGCTGGCCGGCGCGCATCTGCATGTCGAGGCGCGCGCCTTCGTGCTGGCGGCCGGCGGGATCGAGAATGCCCGGCTGCTGCTGGCGTCGAACATCGGCAATGAGCGCGATCAGGTCGGCCGCAACTTCATGGAGCATCCCCATGCGCGGGGCGGGCGGATCGTCGATGCGAAAGCCTGGCCGCTGCTCAAGGCGTTTGGTCGGCGGCACCGGATTGGCGGCCATGACATGGCGGCACTGATTACCCCGTCGGCCGATCTGCAGCGGCGCGAGGGGCTGCTCAACAGCTCGCTGACCATCGTCGGGCGGCAACCGGCGCGGGCGTCGCAATTCTGGGGCATGCGGGCCTATGGCTCGCTGAAGCACGACATGTCGCCGACGCGCAGTGGCCGGCGGATGTGGATGATGACCAAGAAGGCGGCGACCTGGGCGCAGCGCCATGTCGATCCGCTGCGCCCCTGGCTGCTGCACAAAGCGGGCAAGCTGGAGATCGCGCTGCTGGTGCGGGCCGAACAGGCGCCCAATCCCGACAGCCGGGTGTTGCTGACCAGGGAGCGCGACGCGCTGGGTGTGCCGCGCGTGGCGCTGGACTGGCGGCTGTCGGCGATCGACAAGCATAGCGTGACGGGACTCGTCGATGGCCTCGGCCGTGAACTCGAACGGCTGGACATGGGCCGGGTCGAGCGGGCCGACTGGCTGGACGAACCGGGCGCGCTGTGGCGCAACGATCCGCTCATCTCTTCCCATGCGATCGGCGGCTATCATCATATGGGCACGACCCGCATGGCGACCGATCCGCGCCAAGGCGTGGTGGATGCGGACGGGCGCGTGCATGGCCAGGCCAATCTCTATGTCGTGGGGTCGTCGGCTTTCCCGACGTCGAGCTGGGCCAATCCGACACTGACCATCGCCGCGCTGGCGCTGCGCACGGCCGATCGGCTGTCGGTCGCGCTCAACCGCCCGGTGGCGCAGCCGGTGCGGGTGCCGGGACTGGCCAAGGCGTCGTAGCACTCGCTTTGAGGTTCGCCGAACGGCGGCGATGGGTGGCTTCCTGCCATGCCCCTCCCGTAAACGGGAGGGGCAGCGAGACTTAGGCGCGCAGCGCGTTAGTCGCAGCGGGGTGGGCTTGTGCGACGTCCAGCCCACCCCCTAACCCCCTCCCGCCTGCGGGAGGGGGAACAGGTCAGCTTCTGGTCGCTTCCAGACCATCCTCCCCTTGCAGGGGAGGATTTTGCCGCCGCTCTTGGTCGTCTGTAAACCGGCCGAATTTGTCCGCGTCACCTGAGGCAGGCGCTCAGGATGCACTTGGTCGAGAAACGGCCAGCGCGGTTTTCTGGTTTCTCGACAGGCTCGAAACGAACGGATGTGGGAGCGTGCGGGCCGAGGGTGTCAGTCCACCGGGCCGTGGAATTCGGCTTCGACGATGCCGAGGTGCCAGCCGGGCGGGACGGCGTCTGCGCCGGTGTCGCCGGCCTGGCGGGCGCTGGCGAGTTCCACGACCTTGCCGAAGGCGTCCTTGTCCTGCACCGGGCCAGTCTGGCGGATGCGCAGCGTCTGGCCGGTCGTGGCGGGGAAGCGCAGCGTGGTGTAGCCAAGCTGCCGCTCGGTCTCGCCGCGCCAGACACTCTTGCCGTCGATCGTCAGTTCGAGCGGATAGGCACGCGAGCGCCAGCCGACCAGCTTCAGGTCGATTTCGCTCAGGCGCACCGGCGCGGCGAAGTGATATTCGATCCAGCCATTGTCCGGCTTGCCGTCGCTCGCCCAGCGGGTGAGTTCATTGTCGTCGACGGTGGCACCGGCATCGGCCTGTCCTGAACCGGCGCGGATATCCTGCGCGAGGAAAGTGGTGCGGTGCGGGGTGAAGCTGGACGTGACAGGCGTCGGGCCACGCACCAGGCTGCCGGGCTGGAAGGCGTCGGCGAAATCGGTGGACAGGCCATTCCTGGCAGCGGCGGGCAATCTGGTCGCGATCGACAGGCTGGCGGATCTGAGGCCCGGCGCGGTCGCGGTGAGCGATACGGTGCCCGCCTTCGTCCCGGCGCGGATCAGGACGCGGTTGACGCCGCCCTCCAGCGGCAGGTCGGGCGAGAGGATATAATTATCCTCCTCGCGCGCGGTGCCGGCATAGGAAGTGGTGCCGTCGGCGCCATGCGCCTTGGTCACGACCGCTTCGCCTTCGGTCTGGCCGGCGCGGACCTTGCCCTGGCTGTCGCCCTGGGCAATGCCGCCGCGCCAGAGCGCCGGCCCCTTGAGATCGAAATGGACCTTGCTGGCATCGACTGGCACGCGGCGGCCCTGGGCATCGACCGCCTCGACATCGACCAGCGCGATGTCGGCGCCGTCCATGACGAAGCCGCGCGGGGAGACATGGGGGGTGAGCTTCAGCGCGACCGCCGGGCCGGTGGTGGAGAGGCTATATTCCGACGTCTTGCCATCGGCGTGGGTGGCGACGGCGCGGAGCGTGCCGGGGGCGAAGGCGATATTTTTCCAGCTGAAGAGGAAGGTATCGCTGCGCTGGCCCTTGCCGAGCGAGCGGCCGTTGAGGAACAGCTCGACGCTCTGCCCATTGGACACGACGCTCATGTCCTTGACGGTGCCGGGGGCGTAGTTCCAGTGGCCGATGATGTGGGTGGCGGGGGTGACGCTGTCGACCCAGTCGTTCCACATCACCTGATGCGCGAAAAAGCCCTGTTTGGGGATGCGCACCGCGTCGACCTCGCCCGAGCGGCGGTAATTATTGTCGCCGCGATAATGGGTGTTGCTGTCCGACCAGATGATGTTGACGCCGCCCGAACTGACGCGGGTGCCGGTGCCCGGCCGCATGACATAATAGTCGTTCCAGCGCTTCACATCCTCGATGGCGTGGCTGTCCTGGTTGCGATTATAGGCGGGCGCATCCTTGTGGAAGGGCGGGGTGAAATCGTCCTGATAGGCGCGGGCGGCTTCGTCGCGGCTATATTCCATCGACCACATCGGATGTTTGGCGCTCTTGTTGATATACATCATCTCGCCGCCATATTCGGCGATGCGGCTGTCCAGCATCTCGCGCGATCCGATGGCGCGACCGCCATGGGGATCGTACAGGTCGCGGATCGCCTTCATCTCCGCCATATGGTCTTCGCTGATATTCTCGTTCCCGCTTTCGTAGAAGAGGATCGAGGGATTGTTGCGATTATAGATGATCGCGTCGCGCATCACCTCCTTGCGCTGGTCCCAGCGGCGGCCGGTCACGTCGCTTTCGGCATCGCCCGCCGGCATTGCCTGCATCAGGCCGACGCGGTCGGCGGATTCGATATCCTGTTTCGACGGGGTGACGTGCATCCAGCGCACCAGATTGCCGCCGCTCTCCACCATCAGCGCGTTGGAGAAATCGCTGATCCAGGGCGGGATGGAGGTGCCGACGGCGGGCCATTCGTTGGAGGTGCGCTGGGCATAGCCATGGACCATGATGGTGCGGCCGTTGAGGTCGACCTTGCCATCGCCAAAGCGGGTCTGGCGGAAGCCGGTCCTGGTGTCGACGCTGTCGATGACCTTGTCCTTGTCCATCAGGCTGGTCGTCACGGTGTAGAGATAGCCATAGCCCCAGCTCCAATAATGGAGGTCGGCGACCGGCGCGGCGGCGGCGAGGGTGGCACTCTGGCCGGGCGCGACCGAGGCTGCCGCGCTGTCGAAGCGGGCAATGCGGCGGCCGGCGGGATCGCGCACTTCGACGCGGAGCGACAGGGCGCGGGCGGCGGCGCTGTCGTTGCGGACCTGGGTTTCGGCATGAATATTGGCACGGCGGCCGGCGATGTCGAAGCCGTCGGCCCAGACATATTGGCCGGTCGTGCCGAGCGACGAATAGAGCGGCAGCGTCTGGTAGACTGGCCCCGTCAGGTGGAGCCGGACATTCTTGGTAATGCCGCCATAATTGACGTTGAAATTGTCATTGTTCCACTGGAAGCCGCTGCCGGTGGCGCGTTCCTTATATTTCCAGTCATTGTCGACGCGCACGGCGATGACATTGTCGCCGGGACGCAGTGCGGCGCTGATATCGGCGCCGAAGGCCATCACGCCATGTTCGGACAGCGCAACCGAGCGGCCATTGACCCAGATCTCGGCGGCCTGGCGCACGCCCTCAAATTCCAGGAAGGCCTTGCCGCGCGTTGCGCCGGCGGGGAGGGTGATATGCTTGCGATACCAGATGATGCCGGTGGACAGCGCCTTGATGTCGCGGGCGAAGGCCTGCGTCTCGTTGAAGGCGTTGGGCAGGGTGACGTTCTGCCAGCCCTTGTCGTCAAAGCCGGGCTGCTGCGCGCCGGGTTGGTCACCGGTCGTCATCAGCCAGCCGGGGTTGAGATTATAGGTGTGGCGCGGCGAGGCGGTGACGGTGGACGCGTCATGGGCGGCGGCAGGGACCGAGGGGAGGAGCGGCATCAGTGCCAGCAGGGCCAGGCCACCCCGCAACTGACGCACCCGTGCGCCGACAGCCGATTTCCGCTTCATGCCCTTGCCCTCTCTGATATTGGTCAGGCCACTTTGAGCGATGCCGGACGAAGGGTCAATAGATATCCCTAAAAATGGATATGTGATCCATATATTGGTCAGTCAGATCGGGCGGCGCATGCAATGCCACGCCGCCCGAGCCGTTGTCAGCGTTCGCCCTGCTTGCCGGCACCCAGATAGAAGCTGGTGTGCGGCGGCTGATTATAGGCGGTGTTCTGCCAGGCGACGCCAAGGCGATAGACCGGATCCTGCATCAGCGTGACGAAGCGGTGCGTGGTCGGATAGGGGGTGGTGTAGATGCGCAGTTCGCGATTGTCGGCGCTGCGCCACACCACTTCCTCGCGCCAGTCGCCGATCAGGTCCGCCTGGAGCGCCGGTGTCGCCTTGGTGCCGTTGTTGGACGACAGGCCATCGGGCGAGAGCAGGGGGATTTCCTTGCCATTTTCCCAGTCCCATTTGGAAATGGTCGTCTTGTCGAGCAGTTCGCGCAGCAGGTCGCCGTCCCACCAGATGGCGAAGTTCATCTGGCGCGGGCGCGGGCCGATCGGCTTGCCGGCGACGTCGAACAGTTCGGCCGAACTGGAGTTCCAGAACTCGGCACCCCAATGGCGCGGGTCGATATCGGCGGCGACGCCACGGCCGGTATCTTGCTGGGCCGGGGTGGTCCAGAGCGGCTGGCCGGTGCGCGCGTCGAGCAGGGCAGAGCCTAGCTGGCCGTTGCTCTTCACATCCTCGAACACGCCGAATTTTTCGATACCTGGACGGGCGGGATCGAGGTCGCCGACATGCATGGTGTCGCCATGGAAGAACGGCTGGCTCCACAGCCCCTTGCCATCGTCATCGACCGCCATCGAGCCGTAGATCACCTCGTCGCGGCCGTCGCCATCGACATCGGCGACCGAAAGCTGGTGATTGCCGCGGCCGGCATAGTCGGCCTTGCCCGGCTGGCTGCTGTCGAACAGCCAGCGCTGGGTCAGCTTGCCATCGCGCCAGTCCCAGGCGGCGATCGCGGTGCGGGCATAATAGCCCCGGCCAAAGACCATCGAGGGCAGATGGCCGTCGAGATAGGCGACGCCGGCCAGGAATCGGTCGGATCGGTTGGCATAGCCGTCGCCCCAGCTTTCGGTCAGCTGCGCGGTCGTGGGATTGCCGCCGGGATAGCGCGGCGGATCATAGGGGGCGGTGGCCAGTGCCTTGCCGGTGAGGCCGTCGAAGACAGTCAGATATTCCGGCCCCTTGACGATGCGGCCCTGCATCGGTGCGACCTTGGTGCCATCGGGCAGCACCTTGGCGCCGGTGCGGTCGCGCTGCGGCACTTCGCCATCATGGCCGCGCCAGTCGGCCCTGGCATCGCCGATCACCGTGCCGGTGCCGTCGACCGTGCCGTCGGCGGTCTTCATCGCCACTTCGGCGCGGCCGTCGCCGTCGAAGTCGAAGGCGAGGAACTGGGTATAATGGGCGCCGGCGCGGATGTTGCGGCCAAGGTCGATGCGCCACAGCCGCGTGCCGTCGAGCCGATAGGCGTCGAGGAAGACCGGCCCGCTATAGCCGGCCTGGCTATTGTCATGGCTGTTGGTCGGATCCCATTTCAGGATGATTTCATAGCGGCCGTCGCCGTCCAGGTCCGCCGCGCTCGCATCATTGGCGGTGTAGCTGAACGCCTCGCCGGCCGGCGTGACGCCGTCGGCGGGGGGCGTCAGGGGGATGGAGAGATAGGATTTGTCCCACATCATGGCGGGGGAGGGCGCGCTCCTGTCGCTGATCCGCTGCACCGCATAGCGGCTGGTCGCGCTGCCCTTTTTGTCGACGAAGGCGGTGGCTTCGCCGACGCGGCTGTCGTGGATCGGCTTGCCGTCGCGCAGCAGGCGGAAGCGGATGGTGGCGGGATCATCAGCCAGTAGACGCCATGTAATGAGCATGCCGCCATTATGCGCTGGTAGCGCTACCGCTCCCCGATCAAGTCGTTCGGCCGCTATACGGGCATTGGGACCAGTGGCCAGCGCCATAGTCGAAGACGCCAGAGCCAGCGCCAGGGTAAAGGCCCGTATAGTGGTGCGCATTTGCATCAATCTCCCCTCAGGATCACTACTGATCCAAATATTAGAATTGCATCCCACATATAGGTTCAGTAACTCTCCGTCTAGAAACTGATTCGACGACCGTGGGGAAACGGAGTCGGTCATGGGGTGTTCTGGGAGAGAGGGGATCGGCTATGCGCGAGCATACCACTGAAAGCGTGCAACATTTTTCCAACATTGCGATGGTTCGCCGGACGCTGAAGGGCGCTTCCGCCCTCGCCATGGCGGGTGTCATGCTGATGTCGGCTTCGGCTATTGCTCAGACAAATGAGGATGGCGAGAAGAAGCAGGGCGCCGCTTCGGCCGCCGATATCGTCGTCGTCGGCACCCGCGCCTCGCTCCAGTCGGCGATCAACCGCAAGAAGGCGGCCAACACCGTCGTCGACTCGATCGTGGCCGACGACATTGCCAGCTTCCCCGACAAGAATATCGGTGACTCGCTCGCCCGCATCACCGGCGTCCAGTTGAGCCGCGAATTTGGCGAGGGCAACCAGATCTCGATCCGCGGTGTCGAGCCCGACCTCAACCGCGTCGAGATCAACGGTGTCAGCCAGGTCAGCGCCACCGGCACCCGCGCCGGCGACTTCCGCGAAATCGCGGCCGAACTGGTCAAGTCGATCGACGTCTACAAGGGCTATGCCGTCGACCTGACCGAAGGCGGCATTGGGGGCACCGTGCGCGTCGAAACGCGCAAGCCGCTGGAATTGAAGGATCCGCTGATCTCGATGGTCGCGTCGGGCCAGCATCTGGACCTGACCGAAACCTGGAAGCCGCGCCTCACCTTCTTTGCCGGTGCGCCCAAATTCCTGATCGATGGCCTCGGCATCCTGGTCAACGCCACCTATAGCGACGTCGATACGCGCCAGGATTATATCAGCAACACCAACTGGTCGCGCCTCGCTGATTTCGACCATTCGACCGAGAAGACGGTCGCGAACCCGCTCTACGCCAATTATAACAGCTATGAGAGCTGCGCCGGCGTTGGCGGCGCGACCACGGCAGCAGCGACCGCGAACCGCCTGGCCTGCGAAACCCAGTTCTTCGACTGGGCGCCGACCGTGCCGCGCTATCGCCAGTGGGTGCGCAACGACAAGCGCATTTCGGGCGACGTGACGCTGCAATATCAGGTCGCACCCAATTTCCGCGCTTATGCCAATGCGCAGATCAACCTGCGTAACCAGAAGCTGCAGGACACCAACTATTCGGTCGACCTGACCCGCATCGAACGGTTCAACCTGGATCAGCAACTGGCGGCTGGCCTGAATGGCGCGACGTCGCGTCGCCGGGTGCAGCAGGGCACCTCGACCGTCAACGAGAACCATGTCGTCACCGGCCTGACCACCGCGCTCAATGCGGTGAACATCGGTACGGCTGCCAATCCCAACTGGAATGGCGCAGCGAACATCGTCGGCGTGCAACGACGCGACTTCAGCTATGATCAGGACAGCAAATATTTCTCCGGCGGTTTCACCTGGGAGCCCAATAGCCGTCTGAAGATCGACGTGATGGCGTCGCACGCGACCGCCCATACCGATCAGCAGACCAACCTCATCTCGCTGGGCACCAGCGTGTCGGGCATCTCGATCGACCGCAACAATGATCAGGGTCTGCCGGTCTTCAGCTTCCCGTCCAATTTCGACCCGTCCGATCCGGCGGTCTATGCCGACTTCACCCGCACCGGTGCCAACGGCCAGGTGCTGCCGGTCTATGGCCCCGCGCTGCAATATCGTCCCGGTGAGTTCAACAATAGCGAAGACCAGTTCAAGGTCGATGTGGACTGGGAAATCGATCACCCGATCGTCAGCAAGTTCGAATTCGGTGCGCAGGGCCGCAAGCAGAAATTCCTGAACTATGCCGGCGGCGGTTCGGTGCTGCTCGACCCCACGACCATGACCTATCAGTCGTCGGCCAACGTGTCCTACACGACCAATATCGTCGATAACCCGACCCAGGTCCGCAATGGCAACACCTGGTATATGACGCCTGCGCAATATACCGCGCTGATCGGGGCGATCGGCGGAACGACCGGTGGTGCGCCGCTATTTTCCGGCCTGAAGGGCGCGCCGTCCGGCATTCCCAGCGGCATTGCCTTCCCGAACTTCAATGCCGAGGAACTGGCGAAATTCTACGACCTGTCGGGCTTCGACCATGATCTGGTGCGCGAAGCCGATGGCTTCCCGCAGGTGCCCAGCGCCAAGGTCGACGAGACCGTCCTGTCGGGCTATGTCATGGCCGATATCGACACCGAAATCTTCGGCATGCGCCTGACCGGCAATGGCGGTGTCCGCTGGACCCACACCAAGGATACGGGGCTTGGCACCAATGTCAGCCGCGTAACCCGGTTCAATTCGACGGGCGGCACCGAGACGGTGGTGCTGGCGGCACAGGCGGTGACGATCAGCAACACCTACACCGACATCCTGCCGGCCTTCAACGCGAACCTGGAACTGGCTCGTGACCTGTTCCTGCGCGCCAACTGGGCCAAGAATCTGGCGCGCCCGCGCCCGACCGATCTGGTGCCGAACATCAACTGCCTGGATGACACCACCATCACCGGCACGGACGATACCTGCACGGCCGGCAACCCGGACCTGAAGCCCTATCGCGCCGACCAGTGGGAAGTGAACCTGGCCTGGTATCCCAATGCCGACACGATGCTGAGCCTGGGCTACTGGAAGAAATATGAGTCCAGCTTCGTCATCCCGAACGTCGTTCGCAACGGTGTCGACCTGTTCAAGGACGGCAGCAGCTATACGGTGCGTCAGCCGGTCAACGGCTTCGGCGCCCTGCTCGACGGGATCGAGGCCAATGTCCAGACGGCCTTCACCTTCCTGCCCAAGCCGTTCGACGGCTTCGGCGCCAGCGCGAACTTCAGCTATTCGCGCGCGCTTCGCACCAACCTGACCAACAGCGCGACCGGGACCGAGTTGAAGGAATATCCCGGCATGTCGAAATATACCTACAATGCCAGCGTCTTCTACGACAAGGACTGGCTGAACTTCCGGCTGAGCTACAATAAGCGGTCCAAGTGGCTGGCGACGGTGATCGACGCCAACAATGGCAACAACCCGCTCTATCGCAAGGCGGAAGGTTATCTCGACGGCAAGATCACGCTGCGCTTCCCGGAATATCATTTCAGCGTCTTCCTGGAGGCGCAGAATTTGAACAAGGAGTTCACCAAGCTCTACATCAACAAGGATATGCCGGTGGATGTGGCCTATCCGGGCCAGCGCTTCTTCGTTGGTGTTCAGGGCAAGTTCTGATCCCATCTCCCTTTGGGGAAAAGGCAAAGACGCGGTTCCGGGCATGTCCCGGGGCCGCGTTTTGCTTTGTGTGGCGGGCAGGCCGCGACAGGTTGGAATGAAGGGGGGTGACGCGCCCGCTTTCGAAAACCGCGGTGTGCGCCCCGGATCTTGGCGGCGGGCGCGTCGCCCGCTCGATATCATCCGGGCGCATCCTGTCCTGTCGTTTGTCGGCACGACAGTTGTGCGCTGCGTGCAGAAACGGCGCGGGCTGGCAGCATCGATCGGGCGACGATGCGCCGGGATCATGTCTTATCGCTATGTCTGAGGGTGGTGAGTCCAGCTGGGTTCGAACCAGCGACCTACTGATTAAAAGAGTGAAATTTGTGGCGTATCCATGTTTAAATTCAGGTACTTAGCTGCACCCTTGCTTGGTCGAGACATGAATACGCTACAATGACTTCCTTTGCCGTAAAAAGGCAATTGCACAAATCTGGACACAGTTAATCGGCGTCGAGATAGTAGCTGGACAAGCCCGCCGGATCGCCTTGCGCATAGAACGTCACCCATCCGCCAGCCTAACCCATCGTCCAGGCCATGGTCACCGGCCATGCCCATGGCGCTATCCCGGCATGCCGCATTGTCGAAGCTTTGTAGATCCCCATCGGCCATATCGCGGCGGGTGAAGGCGCTGGAGGAGCGGCTCGGCAGGATCCTGATCGTCCGGGGACAGCCCTGCACGCCACCCGCATGGGCCGGCAGGTTTGCGCCCATTTGAGACGCTCATCCACCATTTTCTCGTCTCCGCCAGCAGACATTCCGCTTTTGCGTTATTGATGTTCATGATTCGCCGGTGACCGCCGCAGTCCCTGGGCAGCGAGGATCGGTGACATGCTCGCCGATCCGTAAATCCAGTTGAGAACCCGCTTTTGCAGCTGCTCTGCCGACATGTTATCGGTCCAGCAAGTCGATGGTCGGTTTATCACAAACCGGAACCATCTTCTCCTCCGCACGCTCTCGTGTCCGGAGGTCGAACATGCCCGCACGCGCTTTTTGGCAGGGCCAGATCAAGCTGGCGCTGGTTTCCATCCCGGTAGAGATCTACCCTGCCACCAAATCGGGCGCGGCGGTCAGCTTCCGCCAAATCCATGAACCCACGGGCAAGCCCATCCATTATGACAAGGTCGTCACGGGCGTCGGCCCGGTCGATCCTGATGAGATACTCAAGGGCTTCGAGATATCGAAGGGCAACTATGTCCTGCTGGAGCAGGACGAGATCGAGGCGGTGAAGATCGAGAGCCGCAAGACGCTCGACCTCGTCCAGTTCGTGGAGGCCGATGCGATCGACGTCCTCTATTATGAAAAGCCCTACTTCGTGGTGCCCGCCGATGATCTGGCCGAGGAGGCCTATGCCGTCCTGCGCGACGCGCTGCGCCAAACAAAGAAGGTCGGCCTTGGCCAGCTGTCCGTGCGCGGGCGCGAACAGCTTGTCTCGCTCAAGCCCTGCGGGCGCGGAATGGTGCTGGAAGTGCTGCGCTACGCCGACGAGGTGACGAAGGCGCAGACCTACTTTCGTGGCCTGCCCGATGACACCGCCGACGAGGACATGCTGGACCTTGCCGTCAGCATCATCGACAAGCGCACGGCCCCCTTCAAGCCGGAGGAGTTCCACGACCGCTATGTCGATGCGCTCCATCGCCTGATCGACAAGAAGAAGAAGAAGGCAAAGGGCAAGCGCATCATCGAGGAGGTCGATGACGAGCCGGCGGGCCGCAAGGGTGGCAATGTCATCGACCTGATGGCCGCGCTCAAGAAATCGGCGGGTGAAGGCGGGCGCAAGGCACCGGCAAAGGGCAAGGCACCAGCGAAGAAGGCCGCTCCCCGGCGCAAGAGCGCCTGATCCATGGCGCCTGCCGATCTCCTTGCCCCCTATAATGCCAAGCGCGACTTCAGCCGGACGCGCGAACCCAGGGGCAAGGTTGCCAAGACCGGCGGCAGAAGCTTCGTCGTGCAGAAGCATGCGGCAACGCGCCTGCACTGGGATTTTCGGCTGGAGATCGACGGCGTCCTCAAAAGCTGGGCTGTCACCAGGGGGCCAAGCCTCGACCCGGCCGACAAGCGTCTGGCCGTGCGGACCGAGGATCATCCGCTCGACTATGGCGCGTTCGAAGGGACCATCCCCAAGGGCGAATATGGCGGCGGATCGGTCATGCTCTGGGACCGCGGCACCTGGGAACCGATCCCCGGCAAGCGTGCCGACGACCTGAAGGACGGTCATCTCCACTTCATCCTGCATGGCGAGCGGATGAAAGGCGAATGGCTGCTTGTCCGGATGAAGGGGCGCCCGGGCGAAAAGCGCGAGAACTGGCTGCTCCGCAAGGTCGAGGATAATCATGCCAGCGACAGCGAAGATCTGGTCGGTCATGCACTGACCAGCGTGCTGACCGACCGCTCAATGGCCCAGATCCAGGCGGACAGCGGCGGCACGCAGTCGCTCAAGGGCGCCAAGGGCAAGGCTTTCACCGACAAGATGCAGGCCGCAAGCTCCCATAATGCCAGGATCACGACCAGAGCGAGACGCGGCAAGAGGGAGAGTGCATCGATCCCGCGCTTCGTCAAACCGCAGCTCGCCACCCTTGTGGACGATGTGCCCACCGGCGACGACTGGCTGCACGAGATCAAATATGATGGCTATCGCGCCATGGTTGCGGTCAAGGGCTGGGCGGTGAAGCTGTTCACCCGCAATGGCCTCGACTGGACCGACAAGTTCGGGCCGCTGGTGGAAGCGATCGCCGCGCTCGATCTGCCGCCGGCCTTGATCGACGGAGAGATCGTGGCCTTCGACGAGGACGGCAATCCCAGTTTCTCCGCCCTCCAGTCTGTGCTGAAACGCGGCCATGGCGCGCAGCGGCTGGACACGCCCTTCCATCTTTTCGCCTTCGACCTGCTCGCCCTCGACGGCATCGATCTCAAGCCATTGACGACCATCGAACGCAAGGAGCGGTTGGAAGCCTTGCTGGCGGATGGGGCCCCCCCCATCCATGTCGCCGACCATCTGATCGGCTCGGGTGAGGCGCTGTTGCGGTCGATGTGCGATGCCCGGCAGGAGGGCATCATCGCCAAGCGGTCGAGCGCGCCCTATCGCAGTGGTCGAACGCGCAGTTGGGTGAAGGTGAAATGCACCCGGCGACAGGAATTCGTCGTCATCGGCTGGACGAAGAGCAAGGCCAAGGGGCGCGCCTTCTCTTCCTTGCTCCTCGCCCAGAATGAGGGACGCAAGCTCATCTACAAAGGCAAGGTCGGCACCGGGTTCGACGCGGCCAGCATGGCGGATCTGGCCGAGGCGATGGCCCCACTGGCTACCGACGCTGCACCAGCGCAGGTGCCCCAGGCGGAGGCGCGCGGTGCGCAGTGGATCAAACCCATATTGGTGGCCGAAGTCGCCTTTGCCGAATTCACTAACGATGGACGCGTCCGCCATGGCAGTTTCCTGGGCCTGCGCACTGACAAGCCGGCGAGGTCGGTGAAGCCGGAGAAGGTCGCGCCAGCGCCCCCCTCGGTCAGCCATATCAAGATCAGCAACTCTGATCGCATCCTGTTTCCCGGCAGCGGCCAGACCAAGGGCGACCTGGCTGATTATTATGCCGGCATTGCGCCCCTGATGCTGCCCTTCGCTGCAAACCGTCCGATCAGCCTCGTGCGCTGTCCGCAGGGACGGGCAAAGAAATGCTTCTTCCAGAAGCATGATAGTGGCGCTTTTGGCGAGCATGTCCGCCAGCTACCGATCCGGGAGAAGGGGGGCGGGGTGGAGGATTATATCTATGTCGAGGATAGCGATGGTCTGCTTACCTGCGTGCAGATGGGCACAATAGAATTCCATGGCTGGGCGTCACGGGCGGATGCGGTGGAAAAGCCGGACCGGATGATCTTCGATCTGGATCCGGACGAGGGCATGGACTTCGCTAGGGTCCGGCAGGCGGCTTACGATATCCGCGATCACCTTAGCGATATCGGCCTCGTCTCCTTTGCCATGCTCTCGGGCGGCAAGGGCGTGCATGTCGTGGTGCCGCTGACCCCCGGTCACGATTGGGATACCCACAAGGATTTCGCCTCCCGCTTTGCCCAGGCGCTCAGCACGGCCGAGCCCGACCGCTTCGTCGCGACCATGAGCAAGGCGAAACGCAAGGACCGCATCTTCATCGACTGGCTGCGCAATCAGCGCGGCAGTACTGCGATCCTGCCCTATTCTGCCCGTGCCCGCCCCGGCGCTCCGGTCGCGGTCCCGATCGACTGGGACGAGCTTGCCGACATGAAGGATGCGCATCCCTTCGACATCGGCGATGCTGTTATCCTCTTGAAGAGGGCGAAAGGCTTGAAGGGGTGGGGTTTCGCGGCACAGGGCCTCCCGGAAATATGACAGCGGTGGCTGCGAATGGCCAGTGGCGCCACCTCCAGTCTGGGGGGCGCCACCCAAATCTTCGCGCGCTACTCAGAACAGTTTTCGCAGCAGCCCGGCATTGGTCTTGCCAAGTTCGATGATGGCATCGCCACGCCCGCTCATGATCGCCTTGGCCATATAAAGGGTAAAACCCTTCATCTGTTCGAGCGTGACCTTGGGCGGGAGCGACAGTTCGGTTCGCGCGGTGACGGCATCCAGCAAGGCCGGGCCGGGATGCGACAGAACGTCCCGCATCGCGCTGTCGAGATCGCCGGGATCGCTCACCCTTACGCCATGGATGCCGATGCTGCGGGCCATGGCGGCAAAATCCGGATTGTCGAGCGCGACACCTGTCTCGACAAGGCCGGCCGCCTTCATTTCCATCTCGACAAAACCCAGAGTGCCGTTGTTGAAAAGGATGATTTTCACCGGAAGGTTGAGCTGCCGCAGGGTCAGTAACTCGCCCATCAGCATCGCAAGGCCGCCATCGCCCGACAATGTGACGATCTGCCGATCGGGATGGGAGACTTGCGCGCCGATGGCCTGCGGCAGCGCGTTGGCCATCGATCCATGGTTGAAGGAGCCAAGCAGCCGGCGACGGCCATTCATCTTGAGATAACGGGCCGCCCAGACCGTTGGCGTGCCGACGTCGCAGGCAAAGACCGCGTCTTCGCTTGCCTGTTCGCTCAGAACCCGAGCGACATGCTGGGGATGCAGGATCCCGCCCGGCTTGCCATCGGCAAGCTCGTCCAATCCCTCGCGCGCCCTGGCATAATTGTCTTTGGCTGAAGCAAGGAAGGCGGTGTCGCGTCCGCCTTTCAGCAAGGGGAGAAGGGCTTCGATCGTCGCACCGACATCCCCCATCAGCCCCAGATCGATCGGTGTCCTGCGTCCCAGATTTTCAGGGCGCATGTCGATCTGCGCGACCTTCGCCCTGGTCGGATAAAATTGACGATAGGGAAAATCGGTGCCCAGCATCAGCAGGAGATCGCAGGCCATCATCGCCTCATAGCCCGACGAGAAGCCGATCAGGCCGGTCATGCCCACATCATAGGGATTGGCATGTTCGACCCATTCCTTGCCGCCCAGCGCGTGAACGATGGGCGCCTGGAGCGCACCGGCAATTTGCAACAACTGGGTATGGGCATCCCTGCAGCCTCGCCCGGCAAGGATCGTGACGCGCCCAGCATCGTTGAGCAGGGTTGCAAGTTTCTCGATCTCGCCGGGCGCAGCGTGGATCAGGGGCCTGGCCGGCAGGAGGGCCTCGATTGATCGCGCGCGTTTTCCCTCGGCGGCCTCAAGCGCCACGTCGCCCGGGATCGATACGACGGCAACGCCGCGATGCCCAACCGCCGCGCGTATGGCCGTCTCGAGCGTGCGCGGCATCTGGTCAGGATCGGAAATGGTCTCGCAATAGACGCTGCAATCCCTGAACAGGGCTTCAGGCCTGGTTTCCTGAAAATAGTTGGAGCCTATCTCGGCACTGGGGATCTGGGCGGCAATGGCAAGGACGGGAACCCGGGTTCGGTGGCAATCATAAAGGCCATTGATCAGATGCATATTGCCTGGGCCACAGGACCCCGCGCAAACGGCCAGTTCGCCGGTAAGCTGGGCCTCCGCGCCGGCGGCAAATGCGCCTGCTTCCTCGTTCCGAACATGGATCCAGTCGATCTTGCCTTGACGCCGCAGGCTTTCGGTGATGCCATTGAGGCTATCGCCCACCACGCCATAAATGCGTTTCACCCCAGCCAGATGGAGCGTCTGGGTGAAGAGGTCGGAAACAGTCATTCTGGACATTGGCGAGCTCCGGGCAAGGCATCAGGATTTCGGGGCCTCTCCTGGCACGGATCGCAGCATTGGATTTCCCCGCTTCGCACCGCGCCGTCCTCTCAACACATAAACCAAGCGATCGTTGCGTGGCTCGTCGGGTGGCACCTCAAGCCCGTGTCATTCGGCCGACGGCAGACGCTTCCATCCGACATCCCTTCGGTGGGACACCAAACTATGCCGGAGTCGCGCCCTCATTCGGTAAGGTCGCTTCGCATTTGCCCATGGGCCAGGACCGCGAACAGGCCGCTGCCACCGATGATGTTGCCGATGAGCGCAGGGAAGGAGAAGCCGAACCAGGCCTGCTGGAAGCTGACCTCGCCGCTCAGCCAGAGGAAGCTGATCTGGGAAGAGCCGGTGACGACGTGCGAAAAGCCGCCAAGGCCGATGACATAGGTCAGGAGGAAGATCACCCAGAATTCGTTGCCTTTGGCATTGGGCAGGGCCCATGCAATCGCGGCCATGATGAAGCCCGCCGGAATGCCGAGCATCAGGGTTTTCGACCAGTCCTGCCATTCGAGCTTGGCGAGAATATCCAGCGCCACGATGCGCTGTTCATGCGTGATGATGATCTCACCGGCCATCAGCGCGCTTACGAGCGTGACGCCGACAAGGTTCCCCGCCAGCACGCAGGTCCAAAGGCGCGCGAGCCGGGCCAGATTGTTCAGGCTAGGACGGGTCGCGACGGGCAGAACCGCTGTGACCGTGCTTTCGGTAAAGAGCTGCAGCCGTCCCATGATCACGATCAGATATCCGACCGGATAGCCCAGCAGGTAGATGAGAGGGGCCCAGTCTGTGTCGGGCAGCCTTGCCCGCAGGAGCAGTTCGGACATTAGCGACAGGGTGATCGCGAGGCCGGCCGCCAGGCCTGAAAGCATCAGTGCCAGGCTCGGTCGATCCAGTTCTTCCTCGCCCTGGAGCCGCACGACCTCATGGACGACCTTTGCCGAACCCGTGCTGCGCTCCTCGACATGCGCGGCCTCTTCCGCGTCAAGATCGGGGTGCGGGCGATCCTTGCTTTCATTCATTTGGTCCTCTCCCCTGTCTGCCGGAATTACGCCTGCCTCGGTCGCCTCTTGCCCGTCGTTACTGGCTGGCACTGCGCATGGCCCCCAGGATGAGGTCACGGTAGCTATGCTCCCTGACGCCATGGGGCGCATCCAGCCCCATTCGCTCGAGCGCGGCCAATTCCGCTTCGTCAGGCTGACCACCGCGCAGGCCGCGGGCAACCAGAGCGGCCAGCTGGGCGGGCCTGGTCGCATAGTCTGCCAGATATTGCATCGCCGGCAGCAGCCGCTGCTCGATCTGCGTAAAGTCCGTGCCGAACGGGAAGGGCGGAAATGTCTCGGTGGGCATGACCGCGCCGATCCGCTCGGGCAGATTATCCCTGTGTGCTTCGGGAATGTCCCAGTCGGGCGCTATCTTGCCCGCGGATCGTGCCTTTTCCAGAAGTTCGCCCTGAAAGCGGCTGTCGGCGATGGCGATCAGGCGCTGGATGACCTGCTCATCGCTTTGGCCGCGCAGGTCTGCAACGCCATATTCGGTCACGACCATGTCGCGCAAATGGCGAGGGATGGTTTCATGGCCATAGCTCCAGACGATATTGGACTGGGTCTCGCCTTTGTGGCGCCGGGTGGCGGGCAGGGTGATGATCGAACGCGCGCCGTTGAGTTCGAGCGCCTGCGCCACGAAATTATACTGTCCGCCTACGCCGCTGACGACCTGGCCATCTTCAAGCCCGTCCGAGATCGTGGCGCCCAGCAGCGTGACCATCATGGCGCTGTTGACGAAGCGGGCCTTTTGCCGCGCCTTGCGCTTGGCCGCTTCGTTGCCGAACAGCGCATTGATATAGCTGATCTCGCGCATATGGATACGATCGCGCAGGCCCTCGTCCATGTCCCGCAGCGCGGCGTAGAAGCTGCGCGGGCCAACGAAGAAGCCGCCATGCACGATCGCGCCATCCGCTTCACGCTTGACGATGCCGGCCCTTATGAGATCGAGGAAACAGTCGACCAGCATCTCGGTGGGCGCATATAGGCCTTCCTCAAACGGGCCGGTTTCCCTTGGCTCGGGAGAGCCCAGCCGGTCGAGGGTTGCGCGATAGGCATCGGACCGCTCCTGCCGCAGGATCAGGCTGTGGGCGATCGCGTCGCCGATCGCGCCGATGCCGATCTGAAGCGAGCCTCCATCGGCTATCAGCGCGGCCACATGGACACCGATGGCGTGCTGGGCAGGGCTTACGGGTTGGCGTGGCGGCCCGAAGAGGGGAAAGCGTGTCTGCGCGCTGTCGAGGATGATCGCGAACCGATCGGATGGGATTTCGGCCGGCCCGCGCATGAAGGGCAACTCGTCATTGACCTGTCCGACCAAGGCAAAATCGGCCCGGCCCCGATCGCGCTCGGCAAGCAGGTCGAGGGTCATGTCGGTATTGCAGCTCAGGCTATAGCTGTCGCCCCGTCGTGCCACGATCTGCGCCACGACATTGACGCCCTGGTCGATCAGATAGCGCATCGCATGGGTATAGTTGGCCGCGATATAGTGGCGC
Organism: Sphingobium scionense; assembly: GCF_014197035.1. Lineage (GTDB taxonomy): Bacteria > Pseudomonadota > Alphaproteobacteria > Sphingomonadales > Sphingomonadaceae > Sphingobium > Sphingobium scionense. The sequence continues at coordinate 34,130 of NZ_JACIEU010000016.1, read as the reverse complement.
TGTGCATCTCCAGCGCCGAGCTGGCTGCCGGCCTGGAAGAAAAATTCATTCACCTCGATATTTGCCGGCATCTCGCCCGCGCGCTGCGCCTGCGCATAGGCAAAACGCGGATATCCGCCCATTGTCCGCTCGAACACGGGGTCGAGGAAGCGACGCTCGAGATCCGTGCCGAGCGAGGGCTGCTCGAGCGTGAGCGCCGTGAAGATGCGCAGCCTGATGGCGGGATCAGCGCTGGCACGGGCGAAAAGGGCATTGACGATATGGGGCGCCTTGCCAAGGCCCAGCGGCAGGCCAAGGACGATATGCCCGTCGGTGCGAGCGATGATGCGGTCGGCTACCTCCTCTGCCGAACCAAGTTCCACAGGCTCGGTCCCGCCGGTCCTCATTGCAGCATGTCCCAGCCCGGATCGGGCCGGAACCGCTCGCCATGGGCTTCGCGCAGCCCTTCCAGCACGGCTTTGACTTTGCCAATCCCGCGTGCGCGGGCATAATGGAGCGGTCCGCCACGAAAGGGCGCAAATCCGGTGCCGAAGATCATGGCCGCGTCGATGATATCGGGATCGTCGGTTACTTTCTCGCGCAGGACCGCAACGGCCATGTTGAGCATCGGCATGATGAGTCGGTCCGCCATGTCCGGCGGCGGCGGGGCGGCGTTGCTCTTGACCGCATGGCCGTCCTTCCAGGCATATATGCCTTTCCCGGACTTCGCACCCAGCTGACCCGCCGAAACCTTGTCATGAAGCCATTGCGGGGTGGCAGGCATGGGCCAGTCCAGCTCTCGCTTCAGCATGTCGGCAACCGCAAGACCGATATCGAGGCCGACCTGATCTGCAAGTTCCAGCGGGCCCATGGGCATGCCGAAATCCATTGCGGCCCTGTCGATCGTCTCGGGCGCGATGCCCTCGTCCATCATCGTCATCGCCTCGACCAGATAGGGGGTAAGGATCCGGTTGACGATGAAGCCGGGGGCGCTGCGGGCGGGGGCCGGCAGCTTGCCGATGATGCCGACAAAGGCTCTTGCGCTGGCCTCGACCTGCGGATTGACGCCGTCATGGCTGATTACCTCCACCAGGTCGAGCCGCGACACGGGATTGAAGAAATGGATGCCGACCAGCCGTTCGGGATGGCGTAGCCCGTCGCGCAATTCCTCCAGGGGAATGGAGGAGGTGTTGGTCGCCAGGATCGCACCGTCCTTCATGCGTGGCTCGGCGCTCGCATAGAGGGTGCGCTTGAGATCGGCCTTTTCCGGGGCCGCCTCGATCAGTATGTCGGCTTTGGCGATGCCCGCACCATCCGGGTCGGGGATCAACCGATCCAGCGCATCGCGCACCTTGAGCCGATCTCCATGGGCGAGCTTTTCGTACAGTTTCGCCGCTCGGCCAAGGGCAGCGCCAATCGGCTCGGGCTTCAAGTCGGAGATGCTGGTGCGCAGGCCGCGCCACGCACACCAGGCCGCGATGTCGCCGCCCATCGCGCCCGCCCCGATGACATGGACATGGGCGATCGCCTCATTGCCCGGCCCAGCCAGTGCCTTGAGCTTCTGGCGCAGGAAAAAGGCGCGGATGAGATTTTGCGCGCTATCGCTCATCATGAGATGTGCGAAGGAAGCGATCTCCGCCTGTTTCATCGCCTCCTGGTCGCCACCATGGGTCTCCCACAGGTCGATGAGCGCATGGGGCGCGGGATAATGGGCCAAGGGTGCTCTGGCTTCCGTCCGACTGCGCATCTGCCGCGCCGTCAGATGGCGGACTGGCGCGGCGTCCTTCAGTCGATCCAGCAATGCCTGACGGCCCTGGTCCATGTTTCCATCTACCGCTGCCATGATGGCGGCGTGGACATGGCGTTCAGGGACGACCGCATCGACCAGCTCCATGTCTTTCGCGCGCCCAGCATCGATCGACTTGCCGGTCAGCATCAGTTCCATCGCCGCGATCGGATCGCATAAATGGGTAAAGCGCGCCGTGCCGCCGAGCCCTGGATGAAGGCCAAGCTGCACTTCGGGGAAGCCGAGCCTTGTCCCTTCGATGGCGATGCGCTGTTTACATGCCAGGGCGACCTCGAGGCCGCCACCCATGGCATAGCCGTGCATGACCGCAATGGTTGGAAAGGTCAGCGCTTCGAGACGGTCGACGATAGCATGTGCGGCGGCGATCCGGTCGCGCACCATCGCCTCGTCGCGCATGTCACGAAATTCGCTGATATCCGCGCCGGCGAGAAACCCCTGTTTCTTGCCTGATCGAATGACCAGCGCCCTGGGCGCCCGGTCGGCGATCATGTCGAGTATATGGTCAAGCTCCTCGAGCACGGCTTGGGACAGCAGATTGGTGTCCGTTCCCTGCTGATCGAGGATAGCCCAGCCAATGTCATGGGCGTCGCGCGTGAAGCGCCAATGATGCAGGGCCTCCGCGCGATGGGACGCGGGACCGGTCTCCAGATCGCGATCGGCAAGAAAGGACCAGACAGGATCGTTCATCATGGCCTCCTTCACAGCCGTTCGATCAACATGGAGCCGCCCTGACCGCCGCCGATACATTCGGTGGCGATGCCGCGCTTGAGCCCGAGCCGCTCCATCGCCTGGACAAGATGCAGCGCGATCCGTGTGCCGCTCGTGCCCACGGGATGCCCCAGGGAAATCGCGCCGCCATCGACATTGAGGCGCAAGGGATCGATGCGCCCGGCTGCCCCTTCAAGGCCCAATATGGTGCGACAGAATGCCTCGTCCTCCCATGCCGCAAGACATGCCAGCACCTGCGCAGCGAAGGCTTCATTCAATTCCCACAGATCGATGTCTGCCAATGCATGACCGTTGCGTTTGAGAAGTGCCGTCGAAGCGAGCACCGGACCCAGGCCCATGATGGCGGGATCAAGCGCCGACCACTGGCTGTCGACGATCCGCGCGCGGGGCATAAGGCCATGGCGTTCGACGGCCTCTTGCGAGGCGAGGATGGTCCAACAGGCGCCGTCGCTGATCTGCGAACTATTGCCCGCCGTGACCTTCCCATAAGGACGCTCGAAAACCGGCTTCAGTGTCGCGAGCTTCTCTGTACTGCTGTCGGGCCGCACGCCATCATCCCGGGAATGGACGGTTCCATCCTTGGCAAACGCGGGTACAACTTCCCCCTCCAGCCATCCCTCCGCCTGCGCCCTGGCAAGACGCTTGTGGCTTTCGACCGCATAAGCATCTGCTTCCGCCCGCGTTATGGAGAAGAGGTGCGCCAATATTTCCGCGGTCTGGCCCATGCCCAGATCGGTGATGGGATCAGTGAGGCCGCGTTCCAGCCCGATGATGGGCTTGAGGAAGTCGGGGCGAAATCCGCTGGCCGCTTTCAGCGAGGCCAGGGGGCTGCCCTTGTCGCCCTGCATCGCGGCAAACCATTCGACGGCATCCTGCCGAAACACGAGGGGGGCGTGACTGAGCGCTTCGGCACCGCCGGCCAGGATGAGGTTGCTGCCGCCATCGGCGATATAGCGGTAGGCCGTGTCCATCGACTGCATGCCCGAACCGCAATTGATTTGAACGGTAAAGGCGGTCGTCTGCGTCCCGCAGCCCAGACGCAGGGCAGCGACGCGCGCCGGATTGGCTTCATCGGCGATGACATTGACGCACCCCAATATGACCTGATCGAAATCCGTGGGGGCAAATTTCTGCCTCAGCAGGAGCGGGCGCCCACATTGCACGGCCAGGTCGACAGGCGTGAAGGGGCCGGGGCCGCCGCGCGCTTTGAGAAACGGCGTGCGGGCGCCATCGACAATATAGACCGGGCGGCTCATTCGGCGGCCTGCGCCAGATCCGATGCAGCAGCATTGCGCCGCAGCTCCTCGGGTGCAAAATCATCCACGGCGATGACGTCCGCGACCGCGCGATCGGCCTCTTCAAGCTGCGCCAGTTCTGCGCTCGACAGCAGGCCGCGCTCGCGCGCCTTGGCCCAATCCTTGATCCGCGCCTTGCGCAGCCGGTCATGGATCGGCTGGGTGTCGACCATCAGGCGAAAGGCTTCGGTCAGGCGGGCGACGGGTTCTTCCGGGCCGCCGATGAACACATTGTCGATCAGCCGTTCGCGCGCTGGGCAGGGTTCCAGGATGATCTGCGCGCACTGACGGATGGTCCGGTCGGTCGGGCCATGGCGACGGCGGCCAAAGGGGAGGATGAACAGGCGCAGCATCCAGCCCACGGGCCGCGCGGGGAAATTCTCGATGATCTCGACGAACCTTTGTTCGATCGTGGCAAAGCCGCTGTCCATGCACCAGGCGAGCAGGGGAAGGTCATCATCCTGGCGCCCTTCATCCTCCCACCGCTTGAGCGCGCCGGAAAGAAGATAGAGTTCCGACAGGATGTCGCCCAGCCGGGCAGAGAGGAGTTCCCGCCGCTTGAGCTCGCCGCCCAGGGTCAGGAAGGCAATGTCGGATATGAACGCAAAGGCTGCGGCGTAGCGGCTCATCTGGCGATAATAGCGGGTCGCGCGCCCGGCCTTGGGCGCCGGCGCAAACAGGCCGCCGGTCCAATTGCGCGCGAAGGCGCGGATCGCGGTCTTGAGCGCGTGGCCGACATGCTTCCACAGCACATCGTCGAACTGCGCCAGCGCGCGCCCGCGATTGGCATCTGCAACCGCACGGATCTCCTTGAGCAGATAGGGGTGGGAGCGGATCGCACCCTGGCCAAACACCATCAAGCTGCGGGTGAGGATATTGGCGCCCTCGACCGTGATGCCGACCGGGATCGCGCGATACTGGTTGCCGAGATAATTATTGGGTCCGTCGATTACGCCCTTGCCGCCATGCACGTCCATCGCGTCGTTGATGACGGTCCGCATGCGTTCGGTCGCGTGGAGCTTGAGGATCGAGGAAATGACGGCGGGGTGGTTCCCCTGATCGAGCCCCGCGCAGGTCAGGCGGCGCGCGCCATCGAGCAGATAGGCATTGGCCGCGATCCGCGCCAGCCGCTCCTGTATCCCCTCGAACTTGCCGATCGGCAGGTTGAACTGGGAGCGCACCCGCGCATAGGCACCGGTCGTATGGGCCGCAAAGGCGCCGGCGGCGGCAGACAGGGAGGGCAGGGAAATGCCGCGACCGGCCGCCAGCGCGCTCATCAGCATTTTCCAGCCCTGGCCGACGCGATCCGGGCCGCCGATGATGTTGTCGAGCGGGATGAACACGTCATGGCCCTCATTGGGGCCGTTCTGGAAACTTTGCATCGAGGGGATATGCCGGCGCCCGATCGACACGCCGGGCAGGTCGGTAGGCACCAGCGCGACCGTGATCCCGATCTCCTCCTGACCGCCCAGCAGATGATCGGGATCGCGCAGCTTGAAGGCGAGGCCCAGCAAGGTCGCGACCGGACCCAGGGTGATATAGCGCTTGCGCCAGTTGAGGCGGATGCCCACCACCTCCTCGCCGTCCCACTGCCCCTTGCAAATGACGCCTTCGTCGATCATCGCCGCCGCATCGGAGCCGGCTTCGGGACTGGTCAGGCCGAAAGCGGGAATTTCGCGACCATCTGCCAGCCGCGGCAGCCAGTAACGCTGCTGCTCCTTGGTCCCGAAGCGCAGGATGAGTTCGCCCGGACCCAGGCTGTTGGGAACCATGGCGGTGACGGCTGCGGACACGGATCGGGTCGCGATCTTGCGGACAATCTCGCTATGGGCGAAATTGGAAAAGCCAAGGCCGCCATGTTCCTCGGGAATGATGATGCCGAAGAATTTTTCCTGCTTGAGATAGTCCCAGGCTTCCTGCGACAGGTCGTGCGTTTCCCAGGTCATGCGCCAGTCGTCGATCATGCCGCACAGCTGTTCGACGGGGCCATTCATGAAGGCCTGCTCCGCATCGGTCAGCCGGGCGGGCGGCACGGCAAGGAGCTGATCCCAATCCGGATTGCCGGTAAAGAGGGCGGCGTCCCACCAGCTGTTGCCAGCCTCGATCGCTTCGCTCTCCGTAGCGGAAAGGGCGGGCAAGGCTGCCTCGACGAGGGAGAAGATCGGGCGGGTCAGGATTTCACGGCGGGCGTTGGCAAGCATCATCTCTGTCCTTTTTGCTTGCTCCATGAACGCGGAAGACCCCGCACATGATCCGTCGCGACAGGAAGCCTCGCCTGAAAATCGGCCGCAAAATGTCCGTCGAACCAACAGCGGGTGCGGCAGCATGCGCGATGAAGCGCTCCATGGAAAGGACGGGCCTTTGCCCGATTGATGGCCGCCCGCAATGATCAGGGCAGTTTGTCGCCAATCCACCTTGCCAGTGCGTCCATCGCGATGGATTTGCTGGCGAGTGTCATGTCGGTTACGTCAGTTTGGCGCCGACGTTGTTTGCGAACTGTTGTCGCTATTGACCTCGTCTGCGCCGGTCTTGTCAGCTCTGAAATAGCCGATCGCAACCACGATGAGCAGAACCGCAATGACGAGCGCGAGGCTTGTTACCAATATGGACCGGGTCACGGTGGTACGCGATCCGCTGCGCGCCTCGACTTTCGAGAGATGGGTCACCGTTTCGCCGTCTTCCTGTCGTTTCTCCATTTTCTCTCTCCTTGCCCTTTGCCTCATGTCAGCGACGGGTTGGGGCAATCCGCCAGACGCTGTTGGACAGGTCATCGGCGACCAGGAGCGCGCCATGGACCGGATCATAACTGACGCCCACCGGACGTCCGCGCGCATGTCCATCCTTGATGAACCCGGTCAGGAAGTCCTGGGGCTTGCCGGCGGGCCGACCATTGGCGAAGGGAATGAAGACCACCTTGTAGCCGGCCAGATCCTGCCTGTTCCAGCTGCCATGCTGCCCGACGAAGGCGCCCTGCGCATAGGCCGGGCCAAGACCGGCGCCGGTTGCAAAGCTGATACCGAGTGCCGCGACATGGGATCCCAGGGCATAATCGGGCCGGATCGCGCGTCGCACCATATCGGGCTGCTGCGGACGCACCCGCGGATCGACATTCTGTCCCCAATAGCTGTATGGCCAGCCATAGAAGGCCCCGGGGCGAACCGCAGTCATATAATCGGGCACCAGTTGCGGTCCGAGCTCATCGCGTTCGTTCACCACGGCCCAGAGCCGGCGCGTCTGCGGCTCAACTGCAAGGGCTGTCGGATTGCGGATGCCCGAGGCATAGGTGCGATGCATGCCGGACTGGCGATCAACCTCCCAGATGACGGCACGATCTTCCTCCACCGCCATGCCGCGTTCGCCGACATTGCTGTTGGAGCCGATACCGACATAGAGTTTCGATCCGTCCGGGCCAGCTGCCAGCGACTTGGTCCAGTGATGATTGATGCGCGAGGGCAATCTGGTCACTTCGACGCCCGGCGTGGTGATGCGCGTCTCGCCCTCGTGATAGGGAAAGCGCAGCAGCGCGTCCTGTGTCGCGACATAGAGCTGGCCCTCGACCAGGGCGAGGCCATAGGGCGCATTCAATCCGGTGATGAGCGCACTGCGCAATTCGGCGCGGCCATCGCCATCGGCATCGCGCAGCAGGGTGATGCGATTGCCACCCTTTACCGATGTCTTCCCCATGGCCTTGATCTGGGTCGCGATGACATCCTTGGGCCGCAGGGCAGGGGCCGATCCCCCTGACCCTTCCGCCACCAGAATGTCGCCATTGGGCAGCACCAGCATCTGGCGCGGAATGGCGAGCCCCGTGGCAAAGGCCGTCACGCTAAAGCCGGCCGGTGCCGTCGGCTTTTCATTCTCCCAGCCAGCGGGCGTCGCGATTTTCATCGGCGGCAGCAATGTCTGGCGCTGATCGGGCAGTTCCGGCCGGTCGCCGGTCTGGTCAAGGCCAGGCTGGCTACGCCCGCAGGCGGCAAGCGCCAGGAGACCGGCGCTCAGGATGAAGCCACGCACGGTCATGGCCGAACCTCCCGATAACCCGCGAAGGCCGTCCAGCCCGCGGCAAGGGCAGCCAGGCTGCTGAGGAGGGAGAGAATGAGCCCGATGGTCCCGACCGAACTCCAGCCGTCGCGGCTATGCTGGAAGGCGTTGATGAGCCCGCAGGCCCACATCAGCGCCAATAGCAGCAGATAAAGGCCATGCTGTCGGCGTGCCGGCCCTTTGGCGCGCGCCAGCGCGATCAAAGCCCATAGCAGTACCAGGCCGCCGCCGATCAGTGCGCCGGTGATCAGCCAGGCCGAAAAATTGCTCCACTGGATTTCCGCGCTGTTGAGATAGGTGATGTCCGACAGCAGGGCAGCGGGAAAGAGGGCGACCGGCCAGGCGAGCAGCAGGCCGTGAAGCGGATGGAGCAGGGGCCGGGTGCGCGGCGGGGCGCTGGGCAAGACAGGTCTCCTTGTCGAAGCAAGAACGATCCCTCGCCAATGCGCCGGCTGGCTTTTGGTTTCGCCGACACCAGCAATTCATCCACTTGTTGCGAAACAGAAATGTTTGAACCGGATGCCGCTTCGCGTGTTGGCACGAAAGACGCTGCACATAGGATGCGGCGCAAAAGGGGTGACGCGGGCGCAATGCGCAATCCATGGCTCTGGACCATTTCGCTGCTCGGCCTTGGCGCCTGCAATGCGCATCAGTCGGCCCTCCATGTCTTCGGCGCCGAAGCACGGCAGGTGCGCGAGATGGCGATCCTGTTGACCATCGGTGCGGCGATCATCGTGACGGTCATGGTCCTCATCTATGTTCGCGCGCTTCGCGCTCCGGAAGGGGCGCTCAGCCATCATGGCGGCATGCGGATCATCCTGTGGCTGGGCGCCATCGGCCCGGCCCTGATCCTTGGCGCGCTGCTTCTCTACGCTTTGCCTGCCATGCGCCCGCGCGACACGGCGCCTGGCGACCTCACCATTCGGGTCGAGGGCGAGCAATTCTGGTGGCGGGTCGCTTATGGGGCGTCACGCGCCGGGCCTGGACTTGTTTCTGCCAATGAGATCCGCCTTCCCGTGGGGCGGACGGTGATCCTTGAACTCGGCGCGCAGGACGTGATCCACAGTTTCTGGATTCCCGGTCTTGCCGGCAAGATGGACATGATCCCCGGACGGACCAACAGGCTGGTCGTGCGCGCCGAAAAGGCCGGCCGCTTCCGGGGCGTTTGCGCGGAGTTTTGCGGCCTGTCGCACGCGCTGATGGCCTTCGACGTGATCGCCATGAACCCAGCGGATTTCGACGCATGGCTGGCGGGCGCGCGCGGCGCCGGCAAGGGCCTGGTCCCATCGAGGGGCCAGTCCCTCTTCGATGCGCATGGCTGCGGCGCCTGCCATGCCATCCGGGGAACCGCGCATCATGCGGCAATCGGGCCTGACCTTAGCCGTTTCGGGCAAAGGCGGACGCTGGGGGCCGGGATATTGCCACCGACCACCGCCAATATCGCCGCCTTCATCCGTGCGCCCCAGATCGCAAAGCCAGGCGCGCGCATGCCCGCCTATCCCCAGCTGTCCGAGCAGGAGGCCATTGCCATTGCCCATTATCTCGAGGGGCTGAAATGAGCCTCCATGATCAGGATGACCCAGCGCTCCGCGCGGCGCAGGAAGAAAGGCTGCGCGCGGTATGGGCACCGCCCAGGGGAATCTTCCTGCGCTGGACCGACTGCAACAATAATCGCGTTGGCGTCTGGTATGTGCTGACCGCCTTCGGCTTCATGCTCTTTGCCGGCGTGCTCGCGCTCATCATGCGCACCCAGCTTGCCGTGCCCGACAATGATCTGGTGGGGCCTGGTACCTTCAACCAGCTCTTCACCCTGCACGGCTCGATGATGATGTTTCTCTTCGCCGTGCCGATGTTCGAGGCGGTGTCGATCATCCTGCTGCCGCAATTGCTGGGCGCGCGCGACCTGCCGTTTCCTCGCCTGTCGGCCTTTGGCTACTGGTCCTTCCTGATCGGCGGGCTGTTCGTCGGGGGATCGATCTTCTTCAATGCCGCCCCTGACGGCGGCTGGTTCATGTATCCTCCGCTGACCACCCGGACCGATCTGTCGGGGCTCGGAGCCGATATCTGGATGCTCGGCCTTTCCTTCATCGAGGTGTCGTCGGTCGCCGCCGCAGTCGAACTGATCGTCGGCGTGCTCAAATGTCGACCGCCGGGCATGCGGCTCAATCTCATGCCGCTATATGCCTGGTACATACTGGTCGTGGCGGTGATGATCCTCTTTGCCTTTCCGCCGCTCATCGCCGGCGACATATTGTTCGAAATGGAAAGGCTGCTCGACTGGCCCTTCTTCGATGCGCGCCGGGGCGGGGATCCGCTCCTGTGGCAGCATCTGTTCTGGATCTTCGGTCATCCCGAAGTCTACATCATATTCCTGCCCTCGATCGCGCTGTTCGCGATGCTGGTGCCGACCTTCGCCAACCGCCATCTGCTGGGCTATCCGTGGATCGTGCTGGCAGCTGTGGGCACCGCATTCCTGTCCTTCGGCCTGTGGGTCCACCACATGTTCACCACCGGGTTGCCGAAGATCAGCCTCGCCTTCTTCTCGGCTGCCTCCGAAGCCGTGGCCATTCCGACCGGCGTCCAGATCTTCGTGTTCATAGCGACGCTGTGGGCTGGGCGGGTCACCTGGTCCACACCCCTACTCTATGCGACCGGCAGCCTCGCCATTTTCGTGATCGGTGGTCTTACCGGCGTGATGGTGGCAGTGGCACCGTTCGATTGGCAGGCGCATGACAGCTATTTCGTCGTCGCCCATCTCCATTATGTGCTGATCGGCGGCACGCTGATGCCGCTATTTGCCGGCCTTTATTATTATTGGCCTTTGGTGACGGGCAAGAAGCTGTCCGACCGGCTTGGCCGGGTCGCTTTCTGGATGCTGTTCGTCGGTGCCAACCTGACCTTCTTCCCGATGCATCTTTCCGGGCTGATGGGCATGCCGCGCCGCGTCTTCACCTATCCTGCCGAACTGGGGCTGGGCGGGCTCAACATGGCTTCCACCCTAGGGGCCTGGCTGTTTGCCGCGGGGGTGGCGGTGATATGCGTCGATCTTAGCCTCTCGCCGCGCCGTGTTCGGGCCGTCCGCAATCCCTGGAATGCGGGCACGCTGGAGTGGCTCGCCCATCCCGAGGACGAGGACTGGGGCATAAGGTCGGTGCCGTTGATCGAGAGCCGCTATCCAATCTGGGACCAGACAGATTTCGTGCGCGAGGTGGATGAGGGCCGCTTCTTCCTGCCCGATGCACAGGAAGGGCGACGCGAGACGATCGTCACGAGCGTCCTTGATGCCCGGCCACTGGCAGTGATCCGTCTGGGAACCCCGAGCATCAAGCCCATGCTGACGGCGGTCGCGCTCGGCGGGGTCTTCATCCTCACCACCTATCATCTCTACTGGGCCGCGCTCGTCAGTGGCGTTGCCACACTTGCTCTGGCGCTGTGGTGGCTCTGGACCGGGACAGCCGAAATTCCCGAAAAGCCCTGCAAGCCGATCGGCCACGGCCTTGAACTGCCGCTCTATCTCTCCGGGCCCTCGGCGCCAGGCTGGTGGGCAATGTTCATCACGATGATGGCCGATGCGACGGCTTTTTCCGGGCTCGTCTTCGGCTATTTCTTCTTTTGGACCCGCCATGCGGATTTCCCGCCGGTCGCTCTGGCGGACGGACCCGGCATGGCCTGGCCCATGCTCGCATTGTTCTTGGGCATCGCAAGCTGGCTGTTGACGCTTGGCGCGCGCGAAGTGCATGCCCGCAAGCATGTCGGCATGGCACGGCTCTGCCTCATGATCGCGCTGGTGCTCAGCCTTGCCGGGATCGGGGCGGGGCTTGCCGGCCCCTGGACGCATGGCATGGACCCGCAGGCGCACAGCTATCCTGCAATCGTGTGGACGCTCGCGATCTGGGCCGCGGCCCATGCGGGCGTTGCCGCCATCATGCAGGGCTATGCACTCGCGCGCAGTCTCGCCGGGCGCATGGACCCGGAGCATGACGCGGATCTACGCAACGTCACCGTCAACATGCATTTCTATGCGCTGACCGCGATCGTCACCTATGCGACGATCGGCCTGTTCCCGCAGGTCACATGAGCGAGCGAGGCAAATGGCATGAGCGGCTCAAGGTCACGCTCTGGACGCTCATCATTCCACCAGCGATCTGGGCGGGGCATTTTCTCGCCTCCTATCTCTGGGCGGCCATCTCCTGTGCCAAGGCCGGGCGCTTTGCCAGTTTTCCGCTGCTGTTCGTCATCGGCACGATGCTTGCGCTGCTGATGATCGGGCTTTCGGGATGGATCGCTTGGGCGCAGGCACGCCTGCCGGGCAACCCGCCTCCCCATGAGGATTCTACCCGGATCGACCGGCTACGTTTCCTCGCCAAGTCCACCTTGCTCCTGGCAGGGCTGAGTTTCGTCGGCGTGCTGTTCGCTGCACTTCCGGTCATATTCCTGCGGGATTGCCGATGAAGCGCGCTTCACTTTGTGTCGGCATGGCGCTGGTACCGACAGGGTGGCTATTGGCCGTGCTGCCACTTGGCATGACTGGCCATATGGCAGGCCATATGATTGCCGTGGCGATTGCAGCGCCTTTTCTTGCCCTTGGCCTGTCGCAAGGGCGGCTTGATCCTGCGCGTCTCTGGCCCGCCCTCACAAGCCCGATGGCGATGATGCTGGTGGAACTTGTCACGGTCTGGCTCTGGCACCTGCCGGCCCTTCGCGCGGCGACAATGACCTCCTTTCCATTGCTCGCGCTCGAGCAGCTCTGTTTCCTTGGAGCAGGTCTGCTGCTCTGGTCATCGGTGCTCCGCGCCGAGCATCGGGCCGCTGGCATCGGTGCCCTGGTGCTGACATCGATGCACATGACGTTGCTTGGTGTCCTGATCGGCCTGGCGCCACGGCCTCTCTACGCGGCGGCTGATCGTCATCATCTGGCCGGCATGGCCCCGCTGATCGACCAGCAACTGGGCGGTGTCCTCATGCTGCTGGTCGGCGGGGCCAGCTATTTCATCGGTGGTCTTGTCCTGTTGGCGAGCCTCCTTCGCCAGAGGGGGGCGGCATGATCATTCGCATCAGCTTGAGGCGCGCAATCGTAGCCTTGCTTGGACTTGCGAGTCTCTGCATGCTGTTCGTCTGGTCCGGGGCCATGCAGATTTCCGCGTCGTCGGGCCATTGGCGTATTACCGACTGGTTCCTTCACTGGACGATGCGCAATTCCGTGCGGACTCATGCCTGGCTGGACTCACCACCCGATCCGCTCGACGATGAGGGCCTGGTCAGTGCAGCGGGGCATTTTCGTCAGGCCTGCCAGGTCTGTCATGGCGCGCCGGGTGTGCGTCCATCACCCGTGATGCAGCAGGCAACCCCGCCGGCGCCAGATCTCGCCCGGACGGCAGGGGAATGGCGGGATCGCGAATTGTTCTGGATCATCCGGCATGGCGTCAAATTCACCGGCATGCCGGCCTGGGCGGCGGCTGATCGACCGGACGAGGTGAGGCGCATGACCGCTTTCGTCCGGCGCTTACCGCATATGACGGCGGCGCAATATCAAGCGCTGACCCAGGCTGGCGAGGAGAGACGTCTGCCCGGCGTTGCTCCGGTAACCTTGTCGGCATGCACAAGCTGCCATGGGGTCGATGGTCGGGGGAGGGGGCAATCCGATATTCCGGTCCTGGCTGGGCAGAGCGCGGCCTATCTGGTCGCCAGCATGCGCCAATATGTGTCGGGGCAGCGCACCAGTGCAGTCATGCAGACGGCGCTGGCAACGACCAGGCGCGAGGACATGGCGAGGCTCGCGACCTATTTTTCCGCGATGCCCGGGCTGGCGAATATTGCGACCTCGCCCAGTTCTCCGGGACTGGATCGTTTTGGCCAGCCCTTGCCGGCCTGCAGCAATTGTCATGCAGTCGGCAAGGCGGCGCCCATTCTTGCCGGGCAGAAGCCAGGCTATCTCGCTGCGCGCCTGCGGCTTTGGCAGCAAGACGGGAATGTCATCGACGCGCGCCTGCCGCCGGACACTATGGCGATGATAGCAAGACGGATCCCGGTCGATCAGATCGATGAACTGGCACGGACGGTGGCGCAGCCCGGGTCGGACTAAGGGGCTATCGTCCGGTCAGGCGTGCATGTTGACCCAGATGAAAGCCAGGATGGCTGCAACGATGAATGCGAAGACGAGGTAGAGCGCAAGGCGACTGGTGGCCTTGCGGGCAGGACGTTCCTTGTGATGGGGCATTGGGATCCTTTCGTGGCGATCTCCTCCTCTCAACGCGTGTAAGCGTCCGTGGTGCCCGGTAATGCGCGCCCTGATCATTGATGGCGATTTTATTGCCTTTGTGCCTCTGGGCGATGAGCGATGGCGCGATTGCCATTTGGTGCCTTGAGGCCGAAAATGAGCTTCCCGCGGCCAAATGTCTCTGATCTTGAATTGGCAGTCCTGATTCCCGAATTGATGATTTCACTTCTTTCCCTCTTTCGAAGTAAAGCCCCCCTGAAGCTGACCCCGACGCAGAGATTTATTGCGATGGGGATTTTCGCCTGATCCAGAAAGATTCCGCAACATATGGAGTGCTGATCCAAGATTTGGGCATGTCTGCAATTCCACTGTGTAACATGTCCGAATTTTTTGATTTCTTTTCCGAAGAACTGTCCTTTCCAGAGCGAACGGGATTGACCGGGCACTCAGGATGAGCGATTTCCCTTACGGCAAGCGTCAAAAGGCCGCTGCTGGAGAGGATGCCCCATGAAACATGAGCCCCATCTGCGTGGCAGTGTTTTTCATCGCCTGTTGCGCGCCCGCTTGTCGGAAACATATCATCCGACGCAGGCTGACATAGAGGCTGTCGCCTGCAAGATATGGCAGGATGGATTTTCATCTATGGAGGGTCGTCCCTGGCATGATCTCGTGCCGGGCAGCGATGACCATTGCAGGATGATCGGGGCAGCACGCATGGCGCTTGGCGTGTAGATCCGGCCCCACCTCCGGGCTGCCGATCCCTGGTCGATGTCATGCATTTGTCTGTGATGGGCAATGTCGCTGATGCATGTCGGATGTAAGGCTGGTTGAGGCTTCATCCCTGCAGAGATGAACTGGTTGGGCATTCGCTCGTTATGGGGAGAGGAGTTTTCCCATGCGTGCGGACTTCGACATCGTGACGGATCGGACAAATAATTTGGTGAAGGTCAAGCTTTCGGGCTTCTTCACGGTCAAGGATGTCGCCCGCTTTTCCATCGCCTATCGAGACGCATTGCGTCATGTCGCCAATCATGGGCATGTGACCCTGGCCGATATACGCGACATGGCGATCCAGGCGCAGGAGATCGTGGCGGCCTTTTCGGACTTCATGGCGTCCCCGGCAATCCGGTCACGAAAACTGGCTTTTGTCTGCGGCTCCACTCTTGCCCGATTGCAGGCGCAGCGCCTGACGGCACGAGACAATGTTCAATTTTTTCAATCCGCCTTGCTGGCGGAGACTTGGCTGCTCGAATGAAGCCCTGATGTCTGCTTTCCTCGCGGCAGACGACCTTGTCAAAGGCACCAGTTCAATCCAGCCTGAAGCCCATGGCCCTGCCAATCCTGCGCCAGGAAGCCCTGATAGGCGAGACGGATGTCAATTCGATCGGCTATCGCCGCATGAATGCCGATATCACCTGCCAGGCTGTCACGCGCGAACGGCAGGCCAGCGACATAGAATGTCTGTCCGACAAGCCTCGCCTCGATGACGGGGCGCATCTCCACGGATCAGGCAAGCCAGGCTGCCGGTGTCGTCAATGCGGCTCGGTTCCAGGTTTGTCCACCGATCCTTGACGGAACGGATGCAATGTCCGCCGGTTACCCTTTCCTATGCTGACGATGATCCCATCATGACCAGTGATCCGGCCGCCTTCGACCCGCCGCCAGAGGCGAGGCAATTCTATGCCGATAGCCTCGCAGAGCTGGTGGCTTCGGGTATCCCCTTCATGCTCTCGGGTACCTATGCATTGGGCTGTCATACCGGGATCGCGCGTCCCACAAAGGATCTTGATGTCTTCTGCAAGGCGGGCGATGCGCCGCGAATCCTGGCCCATTTCCGCCATCTGGGCCATGAAGTGGAATTTGAGGACGAGCGCTGGATCGGAAAGGTCTGGAAAGACGGCAATTTCTTCGACGTCATCTACAATATCTCTTCGGCCAGCCTGCCGGTGACGGAAGAATGGTTCCGCGACGAATTCTACGCCGAAGTCTACGGGACCCGCGTCCGCATCACCCCGCCCACCGAATTCATCCTGTCCAAGCTCTTCATCCAGGATCGCTATCGCTATGATGGCGCAGATGTCGCGCACATGATCCTCAAGCAGCATGAGACCATCGACTGGCAGCGCATGCTGGACGCGATGGAACTGCATTGGGAACTGCTGCTGATCCATCTGCTCCACTTCCGCTTCGTCTACCCGACCGAACGACACTGCATCCCGCTCTGGCTGTTCGAGGAACTGCTTGGTCGACTGGAAACCCGGGCGGAGCTTCCGGTCCCCAAGATCCGCGTCTGCCGTGGACGATTGCTCTCACCACGCGATTATCTGGTCGACATCACCGAATGGGGATTTGCCGATGTCGTGGGCAAAGGACTGGAGGAAAGCCATGACCGAAACAAATGACACAGTCCCGCCAGGAAAGCTTACCGTGGCCGCGATCGGCGATCTGCATGTGAGCGAGACGTCGGAACATCGATATCGCGAGATGTTCGCGGAAATTTCGGACAAGGCAGATATTCTCGCGCTCTGCGGGGATCTGACCAATTTCGGCAAGACGCGCGAGGCGGAGATTTTGGCAGAAGATCTGCATGCCTGCACGATCCCCACCGTCGCCGTACTTGGAAACCATGACCATGAATGTGGTCAGCCCGAGGAAGTGGTCCGCATCCTTCACAGCGCCGGGGTCACGGTCCTTGATGAACAGGCCGTGGAAATCAAAGGTGTCGGGTTCGCCGGGGTCAAGGGGTTCGTCGGCGGGTTCGGCCGCGGCGAACTGGGGGCATTTGGCGAACCGGCAATCAAGGGATTTGTCGAAGAGTCGATCAATGAGGCGCGCAAGCTGGAAAATGCGCTGCGCACGCTGAGGACAGACCGCGTCGTGGCGGTGCTGCACTATTCCCCCATCTCTGAAACGGTCATGGGCGAGCCGCCCGAGATATTTCCATTTCTCGGTTCCTCCAGGCTCGCGGACGCCATCGACCGGTTCGACAATGTCCGCTTTGCTGTGCATGGACATGCGCATCGTGGCGCATTTGAAGGGAAGACCCCCCGTGGCATACCTGTCTATAATTGCGCACAATTTGTCGTTTCAGAACAATTTGGTCGGCCCTACGCCCTGATCGCGGTCTAGCGCCGATCGAACGAGCGTCCTGAAGATGCGATGCCATTGTCATAAGATCAGGGCGCCATCTTGTTTCCGGGAATTCCTGGTCGCGCGTGTCGGTCAACCAGCAGCTTGCGCTCTGGCCGACAGGGGCGTGTCTTCCTGCCTGCCAATCATGGCGGTCGCCTCCGCTATCCTCGATTGGACCTCGATTGGCGACGCATGGATCTTTTGCGCTGCCGGACGTTATCCATCAGCAACAATCCGGTAGGATCGCATGGCGCAACCCACGACAGGCCTGAGTGAAGGGCGTAATCTGCGTAGCGGCAGCGTCCCCTGGCGTGAGGCGGACTGGACGCTGCCGCCTGCCGGAGGCCTGTCGCGGGACGCCGTCGATATCGCCATCATCGGCACCGGTATCATGGGCGCAATTCTGGCCGAGCGGCTGAGCGCGGGTGGGCGGCGCGTTGCGCTCCTGGATCGGCGGCCGCCTGGTTGTGGCAGCACCGCCGCATCAACCGCGCAGCTCATGTGGACGATGGATGTGCCGATGCTGACCTTGGCCGGCCATATCGGGGAAACGGAGGCGGCGCGACGCTGGACCAGGGTGCTGGGCGCCGTGCGCGATCTGTCGGAGCGCATCGAGGCAATGGGGCTGAGCGCCCTCAAGCAGGACTGTCCCACACTCTATCTCACTGGCGGACTGCTCGATGATGAAGCCCTCGCGGCTGAGGCCGCCATGCATCGTCGCCATGGCCTGCCATCGCAATGGCTTGATGGAAATCAGGTACGCGAGCGCTTCGGCATAGCGCCGCGTGCCGCAATCCTCTCGGACGGTGGTTTCACGGTCGATCCGGTCCGATTATGTCACGCGCTGATAGAGCTGGCCGTATCGCGCGGTGCTGCTCTTGCATGGCCCGTGAATGTCATCGGCCTGCACCCGGATGGGGACAGGGTCCATATCGAGATGGAGGGTGGAGACAGCCTGCATGCGGGCGAGGTGATCCTTGCCACCGGCTATGAGCGGCCCTCATTATTCCTGCCGTCGGCCTTCTCGCTCTTGACCAGCTTTGCCATGGCGACGCCGCCGGGCATGGCACCGCTTTGGAAGGGCAATGCCATGATCTGGGAAGCGAGCGATCCCTATCTCTATCTGCGCACCGACGAGTCTGGCCGAATCATTGCAGGCGGTGAAGATATCGAGGAGGCAGATGCCGACACACGCGACGCCCTGATATCGCAAAAGGCCGGGGTGATTGCCGCCAAGCTCGAAACGCTGCTCGGCGCGCCGGTGACGATCGATCGCCAATGGGCTGCCACCTTTGGCGCTTCGCCCGACGGGTTGCCGGCGATCGGCGCGACATCGCTTATGCCCCATGTCTGGCTTGCAGCAGGCTATGGCGGCAATGGTATCGCCTTTGCCTCGCTCGCAGCCCAGATGCTCGAGCGCGAATTGGCGGGAGAAGCCGATCCGGATCGGGATGCATTTGATCCCTATCGGTTTGACAGCAATGCCGGGCAAAGGGCGGCCGACCGATGAGGGGCGTGATCGTCCTGGCCATGCTGCTGCTTGCCGCATGTGACATGTTGCCACGCGATCCGGCCGGCACATCCAATCGCATCGCGCACAAGCGAACCTTCACGGTGGCGCTGGCCGATCCTGCCATTGACGCGGCGCCGGAAGTCCAAAGGCTGGTCCATGAAATCGAGCGACGAACCGGGGCGAAAGCGCATTGGCGGTCAGGTGCAGGCGAGGGGCTCTTCCAGCAGCTTGACGATGGCACGCTCGACCTGGTGATCGGGCGTTTCCTGGCCGAAAGCCCCTGGGCAATGGACGTGGCCTTTGGCCCGCCCCTCTCGAAGACCGGCACGAAGGCGGCACCACTCGAGCTCAAGGCGGCGATGCGCAATGGCGAGAACCGGTGGATCATGACAGTCGAGCGCGCCAGCCGCGCCATTTCGCAGGAGGCGCGCGAAGAATGAGCGAGACAAGCCTTCCCGACGAACTGCGTGAGCCCATGGCACGGGCGGTGCGCTTGGAATATTGGAACATCTTCTGGACGCTCACCATCATCGTGACGATGGGGCTGGTGCTTGGCCAGAGCCAGACGATGAAGACCGCCTGGATCGAGGACACGCTGGGGCTCGTTCCGCCTGTCATGTTCCTGATCGCCGCCCATATGGAACGCCACGCCCATCGCTCGCGCCGCTTTCCCTTCGGGTTCGAGCGCGTCAATGGTCTAGGATTTTTCGTCGCAGCGGTTGCGCTGACGGCAGTTGGCGCGCTGCTGCTCTACAATGCGCTGATCGCGCTGGGCGCGGCGGAACATGCAAGCGTCGGCTCGATCGTCATTCTGGGCCAGGATATCTGGCTAGGCTGGCTGATGATCGCCGCTCAGATCTATTCGCTCATTCCGCCACTCTTCATCGGCCGGAAGGAACTGCCGCTGGCGCAGGCGCTCAACGACAAGCTTCTGCATACCGATGCGCTCATGAACAAGGCGAACTGGCTGACCGGGGCGGCCGGGCTCGCGGGCATCATTGGGCTGGGGCTTGGCTGGTGGTGGGCCGACTCGGTGGCGGCTGCCATCATTTCGCTCGACGTCCTCAATGACGGGATCAAGGCGCTGCGATCGTCCACGGCCGAACTGGTCGATGGCGCGCCCAGGGCGCTTTCGAGCACGGATCTTTCGGAGGATGCGCAAAGCCTGTGCGATCGGCTCAAGGCGGAATTTCCCGGTGCCACGATACGCCTGCGCGAGACCGGCCGGCTCATCCGGGCGGAAGTCCATGACACGCATCCCCCGGCGCAATGCCGTCATCCGCGATATTACTGGCCGGAAGGGGAAGACAAAGCGTGGCGGCTGGCCCAGGTGAGCTTCATCCCGCCCGTCGAGGGCAAGCGAGGGAACTAGAACGGTGGCTTCTGCTGTACGGCATCCGCCTGTTTTTCCGGCCGGATGTAGATGGAGGTCAGATCGGGCACGCAGGCCTTCATCTCGCGCTCAATGTCCTCGATCAGGCGCTCTGCGTCTCCCATCGGCAGATCATCGACGAAATCGGCACTGATAGCCACGAACACTGCATCGGGCGCGGTATGGAGCGTGCGGACATGATTGACCGCGCTGATCTGTGGCCGCTTTTCCAGAATGGCCCATAACGCCGAAATGATCGCCGGATCGGCGCTTTCGCCGATCAGCAGCCCCTTGGCTTCGCGCGCGAGCAAAATCGCCACCCCGGCCAGGATGAGACCGATGGCAATCGATGCGAAACCGTCGATCCGTGGGTCGGCATAATGATGGCTGGCCCAGACCCCGATGCCCGCAATGCCAAGGCCGATCAGCGCTGCGCTATCCTCGAACAGGACGATGAAACCGGCCGGATCCTTCGATCGGCGGATCGATTGCCACCAGCTGCTTGAGCCCCTCTTGCCGTTGAACTCGCGCACCGCAATGGCCCAGCTGGTTCCTTCGAGCAGGACAGCGACCGCCAGCACCACATAATTGATCGTGGGATCGCGCAACGGCTCAGGCTCGGCAATATGCAGCCATCCCTCATAGATCGAGACGCCAGCGCCGACGGCAAAGATCAGGATGGCGACGACGAAAGCCCAGAAATAGAGTTCGCGGCCATAGCCGAAGGGGTGGGTGGCGTCGGCCGGGCGCCTGGCCTTTGCCTGGCCATAGAGCAGCAGGACCTGGTTGCCGCTGTCGACCAGCGAGTGGACCCCCTCGGTCAGCATGGACGAAGAGCCGCTGATCGCTGCCGCCACGAATTTGGCGATGGCGATCCCGACATTGGCCAAGAGGGCGCCATAGAGGACGATATTCTCGCGGAACCTGCGCGGCAGATCTGCCATGGGGCTCAACCGGGATAGGGGCTGGAGTGCAGCAGGCCGGCCAGATGCGCTGCATTGCCCGCGACCATCTTCGCCGTCTTCGTCACCATCTCCGGCGTCTCGTCGAGATCCTTGAAATCGACCGACCCCATCGCTTCGCCGACCCAATAGCAGGCGGCAACAGCGGGGATCGTCCAGCCCACATCGTTCAATGCCTGGAACAATTGGGCGCTGGCAAAATGAGCGCCATCCTCATTGCCCACGATCGCCGCGACGACAACCTTGCCATAGCTTGGCATCCGGCCCTCATCATCGGTCTCGGAGAGAAAGGCATCCATCCGCTCCAGCACCCGTTTGGCGATGCTGCTGATCTGTCCCATCCAGATCGGTCCGCCAAAGATCAGAATGTCGTGCGCGAGGATCTTCTCGCGCAGTCCCGGCCAGGCATCGCCATCCCCTTCGTTGGAGGTGACGCCTGGCTTGATGTCGAGAGCTGCAACCCGGACCGTCTCGCTGACTGTCACATCATATTGACTGAAGGCTTCCGCCAGCACGGCGATCATCGCGTCGGTCGAACTCTCCGCGCCCCTGCCTACCTTGAGCGTGCAGTTAAGCGCCAGCGCTTTGAGCGGCATGGTTCATCTCCTCGAGAGGCCTGAATGGGGCGTGGACAAGGTCTGGATGCTCGCTGGATGCGACCATCCGTTTCTCGCACGGAGAACTCCCGGGCGCGCAAAGGGTTCTTTGGAGCAAAGGAGATTATGCGATGAGCGATACCACCCCTATGATCCATGAGGATGCGCTGCCGGGCCATGAGAGCAGGCTGAGTCCGAAGCCGCAATGGCAGCCCCGTTATCAGGGCTCGGGCCGGCTTGCGGGGAAGGTCGCGATCATCACCGGCGCCGACAGCGGGATCGGGCGCGCGGTAGCGGCGCTCTATGCGCGCGAAGGCGCTGACATCGCGATCGTCTATCTGCTGGAAGACGAGGATGCCGCGGAAACGAAACGCATCGTGGAAGGGGAGGGGCAACGGGCGATCATGATCCGGGGGGACATTGGCGCGCGTGCCTTTGGCGACGAGATTGTCGCCCGCACCCTGGAGGCGTTCGGCAAGATCGACATCGTCGTCAACAATGCCGGTGAACAGCATCCCGACAAGGATGTCACCGACATCAGCGAGGATCAGCTTCGCCGCACCTTCCAGACCAATATCTTCGGCATGTTCTTCCTGGTCCAGGCGGCGCGACCGCATTTGAAAAGCGGGGCAGCCATCGTCAACTGCACAAGCGTGACCATGTATCAGGGCAGTTCGGAACTGCTGGACTATAGCGCGACCAAGGGCGCCATTACCGCCTTTACCCGCTCCCTGTCGGAAAATCTGGTCGGCGAGGGCATTCGCGTGAACGCCGTCGCGCCCGGGCCGATCTGGACGCCGCTCAATCCTTGTGGCGGCGCGAGCCCGGAGAAGCTCGAACATTTTGGCGAAAGCACGCCGATGGGGCGGCCAGGCCAGCCCAACGAGGTCGCGCCGGCCTTCCTGTTCCTCGCCTGCGAGGATGCCAGCTATATGTCGGGTCAGGTTCTTCACCCCAATGGCGGGACGATCGTGAACGGGTGACCGGGGTGGAGCGAAGCGGCCTGGACGGGGTCACCATCCTCTCCGTGGCAAAGGATGTGCCCAGCTCTGCGATCAGGCGGCGTTGCTTTTTGGGAACAGATACACTGGCGGAACGTTCTCTTGACCAGTTATGGAAGGACGCAGCATGCAGAATGACATATTGGCCTCGACTGAAATGCCGCGTCTTTCGGACACGGATTTCAAGGCACAGCTTGCTGCCGTCCTTCCCCAGCTCCGTGCTTTTGCAAGGAGCCTGGCGGGTAATCGGGATACGGCGGATGATCTCGTACAGGAGACGATGCTCAAGGTTTGGCGCGCGCGTGAACGCTATGTCGCCGGCACCAATTTCCGGGCCTGGGCCTTCGTTATCCTGCGCAACCATTTTCTGAGCGAAATGCGGCGCAAGCGGTTCGTCGGTGAATGGGACGATCTCGTCGCTGATCGCGTCCTTGCAGCGCCGGCTGACCAGGAAAAGAGCGTCGAGCTGCGCGACATGATGCGCGCATTGATGCAATTGCCGGTGCCGCAGCGAGAGGCGCTGATCCTGGTGGGCGCGGGCGGCATATCCTATGAGGAGACGGCCGAGATTATTGGGGTTGCTGTCGGGACGATCAAGAGCCGCGTCGCAAGAGCGCGGGTCGCGCTTGAAGCCCTGCTCAATGGCGGCAGCCTTGAAAGCAATCGGGCTGACGTCAGCACACAGGACAATGTCGTGGTGAGCATCTTCGATTATCTGGAATCGATCCGTGCGCAGCATGGGCTCGCCGCGAAGCCGTTCGACATCTCCCAACTGGCGAATGCTGCCTGATTTTCCTTCTGGGAAGCCTGCCGGTCACTCCTTGTCGGCCGGTAGAGGTGTGGGCAGGCCATGGTCTTGTGTCGCCTCGACGAGGTCGAGCCACCGAATAGGCTTGGCAATGACGGGTGGACCAGGGTCTGCAATCCTCGCCTGTTCCGGGGTGCCAGTGATATAAACTACCGGAATATCGCCAAGGCGCGAACGGATCGCCTTTACCGCCCCTGGCCCGCTTCCCTCCGGCAGATTGACATCAGACGCGATGAGGTCGGGCTTGTGATCGAGCGCCTCGCGGACAGCCTCGGCCTGGGTAGCCGCTACAGCGCAACTGTCGGCGCCCAGTTCTTCCAGAAACATCTGGAGATGCATGGCGAGGATCGCTTCGTCTTCTATGATCAGGATATGCATCGGCCATCTCCTTCTCTCCCCCGAGACGAATGGTACCGTCTAATACATGGTTCCGTGAGTTCCCTTCACGCGGGACGAGCGGGGTGGTGGCTACGTCGGCAGGAGGCGTTTCCTACCAATGACGAACCCGGCCGGTATCGACATGCACGAAATTGCTTTCGGGATAATAGCCTACGCCGCCTGCGCGCAGCGACAGGGCAGCCTTGTGGAGGTTGGCGAGGCGGACATTTTTGAGCCTTATGTCGACGGCCTTGCCAAGCATATGCTGGCTCTTGGAGGCAACGCCCGATGAGCTGCGATACAGCCTGCCATTGGTCCTGCGCGAGCGATAGCCCGAAATCAGGGTAAAATAGGCGCGCTTGTCGGCGCCGGTCGCTGCCTGGAGATGGACGAGTGCATCGAGCAGGCTCGTATCCATCTTGATCGTCTCGCCCGTACGCCAGTCGCGCATGAAATGATTGAGCTCGGCGATGCCGTCCCGGCGGAAACGCCCGCCGGAAAAATAGCAGATGTCGATATGCTCGGAATTATGCAGGTTGCGAAAGGCAAGCCGTCTTTCCGGAATGGCTGCCCAGGCGGCGGCTGGGAACAACTGTGCCATGCCGCAGGCCGCGGTGCCAAACAGCACCGACCGTCGATCGAATATCATAAATGTCGTTGGTCCCGAACATGTTTCAGGGAGATAAAGGCCGCTCGCAAGCGTTGCCTATGTTCCTGCCATATAAGGTGATTCTGGCGACGTGAAAAGATCGGTTCCATGGCAATTTCGGATTCTGGCCTCGGTTGGTCTCATTTTTGCGGCGTCCGTCCAGGCCGCCGCACCTGCCAGGGATCAGACGGGCGCTGCGGCCAGCCTTCCGGCAGGCATCGACCCGGCCATATTCCAGGCCCAGGTTCAGCTTGACCGAGCGGGCTTTGCGCCGGGCATCATCGATGGAAAACATGGCCGCTTCTTCGTAGCCGCCCTCAAGGCCTTTCAGGAGGCACGGGGCCTCGAACAAAGCGGCGTGCTGGATGCCGCGAGCCGCAAGGCACTGGCGAGCGAGCGGGCGCCGACGCTCATTCGCATGGTTCTAAGAGCGGAAGCGCTGGAAGCATCTTTCACGCCCGACATTCCCTCAAGGATCGTCGATCAGGCCTCGCTTCCCTTTCTTGGTTATCGCGACCTGCTCGAGAAGCTGTCCGAACGTTTCCACACAAGCAGCGATACCCTCCTGCAGCTCAATCCTGGTCTCAAGACTCCGAGGGCGGGTATGGAATTGCTGCTGCCGGGACTTATCCCCTCTGACCGGGCCTATGATCCGGGCCTCCCGGGCCAGTGGCGGGACATGCTGTCGGATCTCAATATAAGTGCGAGCCAGCCCCGCGCAGCCAGGATCATCGTCAGCAAATCGCAAAGCGTGCTCAGGGTCCATGACGCACAAGGTCGGCTCATTGCGCAATTTCCCGCGACGACAGGCAGCGACCATGATCCGTTGCCGCTGGGAAAGTGGACGATCCGGACAACCGCCTTCATGCCCACCTATCATTATAACCCCGATCTCTTCTGGGACGCGGACAGCAGCGACCAGAAGGCGCAGCTGAGCGCAGGGCCCAACAATCCCGTGGGGGTCGTCTGGATCGATCTCGACAAGCCCCATTATGGCATCCACGGAACCCCCGAACCCAGCCTGATCGGCCGTTCGCAAAGTCATGGCTGCATTCGCCTGAGCAATTGGGACGCAGCCCGTCTCGCCCAGATGCTGCAGGCCGACACGCCCGCCGAATTTGTCGCCTGAGGGGCGTTGTCGTGCCTGTGGCGTCCGATCAATGGCAAGGCCGCGCCGATGCGCCGGAGCCTCGACCAGGGTCGCGCGTTGCAGGAAAGAACTTGTAAGGAGAAATGCGTGCCCAAGTCTCTTGTCGCCCTTCCGATGGTCGCCATCGCCCTGACCCTGGCGGCCTGCGGCAGCCAGTCGGGCAGCGGAAACCGGGCCGACACGGCGTCGGCGCAGCGGCAAGCGCAGTGGAACGAGGACGCAGTCCATGATCTCAAGCAGGCCATTGACAGTCGCGCCGTGCATGGCCTCGACCATCTCTCCTTCGCCGTTGAAGGAGAGCCAGGAACAGGCGCCGGTCAGGACGCGCTTACCCGTAGCGCCCTGCGCTATGCCAGGGCGCTGGCTGGCGGCGCGAGCGACCCCAAAAAGCTCTATGAGGTCTACACACTGGGCGCGCCCAAGCCGGATCTCGAACGCGGGCTGAAAGACGCACTGGCATCGGGCAAGCTGCGCGGCTGGCTCGATGGCCTTGCGCCGCAGGAGGAAGACTATCGCAATCTTTCCCGGGCCTATCTGGCGCTTGGGAAGCAGCGAAGCGATACCGCAAAACCCATCCCGGACGCAGGAAAGCCGATCGATCCTGGAACATCCGACAGCCGCATGCCCGCGATCGAACGGCAGCTGGTCGCGTCCGGTTATCTGGATCGGGCTGGCAATGCCGGCGATCGCTACGCCGAGCCGCTGGTGCGCGCCGTCAAGCATATGCAGGTCGATTATGGCATCAAGCCCGACGGCGTGATCGGCGAAAAGGCCCTTGAAATCCTCAACCTGTCGGATGCCGATCGGGCGCGGGAAATCGCCGTTGCCATGGAGCGGATGCGGTGGCTTGACCGGGCGCCGCCCGGAACGCGGATCGACGTCAACCTCGCCGCCGCGCGCCTCACTTATTGGCGCGACGGGAAGATTGCCGACACCCGCAAGGTGGTGGTGGGCGAACCGGACACCGAAACGCCCCAGTTGGGGTCGCCCATCTATCGGCTGGTCGCCAATCCGACCTGGACGGTTCCTCGATCGATCCAGAACAAGGAGATTGCAGGCAAGGGCGCCGGCTACATGAAGCGCAACAACATGGTCTGGAAGGATGGCTGGATCGTGCAGCAGCCCGGCCCCAGAAACTCGCTGGGGATGGTCAAGTTCGACATGAAGAACGACCATGAAATCTATCTTCATGATACGCCGGCCAAGCAGTTGTTCGCCGAGGTTCAGCGCCAGCGCAGCCATGGCTGTGTCCGGGTCGAGGATGCGGTGGGTTTTGCCGAGAAGATCGCCCGGGACGAAGGCATTCTGGATCAATGGAACAAGGCGCGCGCGAGCGGTAAGGAAGGCTTTGTCGAACTGCCGCGGGAAATCCCGGTTCGCCTGTTCTATTCGACGATATTGTTCGATGATCAAGGGGCGCCCGTAATCCGGGCAGATCCTTATGGCTGGAATGATCGAGTGGCAGAGGCGCTTGGCTTTGGCCAGCGGCAGGGCTCCCGCCTTCGGGCCGGCGGCGATGATGTCGGACCCTGATGGGCTGCCGCGGCGGACGCGCGCAGACCGTGGGCGGCCTGTGCCCGGGGCGTGGCGGCAGCGGGCTGACAATGCGCTAGGGCTGCCCCACGCGGACCGAGGCAAGGCCCAGCCAGGTCGCCATGATGCTGAGCTCTTCGAGCAGGGCGTCATGAGCGTCCGGAGGGGCATCGGGCTCCAGATGCACCGAACGCGCGAGCAGTACCGAGGCCGCCCGATCCGCCTTCAGATCGACGCGGGCAACCAGGCGGTCGCCCAGGAGGAACGGCAATACATAATAGCCATATGTCCGTTTTTCGGCAGGCACATATATCTCGATGCGATAGCGCAAGCCGAACAAATGCTCAGTCCGGTCGCGTTCCCAGATGAGCGGGTCGAACGGCGCCAGCAGCGCTCGCGCATCGATGCGACGGGGCTGCCTCGCCTCGCGGTGGAGCCAGGCATGTCGCCATCCTTCCACTGCGACCGGGATCAATATGCCTTCCTGCGCCAGTTCCTCTATCGCGGCGCGCGCCTGTGCAGGGGGCTGGCGAAAATAGTCGCGCAGCTGCCTTTCAGTCGCGATGCCATGGGATCGCGCAGCCCGTTCGATCAAGGCCCGATGCGCGTCCGGCGCCGCGGGGGTCGGGATGGCCAATATGTCAGGTGGCAGGACATGGTCGGGCACATCATATACCCGCTCGAAACTGCCGCGCCGTGTTGCCGTCGTGATGTGCCCGGCCCAGAAGAGCCATTCCAATGCGCGCTTGGTATCGCTCCATTCCCACCAGCCCGACTGCCCCCTGTGGGTTTCGAAGTCCGATGTCGCCATCGCGCCTTCCGATCGGATGCGCGCCAGGAGCGCCATGGCTTGGGCGCGGCGTTCGGTGGCGAAGGGGCGCATGCCGGTCCATCCGGTTTCGCCGCGATCCGCGCTCTCCATCCGCCAGCGCAGCAAAGGTTGCAGGTCGAACGGCAGCAGCGAGGCTTCGTGCGCCCAATATTCAAATAGCCGGCGCTGGCGCCTTGGTCCCCAGGCAAGTCGATCAAGATCGCTGCGGTCATAGGCCCCCAGCCGCGAAAATGCCGGGAGATAATGTGCCCGCGCCAGGACATTGACGCTGTCGATCTGATGCAGTTGCACGCGCTCGACCGTGCGGCGCAGATGGCTGATGCCGGCTGTTCCGGGGCGAGGGGCGGCAAAACCCTGGGCGGCCAGCGCAATACGTCGCGCCAGCGGCAGTCCGATCATTTCCGTTTTCATCGCTGTTCAGGCTACGAAGGCAGACCGGATATTCGCAAGATATTTTCTGTCATTTCAGACTGTCACGTGTCCGACTGTCAAAATCAGTGCCTGCACGCTTTTCATTCGTGCTTCAGGGTTGCGGCTCTTCGCCCCCGCCCAGGCTCGAGATTTCGGCACGCTGATCCGGACCGTGCGGTCATGCGCCATCCGCCGATGCCGGGCGCCTTCGATTTCGATCATCACCCGCGCACCGGTGTTGGCGCATTGCTCACTGGCCCGTCCGGCAATAGCTGGACGGGTCATTTTTTGGCGGGCGACGGCAGACTAAGTCGTATCTTCTGCCTGCTGAAATTCACTAGGTTGTTGATTTCCACTGAGAAGCGGCCCGGGCGGGGCGTAAATTTCCGCTGAGAATTGAATCTAAGAGGCACCAGCCAGAAATTTGTCGTTATGCTTGGCTTGGCTTGCCTATGCTCAGTTCATGCACGAGCCATCATCGAAGGGGGCGCGCAAAACGGCCCCGCAGTCATCGTCTTCTGTAAAAAAACTTTGGGTACTTCGGGAGCTGGGCGGCTGGGAGTCCGAGGTTTTGGTCAGGCGATATGCCCAAATGTCAGTGCAACATCTCAGGCCATATTCCGACCTTCTGATTTTTGGCGACACAAAGCCCAAGGGTTATGTGTCTGAAAAGTCTGAGGTGCCAGCGCACACTTTTGTACACGGTCAGAGCCGACCGCACCTCGATCTTGTAAGGTGAAGTGCGTTAAGTATCTGATTGCAGGTTAAAAATGGTGAGTCCAGCTGGGTTCGAACCAGCGACCTACTGATTAAAAGTCAGTTGCTCTACCGACTGAGCTATGGACCCCCTGTCGAGACCGCTCGCACTAGTGGCGCGCGCGCGGCTGGTCAACCTCTTGTGGCACGATGATAGGTCGCTTTTCGCAAAAGCGCGTGCAGATGCCGCACGCTCTGCCCGGAAGGCGGGGATTTCCAGTCGGGCGCAATGGCGCAGAGCGGGCGCAGGACGAAGTCGCGCTGGGTGAAGGCGGGGTGGGGGATGAGGAGGTCGCGGCTGCGCCAGCGCCCGCCCGACCAGAGGATGATGTCGATGTCGAGCCGGCGTGCCCCCCATCGCTGGAAGCGGCGACGGCCGAGCCCGGTCTCGATTCCCTGCAGCGCGGCCAGCATGGCGGACGGGGGCAGGGCGCTGTCGACCAGCAGCGCGGCATTGGCGAAGCGGCGGCGCGAGGGGCCGAGCGGCGGCGTCTCGATCGTCGACGACAGCGCGACGACATCGCCCAGCGCGCCGATCCGACGCACCGCCTCGGCCAGCAGGCGCGGCGGCGTCAGCCGGGCCGAGAGCGGCCGGTTCGACCCGATCGAGAGCGCATAGAGGTGGCGGCTTGTGTCCGGCATGGTGCAGCGCCTATCTGAGCGCCATGATCCTGCAAAGCCCCCATCATAGCCCGCTGGCATCCAGCGAACCGCCCCGCGACTGTCCGCTCTGCCCGCGCCTGGTCGCGCTGCGCGCGGAATGCCGGGCGGAACATCCCGACTGGTGGAACGCGCCGGTGCCCGCCTTTGGCGATCCGATGGCGCGGATCGGCATCATCGGCCTGGCGCCGGGCAAGCAGGGCGCGAACCGCACCGGGCGGCCCTTCACCGGCGATGTCGCGGGCGAGCTGTTCTTCGCGACGCTCAAGAAATTCGGCCTGGCGCAGGGCAATTATGAAGCGCGGGTCGATGACGGGCTGGAGCTACGCGACGCGATCATCATCAATTCGGTCCGCTGTCTGCCGCCGCAGAACAAGCCGGTGCCGGCTGAAGTCCATGCCTGCCGCCCCTTCCTGGCCGATGGCGTGGCGCAACTGCCGCGCGCGCAGACCTTCGTCGCGCTGGGCGAGATCGCGCATCAGTCGGCGGTGAAGGTGCTTGGCGGCAAGCTGCCCAAGGCCCGTTTTGCGCATGGCGCGGAGCATCGCATGCCGGACGGGCGGATGCTGATCGATAGCTATCATTGTTCGCGCTACAACCAGAATACCAACCGGCTGACGGCGGAGATGTTCGAGGCGGTGTTCGCGCGGGCAGTGGAACTGGCGGGGCTGACGTCCGCCAATTAGGCCCGGTGCGGGCCGAACAGGATGATGCCGGCGCCGACGAGGCTGAGCGTCACGCCGGCCATGTCCCATCGGTCCGGCCGCACGCCCTCCACCAGCCAGAGCCAGAGCAGCGCCGAACTGATATAGACGCCGCCATAGGCCGCATAGGCGCGGCCGGCGGCGGCCGCATCGACCAAAGTCAGCAGCCAGGCGAAGAGCAGCAGCGACCCCGTGCCGGGGATCAGCCACAACATCGACTTGTCCATCCGCAGCCAGGCCCAGAAGGCGAAGCAGCCGGCGATTTCGGCCAGGGCGGCGGCGATATAGACCAGGATCGAGGGCATCAGCCGATCCTGGTCCGGGTAGCGGACACTATCAGATATCCTGCGCGATACGGCCGTACAGTTCGGGGCGGCGATCGCGGAAAAAGCCCATGCCGGCGCGGTGGATCTTCGCCTTGGCGAGGTCCAGCGTGGCGACCAGTGCGCCATTGTCCTTCGCGTCAGCATCAGCGAGATAATCGCCCCATTCGTCGCTGATGAAGCTGTGGCCATAGAATTTCTGGCCTTCTTCCTCGCCGATGCGGTTGGCGGCGATCACCGGCATGCAGTTGCTGACCGCATGGCCGATCATCGCGCGGCGCCACATGCGGCTGGTGTCCAGATCCGCATCATAGGGTTCGGAGCCGATCGCGGTGGGATAG
Organism: Sphingobium scionense; assembly: GCF_014197035.1. GTDB lineage: Bacteria > Pseudomonadota > Alphaproteobacteria > Sphingomonadales > Sphingomonadaceae > Sphingobium > Sphingobium scionense. The sequence continues at coordinate 2,941 of NZ_JACIEU010000016.1, read as the reverse complement.
AACAGCATTTCCGCGCCCATCAGCGCCATGCAGCGCGCGGTTTCGGGATACCATTGGTCCCAGCAGATGCCGACGCCGATGGTGCCATATTTGGTCGGCCACACCTTGAAGCCGGTGTTGCCGGGACGGAAATAATATTTTTCCTCATAACCCGGTCCGTCGGGAATGTGGCTCTTGCGATAGACGCCCATGATCTCGCCTTCGTCGTCGATCATGGCCAGCGAGTTGTAATAATGATGGCCGTCGCGTTCGAAATAGCTGGTCGGGATATAGACGCCCAGATCCTTGGCCAGCTTGCGCATTTCCTGCACGGCGGGGTGCTGCTCGGTCGGCTGGGCGCGGTCGAACAGGGCTTCGTCCTCTTGCCGGCAGAAATAATGGCCCTCGAACAGTTCGGGCGGCAGGATGATCTTCGCCCCGCGGATTGCGGCCTTGCGCACATGATCGGCGACCATGGCGATATTGTCGGCCATGTCGTCCGAAAAGGCGAGCTGCAGGGCGGCGACGGTCACGCGGGTCATTCATCACTCCATGATGGGTTCGCCGCGCGATATAGGGGCTATGGCGCCGCCGCGCTACCGGGAAGCGCCTACAGCAAGGAAGCCGATTGCTTGAGCACCATGGCGCACATCTTGCCCTTGGCATCGCCCTTCAGGCTGTCGAGCGAGATGTCCTTCTTGCCGGCATGGATGATGCCGGTCTCGCCAGACTTGAATGCACCCGAGCCCTTCACGCCCGGTTTCTTGTTCAGCTTGTCCAGCATGGCATTGGCACTCGTCGCGTCAACGAGCCGGTTCTTGACGCAATAGCCCAGCACGCCGGCGGCATTGTCGGCGCCCATGCCGATGATGCTGGGCAATTGAGCGGTGCCGGCGCTGGTGGCCAGCAGGATCAGTGAAGTGGCAAGGATCGGACGAAACATGGGGCAATGCTCCTGATGCCGGGCGATGCTGCGTCGCCCGGCCCGGAAATTGCGCCCGCATGAGCATCCCCGCAACGGGGGACTAACCCTTAGACCAGCGAGGGCATCTGCTGGCTGCAGCAATGGAAGCTGCCGCCGCCCGACAGGATCGCGTCGCTGCGCAGGCCAACGATCCGACGCTCCGGGAAGAAGGGGGCGAAGGCGTCGAGCGCCGCCTGGTCATTGGGCTGGCCATAGATGGGGACGATGACGGCGGCATTGCCGACATAGAAATTCATGTAGCTGGCCGGGATCGCCTCGCCATCCACCAGCACCAGGCCGGGCGAGGGAATGTCGACCACCTCGACGCCATGCGCCTTGGCGCGGGCACGGGCGTCGGCATAGATCGCCGTGTTGGGATCGTCCGGCGTGGTCGCGATCGGCAGCGCCAGCTTGCCCGGCGCGACGAAGCGGGCGAGATTGTCGACATGGCCGTCGGTATGGTCATTGAGCAGGCCATCGCCCAGCCACAACATGTCGGACAGGCCGAGCGCGCCGGCCAGCAGCGTCTCGATCTTGCCGCGATCGAGGTCCGGGTTGCGATTGGGGTTGAGCAGGCATTGTTCGGTCGTCACGAACAGGCCGGTGCCGTCGGTGTCGATCGCGCCGCCCTCGAACACCCAGTTCTGGGTCGAGGTCGCCATACCGGTGGTCGCGGCCAGGCGCGCGCCGATATCCTCGTCGCCGGGCATCTGATATTTGCCGCCCCAGCCGTTGAAGCCGAAATCGACCAGTGCGCGTTCCCCCGTGACCCCGTTCAGCACGGCGATCGGCGCGGTGTCGCGCAGCCATACGTCGCCCAGCCTGTGGACGGCGATGGTGACACCCGGTGCCACCAGGGCACGCGCAGCGTCGGCATCCGCCTCATTGGCGACGACCAGCCGCACCTCTTCGCCCTTGCCATCGGCATGGAGCGCGCTGGCGAAATCGGCGATCTGGCGGCGCGCGCCGTCAAAGGCGCCGGGCCATTCTTCCGGGTTGGTCGGGAAGCCGATCCAGGTCCAGTCGTGCGGCGCCCATTCGGCAGGCATGCGAAAAGTCATAGATTTGTCCTTGCCCGGCGCGCTGGCCGGTCCGAGATAGCGGGAGAGATGTTGCGCGCTCCATAGCGCAGGGTCGCGGGTCTGGACAGAGGGTGTAGCGGGTGAAGAAGAGCGTATCGATCATGCTGGCGGCGCTGATGCTGGGCGCGGCACCGCTGGCGCAGGCGGCGGACCTGCCCGAATGGCTGACCGGCGAATGGCAGCAGGAACGGGGCGACCGCTGGACCGAGGAACTCTGGTCGCTGCCGCGCGGCGGGGTGATGATCGGCATGGGCCGCACCGGTCGCGGCGAAAGCCTGCAAAGCTGGGAGGTGATGCGGATCGTGCGGGCGGCGGATGGAACGCTGACGCTGCACGCCGCGCCGGAGGGCGGCAAGGAGACGGTCTTCCCCGTGCTGGAACAGGGCGTGCGCGACATCAGCTTCGCCAATCCCGACCATGATTATCCCCAGCGCATCCGCTACTGGCGCGAAGGCCGCCTGCTGATGGCCGAAACCGCGATGATGGACGGCAGCAACGCCCAGAACTGGACCTATGCCCCGGCGGGGCAGTGAGGGGGCGGGAGCGACCAGAAATAGTCATTTACAGCACTTGCGCCTTCGACGGGAAGGATACACTCAGCGGCAACGTTAATGGATTACAGGGCGTGCATGAGCCGGATTGTTAAGTTCGTACTCGGAGTGGTCGCTGTTGGAGTAGCCATCGTCGGACTGGGAATCTTGTTTCTCAGGATGGATTACGAATTTCATAAGACGTCTTGCACCAAATTGTCGGATGCTGAAGCGCTTTCTACTCTGCGGAACGCCTTCGATTCATCTTTGGAACGGTCACGGCCTGAAGATTCTGAGAGGCTGTGTCAGAACGCTGACGTAACGGTGGACGGCCGAGTTTCGATATGATTCCGAGGGGTTGCGACACCAACTTTGGAAACCATCAT
>NZ_JACIEU010000015.1 GCF_014197035.1 Sphingobium scionense | reverse complement strand
CCTAATTTTATCTGAACTCCTACGCCTGAAAGCCGTAAGAACCCAGGGCCGCCGCCCACATGTCCCTTCATCTAAATCACAATGTCAAAGAGCCGCACCGACATCAAAACCGGACAACCAGCGTTCCCTAAACTCTCGTTCAGAGGACCAGTGTCCGTCTATGTGGGCGACCAGGTCAGTTAAGCGCCTCAGCAGCGCCGCTCCGTCCGGTGAAAAGCCCTCTAGATGCGGCCGCCAAAACCGTCAAACACTTTTTGCAATTTTGTTTCACAATTTTTTGGCGGTTCCGGTCTAAACCCCACAGTACGGGCCTTCCGCCCGGGAAAACAGGATGGATATGGGGTTGCACGAGGCCGATGCTGCCGATGCCGGGTTCGGTACACGGGTCAAGAAGGCGATATTCTGGCGCTCGGGCAGCCAGATCATCTCGCAAATGCTGAGCTGGATCGTGACGCTGGCGGTGATCCGCCTGCTCGATCCCAAGGATTATGGCCTGTTCGCCATGACCCAGGTGATCCTGAACTTCGCCACTTTCCTCAATGGCTATGGCCTCGTGGCCGCGCTGGTCCAGTCCGAGACGCTGGAATCGCACCGGCTGCGCCAGGCCTTCACCATCATGCTGTTGCTGAACGGCAGCCTGGCGCTGTTCCAACTGGCAATCGCGCCGCTGGCCGCCGACTATTATGACCAGCCGATGGTGGCACAGTTGCTGCGCGTCCAGGCGCTGCTCTACCTGTCCACCCCCTTCATTGCGATTCCCGAAGCGATCACGGCCAGGGCACTGGATTTCCGCCGGCCCGCCTTCATCAACCTGATCGCGGCCATAGCCTCCGCCGCGATGGCGCTGGTCGGCGCCTTGTCGGGCTGGGGGGTATGGACCCTGGTGTTCGCGCCGATGACCGGATTCTGGGTCAAGGCGCTTGGCTATATTCTGGTCACCGGCTTCCGCCCGATTCCCAGTTTCGATTTCAGCGGCACGCGGACGATGGTCATCTACGGCGCGTCGCTGCTCGGCGGCCAGCTCTTCTGGATCATCCAGAGCCAGAGCGACATCTTCATCGGCGGCCGCGTCCTCACGCCGCATCAACTGGGCCTCTATGCCGAGGCGCTGTTCCTGACCCAGATCTTCGTCAGCAAGTTCATCCCGCCGCTGAACGAGGTCGCCTTCCCCGCTTATGCAAGGATGCAGAAGGATGTGTCACGGGTAGCCTGGTCCTTCTGCAAGGCGGTACGGCTGCTGATGCTGATCTCCTGCCCCATCTATCTGGGTATGGCGGTAACCGCCGAGCCGCTGGTCGAAACATTGTTTGGCCAGAAATGGCTGGAGATGGCGCCCTTTGTCTCGGTCCTGGCACTCGCGATGCCGTTCATGACGCTGCAGGTGATGTTCGCGCCGGTCAGCAATGCATTGGGCCGGCCCGGCACCACCGCCCGTATCGCCGCGATCGGCGCGATATTGATGGCGACCGCCTTTCTGATCGGTATCCAGGCCGGCGCGATTGGCCTGGCCTGGGCCTGGCTGGGGGCCTTCCCGATCCTGACCATCATCACGACACGCCTCGCCGGTAGGCCGATGGGACTGCGCGCGATCGACCTGATACGCGCCGCTGCACCGGGCCTGAGCTGCTCCATCCTGATGGCCGGGGTGGTGCTGGCGATCGACCGACTGCTGCCCCCGCTTGCCGCACCGATCCGGTTGGCGATCCTGGTGCCGGCCGGCGGTGTCGCCTTCCTCGCCGCGCTGATGCTGTGCGCGCGCGGCACGCTGATGGAGTTGGTGCGCTTGATCGTGCGCCGCGCCCCGCCGGTGCAGGCGCCCGCCTGACGGATCAGCGGACGCCTGCAATTCGTCAGGCGGTCTGGATATAGTCGCGCAAGGCGGCCGCTTCCGATTCGATATTGTCGATGCGGAACTTCACCAAATCGCCGATCGAGACGAGGCCGACCAGCGTGCCGCCCTTCACCACCGGCAGATGGCGGATGCGCCGCTTGGTCATCAGCGACAAAGCGTGGATCACAGGCATCTGGTCGTCGATGGTGATCGGCGGCTGAGTCATCACATCGGCGACCGTGTGGTTCAGGGCCTCTGCCCCTTGCTGGGCCAGACGATAGACGACATCGCGTTCGGAAAAGATGCCGACCACCTGGCCATCATCGACCACCGGCACGCAGCCGATGCGCCGATCCGCCAGCAAGGTCACCACCGACAACACGCTGTCGGTCGACTGGACCTGGACGACGTCGCGCCCCTTGCCCTGCAAGATTGCCGCGATGGTCATGGCCGCTCTCCTTTTATGGACTTACTGTCTCTGCGCTTGATGATCCCACTTTCGCGGGGCAAAGAAAAGGGAGGAGAGCAAGAGAATGACAGAGAAAAAGGGCCTGGACGATCCCCGGATCGCAGCGATCGCCTGGTCGCGGTTCCGCCGGATCATGCTCTGGATGGCGCTGGTCGGCGCATTGTGCGTCGGCGCGGCCTTGCTGTTCCTGCGGCTATGGACCGGGCCGATGCCGGTTCATATGGTCATCGCCACCATATTGGGGGTCTGGTTGACCTTCATGCTGGGAACGGGCTTGATGGCCCTCGTCTTCCTCTCTGCCGGGACGGGGCATGACGACCAGGTAATGGACCGGCTGAAGGACGAGGTGCCGCTTGACGACTGATCCCCATCGCGAAGTGATATTGCGGGTCGTGCCGCGGCCGGCCGACATCAACAGCAATGGCCATATCTTCGGCGGCTGGGTGCTGAGCCAGATGGATATTGCCGGCGGTATCGTCGCGGGGCGAATCGCCCAGGGCGCAGTGGCCACGGTCGCGATCGAGAGCATGAAGTTCATCTCGCCGATCCTGATGGGCGACCTGGTGTCGGTCTATGCCCAGGAAGAGAAGCGCGGTCGCACATCGGTTGCGATCCGCATCGACGTGGTCGCGACTCGCGGTGGCGGCGCGGAAACGGTGGCGCTGACCAGCGGCGTCTTCACCTTCGTCGCGCTGGACGAGACCCACCGCCCCCGCCCCATCCCCGGCGACTGAGGAGGTCAGCGCAGCTTCTGGTCGTAGCTGTAGCTGACCTGCCCATTGGCAGGGATGATGGCGCGCCACACCCAGCTATTGCCACGGCGCTCCATCTCGGTCGGACGCGGCGCGATGTCATGGGGAATGAGGATTTCCGCCGTCGCGTCGAACGGGCGCGCATTGGTGAGGGTCAGTGTCCAACGCCGCGCCTTTTGCGACTGGCTGCCGATGACCGCCATGATGCGAACATCGGCACTCTGGGCGATGTCATAATCGACCCGTTCCCCTTCCGCCTTGTCGTCGATGTCGGTTTCGCCCGCGAGCAGGCGCTGGCCATCGACGGTTTCGAACAGGGCGACCCGGCCCGAAGGCATGGCGAGGCCGAGACCGTCCGCCTTGCGATTCTGCAATCTCAGGCGCAGCGTCATCGGCCGTGACCGGCCATTGCCGTCGCTATAGTCGATGGTCGCGGCATAAAAGCGTTCGACCAGCACATCGGGCTGGCGCAGCAGCGCGACCTGTTTCTGCCCCTTGGCGGCAACATCGACGGTCACCGGGACGCGATAGAGTTTGAGGTCGCCCACATCCTCCGGTGGCGGAGGTGGCGGAGGCGGCGGTGGAGGGGGTGGCGGCGCGGCCATCATCGGCGCGGATGCGCGCATCGATGTCACGACGATTTCCTGCGCCGAATCCATCATCGCCTCGGCCGGCGGCATCTCGATCGGAAACAACTCCCACTGCGGATGGGTGCTGGTGATGTCCATCGGCCAGCAGCGCAGCGACAACGCACCACCGGTCGGGCGCGGTTGCGCTTTGCGCTCCTGTCTGTTGGGCTGACCGGCGATGACGCTGAGTCGGGCATCGGCAAAACCGGTGACGCCGCCATTGGCCACCGTCAGCCAGGCCATGAGGTCGAGATGGCGGCCATCATCCTGCATGTCGGCGACATAATTGGCAGCCCAGTCGAACCCCTCCGCCAGATAGGTGAGTTGTAGCGTGACGCGGGTCGGCCGGGCACTGGTGGCAATGACCGACAGGGTCGGACGCGGCGACAGGTCGGTCGGCACGCGGGGATAGAGCATGCGTTCGGGCAAGCCACTACACCGCAGCGCCTCATAGCCCTGCGCCGTCTGGACGATGACGCCGCCCATCGGCCCGGCGCTGATGATCGCATCCTGCTCGCTGACCTTGCCGGTCTTGCGATCGGTGCGGCGCAGGGTGACGCTGCGCTTGAGATAAGCGTCGATCAGGCCGGCCGGTGAGAGCAGCCGGGCATCGCGATTCTTCTCGCTCACGCCCTGCGGCATGCCGGACAGGGCGGCGGTTTCGGGCATCAGCCCCTCTGCCACCCCCTCGAACCGCACCACTGAGTCGCCCTGCGGCAGGTCGATGATGCGAGTCTCGTTGATCAGCGCATAGCCGCCGGGCCATTTGGGATCGATCGCGCCCTTTGCGCGGCCGGGCTGGCGATAGACGGTGACCGAGACCGAATCGGCCTTGGCCGAAACCACCGTCCCCGCCCGCGCCGGCGCGATGCCGAGGCACAGCAGGAGAAGGGCAAGGACGCGCAGCAGCACGGCGCCGGCCCGATCAGTAGCGCGAATCGAAGGTGACGCTGAGGTCGACCGAGCCATTGGCCGGCACCGGCACGCTCCATTCCATTCGGTCGGCCGAGACGCGCTTGCCTTCCATACTTTGTGCCGTGACGCGGGTGTCGCCCCACAGCCCCTGCTGGGCGAGGTCGATCGTCACCGCTTCGGGTCGGGCATTGGTCAGCGTGTAGCGCATCCGCGTTTCCCAGCGCTGACCGCCCCTCTTCGTGCGTTGCTCGACGGTCGGCCGCACCTTCACGTCGAACGCCTCGCCGGTGCGCAGCGCCATGGAGGAACCCATCGGCGTGTGATCTATGCTGTTCTCGCCAATGAACTGAGGATCGCCTCGTGCATCGCGCATGTAGACGCGGATCGTGCCGGCCGGCAGCTGGTCGCCAAGTCCCCCCTGTTTCGAGGTCGAGAATTTGAGCACGCTCGATGCGCTCATCGGTTCGGGCGAGCTGCCCATCCAGGGATTGAGATATTCATAGGTCGCCCGCGCCGGCGCGCCCTTCACGTCGAGGAAGCTGACCTGCTTCTGCTGGGCATTGGCGATGGTCGTGCGATCGGCCAGCGGATAGAGATAATAATCGCCCAGCCGCTCGCGCGGGCCACCTTCGGTGCCGGCCTGGTCGATCGCGCCGCTGCCCCCCGTTCCCGACGACTGCCACCAGTTACGCCGGCCGCCGCCATTGGCCGGATTGCCGGCGACCAGGATCGTCTTCGCGTTGGTGAAGGTCGTGCCGGTATTGTTGGTGAGCGTGACCCAGCCCTGCATGTCCATCGCGCCCTTGGCCGCGTCGAACAGCGCGACATAGTCGGCAGTCCAGCCGAGATTGGGCGTCAGATAGGACAGCCGGGCCGGCACGGTGCCGCCGCGCGCCGCCTCGATCGTCACCGACAGGGTCGGGCGGGCGCGCAGATTGGCCGGCACCCGATCGAAGATCACCCGCACCGGCAGGCCATCGTCGCGCAACACCTCAATCCGCGAACCGATCTGCATGACGATGCCGCCATTGGCCGCCAGGATCTTGGCGCGCTCACGAGTCTCGGCACCGGTCGCGGGATTGGTGCGGACCAAGGTCACCTCCTGCCCCACCGCCTTGTCCATCAGCTTGTCGGGCGACAGCAGGTCGAAATCGAAATTCTGTTCGACGATGGAAAAGCCGGGACCGGAGAGATTCACCGTCTCGGCCCGGATGCGGGCGGATACATCGGGAAATTCGATCCGGTTGCGGCCGGCATTGACGCTCAATTGCCGGTCATCCTGCACCAGCGACTGGCCGCCATTATAGATGGTGACGGCAACATCACCCTGCGCGGTGGCGCCGGTGGGATCGACAGACGCAGTTTGAGAAAAGGCGGCGGCCGGCAGCATCAGGGCCAGACCGGTCAACAGGCGGACAGTCGTCATCAGGTCGCACTCCCCTTATGCGACGATCTTCTGCCCCAAGCGGCTATATTTGCAAACAAAAAGGGGCGGCGCCGGGATGGCACCGCCCCTTTTTGGTTTTCGGGTCGCTCGAAAGCCGCGCTTATTCGGCGGCTTCGGTTGCCGGACGGGCACGACGGGTGCGCTTGCGGGGCGCCTCCTCAGTCACTTCCGCTTCGCTGTCATTATCGGCGCGGGCGATCGAGGGCGGCAGGATGCTGACATCCAGACCTTCGCTCGCTTCGGCCGGTGCGGCATCGGCCTTGCGCGGACGGCCGCGGCGCGGCTTGGGCGCTTCGGCGGCCGGTTCGGCTGCGGCCTCGACCGGCTGTTCGGCTATAACCGGCTGCTGCTCGGCACCTTCCTCGGCCACCGGCCGGTCACGACGATTGCGGTCGCGACGATTGCGGTCACCCCGGTCATTGCGATCCCCGCGGTCGCCCCGATCCGGGCGATCCCCACGGTCAGCGCGATCCTGGCGCTCGCCACGCGGCTCGCGACGGTCATAATCGCGCTCGGCGCGTTCGGGCTGTTCGGTGCGGCCCTCTTCGGCGCCGTCCTCGTTGCCGTCGAACTCGTCGCCCTCGTCGTCGAAATTCTCGTCATTCCGGCGGAAGCGCTGTTGCTGCTCCTCCTGGCGCGAGCGGTTGTCGGCCAGCACGCGGAAATAATGATCGGCGAACTGCAGATAATATTCGGCGTTCACACGGTCGCCGGCCATCTGGGCATCGCGCGCCATATTCTTGTATTTCTCAAGAAGCTGGGCCGCATTGCCGCGGGCGCGGTTGTCGATACGGTTGCCATTATCGCCACCGCCGCGGCTACCGCCATTGGGACGTCCGTTATTGTTATTGTTCCGGCCGCGATTGCGGCGACCGGCCTGCCGGTTGTTGATCAAGACATGATCCTTGCGTTCGCTATGATAATATTCACTGAAAACACTGTTCAGTTGCCATCCCCAAGCACCGCCCTTCCTTGGGCCGGATACGGCTCCGCAAGGCATGAGCGTTTCAGACTCACGCCCTCAGCCGCCAGAGGCGCCTGCGCAGCAGCGCCGTCTTGACTTTCAGGAGCAGGAAAACCGCCTTATCTATCAATGACCTGACAAGGCCATGTCACCAGATCGGCGCCGTTCCTGATGCTGATGTAGTGGCTTTCACACCATAAACCAAGCAATTTTCGCTGTGGCGGCATGAAATCCAGCCTTGGTTTCAGACCGGCGTCGCAATCAGACAACGATCATGGCCAGCGAGATCCCGGCGCAGGGCGACCGCAAGCCCCTGCGCACGCAGCAGCGCCGACACGCTTTCCCCCTGGTCATAGCCGATCTCGATCGCGGCCATGCCGCCCGGCGCGATCAGCGCTGGCAGTTGCGGCGCGATGCGGCGATAATCGTCCAGCCCCTCCACCCCGGCGAACAGCGCGCTGGCGGGATCATGCAGCACATCGCCAGCGAGCGGCGCGGCGAGCGCGATATAGGGCGGGTTGATCAGCAGCAGGTCGAACGGCCCGGTCACGCCCGCCGCCCAATCGCCCAGCTGGAAACGCGCGCGCTTCCCCATGCCCAGCCGGTCGGCATTGTCCTGCGCCACTGCCAGCGCCGCCACCGAGGCGTCGATGCCCAGCCCGTGCGCACCGGGCCACTGGTCGAGCGCGGCAAGCAGCAACGCGCCCGATCCGGTGCCAAGGTCCAGCATGGTCGCGGGTGCGCGGTCGCGGAAATGGTCGACCGCCGCCTCGATCAGCGTCTCGCTGTCCGGGCGCGGGATCAGCACATCGGGGGTCACGGCCAGGCTGATCGTCCAGAAATCGCGACTGCCGACGATATGGGCGATCGGTGCGCCGGCCAGCCGTTGCTGCATATGGACAGCGAAAGTGACAGGAACGGACAGATCGCGCTGACGCAGCAACAGGTCGTTGCGGCCGATGCCCAATGCATGGGCCATCAGCAGTTCGGCGTCGAGCCGAGGGGTGTCGCTGATCGCGCTTAAGGTGACAGTGGCGTCGCGCAGCGCATCGGCGACGCTCACGCCACCCCGTCCAGCTGGGCAAGGCGCGCGGCCTCATCCTCGGCCACCAGCGCGTCGATCACTTCGGCAAGGCCCGGTCCTTCGAGAATCTCCGGCAGGCGGTGCAGGGTCAGGTTGATGCGATGATCGGTCACGCGCCCCTGCGGGAAATTATAGGTGCGGATACGCTCGGACCGGTCGCCCGATCCGACCATCGCCTTGCGCGCGCCGGCCTGTTCGCTCTGGGTGCGCTCGCGTTCCGCCTCATAGATGCGGGCGCGCAGCACCTGCATCGCCTTGGCCTTGTTCTTGTGCTGCGATCGCTCGTCCTGCTGCGTGACGACGATGCCGGTCGGCAAATGGGTGATGCGCACCGCGGAATCGGTGGTGTTGACGTGCTGGCCGCCGGCGCCCGATGCGCGGTAGATGTCGATCTTGAGGTCGGAGTCGGCGATCTGGACGTCGACCTCCTCCGGCTCGGGCAGGATCGCCACGGTCGCGGCGCTGGTATGGATGCGGCCGCCACTTTCGGTGACCGGCACGCGCTGGACGCGATGCACGCCGCTCTCGAACTTCAGCTTGGCGAAGACGCCGGTGCCGTTGATGCTGGCCACCACTTCCTTGAAGCCGCCCTGTTCCGAAGCGTTGGCGGAGAGCATCTCCATCTTCCAGCCTTGGGTATCGGCGTAGCGCTGATACATGCGGAACAGGTCGCCGGCGAACAAAGCCGCCTCGTCGCCGCCGGTGCCGGCGCGGATTTCCAGCATCGCCGGGCGGGCATCGGCCGAATCCTTGGGCAGCAGCTGCAACGCCAGCGCGCGCTCGGCATCGGGCAACTGCCCCTTGAGGAGCTGCATTTCCTCCTGCGCCATTTCGCGCATCAGCGGATCGGCGTCGCTTTCCTCGCCGCCGGCCATCTGTTCGAGCGCGCGCAACTCCTGGCGCAGCCGGCGCACTTCATGCGCGGCCCGCGCCACCGGCTCGATCTCGGCATATTCCTTGGACAGTTTCACGAACGCATCGGGCGCGAGATCGGCGCGCGTCATCGACGCCTGCACCTCGTCCCGGCGCGCCTCGATCTGCGCGATGCGTTCGGCGGAGATGTGCATCAGAGCGCCGTCACCGTGCCGATCAGCGCATCCAGTGCAACCGCCTGCTGCTCACCAGTGCCAAGGTTGCGGACCGCCGCCTCGCCCCGTGTCAGTTCATCGTCGCCAAGGATGATGGCCCAGGCAGCGCCAGACGCATTGGCGCGCTGCATCCGCTTCTTCATGTTGCCGCGATAGCCCATGTCGCAGGCGATGCCGGCGCGGCGCAGATCGGCGATGATGCCGGTCGCCTTCGCCTCGGCCGCCTCGCCCATCGGGATCAGCACGACCTGCGGCTTGTCAATCGCCGGCTGGTCGATCAACATCGCCAGCCGTTCGATCCCCGCCGCCCAGCCGACCGCCGGGGTCGACGGACCGCCCAGATTTTCGATCAGGCCGTCATAGCGACCGCCACCCAGCACCGTGCCCTGCGCGCCCAGCCGGTCGGTGATGAACTCGAACGCGGTGTGGCGATAATAATCGAGCCCGCGCACCAGCCGCGAATTGCGTTCCCAGGCGACACCGGCGGCGTCGAGGCCGCTCGTCACCTTGTCGAAGAAGCTGCGCGCCTCGTCGGTCAGATAGGCGTCGATGTCCGGTGCGCTGTCGGCGATCGGGCGGTCGCGCGGATCCTTGGAGTCGAGGATGCGCAGCGGATTCTTTGCCAGCCGGTCGATGCTTTCTTCCGACAGCTCGCCACGATGCGCCTCGAAATGAGCGATCAGCGCGGCGCGCCAGGCTTCGCGGCTTTCCGCGTCGCCCAGCGTGTTGAGGTTGAGGGTCACGCCTTCCGACACGCCCAGTTCGCGCAGCAGCTGGTCGGCCAGCACCAGCAGCTCGACATCGGCCGCCGGCTCGCCCGCGCCCAGGATTTCGGCGTCGAGCTGGTGGAACTGGCGGAAGCGACCCTTTTGCGGGCGCTCATAGCGGAACAGCGGACCATGGGTCGCGACCTTCAGGGGCGCATATTGCTGCCAGCCCTCGGTAATATAGGCGCGCGAAATGCCGGCGGTGAATTCGGGGCGCAGGGTGATGCTGTCGCCGCCGCGATCCTCGAACGTGTACATTTCCTTCGACACGACGTCGGTGCTTTCGCCCAGCGAACGGGCGAACACCGCGGTCGATTCAAAGACGGGCACTTCCACCCGCTGGAATCCATAGAGTTTGCGCACCCGGTCAAAGGTGGCGACGACATGGGCGAAGCGTTCCTGGAACGCCTCCGCCGTGCCGCCCAACATGTCCTGCGTTCCGCGCACCGGGCGCGGCGTTTCGATCTTCGCCATGGGGCAGCGCCTTTAACTGTAATCGCGGCCCAAGGAAACGCGCTTTTTGCAGCTAGAACTGGCTCGACAGCGCGATCGAGAGATAGCGCACATTGCGACCCGCCGGCGCATTGGGCGCCATCCGCAGGAAATGGCCCTTGGCCAGCCAATTGGCGTTCAGTTCCAGCCGTATCTTGTCGGGCAACATCCACCAGCGCAGCCGGCCATCGACCATATGGCCGGCAAAGCGACCCGACCGCCCGGTCGCATCACGCACGCCGGTGGTGGCAAAGGCATCGGTGCGCGACGCCAGCCACATCGGATGCCAGTTGGCAAACAGGTCCAGCCGCCTGCCCGGCGTCATTTCGACCCGCAGGCCCGGGGTCAGGATGTTGGCGCGACCGGTCTGGGCGAAAATCCCGGCCGGCACGAAATCGGCGCGGCGCATGCCGAACAGCGTGTCGAACCGGCCATAGGAACCACCCCGCCGGTCGCCGCTGGCATAATCGAACTCCACCGACAGGCGGGGCTTGAGCGGTCCGGGCCAACTATATCCAACATCGGCATGGACGAACCAGGCCGCCACATCCTGTTCCGGCGCGGCCACAGCGGTCGAGGAACGGATCGTTCCCATCTGCCAGATGCCCTCCACCTCATAATCCAGCCGCGCGGAGGCCGGCGCGCGCATCAGCCGCAGGCTGACATTGTGCAGGTCGCGGTTACGCGTCGGCCGGCCGGGCGTGTCCCGTTCCAGCAGGTGGAAATAGCCCAGCTCCGCGATCGTGCGGCGCCCGATCGCTTGCGCGGCATAACCACCCCAAAGCTGAAGGTCGAAGCTTTCCCGGTCGAGCGCGGCGCGATTGTCGAGCACCGACGCCTCGTCATCGGGCCGGCGCATCTGCGGCAGCACATAGATGAGGCTGGCGGTCCCACCCTGGGCCGACGCCAGGTCGATCTTCACGCCGGTATAGCCGTTGGTCGTGTTGCGATAATCATCCGCCGCGATCAGACGCCGCGATCCCAGATTGAGGGTGAAGCGCCCGACCTGGACCGACGCCTTGCTGCCTTGCCCCAGCAACGGGCCAAGATCGGCGGCGACATAGGCCTGCACCGGCTCGATCGTGTTGACCTCCCCCGTGCCGATCCCGTCACCGGCATCGCCCCCCCAGGCCCGGCTGTCCCATAATTCGGCAACCAGTCGCACCGGGCCGGTGCGATATTCGGCCGCCAGCACCGTGCGCAGGCTGACCAGATCGATGTCCCCCGGCAGACCCGCCCGTGCCTGGCCATCCAATATCTCATAGCGGATGCGCGCATTGCCGGAGAGCGACAAGCCATCTGCCTGAGCGCTGGCCGTATCGGGACAACAGCCAAAAAACATGAACGGTAGAAGATGAAAGGCCAGACGATCCACGCACAACTCCCTGGTCCGCCGACGGCGGATCTGCGAGGCTGCCTTTGGCGCGGATGCGCTGATCGGGAAGGCGCTGATCCCGATCTTCCTTCCATGACCGTAACAAGGCGCGCGATCAAGCCCCCCCCCCTTCACATCCGGCGCATCCGGCACATCCGGCGCATCTGGGGGTGGACGCGCGCCTTTCATGACGCCATGTTTGGGCCAGACAGGGCCGTCCGGCCCGCGTTCCTTTTCTGGAGACCGTCATGATCCGCAGCCTTGCTGCCGCCCTTTGCCTTTCGACCGCGATTGCCAGCCCGTTGCTGGCGCAGGATGTCCTCCGTTCCAAGCCGACCGCCCTGCCCGTCGACAGCGCCAAGCCGATGCCCAAGGATGTCCCCTATCCGGGCGGCACGATCCGCCTTGACGTCGACGCCACCGACACGGTGCAGCGCATCTTCCGCGTGAAGGAAACCATTCCCGTCGCGTCGAGCGGCCCGATGACACTGCTGATGCCCGAATGGCTGCCCGGCAACCATGCCGCGCGCGGCCCGATCGAGAAGTTGACCGGCCTGACCTTCACCGCCGATGGCAAGCCGATCAGCTGGAAGCGCAATCCGCTCAACGTCTATGCGTTCGAGATCGACGTGCCGGCCGGCACCAAGCAGGTCGTGGCACAGTTCCAGTTCCTGTCGGCGACCGCGACCAACCAGGGCCGCGTCGTCGTGACGCCCAAGATGCAGAATATCCAGTGGGAAGATGTCTCGCTCTACCCGGCCGGCTATTATAGCCGCCAGATCCCGGTGCAGGCCAATGTGACCTATCCCACCGGCTGGCAGGCGGCGACCGCATTGCGCGGCAAGCGGACGGGCGACACCATCGCCTATGACGTGATCGACTATGAGGCGCTGCAGGACTCGCCCGTCTTTGCCGGCACCCATTTCAAGGCGGTCGACCTGGGCCATAATGTCACGCTGAACATCGTTGCCGATGATGCCGACGAGCTGGTGTTCAACACCGACCAGATCGCCAAGCACCAGAAGCTGGTCGCCGAGGCCGGCGCCGCGTTCGGCACCTATCATTTCGACCATTATGATTTCCTGCTGTCGATCACCGACGAGATGGGCGGCATTGGCCTGGAGCATCATCGCTCGTCCGAGAATCAGGTCGAGCCGGGCTATTTCAAGAAGTGGGATTCGGGCGAGGCGCTGCTCGACCGCAACCTGCTGCCGCATGAATTCACCCATAGCTGGGACGGCAAGTTCCGCCGCCCCGACCTGTTGTGGACGCCCAATTTCGACGTGCCGATGCAGGATAATCTGCTGTGGGTCTATGAAGGCCAGACCCAGTTCTGGGGTTATGTGCTGGGCGCGCGTTCGGGCATGTTCTCCAAGCAGGAAACGCTGGACGCCTATGCCCAGATCGCCGCGAAGCTGGACACCACGCGCGGTCGCGAATGGCGGCCGATGGAAGACACGACGCATGACCCGATCATCTCGGCCCGCCGCCCCAAGGGCTGGTCCAACTGGCAGCGGTCGGAAGATTATTATAATGAAGGCCTGATGATCTGGCTGGAAGTCGACGGCATCCTGCGCCAGCAGAGCAAGGGCGCCAAGGGCATCGACGACTTCGCCAAGGCCTTTTTCGGCATCAAGCCGGGCGACTGGGGCCAGGTCGTCTATGATCGCCAGGACGTGATCGACACGCTGAACCGCCTCGCCCCCTATGACTGGGCCGGCCTGTTCCACAAATATGTCGACAGCCCCACCACGGAAACGCCCAAGGGCGGCTTCACCCTTGGCGGCTACAAGCTGGTCTATACCGATACGCCCAATGCCATCACCAAGGCAGCCGAAGGCGCGCAGAAGACAGTCGATCAGAGCTTTGGCGTGGGCCTGACGGTCAAGAATGACGGCGATATCGCGGCGGTGATCTGGAACAGCGCGGCGTTCAAGGCTGGTCTTGCGGTAGGATCGAAGATTATTGCGGTGAACGGCAATGAATATTCGGGCGACGCATTCAAGACGGCGCTGACCGAGGCTAAGGACGCGAAGAAGCCGATCCAGCTTATCCTAAAGCAGGACAAATATTATCGTACCCTGACCCTCGCTTATTCGGATGGCCTGCGCTATCCGCACCTCGAAAAGACCGGCACCGGCGAAGGCAGCCTCGACAAGCTGCTGCAACCGCGCACCTGAAGATTTCCAAGCAACCGCATGTAAAAGGCGAAGATGCATGAACATTGACCTGATCCCCGTCGGCGACGATCCGCCAAACAGCCTGAACGTCATCATCGAGGTGCCGGTCGGCGGCGAGCCCGTAAAATATGAGTTCGACAAGGCGTCGGGCGCCCTGTTCGTCGATCGCATCCTGCACACGCCGATGCGCTATCCGGCCAATTACGGCTTCGTGCCGCACACCCTGTCGCCCGATGGCGATCCGCTCGACGCGCTGGTCATCGCCCGCTCGCCGTTCGTGCCCGGCTCGGTCGTGCGCGCGCGCCCGATCGCCGTGCTGAACCTGGAAGACGAAGCCGGCGGCGACGAGAAGCTGGTCTGCGTGCCGGACAACAAGACCTTCCCTTACTACAGCAATGTGGACGAGAAGGACGACCTGCCCGGCATCGTGATGGAGCAGATCGAGCATTTCTTCACCCACTATAAGGATCTGGAAAAGACCAAGTGGGTGCGCATCGGCACCTGGGGCGGCGCGGAAGACGCTCGCAAGATCACGCTGGAAGCGATCGAACGCTATCAGGCCGAGAAGAAGAAGGGCTGAGCCCTTTTGGCATAGACCTTGATCGCTTCAGGCCAATGGTCTGAAGCGTGAATCAAGGCCTAGAGACCAAGCCGATTGAAAAGGGCCGCGTGGTGATGATCCGCGCGGCCCTTTTTCTATGGGTCAGATCAATCGGTCGGCCTCCAGGGCGAGGGCCAGCGGATCGCGGCCGCGCGGGGTGCGGGCGTGGAGCCGGGCGTCAGCCTCCACCAGCCGGGCAACGCCCATGTCGAGCTGTGCCTCTGGCAGGGTGAAGGGCAGGCGCAGGAACCGCTCGAACGCGCCATTGACGCCGAAGCGCGGACCTGCGGCGATGCGCACGCCATGATTGCCGGCCAAAGCCGCCAGCGCACTCGCCTCCGCCCGGGGCAGTTCGGCCCAGAGTGACAGGCCGCCAGCCGGCGATTCCACCCGCCAGTGCGGCAGATGTCGTTCCAGTTGCGCCAGCAGATGGTCGCGCCGGTCGCGCAGCATCGCCGCGCGGGGGCCAAGCCCCTCGTCCGCATCGATCAGCTGGGCCACGGCCAATTGCTCGACCACGGGGCTGGCCATGTCCATCGTCGTGCGGATACGGCCGAGCGCGGCCACGGTCTGCGGATCGGCCCGGATCCAGCCGACCCGAAGCCCGCCCCAGAAGATCTTGCTGGCCGATCCCAAAGTGATGACATGGCGGCCGGACGGATCATGGCAGGCGACCGGCGGCGGCGGCGATCCATCGAGCCCCATCGCCACCATCGTCTCGTCGATCACCAGCGGCGTGTGGGTGCGCATCGCCACCGCCACCAGCGCGCGACGGGTCGCCGGGTCCATGCTGCGCCCGGTGGGATTGTGGAAATCGGCGATGATATAGGCAAAGCGCGGCGCCGTCTGGCGGAAGGCCGCGTCCATCGCGTCGATGTCCCAGCCATGGACCGGCAGGCCGACCGGCACCGGCACGACATTGGCCCGCTGCAACGCCTGGATCGCATTATGATAGGTGGGATGGTCGATCACCGCCCGATCACCCGGCCCCGCCAGCCATTGCAGCAGCAGCGAGAAACCCTGCTGCGCGCCGTTGGTGATCATGATCTGGTCGGGATCGGTCGGGCAGCCGCGCCGCTCATAATGGGCGGCGATCGCCCGGCGCAGCACCGGCAGGCCGAGCGGATCATAGCCCAGGTCGCCGAGATAGGCCGGCAGCGCCTCGACCGCATGGGCATAGGCCAGGCCCACGCCCGGCGCAGCCGGCAGCGCGGCATGGGTCCAGTTGAGCAGATTGTCGCCGGTCACCCCGTCGATGTCGGGCGTCGGGGTCTCGACCCGGCCGGGCGGCAGGCGGGTGACGCTGCCCGATCCCTGCCGGCTTTCCAGATAGCCCTCGTCGCGCAGCCGGTCGAAGGCGGCGGCGATGGTCGTGCGGCTGAGCCCCAGCGCGGCGGCCAGTTCCCGTTCGCCCGGCAACCGGACATTGAGGCCGATCCGCCCGTCCAGCACCAGCATCCGCAGCGCCTGCGCCAATTGGCGATAGGCCGGCTCGGCACTGTCCTGGGCGCGCCAGGCGCCCAACAGCCGCAGCAGCGAGGGAGGCCGAAGAAAGGAAGTGGACATGGCGATCAATCCAATCAGAGCAATTTGAAGGCCACTTACGCGCCATTGGTCCTTTTGTAAAAGGCCAATTAGACTAGGTCTGATGCCCATGATGATGACCCGCCGCCTCTTCCAGCTCTTCTGGGGCCTTGTGCTTTACGGCTTCGCCATGGCGCTGATGCTGCGCGCCAATCTGGGGCTCGATCCCTGGGACGTGTTGCATCAGGGGCTGGCGCCGAAACTGGGGCTGAGCTTCGGCATGACGGTAAACCTGATCGGTGCGGTCGTGCTGCTGCTCTGGTGGCCATTGCGGCAGCGGCCGGGGATCGGCACCGTCTGCAACATCCTGGTAATCGGCACGGCGGTGGACATCAGCCTCCACTATCTGCCGACGCCGGACGGCTATGCGATGCGCGCCGTCTGGCTGGGTGCGGGGATCATACTGAATGGCATTGCCGGTGGCGCCTATATAGGGGCCGGCCTTGGTCCGGGGCCACGCGACGGGTTGATGACGGGCCTGTGCCGCCGCAACGGCTGGCCGGTCAAGTGGGTGCGCACCGGCATCGAGATCGCCGTGCTGGCGACCGGCTGGATGATGGGTGGCACGGTGGGTGTCGGCACCATCGTCTATGCCGCGACGATCGGCTGGATCGTCCACCACGCCCTGCCTTTCTTCACGATCACGCCGCCCGAACGCCCCGCGCTCGCTGGCTAGACTTGCCCCCTGACCGGCCGACAAAAACCCGTCGGCCGGTCCTTTTCCTATTGAAAATGCGTTGCATCTTCCTTGACCGGACCGGGCAGTCGGGCATGATCCCGCTCACCCCTTCCCCGACGATCAAGGAGTCCCCGCCGATGCGCGCCTTCCTCGCCGCTGCTTTTGCCCTGCCCTTCGCCGTTGCCGCCTTAGCCGCGTCACCGGAGCAGGCGCTCGCCCCCCTCGCCTTCGAACAGATTGCGCCTGCCGGCACCAAAATGCCGCGCTTCAAGGTGGATGCCGCATGGCCGGCTATGCCCGATGACCTGCTGCTGGGGCAGGTCAGCGGCGTCGCGGTCGGCCCGGACGATTCGGTCTGGGTCGTGCATCGCCCGCACAGCCTGACCGCGACCGACACCGGCCTTTCCGAATCGCCCGCCATCGCCGCCTGCTGCAAGCCCGCGCCGCCAGTGGTGCGCTTCGCCAAGGATGGCCGCTATCTGGGCGGCTGGGGCGGCGCCGACAGCGCGCCCACGGTCGACGGCGTCAACCAATGGCCCGCCAGCCTGCACGGCATCTTCATCGACAAGAGCGGCAGCGTCTGGTTCGGCGGCAATGGCAAGGGCGACCATGTCGTCATGAACTATACGCCGGAAGGAAAATATATCCGCCGCTTCGGCCGGCGCGAGAAGACCGGCGGCAATGATGCGACCGATCAGCTGGGCAATCCGTCCGACGTCAATCATTCGGACGGCATGGTGTTGATTTCCGACGGCTATGTGAACCGCCGGGTGATCGGCTTCGACGACAGGAGCAACGCCTATAAGGGCCGCTGGGGCGCCTATGGCAAGCCGCCCAGCGGACCGGTGCTGCAAGGCACGTTCGACCAGAGCCATGCCGTCGATCCTAGCCGGGTCGCCGATCCCAAGTCCGCCATCTTCAACAGCATCGTCCATTGCGTAGTGCCGACACGGGACGGCCATCTCTATGTCTGCGACCGCAACAACAACCGCGCGCAGCTGTTCAAGCGCGAGAAGGATGGCGGCCTGACCTTCGTGCGCGACCTGGCGATCGCGCCGGAAACCGGCGGCACGCACACCGTCACCGACATCGCCTTCTCGCCCGATCCGGAACAGACCTATCTCTATGTCGCCGACATGATGAACGGCCGCATCTGGGTTCTGGAGCGCAAGACGCATACCATCCTTGGCGCCTTCGGCCGGATCGGACGCCAGGCTGGGCAATTCACCTGGCTGCACAGCATTGATACCGACAGCGCCGGCAATATCTATGCGACCGAGGTGAATACCGGCCGCCGCGTGCAGAAGCTGGTCTTCACCGGCATCGAATGAAGGGAATCCCCGTAACGTGGCGACCGAACTCTACGACCTGACCGTCCCGGCCTTCCTGCGTGGCCTGCGCGTTCTGTCCACCCTGCTCGAAAAGGGCGCGGCTTATGCCGCCGAACAGGGGATCGATCCCGCCACGCTGACCGGCGCCCGCCTGATCGAGGATATGCGCCCGCTGACCGCGCAGGTGCAGCTCGCCACCGACAGTGCCAAGGGCGCCATCATCCGCATCGGCGAGCTGGAACCCTTCCCCCTGCCCGACACGGAAGAGACGTTCGCTGACCTGCAGGATCGCATCGCGCGCACCATCGCCTTCCTGGAATCGGTGCCGCGCGAGAAGATCGACGGGCGCGAGGAGGCGACCGTCCTCCTCAAGACTTCGCGCGGCGAATTTTCCTCTACCGGGCGCAGCCATGTGCTGACCTTCTCGCTGCCCAATTTCTATTTCCACCTGACCACCGCCTATGCGCTGCTGCGCCAGGCCGGCGTGCCACTGGGCAAGCTGGACTATCTGGGCGGGCTCTAACCCGCCACCAGTCGAACATAGGCGCTGGCGACCCAGCCGCTGACGCAGGGGCCGGCATAGGCCCGTTTGCGGTCGACCGGTTCGCGCACGCCGCAATCGGTCGGTGCGGCCCCTTCGGCCGTTGGCGGCGGGATCACCACGCCCAGCCATTGCTGATCGATGCTGCGGGTGCAAACATGGATCCGCGCACCTTCCGCCAACTGTGCCAGCACCTTCGCCTCGGCAAAGGGCGCGGTGCGGACGCTAAGCCCCTGCGGACCGACCCGGGTCGCCTGTCCCATCGCGCCGCAGGCGTCGAGCCGGGGACCATCCTCGCCAATCGTCACCGGCCGGGCCAAGGTCGCCTCCATCCGGGTTTCCGGCATCGCGTCGCGCGGTGCGCCGGCCAGCGAGCTGTTGGGCAATTCATCAGCCACTTCGCTGCTGCGCGAGCAGGCGGAAAGCAGCAGCAGGGCAAGGATCGGCACGATACGCATGAGCGCCTGATAGACCGCCGCAAAGCCGGGTGGAAGACGCCATGTTTCGCTTTAGTTTCGAGGCGCCATTCCCTATATGCTGGGTATGAGCGACGAACAGCAGAACAGCCCCAACAACAATGAATATGGCGCCGACAGCATCAAGGTGCTGAAAGGCCTCGACGCCGTGCGCAAGCGGCCCGGCATGTATATCGGCGACACCGACGACGGGTCGGGCCTGCACCATATGGTGTTCGAGGTCAGCGACAACGCGATCGACGAAGCGCTGGCCGGCCATTGCGACAAGATCGTCATCACGCTCAATCCCGACAACAGTGTCAGCGTCGAGGATAATGGCCGCGGCATCCCGACCGGCATCCACAAGGAAGAGGGCGTGTCGGCGGCCGAGGTCATCATGACCCAGCTGCACGCGGGCGGTAAGTTCGAAAATACCAGCGACGACAATGCCTATAAGGTATCGGGCGGCCTGCACGGCGTGGGCGTATCGGTCGTGAACGCGCTGTCCGAATGGCTGGACCTCAATATCTGGCGCGACGGCAAGGAACATTGGATGCGGTTCGCCTATGGCGATGCCACCGCGCCGCTCAAGGTGATCGGCGATGCGCCTGAGGGCAAGAAGGGCACGCGCGTGACCTTCCTCGCCAGCCTGGAAAAGGCGCCCGGCGACGGCGCGACGTTCAAGAACCATACCGAATATGATTTCGAGAAGCTGGAGCATCGCTATCGCGAGCTGGCTTTCCTCAACAGCGGCGTGCGCCTGTTCCTGGTCGATGCCCGCCATGAGGAAAAGAAGGAAGTCGAGCTTTATTATGAGGGCGGCATTGCGGCCTTCGTCAAATATCTCGACCGCAACAAGAATGCGCTGATGCCCGATCCGATCGCGATTTCGGGCACTCGCGACGACGTGACCATCGACGTCGCGCTGGAGTGGAACGATTCTTACTATGAGAATGTCCTCTGCTTCACCAACAACATCCCGCAGCGCGACGGCGGCACCCACCTTGCCGCCTTCCGCGCCGCGCTGACCCGCACCCTCAACAATTATGCCGAAAAGACCGGCCTGCTGAAGAAGGAGAAGGTCTCCCTCACCGGTGAGGATATGCGCGAAGGCCTGACCGCGATCGTCTCGGTCAAGCTGCCCGATCCCAAATTCTCGTCGCAGACCAAGGACAAGCTGGTCAGCTCCGAAGTGCGCCAGCCCTTGGAAAGCCTGATGGCCGACAAGATGGCCGAGTGGCTGGAGGAAAATCCCGGCCACGGCAAGATGATCGTCCAGAAGGTGATCGACGCCGCCGCCGCCCGCGAGGCGGCCAAGCGCGCACGCGAACTCACCCGCCGCAAGGGCGCGATGGACATCGCCTCGCTGCCCGGCAAGCTGGCCGACTGTCAGGAACGCGATCCCGCCAAGTCCGAACTCTTCCTGGTCGAGGGTGACTCGGCCGGCGGTTCGGCCAAGCAGGGCCGCAACCGCCATAATCAGGCGATCCTGCCCTTGAAGGGCAAGATCCTGAACGTCGAGCGCGCCCGCTTCGACAAGATGCTGTCGTCCAAGGAAGTCGGCACGCTGATCCAGGCGATGGGCACCAGCATTCGTGACGATTTCAACCTAGAAAAGTTGCGCTACCACAAGATCGTCATCATGACCGACGCCGACGTCGACGGCGCGCATATCCGCACGCTGCTGCTGACCTTCTTCTATCGCCAGATGCCGCAGATCATCGAGGCAGGCCATCTCTACATCGCCCAGCCGCCGCTCTACAAGGCGAGCCGTGGCCGGTCGGAGGTCTATCTCAAGAACGAGGCCGCGCTGGAACAATATCTGGTCGACAATGGCGTCGACACGATGGCGCTGGAAACCACCGGCGGCGCCCGCACCGGCGCCGACCTGCGCAGCCTGATCGAACATGCCCGCCGTATGCGCGCGGTGATGCGCTATGTCCCGCGCCGCTATGATCCCGCGATCATCGAGGCGCTGGGCCTGACCGGCGCACTCGACCCGGAACTGACCGAAGCACAGCAGGCGGAGAAGCTGGCCGCCGCCGTCGCCTGGATGGACGGCCATGATGCCGAGGGCAAATGGACCGGCCGCATCGCCGAAGGTGGCGGCTTCCATTTCGAACGGCTGTGGCGCGGCGTGACCGACCATCATGTCATCGAACATGGCTTCCTGGGTTCGGCCGAGGCACGCAAGCTGCACGGCACCGCCAGCGAAGAGGCGGAAAGCTATGCCAGGGGCAGCCGCCTGGTCTCGGCCAAGTCGGTCGCGGCGCAGGACGAACTCGGCGAGGATGAGCTGCCAGCCGTCGCGACCAAGGGCGTCAATATCTCGCGCCCCAGCGAATTGCTGGAAGCGATCCTGACCGCCGGCCGCAAGGGCCTGTCGATCCAGCGCTACAAGGGGCTGGGCGAAATGAACGCGGAACAGCTGTGGGAAACCACGCTGGACCCGGACAATCGCTCGATGCTGCGCGTCGAGGTGGAACAGGCCGACATCGCCGACGAAATCTTCACCAAGCTGATGGGCGACGTGGTCGAACCGCGCCGCGAATTCATCCAGGACAATGCGCTGAACGTCGCCAACCTGGACGTCTGATAGGATGACTGCGCCAGCCCGCACCCCCACCCGGCCACCCAATCAGGATAATCTCTTTGGCGGCCGGGAGGGGGTGCGGGCCGGTGCGGCTCCGTGCGCCGTCAGGCGCACCCAAAACATATGACCGATCTGCCGCGCTGCAGCTGGTTGGGACCAGACCCGCTCTACCGGGATTATCACGACGCGGAGTGGGGCGTGCCCCAGCATGACCCGCGCATGCTGTGGGAAATGCTGATGCTGGAGGGGTTCCAGGCGGGGCTCAGCTGGATCACCATATTGCGCAAGCGCGAGGGATTTCGCGCCGCCTTTGCCGGCTTCGATCCGGACAAGGTCGCGGCCTTTGGTCCCGACGATGTCGAACGGCTGATGGCCGATCCCGGCATCGTCCGCGCCCGCGCCAAGATCGAGGCGACGATCAAGGGCGCGCAAATCTATGGCGCGATGCGCGATCGCGGCGAGGATTTCGCCGCCTATGTCTGGTCCTTCGCGCCCGACGGGCCGATCATCGGCGACGGCAAGACCTTCCCGACCCAGACCGCCTTGTCGGAGGCGATTTCCAAGGATCTCAAGAAACGCGGCTTCAAGTTCGTCGGGCCGACCATCGTCTATGCCTGGATGCAGGCGATCGGCATGGTCGACGATCATGCGGCCCATTGTTTCCGGCGGGTCGGCCCATGAAGATGACGGCGATGGTGACAGGGCTAATGGCCCTCACCGCCTGCTCGGGCGATCCCGTGCCGCCGAACCGAGTCGACAATCGCACCGACAATGTGATCGCCAACGCCACGCCGGCACTCAACCAGGCGATCGTCGCCAATGAGAGTGCCGCGCCCGAACCGGCCCCGGCTCCGGTCGCGCAACCGGCACCCGCCACTGTTTCCCGTGAAACAGCTGCCGCCCCGCCTCCACGCGAGGAGTATCGCGCGATCGGCACCGAGCCTTTCTGGGCGGTGATGGTCAATGGATCGGTCGCGACGCTGCAACGGCCCGATCATCGCCCGCTGCGCTATCATGTCAGCCGCACCGACGATCCCCGTGCCATCCGCTTCATGGGCGATGGCTTTGCCATGACTGTCACCGAAGGGCCGTGCAGCGACGGGATGAGCGACGCCATCTGGTCCGACCGGGTGCAACTTTCCTTCGGCGAAGGCGTGCTGAAAGGCTGTGGCGGCGACAAGGATGGCGGCGAATAGGCGGGATCGCCGCCATCGCTCGTCTAACCCGGCAAACAGGGAGAATGTGACGATGAGCGACCAGCCAAAAGCCGATGTTGCGCGGCGCAACTTTCTCCTGACCGCCGGAATCGCGCTCGCCGCGACCGGCACGACTGCCTCGGCGCAACTTTCCGTGCAGCCGCCGGTGCCGCCAAGTGGCCCCAAGAAGAAGCTCGGCATGGTGCTGTTCGAGGGGTTCGAACTGCTCGATGTGTTCGGCCCGCTGGAAATGTTCGGCATGCTGAAGGACCGGGTCGAGATTGTCATGATCGCCGACAAGGCCGGGCCGGTGCGCAGCGCCGCCGGGCCGCAGACGATCGCCGACCATGGCTTTGTCGATGCGCCCAGGCTCGACATCGTCATGATCCCCGGTGGCCTCGGCACACGGCGGGAAGTGAACAATCCCGACTTCCTCGCCGCCGTCCGCACATTGGCGCAGGATACGCCGCAGGTCGCGACGATCTGCACCGGTTCGGGCCTGCTGGCGAAGACCGGGCTGATCGACGGGGTGAAGGCGACCAGCAACAAGATGGCCTGGGCCTGGGCGACGGCGCAGGGAGCCAAGGTCGCCTGGATCCCCCATGCCCGCTGGGTGGAGGATGGCAAGTATATCTCCTCCTCCGGCATTTCGGCGGGGACGGACATGGCGCTCGGCCTGATCGCCAAGCTCTATGGCAAGGAGATGGCCCGCTGGGTCGCCAATCGGACCGAATATCGCTGGCAGGAGGATGCGAGCGACGATCCCTTTGCGAAACTGAACGGGTTGGCCCACGGTAAAAGAGAAGTGGGATCCCAGCCTTCGCTGGGATGACGGCGGTAGAGGGTGACGGCGAATGCCGCCCTCAATCCGCGCGCATAGCTTCGGCCACCAGCGCCTCCGCCTCGATCAGCAGCGCGTCCTCGGCATCGCGCTGGGCCACCTGTTCGCGGCCGATCAGGATCAGCAGCGGCACGGCGAGCGGGCTGACCCGGTCGAGCGGCACATGCAGCATGGTCGACGCCGCCCGGTCGATCAGGTCACCCAGCCGCCCGACATCGGTCATCCGTGCCCGCGCATCCGCCCAGGCAGCCTTCAGCAGCAAATGGTCGGGCTGATATTTGCGCAGCACGTCATAGATGAGGTCGGTAGAGAAAGTGACCTGCCGCCCGGTCTTGCGCTTGCCGGGATGCTGCCGCTCGATCAGGCCGGAGATCACGGCGACATCGCGGAACGCGCGCTTCAGCAGGCTCGACTGTTCGACCCATTCGACAAATTCATGGTCGAGAATGTCGGCGGAAAACAGGCTCTGCGGATCGGTCACGGGTTTGAGGCCATAGACCGCCAGCGCATAATCGTTCGATACGAAGCCCAGCGGCATCAACCCCTGCGCGTCCATCCGCCGGGTCAGCAACATGCCGAGCGACTGGTGCGCGTTCCAGCCCTCGAAACTGTAGCAGACCATATAATGGCGCCCCTCATGCGGGAAGGTTTCGACCAAGAGCTGCCCCGGCTGCGGCAGGGCGGAGCGGGTCCGCTGCACCTCCAGCCATTCGCGCACATCATCGGGGAAGCGGTGCCAGGCTTCGGGTTCGGCCAGGAAATGGCGCACCCGGTCGGCCAGCCGGGTCGACATCGCCATGCGGGTGCCGCCCCAACTCGGGATCCGCGCACTCTTGCTCGTCGCGCGGACCACCAGGTCGCTGGTGTCCATCCGCACCACCTCCAGCGCCATGCCGGAGAAGAAGAAGCTGTCGCCCGGCCGCAGGGTGGCGGCAAAGCCCTCCTCCACCGTGCCGAGCTTGCGCCCATTGGCGAAACGCACCGCCAGCGCGGGCTGATCGACGATGATGCCGGCGTTCATCCGGTGCTGCTGGATGAACTTCGGATGCGACACCCGCCATGTGCCGTCGGGCTCTCGCACCAGCCGCTTGAACCGGTCATAGGCGCGCAGCGCATAGCCGCCGCCCTCGATGAAATGCAGCACATGGGCAAAGCCCTCGTCGGTCAGCGCGCTATAGGGGGTGGCGGATCGGACCTCCGCCAGCAATTCCTCCTCGCGGAACGGCCCGGCACAGGCGATCGCCATCACATGCTGGGCCAGCACGTCGAGCGCGCCGGGGCGGAAATCATCGGCGTCCCGCTCGCCCGCCTCGACCGCGTCCAGTGCCGCGCGCGCCTCCAGATATTCGAAGCGATTGCCGGGGATCAATATCGCCTCCGACGCCATGTCGAGCCGGTGATTGGCGCGGCCGATGCGCTGGAGCAGGCGCGAACTGCCCTTGGGCGCGCCCATCTGGATCACGCAGTCGACATTGCCCCAGTCGACGCCGAGGTCGAGCGACGCCGTCGCCACCAGCGCGCGCAGTTTCCCCGCCGCCATCGCCGATTCGACCTTGCGCCGCGCCTCGATCGACAGGCTGCCATGATGGATGGCGATCGGCAGGTTCGCGTCATTGGCCGACCACAGCTCCTGGAAGATGAGTTCGGCCAGGCCGCGCGTGTTGCAGAAGACCAGGGTCGTCTGCCGTGCCGATATCTCCGCCATCACCTGGCTCGCGGCATATTTGCCCGAATGGCCGGACCAGGGCACCCGCCCCTCCGGAATCAGGATGGTGACATCGGGCTCCGCCCCCGCCTCCCCCAGCACCGGCGTCACCGCATCGATATCGCCATCGGGCGCCAACCAGGCGCGATAGGCATCGACATCGGCCACCGTCGCCGACAGGGCCACCCGGCGCAGCGTCGGATTGATCGCCTGCAACCGCGCCATCGACAGATTGAGCAGGTCGCCGCGCTTCTGCGTGGCAAAGGCATGGACCTCATCGACGATGACGGTGCGCAGATGCTCGAACAGCAGCGCCGCATCGGGATAGCTCAGCAGCAGCGACAGGGATTCGGGTGTGGTCAGCAATATCTGAGGCGGCCGCACCCGCTGCCGCGCCTTGCGATCCGACGGGGTATCGCCGGTGCGGGTTTCCACCCGGATCGGTAGCCCCATCTCCTCGATCGGCGTCAGCAGGTTGCGCCGCACATCGACCGCCAGCGCCTTCAATGGCGAGACATAGAGGGTATGCAGCCCGTCGGCGGGGTTCGCAATCAGGTCGGCCAGCGTCGGCAGGAAGCCAGCCAGCGTCTTGCCCGCCCCGGTCGGCGCCACCAGCAGCGCATGCTCCCCCCGCTGCGCCGCCGTGAGCATGTCACTCTGATGCCGCCGCACCCGCCAGCCGCGCGAGGCGAACCAGTGGCCAAGGATGGAGGGAAGAGCGGGCGGCATCGGGTGAGATGTAGGAGGTGTAGCGAGCGAGGGAAAGGCGAGGCCCGCCTGTGGAGGCATCGTGGGCGAAATCGTCGGATAGGCGTCGAGTAAACTTATCGATTTATGGAAAAAAATCGCGTTGGCCCGAGCGGCTTCCCTGCTTGCGGTCCGGGTTTTTCCCGATTGACCAGGCATCGGCGTTCGCGTTCATCTGCCCCAGTCTGTCGGAGCTACGGCTCTCGTCACGCAGGTATATTTCTGCACCACGGAGGGTGGCCATGGTCTTGCTGACTTCATTGAAATCTGATTTGAACAGGCTGGCCCTGGGGACCGCAGCGCTCGCGCTATGGACTGCGCCGGTCGCGGCTCAGTCAGACGTCCGGACGACACAAACGCCAACCGCTCCGCCCAATATTCTCATCATCTATCCCGACGATGTCGGCTGGAGCAATGTCAGCGCTTATGGTCAGGGGGTGATGGGCTATACCACGCCCAATATCGACCGGCTGGCCAAGGAAGGGGCAATGTTCACCGAACATTATGCCCAGCCATCCTCCACGGCCGGTCGTGCATCGCTGATCACCGGCCAATATCCGATCCGGAATGACGTCGGTCGGGCTTCCCGGGTCGCCGCTCGGATTGCAGGCCGGGTCGCCTAGCCTGGCCGAAGTGTTGAAGGGACGGGGCTATGCCACAGGTCAATTCGGCAAGAATCATCTTGGCGACAATAATTCCGCCCTGCCCACCATGCATGGATTCGACGAGTTTTTCGGTAACCTTTATCATCTGAATGCCGAAGAAACGCCCGAGCAGCGGGATTATCCGAAAGATCCGGCGTTCAAGGCCAAATATGGGCCGCGGGGGGTGCTGCACAGTTGGTCCACCAATGTGGACGACAAGACCATCGATCCACGCTTTGGCGTTGTGGGCAAACAAAAAATCCAGGACACTGGCCCGCTGACGATTGAGCGGATGAAAACGATCGACGCAACTTTCATAGATGCGAGCCTCGATTTCGTGAACCGCGCGAAAGCGGCCGGAAAGCCCTGGTTCGTCTGGCTCAACCCCAGCCGCATGCACCTGTTCCAGCATCTTAGCGACGAAAACCGCTATCTGGCACAGGATGCGACAATGGCCGACGATATCTATGGATCGGGCATGATCGAGCATGACAAGCAAGTCGGCGCGCTGCTCGAACGGCTGAAGGCCATGGGCGCGCTCGACAACACCATCGTCATCTGGTCGACCGATAACGGCCCGTCGCACAATGCCCGCATCCATGGTGGTACGACCCCGTTCCGGGGCGAGAAGATGACCACCTATGAGGGTGGCGTCCGCGTACCGTTCATCGCCTGGTGGCCAGGACACATACCCGGCGGTCAGGTGAAGCAAGGCATTCAGGCGAACATGGACGTGTTCACCACCCTTGCCGCCGCCGCCGGTGTTCCCGATGCTGCCGCACGCGTGCTGAAGGAAAAGAACCAGGTAATCGACGGGGTCAACAACCTCGACTGGTGGGAAGGCAAGTCCGACCATTCCAACCGTAAAGATTATATCTATTATGAAGGCAGCGATATCAGAGCAGTTCGTCTGGACAAGTGGAAGATGCATTTCGCAACGTCGGAAGGCTTTTTCGATCCATGGAAAGAACTGAAATTTCCGATGGCTATCAACCTTCACTTCGATCCGTATGAGACATTCGACACCGTCACCGACCAGACTTACGGCACTGAACGTAAGCAGTGGCTTATGGGGCCGATCCAGGATTTGCTGGGCGCACACGTGAAGTCGCTGATCGATCATCCGCCATTGCAGATCGCGCCATCGTTCGATCTTTCGAAGACGACGGAAAAGCTGCAAAAGGCCTCGAATTGAACAGGGTCCCGTCTATGCGTTCGGGCACATCAATTTTATGGTGCTCCGATGCATATGCCGACGCTTAGACGGGAGACCCTGATCCGCGGATCGACCTATCGCTTCCACGCCATGGTCAAGCCGGGCGGGGCAGAGTGCAATATCGACTGCGCTTATTGCTTCTATCTGCACAAGACCGACCTGCTTGGCCATAAGCGCCACGTGCGGATGGATGATGCGACGCTCGATCAGCATATCCGCCAATATATCGAGGCGCAGACCGGCGAAGAGGTGATCTTCTCATGGCAAGGGGGCGAACCCACGCTGATGGGACTCGCCTTCTTCGAGAAGGTCGTGGCGTTGCAGGCGAAACATGGCAAGCCTGGCCAGCGGATCGAGAACGATCTGCAGACCAATGGCCTCTTGCTCGATGCACGGTGGATCGACTTCCTCAAGCGGAACCATTTCCATGTCGGTCTGTCGATCGATGGTCCACAACGGCTGCACGACCGCTATCGCCTGACCAAGAACGGACAACCCACGTTCGACCGGGTTATGGCAGCAGCACAAATGCTTCGCGAGGCCGACATCCCCTTCGCGGCACTGTGTGTCGTCAATCGCGAAAATGCCCTGCATCCGCGCGAGGTTTATCGTTTTCTTGTCGACCAGCTCGGCACCTGGCGCGTCCAGTTCACCCCAGCAGTCGAGCCACGCCAGTTCAAGGTGACGGCTCCTGCGCGGATGGACGAGCCGCCGCTGGAAGGAGACCCGCGCGCACGGCCGGGTCACCCCGATTCCATCGTCACCGACTGGTCCGTCGATCCCGATGATTACGGGCGATTTCTGAGCGGCGTGTGGGACGAATGGTTCGCTACCGACATCGGCCGCGTCCACGTCAACCTGTTCGAAACTGCGGTGGCGCAGGCCGCGGGAATGCCCGCACAAATGTGTACCCAGGGCGAAGTCTGCGGCAAGGCCGTCGCCGTGGAGCATGATGGCGAAGTCTTCTCCTGCGACCACTTCGTCTATCCCGAATATCGCCTGGGCAACATCCATCAGGCGCATATGGGCAATCTGGCATTCTCGCCCGCACAGGAAAGATTCGGCCGGGCCAAGAGTGCCGCGCTTCCCACCAAGTGCCGCAGCTGCGACTATCTGCGGCTATGCTATGGCGAATGTCCCAAAAACCGACTGATCCGGACGCGAGAGGGGGAGGCGGGCCTCAACTATCTCTGTTCCGGTCTCTACGCCTTTTACGACCATATCGGGTCTGACGTCGTGCATATCCTGCAATCGATGGGCCGCCTCTGACCGGAAAGGATGCGGGCCGCTGCGCGGATAACGCAGAGCCGGACCTTTGTTATGCTCCGGGCTTTCTCCGAAAACAGGGGCGCCCTCCCCCATCATCACTCATCTTGCTAGAAACAATCATACCGCGTCACGAAAGATTATATCACTCTTCTCTGGCCCCTTCCCCCGCTCCTGCGTTACAGTCCACCATCCAATGAGCGGCACAGCAGAGGCCGCCAGATGCAGGAGAATGACATGACCGGCGAAACCCCGCCCCCCGTCACCGAGGCAGATCTGACCGGCGCCGAGCCGCCCCATAATCGCCGCCGCCCCAAGGCCCCGATCCTGGAGATTGACGGCCGCAAGCTGAAGCCCGCGACCCTGATGATGGGCCATGGCTATGACCCGACCCTGTCCGAAGGGTCATTGAAACCCCCGATCTTCCTGACCTCCACCTTCGCCTTCGAGAGCGCGGCCGCGGGCAAGCGCCATTTCGAGGGGGTCACCGGGATCCGTCCCGGCGGCGCCGAGGGGCTGGTCTATTCGCGCTTCAACGGCCCCAATCAGGAGATTGCCGAAGATCGGCTGTCGGTGTGGGAGGAAGCGGAGGACGCTTTGCTCTTTTCCAGCGGCATGTCGGCGATCGCCACCACCCTGCTTGCGCTGGTGCAGCCGGGTGACGTGATCGTCCATTCAGCCCCCCTCTATGCCGCGACCGAATCGCTGATCGGCCGCATCCTTGGCCGCTTCGGGGTGCAGTGGCTCGATTTCCCCGCCGGCGCGACCGAGGAAGAAATTGGCGCGGTGATCGAGAAGGCCAAGGGGCTGGGCCGGGTCGCCATGCTCTATCTGGAAAGCCCGGCCAATCCGACCAACGTGCTGGTCGATCTGGAAGCGGTGGTCGCGCGCCGCGATGCGCTGTTCGCCGGCGAAGATCATGTCCCGCCGATCGCGATCGACAATACCTTCCTGGCGCCCCTGTGGCACCGACCGATCACCCATGGCGCCGACCTCGTCATCTACAGCCTGACCAAATATGCCGGCGGACATAGCGATCTGGTCGCGGGCGGCGTGCTGGGCTCCAACGCGCTCATCAACGGCATCCGCCTGATGCGCAACACGATCGGCACGATCCTCGACCCGCACAGCGCCTGGATGCTGTTGCGGTCGCTGGAGACGCTGGAATTGCGGATGAGCCGCGCGGGCGAAAATGCGGAAAAGGTCTGCGCTTGGCTGAAGGACCAGCCGCAGGTGGAGAAGGTCGTCTATCTCGGCTTCCCCGAGACCGAGCGGCAGGCCGATATCTATCGCCGCCACTGCACCGGCGCGGGTTCCACCTTCTCGCTCTATCTGAAAGGTGGCGAGGCGGAAGCCTTCGCCTTCCTTGACGCGCTCAAGATCGCCAAGCTGGCGGTGAGCCTGGGCGGCACCGAGACGCTGGCCAGCCATCCCGCCGCGATGACCCATTTGTCGGTGCCGGCCGAGCGCAAGAAGGCACTGGCGATCGGCGACAATATGGTGCGCATCTCGATCGGTTGCGAGGATGCCGACGATCTGATCGCCGACTTCGCCCAGGCGCTGAAGGCGATAGGATAATGGCCCACCTGCGCCCGGTCATCCTGATCGCCCAGCCCCATCTGGCGCCGCTGCTGCCGATCCTGGCGATGCAATATGACGTCATGGGGCTATGGGAGGAGGCCGGGCGCGCCCGCCTTGGCGAGGCGGAGATATTGGTGACGGCCGGCGAGTTCCGGCTCGATCGCGATATGCTGGCGGCGATGACGCGGCTGCGGCTGATCGCCTGCTTCACCGTCGGCTATGACGGGGTCGATCTCGACTGGGCACGGGCGCACGGCATAGCCGTCAGCCATGCCGGCGACGCCAATGCCGAGGATGTCGCCGACCATGCGATCGGCCTGATCCTCGCGCATCGACGCCAGATCGTCAGCGGCGACCGGGCGTTGCGCGCGGGCGAATGGCTACCCGGCGGCAAGACCATCACCCGCTCGATCGCCGGCACCCGGCTGGGGATCATCGGCATGGGCAGTATCGGCATCGCCATCGCGGCGCGCGCCGATGCGCTGCGCATGACGACCCGCTGGTGGGGGCCGCGGGACAAGCCCGGCCTCGCCTGGCCGCGCAGCGACAGCCTGGCGGCATTAGCGGCCGAGAGCGACATATTGGTCGTCGCGGCGCGCGCCACGGACGACAATCGCGGTATGATCTCCGCCGCTATCCTCGACGCGCTCGGCCCCGACGGCCTGCTGGTCAATGTCGCGCGCGGGCGGCTGGTGGACGAGGACGCGCTGATCGATGCGCTGCACGCCGGTCGGCTGGGCGGCGCGGCGCTCGACGTCTATGCGCAGGAACCGACCGATCCGGCGCGCTGGGCCGATGTCCCCCATTGCATCCTGACGCCCCATACCGGCGGCGCGACCGACGCGGCGGTGGCGCAGATGGCGCAGATGCTGCTCGCCAATATCCGCGCCTTCGTGGCGGAGGAACCGCTGCCCAATCGCGTGCTCTGAACCAAGCCGCAATGCCATGCGTTGAGCCCCGACATGGCCAATCGGGCCGGACGGGAGAGCGATACGGATGGCAAAAGGGGCGAAGCGATGGGTGGTGCGTTGTCTGGTGGGCCTGCCCCTGCTTTGTGCGATCCTGTTGCTGGCGCTCGCCGTCTTCCCATGGGGCTGGATGAAGGCGCCGATCGAGCGCCACCTGTCCGACCGTATCGGCAAGCCGGTGACGATCGGCGCGATGGCGCGGGAGGACAGCCTCTCCTTCCACCCCGTCGTCACCCTGCGCGACCTGCGCGTGCCGCAACCCGGCTGGGTCAGACCCACCCTGCCTGACCTGGCCCGGATTGGTGAAATCCGCGCCGGCTTTTCGGTCTGGGGCCTGCTGACCGGCGGGCCGGTGCTGGAGCGGCTGGAGGCGCGGCGCGCCCGGCTCCAATTCTATCGCGACGCGCAGGGCCGCGAGAACTGGAGCGGCGAGCGCAGCAAAGGCAGCGATCGGCGCGGCGGCCATCCGGCGCTGCACAGCCTGATCGTCAGCAACAGCCGCATCGCCTATCGTGACGACAAGCGCGGGCGATCGGTCGATGCTGCGCTGACGGTGGACCAGCATGGCCTGCGCCTGTCGGGCAAGGGCGATGTGCGCGGCCACCCTGTCACCGTCACTGCGACCGGCGGCCCGATCCTCGACAGCCGGCCGGGCCAGCGCTGGCCGTTCGACGCCGCGATCACCGGCGATGCCGTCGGCTTCACCCTCAAGGGCACGATGGATGGCCCGCTCGACATCGGTCATCTGCGCGGCGAGGCGACCGCCCATGGCACCGACCTCGCCCTGCTCGACGCCATCATCGAGGCGGGCCTGCCCGGTACCCAGCCGGTCCGCCTGACCGCGCGGGTGACACGCGACCGGCCGGACTGGATCGTCGAGGGACTGAAAGGCACCATCGGCCGGTCCGACATTGCCGGTCACGCGACCATCCGCAAGCGTGACGGCCGCACCAGGATCGACGGTGCGCTCAGCGCCGACCGCTTCGATTTCGACGATCTGGCGAGCAATGCCGGCAAGGCGAAGGCGGCGGCCAAGCGCGCAAGGCTCGGACCGCGCCTGATCCCCGATACGGCGATCGACCTCGCCACCGTCGATCACACGGACGGCAAACTGGACCTCCAGGTCCGGCAATTGCTGTGGCCCGGCCCCAGCCCGTTCCGCTCGCTCACTGGCACGATCAGCCTGGAACACAGCCGGCTGTCGGTCGAACCACTGACGCTGGGCCTCACACGCGGCACGCTGTCCGGCCGGATCGGCGTCGACCAGCGCGACGGCGGCCCCCTGCTCGATATCGCCATGACGATGCGCGGCGCACGGCTGCTCGATTTCTTCCCCGATGCCCGGATCGACGGCGCCCTGGTCGGCCGGGTCGCGATCAAGGGACGAGGCAAAACCATCCGTCAGGCGCTGGGTACATCCACCGGCACGATCGCCCTCGTCGCCCGCGATGGCCGCATCCCGGACCGCACCGCCGCCCTGATGGGACAGGATGTCGGCCGTGGTCTGACCCTGTCGAAGCGGAAGGAGGCCGTCCTGCGCTGCATCATCACCCGGCTCGACGTGCGTGACGGTATCGCCCGGCCGGGTCCGGTGCTGATCGACACCTCCCGCGCCCAGACCCAGGCCAGCGGCACGATCCGCCTGTCGGACGAGCGCCTGGCGCTGGCGCTGAGCGGCGTGCCCAAGCAGGACAGCCTGTTGCGGCTGAAGGGCAGCGTGCCGGTCGGCGGCACGATCAAGACGCCCGATATTCAGCTGCCCAGGGACGCCCGATCGGCCAAGGGCATAATCAGGATGATCGGCGATGCGATCGGTGGCCAGAAGCAGCCGACCGTGGGCGACGCCGATTGCGATGCGCTTGCCCGCACCGCGATGCGCTGATCCCTTAGCTCCAGTCCACCCGCGTCCAGCCGCGCTCGGCCGCCAGCTTGGCGAGCGGCGGGTGCGGGTTGGAGGCGAAGGCCTCGTCGGCAAATTCCAGCATCGGCGCGTCCGACACATGGTCGGAATAGGCGCGGATATGCGCCTGGCTGCGGTCGATCGCCTCGGCCGCCATCCACGCCTTGATCATCCGCAACTTGCCGGTGTCGTAGCAATTCTCGCCCGCGATCTTGGCGCGGACATAGGGCAGATCCTGCCCGACATGGTCGGTCGCGATCACCGTGTCGAAGCCCAGCCGCCGCGCGATCGCCTCGACATAGAGGCGATAGGAGGCGGTGGCGAGCACCAGCCGATAGCCCGCCGCGCGGTCCTTGGCGATCTGCTCCAGCGCGCCGGCGCGGACATTCTTCGCCATCACCTTGTCGGCATAGCTTTCGATATGCGACTGCAGCTTCGCCCGGTCCACCCGGCCGCCGATCATCAGCCACTGGTTGGTTTCCTTGAGCGTCTGGCGGCTGATCAGCTTCACCACATAGGCCAGCATGACGAACGGAATGAGCGGCAGGAAGATCAATCGCCAGGGCGCCATATGGGCGGCCACATGGATGAGAAAGCCGGTATAGGTGCCCGAAAAGGTCACCGTGCGGTCCATGTCGTAAATCGCCAACCTGTATGTCATGCCGTGTCCGAAACTTTTATCCCTGCCCGTCGTTCTGTCTGGCGGATGGGCCGTTTCGGCTTGCCGCGCAACCGATAATGGACCACTAATCCCTCCACATGAACAAAGCCGCTGATCTCGTTGAGGAAAGCCGCGACGACGGCGGCAAGGTCATACGCCTGTCCGGCACCTGGTCGATCGCCTGTCTGAACGACATGCCGAACCGGCTGGATGCCATTTCCGGTCCGGTCGCCTGCATCGACGTCGCCGATATCGACCATATGGACACGATCGGCGCCTGGACGATCCACCGCACCGTCAAGCGGCTGGAAACGGAAGTGTCCGGTGGCAGCACGGACTGCAAGCGGCTGATCGGCGCGGTCGGCAAGATCGACGAACCGGTCGATATCCGCCCGACCTATGTCTCTCCCTTCAACCGGGTATTGGGCCAGATCGGCGAGGCGGTGATCAACTCCGTCAACACGCTGGTCGGCCTGCTCGGCTTCTTCGGCGGCGTGCTGGTCACGGTCTGGGGGCTGATCCGCCATCCCAGCCGCTTCCGCATCAATGCCGTGGTCCAGCGGTTCGAAGTCGTCGGCGTATCCGCGCTGGGCATCATCGGCCTGATGAGCTTCCTGATCGGCATCGTCATCGCCCAGCAGGGCGCGGTCCAGCTGCGCCAGTTCGGCATGGAGATGCTGACCATCAACCTGGTCGGCCGCCTTACCTTCCGCGAACTGGGCGTGCTGATGACCGCGATCAT
Source organism: Sphingobium scionense (assembly GCF_014197035.1). Lineage (GTDB taxonomy): Bacteria > Pseudomonadota > Alphaproteobacteria > Sphingomonadales > Sphingomonadaceae > Sphingobium > Sphingobium scionense. The sequence goes on along the minus strand of NZ_JACIEU010000015.1, from coordinate 106,918 downwards.
GGTCGCCGGCCGCTCCGGCTCCGCCTTCGCCGCCCAGCTCGGCACGATGAAGCTGACCGAGGAGGTCGACGCGATGCGCACCATCGGCGTGTCGCCGATGGAGGCGCTGGTGCTGCCGCGCACCCTGGCGGTCGTCGTGATGATGCCGCTGCTCGGCTTCTATTCCTCGATCATCGCGATCATCGGCGGCGGCTTCCTGTGCGCCGTGTCGCTCGATATTCCGCCGATCACCTTCGTCCAGCGCTTGCGCGAGGTCGTGCCGATCCACGATCTGTGGGTGGGCCTGATCAAGGCACCGGTGTTCGGCCTGATCATCGGCATCAGCGGCTGTTTCCAGGGCATGCAGGTCAAGGCCAATGCCGAGGAAGTCGGCCTGCGCACCACCGCAGCGGTGGTCCAGGCGATCTTCCTGGTGATCGTGCTCGACGCCTTCTTCGCCGTCTTCTTCACCTGGGTGGGCTGGAACTGATGACCGCCAATGAACGCCAGGCCAAGGAAGAACGGATCGAACGGGCGGTCGCATCCGACGACATCGCCATTTCGGTGCGCGGCCTGAAAAACAGCTTCGGCGACCAGACGGTGCACGAAAATCTCGACCTCGACGTGCGCAAGGGCGAGATATTGGGCGTGGTCGGCGGATCGGGCACCGGCAAATCGGTGCTGATGCGATCGATCATCGGCCTGCAGGTGCCCGACGAGGGTGAGGTCCATGTCTTTGGCGAGGACATGGTCGGTCGCCTCGACGATGATGAGGCGCTGGCGATCCGCAAGCGCTGGGGTGTGCTGTTTCAGGGCGGCGCCCTCTTTTCGACCCTGACCGTGGCCGAAAATGTCGAAGTGCCGATCCGCGAATATTATCCCAATATCGGCCCGGTGCTGCGCGACGAGATCGCCGCCTACAAGATCCGCATGACCGGCCTGCCGCCCGAGGCCGGCCCCAAATATCCGGCGGAACTGTCGGGCGGCATGAAGAAGCGCGCCGGCCTGGCCCGCGCTCTGGCGCTCGACCCGGACCTGCTGTTCCTCGACGAGCCGACTGCCGGCCTCGACCCGATCGGCGCTGCCGCGTTCGACGACCAGACCCGCAAGCTGCAGGAAACGCTGGGCCTCACCGTATTCCTCATCACCCATGATCTCGACACGCTTTATTCGATCTGCGACCGTGTCGCGGTGCTGGCAGACAAGAAGGTGATCGCGGTGGGGACGATCGACGAATTGCTGGCGCTCGATCACCCCTGGATTCAGGAATATTTCAACGGTCCGCGGGGCCGCGCCGCAACAGCGGCCGTCTCGCGCGAACGCGGCAAGGCCGCTGCCGAAAAACAAGCGGACGGAAGGCAATAGGATATGGAAACCCGGTCCAATCATGTGCTGGTCGGCGCGGTCACGCTGCTGCTGCTGGCCGCCATCATGGCGGCCGCGTTCTGGTTCTCGCGCCTGTCCAACGGCGAGAACAAGGAATATGACATCTTCTTCAAGCAGTCGGTGAACGGCCTCGCCAAGGGATCGGGCGTCAATTATTCGGGCGTCCCTTCCGGCCAGGTCGAAAAGATCGAACTGTGGAAGCGCGATCCCAGCTTCGTGAAGGTGCGCATTTCGGTGAAGGACGGCACCCCGGTGCTGCAAGGCACGACCGCGACCATCGCCGGCGTCGGCTTTACCGGGGTCAGCGAAGTGGTGCTGGACGGCGCGGTCAAGGGCGCGCCGCCGATCATCTGCCCCGCCGACAACAGTCAATCGGCCTGCCCCGACGGCGTGCCGGTGATCCCGACCAAGCCGGGGGCGCTGGGCGAATTGCTCAACAATGCGCCGCAACTGCTGGAGCGCCTGTCGACCCTGACCGAGAAGCTGACCGAGCTGCTCAACGACAAGAATCAGCAGTCGATCGCCGGCATCCTAGCCAATCTCGACCGCGTGACCGGATCGCTGGCCGATCGCAGCCCGGAAATCGCCGCTACCCTGGCCGAAGCGCGCATCGCGGTGCAGCGCACCGGCGTCGCCGCGCAGCAGATCGGCGAGCTGGCCGCGACCACCAATGGCCTGATCAATGACGAAGGCCGCCCGCTGATGGCCGACCTGCGCAAGAGCGTGGCCTCGGCCAGCCGCAGCATCGACACGCTCGACAAGACCATCGCCGAAGCGCAGCCGGGCGTGCATGCCTTCAGCAACCAGACCATGCCGGAAGTGAACCGCCTGGTTCGCGACCTGCGCGAAATGTCGCGCGCCTTCCGCGGCGTCGCGGAAAAACTCGACCAGCAGGGCGCGGGCTCGATCGTCGGATCGCCCCAACTGCCCGATTATAAGCCATGAAAGGGAGCCGGATGATGATCCACAAGAAACTGGGTGGCGCATCGCTGGCGCTTGCCGCTGCAATCGCCCTGTCCGGCTGTGTCTCGATCGGCAGCAAGCCGCCGCAGCAGTTGCTGACGCTCGACGCCGCGCACAAGGTGCCGACCGGCGCCCAGAGCAATGCCGGCGGCGGCCGCAGCCTGATCATCGTCGATCCCGAAGCCGCACGCGTCATCGACACGGTGCGCGTGCCGGTGCAGGTGACGCCGACGTCGGTCGCCTATGTGACCAAGGTGCAATGGGCCGAAACACCCCGCCACCTGTTCCGCCGCCTGCTGGCCGAAACGGTGGCGGCGACCACGGATCGGATCATACTCGATTCCGGTCAGTTTTCCGGTGACGGCGGCCAGCGCCTGAGCGGCGAGCTGATCGCCTTCACCATCGACCAGGCCAGCAGCAGCGCCGTCGTCACCTTCGATGCCGCACTGATGACCCCGGCCGGCGTCGCGATCGCCCGCCAGCGCTTTACCGCCAGCGCACCGGTCGGCGGCAAGATCGACGCCAGCACGGTGGGCGCACCACTCAACAGCGCCGCCAACAAGGTGGCGACCGACGTCGCCGCCTGGGTCGCGGCGCAAAAGGACTGATCGGCCGGCCGGGGTTTGAACGCCCCGGCCGCCGCCTTTCCCTTATCCCTCCAGGCTCTTGCTCGCCTGCTCGGTCACGTCCTTGGACAGGCCGGGTTCATTCAGGATGCGCTGCAATTCCGCGCGCATCAGCGCGGCGCGGCCCTCATCGAAGCGCTTCCAGCGGCCAAGCGGCGGCACCAGCCGGGCGGCGGTCTGCGGGTTGAGCTTGTCGAGCGCAATGATGCAGTCGGCGACCAGCCTATAGCCCTTGCCCGACTTGTCGTGGAACGCCCACTGGTTGCCGGCAAAGGCACCATAGAGCGAGCGCACCCGGTTCGGGTTACCCAGCGTAAACGCCCTGTGCTGGCCCAGTTGCTCGACCAGCTCCACCGTATCGGGATGGAAGGCGAAGGCCTGGGTCTGGAACCATTTGTCCAGCGTCAGCGCATCGTCGCTGTAGCGATTGAAGAAGATGTCGAGCGCCGCCTCCCGCTCGGGGCTGGTGCCGCTCGCCAGCGTCGCCAGCGCCGACTGACGCTCGGTCATGTTGTCGGCGTCGCTATACTGGCCATAGGCGATCGCCGGGCCATCCGCCGCGCCCGACGCGACAAGATAGAGGAGCGCGACATTGCGCAGCTTGCGCGCGCCCTTGGCGGCCGGGGAGACCGCAAAGGCGTTGGCCTTGGTCCTGGCATGGATATCACGCCACAGCGGCTCCAGATCGGCGCCCAGGCGGGTCTGGAGGGCATCGCGGGCAGCATGGATCGCGTCCGGGTCCACCTGTTTCATCTGGTCGCCCAGATAGGCTTCGCTCGGCAGGCGGATCGCCTCGGCAACGAAGGCCGGGTCGAGCAGCGGATCGGTGATGGTGTTGCGCACCGCGTCGACCACCGCCGTCACGTCGACGCTCTGGCCCGCAACCTGACCGACCAGCACATTGACCATCAGCTGCTGCATCGCCTCATAACGGGCGAAGGGATCGTCATCATGCGCCGACAGGAAGGCCAAATCCGCCTGGCTGCGATTGGTCTCGACGATCACCGGCGCGGAAAAGCCGCGGTTGATCGACAGGATCGGCAGGCTGGCGAAATTGTCGAACGTGAAACGCTGCTGCGCCTCCGTCAGCATCAGCAACTGGTCGCCATGATGGCTGCCGGTCGCCGGATCATAAAGGGCGACGCGCAGCGGGATCGCCATCGGCCGCTTGTCGGGCTGGCCCGGCGTCGGCGGCACGCTCTGTTCCAGCAACAGCTCGGCCGTGCGGCTGACCGGATCATGGCTCAGCAGCCCGCGGACATGGGGCGTGCCCGCCTGCTCATACCAGCGGCGGAACTGGCCAAGGTCGATCTCGCCGCCCTCCTCCATCGCGCGGACAAAATCCTCGCAGGTCGCCGCCTCGCCATCATGCCGGTCGAAATAGAGGTCGGTGCCGGCGCGGAAGCGCTCCGCCCCCAGCATCAGCGCCATCATGCGGATCAGCTCGGCGCCCTTGTTATAGATGGTCGCCGTATAGAAGTTGCTGATTTCCATGTAGGATTCGGGCCGCACCGGATGCGCCAGCGGGCCTGAATCCTCCTGGAACTGCGCCGCGCGCAGGATGCGCACATCCTCGATCCGCTTGACCGCATGGCTGCCCATGTCGGCCGAGAAATTCTGGTCGCGAAAGACGGTGAAGCCTTCCTTCAGCGACAGCTGGAACCAGTCGCGACAGGTGACGCGATTGCCCGACCAGTTGTGGAAATATTCATGCGCCACCACGCCCTCGACGCCATCATAGTCGATGTCGGTCGCGGTCTCGGGATCGGCCAGAATATAGCGCGAATTGAAGATGTTGAGGCCCTTATTCTCCATCGCGCCGAAGTTGAAGTCGGCCACCGCGACGATGTTGAACACGTCCAGATCATATTCGCGGCCATAGACGCGCTCGTCCCAGGCCATGCTGTTCTTGAGCGCCTGCATCGCATGGTCGGTGCGCGGCAGGTCGGCCTCGCGCACCCAGATGCCCAGCGCCACCTCGCGCCCGCTCATCGTCACGAAACGGTCGGCGTTGCAGGCGAGGTCGCCGGCGACCAGCGCGAAGAGATAGCAGGGCTTGGGATAAGGATCATTCCATTGTGCCCAATGGCGGCCGCCCTCCAGATCGCCCTGCTCGACCGGATCGCCATTGGCGAGCAGGATCGGGTAGCGCGCCTTGTCGGCGGTCAGCTTCACGCTGTAGCGCGACAGGATATCGGGGCGATCGGGGAAGAAGGTGATGCGGCGAAAACCCTCCGCCTCGCACTGGGTGCAGAGTAGGCCGCCGCTGGCATAAAGGCCCATCAGCTTGCTGTTGCTCTCGGGTGCCAGCTCGACCAGCACCGCCACCTTGTGGGTCGCGCCGCTGAGCGGCACGACCAGCGCGCCGGCCTCCAGCGTCCATTCCGTTTCGTCCAAGCTGCAGCCGTCGACCTTCACCGCCAGCGGCACCAGTCCATCACCATCGAGCCGCAGCGGCCGATCATGGTCGCCATTGCGCGCCACCGACAGGTCCGACCAGATCCGCGTCCGCGCGGCATCCAGATCGAAATCAAGGGCGATGTCGGGGACCAGCCAGTCGGGCACGCGATAATCGGCGCGGCGGATGATGGCGGGAGCGGCGGCTTGGGTGGATTGGATATCGGCCATGGCACCAGCCTAGTGCCTGATTCTGTGAGGGGGAAGCGCTTTGCACATCCCCCTCATCCAGAACCCAACCGATGCGACTTTTTTAGATCCGCTCGCCCGACAGGCGCTGGCACAGCATGTCGAGCTGATCGAGCGTCGAATAGCGCAGTGACAACATTCCCGGCCCGTCGCCGTTGTCAGCAATCTCGACCTTCAGGCCAAGGATATCGGCCAGATGCTGTTCCAGTGCCGCGATATCGGCATCCTTGCCGCCGGCAGTTGCGCCGCGCGACTTGGGCTCGGCATCCTCGCCTTTCTTGGTCTTGCGCACCAGCTGCTCGGTCTCGCGGACCGAAAGCCCCTTCTGCTCCACCATCAGCGCCATCGATTCGCAGCCCGGCACGCCGATCAGCGCGCGGGCATGACCCATGCTGATCCGCCCGTGCGACACCGCCTGCTGCACCGGATCGGGCAGGTCGAGCAGGCGCATCAGATTGGCAATATGGCTGCGCGACTTGCCGACGATACGGCCCAGCGCTTCCTGGCTATGATGAAATTCGCCGATCAGCTTGCGATAGGCCTCGGCCTCTTCGATCGGGTTGAGATCCTCGCGCTGGATATTCTCGACCAGCGCGATTTCCAGCGTTTCCTGCTCGTCGAAGTCGCGCACGATCGCCGGAATGCGATGCAGCTGCGCCTTCTGCGCCGCGCGCCAGCGCCGTTCGCCCGCGACGATCTGGAAACCGCCGCCATGCGGACGGACGATGATCGGCTGGATCACGCCGCGCTTTGCGATGCTGTCGGCCAGCTCCTGCAACGCGTCCTGGTCGAAATGGCGGCGCGGCTGTTCCGGGTGCGGCTGGATCAGCGCGACCTCGATATTCTGCACTGCCTTGCTCGACGGCGCAGCGCTGCTCGCGCTCGCCGCCACCGGCTCTTCCCGGCTCACATCGCCCAGCAGCGCCGACAGGCCGCGGCCCAGACCGTGCGGCCGCTTTACCGGCTTCTGCTTTTCCCCAATCTCGTCGCTCAAGCCGCTACCTCCTGTCGGGGAAGACGCGCGATCAATTCGCGCGCCAGACGCATATAGGCTTCCGACCCCGAACAGCGGAAATCATAGATGAGTGCCGGCACACCATGGCTCGGCGCTTCGGACAGGCGCACATTGCGCGGAATGACGGTGGTGAAGACGAGATTGCCCAGCACCGCGCGCACATCGTCGGCGACCTGGTCGGTCAGCCGGTTGCGGCGGTCATACATGGTCAGCGCCACGCCCAGGATCGACAGACCGGTGTTGAAGCGGCTGCGGATGCGCTCGACCGTCTGCAACAGCTGCGACAGCCCCTCCAGCGCGAAAAATTCGCACTGCAACGGCACCAGCAGCGATTGTGCCGCCACCATCGCATTGACCGTCAGCAGGCCGAGAGACGGCGGGCAGTCGATCAGGCAGATGTCCCAGCGGCCAGCCGGGGCCTCGGCCAGTACCCGTTCCAGACGATGAGTGCGCTGCTCATAGTCGATCAGCTCGATCTCGGCGCCCGACAGATCCTGGGTCGCGGGGATCAAGTCCAGCTTAGGCACACGGGTGGTGACGACCGCTTCGTCCAGCTCGCAATTGCCGACCAGCAGGTCATAGCTCGATCGGGTCCGGTCGGCCTGATAGACGCCCAGCCCGGTCGATGCATTGCCCTGCGGATCAAGATCGACCAGCAGCACGCGCAGGCCCGTCGCGGCCAGGCCGGTCGCCAGATTGATGGCCGTGGTGGTCTTGCCGACTCCGCCCTTCTGATTGGCGATGGCGATACAAATCATCCTCGACCCTTCTTTTTGACAGGTTTGACGGATCGCGCGACGATGATGGCGCTGTCGGCGTCGGTCACGCTGCGTTCCACATGAAACGCACCTTGCCATGCCGGACGCGCGGTCTCCAGTTCATTCTGCGCATTTCGTCCCTTGGGCAGCACCCAAATCGTCTTTTCATCGGCCAGATGCTGGGCCGACTGGAGCAATTTTGGCAGCGGCGCATAAGCGCGGGCGCTGATGACGGCAGACCGGGTGGGCGGCGCAATCTCGACCCGCCCGCCAAAGACCGATGCGTTGCGCAGCCCCAGCTCCGCGATCACATCATTGAGGAAATCGATTCGCTTGCGGCGCGATTCGACCATGATCAACGGCCGCTCGGACAGGCTGGCGACAACGATACCGGGCAGGCCGGCGCCGGAGCCCAGGTCCATCCAAGGCCCCTCCCCCGCATCCTTGGCATGCAACAGCAGCTGGGCCGAGTCGACGATATGCCGCGCCCAGACATGGGGCCGGGTCGATTCGGCGATCAGATTCTGCTCCTCCATCGCGGACAGCAAAAGCGACACATAGCGCTCCAGCCGATCCCATGTTTCACGTGGAACATCAAAATGCGCATCGAGCCAGGCCCGCGCTTCGTCTTCGGTCATGCTGCCTTCCGCCGCACATGGACAAGGATGGCAGCGAGCGCCGCCGGGGTGATGCCGCGGATACGGCCCGCAGCGGCTAGCGTGTCAGGACGCGCCCCGTCCAGCCGCTCGATCATCTCGGTCGACAGGCCGCCGACGCTGGCAAAGTCGAAGTCCGTCGGAATCGCCACGCGCTCGTCCCGACGCAGTGCGGCGATCTCCGCATCCTGCCGTTCGAGATAGGGCGCGTAATGGGCGTCTTCCAAAATCTCCGCCCGCAGATCGGCGGGGGCATCCGCCAGACTCGGTGCCAGCGTCACCAGCAGGTCGGCCTGCACCTCGGGGAAGCGCGCCCATTCGAACAGGCTGCGCCGCGCGCCATCCTGCCGCACCGTTGCCCCCGCCCGCGCCATCTCGGTCGCGGTAAAGGGTCCCGCCAGTTCCGCTTCGATCGCGACGCGCGCACTGGTCCGTGCGGCGAAGCGCGCCGCCCGATCAGGGCCGATGATACCATGCGCCATACCGATCTCCCCCAGCCGCGTCTCGGCATTGTCGGCGCGCAGTCGCAGCCGATATTCGGCGCGCGCGGTCAGCATGCGATAGGGTTCGGTCACGCCCTGCAGCACCAGATCGTCGATCATCACGCCGATATAGGAACTGGCCCGATCAAGAATCATCGGCGCCTCACCCCGCGCCCGCGCCGCAGCATTAGTGCCGGCGACCAACCCCTGGGCAGCCGCCTCCTCATAGCCGGTCGTGCCATTGATCTGCCCCGCGCAGAAGAGGCCGGGCAGTGCCCGCACTTCCAGACTGGCATCCAGCGCGCGCGGATCGATATGGTCATATTCGACCGCATAGCCCGGCACGACGATCTCCGCCTGCTCCAGCCCGCGCATGGACCGTATCATGGCCAGCTGCACATCAGCCGGCAGCGAGGTGCTGATGCCATTGGGATAGACCAGCGGGTCATCCAACCCTTCCGGCTCCAGGAAAATCTGATGGCCGTCGCGATCGCCGAAGCGGATCACCTTATCCTCGATCGACGGGCAGTAACGTGGCCCCCGCCCCTCGATCGCGCCGCTGAATAGAGGCGAACGCCCCAGCCCCTCGCGGATGATGGCATGGGTCCGTTCATTGGTGCGGGTGATGGCACAGGCCAGTTGCGGCAGCGGCCGATGATCTGACAGCGGCGACATGGTCCAGCCCGCGCCGTCCGACGCCTGCTCCTCCAGCACTGACCAATCGATGGTGCGGCCGTCAATGCGCGGCGGCGTCCCGGTCTTCAGGCGGCCGATCGGCAGGCCCATCGCGCGCAACTGCACGCCCAGCGCCATTGCCGCCCGCTCGCCAGTGCGGCCACCGACATCGATATCCTCGCCCCGGAACAGCTTGCCGCCCAGGAAGGTGCCGGTCGCCAGCACAACCGAAGGAACCTCCAGCATCCGGCCATCGGCCAGCGCCAGACCCGCCACAGCACCCTCGCGGACGATCAGGCCCACCGCCTCGCCTTCGACGATCTCAAGGCCAGCCTGGGCGTCGAGCATCTGATGGATCGCCGCCTTGTAACGCTTGCGGTCCGCCTGCACGCGCGGCCCCTGCACGGCGGCACCCTTGCTGCTATTGAGCATGCGATAATGGATCGCCCCTGCATCAGCGGCGCGGCCGATCAAGCCGTCGAGTGCATCCACTTCGCGGACGAGATGGCCCTTGCCCAGACCACCGATCGCCGGGTTGCAGGACATGGCACCCACGGTCGCCCGCTCGAAGGTCAGCAGCGCCACCGCTGCGCCCTTGCGCGCTGCCGCAGCGGCAGCCTCGCAGCCGGCATGGCCGCCACCGACCACGATCACATCATAGCTTGTTCGCATGGCGGCCCCATATCAGATTCAGGGGCCTTCGGTCAAAAGCGTTCCACGTGGAACAATCGCTATTTGCCGATGCAGAATCCCGAGAATAGACGGTCGAGCATATCCTCTGTGCCCGCCTGCCCGGTCAGCGCATCGATCGCCCGCCGCCCCAGGCGCAGTTCCTCGGCCAGCACCAGCAGGTCACGGGCCGCACCTGCGGCGAGCAGATGCTCATGCAAAGCTCGCACGCCATCCCGCTGCCGCGCATGCAGGGCATAGTCGCCCTCACCGGGTAACAGGGTTCCCGCCCGATCAAGCAGCATCGCCACCAGCGCCTCCATGCCCTCGCCCGTCCGCGCTGACAGATGCAGGCCTGGACGGTCGAGTGAGAACAGCGCGACATCGCTCTGCGCCGCGATCAGCAGCGCATCCTCGCGCGGTGCCTCGACTGGGTCGCCCAGCCACAGGATGATATCCGCCGCCTCCATCGCCGCCCGGGCGCGGTCGATGCCGATCGCCTCGATCGCGTCCCCGGTCTCGTCGCGCAGCCCAGCCGTGTCGGTGAACAGAAAGGCCGTGCCGCCGATCGCAGCGGGCACCTCGATCCGGTCGCGGGTGGTGCCGGCAATGTCGGAAACGATCGCTGCCTCGCGCCCCACCAGTCGATTGAGCAAGGTCGACTTGCCGGCGTTTGGCGGCCCGGCCAGCACCACCCGGATGCCGTCGCGCAGCCGCTCGGCAGATGGCGCAGACAACAACGCACCGACATCCTGTGCCAGTGCCGTCACCCCCTGCCCGATCCGCGCCTCGATATCGGCGTCGGGCACATCATCCTCGTCGGAGAAGTCGAGCGCCGCCTCGGCCATCGCTGACAGGTCGAGCAGCCGCATTCGCCAGCCGTCGATCCGCTGCGAGAAATGGCCCTCCATCATCGCCAGCGCCGCGCGCCGCTGCTGCTGCGTCTCTGCCGCCAGCAGATCGGCCAGCCCCTCCACCTCGTTCAGGTCCATGCGGCCATGGGCAAAGGCACGACGGGTGAACTCGCCCGCAGTTGCGCGGCGCAACTGTGGCATCGCACCCAGCGCCGCCTCGACCGCGGCGATCACCGCCCGGCCGCCATGGCAATGGAGTTCGGCCATATCCTCGCCCGTCACCGTGCGCGGCCCCGGCAGCCACAGCAGCAGCGCCCGGTCGAGCGGCGCGCCATCGCGCGGATCGGTCAGCAGCGCCAGGCTTGCCATGCGGGGGGTGGGCAGTCGCCCGGCCAGCGCCTGCAACGCCGCGCCCGCCATCGGGCCGCTGACGCGCACCACGCCAATCCCCGCCGGCGGCGCACCGCTCGACAGGGCGAAGATCGTCTCGCTCACTTAATCCTTCTTGTCGCCATTCTTGCCCGCCATGCCGGCCAGGCCAATGTCCATCATCTGCTTGAACAGGCGGACACCCGCATCGCCCATCGGCGAAAAGCTCTTGAACAGCGTCTCCATCTGCTCGACACTGCCGATGCCGTCCATGCCGTCGAGCATGGTCTTGATATATTTGTCGTGGATGGGGCTGACGTCCGGCAGGCCCAGAAAGGCGCGCGCCTCGGCCGGGGTGCAATCCACGTCGACGGTCACTTTCATCTGCTGCCCTTCCTTGTGGCGCCCTTCCGGTAGCGGATGTCCGCCAATGTTTCATCTCATGCCGCAAACAGGCCGGCGATGGCAAATTTTTTGGGCGCGACAGCGCGCTTGCACCCCTCGCCCAAGGCGCCAATATGCGCCTCGACCTACAGACTCCCCAAGGCGGAAGGATATCCCATGGCAGACTATATTCCGATCAAGACGCTGGAAGGTGACGGCCAGTTCGACGCCTATGTCGCCAAGCCCGACAGTCCGGCCAAGGCAGCGATCATCGTCATCCAGGAGATTTTCGGCGTCAATGAAGGCATTCGCCGCAAGTGCGACAGCTGGGCCAAGGCTGGCTATCTGGCGATCGCGCCCGACCTGTTCTGGCGCATCGATCCGCATATCGAGCTGGACGCCGACATCCCCGAACAGATGCAGCAGGCACTCGCCTATATCCCCCGCTTCAATCAGGATCAGGGCGTCCGCGATATCGAGGCGACCATCCGGGCCGCGCGCACCATGCTGGAAGGCCCGGCCAAGGTCGGCGTCGTCGGCTATTGCCTGGGCGGCCGTGTCGCCTTCATGACCGCCTGCCGCACCGATGGCGATGCCTTTGTCGGCTATTATGGCGTGGGCATCGACGGGCTGCTGGGCGAACAACATGCCATCGGCAAGCCGACCATGTTGCATATCCCGACCAATGACGGCTTCGTCCCCGCCGACGTTCAGGCCAAAATGCATGACGGGCTGAAGGACAACCGCCACGTCACCCTGCATGATTATGAGGGACTTGATCATGGCTTCGCCGCCGAGATGGGCGATCGCCGCGTCGAGGAAGTCGCCCAACTGGCCGACCGTCGCACCGCCGACTTCTTCGCGCAGGCGCTCGCCTGATGTCGGGCGACGCATGGCGGATGATCGTCCGGGCCCATGGCGGGCCTGAGGCGATCGAGCGGGAGAGCTTCGATCCCGGCGCGCCCGGCGAGGGGGAAGTGCTGATCGCGCAGGATGCGGTCGGCCTCAATTTCATTGATACCTATTATCGCACCGGCCTCTACCCCGCCCCCCTGCCTCTCACCCTCGGATCGGAAGGCGCCGGTCATATCGTCGCAGTGGGTGCTGGCGTCACCGATCTTGCCGTGGGTGACAAGGTCGGCTGCGCAGCCGGCCTGGGTGCCTATGCCACCCACCGCATCGTCCCGGCCGACCGGGTCGTGCATATCCCCGAGAGCGTGACGACGGCCGATGCCGCCGCAATGATGCTCAAGGGCATGACCGCCTGTTACCTGGCCGAGGACATGATCGACCTGCTGCCCGGTGATGTGGCGCTGGTCCATGCCGCAGCTGGTGGTGTGGGATCGGTGCTGGTGCCCTGGCTGCGCGACAAGGGTGTGGTGGTGATCGCCCATAGCGGTTCGGCGGAAAAGGCGGCCAGGGTCGATGCAGACCACAGCCTGTCCGGCCCGCTCGACGGTCTGGCCGCCCAGGTGCGCGATCTGACCGGTGGCGCCGGTGTGGCCGTTGCCTATGATGGCGTCGGCAAGGATAGCTGGGCCGCCTCGCTTGCCAGCCTGCGCCGGCGTGGCCTGCTGGTCAGCTATGGCAATGCGTCGGGCGCGGTCCCGCCGATCAGCCTGCTCGACCTCAGTCGCAACGGCTCGCTCTATGTCAGCCGCCCGACCCTGTTCGACTATGTCGCGACGGCGGAGGATCTGGCCAACACCGCCGAACGGTTGTTCGACCGGATGGCACGCGGCATCGTGTCGGCCCGGATCGGCCAGAGCTTCGCTCTCGCCGACGCCGCGGACGCCCATCGTGCGCTGGAAGGGCGCCAGACGACCGGCAGCACCATCCTGATCCCCTAAGCCTCTGGCTGATCTTCATAATCTCATCAGGGGCGGCATTACACTACACATGCCGTCCCTTTTTTTGGGCAGGCAATCTGCCCACCCTTCCCTATTGATCGTCATTTGCAGTATTCGACGAGAGATGTCGCCGTCCCGAAAGAACAAGAACATGTCCCGATTGGCCAAGCTGATCCTGCTACCATGGTGGACCGTGCAGCTGGCGACCGGCGCCAAATCCTTTCTCGACAATCCTCTGATCGGCTCGTCCCGGCTCAATGCACTGGGCCTCCATATTGGGCGCGTCAGGCTCGCCCAATGGATGACAGCCCGTCGTCGCTCGCGTCTCGCTGCAGATCTTTCCGCAGCCGATCGTCATGCCTTTGATCGCGACGGTTTCATCGAGATTCGCGATTTCCTGCCGCCGGAGCAGTTTGCTGCCCTGCGCGAGCAGATTGCCGCCTATCAGGCTGTTCCACGTGAAATGGCGCAGGGTCATACCATCACCCGCCGCTTCGCCCTGGACGGCGCTGCCCGGCACGCCATGCCGGCAGCGGCGCACTTTCTCGATCATCCTCGCTGGCGTGCGCTGGCGCGCTATGCGGCCGGATTCAATGTCGAGCCGCTGATCTACATCCAGACCATTCTCACCCACCGGCGGGAAGGCGCCCCCGACCCGCAGACCCAACTGCATGCCGACACCTTCCATCCCGCAATGAAGGCCTGGCTGTTCCTGGAGGACGTCCCGGCCGAAGGTGGCCCCTTTACCTATGTCCCCGGATCACACCGGCTGACCCCCGCGCGTGCGGCGTGGGAGAAACAGCGCAGCCTGACAGCGCGTGATGGCGATTGCCGTCTGTCGGCGCGCGGATCGCTGCGAATCCAGGAAGCCGAGCTGGCCGGTCTTGGCCTGCCACCGCCGCGCCAGTTTCCAGTCCCTGCCAACACATTGGTGATCGCCGACACATTTGGCTTCCATGCGCGGGGCGAAGCAGCGCAGCGCTCTACCCGCGTCGAACTCTGGGCCTATGGCCGGCGCAACCCCTTCCGCCCGCTGGTGGGCCTCGACCTGTGGAGCCTGCCAGGCATCACCGAACGGCGCATCAACCTGCGCTGGGGCCTGCGCGATGCCGTCTCGCGCTGGATCGGCCACCCCTGGCGCCCAGTCGGCATGAAAAGGCCCGCCGACGACTGAGCGCGGGCGGGCCGATTTCCAACCGATTCTACGGTCGATCAGAAGAGCGTCAGCACGCCGACCGACCGGTCCATGATGCCGTCATAGATCATCGAACAGGCGACATAGACGATCACCGCAAGGCCGATATAGGCCAGCCAGCGGAAGCGCTCGATATATTTGGCAATGATGTTCGCCGCGATGCCCATCATCGCGACCGATAGGATCAGGCCGATGATCAGGATACCGGGATGCTCGCGCGCCGCGCCGGCCACAGCCAGTACATTGTCCAGGCTCATGCTGACATCGGCGATCGCCACCGACCAGGCAGCGGCAGCGAAGCTCTTGGCCGGGTGCAGGCCCGACACATCATCATCGCTCGGATCATCAGGCGTGTGCGCCCCGGCATTTGGCCGCAATTCGCGCCACATCTTCCAACTGACCCACAGCAGCAACAGGCCGCCAGCCAGGATGAGGCCGACAATCTGCATCAGCTGGCTGACCACCAGCGCAAAGCCGATGCGCAGCACCAGCGCCGCGATGATGCCGATCAGGATCACCTGCTGGCGCTGCTTGGGCGGCAGGCCGGCGGCCAGCGCACCGACGACAATCGCATTGTCGCCCGCCAGCAGGATATCGATCATCAGCACCTGGCCAAAGGCGGCCAGGGCGCTGGGCGTCCCGATATTGCTGAAGTCGTTGACGATATGCTGCCAGATATCCGCGGGGGAACCGAACCCCTGTGCGGCCGAAGCGGCGGTGGCGATAAGGTCGAGCATGACGGCCTAACGTCCCTATATGTGAAAATGAAGAGAGCCGGACCATATACATGGCCCGGCTCTCACCGCAAAATATATGGCGGGGTGGCTGCACATCCGCGCAGCCGTCCCGACGCTTACTGGTTCATGGTCGCGAAGAAATCTTCGTTGGTCTTGGAATCCTTCATCTTGTCGAGCAGGAACTCCATCGCGTCGACCGTGCCCATCTGCATGAGGATGCGGCGCAGCACCCACATCTTGCTGAGCGTCGGCTTCTCGACCAGCAGCTCTTCCTTGCGGGTGCCGGACTTGCCGACGTCCAGCGCCGGGAAGATGCGCTTGTCCGCGACCTTGCGGTCCAGCACGATTTCCGAGTTGCCGGTGCCCTTGAACTCTTCGAAGATGACTTCGTCCATGCGACTGCCGGTGTCGATCAGTGCGGTCGCGATGATCGAGAGCGAGCCGCCTTCCTCGATGTTGCGCGCGGCGCCGAAGAAGCGCTTCGGGCGCTGCAGCGCGTTGGCGTCGACACCGCCGGTCAGCACCTTGCCCGACGAGGGCACGACAGTGTTGTAGGCGCGGCCGAGACGGGTGATCGAGTCGAGCAGGATGACGACATCCTTCTTGTGCTCGACCAGACGCTTGGCCTTCTCGATCACCATTTCAGCGACCTGGACGTGGCGGGTGGCAGGCTCGTCGAAGGTCGAGGAGACGACTTCGCCCTTCACGCTGCGCTGCATGTCGGTGACTTCTTCCGGACGCTCGTCGATCAGCAGGACGATCAGGAAGACTTCGGGATGATTGTCGGTGATGGCCTTGGCGATGTTCTGCAGCATCACCGTCTTGCCGACGCGCGGCGGCGCGACGATCAGCGTGCGCTGGCCCTTGCCCTGCGGCGAAACGATATCGATGACACGGGCCGACTTGTCCTTGATGGTCGGGTCGAGCGTGTCGAGGCGCAGCTTCTGCTCGGGATAGAGCGGCGTCAGATTGTCAAAATTGACGCGATGACGGACGACATCGGGGTCATCGAAATTGATCGACAGCAGCTTGGTCAGGGCAAAATAGCGCTCGCCGTCCTTGGGCGCGCGAATTTCACCTTCCACCGTGTCGCCGGTGCGCAGGCCGAAGCGGCGAACCTGGTTGGGCGAGACATAGATGTCGTCGGGACCAGCCAGGAAATTGGCTTCCGGGCTGCGCAGGAAGCCGAAGCCGTCGGGCAGCACCTCGATCGTGCCCTCTCCCATGATCTGTTCGCCATTTTCGGCCTCGGCCTTCAGGATGGCGAACATCAAATCCTGCTTGCGCAGGGTCGATGCGCCCTCGACGCCCAGTTCCTCGGCCATGGTGACGAGGTCGGCAGGCGGCTGTTTCTTGAGGTCCTTGAGATGCATTGCGAGTCGGTCCGATGGAGTGAGGGATAGAATAGCCGGGTAAATAAGGGAGAATTGGCCCGGTCGATGTCTCGGGAAGGCCTCGCGCCGGACGGGCGAGGGATATGATTGGCGTTTAGCGACCGCGCTGCCTGCAAGTCAAGCGAGGACATTTCCCTATTCCGCCTGAATTTGGGAGCTATGCGGCGGTTTTCGACAGGTGGTGCCCCATCTGCGGCGATGGACGCCATGTCCTGCCGCGTGATATGATGCGACATAAAATATCGGAAGGATGAGGAGATGCGTTATTTCCGTGCCCTGCTGGCGATCGCCACGGGCGCGCTTATCGCGCTGCCGCTAGCAGCGCAGGACAGCCCCCCGCTTGATCCCGACATACCGCCCACCGTCGTCCGCACCGGTCCCTCGCTCGACGATCGTGTCACCATTCCCATCAGCATCGGCGGCAAGGGACCGTGGAACTTCGTCATCGATACCGGCTCGCAACGCACCGTCATCGCCCGCGACCTGGCCGACCGTCTCGCTTTGCCCAATCGGCGGATCGTCACCATCCTCAGCATGACCGGCAAGGCGCAGGTGCCGACCGTCGCCGTCCCCCGGCTCGGCTTCGGGGGATCGACGGTGGACGATATCGAGGCACCGGTGCTGAACGGCGAGCATCTGGGCGCCGCCGGGCTGCTCGGTCTCGACAGCCTGCACGCCAAGCGCGTACTGCTCAATTTCCGTACCGGCCGGATGGAGATCAGCGAAAGCCGCCGCCTGCCCCCGCGCGACCCCGACGCGATCATCGTCGAGGCGCGGCGGCGCAAGGGGCAGCTGATCCTTATCGATTCCGACGTCAACGGGATGAAGGTGAACATCATCCTGGATACCGGCGCCAATTTCAGCGTCGGCAATCTGGCGCTGCGCGACAAGCTGATCCGCAAGAAACGCGCGCCCGCACTGCTGCAGGCCAGCCTGATCAGCGTGACGGGCGATACGCTGACCGGCGATGTCGGACGGCTGGATTTCGTGCGCATGGGCCGGGTCAAGCTGACCGGCGTGCCGGTGCTGTTCGCCGAGGCCAGCCCCTTCGCCGAACTGGGCCTTGCCGACAAGCCGGCACTGATGCTGGGGATGAACGCGCTGCGGCTGTTCGATCGGGTGGCGATCGACTTTGGCCGGGGCAAGGTGGACTTCCTGCTGCCCGACACCGGCGCGCTCGATCCGGTCCGGCTTGCGGCCTCAGCGCCCCATCAGGGGCGATGAGAAACCGGATCAGGGATTGTCCGGGCGCTGCTGGGCCGGCTGGCGCTGGCGCGGCGTGCGGCCCAGCACATTGTCGATCCATTGCTGGTCCAGGCGCGGCGGCGCAGGGCGATCGGCCGGATCGGGTTGCGCCGTATCCTCCTCATCCTCCGCCTCGCTGCCAGCGGGCCGGGCACGGTCGATCGGCAGGCCATTTTCATCGACCATCATGCCGCCTTCCATGCCGTTATCCGGCTGGCCATAATAGGCCTCCTCGTCCGGCTCCAGCTGCCATTCGGGCAGGGTGACCTGGGTCTCGAACTGCTCCACGGGACGCTTGGCGACGGCGACCTTCATATAATCGGCAAAGGCGTGGGCAGGCGCGCGACCGCCATAGAGCGAAGGCACCGCCTTGGCGTCATCGCGGCCGACCCAGACGCCGGTGGTGATGCCGCTGGAAAAGCCCAGGAACCAGCCATCCTTGCCGCTGTTGGTGGTGCCGGTCTTGCCCGCGACCGGGCGACCGATCTGCGCTGCCCTGCCGGTGCCGGTGCTGACCGCGGTCTGCATCAGGTCGGTCATGCCCGCCGCGACCCAGGGCGCCACCAGCACACGGCTGGTGTCATCCTGATGCTGGTAGAGCATCCGTCCGTCGGCGGTCGTCACCTTGGTGATGCCATAAGGGGTCACCGCCACGCCCTTGCGCGCGATCGAGGCGAAGGCACGGGTCATGTCGATCAGCCGCACATCCGACGTGCCCAGCACCATCGAGGGGTGGGTGTTGATCGGCGTGGTGATGCCGAAGCGGCGCGCCATGTCGGCGACGGTCGGGAAGCCGACCTCCACGCCCAGCTTCGCCGCGACCGTGTTGATCGAATAGGCAAAGGCCGTGCGGATATCGATCGCGCCGGCAAAGCGGCCATTGCTGTTGCGCGGGCTCCAGCCATTGATCGTCACCGGCTCGTCGGTAACGCCGGTGTCCGGGGTATAGCCCGCCTCCAGCGCCGCCATATAGACGAATATCTTCCAGGCTGACCCCGGCTGGCGCACGGCGGTCGTCGCGCGATTATAGTTGGACGTCACATAGTCGAGTCCGCCGACCATGGCGCGCACCGCGCCGTCGCGGTCCAGGCTGACCAGCGCGCCCTGCATGCCGTTCGACACATTGGCCTTCACCGCGGCGGTCGCCGCATTCTGCATGCCAAGGTCGATGGTGGTATAGACTTCCAGCGGCTCATTGGGCTCGTCGATCAGCGTATCGAGCTGCGGCAGCGCCCAGTCGGTGAAGTAGCGCACGCTGTTCTGCGGCGGCTCGGGCGCCATGCGGACGCCGGCCAGATTGGCATTGGCATGATCAGCAGCGCTGATCTTGCCATTTTCCTGCATCAGGTCGAGCACCACGCCGGCGCGGCCGATCGCGGCCTCGGCATCGGCGGTGGGGGAGTAGCTGGACGGCGCCTTCACCAGGCCGGCGATGATCGCCGCCTCGGGCAGGTCCAGGCTCTGTGCGGGATGGCCGAAGAATTTGCGGCTGGCCGCATCAATGCCATAGGCCCCGCCGCCGAAATAAACCTTGTTGAGATAGAGTTCCAGGATCTGCTGCTTGGAGAATTTGCGCTCCAGCGCCATCGCCAGCACCATCTCGCGGACCTTGCGGCCCCAGCTATAGCTGTTGTTGAGGAAGATGTTGCGCGCGACCTGCTGGGTGATGGTCGACGCCCCCTGCCAACGCCGGCCGCTGCCGCGCCGTTCCAGCGCGACCCAGGCCGCGCGTGCCATGCCGACCGGATCGACGCCGGGGTGCATGTAGAAACGCCGATCCTCGGTCGACACCATCGCGTCGACCATGACCGATGGAATCTGGTCATAGCTCAGCCAGCGGCCAAAGCTCGGCCCCAGGGATACGATGACCGATCCGTCCGCCGCATGGACGCGGATCATCTGGCCATTGGGCGAGGATTTGAGACTGTTATAGTCGGGCAGCGACTGCATCGCGATGAACACGGCCACGCCGATCGCGACCAATCCGGCGACGGCGCCGACCAGACCGATCTTGAGCCCGCGCACCAGCCATTTCTTCGCCTTGCCCGGCGCCTTCTTGCTCTTGTCAGATCGTGCCATTTGCCGCCCCGGATACGCGCTATTACCGGCCCGGACCAGCGCAAATCAGGGCGCTCGTCCGGAAAACTCCCCGGTCTGTAAGGATGATGCGGCTTTACCCGCGATGAATATCATTGGCGGACAGCCGAAAGCGCCGCGCCGGACAGCGAGTTGCGCCCGACCACAGTGCCGGCCTGTCCTTATTCCGCGTCGCCGCGCGGTTTGAAGTCCAGCGATGCGCTGTTCATGCAGTAACGCAGGCCGTTAACGCCGGGACCATCGGGAAAGACATGGCCCAGATGGCCTTCGCAGGTGGCACAGCGGACTTCGGTCCGCATCATGCCATGGCTGGCGTCGCGAATTTCCTCGACCGCGTCGATATCGACCGGCGCAGTGAAGCTGGGCCAGCCCGACCCGCTGTCATATTTTTCCTCGGCATCGAACAGCTCCGTGCCACAGCCAGCGCAAAAATAGACGCCATCGGCCTTGTTGCTGTTATATTTGCCAGTGAAAGCGCGTTCGGTGCCCGCTTCGCGCAGCACATGATATTGTTCGGGGGAAAGGCGCGCACGCCATTCGGCTTCGCTCAGGTCCAGCTTTTCCATGGCCGCAATATGGCGTCCACCCGGATGCTTATCAAGCCCGCGATCAGGCCCGTTCGCGCGCCGCTTGCCGTGTGATCGCGAGCAGTTCGTGCCGCACCAGCAGGTCGCCCAGCCCCTTGCCGCCACGGCTGGACCGTTCGGCCTGGGCCAGACGCTGGATGACGCGGGCGATACCGGTCGCGTCCCACAGCCGCACCTGACGGGTGACCAGCCCCTTCTCCTTCCAGAAGACCGCCTTTCCGGCCGAATCCACCGCCGCCTCCAGCCGCCCGCTGCTGTCGAAATCGGCGCGGATATTGGCGATCAGCATGGCACGGGTCAGCAGCGGCCGGATCACCGACGCCATGGCCGCGCCGATCTCCGCCAGATTGTTGAGTTCCTTATGCATCGCCCTGAGGTCGCCGCCCAGCACCGCATTGACCAGCGGCGCGGCATCGGAATCGGGATTGTCGGCCGACAGCGCGTCCAGCGCCTCCGCCGTCCCCTCGCGCGGCTGTTCCGGCGCGGCGTCGAGATAGAGCACCAGCTTCTCGATCTCGCCGCCCATCAACGCACGATCGCCATTGGCCAGGTCGACGATCCGCCGGGCCAGTTCCTGCGGCAAGCGCAGACCATTTTCGCGCGCGATGGCCATGGCGATCTGCTCCGCCTCGCGCGCATCGGGCTGGTAAGAGATGAAGGCCATGCAGCCCTTATGGTCCTGCGCCAGCTTGACCAGTTTCGACGTCGCCTTGAGCGCGCCGGCAATCGCGATCACCGGATTGCCGGCCGCTTCGGCTTCCAGCAACGCGGTCACCGCCGGCAGCGATTCATCACCCGTGCCGTTGATGCGGATCCAGCGCTTGTCACCGAACATGGAGAAGGACGCCGCCTCGTCGGCCAGCCGTGCCGGATCCTCGCGCAGCGTCGCCACGTCCAGGTCGACTCGCTCGGCGCCCGGCCCCATCGCCCGCTCCAGCCGCTTGGCCAGCGCACTGCTGCCGGCCTCATCAGGGCCATAGAGCAGGAAGAAACGAATGTCGGGCGTCGGCGCGTCGAGCGCCTTTTCAATCTGTCCGCGATTGGCCTTCACGTCCGGGCCTTCACTGCGCGGCCGGCGCCGATGCCGAAGTCTGTCCCGCTTCCTTGCGCGTCGCATACAGCGCCAGGCGGGTGACGATCTGGTCGGCAACGATCTGCGACAGCCGCTCCAGCGCCGTATCTTCGGCCGCGATCGTCGCATATTCACTCGACGTCGCGTTGATGCCCGCGTCGGAACTGGCGCTATCGTCCAGCACCTGCGCGCCGGTCGCTTCATCGATCAACTGATAGCGCGCACGCAGCGTCCGCCGTTCACGGGTGATCGCAGCGTCGGACCGCAGACCAAAGCCGCTGATCTGGTCATCCAGCTTGACCACCAGCCTGTAGCTGGGGCCGGAGCCATTGCTGATCGCACCCAGCCGGTCGTTGAGCGCATTGCGCATCAGCCAGCCGCTCTTGCCTGCAATATCCTGCACCTCGACATGGCCCAGCCCCTGCGCCACCGCGCCATGGCTGCCGCCGCCATAGACCGGGCGCAGCCCGCAGGCGGTAAGAAGGGGCGCGGTGAGAAGAGTCAGGGCGACGAGGGGAAGAATGCGCTTCATGGGCATGATCCTTATCCCGTCCCCCCGCCCTTGTCGAACCAAAGGTCGGGGTGACGGGCACAGGTCAGATGACCAGATTGACCAGACGATCGGGCACCACGATCACCTTCTTGGGGATGGCGCCATCCAGCGTGCGAACGACGTTCGGCGCAGCCAGCGCCAGCTTTTCCAGCTCATCCTTGGGCGTGCCCTTGGGCACGGTGATGGTGTCGCGCAGCTTGCCCATCACCTGGCAGGCGATGGTCACTTCGTCCTCGACCAGCAGCGCCGGATCGACCGCCGGCCAGGCGGCTTCGGCTATCAGGCCGTCCTGCGCCATCTCGGCCCAGCCCTCTTCGGCCAGATGCGGCGTCATCGGCGCGACCAGCAGCGCCAGCGCGCGGATCGCCGCGGTACGGCTGGCCGACGGCTTGGCCTTCTCGATTGCGTTCACCAGCTCATAGATCTTGGCGACGGCCTTGTTGAAGCCCAGCGCCTCGATATCCTTGGCGACGCCGTCGATCGTCTGGTGCAGCTTGCGATCCAGAGCCTTGTCCTGGCCTTCGGCTGCCGCATCGGCTTCGCCGAACAGGCGCCAGACGCGGTTGACGAAGCGCCAGCTGCCCTCGATGCCCGCCTCGGTCCAGGGCAGGTCGCGCTCGGGCGGGCTGTCCGACAGCATGAACCAGCGCACGGCGTCGGCACCATATTGTTCGATGATGTCATCGGGATCGACGACATTCTTCTTCGACTTGGACATCTTCTCGACGCGACCGACCGTGACCGGCGCACCGCTCTCGATATGGACATAGTCGTCGCCGGACTTCTTGATTTCCTGCGGCGACAGCCAGCTGCCATCGCCGGCCTTATAGGTCTCGTGCGTCACCATGCCCTGGGTGAACAGGCCGGTGAAGGGCTCGGCAAAACCCAGCTGGCCCATATGCTGCAGCGCGCGGGTCCAGAAGCGGGCGTAGAGAAGATGCAGGATCGCATGTTCCACGCCGCCAATATACTGGCCGACCGGCAACCACTGCTCGACGGTCGCACGATCGAACGGCTTGTCGTCGGGCTGGCTGGCGAAGCGGATGAAATACCAGCTCGAATCCGCGAAGGTGTCGAGCGTGTCGGTCTCGCGCCGCGCTGCCTTGCCGCAGGACGGGCAATCGACATGCTTCCAGCTCGGGTGGCGGTCCAGCGGGTTGCCGGGAATGTCGAAGGTCACATCCTCGGGCAGCTTCACCGGCAGCTGGTCCTTGGGCACGCCCACCACGCCACAATCATCACAATGGATGACCGGGATCGGGGTGCCCCAGTAACGCTGGCGCGACACGCCCCAGTCGCGCAGGCGGAACACGGTCTTGCCCGCACCCCAGCCTTCACCTTCGGCGCGGGCGATGACGGCGGCCTTGGCGGCTTCGACGGCCATGCCATCCAGGAAGCGCGAGTTCACCAGATGGCCGGGGCCGGTATAGGCCTCGTCATGGATCGGCTTGTCGGCTTCGCCCTCCGGCGCGACGACGCGCTCGACCGGCAGCATATATTTGCGCGCGAAGTCGAGGTCGCGCTGGTCATGCGCGGGCACGCCCATCACGGCGCCGGTGCCATAGTCCATCAGCACGAAATTGGCGATGAAGACGGGCAGATGCCATTCCGGATCGAACGGATGCGCCACCGTCAGGCCGGTGTCGAAGCCCAGCTTCTCCGCCGTTTCCAGCTCGGCGGCGGTGGTGCCGCCTTCCTTGCACTTCTCGATGAAGGCAACGGCATCGGGGTTGTTCGCGGCGACGGCCTGGGCGACCGGATGGTCGGCCGCGATCGCGACGAAGCTGGCACCGAAGATGGTGTCGGGCCGGGTCGAATAGACCTCG
Source organism: Sphingobium scionense (assembly GCF_014197035.1). Lineage (GTDB taxonomy): Bacteria > Pseudomonadota > Alphaproteobacteria > Sphingomonadales > Sphingomonadaceae > Sphingobium > Sphingobium scionense. Next base: position 82,900 of record NZ_JACIEU010000015.1, on the reverse strand, counting down.
ATCGCGCTGTCGAACGGCGCGACCGGCTTGAAGCTGAACTGCAGGCCGACCGACTTGCCGATCCAGTTTTCCTGCATGGTCCGCACCTTGTCGGGCCACTGGTCGAGCGTTCCCAGCCCCTCCAGCAGGTCGTCGGCGAACTGCGTGATCTTGAGGAACCACTGGTTGAGCTTGCGCTTCTCGACCAGCGCGCCCGAGCGCCAGCCGCGCCCGTCGATCACCTGCTCGTTCGCCAGCACGGTCATGTCGACCGGATCCCAGTTGACCTGGCTTTCCTTGCGATAGACCAGGCCTGCTTCCAGCATGTCCAGGAACAGCGCCTGTTCATGGCCATAATAATCCGGCTCGCAGGTGGCGAGTTCGCGGCTCCAGTCGATCGCAAAGCCCAGCTTTTTGAGCTGCGCGCGCATATTGGCGATGTTGGACCGGGTCCAGTCGCCCGGATGGACCTTCTTTTCCATCGCCGCATTTTCGGCCGGCATGCCGAACGCGTCCCAGCCCATCGGATGCAGCACTTCATGGCCGGTCATCCGGCGGAAGCGCGCCAGCACGTCGCCCATCGAGTAGTTGCGGACATGACCGATATGGATGCGCCCCGACGGATAGGGGAACATCTCCAGCACGTAGCTGCGCGGCTTCGTCGAGGCATCGTCCGCCTTGAAGCTCTGCTTCTCGTCCCAGACGGCCTGCCAGCGGGCGTCGGCCTCCAGCGGGTTGAAGCGCCTTTGCATGTCATGTCCTTACAAATGCAAGCGGGCTGGGCTCTGTAAAAGCCCAGCCCCGATGGTTTGAAAACAGGGCGTTACCGTAGCAGTCGCGCCCGAAAGGGGTGGTTCAGCCGATCGCCATGCGGCGCAGGTCGCGCGCCTTGGTCAGGATGATCTCTTCCAGCTTCTGCACCGTCGCGGCCTGCACCGGCGCATCGACCCACTGGCCATTCTGGTTGACCTGGCGGCTGGCAGCGACGCGCAGCGCGTCGGCCCGCAGATCCTGGTCCAGGATCGACACGGTGACCTTCATCCGCTCACTCGGCGTGTTGGGATTGGTATACCAGTCGGTAACGATGACGCCGCCGTTGGAATCGGTCTGCACCATCGGCATGAAGGACAGCGTGTCAAGGCTGGCGCGCCACAGATAGGCGTTGACGCCGATGGTGGTGACCTTCGACGCGGCCAGATCGGCCTTGGGCCGTTCCTTCGCGCCGCCCCCGCATGCGGCAAGCGGCAGAAGCGCAGCCAGCAGAAGACCGGAGGAAAGGGTAACGGGAAGGCGACGGACCATCAGGCATGTCCTAGCTTGAAAAAGACGAAAAACGCCCCGCTTCTATAGTCGACGCGCGCCATTGGGCAAGGGGGCGCGCGGGTCCGACACGCCACGGATCGTCGCAATCCGTTCTCGAAGTCTGTGTGCTCTGTGCAACAGCTCAGACAAAAAGCGGAAAGCGCCTCTGGTCAATGGCGCCTTTTGGTGTCTAATGCGTCTTGAAAAATAACCGGTGGGGAAGAGATTCGAATCATGCGCGTGACACGGGGACATTTGGCATTGGCAGGCTCGGCGATTGCCGTCGCTGGCTTCATGCTGTCGCCCGCTTTTGGCGCCGCAACCGATCTCGTTCGCCCGCATCAGGACGCCCCGGTATCGCTCGGCGCGCTGGGCAGCATTTCCTCCTTCACGCCGACGACCAAGGATTCACGGCTGGCGGCAGCCTATGCGAAGATCGCCGCCACTGCCGGTCGCCAGAATTTCCGTTTCACGCCGACCAGCGGCTCGCTCAGCGGCCAGCGCTCGATCACCGTGATGGTGCGCGCCAGCGATGTCGATCGCGTCGCGGCCAGCCGCTCGGTAGTTCCGGTCAACATCGCCCCGGTCAGCTTCAGCCTGAATGGCGAGCATGGCTGGCGCAAGTTTGCTCTGCCGGAAATGACCGGTCGCAAGGCGCTGGATCCGGTTCCTGTCGAAACCCTGGTCGATGCGAAGAACTTCTCGCTGGATGACGACAAGAAGGATCGCTTCAGCACCAAGGTGCTGCTGGAAAGTCGGCGGGAGCCGACCGCGACCGTTCGCAATCCGAGCGCGGACAAGGATTATTCGCTGGATCTGGCCAGTTCCTATTCGCTGACCCGCAACCTGAATGTGACGGCGGGCATCCGCTACAACAACAGCGTGGCCGGCCGCCTGACCCCGATGACCGACGAGCGCCAGGACAACCAGGCCGTCTATCTGGGCACCATCTTCAAATTCTGATCGCCTGTTTGGGCAGGGATAAGCATGATCGGCATCGCCTGATGCCGATCGCTCCGACGCGTCAGCAATAGCTGCCGCCGCCCTTGGCACAGAGCATGACCGGCTCCGTCTCGATCAGGCGCAGTGACTGCACCATGTCGGCGGTGCCCCGCTTATATTTCAGGAAATGCGGTGTCTTGAGATGCGCCTGATAGGCCGCATCGCTGGCATAGACTTCCAGCAGGCGAATGCTGGCCGGCTTCCCGGCGATCGCCACCGCCGACAGTGACAGAACACCCGGTTCCTGCGCCACCGACGCGGCAATCTCCTCGCGCAGATAGGTCTTATACTCCTCGATCTGCGCCGGATCGATCTCCAGCTCCGCGATCCGCACGATCGGCTTGTCCGGCGCGGCCTGCGCCTTGGCCTGCCGCCCGGCCCCGACGCCCAGCATGAAGGCGGCCAGCGTCAATGCGCCCATCGCCGCCTTAGTCCTGCGCATCGTCGAACAGCTTGCGCGCGATGCCAAGCGCCGTCATCGCCGGCGGCCAACCGGCATAAAAGGCCAGATGAGTGATGGTCGCGATGATCTCCTCGCGCGTCAGCCCATTGTCCAGTGCCCGTTGCAGATGGAAGGGCAGTTCATTGCCGCGATAGAGCGAGATGAGGCTGGTGATGGTGATGAGGCTGCGGTCGCGCGGCGACAGTGCCGGATCGGCCCACACATCCCCGAACAGGGTCTTGTCGGTCATTTCCGCCAGATGGGGCGCCAGATCGCCAAAGGATCGGCGCGCGTCGGTCGGTTCGGTCATATCGGGTCTCCACAGGATGAACGGCATCACTCCAACCTAACCGACTTATCCACAGGCTATTAGGCCCGCATCCGCGCTAGACCCCATGACCCTGATTCATATATTACCGGTCAATCCGTCGATCGCCGCCCAGCCGGCCGCACCGATTCCGTGCAGCACATGCCGGTGCCCTGCCTTTACGCCACCCAGCGCGATTACCGGCGCCTTCGCCTGCCGCGCAAGCGCGACGAATCCCACTCGCCCCAGCGCCCCGGCACCAGGATGCGACCGGGTCGGAAACAGAGGAGACAGAAAGACCATATCCGCGCGCGCCGCGGCCTGAAGTTCCCGCGCATCATGCGCCGCCAGGCTGTGGATAAGTCTGTGGAAATTTTTCGGCCCATCCCGCCCATGCCAGCCATCCGCGCGCCAGGCCGCCGCTGTCCGCGCATCGCCCGCGAGTATCAGCACCAGCCGCCGTCGCCGCGCGATCGTTCGCAACGCTTCGAACAGCGCGCGCCGTTTCACCGCTTCGGTGCGATAATGGCGGAAGACGATTCCCGCCCGCCCGCGCGGCAAGCGCGCCGCCGCCGCCAGCAGCAACGCATCCTCCACCCGCTCATCGGTCATCAGCCATAGGCCGGGCAGCTTTTTGCGGTGGCGGGCGTGCATGGCCATCGCCTATAGCAGCCGCCATGACCATCGACATCCCCGAAGCTGCGGCCCGCCTCGCCACCCTGCGCGACCAGATCGACCGCGCCGCCCGCCTGACCCAGCGCAGCGCCGACGACATCAACCTGATCGCCGTGTCCAAGACCCAGCCCGCCGAAGCGATCCTTCCGCTGATCCACGCCGGCCAGCGCATCTTCGGCGAAAACCGCGTCCAGGAAAGCCAGGACAAATGGCCCGCCCTGCGCGAGCAATTCTCGGATCTGACCCTGCATCTGGTCGGCCAGCTTCAGTCGAACAAGGCAACCGATGCCGTCGCCCTGTTCGACGTCATCCATTCGCTCGATCGCCTCTCACTGCTGACCGCGCTCGCCAAGGCAATGGACGCCGCGGCCAAGCGCCTGCCCTGCTTCATCCAGGTGAATATCGGTGCCGAAGAGCAGAAGGGCGGTTGCCTGATCGCCGATGTGCCGGCGCTGATCGCCGCCGCGCGCGACGCCGACATCCCCCTGCTCGGCCTGATGTGCGTGCCCCCGGCCGATGTCGAACCGGCGCCCTATTTTGCCCTGCTCGCAAAAATGGCGCGGGAAGAGGGCCTCCCGCGCCTGTCGATGGGCATGTCGGGCGATTTCGAAACCGCCCTGATGCTGGGCGCCACCGACATTCGCGTCGGCACCGCCCTGTTCGGCGAACGCGCTCCCCTCAGCCGCCCCGTCCCCCGGAGCGGCCTGGGGATGATCAGAAACGCCCCCGCAAGGTGATGCCATAGGTGCGGGGTTCGGCCAGATAGGCGGAGATGAGCTGGTTCGCCATCGGCGCGCCCTGCGCGAACTGGCCGGTGGTCGATGTCGCCGGGCTGCTCGACTGGAGCGGGCTGCTGAAGGCGACCTGGGTATAATCCTGGTTGAAGATATTCTGGCCCCAGAATTCGACTGCCCAGCGCTGATCCTTGCCCCGCAGGCCGACACGCGCATTGAATACGGCAAAGCCGTCCTGCGCCTTTTCCGGGAACAGGTCGGACCCGGTATTATAGTCGCTCATCATGCGGCCATCGATGTAGAAGAGCGCGGACAGGCCGTTGGACCCGATGTCGGGCGTCCAGGCCATGCTCGCGGTCGTCACCAGTTGCGGCGCATTGCTGTTGATCGATCCGGGCAGCAGGAACAGTGCCGGATCGAGCGGCACACTGCCATCGCCGCTGCCGACCAGCCGCTTGGCGAATTTCGCCCGCGCATAGGTCAGGCCGCCGGTCAGGCGGAAATGGCGCACTGGTGAGGCCGTCAGTTCCAATTCCACGCCCTGGCTGATCAGGCCCGGCCCGACGTCGCCGGAATCGCAGGTTCGCGCCGCCGACAGGGCACTGTCGCAGCCATTGATATTCTGCACGACGAAGCTGGTGCCGTTGAAGGTGTTCAGCTGGAAATTCTTGAACTCCTGGCGGAAGGCCGCAATGTTCGCACTCCATTTCGGCTGGGTAAATTTGAGGCCGATTTCAAAGGCATCGACCTTCTCTGCGGCGAAACGCAGGCTGGTCACATCGGCATTGGTGCGCGGCGCATAGACCGCCGGCACCGTGTTCAGGCCGGTCGATCCCAGCTGGAAGCGGTCGAGATTGAAGCCGCCCGCCTTGTAGCCCTTGGAATAGCTGCCATAGACCAGCATCTCGTCGATCGGCTTCCACGACAGCACCGCCGTGCCGCTGAACTCGCCGTCGCTGATCTTGTCGTTGAGGTCGAGCGCATTGAGCGTGGTGGAGCCATTGCCAAGGCAGCCGAGCGTCAGGATGCCGCCCGCCAGCGCCGCCGCGCTGCCCAGCGACGCATTGGTCGCCAGCGCCGGCAGCGAAGATGCCTGCAACGCCGCGCAGGTCGCATTGTTGTTGTTGAAATCCGAAGAGAATTTCTTCGATTCATGGGTGTAGCGCAGGCCCAGAGTCAGATCGAGCCGCTTGGTGATGTGGATGATATTATGGGTGAAGAGCGCCCAATTCTCGCTCTTCTGCCGATAGATGGAGGCGACGTCGCCGGTGCCTTCCGGGATTGCCGCCAGCGCGCGCAGGCCATTGCCAAGTCCGGTGGAGATCGCCCCCGCCTGCGCCGCCGCGACGCCGGCCGGCAACCCGGCATTGATCAGCGCGGCGGTCAGGCCGGCATTGAGATTGGCCTGGGTGCCGCCGATCAGCGCCGACGTGGCAAGACCGCTGCCGCAGGCCGCCAGTTGCGCCGCAGTGAAGTTGCTGTTGACGCCCGCGCCCGCCATCAGGCGGCAGGCAGCAAAGCGGCCATAATCGGCGCCAAAGCGGATATTATCCTCGAGCGTCAGCTTCTCATTGGCGTAATAGCCGCCCACCAGCCAGTCGAGCGACTCGTTGAAGGCCGAACCCTGCGCCCGCAATTCCTGGGTAAAGGTCTTGAACTGGCGATAGGTGTTGGGATCGCGATAGAGAAGGTCGGCGCCCGAATAGTCATAATCGCCATAGTCGCGGGATTTATAGTCGCGATAGGCGGTGATGCTGGTCAGTTTCGCGCCGCCCAGATCATAGTTGATCTCGCCCGAAACGCCCCAATCCTTGAGCTTGCTGACATAGTCGCGCCCTTCGCTGATGGTCAGTTCGCGATCATAGGGATCGGCGGGGAAGACGCTGCCCTGCCCGGCCAGAATCGCGCCGATGCGGTTGAACGGCGCGGTGGTATAGCCGCCGCCGGTCGCCGGCCGCCGTTCGCGCGTTTCGACATAGGCCGCGCCACAGCAGCTTTCATCGCGATTGGTATAATCGCCGATCAGCCGGATCGACAGATCGTCACTGGGTTCGATCAGCGCCTGACCGCGCAGGAAATAGCGGTCGCGGTCATTGGTGTCGCCGACCTTGTTGCCGCTGGCATCGACCAGATCGTAGAAACCGTCGCGCTTAGACCAGACACCGTCCAGGCTCAGCGCAATCCCCTTGGCGATCGGGCCGGTGATGCGCCCGGCCAGGCGCCAATAATCATAATTGCCATAGGTCGCCTCGGCCATGCCGCCCAGGGTGAATTCCGGCGCCTTGCTGACGATGTTGATCAAACCCGCCGACGCGTTGCGGCCGAACAGCGTGCCCTGCGGCCCGCGCAGCACCTCGACCCGCTCGATCTCGCCCAGATCATTGAGGCCCGCGCCGGTGCGCGAACGATAGACGCCGTCGATGAACACCGCGACCGAGCTTTCCAGGCCAGGATTGTCGCCGACTGTGCCGATGCCGCGAATACGGGCCGAACCATTGGCCTCGGTCCCGGTCGAAGAGACCAGCAGGGACGGTGCCAACTGGTTGAGCGCGCGAATATCATTGGCGCCGCTATTCTGCATCGCTTGCTGGCCGACCGCCGATACCGCGATCGGCACGTCGGACAGCGGACTGGCGCGACGGGTCGCGGTAACGATGATGTCGACGCTTTCGGTGTCCACTGCCGCCTGCGGCGCGGTATCCTGGGCATGGGCAAGCGGCATCGCGCCCACCAGCGCGACGGCACCGGCGGACAGCAGCCAAAGGCTCTTGTGCATCATGATGTGCATCCTCTCCTGGCCCGCCTGGCTTTTTGCCGGGTCGGGACTATGCGCGATTATGCTGCCACAGTCGGAATAACGCAATATATCACGTAATTCCGCGCGTTTTCCGCAGTTGCGTGATGATGGCTGCATGACCCTGTGGCCTAGCAGCAACAATTTAACGCCCGGTTTCCGTAGCGTTTGCTTACGTCAGCGGAAAGCGCAGCAATCGGTCGGAAACGGGTATCAACGCCATTGCACCCGGCCCGACGGCCTTTTGTATCTCGCCATGGCCTGCATCCAGCCCGCCCGTCAGCGCACCCAGCGCCGGCAGGATCAGCTTGGTCGGCGATCCGACGAAGCAGCGGCGCGATACATGCCGGCCGCGCAGCGACAGGCGCAGCTTGGGATGGAAATGGCCCGATATTTCCGGCCGGGGATCGGCCGGATTGGCCTCATGCCGCAGCCAGACGCCGTCCACCTCCGCCTCGACCGCACGACGTCCGCCCGGCATCTGCGCCACGCCGACGTCATGATTGCCGGTTATCCACAGCCAGTCGAGCCGTTCGGTCAGGGCCGCCAACCGCGCCCGCGCCCGTGGGTCCAGCCGCGCCGCGCCATCGGCATCATGAAAACTGTCGCCTAAGGACCAGATCGCCCGCGCGCCGGTGCGCGCCACCAGCGTCTCGATCATGTCCAGCGTCGCCGCGCTGTCATGCGGCGGCAGGAACTGGCCGAAGCGCGCATACCAGCTCGCCTTCTCGAAATGCAGATCAGCCACCAGCAGCGCGCCCTGCGCCGGCCAGAAGAGGGCCGCCTCCGGCAACGCCAGGAAATCATGACCTGCGAACGAAAGGGGAACCATCACCCGGCTATGCGCCCTCTTCGCCCGGCTTTCAAGTGCGCGCGCCAGCGCCTATAGGGCTTCCCATGTTCACCGTCGCAGCCCTCTACCGTTTCGCCACCTTCGCCGACCCGCAGGCCACCGCCGCCGATCTGCGCGCATTATGCGCCGACCTTGGCACCCGTGGCACGCTGATCCTGGCGCGCGAGGGCATCAACGGCACGGTCGCGGGTACGGCCGATGCGATCGACCAGCTGGTCGCCCATATCCGCGCCCTGCCCGGCTGCGCCGATGTCGACGTCAAATATGCGACCGCCGACAGCGCCCCCTTCGGCAAGATGAAGGTCAAGGTGAAGGCGGAGATCGTGACCCTGGGCGCGGGCGACCTCGATCCCGCCCACCAGGCCGGCATCCATCTCGATCCCACGGACTGGAACGCGCTGATCGCCGATCCAGACACCGTCATCATCGACACCCGCAACGCCTATGAGGTGGCGGTCGGCACGTTCGAGAATGCGATCGACCCGGCCACCCGCTCCTTCCGCGAATTTCCCGCCTGGTTCGACGATTTCGCCGCCAAGCTGCGCGACGAAGGCCGCAGCCCGAAGATCGCGATGTTCTGCACCGGGGGCATTCGCTGCGAAAAATCGACCGCGCTGGTCAAGGCGCGCGGCTTTGAAGAGGTTTATCACCTCAAGGGCGGGATCCTGCGCTATCTGGAGGAAATGCCCCAAGCGCAAAGCCGCTGGCAGGGCGACTGCTATGTCTTCGACGAGCGTGTCGCGGTGGGCCATGGTCTCAAACAGGGCCATTATGCCACCTGCAGCGCCTGCGGCCTGCCCTATCCGCGCGATACCGATCATGACTGCCCCGGCGGCGACGCCGACGGCGCCTGGCCGCATCGGGGCTAATCCGCGCTTTCCACCAGTTCGACCATCTCGAAGATATAGGATGTCCAGCCCCGCATCCGCGCGCCGTCGGGCGCCGCCGTCCGCTTCTTCTTCGCCTCGGCCAGCGAGCGGGTATGGCCCCAGAACACCTCGGTCTTGCCATTTTCCAGCACGGCGACGATCCGCCAATAATGGGTGAAGGGATCGGCGGTCGGCCCGATCTTCTTCACATAGCCGTCCGGCATGGTGGCGGTCAGATAGCGTTTCCGGCGCGCCATCGGTTCAGACCTGATAGCGGTGCAGGCCCGCACCATGCGCCTTGAGCCAGGCGCGTGCCCGGTGCGGATCCTCGCCATAGATGCGGGCATGGGCGGCGTGGAAGGCCGGGCTATGGTCCATGTGCAGCAGATGCGCCAGCTCGTGCGCAACCGTCGATCGCCGGACCCAGGCCGGCGCCAGGATCAAGCGCCAGCTATAGCGGATCGCCCCGGTCGATGTGCAACTGCCCCAGCGGCTGCGCGTGTCGCCGGTGCCGACCGAGGCGACGATCAGGCCATGATCCTGCGCCATCGCCAGCGTCTCCGCCTCCAGCACGGCCTTGGCCCGCGTCCTCAGCCAGCGCAGCACCCGCGCCCCGACCGATTCCGCCGCCCCGCCCAGGATCAGCCGGTCGCCCTCCAGCCGGATCGTGCGGGTCGCCCCTGCAATCCAGCAGATGCGCACCTCGCGCCCCTCCAACGGGAAGGTCGCGCCATCGCCCAGCAGCGTCACCGCCGGCGTCACCGCCATCTGTGCCCGGACCCAATCCTCGTGCCCCTGCGCCCAGCCCAGCGCACGCTTGAGGTTCGCCCGCGCCGGCAGCGACAGCCGCAATTCGCCGCGCAGCCCGTCGATCGTCAGCTTGTAGGCGCGCGCGCGTGCCGACCGGCGCACCCGCACCGGCATGGCCACGCCGTCGATCAGGATTGCTGCGTCACAGCTCTCGGTCGACAAGATGATGTTCCCAATCGCCCGCATCGGCCTCCGCCACGGTCCAGCCGCGCACGGATTCCTTGGCCCGATGCACCGCCTCGCGATCGCCGCAGACCAGATAATGCCATTCGGGCAGCGGCAGCCCCGCCTCGCGCAGCCGATAGGCACAGGTGCGCGGCAGCCAGCTAATCTGTTTCACCTTGGCCGGGGTCAGCCGCACGCAATCGGGCACGAACCGCCGGCGATCGGGATAATTGGTGCACTGGCCGCTATGCCGGTCGAGCAGGCGACAGGCGACATTGGTCGGATAGATGCGGCCGGTGTCCTCATCCTCCGCCTTGTGCAGGCAGCATTTGCCGCAACCGTCGCACAGCGCTTCCCATTCAGTGCGGTTCAGCTTGTCGAGAGGCTTGTCCCAGAAGTCCAAATGTCACTTGACCCATTTTTCGAGGAAGGTGCGCACGATATCGGGTGCCCCCTCGTCCACGTCCGGCGTGCCCGGATCGTCGACCGGCACCAGCGCGATCGGCTTGCCGTCCGGCCCGAACAGATAAGGCGTGCGGCTGTGGCTGACCAGATACTCGCTCGCCCCTTCCGGCTTTTCCGCATTGTAGAGGACGACGAAGTCCTTGGCCACCTTGGCGATCTGATCGGTCGTGCCGGTCAGGCCGACGAGGCGCGGGTGGAAGGCCGCGACATAGGTTTTGAGCACTGCCGGCGTGTCCCGCTTGGGATCGACGCTGATGAAGATCGGCTGCACCTTCGCGGCGCGGGCGGGCGCGGCCTTCTCGAAGGCGCTGAACGCCTGCATGATCCGCTGCAGATCGACCGGGCAGACGTCCGGGCAATAGGTGTAGCCGAAATAGACGATCCGATACTGGCCCTTATAATCGTCCCAATGCACGGTCTTGCCGTCCTGGTCGGTCAGGGTGAAGGGCGCCCCGATGCGCGCGCCGACCAGATTGCCCTGCTCGCTCTCGCCGCTTGATGCGTTGCCGCCAGCCCCCATATTGCATGCCATCAGCAAGGCCAGAAGCGGCAGGGCGAGCGAGATCAGCGCTTTGTTCATGGTGTCGTCCGCCATGCCTTGCTATGGGCCGATTTGCAAATCGAACGGGGCGCGCGACGATGAAGAATGGGATGAAGACCGGACTTTCCACCTGGCTGTTTCTGGCGCGGCCTGCCGCGATCACCCTCGCGCTGATGGCCCCGATGGCGGCCCAGGCCCAGTTTTCCAACAACTATAATTTCCTCAAGGCCGTGAAGGATGCCGACGGCGACAAGGCGACCGAAATGCTGCAAAAGCCCGGTTCGACCGTCATCAACAGCCGCGATGTCAGCACCGGCGAAACCGCGCTGCACATCGTCATCGGCCGCCGCGACACGACCTGGCTCAACTTCATGCTGTCGAAGGGGGCCAATCCGAACCTCGCCGACAATAACGGCACCACGCCGCTGCTGCTCGCCGTGCAGAACCGGTTCGAGGAAGGCGTCCGCGTCCTGCTTGCGCACAATGCCCAGGTCGACAAGACCAATGGCAGCGGCGAAACTCCGCTGATCCGCGCGGTGCAGTTGCGCGACATCGGCCTCGTCCGCCTGCTGGTGGCACAGGGTGCCAATGCCGACAAGCGCGACACCATCGCCGGCATGTCCGCCCGCGACTATGCCGAGCGCGACAGCCGCACGCCGGGTCTGGTCGAAGCGCTCGATTCCGCCAAGGCCAGCACCGCCGCTCCCAAGGGACCGGTCCAGGGTCCGGTTTTCTGATAGATTGGGTGGCCGTGCTTAGCCCGCGGCCACTTCATCGTCAGTCCACCAGCGGATATGCTTCGCTTCGCCACTGGCGTCGACAATCGCCTCTAGGGCATCAGCCAGCCTTTCTACCGTCTCCATGGTGCTGATGCGACGAAACCAACGTCTCACAAAGGGCCGTGAAGGTTCGATGAAACAAAGCACACCGTCAGGATATTCCTGATAGTGGCCGCATCCGATCCACAGAGAGAAAGCCTCATGCGTGATCGGAACGCACCAGCCCCAATCCTCCTGAACGATCGGCTGGGCTTGAAATCCAAAATGAGGCAGGCGTTCGGCCAGAACCTGGGCAATGGCCGCTCCATCGTCTGCATAAACTGCCGATCGAAATTCCAGATGCGAGCGCATCGACCATCCTCTTTCTGATATTACCAGCCCAATTCCGCCGCATAGTCCGGGTCGGCCAGCGCCGACAGACGGCGGGCGGCGCGGCGGGCGAAGCGTAGCGTCTCTGCCTTGCGCCGGGCGGCGGCCAGCGGCTCGAACGGCGCCGCGCGCACCAGTTCGGCATCATATTGGTCGGCGACGATCAGGCCGGTGCGCGTCGGCCACAGCGCCTCGCTGTCGAACAGGCTGGTGTCGAAGCCGGATGGCACCGCCCAGAAATAGCGGTCGCAATAATCGAAATAATCCGGCCATTTCATGTCGCCCAGCAGGTCCGCACGGCTGCACTTGATCTCGACGATGGTCAGGCGCCCGGCGCTGTCGATCGCCATGATGTCGGCCCGCCGGCCATTGGGCAGCGGCACTTCCATTATGCCGTTCATGTCATGGCGATGGAACAGGCGCAGCGTGCCGCGCGCAACCGCCAGCGCGGTTCCGTCGGTCAGCGGTGAACAGCGATCGGTTTCTTGGCCAGCTTCTTGGGTAGTCATGGCACCAAACTAGAACAAGAAGGGAACAAAAGAAAAGGCCGATTCGGACATGGGGTCCAAACCGGCCTTAAAAGGGCCTCGCTGTCACTCAGGATGAGCGGATCAGCGATAGAAGATGTGGTTGTCGATCGACGCCAGCTTGGTCTTGCCCCAACCCGGCGAAACACGGCGGGCATGGAAGAACAGCGCGCCTTCGGCCTGGCTGTCCCAGCTATCGTCCAGCGCGATCTGGGCGATCGCAACCGCCTCGCGCCAGGAATCGCTGGCGATGTTGATCGGCGGCATGCCATGGCCGCGCACGAAGCTGAACTGGCTAGGTTGATAGACGACGCCGCACAGGCTGCTGGCAAAGCGGCCGGACTTGGCGCGATTGATGATCACGCGGGCAACGGCCAACTGGCCTTCCAGCGTTTCACCCTTGGATTCGAAATAGACCGCACCGGCCAGGCACTTCATGTCGCCATCGACATCCTCGGGAGCGCCTTGCGCATCAACCAGGGCTGCCAGGGTCTCGGCCTTGGACTCGATATCGGTCGAAAAATTGCTGCCAGCCTTCGGACCGGAATGCAGCGACTGCGCGACTTCCTGCGGCGCAGCAAAAACGACGGCGGGCTTGGTGCCGGCCGTGGGCGCGCTAGTCAGCGCGGCGGTTTCCGGAAGGGAAACCGAGGACAGGGAGGCCTCGCTGGCGCTCGACATGTCCGACGCTGTAACAGCCGCAGCGGCCGACAGCGTAAATGCCGCGATGATCGCGGCCTTCAAACGAAAACTCATTATAGCTCAAAATCATGCGGTTCTTGGCCAAAAACGTCGATTGTAACCGATATTCTGTGACGTTCGGCCGCCCCCCGTCTGCGTGTTTACCGGCCCGCCCCCCATGGACGAATACAGGCAACCTGCGCGTTCAGCGTTGGCCGCCTCTGCCTGCGCGCGTGCAAGGAGTCAACGATCAGCAGATCGTTTCAGCGGCGAACCGTTCCGCATCTGCGACATCGAGTTCCACCAGCCATAGGTCGGGGTCCGACCTTTTCCGACGTTCGGCATAGGCCGTGAATGCTTCCGCCCCCTCTTCGGCAGGGGGGCCACAGCGCATCAATGCATGACCACCGCGAAAGTTCGATACCCGCTCGAAAATTGCGGATTCTCTTCCATTTTCCATAATCTGGACCAGGATGACGCCGCTCATTGCATCACCCTTCGCCAATATCATGGCAAAGCCGCCCGCCGCATTGACCCGCTTGACCAGCGCCCCGACCAGCATCGCGCTGGTCAGCCGCGCGGACGGACTGTCCTCAGCCATGATATCCCGGCAGCGATGACAGCGGAATCTGCGACCGCATGAAGGTGCCGGTGCCCCGGCCCACCTCTTCGCCATCCGAATCGAGGATGCTCGCCTCGGCGACATAGACGCGGCGCTTGCCGCTGATCCAGCGCCCTTCGGCGCGCAGCTTTCCGGGGCCGATCGGCCGGGTGAAGAGCAGGTTGAAGGCGGTGGTCAGCAGGAAACGGTCGCTGACCAGGCTGTTGGCGGCATAGAAAGCCGCATCGTCCAGCATCTTGAAATACACGGTGCCATGCACCGCGCCGGCGGCATGAAAATGCCGCGCGTCAACCTCGAAATCGATTACCGACCGACCCGGCTCCGGCACGCGCAGGGTCGATTGGAACAGGTCGTTGATCGGCGCGCTGTTATAGAGGTGCTCCAGCGCGCGGAAATGCGCCGCCTCGCCACTGGCGAGCGCGGCTGCCTCAGGCAGCGTCACGCGCCTCACCACCGGCCAGCAGCGCATGCAGCGCCTCGGCCGACTTGGCACCGCGCAGGCGCGTCACCTGCGCCTCTTCGCGCAGATAACGGGATACACGCGCCAGCGTCTTCAGATGCTCGGCGCCGCTGTCCTGCGGCGAAAGCAGCGCGAACACGACATCGACCGGCGCATCATCGACCGCGTCGAAAGCCGCGGCGGGATCGAGCAGGACCACCACGCCGCACATGCGATCGAGCCCGGCCAACTTGGCATGGGGAATGGCGACACCGCCACCAAAACCGGTGGAGCCCAATCGCTCGCGTTCCAGCAGTGCTTCGGCCACGTCGTCGGCGTCGACGCCATAGGATCGCGCCGCCAGCGCTGCTATCTTCTGGAACAGCTGCTTCTTGCCGTTGACGGACAGGCTCGTGGCCAATGCGTCCGGCGAAACAATATCGTTGAAATGCACCATTTTACTTCCGGGGGCAGCCGAGGCGCGCCCAGCCTGTCGAAAAAAATGCGCGTTGCTCGGAGAAACTAAAGCCCGGCCCCATAGGCCGCCTGCACCCTGAGGTCAACAGGCGGCCCGGGTAGGAGAGGCGTCAACCGCGCGGTTCGACCCAGCCGATCGTGCCGTCCTGGCGACGATAGACCATGTTATAGGCGGCGGTCCCGGCGTTGAGGAACAGCAGGGCATTGGTGTTGCGCAGGTCCAGCATCATCACCGCGTCGGACACGCTGGCTTCGGGAATATCGACCCGGGTTTCCGCCACGATCAGCGGCGCGTCCGCGGCTTCCTCCTCGTCGATGCCGGCGGCAAAGATGGTGTAGCCCGCACCATCGATATCATCGACGCTATAGCCATTGGCGCGTTGCGCCTCGGCCGCGGCGGCCTGGATGCTGCGATCCTTCAGGCGGCGCATGTAACGACGCAGTTGCTTCTCGATCCGGTCCGATGCCTGGTCGAAGGCGGGATGGGCCTCCTGTGCCTCGCCCGCCCCCTTCAGGATCAGGCCGGTCATCACATGGCAGACGATGTCGCAATGGAAGGCGCCATGCGGGGCCGGACGAAAAGTGACCTGGGCGGAAATCGTGCGGGAGAAATATTTCTCGGCTATCGCTTCCAGCCGGTCGCTGACGTGCTGCTTGAGCGCCTCACCCGTCTCAACCTGATGCCCGGAAATACGAATATCCATATGCCTTCTCCTTATTCTTGCCGGGTCGCCGGATCAGCGGCCCGGTTGGCACGAGGCAGTCGCCGGCACATTCAGGCCGGCGGCGCCTCCTCGAGCCAGAGCGGCTTATCCAGCTTCGCGACGAAAGCGGCATGCCTCTCCAGCTCCTCCGCGCTCGCCGTGAAGACGCGCGCGGGACGAACAGGGCGAACAACGGCGGTTTCCGTCAGTTCCACCCTGACGATCTCTTTCTCTTCCTCCTGTGCAAGACCCAGGCCGATCTGACGGCCACCGGTCAATTCGACATAGAGCTGCGCCAGCAGTTCGGCGTCGAGCAACGCGCCATGCTTGACGCGATGGCTGCGGTCGATGCCGTAGCGGGTACACAGCGCGTCCAGGCTGTGCTTGGCGCCGGGATGCAGGGTGCGGGCGATTGCGACCGTGTCGATCATCCGGTCCATCGACACGCCATCGCGCGCGCACAGCTTCAGCTCATGATTCAAGAATCCGAAGTCGAAGCGCGCATTATGCGCGACCAGCGGGCTGTCGCCCAGAAATGCCATCAATTCCGCCACGCCGTCGCGGAACAACGGCTTGTCCGACAGGAACTGGCTCGACAGGCCATGCACCGCCTCGGCGGCGGAGGGCATGTCGCGCTGTGGATTATAATAAGCATGGAAAGTGCGGCCGGTCGGCACGCGATTGATAAGCTCTATGCACCCGATTTCGACCAGCCGATCGCCGGATGCCGGATCAAATCCCGTCGTTTCGGTGTCGAAAATGATCTCGCGCATCGCCCTTTTGAACCGACTCTCTGTGTCTCTACTTATCTGCCTGTCCGGGCGCCAAGGCAAGCGACCAGACGCCTGACCTGTGCCCGGGTTGCGGCAAATGTCGTACCCGTGTTGATGATATAGTCTGCCCTTAGCCGCTTTTCAGCGTCTGGCACCTGCAAGCGCAGGATATTGCGAAATTTTGCTACCGTCATGCCCGGGCGGGCCAGCACGCGCCGCCGCTGCTTCCAGGCCGGCGCACTGACCACGATGATGCCCGCCATGCGCCGGTGGCCCCCCTTTTCGAACAGCAGGGGCACGTCCAGAATCACGAATCGGCGCGAACGATGGCCTTTCAGGAATCGCCGGCGCGACTCACCTACGGCGGGATGAACGATCGCCTCCAGCGCCTTGAGTTCGGCGGGATGACCGAACACCGCCGCACCCAGCTTGGTTCGGTCGACGCCCTGCGGCCCGGTGGTACCGGGAAAGCGCGCCTCGATCGCGGGGAGCAGCCGGCCTCCCGGCCCCTGCAATCGATGCACCTCGGCATCGGCATCGAACACCGGCACGCCCTCGCGGCGAAACATCGCCGCGACCGCCGACTTGCCCATGCCGATCGAGCCGGTGAGGCCGTATATCTTCACCCCGTCTCCGTTCAGTCCGCCGCCAGCAGCAGCGCGCGCAACTCCGCGTCCAGTTCGCGCGGCGCCTCGGCATCGAAGAAGATATCGAATGCCAGTGCCGCCTGGCCGATCAGCATTTCCAGCCCATCGAGAGTCTTGAGACCCCGGTCGCGCGCCGCCTTCAGCAGCCCGGTCTCCAGCGGCGCATAGACGATGTCATAGACGGTCGCACTGGTCGGGAGTGGCGACAGGTCGATATCCAGCAGCGGCTGGCCGACCATGCCCAGCGACGTGCTGTTGACCAGCAGGTCGGCAGCCGGCAGCGCATCAGCCATGCCGATCACATTGCCCTTCACCCCGGCCCGGTCGAGCAGCGCCTGCCCCTTGGCCGGGTCACGCGCCATGATGGTGATGTCGGGCACGCCCAGGCTGGTGAGCGCGAACAGGATCGCCCGTGCGGCGCCGCCTGCGCCGATCAGCACCGCATGGCGGCCCTTCCACTTGTCGCGCAGCAGCGGCTGCAGGAAGCCTCCCGCATCGGTATTGGTGCCGATCAGCGGTCCCGCGGTCTCGCTGGCGATGGTGTTCATCGCGCCGATCCGGTCCCGCACGCCGCCCGGATCGTCGGTATAGTCCATCACCGCGATCTTGTGAGGAATGGTGACATTGCAACCCAGCCAGTCGGGATCGGCCCGGCGCTGCAGGAAATAGGCAGACAGCCCCTCGGGCGTCACATGAGTCTTCTTATACTCCGCCTCGATATCCAGCGCCTGCAGCCAGAAATTGTGGATAAGTGGCGATTTGCTGTGCGCGATCGGATCGCCGATCACCTCTGCATAAGGGAGCTTGTCGGTCATGCCGCCAGAACGCCCCTTATGCGCAGGAAGTCAAGCAGCGGCAGCAGCGGCAGGCCCTGGATGCCGAACTGGCTGCCTTCCACCCTGGCGAACAATTGCGCGCCCGGTCCCTCGATCCGGTAGCAGCCGACGCACCATTGGCATTCGTCCCAGTCGTCCTCCAGATAGGAATCGATGAATCCGTCGGACAGGGTCCGCACCGTCATTCTTACCCGTTCGACATGGCGCCAGATCGGTTCATTGTTGAGCACGATCACCGCCGCACTGTGGAGATGATGGACCCGGCCCGACAGCAGGCGCAGGATGCGCGCGGCATCCGCCTTGTCGATCGCCTTGTCGATCATCGTCCCATCGTCGAGGGTCAGAGTCTGGTCGCAGCCCAGCACCAGCGCCCCCGGCACCCGGCGCGACACCTTGAGCGCCTTCAGCTCCGCCAGCGCGTCGGCCAGTGCCCGCCCGTCATGGCCGTCGGCACGCAGGGCGTCCTTGGCGGCCTCTTCATCCACACCCGGCGAGAGTGCCTCGAACGGCACGCCAGCCGCGCTCAACATCGCGCGCCGGCTGGCGCTTTGCGAGGCTAGGACGATCATGATTCATTTCCTTCCGCCAGTTCGCGGTCGTTGAACAGGTTGATGATGGCGGCGGCCGCTTCCTCGATCGACCGACGAGTCATATCGATCACCGGCCAGCCATTGTCGGCGAACATCCGCCGGGCAAAGGCCAGTTCATCCTGCACCTTGTCGCTATCGACATAGGATGTCTCGGGCGCCTGATTGAGCGACAGCAGCCGGTTGCGCCGTATCTGTATCAGCCGCTCGGGACTGATGGTCAGGCCCACCACCATCGGATGCTTCAGGCCATAGAGGCTGCGCGGCGGCGGCGATTCCGGCACCAGCGGGATATTGGCGGTCTTGTAGCCGCGATTGGCCAGATAGATGGAGGTCGGCGTCTTGGACGCGCGCGACACGCCCGCCAGGACGATATCGGCCTCCTCCCAATTTTCGTGCCCCACGCCGTCATCATGCGCGATGGTGAACTGAATCGCCTCGATCCGCGCAAAATAGGCTTCATCGAGGATATGCTTGCGGCCCGGCCGGGTCCGGGTTTCCTGCCCCAATATGTTGGACAGGGCATCGGCCACGCTGTCGAGCGCAGCGACATGGGGCAGGCCGAGCGCACGGCAGCGCGTTTCCAGCCGCCGCCGCAGCACATGGTTGGTAAGCGTGAACAGCACCAGGCCGGGATGGGCGGATATCTCCTCCATGATCCGGTCGAGATGCACTTCGGATCGGACCATCGGCCAGAAATGGCGGATCGCCTCGACATTCTCGAACAGGCCGATCGCCGCCTTGGCGATATTCTCCAGCGTCTCGCCGGTGGAGTCCGAAAGCAGGTGAAGATGGATACGTGACACAGACATATCTCTGTGAGTCCCCTGTGGATAAAGCAAGGGATAGAGTTGTGGATAACTTTGAAGCCCCATTTCATCCCCACAGAGCGGAATCTTATCCACAGCCTCTCAACAGGGCCGGAATCTTATCCACAGCCTGTGAGTAACGGGGATGACTCTGATGACTCGCCGCGGAATCGCCTGACTCCAGGAGTCAAGCTGTTGGCAAAAGCGGGGACAGCGCATAAACCCCCGAACCAACAGCCCAACAACCTCAACATTCCTTTTTAAATATCTTTATAAAGTAGAGAGTTCATGACGGGTCCCGACGCTCACGCCGGCGCAGTCAGCGCCAAGCCGCTCCTTTCCGTATTGCGCGGCGCGATGCCGCCCATCCCGCCAATGTGGCTCATGCGCCAGGCTGGTCGCTATCTGCCGGAATATCGCGCACTCCGGGCCGACAAGGGCGGCTTCCTCGAACTGGTCTATGACAGTGCCGCCGCGGCAGAGGTCACGCTCCAGCCGCTGCGCCGCTTCGGCTTCGACGGCGCCATCCTCTTTTCCGACATCTTGATCGTCCCCTATGCGATGGGACAGGATCTCTGGTTCGAGGCCGGCGAAGGCCCGCGTCTCGCCCCGATTCTGGCGGAGACCGACCTGTCGGCGCTGAAACCGGATTTCAGCCGTTACGAGGCTGTGTATGAAACGGTGCGGCAGGTGAAGTCCGCGCTGGACCCGTCGGTGACCTTCCTGGGCTTTGCAGGCAGTCCCTGGACGATCGCCACCTATATGGTCGCGGGACAGGGCAGCAAGGACCAGGGCGCCGCGCGGCGCATGGCTTATCAACAGCCCGATCGCTTCGCCGCGCTGATCGACGCCATCATCGATGCGACCGTCGTCTATCTCTCCGGCCAGATCGCAGCGGGCGTGGAAGCGGTGCAATTGTTCGACAGCTGGGCCGGCAGCCTCGCCCCGCTCCAGTTCGAACGCTGGGTGATAGAGCCCAATGCCGCGATCGTCCGCAAATTGAAGGCGCTTCATCCCGACATCCCGGTGATCGGCTTTCCCAAGGGCGCCGGCGCGAAGCTGCCCGCCTATGCGATCGGCACCGGCGTCGATGCGGTGGGCGTGGATGAAACGGTCGACCCCCACTGGGCCAACCAGGCGCTGCCCGCCGGGCTTCCGGTGCAGGGCAATCTCGACCCGCTGGCGCTGATCGCCGGCGGTCAGGCGGTGGAACAGGCTGTGGATAACTTGCGCGCCGCCTTTGCCGGCCGGCCCCATATCTTCAATCTGGGCCATGGCATATTGCCCGATACGCCGATCGCCCATGTCGAGGCGCTGATCGCGCATGTGCGCGGAACGGAGACACGCTGATGCCCTATCTCGGCGCTGCCTATCTGTGGGTGAAGGCTGCCCATGTCATCTTCGTCATCTTCCTGATGGCGGGGCTGTTCATGATGCCGCGCTTCTTCGTCTATCATCAGGAAACCGTGCCGGGTTCGGCGGAGGACCAGCGCTGGATCGAGCGCGAGACGCGGCTGCTCAAGATCATCCTCAACCCCTCGCTGATCCTCACCTGGGCCTTCGGGCTGATGCTGATGGTGGAAATCGGCGCCTGGCATTTCGGCTGGTTCCATCTGAAGCTGCTCTTCGTCCTGGCGCTGTCGGGCTATCATGGCTGGATCGCCGGCTATGCGAAGAAACTTGCGCGCGGTCAGCGCAGCCTTGCCGACAAGCAGTTGCGCATGCTGAACGAAGTGCCCGGCATCGCCGCGGCGGTGATCGTCATCATGGTTATCGTCCGCCCCTTCTGATGGTCGTAGCGTAAAGCGTCCGAAAAGATCGGGCGCTTTACTTGGCCTCTGGCGCAACTCGCCGGACTATGCTTTGCCTCGGCACGTCCGCATCCTGCGGACTTTCTGTGGGGGTATCATGATTCGTCTGTTTTTCTGCGCGGCCGCGTTGGCCGCGCCGATGGCGGCTGCGCAGCAGCCTGCCGTCACCATCGCGCCTGCTCTCGATGGCAATGTCCTGCGCGCCGGTGCCAAGGTGCCCATCCGCACGCTGGTCGAACTCACCACCAAGAAGAAGGCGGTGAAGGTCGGCGACCGCGTCAACATCGAGACTGCCGAAGCGGTGATGATCGGCAATAATGTGGTGATCCCGGCCGGCACCCCCGGCATCGCGGAAATCACCAGCGTCCGCAACAAGGGCATGTGGGGCAAGTCCGGCTTTATCGAAGGCCGCGTGCTTTATATCCGGCTGGGGGGCCGGCAGGTGCGCCTGACGGGCACCTTCAACGACAAGGGCGTGACCGGCACTGCCGGCGTCGTCGGTGCGATCGCGCTGATCCCGGTCGCCGGCTTCTTCACCACCGGCACCAGCGCCAACATCCCGTCGGGCTCGATCATTCCCGCCTTCCTGGACGAGGATCTGGCCTTCTCGGTCGACAGCGCGGCAGCGACGTCCGCGCCGATCGCCGCGACCCCGGCTGCGGCGCCGGTCGAAGCCAGCACCGCTCCGGCCGCCGGCGCGCTCTGATCGATCGGGGGATCGGGGCCTTTGCCCCGGTCCCTTCGTCTGCTGTCCTACGCCGCCATGGCCATGCTATAGCCGGGGCGTCGCCGATCGGGTGACAAGCGAATAGGATCACCCCCGCGCAACATAATGTCAAAATGTGCGGGAAATGTGCGAAGTTAAGCGGAAGGCGCCCATGAATGACCCGCGCATCTGGTTCGGCCCCAAACGTATCGGCTGGGGCTATGGTCCCCGCACCTGGGAGGGCTGGGCGGTAGTCGGCCTGCTCGTCCTTGCCGCTGTCCTGCTCAAGCGCGGACTTTCGGGTTAGGCCGGATCGACCGCGATATTGTCGATCAGCCGGGTCTTGCCAAGCTTCGCCGCGCTGAGCAGCCGTGCCGGACGGTCGAGCGTCGCGATCGGCTCCAGGCTGTCTGCGTCGCACAGGGTCACATAGTCGATCGGGTCGAAACCATGGCTCGCCAGCGTGGCGATCGCTCTGGCCAGTGCCGCCTCGACCGGCTCGCCCTTCTCGATCTGGCGCTTCGCCTCACCCAGTGCGCGGGGCAGCGCCAGGGCATCCTTGCGCTCCTGCTCGCTGAGATACGCGTTGCGTGACGACAGCGCCAAACCATCCTCCGCCCGCTGGGTCGGCATGCCGATGATCTCGATGTCCAGATTGGTGTCGGTGACCATGCGACGGATCACGGCGAGCTGCTGATAATCCTTCTCGCCAAAGATCGCGACGTCGGGCGCGACCTGGTTGAACAGCTTGGTGACGACGGTGGCGACGCCATCGAAATGGCCCGGCCGCGCTGCGCCATCCAGCCCCTCGCTCACGCCTGATACGCGGATATTGGTGGCATAGCCGGCCGGATACATGACCTCGACGCTGGGCGCCCACAGGATGTCGACGCCGGCCGCCTGCAGCAATTGCGCATCCTTCGCTTCGCGCCGGGGATAGGCGTCCAGATCCTCGTTCGGCCCGAACTGGCGCGGATTGACGAAGATCGACACCACGACATGGCGCCCTTGGCGGCGCGCTTCCTCGACCAGCGCCATATGCCCGTCATGCAGCGCGCCCATGGTGGGCACCAGCGCCAGTGGTTTTCCGTCGGACTTCAACGTGGCGACGGCGGCGCGCAGGGCGGGAAGGTCACGGAGAATTTGCACGGGACGAGGGGCTCCGATAAGGGCAGGGACACAGGGGCGTCCTGCTAGGCTTCGCGCTGCGGGACCGTCAAGAATCTAGAGCGACAAACACGGGGTTATCAAGGTCCGATGGCGAACGCGCAAACGCATCTCATCGTCTTCGCCAATGAAAAGGGCGGAACCGGCAAGTCGACGACCGCCGTCCACACGGCGATCGCGCTGACCGCGCTTGGCCATAGCGTCGGCCTGCTCGACCTCGACCCGCGCCAGCGCACCGTCACACGCTATATGGAAAACCGCGCCGAAACCGCGCGTCGCCG
The DNA here is from genome assembly GCF_014197035.1 of Sphingobium scionense. GTDB lineage: Bacteria > Pseudomonadota > Alphaproteobacteria > Sphingomonadales > Sphingomonadaceae > Sphingobium > Sphingobium scionense. The sequence goes on along the minus strand of NZ_JACIEU010000015.1, from coordinate 59,747 downwards.
CAGCATCGACCTGTCGGCACCCGATTTCGCGGTGTTCCAGGGCGACAATGTCGCCGCGCTCGATGAACAGGCGGCGGCGGTGGCCGAGGGCAAGGATTTCCTGATCGTCGACACGCCCGGCCGCGACGATGATTTCGCCCGCCACATGGCGGCCCGCGCCAACACGCTGGTCACGCCGATGAACGACAGTTTCGTCGACTTCGACCTGATCGGCCAGGTCGATGCCGAAACCTTTCGGGTGCGCCGCCTGTCCTTCTATTCCGAACTCATCTTCGAAGCGCGCAAGTCCCGCGCCAAGGCCGATGGCGTGTCGATCGACTGGGTGGTGCTGCGCAACCGCGTCCAGCATCATGACGCCCGCAACAAGAAGCGCGTCGGCGATGCGCTGATGGAATTGTCGCGCCGGGTCGGCTTCCGCGTCATTCCGGGATTGTCGGAACGGGTCATCTTCCGTGAACTCTTCCCCTCGGGCCTTACCCTGCTCGACAAGGGGCATCTGGGCGACTTAGGCATCAGCCACATCGCCGCGCGCCAGGAATTGCGCGAGATGGTGGCCGGATTGGCCTTGCCGACCGGCGATCATGCTGCGTCCGTGGACATGCTCGGCGCCGCCTGATGGGGCTGATCGCGCTGGTGCTGATCGGCCTGGCGGGCTGGCTCATCTGGACCGGGAGATTGCAGCGCATGTCGACCAAGGATGGCATGGCATTGGGCGCGGCGCTGGTCGGCGCGGTGCTGGCGGCCAAGGGCAAGCCGGCGCTGGGCGCGCCGATCCTGCTCGGTGCCGCCCTCTTCTTCGCCTCGCAGGGCAAGACGAAGAAGGGTGCCCCGCGCGCCAGGCGCAAGGCCGCGCCGCCGATGGCCGCCGCCAGGGCCGATGTGGAAGGCGCCCGTGCCCTGCTCGGCCTGTCGGCAGAGGCCCGCGCAACCGATATCCGCGCCGCACATCGCCGCCTGATCGCCTCGGTCCATCCCGACAAGGGTGGAACCGAAGCGCTGGCTGCCCAGATCAATGCCGCGCGCGACCTGCTGCTCGCCGACCTTGCCGAGCGGGATCGGCCGTCCGCCGGCTGATTGCCCCAGAAAGGACTATATGGCCCACCGCTTCCACCCGACCCTGCTGCGCGAATATGACATGCGTGGCGTCGTCGGCCCGATGCTCGGGGAAGCGGACGGCTATGCGCTGGGGCGCAGCTTCGCGACCTGGGTGCGGCGCGCTGGCGGATCAGCGGTTGCGGTCGGCTATGACGGGCGGCTGAGTTCGCCCATGCTGGAGGATGCGTTGGTGCGCGGCCTCACCGACAGCGGCGTCGATGTGCTGCGCGTTGGCCTGGGTCCCACGCCGATGCTCTATTATGCCGAGGCCGAACTGGACGTGGCGGGCGCCATCCAGGTGACCGGCAGCCATAATCCCGCAGATCAGAATGGCTTCAAGCTGGTCCTGGATCATGCGCCCTTTCATGGCCAGGCGATCCAGCAGCTCGGCGCGATGGCGGCGGTTGGCGACTGGCTGGTCGGCGAAGGCCGGGCGCGCGATGTCGATATCATGCCGGCCTATGTCGAACGGCTGGTGCGCGATTTTGACGGGGCGGCCTGGCGGATCGGCTGGGACGCGGGAAACGGCGCCGCAGGACCGGTCGTGGAGAAGCTGGTGCAGCTCCTCCCGGGTGAGCATCATCTGCTCTTCACCGACATAGACGGCAATTTTCCCAATCATCATCCTGATCCTACCGAAGAAGCGAATCTGGCCGATCTTCGTTCCCTTGTCCTCTCCAGGAAGCTCGATTTCGGCGTGGCTTTCGATGGCGATGGCGACCGGATCGGCGTGGTCGACGGCATCGGCCGGATCATCTGGGGCGACCAGCTGCTCGGCCTGTTCGCGCAGGTGGTGCTGAAGGATCGTCCCGGCGCCCCGATCGTCGCGGATGTGAAGGCCAGCCAGGCCCTGTTCGACGAAATTGAACGGCTCGGCGGCGAACCGGTGCTGTGGAAGACCGGGCATAGCCATATCAAGTCCAAAATGAAGCAGATTGGGAGTCCGCTGGGTGGCGAGATGACCGGCCACATCATGTTCGCCGATGATTTCTATGGCTTTGACGATGGACTCTATGCCGCCGTCCGGCTGATCCGTGCCGCGGCACGGCTGCGCCGCACCATCACAGACCTGCGCGGCGAGATGGCGGAGATGGTCAATACGCCCGAAATCCGCATCGCCGTGCCGGAGGACCGCAAGTTCGCGATCATAGATGAAATAAGTGCCCGGCTGCGCGCATCCGGTGCAAATATGGAATCCATCGACGGCGCCCGTGTGCGCACCATGGATGGTTGGTGGCTGCTGCGCGCGTCCAATACCCAGAATGCACTGACCGCTCGCGCAGAGGCCGCGGATGCCGCTGGCTTGGCCCGATTGCTGACCGAAATCGAATCCCATTTGCGTGATTCGGGCGTCGATCAGCGATTGCAAGCGGTAAAATAGCGTGTCGCAACGCGCAAAATTGATATCGCTATCATTATTTCATGACGAGTTTCCCTTAGGGAAACATGGATTTGTGATACCGGTTGCATGAAACGCAATCACGCTATCATGTTTCGCATTTGCGACGAACGTCTCTGCGCCGCAAAAGGAACTCGCCTTTCAGGCATCCTCTCCTAAAACTTCATAGCCGTCCTTCGGGGCGGCTTTTTTTTTGACCTGTGACGTTGGCGCAACAGCGCGGCACTTGCCGTAGCGTCCAGCCGGCCGAAATCCGGGCAATTGAGCGAAAAATCGCGGAATTCCGTCATTCGCGCCTGTAGAAATCGTCGGAATAGCTGTTATGCGCATGGTTCCATAACCCGCATGAGGCGTTTAAGCGCCCGCTCCCAATGGCCAATTGAGTTTTTAGCAGAGGAAACGCCATGTCCCTTCGCCGTCGCATTCTTCCCACCATCCTGCTGACCGGCGCGATCGTCGCACCGATGCCGGCGCTGGCCGGTGGCTTTTATCTGCAGGAACAGTCGCCGGTGGAAACCGGGCGCGCCATGGCTGGCGGCGCCGCTGCGGGTGACGATCCTTCGACCATCTATTTCAATCCTGCCGCCATGACCCAGCTGTCGGGCGTCCAGGTTTCGGCCGGCGTCAACGCCCTGATGGCTTCGGCGAAGCAGACCAACCGTGGTAGCTACCGCTCCATCCCCGGTTCGACCGCCCGCGTGCCGGTCACCGGCAATGACGGTGGCCAGCCGTTCGAAAACGTCATCCCGGTCCCAAATTTCTATGCCTCGGCGCAGGTCACCGACCGCCTGTGGCTCGGCCTGGGCGTCAACGCCCCCTTCGGCCTGAAGCTGGAATATGATCCGGGTTTCTTCGGTCGCTATGACTCGATCTACACCGATCTCAAGACCTACAACATCCAGCCTTCGGCCGCGTTCAAGCTGAACGACAATTTCTCGATCGGCGGCGGCGTAGACGTGCAATATGTGAAGGCGAACCTGACCAACGCGCTGCCGCAGGTGTCGCCGCTGGTCACCACCGACGGCTTCACCCGCCTGAAGGGCGACGACTGGACCGTCGGATGGAACGCCGGCCTGTTCTACACCAACGGCACCACCAATATCGGCGTCCATTATCGCTCAGGCATCAACCACAAGCTCAAGGGCACCCAGACCATTTCGGGCCTGGTAACGCCGCTCAGCGCCGCCAATGGCGCGTTTGACGCGACCGCGCCGCTCGATCTGCCCGACATCGTCACCGTGTCAATGATGCACAAGCTGACCCCCAATCTGCGCGCGATGCTGACCGGCAAATGGTATGGCTGGTCCAGCTTCAAGGGTATCGAGGTTACCTCGGCCACCGGCACGACCAACAAGGAACTGGACTATAAGGATAGCTACAGCGTCAGCGTTGGCGGTGAATATGATGTCAGCCCGGCCTTCACGCTGCGCGCCGGTACGATGTTCGACCGTTCGCCGACCAATCCGCAACATCTGACCACCCGCGTGCCCGACGGCGATCGCGTGTGGCTGACGGGCGGCGCGACCTGGAATATCTCGCAGTCCTTCGCGTTGAACGTCGCCTATGCCCATACCTGGGTGGAAAAGGCGAACATCATCCGCCCGGACAGCTACTTCCCGTCGCCCGCGACCGTCACTGCCACCACTTTGGCACAGACCAGCGGCAATGCGGACCAGGTTGCCGCATCGCTGACCGCGCGCTTCTAAATAGTCGTTTTAGCGCTTATAGGGGGCTCCAGATCTCTGGAGCCCCTTTTCATGTCCGAGCATAATCCCGGCCTGCGCCCCTGGCGCGACATCGCGCGGCGGCAGTCGCGGCAGATCATGGTCGGCAACGTCGCCGTGGGCGGCGGCGCGCCGGTCACGGTGCAGACCATGACCAATACGCTGACCCATGACGTCAAGGCGACGATCGATCAGATCCGTCGCTGTGAGGATGCCGGCGTCGACATCATCCGCGTGTCCTGCCCGGACGAGGAATCGACTGCTGCGCTGAAACAGATCGTCCGTGCCGCGCGCGTGCCGATCGTCGCGGATATCCATTTCCACTATAAGCGCGCATTGGAAGCCGCCGATGCCGGTGCCGCCTGCCTGCGCATCAATCCGGGCAATATCGGTTCGGCCGCCCGCGTGAAGGAAGTGGTGGACGCCGCCAAGGCGAATAATTGTTCGATCCGGATCGGCGTGAATGCCGGCAGCCTGGAACGCGACCTGCTCGAAAAATATGGCGAGCCCTGTCCCGAGGCGCTGGTCGAAAGCGCGCTCGACCATATCAAGCTGCTGCAGGACCAGGATTTCCACGAATATAAGGTCGCCGTGAAGGCGAGCGACGTGTTCCTGGCGGTCGCGGCCTATATGCAACTGGCCGATGCGGTCGATTGCCCGCTGCATCTGGGCATCACCGAAGCCGGCGGCCTGATCGGCGGCACGGTCAAGAGCGCGATCGGCATCGGCAACCTGCTCTGGGCCGGCATCGGCGACACGATCCGCGTTTCGCTCTCCGCCGAACCGGAAGAGGAAGTGCGGGTCGGCTATGAGATGCTCAAGACGCTCGGCATCCGCACCCGCGGCGTCAAGGTCATCTCCTGCCCCAGCTGCGCGCGGCAGGGCTTCGACGTGATCCGCACCGTCCAGGCGCTGGAAGAACGGCTGCAGCATATCAACACGCCGCTCTCGCTCTCGGTGCTGGGCTGCGTCGTCAACGGTCCGGGCGAAGCGCGCGAGACCGATATCGGCCTGACCGGCGGCGGCAATGGCAAGCATATGGTCTATCTGTCGGGCGTCACCGATCACACGATTCAGGATGCCGACATGGTCGACCATATCGTCAGGCTGGTCGAGGCCAAGGCGGCCGAGATCGAGGCGGCGGCGAGCGACGCGGGACAGGTCCAGGCGGCGGAATGACGGACAGCGCCGACCGGTCCGCCATCGCCCATGGCGCAAGCGCCACGGGCGCGCAGGTGGTCGGCGCGTCCGCTATCGGGACATTGGCCTTGGGCGCAGTTGCATTGGGGGCAATAGCGGTCGGCGCCCTGGCCATCGGTCGGTTGCGCATCGGCAAGGCACGGATCACCCGGCTTCATATCGACGAATTGCATATCGGCAGGATCGTCGGCCCCGGTCGCGACTGATCCCGTCACCCATCGATGGATCGTCCGCTTTCCTCTCCCCGCAGCCCGTCCGTGCTGCTGCCCTTCCTCATCTGCTGCCTTGGCGTCGCGCTATTTTCGGTGATGGATGCGGCGATGAAGGGGCTCAGCCTCGCGATCGGCCTCTATAATGCGCTGCTCTGGCGCGCGATCACCGGCAGCCTGCTCGGCCTGATCCTGATGCTTGCGACCCGCCAGCGCTGGCCCAAGCCTTCAGTGCTACGCTTGCACCTGCTGCGCGGCGTGGTGGTGGCGTTGATGGCCAGCCTCTTCTTCTGGGCGATCATGCGCCTGCCACTGGCCGAAGCCATCGCCCTCTCCTTCATCGCCCCGCTGATCGCGCTCTATCTTGCGGCGCTGCTGCTCAAGGAGCGGATCGGCCGGCAAGCCATCGGCGCCTCGCTGCTCGGCCTGGTCGGGGTCGGCGTGATCCTGTCGGGGCGGATGCGCGGCGACTATGATGGCAACGCGATGCTGGGCACTGGTGCGGTGCTGCTCTCGGCGATTCTGTTTGCCTGGAACCTCATCCTCCAGCGCCAGCAGGCCCAGCTTGCCTCGCCGATTGAGGTCGCCTTCTTCCAGCATCTGGTCATGCTGGGCGTGTTCGCGATTGGCGCGCCGGCCTGGGCGATTCTGCCGACCGGACCAGCCGTCCCGCTGGTGCTGCTCGCCGCCGTCCTTGCCTTCACCTCGCTTGCTGCACTGGCCTGGGCCTATGCAAGGGCGGAGGCGCAGCGGCTTATCCCGGTCGAATATACCGCTTTCGTCTGGGCGGCGATCTTCGGCTGGCTGGCCTTCGGCGAGCGGCTGACGCTGACTACTCTTGCCGGTGCCTTGTTGATCGTTGCCGGCTGCCTTATCGCCGCGCGCACGAAACGGGCGGATATCGCCCATGTGGAAGCGGGAGCGGCATGAGCAAGGTCATCATCAGGGACGCGCAATCGACGGATATCGATGCGATCGGGAATTTCATCCTGGCGCTCGCCGAATATGAGAAGCTCGCGCATGAAGTGAAGGCGGATCGCGAAGCGCTGGCTCGTTACCTGTTTGGTCCCCGGCCGATGGCGGAGGTGCTGATCGCCGAGCATGATGGCACGCCGATCGGCTTCGCCCTCTTCTTCCACAATTTCTCGACCTTCGAGGGGCGTCCCGGCCTCTATCTGGAGGATCTGTTCGTGCTACCCGAAGCGCGGGGTCTGGGCGCCGGCAAGGCTCTTCTGGCCCGTCTCGCCCAATTGGCGATCGCGCGCGACTGTGCTCGCCTCGAATGGTCGGTGCTCGACTGGAATGCACCGGCGATCGCCTTCTACCGGGCGATCGGCGCCCGGCCGATGGACGAATGGACCGTTCAGCGTGTCGATGGCGAAGCGCTCAGCGCCCTCGCATCGCATCCTGCAGGCTGACGCCCAGCAGCACCACGGCAAAGCTGCACAAGGCAATCACGACAAAGGCGGGATAGAAAGAGGCGAACATGGCGACATCTCCTTTCGCCGTTTACTCTGCGCCTGCAGCCCCAGTCCGCGACATACGCAATGTCGCGGATGGGGCGGGACGAGCCGAGAGGGCGCAGGCTTGACGGAGACTCCCGGCTCGGCGCATTGTGCCGGAACGGAACATTTGGGGGACATTGAAGACCATGGCTGTCAGCCGCGGAGCCAAACGCACGCCGGAGTGGCGCGAAATGCTCAAGCGCAGCATCGTGCGCAGCGGTGCGCTGATCGGTGCGATTTCCCTGTTTCTGGCGACCCTTTTCCTGGCGCTGGCGCTGCTGAGCTATCAGCCGAGCGATCCGTCGATGAATACGGTGGCGGGCGATCATGTCGCCAATATCATGCGCGCGCCCGGTGCCATGGTCGCCGATATGCTGCTGCTGCTGTTTGGTGTGCCGATCGCGCTGCTGTTGCCGCTGATGGGGATTACCGCGCGCCGTCTGTGGGGCGATCATGAGATCATCGGGTGGAAGGCGCAGTTCGGCAAGTGCTTGGTCGGCATTATCCTGATCGGCATTGCGCTTGCCCTGTTTCAGCCCAATCCGCTCGTCGGCCTGCCATCGGGTTGGGGTGGGATGATAGGTCTGGTTACCGCGAAGGGGGTAATCAGCCTGACGGCCCAGACGCCGGCTGCGCAGGGCTGGATCATCGGCATCCTGGTAGTGGTGACGATGCTGGCCGGTTTGTTCGTCTGGTATCGCAGCCTTGCGCTGGAAAAGCCGATTTTCACCATCCGCCGCCCGACCCTGCCCCGGCTCAACCTGCCGCGCCCGTCGCTTGCCTTTGCCGGACAGGGGAGTGCAACCGATCTGGACGGGGATGAAGATACCCCCGCCGAACGGGTTATCGCGCCGCGCAAGCAGGTCTCCAATGAACCTAAGCCGCCGATTACCATCCAGGCGCCCAAGCCTGCCCTGGCGCAACGTGCGATGGCGCCGGTGTCGCAGGATGACCTGTTCGGCCACAGTTCGTTGCCGTCGGCGGACTTGCTCAATCCTATTCCCCAGAATCAGGGCGGCAAGATCGACAAGGCGGCATTGGAACGCAATGCGCGCCTGCTGGAGAGCGTGCTCGACGACTTCCATGTGAAGGGCAATATCGTCGAGGTCCGCCCCGGTCCGGTCGTTACCATGTATGAGCTGGAGCCGGCACCCGGCATCAAGGCGAGCCGAGTGATCGCGCTGGCCGACGATATCGCTCGCAACATGTCGGCGCTGTCGGCCCGCGTCGCGACGATTCCCGGCCGCACCGTCATCGGCATCGAACTGCCCAATACCAACCGCGAGGGCGTGTCCTTCCGCGAACTCATCACCAGCGAGCAGTTCGGCGCGGAAGCGACCCTGCCGATCATCCTGGGCAAGAATATCTCGGGCGAGCCGATCATCGCCGATCTGGCGCCGATGCCGCATCTGCTGATCGCGGGTACGACCGGTTCGGGTAAGTCGGTGGGTCTCAACGCCATGATCCTGTCGCTGCTCTATCGCATGACGCCGGACCAGCTGCGCCTGATCATGATCGATCCCAAGATGCTCGAACTGTCGACCTATGACGATATTCCGCATCTGCTTTCGCCTGTCGTTACCGAGCCGGCGAAGGCGATCCGTGCGCTCAAATGGGCGGTGGAGCAGATGGAGGATCGCTATCGCATGATGGCGTCGATCTCGGTCCGAAACCTCGCCAATTATAATGAGAAGGTCCGTGCCGCGAAGGCCAAGGGCAAGCCGCTCGGCCGCCGCGTCCAGACGGGCTATGACCCTGAGAGCGGCAAGCCGATCTATGAGGAAGAGCAGCTCGATTTCCAGCCGCTGCCGCAGATCGTGGTGGTGGTTGACGAGCTGGCCGACCTGATGATGACTGCGGGCAAGGAAGTCGAATTCCTGATCCAGCGCCTGGCGCAGAAGGCCCGTGCGGCCGGTATCCACCTGATCCTGGCGACCCAGCGACCCTCGGTTGACGTCATCACCGGCGTCATCAAGGCGAACCTGCCGACCCGCATCAGCTTCTTCGTGACCAGCAAGATCGACAGCCGCACCATCCTGGGCGAACAGGGGGCCGAGCAGCTGCTGGGCAAGGGCGACATGCTCTACATGCATGGCGGCAAGGGCCTGATGCGTGTTCATGGTCCTTTCGTTTCGGATGACGAGGTGCGGGTGGTCGCCGACCATTGGCGGGCGCAGGGATCGCCCGATTATATCCAGGCGGTCACGGAAGAACCGGAAGAAGGCAGCTTCGCGCTCGACGGCGTCGACCTGGGCGACGACAGCCCGGACGCGCAGCTGTTCCGCAAGGCGTGCCAGCTTGTCTTCGAGAATCAGAAGGCATCGACCAGCTGGCTGCAGCGCCAGCTGCGAGTCGGCTACAACAGTGCCGCGCGCCTGATCGAACGGATGGAGGAAGAAGGACTGGTGGGTCCGCCCAACCATGTTGGCCGCCGCGAAGTGCTGCGTGACGAGAATGGCAATCCGCTCTGACGCTACGAAATGCCTGTTTTCCTTGGGCGATTGCGTTCCGTGCAACCATGCTTGCGGCCTTCGCATTTGTCGGAGCATAGGCTTTGAGCCATTAGGAACAGGCCTTTCAGGCATCCTCTCCTAAAAACTTTTCAGGCTGGTCTTCGGATCAGCCTTTTTTTTATCCGCGAATCGGTCTAGGCAGGCGTCGCTGCTGCCGCGCCGATAAACATAATTGGAGCGGTGCCGCCGGTAAGACCGGCATGGCGAGGCGGGAGCACGGGGGATCGAGCCAGCCAGTTTACGGCCGCTCTCCCCCGTCTGGTCTTTCGGATCGATCCTTTCCCTTCGATGGAACAGCAAGGTTCACAGCGGGTTCAAGCCCCACCTCCTATGCCCCCTTTTCCGAACAACCCGGAGATGATTGCATGAAGCGCATCCTCGCGCCCGTCGCCCTGTCCCTTGCCACCGCGCTGGTCGCGGTGCCGGCGGGCTATGCCCTGGCCCAGCAGGCGGCACCGTCCGACCTCAATCAGGTCAACACCTATATCCGCGCCGTCACCACCCTGACCGCCGATTTCAGTCAGACCGATCGCAATGGTCAGGTGCTGACCGGCAAGCTGACCCTGAAGCAGCCGGGCAAGATCCGCTTCCAATATGAAAAGGGCGTGCCGCTGCTGATCGTGGGCGATGGCAAGGCGCTGACCATGATCGACTATGAGGTCCGTCAGGTGCAGCGCTGGCCCATCGGCAATTCGCCGCTGGCGGCGCTGATCGATCCGACCAAGGATCTGTCGAAATTCGGTACTGTCGTGCCGACCGGCGACCCGACCGTGCTGAGCGTTCAGGCGAAGGATCCCAAGCGGCCCGAATTCGGCACCATCACCATGATCTTCAAGCGCAAGCCTTCGGCGCCCGCCGGGCTGGAACTGTATGGCTGGGTTGCGCTCGACGCGCAGAATAATCGCACGGCGGTGCGCCTGTCGAACCAGCAATATGGCGTGCCGGTCGCGGATTCCGCCTTCCGCTGGACCGATCCGCGTCCGCGCGGTCGACCGAACGGCTAGAATGAGCGGGATGAACGATGGATCGAAAACTTTCTGCCATCGTTCATCTGCCGCTCATATCGGATCGCCTAGACAAAGATCACGGCGAGAGACGCAGACCGGGATTTCCCCCCTGTTACCCGGCACACCGCTCCCGTCGCAAAGCGCTTCAAGGGCGCGATCGAGACCCCCGTTCCACGCCCCCGGAGCGGGGGTCTTACGTTGTCCGGCGCTTGCGCGCGGGCGCGCGGCACCCTAGGTGCTTTTCATGGCCGATACCCTTTCGATTGCATCCTGGAACATCAACAGCGTCCGCGCCCGGATCGACATCGTCGAACGTTTCCTGACCGAGGAAGCGCCCGATATTCTCTGTCTGCAGGAAACCAAGGTGGTGAACGAGATTTTCCCCACGGACATGTTCCGGCGGCTGGGCTATGTCCACCAGGTGCTGAACGGCCAGCGCATGCATCATGGCGTTGCGATCATGAGCAAGGTGCCGATTCACGAGGATGACCGGTTCGACTGGCAGGCCAATGGTGAAGCCCGCCATGTTGGCATCCGCCTCGACAATGGCGTGCGGATCGAGAATGTCTATGTCCCCGCCGGGGGTGATGTCGCCGACCGCACGGTCAATCCGAAATTCGGCCAGAAGCTCGACTTTATCGAGCGGATGATCGAGTGGTCCGGGGCGCTCGACAACAAGCCGACCATCCTGACCGGCGACTTCAACATCGCGCCGCTGGAATCCGATGTGTGGAGCCACAAGCAGTTGCTCGACGTGGTCAGCCATACGCCGGTCGAATGCGCGCTGCTGGGCCGCTTGCAGGCATCGAACGACTGGGTCGATATTGGCCGCCATTTCCATCCCGCGCCGGCGCGCCTCTATACCTGGTGGAGCTATCGCGCGAAGGATTGGGCAGCATCCGATCGCGGCCGGCGGCTCGACCATATGTGGATGACCAGGGATGTCGCCGACAAGGCGGTCGCCCACCGTGTCGTCGAACCCGCGCGCAGCTGGGAAAAGCCGTCCGACCATATCCCGATCATCACCGAGTTCGCCTTCTGATGAACGGGCGGGATGCTGCCCGCGCCATCGATGCGCTGCGTCGCGGCTGGGCGATCCGCCTGACCGCGTCCGATGGCGCGATCCGGCTGATGGCGATCGAGGGCGCGGATGCGGTGACGCTGGCCGATTTCGATCCGCAGGGTCAGGCGGATATCCTGATTTCTGCCGCGCGGGCCGAAACGCTGAAGCTTGCCAACCAGTTGGCGGCGGCCGATCCTGACCTGCCGGTGCTGATCGAGCGGGCACCGTGGATCGACGCCGATGTGGCGACTTCGATTTCCGATCCGGTGCTGGACCTTGCCTCACCGCTCAAGGGGCCGTTTCGGGCGCGGGCTTTGCCGGCGCCCCAGGCAGCCAAGGCAGCGCTGCGCCTGGCTCGGCTGGCCGGTATCCTGCCCGCCTATTTTCTGCTCGAAGGCGACGGTGCGGTCGAGGCCGAGGTCAGCGCCGATGATGTCGGCGATTATGACGATGCCATCCACCTCGCGATCGCCACCCGCGCCCGTCTGCCGGTATCGGCGAGCGAGAGCGCGGAGATCATCGCCTTCCGCAGCCCCGACGAACCGCGCGAGCATGTCGCGCTGGTGGTCGGCAAGCGCGACGCCTCGCCGCCGGTCATCCGCATCCATAGCGAATGCCTGACCGGCGACGTGTTCGGCAGCCTGAAATGCGATTGTGGTCCGCAGCTGCACCAGGCGCTGCACCAGATCGCTGACGCGCAATGGGGTGTATTGCTCTATCTACGGCAGGAAGGGCGCGGCATCGGCCTCGTCAACAAACTGCGCGCCTATGCGCTGCAGGATCAGGGGTTCGACACGGTCGACGCCAATGTGCGGCTGGGCTTCGCGATCGACGCACGCGACTTTTCGGTCGCGGCGCGGATGCTCGACCTGCTCGGTATCGGCGGCGTGCGGCTGCTCACCAACAATCCGCAGAAGGTTGCCGGGCTGCAGGCGTCGGGGATCGAGGTGATCGAACGGTTGCCGATCATCCTGGCCGCCAACCCGCATAATGAACGCTATCTCGCCACCAAGCGCGACCGGACCGGCCACCAGCTATGAGGGTCGTCCATGTCGATGTCGCCACCGGGCGGCTGCGCTTCGGCGATCTCGACATGGCCTGCACCATCGGCCGCAGCGGCGCCTGCGCGGCCGCCGACAAGCGCGAAGGCGATGGCTGCACCCCATTGGGCAGCTGGCCGATCCGGGCCGTGCTGCTGCGCCCGGGTAAGGTTTACGCCACCGGCATCGCTCTGCCCTGGCGCTGGACCCATGCGGGGGATGGATGGTCGGACGATCCGGCCGATCCCGCCTATAATAGAGCTGTGCGCCTGCCCCGCACCTTCTCGGCCGAAAGCCTGCAGCGGAGCGACGACGCCTATGACGTGATCGTGATCCTGGGCCATAATGATACGCCGCCGGTGCCGGGGATGGGCAGCGCCATCTTCTTCCATCTGTCCGAAGGACGCCCGACCGCCGGCTGTATCGCGGTCGACCGCGACGACATGCTGCGCCTGTTACCTTTGCTGTCACCCGGCGACGTCATGACCATCGCTTGAGTAGTGGTCAGGCGCGCTCCAGTGCCTCGCCCACTTCGCCGCCGGCCGCCTCCAGCAGCCGCCGTTCCAGCGTCTGCAACCGCGCCTTGCTCTCGATCTTTCCGCCCAGCAGGTCGGTGACATAGAAGGTGTCGACCGCGCGCTCGCCATAGGTGGCGACATGGGCGCTGTGGACCGTGACCTTCGACTGGAACAGCGCATTGGCCAGGCTGAACAGCAGCGCCGGCCGATCACGGGCATTGACCTCGATCACGGTGAAGCGGTTCGACGCCTTGTTGTCGATCAGCACATTGGGTTCGATGCGGAAGGCTTCGGCCCGGGTGCGGGGCAGCGGGCGCGCTTCCAGCTTGGTGATCATGCGGTGGCGGTTAGACAGGGAATCCTCGATCGCCGCCTTGATCCGCGCAAGTTGCTCAGGGCTGTGGAAGGCGCCGCCCAGCGGATCCTGCACCAGGAAATTGTCGATTGCGACGCCATCGCGGGTCGTATGGATACGCGCGTCGATGATGTTGCCGCCGGCCAGGTGAATGGCACCGGCAATGCGGTAGAACAGCCCAGGATGGTCGGTCGCATAGACGGTGACCAAAGTCGCGCCGCGCTGTGGATAATATTGTGCGGCGATCGACAGGGAGGATTCGCCTGCCTCCAATATATGGCGGGCATTATGGACGAGAATATCGTCGGGCTCGGCGATCCAGTAGCTTTCGGGCATGCGGCCGCTAAACGTGGCGAAGGTCGCCTCGTCCATGCCCAGTGCCTGACGCAAAGATTCCTGCTTGGCGGTGACTCGCTCGCTGCGGCCCTTTTGCTTGTGGCCCAGGCGCAGCACTTCCTCGGCCGCGTCATAAAGGTCGCCCAGCAATTGCCGCTTCCAGCTATTCCAGACGCCAGGCCCCACAGCCCGGATGTCGACCACGGTCAGGCAGAGCAGCAGGCGCAGACGCTCGGGGCTCTGCACCACTTCGACAAAGTCGAGGATCGTCTTATAATCGGCCAGGTCGCGCTTGAAGGCGGTGGCCGACATCAGCAGATGATAGCGCACCAGCCAGGCGACGGTCTCGGTCTCGGCCGCGGTGAGGCCCAGGCGCGGGCAAAGATGTTCCGCCACTTCCGCGCCCAATATGCTGTGGTCGCCGCCACGTCCCTTGGCGATGTCATGCAGCAGCACCGCGACATAGAGGACGCGGCGTGACAGGATCTTACCCATCAGCTCGGTCGCCAGTGGATGATCGACTGACAGTTCGCCCTTCTCGATTCGGGCCAGCAGGCCGACGGCGCGGATGGTATGCTCGTCCACCGTATAATGATGGTACATGTCGAACTGCATCTGCGCCACGACGCGGCGGAAATCGGGGATGAAGCGGCCGAACACGGTGGACTCGTTCATCCAGCGCAGCACCGTTTCCGGGTCGCGCGGGCTGGTCAGCACATCCATGAAGGCGGCATTGGCACGCGCGTCCTTGCGCACCTTGGCGGTGATCAGGCCGGCGTCGCGGCTGGCCGCGCGCATCGCACTCGGATGAATCTGCAGCCCGTGCTTGTCGGCGACGGCGAAAATCTCGACCAGTCGAACCGGATCGGCCTGGAAGAAATCGTCGCTTGGCAAGGCTAGCCGCCCACGATCCAGCACAAAGCCTTCCAGCTTCTTGGGACGACGGAAGATGGAGGGGATATAGCGGCGTCCGCGCTCGGCCAGCTGGTCGTCCAGATGCGCCAGGAACACCGCGGTGAGGTCGCCGACAGCCTTTGCATTGAGGAAATAATAGCGCATGAAGCGCTCCACCCCGGATCGGCCAGCGCGCGCGGTGAAATGCATCCGTGTCGCGGTTTCCAGCTGCAGGTCGAAGGTCAGCCGATCCTCGGCCCGGCCGGTGATGGTGTGCAGATGGCATCGTACCGCCCACAGGAAATCTTCGGCTTTCTGGAACTGGCGCAGTTCCGCTGCGGTGAGCAGGCCGACATCGACCAGTTCCGCGACCGACTTCACCCGGTTCACATATTTGCCGATCCAGAACAAAGTGTGCAGGTCGCGCAGGCCGCCCTTGCCTTCCTTGACATTGGGCTCGACGACATAGCGGCTGTCCCCCATGCGGCGGTGGCGTTCGTCGCGCTCCTCCAGCTTCTCGGTAACGAAGGTGCGGGCGGTGCCCTGCATGATCTCGCTGTCGAAGCGAACGGCGACTTCTTCGTAAAGCGCCCGGTCACCCCAGACATATCGGGCTTCCAGCAGAGCGGTACGCACGGTCAGGTCGGCCTTGGCCATCCGCATGGTCTCGTCCACCGAACGGCTGCTATGGCCGACCTTGAGCCCCAGATCCCACAGCGAATAGAGCATGGATTCGATGATCTGCTCTGTCCAGCCGGTCGGCTTCCACGGGGTGATGAAGCCGATGTCGACATCGCTGTGCGGCGCCATCTCGCCCCGGCCATAGCCGCCTACTGCGATCAGCACGATCCGCTCGCCCGTGCTGCGGTTGCCGGCGGGATAAAGATGATGGGTGGTGGCGTCGTAGAGCAGCCGCAATATCTGGTCGATCAGGAAGGCGAAGGCGGTCACCGCCTCGCGTCCGCGCGTCGGTTTCGCCTCCAGCCGGCGCGCGACATCCTCGCGGCCATGCTCCAAAGCGGCCTTCAGTTCCTTGACGATCAGGCCGCGCAGCTTGATCGGATCGCCCCTATGCTCTTGCGCCAGGGCGTTGATGCTGTCGGATATCGCGCGCCGGTCAATGATCGCGCGGCGCGACCCCAGGCTGGGGATCTGCATGACCATGGTTCTCGTCTACTCGTGGTGACTGGCGGCGGCCAGTTGTTTCAAACGATATATGTGATCGAGTGCCTCACGCGGGGACAGGGCATCGGCATCGATGCCTTCCAAGGCTTCGCGCAATGGATCGATCACCTCCTCGGCTTGGGTCGCCACGCTGGCGAACAGGGGCAGGTCATCCAGGCCCGCGGCTATGCCGCCGGTCTTCGCCTTGCCCGCCTCCAGTCGGCCAAGCACATCCTTGGCGCGCTTGAGCACCAGGGTTGGCAAGCCGGCAAGCCGTGCTACCGCCAGGCCATAGCTGCGATCGGCCGGTCCCTCGGCCAGTTCGTGCAGCAGCACCAGATCGCCTTTCCATTCCCGTGCCCGCACATGGTGCAGCGACAGCGCATCGAGCGTTTCAGACAGGCGGGTCAGCTCATGATAATGGGTGGCGAACAGGCAGCGGCAGCGATTGACCTCATGCACCGCCTCGACCACCGCCCAGGCGAGCGCCAGCCCGTCATAGGTGGATGTGCCGCGACCGACCTCGTCCAGGATGACGAAGCTATGTTCGGTCGCCTGCGCCAGGATGGCGGCGGTCTCCACCATCTCGACCATGAAGGTCGACCGGCCGCGCGCCAGATTGTCGGATGCGCCGACGCGGCTGAACAGGCGGTCGACCAGGGTCAGGGTCGCCGATTCCGCCGGCACGAAGGCGCCGGCCTGGGCCAGGATGACGATCAGCGCATTCTGCCGCAGGAAGGTCGACTTACCGCCCATGTTCGGGCCGGTGACCAGCCACAACCGGTCGGTCGCGACCAGGCGGCAATCATTGGCGACGAAGGGCTGGCCCTGCGCGCGCAAGGCATCCTCGACCACCGGATGGCGACCGCCGACAATGTCGAGGCAGGGGCCGACCCCGTCCTCGACCACGAAATGGGGCCGCTGCCAGCCGCCCTCGGCCGCCCGCTCGGCCAGCGCGGCGGCGACGTCCAGCCGCGCCAGCGCATCGGCGGCACGGGCGATGTCGGCCTTGCGGTCCAGCACCGCGTCGATCAGCGTTTCGAGATGCGCGGCCTCCGCCACCAGTGCATGGGCGCCGGCCTGCGCCACTCGTCCGGCCTGTTCGTGCAGGTCGATCGAGTTGAAGCGCACCACCCCGGCCAGCGTCTGGCGATGGGTGAAGCCGCTGTCGGGCTGCATCAGCTGGTCGGCAGCGCGGGCCGGCACCTCGACATGATAACCCAGAACGCCATTATGACGGATCTTGAGCGCGCTGATCCCGGTTTGCTCGCGATATTGGGCCTCCAGCGCGGCGATCGCGCGTCGGCCATCACCGGCCAGGCGGCGCAGTTCGTCCAGCGCCGGATCGAAACCATCAGCGATATAGCCGCCATTATTGGTTTCGGTCGGCGGGCTGGGCACCAGTGCGCGCGCCAGCGCATCGACCAGTGCGCCATGGCCGTCGAGCGCCGGCAGTAATTGCGTCAGCAGCAAAGGCTGGTCGGCCAGACGTCCCAACCGCTCGCGCAGCAACCGTGCCTCGCCCAGGCCATCACGTAGCTGGCCCAGATCGCGGGGGCTGCCCCGTCCCACGGCGACCCGACCCAGCGCACGGCCGATATCGGGCAGCGCACGCAGCGCTGTGCGGAGCTGACTGCGCAGCGTCGCGTCATCATGGAACAGCTGGACCAGACCCAGCCGCGCGTCGATCAGCGGTGCGTCCATCAGCGGCGCCGACAGATCCTGCGCCAGCAGGCGGGCGCCTGCGCCTGTGACGGTCCGGTCGACCGCGCCCAGCAGGCTGCCCGCGCGGGTGCCGCCGGTGGTCGAGACGATCTCCAGGCTCTCGCGCGTCGCTGCGTCGATCGCGACATGGGCGCCACTGGTCTTGCGCAGCGGCGGCGCCAGGAAGGGCAGTGTACCCTTGCCGGCATGGTCGAGATAGGAAATCAGCCCGCCCATCGCTGCCAGTTCCGCGCGACTGAACTGACCGAAGCCATCCAGTGTCGCGACCGCGAACAGGCGCTTCAGTGCTTCCTCGGCGCGGGTGCTAGAAAAAGCCGCCTTGTCGAACGGATGGCTGTTGGCGACCTCCAGCGTCGAACCTTCGGCAATCACCACTTCGCTCGGCCGCAACCGCGCGAGTTCGGCGGGCAGGTCGCCTGCGCGCACCGTCATCGTCTCGAACCGGCCGGTCGAAATGTCGGCGGCGGCCAGGCCCAGTTCGCCTTCTCCGCCCGTCTGGGCCAGTGCCACCAGCATATTGTCGCGCCGGCTGTCGAGCAAAGTCTCCTCGGTCAGCGTACCGGCGGTGACATAACGCACGATCGCGCGCGCCACGAGCGTCTTGCCGCCGCGCGCCTTGGCCTCGGCTGGACTCTCGGTCTGTTCCGCGATCGCGACGCGATGGCCGCCCTTGATCAGCCGGGCGAGGTAGGATTCGGCGCTATGTGCGGGGACGCCGCACATCGGGATCGGTTCGCCGCCATGTTCGCCGCGGCTGGTGAGCGCGATGTCGAGTGTCGCCGCCGCCATCTTGGCGTCGTCGAAGAAGAGTTCGAAAAAATCGCCCATGCGGTAGAAAAGCAGGCAATCCTGCGCCTCTGCCTTCAGTGCGAGATATTGCGCCATCATTGGGGTAGGCTGGGTGGTGGTAGAGGTCGAATTGGCCATGGGGCAAGCGGATAGCCTGATCGCTCGACTGAAACCAGAGCTTCGCCCAAGGGCAGGAAAATTGCGCTTCTCGCACTTGCCCACAAGATAATCTTGCCGCTAGGGCAGCCCTATTGTTCCATTATGTGGGTGTCGCGATGACCGAAAAGTCGAATGTGGAATTTTCCGAGCGCGAGGCGCTGTTCTTCCACTCGACGGGGCGCCCCGGCAAGATCGAGATCATCGCGTCAAAGCCAATGGCGACGCAGCGCGATCTCTCGCTTGCCTATTCGCCCGGCGTCGCCGTGCCGGTGCGCGCCATCGCCGCCGATCCGGCGACCGCCTATGACTACACCGCCAAGGGCAATCTCGTCGCGGTCATCTCCAACGGCACGGCGATCCTGGGCCTGGGCAATCTCGGCGCGCTGGCGTCCAAGCCAGTGATGGAGGGCAAAGCTGTCCTCTTCAAGCGCTTCGCTGACGTGGACTCTATCGACATCGAATTGAAGACCGAGGATGTGGAGCGCTTCATCGACGCGGTGGAGTTGATGGAACCAACCTTCGGCGGCATCAACCTTGAGGATATCAAGGCGCCCGAATGCTTCGTCATTGAAACGACGCTCAAGGAGCGGATGAACATTCCGGTCTTCCATGACGACCAGCATGGCACTGCGATCATCGCGGCGGCGGGCGTCATCAACGCCGCGCTGCTGACCGGCCGTGACATGAAGAGCATGAAAGTGGTGGTGAACGGCGCGGGCGCGGCCTCCATAAGCTGCACCGAACTGATCAAGGCGCTGGGCGTCCCCAACGAAAACGTCATCATGTGTGACAGCAAGGGCGTGATCTATCAGGGCCGCACCGAGGGCATGAACCAGTGGAAGTCGGCCCATGCGGTGAAGACCGACGCGCGGACCCTGACAGAAGCGGTCAAGGGCGCCGACGTGTTCCTGGGCCTTTCGGTCGCCGGCGCCATGTCGCAGGAGATGGTGAAGTCGATGGCGGCCAATCCGATCATCTTCGCCATGGCCAATCCCGACCCGGAAATCCTGCCGCCTGACGCCCATGCCGTGCGTCCCGACGCGATCGTCGCCACCGGCCGTTCGGACTTCCCCAACCAGGTCAACAATGTCCTGGGCTTCCCCTTCATCTTCCGCGGTGCGCTCGACGTCCGGGCGACCGGCATCAACGAGGCGATGAAGCTGGCCGCCGCCAAGGCGATTGCAGATCTCGCGCGCGAACAGGTGCCCGAGGAAGTGGCCAAGGCCTATGGCCGTTCGCACAGCTTCGGCCCGGACTATATCATTCCCGCGCCGTTCGATCCGCGCCTGATGGAAGTGGTGCCGGCCGCCGTCGCCCAGGCGGCGATGGACACCGGCGTCGCGCAGAAGCCGATCACCGACATGGCCGCCTATCGCGATTCCCTCAAGGCGCGGCTCAACCCGACCACATCTGTGCTCACCAGCGCCTATGAACTCGCCAAGGCCAACCCCAAGCGGGTCGTGTTTGCCGAGGCGGAAGAGGAAGTGGTGCTGCGTGCCGCGATCCAGTTCCGCGAACTGGGCTATGGCATTCCCGTGCTGGTCGGCCGCGACCATGTGCGCGACAAGCTCAAGGAACTGGGCGTCCGGGATCCCGACAGCTTCGAACTGCACAACAGCGTCAATTCGCCGCTGGTGCCTGAGATGGTCGACCTTCTCTACGCCCGGTTGCAGCGGCGCGGTTATCTGCGTCGCGATTGCGAGCGGATGGTCAATCGTGACCGCAACATCTTCGGATCGCTGCTGGTGAAGATGGGCGTGGCCGATGCGATGATCACTGGCGTCACCCGTCCCTATGGTCAGACCCTGCGTGAGGTGAAGCGGGTGATGGACCCGGCTGCGGGCCGCACGCCTTTCGGCATCCATGTCATGGTGACCAAGGACAAAACCGTCTTCCTGGCCGATACCACCGTGCATGAACGGCCTTCGGCGTCCGAACTGGCCGATATTGCCGAGGGGACGGTCGCGGTCGCACGCCGCATGGGCCATGACCCGCGCGTCGCCTTCCTCTCCTATTCCAATTTCGGCAATCCGCCCGGCGCCTTCCTCGACAATGTGCGCGATGCGGTGAAGCTGCTCGACCAGCGCGACGTCGACTTCGAATATGAAGGCGAAATGACGCCGGACGCGGCGCTCAATCCGACCGTCATGAAGAACTACCCGTTCAGCCGCCTGTCCGGCCCGGCCAATGTACTGGTCATGCCGGGGCTCCAGTCGGCCAATATCTCGGCCAAGCTGCTGCGCGAGCTGGGCGGCACGTCGATGATCGGGCCGGTGCTCGTCGGCATGGAAAAGTCGGTGCAGATCGCGACCATGTCGTCCAACGCATCGGAGTTGCTGACGCTGGCCGTGCTGGCGGCGGGCGGCATCGCGCTCTGATGATCGTGGCGGGGTGCCAGCCCCGCCCAATCCCGCGACGGGTTGGTTTCTGACCGGTTTCGCTTGCCTTGCGCCATCGACTGCTGGAAGACCATGGCATGAACAGCGCAACCATGATCGACAGTGCCACCTTTCGCCGCGTCCTGGGCCATTATCCGACCGGCGTGTGCGTCGTCACCGCGTCCGCCGAGGATGGCACCCCGGTTGGCATGGTGGTCGGCTCCTTCACCTCGGTGTCGCTCGATCCGCCGCTGGTCGCTTTCTTTCCTGCAAAAAGCTCCGGCAGTTGGCCGCGCATCCAGCAGATCGGCCGATTCTGCGTCAATGTCCTCGCCAGCGATCAGCAGCCGCTCTGCCGCCAGTTGGCCGCGCCCGGTCCCGACAAGTTCGCCGGCGTCTCGCATCGCGTATCCGGCAATGGATCGCCCATCATCGACAATGTCGTCGCCTGGATCGATTGCAGCCTGCATGCGGTGCATGAAGCCGGCGATCATTATATCGTCCTGGGCGAAGTGGTCGCGCTGGAAGTGGAACGGCCCGACCGGCCGCTGCTGTTCTTCCAGGGCAATTATGGCGAATTTTCGCTGCTCGAATGAGGAATGGGCGGCGCGACGCCGTCTGATTGGGCAAGAGGGCAAGAAAAGAACAAGCAATGCTCGTTAAAACGCCGTAATGATCCATATATGGGTCAGAAACATCACGGCTCTTTAACGTCTGCCGTCTATCATCGTCCCATTCCGGATCGGACTGATCATGACTGCGCTGCTCATCACCATCGACACCGAATTGTCCGCCGCGCTGCACCAGCGCGGCGTCGGTCTTGAGCAGAATCTGCGCCAGTCGATCTGGGGCGAGACGGCGGCCGGCGCTTTCGGCATAGGCTGGCAGATGGACCTGATGGACCGTCATGGCCTGAAGGGCGTCTTCTTTCTCGATCCCCTGCCCGCGTTGATCCACGGCCCCGCATTTCTCCAGCCCATCGTCGCGGCCATCGTCGGGCGTGGCCATGAAGTGCAGCTCCATCTGCACAGCGAATGGCTTGCCTGGGCCAAGCATTCACCAGTCGAGGGGCGACAGGGCCGCAATATCGGCGATTTCAGCCTGGCCGACCAGATCACCCTCCTTGGCCTTGGTCGTGACCTGCTGGAGCAGGCAGGCGCCCCCCGAATCAGTGCGTTCCGGGCCGGCAATTTCGGCGCCAACGACGATACGCTGCGGGCGTTGGCGACGATCGGCTTGGGTTGGGACAGCAGCGTCAATCCGGCCTATCTCGGTCATGGATGCGGCATCAGCATGGATGCCGGCCAGATCGGCGCGGTTCGCGCCCAGGGCCTGGTCGAATTGCCGGTATCGGGGATCGCTGATCGACCCGGCAATTTCCGCCCGGCGCAGATTTGCGCCATGTCTGCCGCCGAGATGCGCGCCGGCATGCGCCACGCTGCGCAGGAAGGTCATGATGCTTTCGTCATCGTCACCCATAGTTTCGAAATGCTCTCGCGCGATCGGATGCGACCGAACCGCACGGTGATGCGACGCTTCGAGCAATTATGTCGGACAGCCGCAGCGACGCCGGATATGCGCCCTGCCGGCTTCCATGATCTGTCGCCATCGCTCGCCGATGCCCCGGCGCGCGCCCTGACCCGTGTGCCGCCCAACCGACTGCGCACCGGCCTGCGTGTCGCGCAACAGGCCTGGGCGACCTGGCGCTACGAACATCGACTGGTGCCTGCGTGAACCGCCTGCCCTGCGCGATCGTCATCGGCCTGGAAAATGCGATCAGCCTGACCATCGTCCGGGAACTCGGGCGCCATGGCGTGCCGGTCCACGGCGTCGGGCCGGCAAGCGGCATCGCGGCGGCATCACGCTATTGCACGGACTGCACCGATCGGCCTTCTGGCCCGGCGGCCGATTGGCTGCCCGACCTGATCGCCCGGACCGGCGCCCGCGCTGTCTTCGCCATTTCGGAGACCGATCTGCTCGATCTGGCGCTGCTGCCGCCGATGATCGGCGATTGCCATATATTGGTCCCGCGGGCCGAAGCGCTCAACCAGGTGATCGACAAACGCCGCACCCTGGCGGTCGCGTCGGCCCAGGGTCTGTTGATACCGCGAACCTGGCAGCCGATGGCGGGCGACGATTTCCAGGCGCACGCCGCATCCATGCCCTATCCGCTGGTCGCCAAATGGGCCAACCCGCCGGCCGTTATGCCGTTGCTCGAACGGGCCGGGCTGGACTGGGTCAAGGCCGAATATGTGCGGACGCCAGATGCGTTGCAGGCGTTGCTCGCCCGCTATCGTCCGGTCGGCATCTGGCCGATGATCCAGCAATATTGCAGCGGCGTGGGCTTGGGGCAGATGCTGTTCATGGCCGATGGCGATGCGACCTTGCATTTCCAACATCGCCGCCTTCACGAATGGCCGCCCGAAGGCGGTGTATCGACCCTGTGCCGTGCCGAACCGCGCGACCGCCATGGGCCACAAATGGCGTTGTCCGAACAATTGCTGCGGGCGCTTGGCTGGCAGGGGCCGGCCATGGTCGAATATCGCTATGATGCAGGCAGCGATCATTACTGGCTGATGGAGGTGAATGGCCGCTTTTGGGGCAGTCTGCCGTTGGCCGGCCATTGCCATGCCCATTTCGCCTGGGAAGCCTATCGCCGGGCGGTATTGGGTGAAACGGATGCGGCGCCCCTGCCCCGCGATACGCTGCGGGCCCGCTACATGGTGCCGGAGACGAAGCGCCTGCTGCGATTGCTGATGGGTGGAAAGATTGCCGATCCCTTCTTCCGCGCCCGCCCATGGCGCGATCTCTCCACCTATCTGCTGGGCTTCCTAGACCCACGCATGCGCTATTATGTCTTCAGCTTCAGCGATCCCCGGCCGCTGCTGCGCGATCTGGGGCAGATCGTCAGGAAGGCCTTGCGCCGGGATAAGTCCTGACCAGCGCCATCACCGCCTGCTCGATCCGCTGCAGGCAATGCGCCATGTAGCGATCGTCCAGGCCATAGGGATCGTGCAGATGCGGCATCATTGGCTGCACCCATAGGCCGAGCAACTGGCGCGGCAGATGTGACAGGCGCGGATCGGCCGCCAGCCGGTGCAATTGCCGCACTTCCATCGCCAGCAGCAGGTCGCCCGGCTGCGGCTGATAATCGGCCATGTCGAGCGCCTGATGCGCGGACAGATCATGGCTTAGCGCGTGAGCCGCCGTGATCGCCGGATCATGCGCCGGTCGTCCGGTGGTGGTAGACAGGCCGAAGGACGCCGTGCGCGCTCCCGCCTTGCGGGCCACCACATCGGCAAAAGCGCTGCGACAGATATTGCCCTGGCAGACGAAGACCAGCCGGCGCACTTCGGCCGGATCGGGGCGCAGCGTCGCCGATCGCCCCAGCGCGAGTTGCGGATAGGACAGGGCCAGGCGCACAAGACCGCGAAATGTACCGAAACGCGCGTTGATCATGCGGCGGTGTCGAGAGGGAGCAGGGAATCCATTGGATGGGCCTTAGCCCAAACAGGTTGCGATTTCCCTCCCCCTGTGGCTAGCCCCAGGCATGCGATCGACAAAGGACAGCCCACAGGGAAGCGATTCCACCATTGCCGACGTCGCCGCTGCGGTGGGCGTCTCGATCCGAACGGTATCACGGGTTCTCAACCAGTCGCCAAAGGTGAATGCGGAAACCCGCGAACGTGTCCAGCAGGCGATTGCGGCGCTCAACTTCCGTCCCAGCATGCGCGCGCGGGCCTTCGCCATGGGCCGCTCCTTCCTGATCGGCATGGTCCATAATGATCGCAATGCGCTGGTGCTCGACGCCGTGCAGCGCGGCATTGTCGGCGAAGCGGGTCGGCGTGGCTATGAACTGGTCGTCCACCCGACGCCGATGGATGCCGCTGCCTCTGTCGAGGATGTGCTGCAATTCGTCCGCCGGTCGCGCACCGACGGTCTGGTGGTGCTGCCGCCGGTATCTGGTATCGCCGGCCTGCCCGAAGCCTTGGCGCGCGAGCATATTCCCGCCGTTGCCCTGTCGGCCCTGCCGATCACCGGCTATGCTGATGTGATCCTGTCGCCCGAGCGCGAGGCGGCCGCACAGGTGGCGCGCTATCTGCTGGGGCTTGGCCATCGCCGCATCGCGATGGTCGGCGGCCCAGCCAGCGCCATTTCCGCGCAGGAGCGCCGGGCGGGCTTTGTCGAGGCGCTCGCTACCGCTGGTGTCACTTTGCTGGACGAAGCCGAAGGCGATTATGGCTTCCAGTCCGGCCTTGCCGCCGCGGAGCGCTTCCTGTCGCTGCCGACTGTGCCCACGGCGATCTTCGCCGCCAATGACGTCATGGCGGCCGGCGTTCTCAAATGCGCCGGAATCAAGGGCGTTGCCGTTCCGCAGTCATTGTCCGTCGTGGGCTTCGACGGCAGCCTGTTGTCCCATGTCGTGTCGCCGGCGCTCACCACCATCTGGCGCCCCTTCGGCGACATGGCGCGGATCGCGACCCAGCAACTGATCGATCGGATCGAGGGCCAGGCCTTTACCGCCGAACTGCCCCCGCCGCTGCGTCTGGTGGAGGCGGAATCGAGCGGCCCCGCTCCCGCCTGACCGATCAGAGCCGATAGGCGCGACGCACCAGCCCGACGGTCAGTTCCTGCGCCAGCTCGGCGGCCTCCCAGTCGGCCAGCCGATGTTCTGCGACCAGTCGCGCCAGGAAGGCGCAGTCGATGCGGCGGGCGACATCATGCCGGGCCGGGATCGACAGGAAGGCGCGGGTGTCGTCGTTGAATCCGACCGTATTGTAGAAGCCGGCAGTCTCCGTCGTCATCTCGCGGAACCGCCGCATCCCTTCCGGGCTGTCATGGAACCACCAGGCCGGCCCCAGCCGCAGGCAGGGATAATGGCCCGCCAGCGGTGCCAGTTCGCGGGCATAGGTGGTCTCGTCCAGGGTGAAGAGGATGATGGTCAGGTTGGCGTCATTGCCGACCACGTCCAGCATCGGCTTCAGGGCACCGACATAATCGGTGCGCATCGGGATGTCGGCGCCCTTGTCGCGACCATGGCTGTGGAACAGTGCGGCATTATGGTTGCGGCAGGAACCGGGATGGATCTGCATCACCATGCCGTCCGCCTGGCTCATCTTCGCCATTTCGGTCAGCATCTGGGCGCGGAACAGTTCGGCATCGTCGGCGTCGGCCGTGCCGCCGACGATCTTCGCGAACAGCGCCTCGCATTCCACGGTCGACAGGTTGGCGGTGCGTGGCGTCGCAAAGCCATGGTCGGTCGCGGTTGCGCCCATGGCACGGAAATCGGCGCGGCGCTTGGCATGGGCGGCAAGATAACCCTTCCAGCTTTCGACATCCTCGCCGGTCATGTTGCCGAAGCGGATCAGCGCGCCGCGAAATTCCTCATGTTCGGGGTCGATCACCGAATCCGGACGATAGGTGGTGACCACCCGCCCCTGCCAGCCCGATGCGCGGATCGCCTGATGATGGCGCAGATCATCGTCTGCGCCTTCGGTCGTTGCCAGCAGTTCGATATTGAATCGCTCGAACAGCGCGCGGGGACGAAAGGCGTCGGTGGCGAGCGCCGCGTTGATCGCATCATAGACCTGGTCGGCACTCTGCGCGTCCAGCGCCACGTCCAGCCCGAACACCTCGGCAAAGACATGGTCCAGCCACATGCTCGACGGGGTGCCCCGGAACAGATGATAATGGCTGGCGAACAGGCGCCATGCGGCGCGCGGATCGGTAGCGGGCAGGCCGCCACGATGTGGCACGCCCAGATCGTCAAGGGCGATGCCCTGCGAGTAGAGCATGCGGAACAGATAATGGTCGGGTGCCAGCAGCAGCTCGGTCGCGTTCGACCAGGGGGCATTGGTGGCGAACCAGGCCGGGTCGGTATGGCCATGCGGGCTGATAATCGGCAGGTTGGCGACCTCGGCATAGAGGGCACGGGCGATCGACCGGGTCGTGGGATCGGCGGGGAACAGGCGGTCGGGCGACAGGGTAAGCGGATGCATGGCGATCTCCTTGTCCGCCGGTTACCGCCTTGTGCCAACGCTGGCAATGGCCTATTCCAACCCCATGTCGATCCTTGCCGAAACCGCCTCGCTGCTGGCCCTCCAGGTCGCGCCCGAAGATGATGTCGCCGTCGCGCTGCAACCGCTGGAAGCAGGGCAGAGCGTGCGGGTTGGGGCGGCCGAGGTGCAATTGCGCGATCCGGTTCCGGCGGGACACAAGTTCGCGCTTCATGGAATCGAGGCCGGTGCCCCAGTCCGCCGCTATCGCGCGCCGATCGGCCTGGCGACACGGGCGATCGTGGCCGGCGAGCATGTCCACAGCCATAATCTCCACACTGCGCTTTCGGGCGAACTGGCCTATCGCTTCACCGGCGCGCAGCCGCAGCCGCTATCCCCGACGGACCGGGCCGTCCCAGATTTCCGCGGCTATGTCCGCGCCGACGGCAGTGTCGGCACGCGTAATGAGATCTGGATTCTCCCGACCGTGGGCTGTGTCGGCCGATTGGGTGAGCGGCTGGCGATGAAGGGGGCGGGGCTGGTGGAGGGGCGCATTGACGGTGTCCATGCCTTCAATCACCCGTTCGGCTGTTCGCAACTCGGCGCCGATCTGGACGGCACGGCCGCGATTCTCGCTTCGTTGGCGCTCAATCCCAATGCTGGCGGCGTGTTGCTGCTCGGACTGGGCTGCGAATCCAATCAACTCGATGCGCTGTTGTCCCGCATTCCGTTCGATCGCCGCGCTCGGCTGCGCACCGTCCGCGCGCAGAGCGAAAGCGACGAGTTCGAGGCCGGCATGACTGCGCTCGCTGAACTGATTGATCTCGCCAGCGCGGATCAGCGACAGGATGTGCCGCTTTCGGCGTTGCGCCTGGGGGTGAAATGCGGTGGCTCCGATGCGATGAGCGGCCTCACCGCCAATCCGCTGATCGGTCGCATGGCCGACGCCGTGGCCCAGGCACAGGGCAGTGCGATCCTGACCGAAATCCCGGAGATTTTCGGCGCCGAGACGCTGTTGACGCAGCGCGCGGAGAATGAGGCGGTGTTCGATCGGCTGACGCAGGTGGTCAATCGCTTCAAGCGCTATTTCCTCGACCATGGCGAGCCGGTGTCGGAAAATCCCAGCCCCGGCAATATTGCCGGCGGCATCACCACGCTGGAGGAAAAATCGCTGGGCGCGGTGCAGAAGGGCGGGATCGCCACCGTGACCGACGTCATCGATTATGGTGCCCGGATCAGCCGCACGGGCCTCACTATATTGGAAGGCCCCGGCAATGACGCGGTATCGACCACGGCGCTGGCGGCAGCTGGCGCAACCCTGACCTTGTTCTCCACCGGTCGCGGCACGCCGCTTGGCAGTCCGGTGCCTACGGTCAAGATCGCGTCGAACAGCGCGCTGGCACAGCGCAAGCCGGGCTGGATCGATTTCGACGCCGGACGCGTCCTGCAGGAAGGGATGGATGTGGCGGCCGATGCGCTGCTGGCGCATATCGTCGCGATTGCCAGCGGTGCGCCGGCCCGGAACGAGGTGAATGACGAACGCGCCATCGGCATCTGGAAGCGCGGCGTAACCCTGTAGTTTTTCGCCCTCGGGTTAGGGGCATATCGGGGGCTTCGGGCGATCCGTCCGTGCGGGACCGGAGGATTCCCACAGAATAAGCCCGGCGCCGCGCCATCAGGCGGGCACCGGGCCAGTTCCTCAGCCGTTCAGCTTGTCCTTGACCGCCTTGGCGGGGGTGAAGGTCAGCTTCTTGGCGGCAGCGATCTGGATGGTCGCACCGGTCGAAGGGTTGCGGCCTTCGCGGGCGGGCGTGTCCTTGACCTTGAACTTGCCGAAGCCGTTGAGCGAAACTTCTTCGCCCTTCGCGGCAGCATCGGCGATCGCGGCGAACACGCCATCGACCAGCTTGCGAGCATCGGCCTTGGTGATGTTGTTGGCCGAAGCCAGGCTGTCGGCGAGGTCGCTGTTGTTCATGGAATAGACTTTCCTTTGTTGTTGGCGCGCATTGCATAGCTGGCACGAAAGCCAAGGTCCATCGCCCCCGAGCGTCCGATTGCGCTTAAAAGTGCGGTTAATGGGGCGTTTTCGACGCTTTGTGCATGCAAGGATGGCCTTTGGCCCATCGAAGGCTGATATTGCGGCCTGAGCGGCCGGATCAAGATAACGAAAAGGTGGCGGAGACGGAGTCCGCCAACTTAGCCCATCATCACCGCTCATGCTCCATCAAATCGATCCTGTAAAACCACGCTTTTCCGCCACTGTTCTTTTCATGTTCTATCAGCGTTTGTCTTGACAGCGCATGAAAGTTGTTGGCAGTTATGTGGGTATGGAACAGCAAAAACCCACACGACGGACCAAGCCCGCCACTGACAAAGAGGTTGCAGCCATGAAGTCGCCCGGCCGCTATTCGGTCGGCGACGGGCTTCTGCTGGTGGTGACCAATTCAGGCTCTCGATCATGGATCGCGCGCGTGCTGGACCCATCAAAGCGCCGCCGTGACATCGGCCTCGGGCCTTATCCCGAAGTGTCTCTCAAGGATGCCCGGCGCCGGGCTGGTGAAATGCGCAATCAGGCGCGAGAGGGCGTCGATCCTGTCGCTGCAAAGCGGGCAGCAGCGCGTACCATCCCGACCTTCAAGTCTGCCGCGACCAAAGCCCATAGCGAGCGGAAAGAGGCGTTCCGCAATGAGAAGCATCGGGACCAGTGGATAGATTCGCTCGACACCTATGCCTTCCCAGCCTTGGGCTCCCTTCGGGTCGACCAGGTCGATGGCCCAGCCGTGGTGCGGGCGTTAAAGCCGATCTGGACAGTGAAGCCAGAGACCGCGCGCCGCGTCCTCCAGCGCGTCGCCTCTGTGGTCGCATGGTCGGTTGCTCATGGATATCGGGACCACGAGTTGCCGGTAAAGGCCATCCGCATGGGGTTGCCGCAGCAGCCGAAGCGCAATCCGAACGCGAGGGGCACCGACAGCCGGGGCCATTTTGCTGCGATCAGCTATGCTAAGGCTCCCACCTACATTGAGGCCATGCGCGGGGCTGGCGAGTCGATGAGCCGGGCGGCGCTGGAGTTGATAGTGCTGACCGTCTGCAGATCGGGAGAGGCGCGTGGCGCGCGTTGGTCGGAATTCGACATGGACAAGGCAGAGTGGACCATCCCAGGTGAGCGGATCAAGGCTGGTGTGGAGCACACCATCCCCCTCTCTCCTGCTGCTGTAGCGGTCATCGAGCGGATGCGTGAAATCAGGGGCAAGAGCGAATTGGTCTTCCCGTCCCGTTCCGGCAAGACGATGTCTGACGTTGCCGTGTCAAAGGTGCACAAGCTGCTTTCAGCAGATACCACCGTTCACGGCTGGCGCTCCGCGTTCCGCGATTGGGCGGCTGAGCAGACCTCCGTTCCCGGTGAGATCGTGGAAGCGGCGCTGGCCCATACCAACCCGAACCGCGTAGAGGCAGCTTATCGGCGCACCAACTATCTCGAACAGCGTCGGCTACTGATGAGCGCTTGGGCGGCCTATCTCGGCGGGGACAAGGCGTGGCGCGATGAACTGCCGACGATCGGCGCGGCTACGGTCCACCATTTGCATGAGCGCGCCGCGTGACCCCTGATTTCACTCTAAGTGTTTCCTTTCGACGGCGGAAACACTTACGGGCTCAGCCGTGAGCCGGGGCCCCGGTTCCGTCGAGCGGGCTATCGTTGACGCTGTCCGGCGCGAGCCTGATAACGCCTTTACCACTGAGGATTTGTGTCGGATCGTCTATCGGAGGTCGAAGCGTCCACAAAAGAAACATCGCGTCTCGGTCCTGCGCGCGATGCGCAATGCGATCGAACGCGATCCCAACATGGCACTGTACCGAGGTTGGGGGCTGCCAGGTGAGTTGGTGGCCATCTACCATCGGTACAATCCGCATTCGCTTGGAATGGCTCATCTCAAGTGTGAACTGCCCTACCGCTACCCGTCATATCCGCTGTTAGACCTCGCCGAGGCATTACGGCAGCAAGAGGACGACCGATCAGCCCGAGAGCAAAAATTGCGTCATCTTATGCGCCCTGGCGGGTCTTACGGGCGCTATCTCGAGGCTGACGGTCAATGGACAAAGGCAGTCGAGCGCGCCTGCTTTGAACGCGACTGCGATCCCGAAATGTTGGCCGCATGGAATGCCGAACAAGAGATAGCCCGCGCGGCATGGCTCGCTGAATTTGTGGCCCTGAGAGCGCGTGCGCAGGGCTCGGAAAGAAAGGAGGAACCGGAGTTTCACGATGAGCAGTTAGGACTGCTTTAGCTTTTCGAACGGCCCAGACCGGTGCGTCAACACCGACCTGGGCCTGACCACAACCGTCTTTAGTGGAGACGACCATGGCTAAGCGCCCTGTAGGGCGCGCCGTCGCGCGCGCCAATATGAATCCTGAATTTGTCCTTTCTGGCGTCCGTAGAGCGCGATTCCCTATCATGGGAAATCATGCGTCATGTTGAAACAGAAGGAACATCACATGACACCCATGACGGTTTCCATTGCCGAGACCATCCGTGCAACGTCGCTCTCGCAGGCCACCATCTATCGGATGATCGGCCGTGGCGAAATTGAGACTGTGAAGGTAGGCGGGCGGCGGCTTGTGAAAATGGCATCGCTGCGTCAGCTCATTGGTGACGGCGCAGAGGCGCAGTGACCGCCCATGCCCCAGAACCGAAACGCCCCCGGCCATAAGGCCGAAGGCGCTCTTAATCACTGTGGAGGTGACAAGAGCGCTTATAGCACGGCAGCGTCCGCGCAGACCATCGAAATCACAGATGAGGCTTTCGGCTGCGGCTTTGATGTCGTGGTGAAGCCCCAGATCGTACCTGACAATCAGGGTTGGGAATTCCGCGAGCATGCGCAGGCGATGGCGTTCGCGCAGTCGCTACACCAGCGGCACGGATGGGCCATTGTCGACCGGACGGGAGGCGCGCATGCATAGTGCCGTCATCACCATCGGCATCCCGGCGCCTGACGACTACGTGACGCCGATCGCTTCCTATGACCTGGTGATGAGCGCGGTTTCCTCGTCGGACTACCGGATGGGCCTGCCGATCATCGTCAGCGACTATAAGCAGGGCGAGGTGGCGGCATGATCGCCCTGTTGGAGTTTTCCTACGGGTATCGCCCTGTGCTTTGCCTCATCATCATGGACCGTGACGCACGCATCGGGAGGGCCGAATGACCCTCTACCACGCCTATGAGCGAGCCCGAGATGACAATCTCGATGCCGTCCGTCGCGCCGGCAACGGCAGCCGGAACAACACCCTCAATCGGGCAGCTTACGCCACGGCCCAGCTCGCAAAAGCTGCGGGCTTTGAAATGGTCGCGGAGAAGCGAAAACTGATCGAAGCTGCCAAGGCTTGCGGCCTGGACGAGCGGGAAGCCGGCCGGACGGTGGATAGTGCCTGGAAAGATGGCGAGGCCAATCCGCGGACGATCGGCAACGATAATCCCCGATACGACATTCTCCCTGGCCATGCAGTGCGGCTGAACGCCGGCCAGAAGATCGTCGCGACCTATATCTATGGCGAGGCCGGCAAGGTTCACTATCGCAAGCATCGGGTCGAGCCTGGCGATGATGGCCGCGACAAATCGTTCCGCTTCGATCATCCTGATGGGCGCGGCGGCTGGACTTGGGGGGATGGGAAAAGGCCGATCCCCTACCGCGCTGACGATCTCCGCGCATCATCTGGCCTCATCATCATGACGGAGGGCGAGAAGCACGCAGACAAGCTTGCGGGCTGGGGCTTCAACGCAACATCGTTCAAAGGCTGGAAACCGGAGTTTGCGCAGTACATAGCTGGCCGTCCGGTGGTGATCCTTCCTGACCATGGCGACGATGGCGCGAGGCAGGCGACGAAAGCGCTTGAGCATGTCGAAGGCGCTGGCTGCCAAGGCCGGATTGTTCGCCTTCCGGGCCTTCAGAACGATGGCGATGACATCATGGACTGGACCGGTAGCGTGGAGGATCTGCGCGCGCTGGTGCAGGAGCGAACGACTGCTGAAAAGGCCAGCGGCATAGTTATCCGTGCTACGCCCTATGTCTGGCGCGAGCCTAGCGCCATTCCGCCTCGCCCATGGGTGTATGGCCGTTGGTTTCTTCGCGGCACGATCACGGGCGTCGTTGCGCCAGGTGGTGTCGGCAAATCGACAATGTTGGCTGGAACGGCCTTGGCGCTGTGTACCGGGCGCCCGTTGCTGGGCAAGCAGGTCTGGGAGGGCCAGAAGCGGGTCTGGCTTTGGAATTTGGAAGACGACCTGGATGAGCTGTCTCGATCCATACAGGCATCAGCAAAGCATTATGGGCTCACCGGCGCTGACGTTGCCGATCGGCTCTTTGTCGATAGCGGAATGGAAGGCGCATCTCTCTGCACTGCGACTGAGGAGGACGGCTTCCGTCTCCTTGTCCCCGTTTATGACGCGTTGCTGGCAGAACTGACCGATCGACGCATTGATGTGCTGGTCGTGGATCCGTTCGTCTCCAGTCACGAGGTGGAAGAAAACGCCAACGGCAAAATCGACAAGATTGCGAAGGCATGGGCGCGTGTGGCCAAGGCTGCCAATTGCGCTATCGTTCTGGTCCATCACACCAGTAAGGCGGGTTCAGGCGAAGTTACCGCGATGTCCGCGCGCGGCGCAGTAGCCCTGATCAATGCCTGCCGCTCAACCCTCGTTCTTAATCGGATGGACAAGGAGCGGGCCGAGCAACTCGGTATCGGTGATGATGACCGCCGCCGCTATTTCGCCGTGGAAGATGATAAGCACAACCGAGCGCCTGCCGAGAAAGCGGATTGGTATCGCCTTGCCTCCGTCGATTTGGGCAATGGCGATGATGATGGCAATCCGGGCGATAGCGTCGGCGTGGCAGAGCCATGGACCGCACCTAACCCATTTGATGACCTGACCGTTGGTCATCTCGTCGCCGTTCAGAGCGCGATCGCAGCTGGCGATTGGAAGGAGCATCACACGGCCAACGACTGGGTCGGCAATGAGGTGGCGCGCGTCCTTGGGCTTGATGAAAGCGAGAAGGCGGACAAGGCGCGCATCAAGGCTCTGCTCAAAGTCTGGATATCTGAAGGCGCCCTTAAGGTGGTCGAGAAGCAGGATAAGAACCGCCAGTGGAAGAAGTTTGTGGAGGTTGGGCGCTGGATGAATTCGGCTCCTGCTACACCTTCGCAAAGTGTAGCAGAGCACGATGTAGCACCGGAGCATACGGCTGCTATGCTATACCCCTCCCCCCGTAGGGGAGGTGGTGTAGCAACCGTAGCGGGCGGATATAATGCAGTGTCGCAAACCGATGGCCTGGACGACAACGGGGACACGATCGGTTGGCACGACAAATGAGGAAAGCCGGCGACATGACCGAAGCGGAAATCACCTTTGCCCGGCAATCGGCTTTCCTGGCCGATGCGCACTCGATCGCGGACTTCGCCATCCTGATGCTGGGCGACCGGGCGGCAAGCATGCTGTTCTCCGCCGCGCTGGTGGCGCTGGACCGGACGCACGGGCCTGCGTCAGTCGACATCATGCGGATCTGGACGGAATCGCTTAGCGCGGCTGGTGAGGGGGTGAATTGAAGGGATGTGTGTCATGCACGCGCCACCCCGCAAAAGCGGGCCTAATACGGGCGCGCGGGCGGGAACAGCGATTAACGCCCTAGTCGCTTCGCAATCTTGTTCACCAAATCAGCCTCGAGCGCGAGGGGGTCCATTTGCACGCTCAGCACGGTTCGGCAGGTTGGATAGCTCCAGTCTGTCCGATTCAGCGTGACGGGCATCACATTGCGGCGACGGTAAACCACCCCCCTTGGTTCCCATAACCTCGCCGGATGAATGAACGCACTTCCAACCGCAGACCGACAGCCGCACCGTTCGTATTGGCGTCCTCTCCTCACGGCCATTGTCGCGCCATGGACAGCGACGACGCCTCTCCGCCCAGATATCCCTCTACTGGGCCACGTCCACACCTTCAGAAAGCCTGCCCGCCAGCCTTCGCCGAGACATTCGTGCGTTGGGGCTGGCGAGGTGTTGAAAGAGCCTTCGGCGCCCGCACTGACATCAATAAGCGCTGGCTGACCCATTGCGGCGGCGAGAAGCTGCAGCAGGCGCGGTTGCGGTATCTCGGCCGCCTGAAGACACTCAGGGCCGAACAGGCCCGACGCGAGGCCGCCAAGCGCCGATATGCCCACGCGCTGCATCAAGCGATCCCGGAAGGCATGCCATGTTTGTGAATGCCCGGATCTGCGATGTCACCTTTGCCGGCCGCCAGGTGCAATTCGAGCTGGCCGACGATCGGATCGTGATCGTGCCGCTCGAGTGGTTCCCGATCCTGGCCCTATCCCCCGCGGGCGATCGGGAGGTCTATCAGATCGAGGATGACGGCCGGGCCGTCGTGTGGCCCCGCCTGGGTGAGCGCATCACGGTCGACGGCATTCTGCTGACACGGACGCCGCCGGGATTCGGGGATTGTGATGGGTAGGCAGTGGGAAGCCGGGCGCCCGATATCCCATGTCCCGCTCAATTCCGCGATCCGGCGGGGATAAGTGGCGGACTAGGTGTCTGCCACGGCCTAGTCGATAAAGCTTGAGAGAGTCTGGCTGATGATCGCGAGCCCGGTCAGTAAGGCCGCCGCCGCGTTGATTTTCGATTGCTTACGCAGCGTTTCAACCGGGTCGAACCCGTCGATTGATATGCCCGCAAGATTTGGCTCCACGCCTTTCTTCGCAGCGTCGCGCTTGCGTTTGGCGACAACCTGCTCGCGAGTGATCGCTGCAAAAGTTGACCAAAGCCAAAGACCAGCGGCGATAACGCCAGCCATGGCTCCACCGATCAACAGGATGTTATGCGGCGTCAGATAATTGGCACTGTAGATCATCACACCTCCAATCCTCCCGTCCGTATAAGCCCGCCCTTCCAGCGCGCAATCTCCCTCCGGTGTCGCCCGATCTACCCCCGGCGCGGCGCGGTTGCCCCCGAACCCATGGGGTGGATGGAGATTTGAAATTGGTCATGTTGATGGACCGCGCACCCCTTGAAAGGGTCCGCAAATTGGCAGACGGCAGGATCGCCGCTGTCGCCCGCTTCGCCCGATCGGGCGTCTACACCTATAGCGGCGCCGAAGTCGGCAAGCCCCACCTGTCCAGCGTGAACGTCTATCGTCCCGAAGCCGAGGTTTTCTCGCAGGATGCGATGGCGAGCTTCGGCCATAAGGCTGTGACCTTCCATCATCCCTCTGATGGCGTATCGGCCGCGAACTGGTCGAAGGTCAGCGTCGGCTTCACCGAGGGCAAGATTGCCCGTGACGGCGGCTATGTCGAAATCCCCCTGATGCTCGCAGATGCCCAGGCGGTTGGCGCCTATGAGCGCGGCGAGGCCCGTGAACTGTCCGCGGGCTACTCCTGTGATCTGGTCTGGGGCGACGGCATCGCGCCGGATGGCACCGCCTATCAGGCCACCCAGCGCAACATTCGGGGCAACCATATCGCCCTCGTTCCTCTCGGCCGTGCCGGCAGCGAATGCCGGATCGGGGACAGCCTCATGCAAGGAGCCTCAGGCATGTTCAATGACGCCCAACTGACCACCTTCCGTGATAGCGATGAAGGCCGCCTGGCTGTCGCTTACGCCAAGTCGGTTCACAATCTGAACAGCAGCCGCAACGGGCCCTGGACCGACCAGATGGAGCGCCAAGCGCTCGCAGACGCAATGGCCGTCAAACCGCGCGACAGCATCATCTCCGATGCAGCAATGGCCGATGCCAAGGCCAAGGAACACGCCGCCTATCAGCGCTCGGTCGCAGCTCTCAACGGCTCCCGCAACTGACATTCCCCCGCCCCGTATCGGGCAGAAAGGACGATAATCATGAAGCCGCTTGAAGAACGCTTCCATTCCATGATGAAGCCCCGCGCGACGGCAACCGACATCCAGGCTGTCATTGCCGAGATCGATGCGGAAGTTGCGCGCCTTAGCGATGCCGCCGGTCTGGCTCACGCCAAGTCGCTGGACGGAGCTATCTCGGACGCCGATGCCGACCAAGCCCGCAAGGATGAGCAGGGCCTGCGATTTGCCATCGAGCGCTGGATTTCACGGAAAGAGACGCTGGCTGGCCGCTTTGCGGAGAGGACACAGAGCGATGCGGCCCAGGCGCTCCGTAAGCAGTATGAGGATACCGTTACGGAGACTGTAGTTCTGGCGGCTGATCTCAAGGAACGTATTCCGGAAATCTTTGCTGAGTTGACCAGCCTGTTGGAACGAGTGCTGAGTAACAACGCTTGTGTCTATCAGGTCAACCAGAGCAAGCCTGGCGGCGCAGCTAGCATCACCCCCGCGGAGCAGCAAGCCAGGGGCTTCATCGGCACTGGACAGTGGCCGAACCTCAATCACGTTTCGCGCCTGACTGATATTCGCATCCCACGGTTTGACGGCGATGGCTTCCTCTGGCCTCAGCCCGAGGCGAAGCGCCCCATGCAATTCTTCGATGTCTTTGGCGAGGCTGAGCGCGCGAAGCAGGCCACGAAAGCGAAATATGTGGTGCAGCGCACTGACAATCGTCAGGGCACGGTGAGCTTGTTCCATGCCGATGGCGTTTTTCAATTGGGGTATCAGGCTCACCGCTGCTGGTTGCTTCCGCAACAGGTTGAGGCCTGCCGGGCAGCAAAGATGACCGTCACGCCCGTCGACGCACGGGAGGCTGCCGATGCCTAAGCTGACCTACCTCGCTGCCCAGCCCTTCGCCGGCGGCACCTACCGCATGGAGCTGGGACCGGATCAGATCATGGAGATCGAGACGGGCATGTCGCGCTCCTTCGATCACATGGTGACGATGCAGCGCTATTTCGGCGTGAAGCCCATGCCCATCTTCGAACTGTTCTCGCACATCATGTCGGGCCGGGTCGAGCAGGGCGAGGGATCGATCGGCAACCCCTTCCGTTCCGGCGCATCGATGGCGCTCATCTCCAATGTCGTGCGCCTGGCGCTGATCGGCGGCGGTGAGTGCAGCCCAGCCGATGCCCGGCAACTGGTGGCCGACAATGCCCCGCCCCATTGCCCGCTGCAGGAGCTTTGGAACATCGCGGCGGCTGTCATGTACGCCACGCTTGTCGGCATCGATGAGTCTGGCAATGGCTGAGGGGGGCCGAAACAGCAAAGGCCAGTTCGCCAAGGGAAATCGGGGCAAGGCCAAGGGTACCCGCCATAAGGCGACCGTGGCCTGCGAAGCTCTGCTGGATGGTCAGGTTGAGAAGCTGACCAAGAAGGCGGTGGATATGGCGCTGGCCGGCGATGTGCAGGCCATGCGGATCTGCATGGATCGCATCGCGCCGCCCCGGAAAGATCGCCATGTCATTTTCGATATGCCCCAGATCGAGGGTGCCCATGACCATCCCGCCGCGCTGGCATCGATCATGACGGCGGTTGCCGGTGGCGCCCTGACGCCGGCAGAAGGGCAGGCGCTGGCCGCCATGCTGGCCGAACACCGCAAAGCGATCGAG
Source organism: Sphingobium scionense (assembly GCF_014197035.1). Lineage (GTDB taxonomy): Bacteria > Pseudomonadota > Alphaproteobacteria > Sphingomonadales > Sphingomonadaceae > Sphingobium > Sphingobium scionense. The sequence continues at coordinate 21,178 of NZ_JACIEU010000015.1, read as the reverse complement.
ACGGCCGACATCGAATCGCGATTGGCAGCGCTGGAGGCCAGTCATGGGTAATGAGCTTTTGCGCCGACTGCGCGCTCTGGAGCGCGGTGCACGACAGGATGGACGCATGACCGAGGCGGAGTTTGCCGCCGGGGTCGCCCGCTATCGTGTTGCTTTGGGTGAGGAGCATCCGGTGGCGGGCATTCCATCAGCAGAGGATTTCGAAACTATGCTGCGCCGGATGCCGGCCTGGATGTCGCGGGTATTTGCGCAGAGCGTTGAACCGATGGACATGCTGGCATGACAAATCTGCGGAGGCGCCTTGATCGGCTTGAAAGGACGGCATCCCCCGTCCGCAAGGTCTTTGGTTCGCTCGATGACTTCTATGCGGCCATCATGGACAGCGCAGGCCCCGATCCGCTGGCTCCGTTCTATCCTCCCGCCCAAACTGCGACAGGTCGCTTGATGCCTTGTTCAGGGGATATTCTGCCATGAGCGCGTTGCACCGCCGCCTAGCGGCTTTGGAACGGGCGCCGTGCCGTGCGGCGATGTTGCCGTGCGCCTGTCCCTGGCCATTGAGCCACTCCGATGAGCATTTTGTGCTGGGCCTGTGGGTCAAGCGAGAGGCGGACGAAGCCCTCAGCGATGAAGAAATCGTAGAGGAGGATCGGCTGATCTCTCTTCACTGCAAATGCCCCCGTCCGCCCGGCCCAAAGTCAGCCGAGGACTTGCTTGGCGATGCCAGGCGGTTGGGAATGGTGGCATGAGCAATCACCGCCGTCGCCTCGAGAAGCTCGAGCGAGCTGCTGGACCGGCCGAAATATTTCCCTCGCTCTCCGACATGCCGTGGGATCAGATTGTCGCGCGGCTGCCGCTCGAGCGGATGTACCCCAACAATCCCGAATGCTGGAGGTATCCACGATGAACCAGCGCCAGCGCCTCGCCAGGCTCGAGCGCCAGCAACAGCCAGTCGCACAATTCCAGCATGTCCGGTGTGGCGGTTGGGCCATTATCGCCCGCGCTGGCAAAGCGATCGTGGCGCTCCCTGATAACGGGAGGGACTGTCATGCGTGACCTGACCCGACGCCTCGCAGCGCTGGAAAAGATTGTTCCGCCTGATGCGAACCCGCTCAATCCGAAATTCCTTTCCGATATCAGCGACGACGATTTGGAGTTTGTGGCCTCGATCCGCGCGGGTGATCCAGATTGGCCCAAGCCCGGCGCTCGTCACGGTCCCGTCTATATTCTTCACGAGCAGACTACGGATGCTGAGCGCCTCCGCCTCCGCGACATTCTTCGAAGGATGCACCATGGCCCTGACGCATGAACTGCAGCGCATCGCCGCCAGCTACCCGCCCGAGGCGCGCTGCGTGCCCCGCGCTGAGAGGGAAGCCTACCTGACCGAAACCCAGCAGCTCGCGTGGCTGCTCAGGTTCCATCCGAAGGAGGCGGCGGAGGTACTGTCCGCCGCCCCGGCCCCCGCGCCGACGCATATCCGCGCTGATCGTGTCCGCCCGCGCGCGCATCCCCACCGGGATACCCATCATGCCTAACGTGAAAGGCGCCGATGCCGTGCTGCGCAAGTTCAAGCGGATGGCCTCGCCTGAGATGAAGGAGGCGGTGCGCGGCGCGCTCTATGTGGGTGGGGGGCTGCTGCAGGAAGAGGCAAAGCGCTCAATCATGGAGGGCAGCGTGTCGGGCAAGAACCACGTGCCCAGCAAGCCCGGTGAGCCGCCCAACAATGACCTCCACGAGCTTCACAACAGCATCATCGTTCGCCAGGCGAAGGACGATCCGACGATCGTGGAAGTGAGCGCGACCGCAGCGCACGCGGTCCCCCTCGAATTTGGCACGGGCGTCATGGCGGAGCGCCCCTTCATGCGCCCCGCTGCGCGCGCCACCAAGGATAAGGTTGCGCGGCTCGTGACAGCCGCCGTCACCCGCGAAACGGAGAAATAGCATGCCCGTTGCCGATGAAGTCGTCGTCCGCCTCCGCGCCGACAGTTTTGATTTCGAGTCCCGCATGCGATCGGCGGCTTCGACCACCGTCCGCGCGACCGATGCGATGGAAAAGGGCACCGAGCGGGCTGCCTATGCCGGGCGCCAGATGGGACGCCAGTTCGCCGACGTTGGCGCACAGTTGTCGGGCGGCCAGTCCATGTTCACGATCCTGGCGCAACAGGGACCGCAGCTTGCCGACGCCATGGCGGATCTGGGCGGCAAGGCCGGTGCCGTCGCATCCTTCTTCGCGGGACCATGGGGCGCCGCCCTGCTCGCCGCGGCATCGGTCGCCGGCACGCTGACCGCCGCCGTGTTGGCTGAGGATGACGCAACCGAGAAACACACCAAGGGCGCCAAGTCCCTCACCGACGCCATCAACGATATGACCGAAGCGTCGAAGGGTGCCATCCAGACATCGCAGCAGGCGGAGCAGCAGCATTATAACGAAGCGGCCGCGCTGGCTGCCAAGGCCGAGGCGGCGCGCGTCGCCACGATCCGGCTCATCCAGGCGGCCAAGGTGCGCCTCGAAACGGCCGATCGCCAGGCCAACGAGCAGGGCGATCCCGAAGGCGGTGTCAATTTCGGTGTCACGGCCGGCGCCACGCAGGAGCGCGAGCTGACGCGCCTCAATGCCCTGCTGAAAGAGCAGAACACCGAACTGCAGGCGCAATATGCCAATGTCCGCCGCTCAGCGATCCCCCGGCTGCAGCGCGAGGCTTCGGAAGCCACCGATAAGGCCGCCGCCGCGACCGGGCGCTATGACCGTGCGCTGGGCAAGCTCAACGATCGGCTCGAGGCCGGCAAGATCACGCCAAGCGCCTATCGCACCGAACTGGAGAAGCTGAACCGCACCCGCGATGCCGAGGTTGCCGCGGCGGGCAAGAGCGAGCGCGCCACCAAGGCCGATGCATCCGCCAAGCGCGACGCGGCGAAGGCTGCCAAGGAGGCCGCCCGCGCCCAGCAGGAGCTTCAGCAGACGCTGGAGCGCATCGTGGGCAAGTTCGATCCGGTGCGATCCATCGCGATCGAGACGGGCAAGGCGCTCAAGGATATCGACATGCTGGAGATGAAGGGCGTGCTGTCCTCCGTCGACGCCCTCACCTACCGGCTCGCCCTTGCCCGCGACCAGGCCCGTGCCGTTGCGGATGCGGCATGGAAGAGCCAGGAACAGCGCTGGATCGATGTCGGCTTCAATGCCGGTGACTTCGACGGCTCCAATGTCCGCAAGGAGATCGATCGAGATCTGGACCTGCGCCAGGATGCCAACGACAAGATCGCCGAGGACTTCAAGCGGAAGCAGGAGGACCAGTTGCATGCGCTGGCCGGGCTCTATGAAGACCTATTCCGCGGTGGCACCGATGCGATCTGGAGCGACTTCAAGGCCATGGGCTTCCGCATCATCGCGGAGACGCTGGCGAAGTTCACGCTGGGGCAGATCAACGGCACTGGTGGCAGCTTCAATGTCGGCAAGGCGCTGCAGTCGGTGGGATCGGCACTGGGCATTTCCGGCGCACGCGCGGCCGGCGGCCCGGTCATGGGCGGGAAGACCTATCTGGTCGGCGAACGCGGCCCTGAGCTGTTCCGTGCGCCGTCGTCGGGCATGATCGTCCCGAATGATCGCCTCGCAGCGACGCCGCTCACCGCCGGCATGGAAAGCCTCGTCATGCCCAACAAGCTACTGCGCGGTGCGGCGGGCGGAACCACTGTGAACCAGTATTTCACGCTCGACGCGCGGCACGGCATCACCACGCCGGAGCTGTTGCAGGGGGTGAATCGCACCATCAAGGCCGAGGGAACCCGTGCCGGCGCCGCTGCCTATGCTCAGAGCCAGCAATCGGCGCCGGGAACGATCAGCAAATATGCCCAGCTGAAGGGGTGACGGCGCGCTCTGTTCGAGGCGCCGTCATTGATACGCTGCTTAGCGCGGATTGATCTCCAGCGACTTGTCGACCATCGGCCGCGGTGCAGGCGTGGCCGCCGCGCGTGGCTGAGATGGAGTCGATACCGGCTCGGCCGCAGCGACCGGAGCGACGGCTGCAGGAACGGCAGGTGCAGCGCGTGCCACGAAAATCGGGATCGGCTCAGCGGTAAAGGCGTTGGCCATCTGGCCCGGCAGCATTTGCGCCGATCGACCGCTTACGAGAATCGAGCCCAGCAGCGCCGCCGCCGTGTTGCCCTTCCCTTCCTGGCGATGAACGCCGCGCAGAGCATAGTCGCGACCGCGCACATTCACGCTATCGAACTTCACTTCGAACTTGCCCGACTTGCCGCCGATCGCCTTGCCCGTTTTCCACGAAATGGTGCCGGCGACCTGCGAGCCGCGCGGGATCGCAACGGCGCCATTTTCCACGATGTCATTGACCACCGAGAACGAAACGCGTGTGCCGACCTCGACCTTCTTGGACGTGATCTCCTCGTTCGGCGTCACCGTGATCAGCGTGCTGGCTGGCAGGGCGCCGTCGCCCTGAGCATAAGCGCCCGTCGATGCGGCCAATGCAGCCGCGCAAATCATTACCCGAATCATGATACCCCCAGTTTTTCCCCCAGCGCGCGTTATGCGCCGCGCCGTTATGGACGATATCATTTGTGCAATCGTTAAGCTGTGATGGCTGTCACAAGCTCAAACGCTCAGTCGTCGGACCCTATGAACCTATGGTAGGCTTCGGAGGGGATGCTGATGAAGCGGAGGGCATCGAAATTCACGAAATAGGCTTCGTGGTAATTGGTGGGGTCCTCGATCTGGAGGAAAGCCGATGTCGGGATGGCGCTGCTCGTCATGTCGAGCAGAAAGAGCGGTGAGACCTCTTCGGCATTGGTGCACGACGCATACAGTTCTCGACCGTCCCGAAAGATCAGGCATGCGTGGGTAGCCTGCTGGATTGCTGCGGCTTGCCCGCCGAGAATGTCGAAATGGGTCGCCATCGCTTCTGACAGAGCTTGGCCGAAAACTTTGATCGGCTCTTCATCGTACATGCTCTCAGTGACCAGAAGGCGATAAATCTCGGGGTGGGCGTAATATGGCGCTTGGCGGTCGTCGTCGCTCAACAGGGCAATCTCACTGACGCAGGACATGCGCGCGATCGCGATGCGATCATCCAGGCCCCAGAAGTACAGCCATGGCTCTTTGCCGGGCCTATTCTGGGAATCTATGAATGAACGTCGGCGGAGCTGATCTAGAACCGATTCCCTAGCCTTTTGGCTGATCGGGAACTCATTCTCCTGGTCATCCGTGAAGGTGAGGCGAAGCGTTCCGTACAGCTCCTCCTCTTCGTTGATCGCAAAGGGGTGGCGGCCCCATTCCTCTACCGGCGTCTCTTCGCCGAGGATGGAGCTGACGCTGACGCCATAGCTGACCGCCATTTCTCGCAGCGTGTCAGGGGGGATATCTTCCCAGCGCCGTTCCCATTTCTGGACTTGTGTCTTGGAGACGTTCAGTCGCACCGCGAGGTCTTCGACGGTGAGATGGAGACGCTGGCGGAGAGCTTCTAGAGGTGTCGGCACCAGCGCAGGCTATCCGGCCTGGCTGGCGCGCGCAATAACGGCATCCCGTGGTTTCGGTGGTGGGGAGTTAGCCCATCGCCATCAGGATGTGCCAGTTTTACTCGGGTTCGCATTCGTCAGCGGCGGACGGATGCTCTGCCGACCACTCCTCTTTTACCCACGATTCTCTATTGAGGAGAACAAACGGTTAACGAATCAGCGCGCTCGCTTGACAAAAGATATTTTTTGAGTCCGGCAAGCTTTAAAGCCTTGAATCTGGAATCATCCTGAGCATATATGATTCCCAAGTGGACTGGGGGATCCCGGTCGGCGTTATAGCCTCGGTGAGCTTCACCGGGGCTTTTCGCTTTCTGGGCCCGGGAAGACTTTTAAACCCCAGCCGTCAAAGCCTTGACCGACCTTATCCCGACCCCCGCTGCAAAAAAATTTGAGCTTGAGGACGTCAAACGCTCGGTTCGGCTGTCCAGGTCGCAAGATGCTCATACCTATCGGTCGCGCTACCAAGTCTGCCAATTGCAGGCCTGATGAATTGGCCTTTTTATCTGCAAAAACAACATCAAATGGCAGCGGGATATCCATCCGATTCTCGCCAGCGCAAATGCGCCTAAATTCGAGCTCGAGATCCTTATCTTCTTTTTTCCCCCTGCACTCTACGACGACATGAGTGCGCTTCTCATGCTGACCCTTTTCGACCATGAACTCATAGAGAGTTTCCAAGCAAAATCCGAGAGCTACATGGTAGGGATTTTGCTCATTTTTCGATCTCGCGCTCAATCTATGCTTATCTATAACGCAAGAAACTAGTACAAAATTGCTCCTATCAATTATGTCCGTAAGATCGGAAATGAAATCTTCTTTTTCCTTTGCACTTACAAACTTAAATTGATTTTTCTCTTTCCTGATTTCGTTTTCATGGAGGATGATCAGGTCATGTCCGAAATTGCGAAATTTAAATTTCTCTAGCGCCGTTACTACTTTTTCTGCGTAATGTTTCTTGTAGAAGATACAGAAAGCGAGAACGAATAACGGGTAGTTGGGATCTACATTTTGCATTCCGTGATCGCCGCTCTCATCGACATAGACCACATAATTGCTGAACTTACTCTCCGACGAGGGCGCGCGATCTGGGCGTTGCGCTGGCTCTGTCTCCGAATCTAGGCGATCATCGAAGAACGAGTATTGTTTTTCTTGATGGTCTCCATCGGAAGGGGGCGTCATGAAGCTTTTGCCGTCATCCCGAGCCGCATGAGCTTGCGCACTGCCTCCGGCCGGGTTGGCTTCTCTTCCTGGCCGGCGATCCATGAATCGAGCGCGGCCAAATCCGCCTCATTAAGGCGGACGGTGATAGGTTTGCCCACTCCGGTTGCAGGGCGCCCAATCTTTTTGGTGTCAGAAATGTTTGACATGCAAATTTATTGATGTCAGAAAGTGCAAGCTGACGCAAGGCTCCTACACCTCGCGCCAGCTCTGACCGCAACCCCTGTTCGAGAGGGATTGAAGCTATGAACGACCTAGCATTGTCTAGGCGCGCCGTCACGCGCGCGCTTTTCCTACTCCCTGCCGCCGCTCTGCCTGCTGCCGCCGTCGCGGCGCCGGCTTTTCTGTGCAGCCCAGCATCCACTAGTCCTGAGATGGCGGCCGCAATTACTGCCTTCCGCGCCGCCCAGGCGGCAAGCGACCGCCATGGCAAGGTGATTGAGGATCCGGCATGGGAAGCTTTGCGCCAATCCCGTGACGCAATCCCTCATCGCACCACCGCGAGCGGCTTCGAATATCGCGGGACGGTCAGGCATATGTCGACGGATCGCGCCTCTGACGTGGGCGCCGCCCAGGCGGCGCGGCGGGCTGCGACGGGCGATCTTATGTCCGAGGACTATGCGCGGACCTGCGCTGAGCTTCGCGGCCTGATCGAATGGCGCGAAGCGGAAGAGGTCCGCGCGCGACACCGGCTCAACATCAATTCGATAGCCGCAGAGAGCAATCGCCTCAGTGATGCCAGCGGCGATGCCCTCTATGATGTCGAGAACTTCCCTGTGGCGACGATCGCTGATCTGATCGCCAAGGTTGAGCTGATCGAAGAGACGGATGGACAGGTCGACATCGAAGTTCTGCTGCGTGACCTGCGCCGACTGGCAGGGGAGGCAGCGGCATGACCGACCGACGCGCATTCCTCGCGGGCCTGACACTAGCCCCGGCCGCCATCGTCATCCCAGCGATGGCCGCCACCCCCGCAACCCAAGATCCTGCATGGCTGGCGCTGCTGGCGAAAGAGCGCAGCGCCGCCGTTGTGTTCGACCAGATGGTCGACCTGCGCGAAGATGCTGATAGCCGCTTCTTCGACGCCAAGGCCGCTTTCATGGCGAAGTGGCACGCCGAGATGGACGAAAAGAACGGCAAGGTCTGGAAGTTCATCCAGGCGCGCCCGTCCCATGAAGATGAAAACGAGCGCATTGAGGCCGGCATCCGTGACCACAACGCCTTCGCTGCCGGCATGCGGGCGCAACTCGCCGAGATCGATGGAACGCTGCGCCAAGAGGCGGGCTTGCCTGACGCCGAAGAGAAGTGGGAGGCTGCTTGCGACGCCCACACTGCATCGGTGAAAGCGATTGTGGCCTATCCTTCTCGCGAGGCCGACATCATCGCCCACAAGCTGCGGCTGATCCTCGACCGCTACGGCGACGATAATGGCGACATCGCGCCGCTGCTTTCCTCTATCACCGGGGAGGCTCGCGCATGATCCTCTATCGCCAGAATTATGCCGCGCTGACCTTCGTGCCGAAGCCGCGGAAGCGTAAGCCGATCCTGAGCATCCGCCCGCGCCGCGTTCGTGGTCGGCGGAAGCCTGATGCGCCAACCGGCACGACGCGACCGGCCTTCGACCTTCTCGGCCGGATCGATGAGATCCGCGATCGGCATGGGCTCAGTGACAGCGCGATCGGCCGCCAAGCGGTCAATGATCCGAATCTGGTTTACGCATTGCGCGACGGCCGGCGGATCAGGGAGCGGACGCGAGCGAGGATCGTGGCTTGCCTCGACCAGATCGAGGGAGGGCGCTGATATGGCGAGTAGAGCCCCAAAGCCCCTGCCCTATCGCCCGCGCCACCGGCGGACGTGGCTGCGGCGTCACTATCGACGGCACGCGCAACCGGTTCCGACCGTTGCCGCCATGCTGACGGTCTTTCCCGTCCTTTGCCGCGCCGAACTGGAGAGGATCGCGCATCGGGCGATCGGCCAAATGGACGAGATCGACGGCGATCCCGATCTGGAATGGAGCGGCGAGGAGTTCGACACCGGCAATAGTGAGGACGAGCAGTTGACCGGATACGCTCTTGTTCCAGACGGTCCCGGTTGCCTGATCAGCGACGCCGGCGGCGGCAATGTCGAGGATGAGGGGCAGATCAACGAGATCGAGCCCTACACCGGGCCGATAGCAGGGCCAGGGTCGCGCGACATTGCAAATGAGCGCTGTATGCATCCGGGCAGCCGGCCATGCTGATCCGGCGCCGCAATGCCGAGGACCAGCAGCTTCCGCTTATCGAGCCCGATGCAATCCCCCTTTCTGGGGATAGCCCAAAAGGCGGCCGGCAGGCGCAGGACGCAAGCTACCTCTCCCCGATCCTTCTGGAGATCGAAAGGAGGCTCAGAGCGACGGGAATGTCCGCCAGCCGATTCGGGCGTCTCTCGGTGAATGATCCGCGCCTGGTGCATGATCTGAGGCGCGGTCGCGACCCGTCCTCGCGCATCGTTGCCCGAGTGCGCGCATTCATGGCCAAGGAGACCAGCGAAAAACGCTAGTGGGCGGAACGGTGGGGAAGAAATCGGGGCGGCAGAAAAAATGCCACCTTTTCAACGTTGTAGAAGGAAAGGTGGCGGAGACGGAGGGATTCGAACCCTCGGTAGCCCCTTAAGGCTACGACGGTTTAGCAAACCGCTGGTTTCAGCCACTCACCCACGTCTCCGCACGAATTTGCCTACCGGAAACCGGGAGGCAGTGGCTAGGCGACGGGCTATAGCGACGGCTTTGACGCATGGCAACGGTCCAATTGCGCGATTTTTCACACCGATTTGCACAATCGGATTCAATCTGGCTTAGAATCGACTCCGGTGGGCGTTCGTTCATTGTCGTTTCAGCTTGGCGACGGATAATCTGACGGATGTTTTCAAGAGCGGGCTTCGGGGAGTATCGGGCAATGATCGGCAGCATGGGGCGCACGGGCGCCCGCTTCGCACGGGTGGGTGCCCTTATGGCGGCACTCGGCGGACTCCTGCTGGCGCCGGTCGCCAGCGCGCAGATTCGCACGGTCGACCCCAACACGGCGATCGATTCCGATCTAGCGCCGCCGCCCGTTCAAGGCGGTACTCCGACCGATCCAGGCGTCGACCCCAGTCTGGCGCCGCCGGCCACCTCGAATGATTCTAACACCTATAATGCAGCGCCCGCTACCGGTGCTGCGACCGCGACTGGCGCGCCGGTCACGACCCATTCGCCGCCGGCCGCGATGGCGCCGGGCGAATCCTATCAGGAAGATGATCTGATCGGCGCAGCCGAGGGTGTGTTTGGCAAGGGGGCCGAAGGCCTGGCCGGCATCATCGAGAAGATCCTTAAAGACCAGGGCCAGCCCAATGCCTATATTTCCGGGCGAGAGGCGTCGGGCGCCTTTGTGGTCGGCCTGCGCTATGGTTCGGGCACGCTCAATCACAAGATCGAGGGCAAGCGCGAAGTCTACTGGACCGGCCCGTCGATCGGCTTCGATGTCGGGGGTAATGCGTCCAACACCTTCGTCCTTGTCTATAATCTCTATGACAGCCAGGATCTCTATCACCGCTTCCCCGCGGCCGAAGGCACCGCCTATCTGGTGGGGGGCTTCACCGCCAGCTATCTGCGCTGGGGCAGTGTGGTGCTGATCCCGATCCGTCTTGGCGTTGGTTATCGTCTTGGCGTCAATGCTGGTTACATGAAGTTCAGCGAAAAGCGGACCTGGCTACCCTTCTGACGGATCAGAGCAGGGCGAGCTGCGGATTATCCGGCTCGCCCTCTTCCCCATCCAGATTATGGACGCCCAGGCCCAGCAGCCTGGCGCCCATGCGCAGCGGCAATTGCGCTTTCAGCAGCGCGCGGCCGGTGTCCACCAACTGCTCGACCGATCGGACCGGTGCGGCAAAGCTGCGCGACCGGGTGATGATGCGAAAGTCGCCAAACTTCACCTTCAGCACTACGGTCCGGCCATAGGCCTGCGCCTTCTCGATCCGGGTCCACAGAGACTCTCCGATCCGCTCGATCTCGCGCAGTAGCGCCTCTTCGGTAACCAGATCTTGGAAAAACGTGTCCTCGACGCTGACTGATTTGCGTTCCTGCCGCTCATGCACCGGGCGGTCATCCTCACCTCGCGCCGCGCGATAATAAAAGAGCGCGCTGCTGCCGAAATGCATCTGGAGGAAAGGCAGGTCGCGGTCTCGCAGGTCGGCGCCGGTCTCGATTCCCAGCTTGTGCATTCGTTCGGCGGTGACGGGGCCGATGCCGTGAATCCGGCGCACCGGCATACGGGCCATGAATTCCGCGCCTTCGGCCGGCCGCACCACGCATAGTCCGTCGGGCTTGTTCTGGTCGGACGCCAGCTTGGCGATCAGCTTGTTGTACGAGACACCGGCGGACGCAGTGAGGCCTGTCTCCTCATGGATCAGTCGCCGGATTTCCTGCGCGACCTGCGTCGCAGATGCGATCCGCGGCTTGTTGCGGGTCACGTCCAGATAGGCCTCGTCCAGCGAGAGCGGCTGGATCATGTCGGTGAAGCGCGCGAAGATCGCGCGAATCTGGGCGGAAACGGCGCGATAGACCTCGAACCTCGGCTTCACGAACAAGAGGTCGGGGCATAATCGTCGCGCTCTTGTGCCCGGCATCGCCGATCGCACGCCGAATTTCCGCGCCTCATAGCTGCAGGTGGCGACCACGCCACGCGGGCCGCCGCCACCGACGGCGATTGCCTTGCCACGCAGGCTCGGGTCGTCGCGCTGTTCGACCGACGCATAAAATGCGTCCATGTCGACATGGATGATCTTGCGCATCGCAGGCGGCGGGGCGTCCATGGCGAGGCTTATGACACCATGGGAACGAAAGGGAAACAGCCAGGTGTGTCAGTCCTTCGTTTTGCCTTTCTCGTTCTGGGCCAGTCCCAGCAGGGCGGCAAAGGGACTGGCCTGTTCTTCGGTCATGACCCCTGCTTCGCGCAGATAGGTTTCGGCCTCCGGCGCGCGCGGATAGGGCTCCATCGCCAGCGCTACCGTCTCGGCCACCGCCTCGCCCATGTCGATGACATTGCCGTCATAGCCGATCGTGTCGCAATCCTCCGCGTCCAATTCCAGCTCCTCGCCCTCGGGCAGGTCGCCGCTCTCGGGCACGAAGCGCAGCAGGAAATCGGTGTCGATCGTTTCGGGCACCGGCAGGCCGGTGGCGACGCAGGGCTGGGTCAGAGCGGCGCGCACCCGGCCACGCGCCAGGATCGTGCTGCCCTCCGCGCTAAGCCGATAGTCCGCCTCCAGCCGGTCGAGCGCCAGCAGCGCAAAACGGCGCATCAGCGCGGCGCGCTCTCCTTCGTCGGCGCTGATAGTCACCAGGCTGTCACCCAGCTTGCCCAGCTGGTCGGCGCGCACGGGGCGCGAAAATTCGATCATGTCGCTCATCCAAGGTCTCCAGCCAGCAAGGCGTCGCGGGTCAGGCATGCCAGGCGTGTCCAGCGTGCGCGCAGCGCGCCTTCGACATGGCAGAACGCTTCTGCGGACGGGGCGTCACCGCGATACAGGTTTCGGCGCAGCGCATCCTCCAGATCGCCCTCTCCCGTCAAGGCCGCGCGATAGGCCGCCAGTCGCCCGCCCAGTGCGCTCATCATCCGGCCGATATGCTTGCCCACGACCACGTCACCAATCCCTTCCTGGCGCAGTTGCCCGTCCATGTCGTCGACGAACAATTCGGTCAGCCACACGCTTTCCTGTGTCGCGCCAAGTGATTCCAGCCGGATCAGCACCTGGGCCAGCACGGCGACGATCATGTCGAACCGGCCATCCAGCGTATCGGGCACACCGCCCTGCAGATACCAGTGTGGCTGCCGTCCTTCGGCCACCACCGCATGATAAAGCGGCATCAGTCCGGCCTTCGGATCTTCGCGGCCCAAGAGGCGCTGGAGGAAGGAGGGACGGGATTGGGACATGGGTTGCCGTCTTTTCGTGATGGAATGTGGGCCAGCGGGCTTCGCGGGCGCGTGCGCCCCTTGCCGGGGCCTGCGCATTTCCATATTGATCGCTGGGCCGCCCGATGCAATGGCGGCTTTCTGTTTCTTGGGTTCGCGGGCCTGTCCCCGCAGGAGAAGACCATGCGCAAGTTTAGCCGTCAGTCCCGCCGCGGGCGTTTCCTGCTGGCTCTGGGCCTTGGCGCGATCGTGATCAGCGCATCGGGCTGTACCCGTATCCGCACGCATCAGGGCTATCAGGTGGACAAGCTGCTGGTGGATTCCGTTCAGCCGGGCATCGACAATCGCGCTTCGGTCGAAGGTACGCTGGGCCGTCCGAGCTTCGTCGCGCAATTTGGCGAGCAGGATTGGTATTATGTGTCGCGCGACATGCGCTCGCTCGCCTTCTCCAATCCCAAGCCGGTGTCGCAGACCGTGCTGCATGTTCGGTTCGATCCGGCTGGCAACGTTGTTGCGGTCGATCGCATGGGCCTGGAGCAGGTCGCGCACATCTCGCCGACCGGCGACAAGACCCCGACGCTGGGCCGTCATCGCAGCCTGTTCGATGAGATTTTCGGCAATATCGGCGCGGTGGGGGCCATGGGTGCCGGTTCGGCCGGTGGCGCCGGTCCGGGCGGCGGCCCGAACGGCAGCTGAGGCTGGCCGATCCCGGAAGGTTTAAGCGCCGGCCTGTCCACAATGGACAGGCCGGTGTTTTTGCTTTGGCAGCTATGGTGAGTCATCGGATCACAAATGGAGTGATCTGCACCTTATGATAGCTCGTTCGTTTTCGGAGGTTTCTCGCTTGGGTTCCATAAGCGATCATTGTCATGCGGTCACCGACAGCAGTTGGGGATAATTTAATTCCGAATATGGAGTGGTGCTCGGAAGCGGGCACAAAGATGCATTAAAGCGGTGCGCAAAGCCGTGCGGCCATAGGGCAACGATAGATCGGTTGCAGGATGAGACATGCTCAATTTTTTGGCGCCGCTAACCCTCAGGCGCTAGTGTGATAGCGCGTTGGTCGCAATGAAGGGCGAGCTTTGGGTTCCGAACGGGTCGGCTTGGACATCTATGGTGCGCACCGTCGCGCTTTGATCGACTATGCCGATACCTATTGCCGGCGACCGTTTTGAAGCTGAGGATGCCTGGCTCCATCTGAGCCAGGCGCTTGGCCGTGCCGCCTTGCGCGACCCTGTCCCCTATCTCCATCGCATCGTCCGCAATCTGGCGATCGATGCCCGGCGCAAGGCTGGGCGGCGATCGACGGCACCTGTTCGCGCGCGGCAGGCAAGGTGCGCAGCCAGGGTGTTGAGATCGACATCAACGGCAGCCCGCTCAAGGGTTGGGATGTCAGCTTGGGCTATACCTACAACCAGCAGAAATATCTGAGCGATTCCGACCCCGCGAATGTCGGTCAACGTTTTCTGCCAGCCCAGAGTCCCGAACATATGTTCAAGCTCTGGACCCAATATGATTTCGGTAAGAGCGGCACTGAAGGCTGGGTATCGGGCCTGACCGTGGGCGGCGGCCTGCAGGCACAGAGCAACATATATACCGACTTCGTCCGGCAGGGGGCTTATGCCATTACCAGCGTCAAGCTTGGCTATGCCTTCTCCGAAAAATGGGATGCGTCGCTGGTGGTCAGCAATCTGTTCGACCGCACCTATCGGCGCATTCCTGGCTATAAGATATTCTACAATATCTACGGCGAGTCGCGCAGTTTCCGTCTGGCCTTGCGCGGTAAGCTCTGATTGGAACGACCCGGGCAGACATGCTCTGCCCGGGTCAGATTTTGGTGGCGTTTCGGCCGCTATAGAGGGTGAGCGGTGACAGGCGCAGATTGTGGCGGATCAATATTTCCGCACATCGCGTGATATCTTTCTTCAACCGTTCGTCGATTGGCAGCATCGCGGTAGTCGCGATGCGTTGGGCATTCGCTAGGCAGGCCAGTAGGACCAATTCATCGTCGCTCGTATAACGCGTCGCAGGCGGCTGGATTCGCATCCCACATTCGATGGCGCGATCGCGCAGGCGCGCAAAGCCGTCCATGCCGGCATCGGCCGCCACATGCTCCTCGCCGCGCAGCATTGCGAGCACCCGGCGCTCGGTCCTTGTGCGACGGTGGAAGGGTAGGGTGGAGCGGTTCATAGCGCGCGGGCCAGGGTCAACGAGACGACAGCCCCTTCCCACTGGTTGCGCTGCTCCTGCCCGCTGTAGCTGCCCGCCCGGCTGGGGCTATAGAAGCGGCGGAGCCGATGATAATCTTGGCCGTTGAGCGCGCTCACCCGCAGCGTCATCTTGAACCCGGCCAGGGCGGTGGTCTCGACATAGGCGTCGAACGCGGCGTCGTCGCGCCAGGTCAGCCGCTCGCCGGTGTAGAAGACGTCACCCTGTTCGGCGGCGGTATAGCTGATTCCCCAGGACGAGCGCAGCTTCGGTATGTCATGGCGAAACTCGGCCGTCAGGCTGCGTGGCGCGATATCGTCCATCTTCCTGTCTTCTCCGGTTACAGGATCGCGCATGCGTGATCCCCTCAGCGTGCCGTCGAGCGTCAGCCGCGCGCCGCGCAGGGCCGCGTCGAGTGGCAGGGTCGCCTGGGCGGTGACACCCCATTGCCGGGCATTGCCGATCGTGCCCAGCGCCTCGTCGCCCGTGGGGAGGAGGAGATAGCCGAGCATCCCCTGGTGCCATTGATGATAGGCCTCGACCGCCAGCGCGCCGCCCTTGCCCCAGCGATGGTCGGCACGGGCAAGGGCGCGGGTGACGCGGGCCGGGCGCAGTTGGGCA
Organism: Sphingobium scionense; assembly: GCF_014197035.1. GTDB lineage: Bacteria > Pseudomonadota > Alphaproteobacteria > Sphingomonadales > Sphingomonadaceae > Sphingobium > Sphingobium scionense. The sequence continues at coordinate 5,687 of NZ_JACIEU010000015.1, read as the reverse complement.
TTGCCGCCAAGCGGCCGGCCATCGGCCTGATTTACCGATGCGGCGAAGTCGCCGAAGTCGAGTTGATCGACGGTGCGGCGTATGCCCAGTCGCAACTGGCTGGTGTCGCGCGGCGACCAGACCAGAGCGGCGGACGGCTTCCAATAGGACAGGCTTTGTTCGTTCGCGGCATCGCCGGTCACGCGGATGCGCGACAGTTCGAACGCCATGCCGCTTTCCAGCGTCCAGCGCTTGCCGAGGCGCAGCGTGACATTGGCAAAGGCTTCGCCACGCAGTTCGGATACCCGACTATTGGCGTTGGCGAGGGCGATCGGCGTCAGGCCGCTGCCATTGTCCTCCGCATAGTCGAGCGCACTGTTCAGCCGGTTATAGGCGATTTCCATCCCCAATTCGGGGCGTAATAGATGGTCGCCACCCCGTGTCAGCGTCGTGCGGCCAACCAGTTCCATCGGCTTCTGCGTCAGTGCCGAAACGCCGCGATAGCCTGGCTCGACATAATCCTCGTCGGTGGTCAGGCGTTCGACCCGGCCGAGTCCGATCAGCTTGGCCGACCAGTCCTTGCCAAGGGCGCGTGTCCAGTCGAGCCCCAGTTCGCCGCTACGCCCCTTTTCCACATAGGCGATGATACGCTCGGTCATCGCGCCGCCAATGGCTGGCATGATCGCTATCGACCGGTCGGATTCGTAGCCGTCCCGGTTGAGCCGCAGATTGAGCGTCAGCGTACCGCCGGCCAGCGCGCCCGATGTCGATGCCGCAAGCCCGATCTCCGGCGCCTTGCCGATGATGCGCTCATGCCGTGTTTCGATCGGCATGCCATTGCCGTCGCTGATATGGTAGATGCCGTCGGTCGGATAGCGGACCTGTTCGACCGACAGTTCGACATTGGTCTGCCAGCCGGCAATCTTGCGGGCATGGCTGATCTGGGCCGAAGGCGCGATGCGGCCGTCGCGGGTATGGCTGAGCTTTAGCGAGGCATTGCCCGATCCACCGCCGTCGGCGCGCAGGATGACATTGGCGACCAATGTCTGCCCTTGCGCCTCGGCTGCGTCGGTCCCGCGCAGCAGCACGATCCGCTCGACGCGTGCGGCACCGATCCGGCGTAGCACTTCGGTAATGCCGCCGGCCTTCACCGTCGGCCGCTGGCCATCGATCAGCACATTGCCGGCCGCGCCGCCAAAACCGCGCAGGCTGTTGCCCTCGCTCAGCAGGAAGCCGGGTGTGCGTTCCAGCATGTCGAGCGCGGTCTGCGGCTGGAAGGGGGCGTAGAAATCGGCCGGATAAACCGGATCAGGGCCGGTCGGCACGATGGGTGGATGAGCTGGCTGGCTATTATCCTGCGCCCCTTCCTGTTCGTTCGCCATCACGCCCGCCGTCATGGCAAGGCCTGCCATCAGCGCATGAAACAACATCACTCGGGTAGGAGCAGCCCGTTGCCGGGCCGCTCCCCCCTAAGAACCGGACGTGCGAGTTTCCCCGCATCCGGCTCAAGCCTCTCAAAGCCATGTGAGACCATAGCCGCCAGTTCCTTTCTTCGGATTGAGTTGTTGGCCTGCGCAGGCCGATCCTGCCGATCCATGGGCAGTGTCCGCCTTTCGGCGAAGTAGCTGTCCCATGCCGGATCGAACGGATTGGATTCGGCCCGCACCTTGCAGTGACGCCGGATGGGAACGTCGCTGGCTTTCACCAGTCGCACGAACGTGCTGCTCCCTGCGTCATCCCGCGCTTCCGCGCGGAACACCCAGTCCCGTGCGCCTTCACGGGCGAAGTACCGTGCCTTCACCCAGCGACGAGGTTTGTTCGAGTGCCTGCGGCAGGCCCAGCGCCAGAGTAACCGCCAGATGGCGTGATCGACCTTTTGGAAGGTGTCCTTCGCCACCTGATTGCGATGATAGTTCGCCCATCCCCGGATGACCGGATTAAGGTGTCCTATCAGGTTTTCCTGCGTCCTGCCGATGGCGTCCCTGATGATCGCCCGGACCTTGCGCATGAACGCCAGCACGTTTTTGCGTGCAGGCCTGATGAGAAGCTTCCCATCATATTTACGCACGTTCCAGCCGAGGAAGTCGAAGCCTTCCTCGATATGCACGATCTTGGTCTTTTCCTCGGACAGGGTGAGGCCCCGATCCTTCAGAAAGCCCTCGATCATCGCCTTCGCCTCCACCAACTGGTCTTGCGACCGGGCGGTGATGACGAAGTCGTCGGCATAGCGGATCAGATGGACCAGACTACGCTGACGGTCGGGACGCCGGGGACCGTATCGGACCTTCAGCATCCTTTCCATTCCGTCCAGGGTCATGTTCGCGAGCGTCGGCGAGATGATGCCGCCCTGCGGTGTTCCCGCTACCGTCACGAACAATTCGCCATCTTGCATGAAGCCGGATTCCAGCCACTTCCGAAGCACCGCCTTGTCCATCGGGACGTTGGCGATGAGCCAGTCATGGCTGATGTTGTCGAAGCATCCGGATATGTCCGCGTCGAGCACCCATTGGGCCGCGCCCGACAGGCGCAGCGCCTTGTAGCACTGCTCCGCCGCGTCGCGACTTCCTCGCTTCGGCCGGAAGCCGTAGGAGTTGGGGTCCGCCGTGGTCTCCGCGATGGGGAGTAGAGCCAACAGGTGAAGTGCCTGCATGGCCCGATCCTTCATCGTCGGGATCCCCAACGGACGCAGCTTTCCGTTCGCCTTCGGGATATACACCCGTCTCAGCGGCTGCGGGCGGTAGCCCCGCCGCACAAGCGACAACATACCTCTGACACGTTTGCCCGGCCTGTCCCAGATGATCCGGTCCACGCCGGGCGTTCTCTTTCCCTGATTTTCGGTAACGCGCTTCACAGCAAGGGCCTTGCCGCTGAGCGAGTGGGTCAGCAGCCAGCCCAAGGCTCTCGCCTTGCCCCGGCGGCCTTCCCGCACTGACTTCGCAATACGCACTTGCAGCCGTCGCACGGTTTGATGCACATGGACCCAATCGATCTTGGACCATTGGATTTCTCCGCCGGAGGCCGCACCAGCCATTCGCATGGCCGTCATTTGCCTGTCCTCCTGTGATGGTTCTGCAAATTCTCTCGCGACGAGAGACCAGTCGGAAGTCTGCTCCCTTTCGGGCGGGATGATGTTGGCAAGCCGCAACCCCTATCCGCATCATTACAACACAGCATTCGCTTTCTCCGACCTCGTTTACCCGCACCCCCAACAGTATTCCTTGCGGTCAACCTGCCCGTTTCCGGGCGGAGATACGGGCTTACCCGGTTTCACCTAAGTAACGGGATGGGTTAGACCCTGCCTTGTCGCCGGCGGTCACCATGTCCGTGTGCTCCCAATGCGAAGAGGAACAACCGACCGCGCACCTTTTGGTCCAAGCCTGTCAGCATCTTTGGCTTGTCATTCTTAACGACGATTACGCAGCAGTTCACTTACGTTGGTCATACCATCCAGCCTTGCGCCCTATCCGCATCGATGCTCGCAGATAATCTCGCCACCTCACGGCTTTGACATGGCCCGAAGGCCCAGCTACTTTGTCCCGGCAGCTTCACACCGGACCGTTACCAGTCCCGCATGTGCCGGTAGGCTACTGATGACGGAACATCAGGTTCGTCTCATGAGGAATATCCTCCTTTTCGAACAATTACTTAGGCGACTCACGGTCGCACTCGCAGGAAAAACTCGACCGGCACGACCAACTCGATGCTGCCGCCCTTCACATCCTCGGGCGGCTTGGGCAGCGGCTGCGCGCGCTTGGGCAAAGCCAGGGCCTCCTGATCGAGCGATCGCACGCCGGACGACCGCTCGATCCGTGCCGACAACAGCTTGCCGTCCCGGTCCATGACAAAGCGGATATAGGGAACGCCCTGCTGCCGCGCGAAATGGGCATCCCGGGGATAACGCTTCACCTTGTTAAGTGCGCCCAGCACCAGGCCTTCCCAGGTGGGCTTGCCGGTCGACATCTGTGGTGCCGGCGGCGCTGGCTTGCTTTCCGGCGCGGTGGTCTCCTTGATCGGCGGGCCGGGATCGGGAACAGGTTTGGCCGCCGCGATCGGCAGCATATTGGCGCTCGGCACGATGATCTTGGGCGGTTCCAGCATCGCTTGCTGGGGCGTGGGCTGCGACTTTTCCTTCTGCACCTGTTCGAGACCGGGCGGCACTTCGCGCACCGGCTCTGGTGGCGCGGCAGGCGGAGCCACGGCAAAGACGCTCAGCGTCGGCGTCGATGTTGGCGCGACATAGCTGTGCCAGGTGACAAGGCTCACGGCCAGTACAGCCAGTCCGATCACTCCGACGCCGCCCATACCCGCCAGGCGCGTGCGCAGCGGCATGGTCTGATCGCTGTAGCGGCTATAGGTCCAGACCGGTTCGATGCGTGAAAGCGCGCGATCGGTCAGGGACGCACGAGGGAGGGGGAGCGAGGCCATATCTACTCCGAAAGCGCAAGCAGCAGAGCGGGCGGCAGGGCGAGAAGGATCATGAGGATCCAGGCCCGCGCCGGATGGCGCGCGTGAAAGGCGGTCATCGCAATCACCGCAAACAGGGCGAAGCTGGCAAGGGTGACGCCGGTGACCGCCTCGACCGCATCCGTGCCGAGGCGCACGAGCAGGCGGGACAGGGCTGCGGTGACGAGCGCGGTCAGGCCATAGGCACCCAGCGTGCAGGCCGTGACTCGCCCGGCATTGGCCCATCGGGCGCGGGCGGCGGTGCCGAATCCGATCATGGCCGCACCCGAGCAAGGATACGCTCGCGATTGCAGTTGAGCGTCACGATCGCAACGGCGCCCGCGCTTAGCCAGCCGAACCAGGCGACGCTGCCATAGCCCCAGCCAAGGCCAAGGCCTGCGATCAGAAAGGCTATGCTCAGCAGCGCAAAGCCTGCGTGGCGCAACTGGCGCGATTGCGCGTCGGGCAGCTTGCGGCGCAGCCAGTCCTGTTGGTGTCGGGCTGTCAATCGGCGTGCAAACGGGACCCCTTATCGGCGCGCAAAAGGGACCCCCTGTCAGGATGGCGGAACGTTGATGTGACGGGCTTCCTTGCGCTGCGCGCGGCGTAGGGAGGGCGTAGCCCGACCGGAGGCGCGCGCAGCGCAAAACATCTTCTAATTGATCGCTGCTGGGGCGGATCAGCTGCGGTTTTTGAAGCGCCAGCTGTCATTGCCGGTCTCGACAATGTCGCAATGATGGGTGACGCGATCGAGGAGCGCGGTTGTCATCTTGGGATCGCCGAACACGGTGGGCCACTCGCCAAAGGCGAGGTTGGTGGTGATGATGACACTGGTCTGCTCATAGAGTTTGCTGATCAGGTGGAACAGCAACTGGCCGCCCGATCGAGCGAACGGCAGATACCCCAGTTCATCGAGCACGATGAGATCGAGGCGGGATAGTTGGGCGGCGAGAGCGCCACTCTTGCCGATCCTGGCCTCCTCTTCGAGGCGGGTCACCAGATCGACCGTGTTGAAGTAGCGGCCTCGGGCGCCGGAGCGCACTACATTGGCGGTGATGGCGATGGCCAGATGGGTCTTTCCTGTGCCTGTGCCGCCGACCAGGACGATATTGCGCCGTGCGGGCAGGAACGCGCCGCTGTGCAATGAACGCACAAGCCCCTCGTTGATCGGGGTACCCTCGAACCGGAAGGCATCGATGTCCTTTACGACTGGCAGCTTGGCAGCGGCCATCCGGTATCGGATCGACGCGGCATGACGATGCGTC